>NZ_LKEV01000001.1 GCF_001412085.1 Corynebacterium lowii
GGTACGCTATCGAGTTCTCACACAACACAACCACCACACGGCGATCACCCCTGATTGTGTGGGGTGGGCCTTGTCGCGGCGACTCGCACTAATTTACACACCACCCCACCACCACACAAACACCCAGGCCAGAGCATGTTTTTAGAGCATCTTGTTCACCTACTGTTTGCCCTACGTTCGCGCTTTGGTTCCAAAGAAGGCAGACAGGCCTCGCAACTCGTGCCCGGCATGACGGACAAGCCGGGGCAATAGCAAGAGAATGAACGCCGTCAACCCACCTTGAAGTAAGAGCCACTGGTTGAGTCCGATCTTGTCCATACCGAATAGAACAAGTACCGAAGCCATGCCCAGGACAAACACGCAACAGGCAAACCAGTTATGCCGTCCACCCACGGCTGAGAGAATCAGCACTGGGATGAGGTAGATACCGCACATCGCTCCCGCTAAGGCCCCCTGCGCCAGCCCCTCTCCAACGATGATTCCCGCCACGGTTCCCACGGCTATGGCTACAAGAACGAGGCCAACATTTATCACCGCAGTCCACCGTGCCCATTGCGTGCGGGAGCCGCCAAAACGGATCCACTGCCAGTAGCTGTCCTGAATCCGATCCAGGCCGAAAAAGAAAATGAACATCCAGACTACGACCAGTAGCCCACCCGAAACCGGTATCGGTGGAGTATGAAAAATCCACGAGATGAACCGGCTCAAAAATGCCCCGATGAGAGTAGCAACAACTAAGCCCACGCTAAAGCCCAATTGCAGCCGTAGGATACTCTGCCCCAACAGAGTTTCGGGATAGGGTATCCACGTATCTTTCTTCTTTTTCGGTTCTTCAGCCGAAGCATGGGCGGAAAGGCGACTGGCCAAACTTTCTCCCAGATAGGAGCTCGCCTGCCTAGTCCTCCCAAAAAGATGACGCCCCGCTGCGGCAAGCACCACCAATAAGAAAAAGATTTGCTTTGGGCTACCCCAGGATGTCCTACAGAGAATGACTGTAAGCATGCTCACTAATATCAGGGAAGTATCAATGCGCTGATGCCCACGCCAGATTTTGAGGGGAAGATTCAACGCCGCGTAGCCTGCATCAAAGCGCCAGGACATTCCCATAATCAGGACAACACAGAGGAGTACCCAGGCAAAGCGGAACCAACTCTCCCCGAGCTCTGGAAAGCCAAGCGTGGACAGAGCAAAAGTCCAGGCCAGCCACAGCACCGGCTTCATCTTCTCCGTCAACCCCCACCACAGTTTCACACCCTGCATTTACTCCACCCCCTCAATAGCGCGGGCCAGTTCTTCCAAGCTGAGCACCTGCACTCGCACCCCACCGGGCAATTCCCCCAACTCGTCTCGTCTCACGTTCAGCACAGCCCGCGTGCTGCCCGCCAGTTCCTCTACGTGCAGGACGTGGGCCGGGTGGGCGTCGATAAGCTCTTGTGCGGCGGCGCTGGGGCCGAGAATGCTGCTGTATTCTTCTAGCACCTCGTCGAGCGGACCGCTGAGGCGTACTGAATCGCCACCGAGAATGGTCACGGTGTCCAGTAACTTTTCCGATTCGTGCAGCTCGTGCGTGGAGAGCAGAAAGGTGGCGCTGGGGCGGTGATCGCGCTCGGCGCGTAATTCGCGGTAAAAGACGTCGCGCTTTTCCACGTCGAGGCCGAGGTAGGGCTCGTCGAGAAGCGTGAGATCGCAGCCGGAGGCCAGGGCGAAGATGATTCCCAGGGCGGACTTCTGGCCGCGCGAAAGGGCGGAATACTTCTTGTAACTGGGCAGATCGAACTCGCGCAGCAGGCCCAGCGCGCGGTCCTGGTCCCAGGTGGGGTAACGCGCGGCGGCGATGCGGAAGAGCCGCATGGCTTCCCAGTTATCGGGCAAGGGGGCGTCGATACCCGCGAGCACGATGCGCGACATCACCTGGGGATTGTCGAAGGGGTCCATGCCCCAGATGGAAAGTTCGCCGTCGTGCGGCAATTGACCGGAAAGCACGCGCAGTAGCGTGGTCTTGCCCACTCCGTTGGGGCCGATGAGGCCGTGGATTCCGCCCTGGGGGAGGGTGAGCCGGAGGCCGTCGAAAATGCGCGCGGAGGTGTAGCGTCCGCGCAGGTCGTGAGATTCGATGAGTGCGGTGTTCATGAGTACAGTCCTCTGCTTTCTGCCACGCGATCTACGAGGTCGTGGAGTTGAGCTCGGTTGAGGTTGAGGCGCAGGGCCTCGTCGATCATGGGGGCCAGGTAGGCGCCGGGGAATTGCTCTCTGCGGCGATCCATGATGATCTCGCGGGCACTTTCGGTAACGAACATGCCCACGCCGCGGCGCTTCATCAGCACCCCGGATTCCACGAGCAGCGTGAGGCCCTTGCGCGCGGTGGCGGGATTGATCTTGTGAAAAGCCGCCAGCTCATTGGTGGAGGGAGCGCGCTGCCCGGCGGCGAGGGTGCCCTCCACGATGCTGTCCTCAATGAGCTGCGCTATCTGCTGGAATAGCGGTGCCGCCGCTTCGTCCATGCCAGACCTCCTCTTAGCTGCTTAGTTACTCATGTAATCAACCAACCTGGTTGGTGTCAAGGGAAATCAACGAGACGGCAGCCCAAAACGCGACGGATCCTTCGGACTATGGAACGAAACAACAACCGCACCCATACCCCTCAACAGGGAAAACTCTCAGAACTTCGACGCAACCCCCCACTATGGGGCATGCTGGGGGTACTGCAATTTAGAGCAATACTTATGAAACGGAAATTAGGAGCCATGCTTGAACGCACACTCGTGTTCGTGGACACCTCGTATCTCCTCGCGAGCTTTTACAACTCGTGGGAGACCGGCGCACGCGCACAGTTAGAAATTGACCTGCCCGAGGTCGTAGGCGTCCTGGGCACCATGATCGAAAACCAACTACGCCAACCCATCCACCGACAACTCTGGTACGACGGTATTCCCGAATCTGGGCCGCACCGCTACCAGCGTGCCCTGCGCTCCTGCGATGGAGTGCAACTGCGCGCCGGTCAGCTCATCGCCTGGGGGGAGCGACGTACCCAAAAGGCCGTGGATACCCGCCTGGTGGCCGATATGGTGGTTGCTGCCATAAAACAGCAGCACACGGACATCGTTTTGGTCTCCGGCGACGCCGATATGATCCCCGGAGTCCAGGAGGCCACCGCGGCCGGTATCCGCGTCCACCTCTACGGCTTCGGCTGGGATTCCATGTCCTCCGCCCTGCGCTACGCCTGCGATACCACCACCATCCTGGACCCGCGCGAGGACTTTGCAGACTCCATGCAGCTGCAAATCCTCGAAGGCCCCCTGCCCCCTGCGGTACCCACCAAACCCCTGGGCGAAATGGAGCCCCCCGAGGACCCCGGCCCCACCCTCGTACCCGAGGCGGCCACCCGCGGGCACCACGCGCCCAGCACCCCCACCGCGGCGGACAATGCCGAACGCCCGGAGGAAACCGACACGACGCCCGAGGAGCTTATCGACGCCCCTCCGGCCGCCCCGGCGCCCCCCCCCGCCGAGTCTGCCCCAGTCCAGCCCGCCCCCGTCCAGCCCGCACCCACCGAGGGGAACGAGCCGCCTGCCGTACCCCGCTTTGAGCAGGAAAGCATCAGCGCGGCAGAAACAGAGGCGGCGACGGCAGAGACGGAAAGCGAGGCCCCCAAGCCCGCGCCCAAGCCCTCCATGATGGCGCCCAAGCGCAAACTGCGCTCGCGCTACGTCCCCCTGCCCAACGAGGTATGGGCCTCAGCGGGCTACCAAACCCCCTATGACGTGGGGCAGCAGTACGCTACCTGGTGGTATGACAACGCTGCCTCAGCCGAACAGCGCGATCACGCGCATCTGCTTTCCGGTGGCGGGCTTCCCCCCGAGGTCGATCGCCCCCTGCTGCAATTCGCCTGCGAGACCCTGCACGAGTACACCCTCTCAGAAACCCAGCGGGTTAACCTCCGCGATGGCTTTCACGCCGGAATCCGGGGCGTACTCATCAACATCAGGCGCGAGTGATAGCGCGAGCAGCGCTCAACGCTTAAACCTCGCGGCCCTCGGACTCTCCCTGTTCGAGGGCCGCGTTATCTTGAGCGGTATTCCCCGCATTGAGCTCCGCGCGAATCTGATCCAGGCGGGCGCTCGCCTTCATATCCCTGCCCGCAGCAGCGATCTCATCCATACGGGAATTAACGGACCCCTCCGCGAGCTCCTGGGCGCCCAGGGCGTTGGCGTAGCGGCGCTCGATCTTCTCGCGCACCCCATCCAGGGTGGGCGTGGAATCATCGGCGCTGGCGCTAAGCGCCCCTATCGCCTCGTTGGAGGCCTCCTGCATCTTGGCCTGGTCCACCTGTGCGCGGAGCTGGTCAATCTGCGCCATCTGCTCCTTGAGGCGAGCCTCAGACTCTCGCTGCTTCTGCTGCGCCTGCTCCGCGGCCTGCGAGGCCTGCTGGTGGGAGGTCTTGAGCTCTTCGATCTGCTGCTCCACCGCCACGAGCTGGCTGGCAAAAACCTCGGCGGTATTGGTGTACTCCGCGGCGCGGGTGCTGTCACCCTGGGCACTGGCCTGATCGGCCATCGTGATGGCCTGCTTAGCCTGGCCCTGGAGGGAATCCTGCTCCTTGAGCAGCCGATCCAGCTTCATCTCCAACTGCCGCTTATTGCCGATAATGGCCGCGGCGTGCTCGGTAATCTCCTGGTGCTGCTCCTTAGCCGCCTCGGTGGCCTGGTGAATCTGCACCTTGGGGTCGGCGTTCTCGTCGATCTTCTGGTCCAGAGACGCCTTGAGGTAGTTCCAGCCCTTGCTGAAGGGATTGGCCATGATCTGCGTTCCCGCCTTCCTTGCGCGATTGTTCAGCGTTCCCCCGCGAGTGTACGCAAGCACGAAAAAAGGCACCCGCTCTCTGGGATCAGTTCAGGGAGGCGGGCACCTTCTCTCGTGGAGGCTTCTCTGAAACCGTTTAGGCCAAGCTTTTATGCCTCGGCGTCGTGCTGCTCGTTCGCCTCAGCCACCTGGCGGCGCACATCGTCCATGTCCAGGCCCTTCACCTGGCCAATGAGGTCTTCCAGGGCGGCGGGCGGCAAAGCGCCGGCGTCGCGGAACACCATGATCCCATCGCGGAAGGCCATGAGCGTGGGGATGGCCTGAATCTCTAAGGCTGCGGCAAGCTGCTGGTTCGCCTCGGTATCGAGCTTGGCAAAGGTGACGTCGCCATGCTTCTCCGAAGCCTTTTCAAAGGTGGGGGCAAAGGCGCGGCAGGGGCCGCACCAGGAAGCCCACGCATCGACGAGGACGATGCCCTCGCCGCTCACGGTCTGCTCGAAGGTGTCCTCGGTGACGTCGATAGTAGCCATTGTGCTCTCCTCGTTCGTTGTCTTTGCGATTCCACGGGCACAAACGCACCCGCCCGGCGCGTTATTCCACGCCGTGCTACGCATACCAGGGTACGGGAACCGCGCCATCCACCCTTGCCCAATACCCCCAGGGGGTATATGGTGTGGGATATGAGCACCCCGGCACACATCGACCTCGGAATTAGCGGCATGACCTGCACCGCGTGTTCTTCCAGGGTGGAGCGCAAACTCAACAAGATGGAGGGAGTGAGCGCCAGCGTCAACTTCGCCACCGAGACCGCCTCCGTGGCCTACGACGCCACCGAGGTCACTCCCGAAGATCTTCTAGAGACCATTCGGGCCACCGGCTACGAGGGCTTTGCGCTGGGCGGACAGGAGGGGCCTGGCGAGGAAGGCGGGGCTGAGGCCGAGGCCGACGGCTGGGCGTCGAAAAGCAAGCCCGATAGCCGCCTGTGGGGCTCCGCGCTGCTGAGCGCCCCGGTGCTGGTGCTCTCCATGATTCCGGCGCTGCAATTTACCTACTGGCAGTGGCTGGCCTTTGCGCTGATTTCCCCGGTGTTCTTCTGGGGCGGGTGGCCCTTCCACCGCGCGGCGCTGCTGAACCTACGCCACGGGGCGTTCACGATGGATACCCTCGTCTCCCTGGGCTCCACGGCGGCCTATGCGTGGTCCACCTGGGCGCTCTTCCTCGGTGGGGCGGGGGAGCCGGGCATGGTCATGCACATGTCGCTGAGCGCTCATTCCCATAGCGGCAACGAGATTTACCTGGAAACCGTGGGCGTGGTGATCTCCTTCTTGCTGCTGGGCCGCCACTTTGAGGAACGCGCCAAGGGGCGCTCCTCCGAGGCCCTGCGCCACCTGCTGAGCCTCGGGGCCAAGGAGGCCACGGTGCTGCGCGAGGGCCGAGAGGTGCGCGTTCCCACCGCTCAACTGACCGTGGGCGATCACACCGTGGTGCGCCCCGGCGAGCAGATTCCCGCCGATGGCACCGTGCTCGAAGGGCACTCCGCCGTGGACGAATCCATGCTTACCGGCGAGTCCGTCCCCGTGGAGGTGACCCCCGGCGCGCGCGTCACCGGGGCCACGTTGAATACCTCCGGCAGGCTCGTGGTGCGCGTGGATCGAGTGGGGGAAAACAGCACGCTGGCGCAGATGGGCCGCCTTCTCACCCAGGCCCAGGCCAGCAAGGCCCCCGTGCAGTGCCTAGTGGATCGCATCTCCCAGGTATTCGTGCCGGTGGTCATGGCGCTCGCCACGCTCACCCTGATAGCACACCTCACCTGGGGCAGCGGGGGCGCTACCGACGCCCTCGCGGCGGCCGTGGCCGTGCTCATCATCGCCTGCCCCTGCGCGCTCGGGCTGGCCACCCCCACCGCACTCCTGGTGGGCACCGGGCGCGGCGCGCAACTGGGGCTACTCATCAAAGGTCCCGAGGTACTGGAATCCACCCGGCGCGTGGACACCATCGTGCTGGATAAAACCGGCACCGTCACCACCGGGGAAATGACCGTGCAGGAGGTAATACCCCTGGGGGCTATCGACGCCGCTAAGGTGCTGCGTGTGGCCGCCGCCGTGGAGGCGGGTTCCGAACACCCCATCGGCCGGGCGATTGTTCTTGCGGCTGCTGTTTCCTCGGCTCCGGCTGAGAGTGCCGCGATGTCTGAGGAGGCGGCCAGGAGAGAAGGTGCCGCGCGGGACTTCGAGGCCCACCCCGGCCGAGGCATCAGCGCCACCGTGGCTGGCCGGCGCATGGAGGTGACCCGACCCGAGGGGCTAAGCTCGCACCCCGCCGTGCTGCGGGCACAGGAAGAAGGAGCCACCGCCGTGGTGGTGAGCGTGGAGGGGGAGCCGGTGGGCATCATTGCCATGGCCGACGCCCCCAAGGCCACCTCCGCCGAGGCCATCGCCGCGCTGCGCGAACTGGGCTTGGAGCCCATGCTGCTCACCGGGGATAACGCCGGTGCGGCCAGCGCCACCGCCCGCGCCGTGGGTATTTCGCCCGAGGCCGTGCTGGCCGAGGTGCGCCCCGAGGATAAGGTGACCCAGGTGATCGCACTCCAAGAACAGGGCCGCACCGTGGCAATGGTGGGCGACGGCATGAACGACGCCGCCGCGCTCGCCCAGGCGGACCTGGGCCTGGCGATGGGGGCGGGCACCGACGTGGCCATCGAGGCCTCCGACATCACCCTGATGAATAACGATCTGCGCTCCGCCGCCGACGCCATCCGTCTCTCGCGGCGCACCCTAAGCACTATTCGCGGCAACCTGCTCTGGGCCTTTGGCTATAACGTGGCGCTCATTCCCATGGCCGCCCTGGGGCTGCTCAACCCGATGTTCGCGGGTATTGCTATGGCGGCCTCCTCCGTGCTGGTGGTGGGCAACTCCCTGCGGTTGCGAGGCTTCCGCTCGGCTTTTTAAGCGGGGGCCGACTGTTACTGGTTGCTGCTGGTTGCCTGGGAGCGCGTGGGGCGGGGCGCTTAGCCGCGCGCCATATCCACAAAGCGCGAGTAGTGCAGTTGGTGAGCCACGCTCACGGTGTCGATGGGACCGCCGCGGTGCTTGGCCAAGATGATGTCCGCCTCACCGGCGCGCTCATTATCCTTATCCTGCGAGTCCGGGCGATAGAGGAGCATAACAATATCGGCGTCCTGCTCTAGCGAGCCGGATTCACGCAAGTCGGAGAGCTGCGGGCGTTTATCCGTACGCGATTCCGGGCCACGGTTGAGCTGAGAGATGGCCACCAGGGGCACATCGAGTTCCTTGGCCAGCAACTTCAGCGAGCGGGAGAACTCCGAGACCTCCTGCTGGCGCGATTCCACGCGCTTGCCCGAACTCATCAGCTGAAGGTAATCCACCACGATCAATTGCAGGTCATGCTTCTGCTTGAGGCGGCGCGCCTTGGCGCGAATATCCATCATGGTCATGTTGGAGGAGTCATCGATAAAGAGCGGGGCCTCGGAGATCTGCCCCACGCGGCTGGCCAGCTTCTCCCAGGCCACCCCATCCATGCGGCCCGAGCGCATATCGGAGAGCTTGATCTCCGTTTCCGCCGAAAGCAGGCGCATGGTGATCTCCGTCTTGGACATTTCCAGGGAGAAGATCACGGCGGCCTTGTTGTGCTTAATGGAGGCCGAGCGCGCAAAGTCCAGGGCCAAGGTGGACTTACCCACACCGGGACGGGCGGCCACAATAATCATCTGGCCGCCGTGGAGGCCCTGGGTAAGTTCATCGAGGTCGATAAAGCCCGTGGGTATGCCCTGAGCCAGGCCGCCATTGGAGGTAATCATGTCAATCTCATCAATGGTGGGCTGCAAGATGTCCGCCAGCACCTCGTAATCCTCGGCGGACTTATCCCGATTGATGCCAAAGACTTCCTGCTGGGCCATGTCCACCACGGCATCGACCTCGGCGCCCTCGGCGCCCTCGTAACCCAACTGCACCACGCGGGTACCGGCGTCCACCAGTTTGCGCAGCGTGGCCTTTTCCTCCACGATCTCCGCGTAATAACGGGCATTGGCCGCCGTGGGCACCGAGGCGATCAGCGTGTGCAAGTAGGGAGCACCGCCCACCCTATCCAGCTCGTTTTGGCGTTCCAGGCGGGCGGAGACGATCACCGGGTCAATATCCTTGCTCTCCGAAAAGAGGTCGATGATCGCACGGTAAATCAGGGTGTGGGCCGGGTGATAAAAGTCATCGGGGGAGAGCACCTCGATGATGTCCAACACCGTATTGGGGCTGAGCAGCATGGCGCCGAGCACGCCCTGCTCGGCCTCTCGATCGTGCGGGGGCTGGCGGAAACCGCCGTCGGACCCCCGGCTGCGATTCTGATAATCCCCCCGGCCCCGGTATTCGCCCGGTTCCTCGAAGGCCGGGGGAGCATCGACGTCGCTCGGCGGTACGTAATCGTCGTCGAAACTGGCACTCCCCGCGGTCATGCTTCCTCCTCTAGTTCGGGCTCACCTCGCCCTGCCGATACTAGGCGGATTCGGCGCGCGCAATCGCATCGGCCGCCCTAATCAGGGAGAGATGAGAGAAGGCCTGCGGAAAGTTACCGGCCAGGCGCTTGGTGGCGGGGTCGTACTCCTCCGCCAGCAGGCCCAGATCGGTGGCCAGGCCGCAGAGCATCTCGAACTTTTCCTTGGCCTCGGCCACCCGGCCCGAGGCCGCGTACTGTTCCACCAGCCAGAAGGCGCACATCACGAAGGGGTATTCATCGCCCTTGAGGCCGTCGATCCCCTCCACCGTGCGGTAGCGATACACCAGGCCATGCTCATCTACCAGGTCTTTCTCGATGCGGGCCACGGTGCTGAGCATCTTGGGGTCGTCGGCGGCAATGAAGCCCGTGTGCGGCAGTTGCAGCAGGGAAGCGTCCACCTCGCCGCTGTCATAGGTCTGGGTGAAGGTTCCCAGCTCCTCGTTCCACCCCTTCTCCATGATCTCTGCGTAGAGGCGTTCGCGGTACCGCTTCCAGGTATCCACATCGCCCTCGTAGCCGTGCTCCTCCACCGCGCGGATGGCCTCGTTGAAGGAGGCCCACATCATCACGCGGCCGTGGGTGAAGTAGTGCAGATCGCCGCGCATCTCCCAAATACCGTGATCGCGGTCCTCGTAGTGCTCCATCACGTAATCGAGCAGCTTCACCTGGAGCGCCCAGGAGTAATCGGAATCCTTGTATCCGGCGTCGCGCAGCGCGGCCAGGGCTAGCATGACCTCACCCACCACATCGGCCTGGTACTGGTCCGCCGCGCCGTTGCCGATGCGCACCGGGCGCGAATCCTCGTAGCCGCGCAGGTGCGGCAGTTCCTTCTCTGGCAGCTCGCGCTCCCCGCCCAGGCCGTACATGATCTGCAACTTGGCGGGATCGCCCGCCACCGCGCGCAGTAGCCAATTGCGCCAGGCCGTAGCCCCCTTAATCAGGCCGTGAGCCACCATCACCTCTACCGTGAGCGAGGCGTCGCGCAGCCAGGTGAAGCGATAATCCCAGTTGCGCTCCCCGCCGAAGGATTCCGGCAGGGAGGCCGTGGGAGCCGCCACGATACCACCGGTCTCCGTGTGGGTGAGCGCGCGCAGCACCAGCAAGGAGCGCTCCACCTGGGGGTGCGTGGCGGCGTCTACGTCCAGACGCTCGATCCAATCGCCCCAGAAATCCTCCGCCGTGGCCAGGGCCTCATCGGGGTTTTCCGGCTCCGGTACCGGCTCCCAGGGCTTGAACCAGGTGAGCGACCAATCCGCGCGCTGCCCGGCCTCTAGCGTGACGCTGCCGCGGATCACATCGGCGTCGTAAGCCCCCTGCTCGGCGTCAGGGGTAATCATGGCCCCAGCGAGCAGCAGTCCCTCCGGGCCGCCGGTGCACAGCAGGCCCGGCTCCTGCGTACCCGGGACCTCAACCCAGCGGAACCAGGGCTGCACCCTCCCGTAGTTGAAACTGATCCGCAGGTCCATCCGCACCTCCACGGTGCCGCTGAGACATTCCACGCGGCGGATCAGATCCGCCTTGCCGTTGCGCGGGGTCATAAAGTCCAGCACGCGGGCCGTGCCCGTGGGCGATTGCCACAGCGTTTCCAGGATGAAGGTATTGCCCACGTATCGACGCCCCGTGACCTCACCATCGCGCACCGAGACCTTCCACCGGCCATCGGTGGGATCGCCCAAGAGCGCGGTAAAAAGCGCCCCCGAATCGAAGCGGGGGAGGCAGAGCCAATCAATCGAGCCCTCGCGGGAGACCAGGGCGGCGGTGGATTGATCGGAGAGCAGGGCGTAATCCTCTAGAGGGGTGCTGGGCATACCATTGGTTTTCTTGTCTCGGTGGCTGTCTCGTTCTTTGCTGTGCTTCTTGATCTGCTTCGTGCTGTGCGTAAGCACTCTCTGTGCCTCCATAATCTACTCACAAACCACTGTATTCCCCATCACTGGAAGAGTTATCCACAGGGGGCTGTGGACAACATGGTTAGTTATCCACCCCTCGCCGCCTGTGCTGTGTACAAACCGGGGTAGTGGTATCTATAATCCCCCAAGCCCAAGCACAGGGCGGCAACATCAGTGCAGGTCAAGGCCATTTTTCCGGCTCTCATTCCTGCAAAAATCCTCCAAGATGCCCTTACACCAGGGCATTTGACACCGGCTACTTCGCCTTGTTAGGCCCCCTTCACGGCCCTTCAAGGCACTGACCTGGGGCATTACTCACCGCGACTTTCCACAGTTATCCACAATCTATCCACAGGGCAGCTCAACCCGTGTAGTGAACCTGCGCTCCATGAAAAACACTCACGGCCCCGAACTCACCCAAAAGTGAGTCACGGGGCCGTGAGTGCGCTGTTGTCGTTGGGCCGCACTCCTTCTTTGTGGAGCGGGCCGCCGTCACCGGTTTTTAAGCGGAGACGACCTCAAAGTTCACATTAGCCGCAATATCCTTGTGCAGCTGTGCCTTCACGCGGTACTTGCCGGTCGTCTTGACCAGGTTCTTCGGAAGCTCGATGACGCGCTTATCCAGATTCGGGCCACCGGCCTTCTTCACGGCTGCCACGATGTCATCGGTCTTAACCGAACCGAAGAGCTTGCCCTTCTCCGAGGTACGCACGGAGACGGTCACACCCTCCAGGGTGTCAAGCTGCTCGCGGATTTCGCGGGCGTGGTCGAGGTCGCGGATAGCGCGAGCCTCCTGGGCACGCTTGATGCCCTCGATCTGCTTCTCAGCACCACGGGTAGCCACGATGGCCAGGCCGCGCGGAAGCAGGTAGTTGCGTCCGTAGCCGTCCTTAACCTCAACGATGTCACCAGCGACACCGAGGTTCTCAACGGCAGCGGTGAGGATCAGTTTCATGATCCCTGCCTTTCGTTGTTGAAAAGAGGATGATGTGGAAAGGGTCTCGGGGATCAGAACGGGGGCTCGTCGTCCGCCCCGCCGAAACCACCGGCGGGGGGAGCGGAGTTCCAGGGATCATTGGCCGGCGCGGAGTTCGAGCCGCCCATTGATTGCTGCGACTGCTGGGGCTGACCGCCACCAAAGCCGCCCTGGTTACCCTGCGGGGCCTGCTGGCCACCGCCGAAGTTGCCGCCACCGAAACCACCGCCGGGCTGCCCACCCCGGTTACCGCCACCCTCGCGGGGGTTGCGGTTTACCTGGGCGGAGGCATAGCGCAGGGAGGGGCCGACCTCATCGACCTCGATCTCGTATACCGTGCGGTTTTCGCCCTCGCGGTTCTGATAAGAACGCTGACGCAACCGTCCGGTAACGATCACCCTCATGCCCTTGGTGATGGTTTCTGCGACGTTCTCGGCGGCCTGCCGCCACACATTGCAAGTCAAAAACAGCGCCTCGCCGTCCTCCCACTGATTCGTCTGAGAGTTGAATCGGCGGGGGGTGGAGGCCACACGGAAATTAGCCACCGCGGCGCCCGAGGGCGTAAAACGCAGTTCTGGGTCGTTGACGCAGTTGCCCACGACCGTGATGTTGGTATCTCCCTGTGCCATGCTGCTAAACCTTTCTTCAGTGTGATAAACGGCAGCCAGAGGGGCAAGGCCCCCCGGTCTTATCCGAGATTCTATCCACTCTTACTTATCGGTGCGCAGAACCTTCGTACGCAGGATGTTGTCGTTGAGGTTCAGGAGACGATCAACCTCATTGACCGTGCTGGATTCGCACTCAAGGTTGATGACGACGTAAACGCCCTCTTCCTTCTTATCGATCGGGTAGGCCAGGCGGCGCTTGCCCCACACATCGACCTTTTCAACGGTGCCGTTTTCCTTGCGAACCACGTCAAGGAACTTTTCCAGGGACGGGGCTGCGGTGCGCGCATCCTGAGTAGGATCCAGGATGACCATGATTTCGTAGTGACGCACGGACCTCATCACCTCCTATGGTCTAGTAATTGATATTTCGGCTACGCCCTCGGTGGGCGTGGCAGGAGGGTCGTTGCGTCAAGCAACCTTTCAAAGATAGCGCACACCTGCATAAAAAGCGAGCCCACACGGCTCTTAGGAAGGCCCCTAGGAGGCCCCTAGGAAGAAGTGCCCGCGGCATAGAACACGGCAATAACCACGGGGATCACCGTCACGAGTACCAGCGCCACCCCGCCGAGACCCCAGATCAAGCGCGCCGGCTTCTTGTACATGAAGGCCGCAAAGGCCCCAAGGATGCACAGGAAACCGCAGAACACGCTCACCATCGTGAGCAGCAGCAAGCCCGTGCTCATCGCTTCCCCCACGGCAGCGCGGGGTCCACGCCCCCGGTGGCATGATCCACCTTGTCCTCGCGCTGCCCACGCAGCTGTTGGCTCACCATCACCACCAGGGCCGTGAGCACCCCGCCGCGCAGCACAATCAGCGTGGCAAAGAACCACAGGGGCAGGCCATTGCCCTCCTCCGCGCCGCTATAGAGCATGGTGGCGGGGAAAACCAGGAGTTCCAGGAACATCCAGCTCAGCAGAAGCCGCCATCGCGGCAAGGCCAGCACGGCGGGCACGAGGAGCCACAGCGCGTGCTGGGGCAACCACTGCTTACTCAGCAACAAGGTGAAAGCAACCAAGAGAAAGAGCACCTCCGCCAGGCGCGGGGTACGCCTGGCCGCCAGCCCCCATTGCGCGATGAGGAGCAGGCCCACGATCCACAATCCCGGCACCATCACATTGAGCGCGGTAGGGGAGAAGGGCACCCCTAGTACCTGCCCCACCAGGTAATAAAGCGTGTCCCACGAGGCGCCCTGGGCAAGATACGAGCGGTACGGGTCCAACCACGCCTGGGGGTAGAGCAGCAGCACCGGAGCGTTAAGCAATATCCAGGTGGCTGCCGACGCCACCGCCACGCGCGCGGGGAAGGCCCATTGCCGCGTGCGCGCTCCCAGAAGGAAGAGCGCCACCACGAGCAGGCCGGGCCATACCTGGAAGGCCGCCCCCACACCGATCCAGATACCGGCAGCCACCGGGCGCTGATAGCGCACGCTGCGCAGGGCCGCCACCAGGGCGAATACCGCCAATAGATCCCAGGCGTGGAAGGCGTAAACGATCAAGAGGGGGGAGCCCGCCACCAGTATCAGGTCCCACACCCTATTGCCCACCACGTCCATGAGCAGGCGCAGGGTGATAATCCACGTGCAGCCCAGCACCGCCGCGCTGATCGTGAAGTACCACGCGGCGGGGGCAATGGGGAGGGAAAGAGCCTCAATCGCTGGGTACGTGAGGTGACTCAAAGCGTTGATGAGCCACTGGAAGAGCGAGGTAAGCACCGGCTCTTCTACCGTGCGGGCGGCAAAGGGATTGGCTAATTCCTCGAAGTGAAGCGCGCTGTGAAAGCCCGCGATGTCGCTATAGCAGGCGGACATGTACTGCCGATTGCCCGACCAGTCGAGGCGCAGTATTCCATCATCGCCGCGGCTGCTGGCCAGGCAATGAGCCTTAGAGAGATAGCCCAGGGAGAGCAACGTCATGCCCAGGGCGATCGACAGGCTGCGGCACGGGGAATCCTTCCACCGATCAGAGTCCGAGGATTTCCCCGACCTCGCTGGGCAAGATCTCTACCATGTTCCCGCCCTGGTTATAGTCCTGGGGATTCGGCCCCGCGGGCTGTTGCGGTGCCGGCGCGGGGGAAGGGGAGGGCGCCGGGGCCGGTTGCTCCACCGGGGCGGGGGAGGGCTGATCGGCGGGCGACGGCGCCGGAGCCGGTTGCTCTGCCGGAGCAGTCGGGGTGGTCGCCTGGTCATTGCCCGTGGCACCGGAGGTGGAGCTATCGCTCCACGTCGAGGAGGAAGAGGAAGAATCCATGCCCGCACCCGGCGCGGCATAACCGCCACCGTAGGACCCCACGCCCCAGGTGACGGGACCCGCGGGGGCGAAGTCCTCGAAGTCTCGGCCTTCCAAGGCGCCGTCGAGAGTGGCCTTCCAGATGTCCGTGGGCAGACCGGAACCGTACATCAAACCGCCCCAGGCGTTGAGCAACGGGGAGTTATCCTCCGTGCCCACCCACACGGCGGTAGCCAGCTGCGGGGTGGAGCCCACCATCCAGGCATCCTTGTTATAACCGCTATCGCCCAGCTGCGTGGTACCCGTCTTGGAGGCGGAGGGGCGCCCGCCCGCAAGCGTCTTGCCATTGGAGTAATTGGCGATGGGCTGCATGGCATCAATCACGTTATCCGCCACGACCTCGCTCACGCGGCGCTCGCCCTCCTGGGACTCGCGCTCATAAAGAACCTCGCGGTTGGCGGTTTCCACCTTCTGCACAAAGTGCGGCTGCTGCCATACGCCCCGGTTGGTCAGCGTGGCCACCGCCACCGCCATATCCAGCGGGCGGGACTGGTACTGGCCCAGCACGATGCCCTCGTAGGGCTGGTTGCCGTTTTCCGTGAGCGTCTGCGGGATACCCGGCAGGGAGCGGGCGATGCCCAGGGCGTGAGCCATATCCGCAGTGTCCTGGGTACCGTTGGCCAGATCGTTTTGCAGGCGGATAAAGCTGGTGTTGTGGGAGTACTTCAGGGCGTCCTTAATGGAGCAGAAACCGCAGTTGAAGCCCTCCACGTTGTTCACCGTGATGTTGCCCGGCAGCGTGACCGGATCGGAGGAGTAACCGGTGGAAAGCGGAATACCCTGCTGCAAGGCCGCCGCCAGGCCGAAGATCTTGAAGGTCGATCCCGTCTGCAAGCCGGCGTTGGCATAGTCCCAACCATGGGCGTCCTCGCCGCCGTAATAGGAGCGCACCGCGCCGGTGGCGGGTTCCACGGACACCGCGGCGGTGCGGATATTGGGCTGCTCGCCTTGAAGGTTATTGTGCACCGCGTTCACGGTGGCTTCCTGGGCCTGCTTATCAATGGTGGTGGTGATCTTCAGCCCGCGGGTGGTCACGTCCTCCTCGGTGATGCCGAGGGTTTCCAGCTCCGCCATCACCTGATTCTTAATCATCCCGTTGGTGCCATCGGCCTCCGTATAAGCACTGTAGGAGGCGGGGTCGGTGGTCTCCGGGTAGACGGCCTGGGCGCGCTGCTGCGGGGTCAGCCCCTCGATTTCCACCATGCCATCGAGCACGTAGTTCCAGCGCAGTTCGGCCTCCGAGCGGTTGATCCAGGGGTCGAGCTGGCTGGGGCGCTGAATCGCTGCCGCGAGAACGGCGGATTCCTCCGGGGTGAGTTCCGCGGCGTGCTTGCCAAAGTAAGCCTGGGAGGCAGATTCCACACCATAGGCGTTGCGGCCAAAGTACACGGTATTGAGGTAGGCGGAAAGCACCTCTTCCTTGGACCACTCATTAGCCATCTTGGTGGAGTACACCAGCTCGCGCAGCTTGCGCTCCACGGAGTGCTCGTTGCCCACCAGCATGTTCTTCACGTACTGCTGGGTGATGGTGGAACCACCACCCGCGGAGCTATCGCCGCGCACCTGGCCCAGAACCGCGCGGCCAAAGCCGGTGAGGGAGAAGCCGGGGTTCGTCCAGAACTCACGGTCCTCGGCTGCAAGAACGGCGTTGCGCATGCTCTCGGGGATCTCGTCATAGGGAATCTGCTGGCGGTTGCCGTCCGGGGGCACGATGCGCGCCAATTCCTCCGAGGAATCGGAGGTGTAAATCTGGGAGACCTGCTTGGCCGATAGTTCCTCCGGTTCCGGCACCTTGGCCATGATGTATGCCTTCATAAAACCGGCAATCGGAAGAAGAATAAGCAGGCCCAGCACTATAACGGAGGTCCACAAAATAGGATGCTTGCGGAAGCCTCGCTTGGGCTCGTCCTCCTCATCGAGGAAGTCATCCTCGTAGTCCTCGTACTCGCTGTTATCTCTTGACACCTGCGGTCCCCATCATTGAACGTGTATTTGACATGCAGATTACTTGTTCACCCCGGCCCAGGTCTAACCCCCAGCCGTAGCCGAGCTGAGAAGATGGTTCCACCGACACCGAGGGCACACCTCCACGGTGTGCACCGTCACCTCTCCGCGCTCGGCCACGAGAGCCTCGATTTCTTCTTCATTGCGGGCCGTGCCGGAGCGACGCCCCAGTTCCTCCCCGTGCACCCACCGCACCACGCGCAACTCATGCTCCCCGCAGACGGGGCAGGGGGCGTCGGCAAGCACTCCGTGGAAACGCGCGGCGGTGACGAGAAGGAAGTCAGCATCACATAGTTCTTCTCGTCGCACCTGCCCGGCGCGATAGCGCTGGAGAAGGGTGCGCCGCTGCCATTGATGGCTCACTTCATAGCGGTAATGGATCACCCGCACGAGCCTATATAAACCCACCAGGGCAGTGCTTTCTGCCTAAATACTTCCTTAGCGCTACAGTAGAGCATATGAATTCCCCCACCCCGGAAGCAGTGGCCCGAAAGGTGCGCCCTGCTCTCACCAAGCTTTATGTGATGTACTTCCGCGTCGCGGATCAATCGAACCTCACCGGACCTCAACTGTCCATCATGACCCGGATGCGGGAGAACGGTGAATCGCGCATCAGCCAGTTGGCTAAAGAAGAGGGAATCCGTATGCCCACCGCCTCCAATGCGCTGCATCAATTGGAGCAGCGCGGGATGGTGGAGCGCATCCGCGATACCCAAGATCGCCGTGGCGTGCGCGTGCGTCTGACGGATCTGGGGCTCGCGGAGTTGGAGCGAGTGGGTGAGGAGCGCACGCAGAGCCTCACCGGCATGTTGGAGAAGCTCTCCGACGAAGAGCTGCAACGCGCTGATGAATTTGTGGATGTCATTAACGTTCTAGCCAGCAAGTACGGTATTGACGAGACTTCCCAGTAACATCTCCTTCAAGCCCGCACAGGAAGGACGATGAATCATTATGGTGCAATCGGAGGCCGAGTACACCGGCCCCCAGCGAATCCTCGTCGCGTGGAACCCCGATTCTCCCCGCACCGAGGCCCTGGAGTTTGCCGCCTGGCTTTCTCACACCACCGATGTGTGTATCCGGGTGGTAACGCTTTTCTTGCGCCCCTGGCCCGCTACTTCTTTGCAAAAACTCGGCGGCAAGTACCGCAAGTGGTTTGATAAGCAGCAGCGAGCCTGCGAGGAGGCGGTCACCCGTGCCCTGCGCCACGCGCAGATTCCATCCCGCCACTGGGATCATCAACCTTCCGTGTTCCTTGACGGCCCCTCGCAGCATGCCCTGCTCACCGAGGCCGCCGAGGATTTCGACGCCCACCTGGTGATCCTGGGTTCCGGCGCGGCCGCACCCAAGGGGCGATTCCTGGCCAATTCCACCGCGGATGCCATGCTGCACTCATCCCCCAAGGCCCTCGGGCTGGCGCCGCGCGCCGTCAAGCTCTCCAAGCACGGGGTGCGGCGCGTGAACTTTGCCTACCTCGGCACCGAGCAGAAGGATCACGACCCGAGCTTGGACTACGCCGCGCGCATGGCCGCCGCGTGGAACACGCCGCTGCGCATACTCTCCTTCTCCCCCTCCGGCATTGCGGATGCCTCCCTGGAAGGCAACCTGAACCTGGGCAAGGAACTTGCCCACGATTGGCGCGAGCACTCGCTCGCCATGCTTGACCGCGCCCGCGATTGGATCGCCTCGCGCTATTCCCACTTAGAGCTGGAATCCGAGGTAGGCACCGGCCCCGGCTGGGCGGGAGCCGTGGACGCCCTGAAGTGGAAGAAGGGCGATCTGCTCTGCCTGGGTTCTAATCCGATGGGGGCCATCGAGCGCGTTTTTGTGGGCAGCGCCGCCACCGATCTCTTGCCTCACGTGCGCGTGCCCGTGATCGTGTACCCGGTCCCACGCACCTAAACCTCTACTTTCAAGGAAAAGGAGCCTTTCATGCCCCACGCCCTCATCACCGGAGCCAGCAGGGGAGTGGGCCGTCGCGTGGCGGAACTGCTCAGTGCCCAAGGCTGGACGCTGAGCGCCCAGTACCACAGCGCGCCCGATCACAGCCTGGAAGCCCAGTGGTGGCAGGCGGACTTCACCCAACCCCTTCCCGCCGATCTCCCGCTGCCCGAGCAGATCGACGCCCTCATCCACTGCGCCGGGGTATGCCCCATCGGTAGCACCGCCGATCTCCCCCGCGCGGCCTGGGAGGAATCCCTGGCCGTGAACCTCCACGCCCCGGTGGAACTCACCGCCCGCCTGCTGCCCGCTTTGCGACGCTCCCGCGGGCACATGATCTACGTTAACTCCGGCGCGGGGCTGCACTCCAAGCCCCAGTGGTCCGCTTATTCCGCCGCCAAGCACGGGGCGCGGGCCTGGTGCGATGCGCTGCGCGCCGAGGAGCCGGATATTCGGGTGACCAGCGTGTACCCCGGCCGGATTGCCACCGATATGCAGCGCGCCATCGTGGCGGAACTGGGGGAGGAGTGGAAGCCGGAGTCCTATCTGACCGCCGAGGAGGTGGCCCAGGCCATCGTGGGTGTGCTGGGTACCTCCACCACGGATATTCAGGTGCGGCCGTGACCTTCCCGGAACACCCCGAAAACGATCTGCATAGCGATGCCGATTACACCAATAAGCTCCCACCCAGCCCGCGATCAGCGGAGGACCTAGCCGAGGGCGTCGATCCCGCCGTGCAGCACGAGCGCAACCGGGCTTCCACCCGGCAGGCCCTGTGGTGGCTGGCGGGCACGCTGGTGTTATCCGCCGTGGCCTCGCTTGCTTTGGCGGGGCTCCTGCGCGCAATGGGTGGACCCTACTGCGAGGCGGGGGAGGCCACCTGGCTGTGCAGCCGCAGCGCCGAGCTGTGGTGGGGGATTGGTTCTTGCCTCGTGCCCGTGGCGGGGCTGCTTGGCTGCATGATTATCATGGTGCGCAAGCTGCGGAGTTACACCCGCTGGCGCGCCTGGATGGGGGTGTTCTGGGTACTCGTGCCCCACGCGATGATCTGGATGACCACCACGCTGCCCTACGCCATCCTGGGCGCCGAGAAAATGGGCTGAAACTTTTAGCGGCTAGCCCTCGGTGCGGGAATCGAGCACCACCTCGAACTCCAACAGTTCCGCCTTGGTGGCGGCGGGGCGGCGCTGCTCTCCCTCTTTGCTTTCCCCTCCGTGGCCGTGGGCGGCCGCCGCGCGGTTATCGCGCCAATCGGCGTAGGATTCCTCGTCCTTCCACCAGGTGACCACGTAGTAGCGGTCCTCCCCGGCGGTGGGGCGCAGCAATTGGAAGCCCTCGAAACCAGGGGAGGAATCCACCGCGTGCTTCCGAGCGGCAAAGCGCTCCTCCAGGGTTGCGGCGGCTTCCGGGGGAACGGTCAGGGCGTTGATCTTCACGATGCTCATGGTGCCCAGCATAGACCTCGGGTGGGTCAGCGGGAGCGCTCTTTAGTTGGCTCCATGCTATCCAACCACGTGCCCAGCACCAGCGCGGAAAACATCGTGATGTGCCAACTCCACGCACCAAGATCAGTGGCCGCTTCTGGCTCCCGCACGAGAGCATGCAGCCATAACATGACTAGGTAACTGCCGTAGAGCAGGCAGATATACGGCCAGCGGGAAAGGTGCCGAGCCCAGTAGGCTATGACAGGCACAACAAAGCCCGCTGCGGAAACAATCCAGGCAGCGGGCGAGGTGTCCTGGCCGAGCGTGGCATATGCCACCCACAGGCTCAGAACTGCGGTGAGGGGGATGCCTACTTTGACCCTGGTATCCATGTGCCCCACCGTAGTGGAGCGCTAGGCATTCTTCTTAGCAATCACCCTATCCAGGGCCAGGGCACCGGGGCCGATAAAGACCAGCAGGAAGAAGGCCCAGCAGAGCAGGGCGCTAGCCACACCGCCGTTATCCAGGGGCGTAAGGCCCTCGGGTTGGTGCATCCAGAAGTAGGCCACGGCCATGCTGCCAGAGGAGATGAAGGCCGCGGCGCGGGTGAACAGGCCCAGCATGACCAGCAGGCCACCCACGATCTGAATGGCGGCGGACCACCAATCGGGGTAGACGAAGAGCGCCGGGGCCTCGAACTGGCCGGGGGCGGGCCAGTTGAAGAAGCGGGCGGTGCCGTACATGAAGAAAATGAGGCCGATGACAATGCGATAAAGCGAGATCACCCAGGGGGCGGATCGGTCAAGAAATTGAGTCACGCAGCCAGCATAGCTGTACCAATTAAGCTAGGCAGACCTTAGTTTCACAATCGGCGCAGTATCGCAGATGCGGCTGTGCCCAGCAATCCTCACAGATGAGCACCTGTTTGCGGCAGGTCTCCTCGTTGGCGCAATTGTGGAAGTCCGTGGTGTGCTCCTGGCAGTGCACGCAGCGCCCGAGCTTGGCGGGGTCAATGCCGAAGTCCATGTGCATGCGGCGGTCAAAAACGTAAAGGGAGCCCTCCCACAATCCGTTATTGCCGTATTCCTCGCCGTAACGCACAATGCCGCCGTCAATTTGATAGACCTCTTTGAAGCCGCGATTGCGCATGAGGGCGGAAAGCACCTCGCAGCGGATACCTCCGGTGCAGTAGGTAACCACGGGGCGGTCTTTAAGATCGTCGTATTTGCCGGATTCCAATTCCGCGATGAAATCGTGCGTGGTGGTCACATCGGGCACCACGGCGTTTTTGAACTTGCCGATCTGCGCCTCCATCGCGTTGCGTCCATCGAAGAACACCACCTCATCGCCCCGGCTTTCCACCAGCTCATTGACTTGACGGGGCTTGAGGTGTACCCCGCCGCCAATCACGCCGCCTTCATCCACCTGCAATTCCTCCGGGGCGCCAAAGGCCACAATCTCCTGGCGGGCCTTCACCGAAAGGCGCGGGAAATCCTCGGCGCTGCCCTCGGACCACTTGAACTCCGTGCCCTTAAAGCCGGGGTAATCGCGCATCTTTTTGATATAGCGCTTGCAGGCATCAATATCGCCGCCCACGGTGCCATTAATCCCGTGGCGGGATACCAAAATGCGCCCCCGCAGCCCCAGCGATTCGCAGAGATCGCGCTGCCATAATTTGATGGCCTCGGGGTCAGCGATGGGCGTGAACTTGTAATACAGGAGGATTTTGCCTACGGACACGGCCCTTATCCTACCCCACCCCCAATCGGGGGTTTAGCCCGGTGACCTTGAACGATACACCTGGCGTCGATAAGCAAAACAAGCCAAACTGCGTGCGGCGCGGCGCTAACATCGCCTGCCATGACGAATAAGAAAATCCGCGTGGCCATTGCCGGAGTGGGCAACTGCGCCACCTCACTGATTCAGGGCGTGGAATACTACCGCGATACCCCCGCCAGCGAGCGCGTGCCCGGCCTCATGCACGTGCAATTTGGGGATTATCACGTGGGCGATATTGAGTTTGTGGCCGCCTTTGACGTGGACGCCGCCAAGGTGGGCAGCGACCTTTCCGATGCCACGCGCGCCTCGCGTAACTGCACCATCACCATCACGGAGGTGCCGCACCTGGGTGTGACCGTGCAGCGCGGCCCTACCCTCGACGGCCTGGGCACTCACTACCAGGAGGCCATCGAGGAATCTGCCGCCGAGCCGGTGGACGTGGCCGCCGTGCTGCGTGAAACCCAGGCTGACGTGCTCGTTTCCTACCTCCCGGTGGGTTCCGAGGAGGCCGATAAGGCCTATGCCCAGGCGGCCATCGACGCCGGGTGCGCCTTCGTCAACGCCCTGCCCGTGTTCATCGCCTCCGACCCCGAGTGGGCCGAGAAGTTCCGCGCCGCCGGGGTGCCCATCGTGGGCGACGACATCAAATCGCAGGTGGGGGCCACCATTACCCACCGCGTGCTCGCCCGGCTCTTCGAGGAGCGCGGTGTCCGCCTGGATCGCACCATGCAGCTCAACGTGGGCGGCAACATGGATTTCAAGAATATGCTCGACCGCGAGCGCCTGGAATCCAAGAAAATCTCCAAGACCCAGGCCGTGACGTCCAACCTCAGCGACGGCCCCCTGGCCGGGGCCACCAGCGACCGCAACGTGCACATCGGCCCCTCCGACTACGTGGAATGGCTCGACGACCGCAAGTGGGCCTACGTTCGCCTGGAGGGCACCGCCTTTGGTGGGGTGCCGCTGAACCTCGAATACAAACTAGAGGTGTGGGATTCCCCCAACTCCGCGGGCATCATCATCGACGCCATCCGCGCCGCCAAGATCGCCCTCGACCGCGGGCTCGGCGGGCCGCTCATGCCGGCCTCCTCTTACCTCATGAAGTCGCCCCCCGAGCAGCTTCCCGACGACCTCGGGCGCGCGAGGTTGGAGGCATTTATTGCGGGGGAGTAGGGGCTATTCATTCCGCCCACGAGGATCTTTTTCTAGAACGCTAGGAACAACAGATGATTGTTCTATATACCTGAATAAATCTCGATCAATCATCGCCGCCAAGCGCAAGCAGTAATAATATCCTCGCCTTGCTGATATTCGGCTTTCATCATTATTCTCCCCCGGGATGGGATAGCCATTAATCAATGACTCATGATGCGCTATCCTATTCCGTAATAGATGCACATTGCGAACCTGCCGGTGCACCCATGCCCTATCGAAAGGTTGCCTATCACACGTTCCCGCAATTTTTTGCCCACCAGGAAACGCTTTGATAAGTAACTCAGTACTCCATATCTGGTCATGGTCCACTTTATCGCATGGTGGTTCACAACCAGTCCCACCTCCCGCATCAAGCATGGAAACCCAAGTTCCGAACATACAACTAGCGATAAGTCGCCCTCGAATCACTCCATTAGCAGGGTCATAACTATGATACGCTTTCGGCAACCTCTTCCATGCTTCCGCTATTTGATTAAAAGTTCTAGAATCAAATAAAGTTACTGCACTCCGATGCCAAGACTGGCCATAAGTACTAACCAACACCGAATCAATCGTATTGCGTAGAGCAACTTCCAATAAAGAAATATCTCTAAAGAAAGCCGCCGACAACTCTCTATCCCACATATAGAGGGCAACCGCCTTGCGCTCATCATAGAACATCTCTTCCAAATACGGCTTTAAGCGCTGTATTGAAATATGTCGTACCCCAAGAGCGCCGACCCTGCTACCTGACCATAGATTTGACAGTTCCCCCATATCGTCTATGATAGTAAATGTACTCCCCCTCGCACATGGTCACCTGTTTTAGCAGTTTCGCCGCGAGGGGGTTCGCTTATCTCCGGTCCACGCTACCCTGCGCAGGCATAGAGTTCCCGCAGATCATCGCCCAATCCGGGCGCGGCACTCTGCCCCTCTAGCAGCCGCAGAACCTCCTCGCGCACCCGGTCCGTGACCTCCCGCGCGGGTTCCTCGGCGCAGTGCGTGGGGGAGGCCACCGCGGCGGCGAAGGACTACGCGCTCACCCTCTCTCCCGGAGCCAACTCCTCCATCGAGAGAGCCCAGGCGATCACCTCGGGGCCGGAGGTCACCGGGAAGGTAGCGCCGGCGTCGTGAAAGCCGGGCCGGGTGGCGGGGTAATTCTCCGCCACCGTCACGGGCAGGCCCTCCGCCATGCCTGCGGCCTGGGTGGCTTCCCGCCACTGCACCGTCCAATAATCCAGCGAATCGCTCAGGCGCGCATGTTGCGCGCTCACGCAGGTGCGCGGCCCCGCGGCGTCGCTCACGCACTGGGTATCCCCGCTGGCCACCACGTGATATTCCGTCAGGGATAGTTGCGGGGAAAGGGCAAGCAGCGCCAACATGATCGCGCTTATCGACGCCCCGGCGCGCCCCCTGCCCACGAGAGCAAGGGCGAGGCCCAGAGCCACCAGGGCGGTAATGAATTGTGCAAGCAGCACGCCAGGGGAGGGCTCGTAGCCGAGGAGGCTACCGTTGCTGGAACCGAGGAGCACCAGGCCACGGCCGTCGAGAGCAAGGTAGAGCACCCCCGCCACCGCGATGGGTCCCAGGAATGCCGACTGTGCGGAGAGGACGAAGCCCAGCGCGAGCACGGCGCCGATACTGAGCAGCGAAACCCCGAGGTGTGCCCAGGCCCATCCCGCCAGCGGGCTCGACCACTGCGGCCACGAGGCACTGCTGAGGCCGAGCGCCGCCACAGCCGGAAGCGCCAGCCCTACCCACACCGCAAGCAGGTAGCGCCGCGAACGCGGAGCCTTAACGACGTCCACCGCCATCGCCACGGAGGCCAGCACGGCGGCGGGCAGGAGGCTGCCCTCTATTCTTTCTGCCGTCCATAGGTATTCCCCGCTCCACCGATGGTCCCCAAGGGCTACGAATACGACTAAGAAAAGCACAGAGGCCACCGGGGAAACCCAGGTGGCCCATGTTTTGATACCCATGCGATTCCTACTCGTAGCGCAGGGCCTCGATGGGGTTGAGCTTGGCGGCCTTGTTTGCCGGGTAGAAGCCGAAGAACATGCCGATACCCATAGAGAAGAACAGGGCGATGAGCACACCGCTGATCGGCGGGAATACCACCGAGCCCACGAAGGAGGCGATGAACATACCCAGGGCGCCGCCAAGCAGCACGCCGATGATGCCGCCCAGGAGGCACACGATCATGGCCTCCACGATGAATTGCAGGCGGATGTCGCGGCGTCGGGCGCCCAGGGCCTTGCGCACGCCGATCTCGCGGGTGCGCTCGGTGACGGTGACCAACATAATGTTCATCACGCCGATGCCACCCACCAGCAGGGAGATACCGCCGATAGCGGAGACCGCCAGGGACATGGAGTTGATAACGGAATTGACGTCGTCCACCTGGTTCTGGAAGTCGCTCACCACCACCATCGAGTTCTCATTGGAGGCGTAGATTCCGTCAAAAAAGTTCTGAACCTCGGAGATCGTCTGCTCGCGCTCCGCGTCGGTGGAAAGGCGCACACTGACCTGCCCCAGGAGGGAAGGATAAGAGCTGACGTCCTTCATCGCGGGGTAGGGGATGTACACGCTCGGCGTATTGAAGCCGCCGAAGAGTCCGCCCTGGCTGCCGCCCTTGTACACGCCCACCACGGTGAAGAGGGTTTCCTCATCATCAACCATGAGGGAGACCTCGGAACCCAAAGCGGCGCTGGTATCACCCTGGAAGAGATCGGTGACGGCCTCCGGGCTAATCACCACCACTTTGCGGGAATTATCCAGGTCATCCCTGGTGATACCGCGGCCATACTCCACATCCACGCTGTTCATGCGCAGATAGTCCTCGTTGATTCCGCTGATCTGCACGGAGAGCTGCCCGGCGTCGTTCACCACGTTGCCGGAGGTGGTGGTGCCATCACCGATGGATACACCGTCGATCCTGTCCCCGAAGCGATCGCGCAGGCGATCCAGCATGTCAAGGGTGAGCTCGTCCTCTTCCTCGGATACGGAGCTGCCGTAGAAGTACATCTCCCCGGAGGCACCGTAGTTAGCCAGATCCTCCTCATCGGGGCGATCCTGCACGGCCACCTGGAGGTCGCTGGCACCCAGGCGAGCCAGGCCCTCGGTGGCCTCGCTCTTCATGGCCGCGCCAATGGTCTGAATGGTAATCACCGAGGCAATACCGATGATGATGCCCAAGAGGGTGAGCAGCGAGCGCATTTTGTTATTGCGCATGCTGCCCAGGGCCAGGCGGATTGCTTCTAGTGTGCTCACAGGTAACCCCCTGAGTTAATCTCCACGCGGCCATCCACGAGGGTGATGATGCGATCCGTTTCCTGCGCCAGTTCCGGGTTGTGCGTAATAAAGACGATGGAGCGGCCCATTTCCTCGTGCAGGCTGTGGAAAATATCCATCACCATGCGGCCGGTGCCGCTATCGAGGGCACCGGTGGGCTCATCGGCAAGCAGAATCTCGGGGTCATTAGCCAGGGCGCGGGCGATGGCCACGCGCTGCTTTTGACCACCGGAGAGCTCGGAGGGCTGGTGATCCATGCGATCTTCCATGCCCACCAGGCCCAGCAAATCCTTGGCTCGCTGGGTGCGCACCCGCGGCGGAATACCCGCGTACATCATGGGCATCTCCACGTTGCGCAGGGCGCTAATGCGGCTCACGAGGTTGAAGTTCTGGAACACAAAGCCGATGGTTTGGGCGCGGGTCTGCGCCAGGGCGTTGTCATCGGATTGGAGCACATTCACGCCGTCGAGCAGATAGGTGCCCGCCGTAGGGCGATCAAGCAGCCCAATAATGTTCATCAGCGTGGACTTACCGGAACCAGACGATCCCACCACGGAGAGGAACTCACCGCGGCGCACCGCGAGGTCAATGCCGTGGAGCACCGTGAGTTCATTCGGGGAACCCTGGTTGAAGGTTTTAACGATTGAGCGTAACTCGATCAGACTGCGCTGCTGTTCTTCCATAAGGCTGCTTCCTGCCCTCAGCTTTCTTCCCTTTTCAGAGAGGATCGAGCCTCCGCTAGGAGGACGCCCCCGTGGACACGGTAGCCTTCTTACCCTTGAGATCCAGGTGCATGGACGGTTGCAGGATCACGCGATCGGAGCTCTTGAGGTCCGAGCTCTCCACGGCCACGGAGTAACCATCGGTCTCCCCGGTGGCTACCTCGCGCTCCGTCACGCGGGAATCGCGGGTGACCACCAGCACCACCTGGCTGCCGCTGTCATTGGTGTACACGGCCTCGGCGGGCACGGACATGGTGTCCTGAGCAATCTCCTGGAGGATCTTCGCACGGGCGGAGGCACCCATGCGCAGGCCCTCGGTGTCACCGGTCACGGTGATCTCCACCGGGAAGGTCACCTTGGAATTGCCGGAACCGGAGGCAGAGCTGCTAGCAGAAGAGGCCTTCTGATCCTGTGCAGAGGCGTTACCACCAGCCACCGGGGAGATGGAGGTGACCTCGCCGGTGAACTCCTTATCGCCCGTCACCGGAGTGGTGAAGGTAACCTCGGAGCCTTCTTCCACCTTGTCAATGTCCGTCTCTTTCACCGCGCCGCGCAGCTTGAAGGTGGAATCATTGGCCACCTTGAGCAGCACGCCTTCGGCGGTCTCGCCTTCCTTGGCCCGTACCTCGGTGACCACGCCATCCAGGTTGGACTTCACGGAGGCCTTATCAATCTCCTCCTGAATCTTGTCCACGGCCTTCTCGGCTTCCTTATCGGCGTCCTCCGCGCTCTTGCGGGTATCGCGTACCACCTTGGCCTGCGCGTCCACGTCCTGCTGGGTCACGCCAGTATCCACCACGTTGGCCTCGGCCAGGGCCTGTTGCAGGGCCTCCGGCTCGATGTCCGGGTTGGAGCGGGCCTGGGAAAGGGTGTACTCGGTGCCGTTGTAAATGATCGTGGCGTTGCCCTGGGCGGCCAGATCCTTCAGGCGCTCGTATTCCTTCTCGGCGGCGGCCACGGCCTCATCGCCCTGCTTACGCACGTCATCGGCGTTACGCTCGGCCTCGGCCAGTTGCTCGTCAAGATCGGCGGTATCAATGACCACCAGCACCTGATCGCGCTCCACGCGGTCACCCACGGCCACGTCCACGCTCTTGATGGTCGCACCACCCGTGCCCTCAACGGTGGACTGATCCTCCGGCTCGATGGTGCCGGATACCGCGATGCGGTTCACGATGCCCTCGGTGGACACCGGCTGCACATCGGCGCTCGTGAGCTCGGAATTGCCGGAGGCATCATCGCCGCCGAATACCGAGCGGCAGCCCACAAAGACCAAGAGCAGAAGAAGCAGCAAGCCCAGCAGCGCCAGGATGGTGCGGCGGCGCTTCTTCTTGCGTTCCTCCTCCTCTACGGCGTCCTCCTCAGAGTCCTCCGTAGCCTCAGTCTCTTCCGGCTCTCCGGTCTCCTCGGCCCCTTCCGTGGTGGCCTCGGGGTACTCGGGCTCCTCCGGGTCCTCAATATTCTCGGAATCCTGCGGCTCGCCCGAATCCTCTTCGTCCTCTTTGCGGCCAAAGGTGAACCGGCCCGCGCCAAAGCCCGCAGCGGCGCCGGCACCGGCTCCCAGGCCTGCGGCTCCGCCGAAACCAGTGCCAAAGCCCGCATTATCAATATCGGAGGCGTCAATTCCCGAGGAGCCCGCCGTGGTGCTTCCCGCCGCGATCTCCGTCTGCGAACTCTGCGGCTCCGCTACCTCGGGGGAGTCCTGAACGTCGTTCTCCCCGTGATCCTCCACGGAGTGATCCTCAAGGTTATTCGCGGCCTCCATGCGCATGTTGTTCTCATCGGCGCTGCGGGAGGGCATGGGAACCTCGTTATAGAGGGAACCTTCTATGAGCTTTGGCGGGTCATTCTCGGTATTCACGCGCGTGTTCCCCGGCCCCTCGCCTTATCTTTTGCGGCGGTGCCGCACAGCAGGGGCCGGGTTCTCCTTTCACCAGGTTAAGAGGTGCTCCACAGTTTTATTGTTACTGAGGTTATCGCATAATCCGCGATTATGGTGGAGAAACACCCCCGCTCTCCCCACCTGCTTCATCTCCCCCTCATCTGTACTGCGCAATCAGCGCTTGCGGTATAAGGTCTTACGCTGATACTTAGGCTCCGACGTCACCAAAACCCCCAGGTTACGGAAGATTCCCTCGTCCACCGAGCCCAAAATGGTGGTGGTGTGACAATCGCAACCCCGGAGATTCTTTAATTCCGCCAAGGCCCGGCTCGCCTCCGCAGAACGGGAGGCGGAAACGGAAAGGGCAATAAGTACCTCGTCGGTGTGCAGGCGCGGATTACGGGAACCCAAGTGCTGGGTTTTCAGGGTTTGAATCGGCTCAATGGAGTCCGGTGCCAGGAGGTTCACAGACTTCTCAATGCCCGCCAAATGCTTCAGCGCATTGAGCAGCATGGCCGAGGAACAGCCCAGCAGTTCGGAGGTCTTGCCGGTGATGATCGTGCCGTCGGCAAGCTCCATCGCGGAGGCCGGGCCTCCCGTGGCCGCCTCCACGTCCAGGGCCGGGGCCACCACGGCGCGGTCGGCGGTGCTCACCCCGGCCTTGCTCATCACCATCGCCACGCGCTCGGAGAGCAGCGCGTCGCGCTCCTCGCGGCGCTCGTCCACCAGGGCCTTGTAGTAGCGGCGGATGATCTCTTGGTTGGCGGCCTCGCGGCAGGCGGCGTCGTCGCTCATGGCATAACCTGCCATGTTCACCCCCATGTCGGTGGGGGATTGGTAGGGCGAGGCCCCAGCGATCACCTCAAGCATGGACTTGAGCAGGGGGAATACCTCGACGTCGCGGTTATAGCTGGTCACCTGCTTGCCGTAGGCGGAGAGGTGGAAGGGGTCAATGACGTTGATGTCATCCAAGTCCACCGTGGCGGCCTCATAGGCCAGGTTCACGGGGTGTTCCAGGGGGAGGTTCCAGATGGGGAAGGTCTCAAACTTGGCGTATCCGGCCTGGATACCTCGCTTGTACTCGTGATACACCTGGCTCAGGCAGGTGGCCAGCTTGCCGGAGCCCGGCCCCGGCGCGGTAACCACCACGAGATCGCGGGTGGTCTCCACGTAATCGTTGCGCCCAAAACCCTCCTCGCTGATGATGCGGGCGGTATCGGTGGGGTAGCCGGGGATGGTGCGGTGCCGGGCCACGCGCAGACCCAGCTTTTCCATGCGCGCGATGAAGTCCTGGGCCAGGGCGTTATCCTCTTCCAGCTGCGTCATCACCACGTTATTGACCATGAAGCCGCGCTCGCGGAACACGTCTACCAGGCGCAGCGCGTCCTCCTCGTAGGGGATACCGAGGTCGGCGCGCACCTTCTGGCGCTGCAAATCCTTGGCGTTCACGCACACCACGATCTCCACTTCCTCGCGGATGTGCTCCAACATGGCGATTTTGTTATCCGGGGTGAAGCCGGGCAGCACCCGGGAGGCGTGGAGGTCGTCGAAAAGCTTTCCCCCCATCTCTAGGTAGAGCTTGCCGCCGATCTCCGCGCGGCGCGCGCTGATGTGTTCGGATTGCAGCTGAATATACTTTTCCCGGTCAAAGCCCTGGCGCATTGTTCCCCTTCCGATGGTGCTCACTCAACCGCCCAAGCATACCGCCCGCCCTATAATGTGCCCCATGCCGGAAGGTCACGTTATTCACGGGCTCGCCCACCGCCTGAACGCGGAGTTCCGCGGCAAAGAGGTGGAGGTTACCTCCCCGCAGGGGCGCTTCGCACGCGAGGCAGCGCTTATTGACGCCCACCCGCTCGACCAGGCCGAGGCCTGGGGCAAGCACCTCTTTATTACTTTCGACGCCCCGGCCCCCGAGCACATCGTGTACATCCACCTGGGGCTGATCGGGAAGCTCAACGTCCACCCCCATGCCGCCCCGGTGGGACAGGTGCGGCTGCGTATCACCGATGGCACCACCGCCGCCGACCTCCACGGCCCCCAGTGGTGCCGGCTCATCACCGAGGAGGAACGAGCCATCGCTATCGGAAAGCAGGGGGCCGACCCGCTGCGTGCCGACGCCGACCCGGCCCCGATCCTGGACAAGGTACTGCGCTCGCGCAAGTCCATCGGCTCGCTGCTCATGGATCAGCACCTCTTTGCCGGGGTGGGAAATATCTACCGCGCGGAAACGCTCTTCCGCTTAGGGATCTCCCCCTTTACGCCCGGCCGCGAACTCGACCGCGAGGAGACACAGGCCATCTGGGAGGATCTGGTGGACCTCATGGCCGTGGGCGTGGAACGCGGGCGCATTGATACGGTGCGCGATGAGCACACCCCCGAGGTCATGGGCCGCCCGCCGCGCAAGGACGACCACGGCGGGGAGGTGTACGTGTACCGCCGCGAGGGGCAACCCTGCTACGTGTGCGGCACGCCTATTCGCCTACAAGTAATGGAGGGGCGCAATCTCTTTTGGTGCCCTGGGTGCCAGGGGGAGGGGTAGGATCCAGGCAAAATAACCCCCTACGCTTGCAACAATTTTTATTGCAGATTACGGTCTTTTATCTCGCAAAGAAGAAACTCTGGAGTTAGCCATAATCCACCACGCCGCAGCCGGATCAATCCAGGAAGCCAACTGCTCTATAGCATTTTTCAATTCATCAAGTTGGCCATTTTCTAATTGAAGATCTTGCTTAACAATCGGCTCATGGTGAGCACAGCGATTGCGCAGCCGATAAACTTTATCAATCTCGCACTTAAAATCATCCTGAGAAGGAACGTATACCTCTATTTTACCTGCACCAGCAGAGGGAATCCTTGTTCCAACCAAAACTTTCTGGACCAGGGGCCAGACTGTCGTAGCGTAGGTTCTAGTAAAAAGGTAAGCCCAGAAATCAAAGCTAAGTTCAGCTATAACACGTCCCGGAGGAGATGTTCGACTTCCACGGATTCTCGCTCTTCTTTCCGCTTTTCTAATAGACTTTTTAGCTCCATCATCAAATGGGATTTCCGGGTGAATATACCATCTCTCTCCATATCTTTGAGACACAGCAACATCAACACAATTTCGCAGCAGCACCTCAACATGTTGAATGTCCTCCAAAAAGGCTTTGGTGATCCGCGTATTCCAAAGATAGAGGGCTTCAGGGTTTGAGTGGAAAGCGTAAGTACTCATCCGAGCAGTTGAAAACCATCCATCAAGGTCCCCCGCCGAAACGACGTTGTTGGAAGATCTACACACATGTGTTACACTATCACGCGAAGGCCCCGGAGCGATCCCTGCGTTTTAGACGTACATCGCCGGGGTTACTGATTTTCCAGGTCACGGCGTTTGGCAGCCCTGTTACCATACAGCACCTTGACCAGCACAGAACTTACGTACTAATCTCATCCACAGAGAGCGTCGGTGTAGGCCGGCGCACCATATTTCACAATCCCCGGGCTCCGTTTCATTAGGAGCCTGGGGATTGTTGTTTTCGCCGTCCCCCTAAGACCCCGCCCCCACAAGCTCCCGCGCACGCCCATCGCTGAACTCCACGGCGGCGTCGGCAGCCTTCAACTGGGAGCGATCGTGGGTGACCATCACCGTGGCCACCTGGCGTTCGTCGGTGATCTGGCGCAGCAGGGCCACGATCTCTTCCGAGAGCCGGCGATCCAGGGCGGAGGTGGGTTCGTCGGCCAGGATCACGGCGGGGTCGCCCATGAGCGCGCGGGCGATGTTCACGCGCTGGCGCTGCCCGCCGGAAAGTTCCTGGATACGGCGGTGCCCCAGCCCGCCCAGGCCCACCTCGTCGAGGATTCCCTCGGCGCGCCGCGCCCGTCGCTTAGCTTCACCGCGCTTCTTTCCCCAGCTCAGGGTGCCGCGCAGGTGGTCGCCCATGAGCAGTTGCTCGCGCACCGTGAGGGCGGGCAGGAGGTTGGGGCTTTGGAAGATCATGCCGATGCGCTCGCGGCGCACCTGGGAGCGCTCGGCCTCGCTGGCCTTGTGCAGCGCCTGGCCGTCCACGATCACCTCGCCCGAGGTGGGCACGATGAGCCCGGCCAGCACGGAGAGCAGCGTAGACTTGCCCGAACCGGATTCACCCACCACGGCGGTGAGGCTGCCCGCGGGCACGCTCAGCGATACCTCGTCGAGCGCGGTGACCGTGCCGGTGCCATCGGGAAAGACGCAGCTTACGCGGTTGAGAACGATAGTCATTGGTTCCTCCTAGTTACTCAGAGCCAGTTGCGGATCAATAGCGGATACCTTGCGCGTGGCCAGCCATGCCCCCAGCAGCCCCAGGGCCAGTACCCCCACGGTGGGCAGCGCCACGGTGCTCACGCTGAGTTCAAAGGGCACCGCCCGGCGCGCGAACCAGCCGAGGAGCGCCGCCACCGCCGCGCCCGTCACCGCTCCCGCGCTGAGGATCAGTGCGGCTTGCCCCAGGCTGTCGCGCAGCACATAGCTTTTCGACGCCCCCAGCGCCCGCAGCACGGCAATATCCCTGGTGCGCTGAATCGTCCACACGCTTAAGAAAGCCACGATCACCAGCGCGGAGATGCCGTAGAGCAGCCCCTGAATGGAGAGCAGGGAGCCGCGTTCGGACTGATAGGCCCCCAGGCCGCCGAAGGATTCCTTCACGCTCGCTGCCACCGAGCCGGTATCTGCGGCGGTGTTTTCCCACGCATCCTGTTTCTTGCCATTCAGCATGAGCACCGTGGGGGAGGGGGAGTGGGCCATCTGCTTCCAGGTGTCCATGTTCGCCCAGGCCACGGGGAGGTGGCTGTAATACTCCTCGGGTGCCTCACCGACCACCGGGACATTCACCCCGCCCATCGTGACGTGCGTGCCCGTGGGGACGTCGAAAGTTTCCGGTAGCACCACCCCCTCGCTCGGAATGGCCCCGCCACCGGGGATTTCGTGGCCTTCGGGCAGGCCGAAGAGCGCCACGGCGGCGGTCTGCTCGCCCATCTGCGCGCTGGTCTGGGCCACACCCAGCGGGGTTACCTCGTCCACGCCGGGGGTGTCGCGCCAGGCGGCGAGCGTGCCCTCGGGGATCTGGGATTCCACGAAGTCCACCTCCGGGTGGAATACGTAACTCGTGGGATTGAGCGCCTCTAGCGCCGAGGTATTTTGCTTGCCCAAGCCCGCGGTGAGCCCGGTGAGCATCACCAGGAGGATAACGATGAGGGCCACCACGGCCCCCAGCAGGCTAAATCGGCCTCGCGCGCGGCGAATATCCCTGAGTGCAAGAAACATGGGTGCCTTCCTTTCTTCTGTGTTTTCTCTCTGCCCTGTATCCTGCTGCTTTCACCCCTTGCCCCACATCGACTTGCCGCCAGATTCTGCTATCAGCCGATCGGCCGATGCCGCGCCCACCTCCGGGGTTCTAGGCTGGCCTGCGTGTCTGTTCCTCCTCATGATTCCCCCGCCCTGAGCCGCGTTTTAGAGGCCATGCGGGTGGGCCTCCACGTGCTCTTTGCCTTCCTGCTGCTCTTTGGCACCGTGAGCACGGTCAGCGGGATGGGCGCGGGGAGCGTGGCGGGGGTCGTCGCCACGCTTGCGCTCTCCTGCGCGCTCGCCGCCACCTACCTGGCGGGCACGGTGTGGGAAAATCGCTTTGCCCAGCGGCGCACCAGCCGCAATCCCGCGCCCTATCGCACCGCCTGGCTCGGCCTGATCTTGGCCCAGTGGCTTGGGTTATTGCTGCTCAGCGCGCACTTCGTGTGGCTGCTCTTTCCTCTGGTGTTCCTCATTTTGCACGCGGCTTCCAGCGATCTCGTGGGGCTGGGCACGGTGCTCATCGCCTGGGGGTTGAGCGTGGGGGTCCCGATGCTCGGCTGGCCGCTGCTCACCGGCACACTGGGGTGGGGGATAGGCGGAATCATCGGGCCTTTCGTGGGAGTGGCCTTTGCCATCGCCTGCTACTTCACCTACCGCGCTCTGCACCGGGAGGCCGAGCGGCACCGTCGATTAGCCCAACGGCTCAGCGCCACCCAGGAACAACTGCTCCTAGCGGAAAATCAGGCGGGCCGCCTGGCGGAACGCGAACACCTCGCCAGGGAGATTCACGACACTCTGGCCCAGGGTTTTAACTCCATCGTGCTCTTTTCCCGCGCCTGCGAAAAGAACCTCCGCTCTGTTTCTGCTGATTCTGCTTTCACTGGCGACGCCGCGCGGGCCCTCGACACCGCCCGCGAGCAGATCGGCATTATCCACAGCGTAGCCACGGAAAACCTCGCGGAAGCCCGCCTCCTCGTCTCCCGTGGCGCCCCCTCTCACCAGGATCTTTCCGCCGCGCTCATCGAGTTAGGCCAACGCACCACCCAGCGCCACGGCCTCCCCGTGGAGGTCATCGCCCCCGAGCAGGCTACGCGGGAACTGCCCGACGAGATCGCCTCCGCCCTCTTGCGCGTGGCCCAGGAGGCGCTGACCAACGTGGTGCGCCACGCGCACGCCTCCCGCGCCCGCATCACCGTGGCAGCCTGGGAGCGGGAACTGACCTTGGATATTTTCGACGACGGCACCGGCTTTGATCCCCACGCCACCCACGGCTTTGGATTACCCGGTATCCGCTCCCGCCTGCGCGAACTCGGCGGCCACCTCACCATTGATTCCTCTCCGCGCGGCACCGTGGTGGCGGCGCGGGTACCGTGGGAGCAATCATGATACGGGTCATGCTTATCGACGATCACCCAGTGGTACGCGCCGGATTGCGCGCCATTCTGGATAGCTTTGAGGACGTCACCGTGGTGGCCGAGGGGGCCACCGGACCACTGCCCGAAGAGGTGCCCCCGGCGGTAGACGTGGTGGTAATGGACATTCAAATGCCCGGTACCAACGGCATTGAATCCACCCGGCAACTGCGCGCGGCGCAGGGGCCGCCCGTGCTGATCCTGACTACTTACGACGCACAGGCCGATATTGTGGCCGCGCTTTCCGCCGGAGCCCTGGGCTACCTGCTCAAGGATGCCCCGGAGGAGGAACTACACCGGGCCGTAGTGGCCACCTCCCAGGGAAAACGGACCCTTTCCCCCGAAGTGGCCGCAGCATTGGCCGAGCGGTTGGGGCACCCCGAGGAATCGCTTTCCGCCAGGGAAACGGAGATTCTACGCGCCCTGGCGACGGGGGCCAGCAACCAACAACTGGCCGATTCCCTCTTCATCTCCCTGGGCACGGTGAAAACGCACCTGCTGCACATCTACCAAAAGCTGGGCGTGGATAACCGCACGGCAGCCATCGCCCAGGCCAGGCAGCGGCGGCTTATCTAGGGTGCTTTGGCCGCTTGCTCCCTTTCGCTCTTACCCCGCGTTTTAGCGGGTGGGGTGCTGGCCTGGGTGCTGGCCCCAGTGGGTACGCATGGCCGCCACCACCAGCCTCAGCCGGGAGTTCACCCCAAAGTGGTTAATGAGCTGGGAGACGTGCTTTTTCACCGTGGACTCCGCATAGGACGTCCTCGCGGCGATCTCCGCATTCGAGAGTCCATCACACAGCAGAGAAAGAACGCGCTGCTCACCGGGGGAAAGAACGATCTCCGCCTTGTGTTCCTGCTCCTGCCGATGCGCCAATTCCCGCGCCGGAATGTAATCCACCAGGCGGGAGAGACACTGCGGGGAGACCGAGGTGCCACCATTCATCGCATCGCGCACCGAGGAAATGATCTCCTGCGGGCGGGCAGACTTGATGATGTACCCTGCCGCGCCCCCGGTGAGGGTTTGCAGCATGGTTTCATCGGTATCAAAACCCGTCATGGCCACAAAAACCGGCGGCTGCGGCAGCTTGCGAATCTCCTGGAGGAGGGCGATACCATCCATCTCCGGCATGTGAATATCCGTGAGCACCAAGTCCACGGCGTAATCATCCAGGGCCTTGAGGGCTGCTATCCCGTTGGCCGCCTCCGCCACCACGTGAATATCAGCGGTGGTATTGAAGTAGGTCCTTAGCGAGGAAAGCACCAGCGGATCATCGTCTACCAGGAGCAGGGGGATGTTTTTGGTGCGCTCTGCCATCGGAAAACTCACGAGCACCAGGGGAGGGTCGGGTTCTTGCGGCAGCTAAAAATCGACGCCGCGGAATCCTTCGTAGCCTGCTCCACCAGGACGTCGGATCCGCTGTACGAGGAACCTTCCGGGGCGGCCTGCACCGCAGGGGCCGCCACCAAGAGGCCCGCAGTAGCAGCGATGGCGCAAGCCATGCTGCGCAAACGACGGGAACGGTTCATGGGACTGCACCAGCCTTTCTAGGCGTGAAATGTTATTTGGTCAGGGCCATATTATAGGGCGCGTTTCCCCGCAAAAGGGAGGGGAGGTCACGTTTCAGAGACCAAGGTCACGTGTTCCCAGAGATGAGAACTCAATAGTAAGGGTCCACACCTCGCCATCGCTATGGCTTAGTAACCTTCCGCCCATGCTCGCTACGGAGCGACGCATCATTCTTATACCCAGGCCGGAGGAAAGTACGGAGGAAGAAAACCGCCCCCGGCGTTCTTTCTCCCCGGCGATCTCATTAATGAGGTCAATGCGTAGGTTATTGCCGCTGCCGCTCACCAATAAGCGCACCTCGGAGCCGGGGGTGGCGTATTTAATCGCGTTGGTGGCCCCCTCCATGAGCACCTTGTGCACGATCTCCAGGGTGGGGTTGGTGATCTGAAGGTCCTCGCTCTCATCGAGCACCGATACCCGCAACCGGTGATCCCGCATTTTGGCGCTGACCTCCTTCACCGTCTCCACCAGGGTAGGGGCGGAGGGTTTTTCCTGCTTATCCTGCGGAGCATTGAGCAGGCTGAGCAAAGAACGCACCTGCGCCATCGTGATGCGGGCGTCCTCGGCAATGGAAGAAAGTTCCCCGTGCAGGCGGCCCTCTGCTGGTTCCTGCATCGCCAGCACCTCGGAGCGCATCACGATCGAGGTCAGTGAGGCGGCCACGGAATCGTGCAAGGTGCTCGCCAATTCCTCGCGGCTTCTGCGATATTCAGCGCGCCATTGTTCCGCCAATTCGATCTTCTGGCGCACCTTGCGCCCCAAAATCCACCCGGCAAACGCCGTGACGATCATAAAACTTTCCCAAATAACGATGGCGGAAAAGTCGGCCTCAATGGTCTTTGAATTGCGATCAATAAGGCCTAGAAACCCGACCGCCACGCCCACGGGAATGAGAAGCCACCAACGCCCGTGGTATCCCACAATCGCCATGAGAATGGCGCACAGAAATACATTGGGCGGCAAGAAAAGGTGCGGCAAGTACACGGTGCAAGCAAAGGACACTAAAAAGCCGATGCTGCCCCCCACGGGATAGCGCACCGCGAGGGCAACGCTGGCGGTGAGAATGACCGCCCATAGCGCGCTTTCAGCGGTGACCTCCCAGGGATTGCTGATCCGCAGGGCAAAAATCATCCAGCACAGCGCACATACCGCCACCCATCCATCGCGGGGCATGCGGTGCATCCACTGAGTTATCTTCTCCATCACCACGCCACTTTCGTGCTTTCTCCCCCTGGTTGCGGGTTACGAGGGAGCGTTATTCAGCCTCAAGGGTACCGTGAGCATAAAAAGACTCCGGCCGCTGTGCCGTTTCCACGCACCTCGACCGGAGCCTTCTTACACTGCACGACCCTGTTGGACGCACTCACTGTGGTTTCCCGTTCGATCAAGTTCCGAGAACCTCTCCGGCGGCTCCCGTTTTGATCTAAGCACAGGGTAACCTTACAACCTCGCGGCAATCAACCCTTTGATGGAAAATATTTTCCTCATTTTCTAAAGAAGCAGGTCAGGGGACCCTCCTTCCCGTAGTGGTCACCCTAATCTGGGGGTAGGCTTACCTAAATATTCCCCCGCTCCTGGGGAGAAACGAGCGGGTATTATACCAAATTATGAGCCGCATCTACGCAGTAGAACGCATCCGCCGTGCCGAGGCCGTACTCCTGAGCGCTCAAACTCAGCCCGACCAGCTCATACGCGAGGCCGCTCGTGCCGTGGCGTCGGCTGCTGTGGCAATGCTGACTACTACTGTGCGCACCCCGGAGGGATCTGGGTTATCGAACCCGGATGCTCGCGTACTCCTCCTCGTAGGTACCGGGGGCAACGGCGGCGACGCTCTCTATTGCGGCGCCTTCCTCCGCGAACAGGGGATTCAGGTAGACGCCCTGGCCGTGGGAAACACCACCCACGAGGGAGCCACCCGCGCCTTTCTTCAAGCCCGCGGGACCTTTCTTGAGGAGGCCCCGGAGCGCGTGGGGGAGCGGGCCGCCTGGACCTATCACCTGGTGATCGACGGTATTGCGGGGCTCAGCGGCCGCGCCGGACTCCCCGATTCCCAGGCCTGGCTTGCAGATGCACTGACCCATTCTCCGATTCCCGTGCTGGCTATCGACGTCCCCTCGGGACTTCCCGCCGATACCGGGCGCCCGCCCGCACCCCGCGAGGTTTCCTACGAGGGGCGCACGCGCACGGTGGCGGGATTCATCACCGCCACCACCACTCTCACCTTCGGCGGCCTGCGTGGAGCACACGCCGCCCACACGGCGTGCGGCCAGGTGCTCTGCACCGATATTGCTCTAGAAAGCGGCCCCAGCCTGGGCGAATTACTCGATCAACAGGAGGATACGGCCCCCGCTTTTCTCCATCGCTCCATCACTCCGCCCGCCCCCGAGGGGTTCGAGCCGGTGCCACCCATTCCCGTGCTCATCGGAGAATTAGAGCCCGGTGGAAGCGATGATAAATACAGTTCCGGCGTGGTGGGGGTACTCGCCGGTAGTGAGACCTATCTGGGTGCCGGGCTGCTCAGCACCGAGGCGTCCATCCGCGCCACCCCCTCGATGGTGCGCTACATGGGAAAGGAATACCGCACCATCGTGTCCCACCTTCCCGAGGTGGTGGGCACCGCCACTCTGGAAGAAACCGGGCGAGTTCAGGCCTGGGTGGTAGGCCCGGGGCGCGGCACCGACGATCACGCGGCAGCGGAATTGGCCGCTATCCTGCGCCGCCCGGAACCCGTGCTCTGCGATGCCGATGCGCTCACCCTCCTCGCCCAACGCACAGAACTCAGGGAATTGCTTTGCCGACGCCCCCGCGGCACCACCGTGCTCACCCCACACTCCGGTGAGTTTCGGCGGCTCAGCCAGGCCATCGGAATGGAATCCGGTAACGCCCCGCACTGCGTCCCCCACTGGGAGAAGGCCCGCAAATTGTCCACGAAGCTCGGGGCAGTGGTGGTGCTCAAAGGACGCTTTAGCGTGGTGGCACAGGAAAACACCACCGTGATTATCGACGCCGGCCATTCCTGGGCCGCTACCCCCGGTTCCGGGGATGTTCTCTCCGGGCTCCTAGGGGCCTGGCTCGCCCGGATTCCCGACCAAGCCCATCAGGCCTCCGTGATCGCCGTTCATCTTCACGCGGTGGCAAGCCGCATCGCGGCGGAGACTCCCGATGGACCCGCCCCCACCTCGGCCTCCCGGATTGCCGAGGCCATCTCCCGCGCCTCAGCGCGGGAACTACGCGGCTATCGCGCGCTGAGCTCTCCCTGGCGTTGAATCATCCGGCTCTGAACCACCCGGCGCGCTCCCCATGCCCCCATCACGGCCCCCACGGTATTGCACACCAGGTCATCCACATCGCTGTATCCCACGGCAAAGACGTATTGGGCGGTTTCGATCACCGCACTGGTGAGCGCACCCACGCCACCCGCCCTCAGCAGGGAACGCCCGGTTCCCTCATTCCACGCCAGCGCCACGAATACGCCAAGGGGAATAAAGAGCGCCACGTTGCCCACGGTGTTGAGCCACGGCCCCCACCACACCGGGGCGTCGCTGAATCCGTTGAAGAGTTCCACATCAATGCTGCGCTGGTGGTGGGACTCCACGTCCCATACGTCCCCAATGCTCAGTTGCCCTTTGAGAAGCGTCGCGGCGAAGAGGGCTGCGGCATACACCGCAAAAAGAATCGTGCGTGTTCCGCTGCGGCGCTCATCGGTGGAAAAAAGCATGGCGACCAGGGTAGGGGGATGCCCTGTGTTCCCGCTGTACGATCCCCATGTTTCACGTGAAACATCAGAGGAATCTACCTTTGTACCCAATCCTTCCCGACGAGCAATTTTCACGAGGAATATCGGAAGATCTCCATTAGCATGAGCCCCATGAGCGAAGCGAGGGAACCGGGGCCAACGCGAATCGCCACCCATGCCACGGATCGCACTGATCGCCTCGGGACGTTTTATACCTACCGCCCTACCACGATCAAGCGTATTCTCTCCGGAGTCAGCCTAGGAGTGGCCCTCCTCTTTCTCTTTGCGGCCTTCCACGGCATCCGCATCTATCAGGGCCACGATATTATGTGGAATCTCATCGCCGGAATCGTTTTCACCGTATCCACCGGACTCCCCGGTGCATACTGGCTGGCTCATACCCTCCACGACGCCCGCAACATTAAGCGCTGGGCTCTCCGCCACGGCGCCTATGGCACCGATTGGCAGTGGTTAGCGGAAAATAAGGCTGCCACGGAGGAATCACACGAACTCCCTCATCTACCCCCGCTGCCCAAACGCCGGTGGTGGGCGGTGTGGGTCGCCGCCGCGGCGCTCTTCGTCGTGGCGGCTCAGCTGGGGCACAACATGTCCGTGGTCTAAGGACTACTTCACCACCAGGTTCACCATGCGGCCGGGCACCACGATGGTCTTGACCACGTTCTTACCCTCCACATGCTCGGCCACCTTGGGGTCGGCCAGGGCGGCGTCGATAAGCACCTGCTGTTCGGCCTCGGCGGGCACGGTGATGCGGCCTCGCACCTTGCCATTGACCTGCACGGGCAGCTCTACCTCATCGTCCACCAGCCACTTTTCCTCGTGGATGGGGAAGGGGACGAAGGCGATGGTGCCCTCGTGGCCCAGGCGGCTCCACAGTTCCTCCGCGATGTGCGGGGCCACGGGGGAGAGCATGATGGGCAGCGGCTCCACGAGTTCGCGCGGCACCTCGGTGGGGTAGGCCTTGGTGAGGTAATTGACGTACTCGATGAGCTTGGCCACCACCGTGTTGTTGTGCAGGTGGGTGTAGTCCTCGCGCACCCCGGCGATGGTGCGATGCAGGGCCTTGAGGTCGTCCTTGGTGGGGGTGGCCTCGGAGACGGTGAGCGCCCCGGTATCCTCCGCCACGATGAGACGCCACAGGCGTTGCAGGAATCGGTGCGCACCCACAACGTCCTTGGTGGCCCAGGGGCGCGAGGTATCCAGCGGCCCCATCGACATCTCGTACACGCGCAGGGTATCGGCACCGAAGTCACGGCAAATATCATCGGGAGCCACGGCGTTCTTCAGGGATTTACCCATCTTGCCGTACTCCTGCTTCACCTTTTCGCCCTGGTAGAAGAACTCACCATCGCGCTCCTCCACCTCGGCGGCAGGCACGTAGACCCCGCGGGAATCCGTGTAGGCATAAGCCTGGATATACCCCTGGTTGAACAGGCGGCGGTAGGGCTCAGAGGAGGTGACGTAACCGAGGTCAAAGAGCACCTTGTGCCAGAAGCGGGAGTAGAGCAGGTGCAGCACGGCGTGCTCCACGCCGCCCACGTAGAGGTCCACGCCGCCCGGATCCTGCGGACCGTGCTGCTCGGGGCGCGGACCCGTCCAGTAACGCTCGTTTTCAATATCGCAGAAGGCCTGCTCATTGGTGGGGTCGATGTAGCGCAACTGGTACCAGGAGGAACCGGCCCACTGAGGCATGACGTTGGTATCCCGGTAGTAGGTCTGCGGGCCGTCGCCCAGATCCAGCTCCACCTCTACCCAATCGCGCACCTTGGCCAGGGGCGGGTGGGGCTCGGAATCGGCGTCGTTCGGGTCCGCCGCCTCCGGCTTATAATCCTCCACCTCGGGGAGGTTCACCGGCAGCATCTCCTCCGGGAGAGCATGAGCGACGCCCTGGGCGTCGTAGACGATGGGGAAGGGCTCGCCCCAATAGCGCTGGCGGGCAAAGAGCCAATCGCGCAGCTTGTACTGGATACGGCCCCGGCCCGCGCCGCGCTCCTCCAACCATTCAATCGCCTGGGCGATGGCGGTGGGCTTATCCATGCCATTGAGGTCCAGGCCCTCGGCGTTGGCGGAATTGATATGCGCGCCATCGCCCTCGTAGGCCTCCTCGCTGATATTGCCGCCCTCAATCACCGGGCGGATCGGCAGCCCAAAGGCCTGAGCAAACTCATAATCGCGGGGATCGTGGGCGGGCACGGCCATAATCGCACCCGTGCCATAGCCGGTGAGCACATAATCCGCAATGAATACGGGCACCTGCTCCCCATTCACCGGATTGGTGCCATAAGCACCCAGGAATACGCCGGTTTTCTCCTTATTCTCCTGGCGCTCCAAATCGGACTTCGCCGCAATAGCCGCGCGATAAGCCGCCACGGCCTCCTTGGGTGTGGCCTGCCCATAAGTCCAGCGCTCATCAATTCCCTCATAGGAACCGGTACCACCGGCCACCAAGGTATCCACCAATTCATGCTCCGGGGCCAGCACCATATAAGAGGCGCCAAAAAGCGTATCAGGGCGGGTGGTAAATACCGTTAGATCGTGCCCCTGGGATGGGAAGTGAACCTCCGCACCCCGCGAACGGCCAATCCAATTGCGCTGCATGGCCTTAACCTTCTCCGGCCAATCCACATGCTCCAGATCGTCAATAAGACGATCCGAATACGCCGTAATACGCATCATCCACTGAGAAAGGCGCTTGCGGAATACCGGGAAATTACCGCGCTCAGAGCGGCCCTCCGCCGTGACCTCCTCATTGGCCAAGACGGTCCCCAGGCCGGGGCACCAATTCACCATCGAAGAGGAGCGATAAACCAGGCGGAACTCATCAATCACCTTTTGCTTATCCAGGGCGCTCAATTGCGCATACGGCCCCTCAAAGCCCTCCGGCAGCGGCATCTGGCCGCTTTCCAGCATCTCCACGAGTTCATCAATACGGCGGGCCTTGCCCTGCTCCGGGTCAAACCAGGAGTTATAAATCTGAAGGAAAATCCACTGCGTCCACCGATAAAACTCGGGGTCCGTGGTAGCCACGCTGCGGCGGCGGTCATGGCCAAGGCCCAACGCCCCCAACTGGCGCTTCATATTCTCAATATTCGCCATCGTGGTAGTGCGCGGGTGCGTGCCCGTTTGGATGGCATACTGCTCGGCAGGCAAGCCAAAGGCATCATAACCCAAGGTGTGCAGCACATTCTTGCCCAGCGAGCGGTGGAAACGGGCGTAGACGTCCGTAGCGATATAACCCAGCGGGTGCCCCACGTGCAGCCCCGCCCCGGAGGGGTAGGGGAACATGTCTTGGACAAAGAGCTTATCCTCCGGCAGCGCTCCTTCCCCCTGTTCGGGGGCGAGGTCGCCCACTGGATTGGGCGCGTTAAAGGTGCCATTCTCCGCCCAATAACCCTGCCACGATTGCTCAATCTGCGCGGCCAGTTGCGCGGTATAGCGGTGCGGCGGGATAGAAGGGGTATCGCTGGGATTCGTCATGGTTGAACAGTGTAGTAGGTGGGTGGGACACGGCGTGTTGTGCCAGCGAGCAGCGGCTCAACCGCGCGAAGAGCACCCCAAGAAAATACCAAGGAAACCGCAGAGTGGAACCACCGGAACGTCGATAAGCAAAATAAAACTACCCCCGCGCCCCACCCACCATGTAGCCTAAGTAACACTTTATGCCGGAAAAGCGATTCAGGAACAAGCAGCACCGGCAGATTCACCCGACCTCAAAAGGAGGCCACCCGCTTTGACCAGTATAAACTCCGCTCCCGAACTGAGCGCACAGGCGCGCAGGCGCGTGCTCTTTGCCACGACCATCGGCACCGCCGTGGAGTGGTACGACTACTTCCTCTACGCCGCCGCCGCGGGCCTGGTGTTCAACCACCTCTTTTTCAGCGAGGTAGAAGGCGGCCTGGCCTCCATTCTGAGCTACCTCACCGTGGGCCTTTCCTTCCTCTTCCGCCCCTTCGGTGCCTTCCTCGCGGGCTACTTCGGTGACCGCTACGGGCGCCGCGTGGTGCTCATGGTCACACTCTTCGGCATGGGCATCGCCACCACCCTCATCGGTGTGCTGCCCACCTACGAATCCATCGGCATCGCCGCGCCGATCCTCCTCATCATTCTGCGCATCATCCAGGGCATTTCCGCCGGTGGCGAATGGGGCGGCGCGGTGCTGCTCTCCGTGGAGCACGCACCCACCGATAAGCGCGGTTTCTTCGGTTCCTTCCCCCAAATGGGTGTGCCCGCGGGTCTGCTGCTCTCCTCCGGCGTGCTCGCGCTGATGAGCACCATCGCGCCTGGCGACGCCTTCCTGGAATGGGGTTGGCGCGTGCCCTTCCTGCTGAGCATCGTGCTCGTGGCCGTGGGTTACCTGGTGCGCATGGGCGTGGAAGAATCCCCCGTGTTCGCGGAGATCGAGGAACGCAAAAAGACCTCATCTAGCCCCATCTCCGACCTCTTCCGCAAGAGCACTCCGCTGGTGTTTGTGGCCGCCCTGCTCTTTGCCGGTAACAACGCCGTGGGCTACATGACCGCCGGCGGCTACGTGCAAAAGTACGCCTCCAACCCCGAGGGCCCCGTGGCGCTCGACCGCTCCACCGTGCTCTGGGCCGTCACCGCCTCCGCCGTGGCCTGGCTCATCACCACCGGGTTCGCCGGGTGGCTCTCCGACAAGCTGGGCCGCCGCACCACCTACATCGTGGGCTACCTCACCCAGCTCCTCGGCGCCGTGGCGCTCTTCCCCCTCATCAACCTCGGTGGCACCACCATGCTCACCGTGGGTCTGCTGCTGCTCACCGTGGGCCTCGGCCTCACCTACGGCCAGCAATCGGCCACCTACGCCGAACTCTTCCCGGCCTCCATGCGCTTCTCCGGCGTCTCCATCAGCTACGCCATCGGCGCCATCTTCGGCGGCGCGTTCGCCCCCATGATCGCCCAGTGGCTCTACGAAACCACCGGCGGCACCGAGGCCATCTCCATGTACCTCGCCTTTATGACCATCGTGGGCCTGGCCGCCGCTCTCGTGCTGCGCGACCGCACCGGCATCCCGCTCGGCCCCGACCACGAGGAAGAGCAGGCGGTATCGCCGCTGCGCTTCCACAAAGTCGGGTAGAGGCTGCGTTCCTGCCGCTTTGGCTTATCAAACTTTGCTTATCGACGGCGCCTGAGTGAGGCTTGCACTTGGGTATCGGTAGTACACCATAACCCGGCTCCACTCTTGTTCGGCTCCTCAGAATAGAAAAGCTCCCCGCAGTGAATGGCTGATTGCTTCAGTCCACCTACGGGGAGCATTTCTTTTGGTGGAGAGCATGATGTACTGGGGCTGACCTCTCTCCTCAGTACGCTCTCCTATAAAGATGTCCACTATGCAGAGTCATTCTTATTTTTCTCTTGCACAATAATTACCATGATATTAATAAAAGAGAGGAAACCTATCATCATGGATAAGGGAGAAAAGAGAGCCTGAGAAAAATTACCGTCCGCAACGAAGAGCATGATAATGAAAATAAACACCCAGCTGCCAAGAGACATGGCAATGCGGATTTTTGGACTGATACGGGACATGTAACCTCCTGCTAGGAGGATACTGCCGTGTCCCTGTAGGCGCTACCAATAGCAGCCCGGGCACTTTTGCGCCCTGGGCGATGCTTGGCGCTTGATGCTTGGCGCTTAAGCCGCACTCGGGGCCGCCTCGCCCTCCTCCAACGTGTTCTCCTCCTCCGGGAGATCGTTGCGGGCGAACTTGTTGATGATGAGCGCAATCGCGCCGTCGCCCGTGACATTCGCGGCAGTACCAAAGGAATCAATGGCGATGTAGGCGGCGATCATCAGGGCCACCTGGTCGTCGCTAAAGCCCAACATGCTGCTCAGCAGCGCCACCGCCGCCATCACGCCGCCGCCCGGCACACCGGGGGCCGCGATCATCGTGATGCCCAGCATGAAGATGAAGCCCACTGCCAGGCCCACGGATACCTCCATGCCCGACATGTACACGATGGCGAAGGCGAAAAGCGTCAGCTTCATCATCGAGCCCGCCAGGTGAATCATGGCGCACAGCGGCACCACAAAGCCCGCCACATTGGAGGCCACGCCGTTCTTACGCACCGCACGGTACGTGACCGGAATGGTGGCCGCCGAGGAGGCCGTACCCAGCGCCGTACCATAGGCCGGGAGCATGGTGCGCAGCGCACGCAGCGGGTTCGTGCCCGTGAGCGCGCCCGCCAGGCAGAATTGCAGCACCAGGTACACCAGCGTCATCACCGTGGCTAGCACCAGCACCTTGCCGAAGGCCACCAGGGTATCCACCAGATTGCCGTTCATACCCAGGTTCAGGAACATGCCGAAGATGAACAGCGGCAACAGCGGAACAATGAAGGAACTCACCACCTTCATCACGATCTGCTCCAACTCGCGGGTAGCGTTATACAGGCGATCCGCCTTCATCGTGGCCATCGCCACGCCCAAGCAGAAGGCCAAGAGCAGGGCACTCATCAGTTCCAAGGGCGGCGGCATCTCCACCGTGAAGTACGGAGCAATCGCCCCGGCCTCAATGTCGGAAACGTTGGTGTCCAGGCGCTCTCCGGCCAGCAGCGAGGGATACACCCCGCGCGCCACGCCATAGGCCAGCAAGCCGGACAAGACCGTGGAGGTGTACGCCACCCCCGTGGTGATCGCCAACCACTTGCCCGCGCCGCGCCCCAGGCCCGCGATGGCCGGGGTAATCAGCGCGAAAATCAGCAGCGGGACGAAGAAGCCCAGGAAGTTCGAGAACAGACCATTGAAGGTGATGAACACCCTGGCCAGGGCCTCCGGGAAAAAGAAGCTACACGAGATGCCCAAGATGATGGCCACAACCACCCTAAAGAGCAACGAGGAAGCCATGCGCCTGAAATCCATGTGATCCTGCGCTTTCTAACTATCGACGTCGGGCACGGCGCCGCACTATCGACGCCGCAGGTAGACCGTTAGATTACAAGATCGGTGGGGGAGGGGGATAACTGCTTGGGGGGAGGGGGAGGGCACTTACGACGTGCTCGGTACCCCAAGAGATCCATCGTTCTGTATAATTTTCTCCTAGCAACTGTCACAGAATCTCAGGCCGGCAGATGCTAAGAAAAATTAACTCATATCGGGGGATGAAAATTAATATCATGGGGTACCCATTTTCAAACAAAATACATAAGGAGCCCGTCCTTCCCGAGCCAACCTGGGCAAGGAACATAGCAAGCATCAATCCTGTAGTACTCAATGCAGCAATAGCTATATCATCAATACTTGCAAGCAGCTTTTTTAATAAAAACTGGATAGCCTTTGCGCTCGCTCTCGCAATTATCATTGCATGCTTCATCCTGGACAATCTTAGAGACCGTCGCAATTTTTCACTAGAGGAAGAATGGGACAAAACCCAAAGAGACGCCATAGAATCAATCATAAAGACCCTCACGGATGGCACTCAAGGAATTGGCGACGCACTCCACATTTCCGATAAGAAAGAGCGAGACAAACAGATCGCGGCCGCACGAAAAGCGATCATGTCAGTGGTCAGAGAGCGCATTGGCCCGAATGAGGGAGTCCGGGCAAACCTATTCGAGGTCCATAGTGACGATCCCATAGAGCTAAAGGCGTCCCCTTTTGTTCACGGCGGGCGCCAAAATCACCATTCGAGTCGAAGATTTACCCTGGAAGATGAGTCACTTCGCATTGCTGTGGAAAGCAATCAAGGAAGATACGAACCCGACACGACAGATTTTTCAGATACAAATGGGAAACCGCTGGAGTATGGATGCTTTGCCGTCATGCCAGTAAGCACCGGGGATAAACTATTTAGATTGCTAACCGTCGATTCGGAATACCCGTGGGATATTGACAATTTCCACGGGAAAATCCTTCTGAATCACTTTGCATCTCTCCTATGTCTTACGTACATAAAAGACGAAAATGCAAAGTCAATCCCCATCGCAACAGCACGCGATACGGAGTGACTGACAGTGGAAAATTGAAGTGGAAGCTTCTAGGATAGGCAACAGACCATTCAACCACACGCCATACTGTGAAGGGGTGCACTGATGAGCCGTATAAAGGGCGAACTTTTTGATGCCCACCGTCAAGATCGAATCCGCTTGCTCCAAGAGGACCCTGCTCGATACTTCGAAAACGCTCCCCGCTTAACCTTTCGCTTTGCGGAATCCGATGCCGAGGAACGCGCCGCTCGGCGCCGCCGCAACCAAAAATCATAAGGGGATAATCCCACCAACGGTAGGCTCACGGTATCTGATGCTTTGAGCTTCACCACACAGCAAAAAACGCATGGTCAGCTCCTAACGGCTTAGCATCACTCCCCAAACACCCACGCCACCAACAAAGCCCCAGGATCAATAACACCCTTGGAGGCCTCACCCACGTAGGAGGCCCGCCCCTTCTTCGCGGTCATATTCCGCGTTGATTCGGCCCCTTCTTCTGCGGCGCGGTGTGCGGCGGCAAGAGCCTCTTCCCATTCCGCTTCACTTACGCTTCCACTGGCTCCACCGGCCCCATCAGAGCCAGTAGCCACACCGCCGACCACCCCCGCCACGGCTTCGGCGGCGGGCAGGAGGGCGTCGAGAAGCGTCCCGTCCCCACGCTGCGCGCCACCGAGCTCCGCAATCGCCGCGCAGGCGCGGTCAAGCCCCGTGGCGAGCCCGGCGGGAGAGTCCTCCTCACGTAGGGCAGCGGCGAGTTCGCGGAAGAGGGTACCCAGCACCGCACCGGAGGTTCCACCGGAGCGAATGAGGAAGCGGCGCGAGAGCCCGTCGAGCACTTCGGGGTTGGGGCCGCGCAGGGGGAGGGCGATGTCTACCAAGGCGGCCTCCATATTGGTGCCAAAGTCTCCGTCGCCGGCCAAGCGGTCGAGTTCGGTGAGGTGTCCGCTGCCCTCCTGAACGCGGCGCACAAAACCACTGAGCCAGGTGTTTTCCGCGCCCTCGGTGGGCAGGGTGTCCTCGGCGTGCAGCCGGGCGGGTTCGCAATGGGCCTTGTCACTGATGCGTTGGGGCCAGGCGGGCGCGGTGGTGGGGGCGTCGATAAGGTCTATAATCTCGCTGGTGGCGCGGCTGAGCGTGAGGGAGGCTCCGGCCATGTTCACGGAGGTGACATAGTTGCCCACCAGGTTGCGCCGCACGATGATGCCGCGCTGCGCCAGCCAGTTCAGGGCCTCCCCCAGGAGCAGGTGCAGTTCCAGGGAGGAGGTGCCACCCAGGCCATTGAACAGCAGAATCACCTCTTCCCCCTCGTGCAGATCGAGGGAATCTGCCACCGACCCCAGCAGACGCTCCACGATCTCGGCGGCCGGGGCGGCCTGTTCGCGGGAGGTGCCGCGCTCGCCGTGGATACCCACGCCCACCTCCATCTCTCCCTCACCAAGGTTAAAGGTCTGTTCCCCGGTGGTGGGCAGGTGCCCCGGCGCGAGGGCCACGGCCATGCTGCGGGAGTTATCGGCCACCCACTGCGCGAGGTCGGCCACAGCGTCGATGGTATCGCCGCGCTGGGCAGCGGCTCCGGCTATCTTCTCCACCAGAATGGTGGCGGCGGTACCTCGGCGGCCGGGGCCGTCGCCCGTTCCCTCGGTGGCCACGTCCTCGGCCACGCGCACCTCGCGGGTGGGCACGGTGCTGAGCGCCTGGCGGGCCACGCGGAAGTTCATCACGTCGCCGGTGTAGTTCTTCACCACGTGGAGCACACCCGCACCCTGATCGGCCCAGCGGGTGGCCTCGGTGATTTGCACGGCGTTGGGGGAGGTGAAGAGCAGGCCGGGGCACACGGCGCTGAGCATGCCGGTGCCGAGGAAGCCCGCGTGGAGGGGTTCGTGACCGGAGCCACCGCCGGAGATCACGGCCACGCGCGGGCGGTCGGGGCGCGGGGCGTCGTGAGCGATGAAGCCGCGTTCGTCCCAGCGGGCCTCGGGGTGGGCGGCGATGATGCCACCGAGGGCCTGGGGAAGGAAGTCGGCGGCGGAGTTGCGGAAGGAGGGGAGTGGGGTGTTCATGGCTTCGAGGGTAACCGCGCGGCGGGGGATCGTGGAGGCATAGAATGAGCAGCATGATCTTTGGCGTGATTCTGCTTGTCCTCGGCCTCATCCTCACCGTGATCGGTGGCCTCGCGTGGGCGGCCAAACTCCCTGGCAACGGGGTGGTGGGGATTCGCGTGCCCGAGGTGCGCAAGAGCCAGGACCTGTGGGAACTCGCGCACCGCATCGCCGGGCCTTTTTGGACCCTGGGCGGAATCGCGCTGATTTTCGGCGCCTGTTTTTCCTTCATCGCGCAGGGTTGGCTGTGGCTGCTGCCGGTGCTCACGGTGCTCATCGCCCTGGTGGCGATAGGGGCGGGTGCCGGGAAGGCCGCGCACGCGGTGGCAGTTATCGACGCCCGCCGTATGATCGAGGCGGAAACCGGCGGACCGAAGCCCGCGGTGGACATGGACGCGCTGCGTCGCGCCGCCCGCGCCTCCGATAACTAAAGCCCTTGCCTATTACCCATACCACTGACTAGGATAGCGGTGTGACGTTGACCATTATTCCCTCTATGCAGTGGTGGTGGCACGCTTCCTAGCGGGCCGCCCTTCTCACGTATCACCTCCGGCTCGCGGGCTTCCCCCAGGAAGCAGCGGGCCTTCCGCATATCTGGGGGCATGAGGGCCCGCTTCACCGCAAAACCAATAAATCACCCAAGGATGAAGCACATGACTCAAGGTACCGAACCATACATTGTTGATCGTCAAGTGACGTATCACGAGGACGCCTCCGCGCTCTTCCATGCCCTCGGCGGAACCGAAACCGAGGGCGGCGCACTGCTCGAAAGCGCGGACATCTCCACCCGCTCCGGCATTAGTTCCCTCGCGGTCCTCGATTCCTCCCTGCGGCTCACCTGCGAGGGGCAGCGCGTGCACCTCACCGCGCTCACACCTTCCGGGGAAAATATCGCCGCCTTCCTCCGTGATTCCCTCGCGCAATATCGGGAAGGGGAGGGGTTCCGCTTTCCGCTTTCCGACGCCGCCGAGGAGGCCGAGCGCCTCACCGCCACGAGCACCGTGGAGCCACTGCGCCGCCTCGTAGAGGCCCAAGGTTACCCCGAGGGCCTGCCTCTTCTGCTGGGCGGCATGGCCTTTGATTACCTCGATACCTTCGAGAATCTGCCCGCCGTGGCAGACTCCGCTAATACCTACCCCGATTATCAGTTCCATCTGGCCGAGGTGGTGCTAGAAATTAACCACCGCGAGCACACCGCCACCCTGCGTGGCATCGCCGTGGGGGAGGAGCAGGAGGAGGCCCTGCGCCGCCGAGTGGAAGAACTAGCCCAGCGCATCGAGATGTTTCACGTGAAACATGCCCCCTCTCCAGGAACCTCCGGTGGCACCCTCCGAGTGCAAGCACAGACCTCCGACGCCCAATTCCGCGCCCAGGTGGAAGAACTCAAAGGAAACATCGAGAACGGCGACATCTACCAGGTGGTACCCGCTCGTTCCTTCACCGCTGAGTGTCCCGACGCCTTTGCCGCTTACCGGCACCTGCGCACCACCAACCCCAGCCCCTACATGTTTTACCTGCGCGGGGTCTCCCTCGATGGCCGCGCCTACGAACTCTTCGGCGCCTCCCCGGAATCGAACCTCAAGTTCGAGGCCACCAACCGCAGCCTCCAGCTCTATCCCATCGCCGGAACCCGCCCGCGCGGACTCAACCCGGACGGCTCCATCAACCACGAGCTCGATATTCGCAACGAACTAGCTATGCGTACCGACGCCAAGGAACTGGCCGAGCACACCATGCTCGTGGACCTCGCCCGCAATGATCTTGCCCGCGTGGCCGAGGTGGGCACCCGCCGCGTGGCCGACCTCCTCCAGGTGGATCGCTACTCCCGCGTCATGCACCTTGTTTCCCGAGTCACGGCCACCCTCGCGCCCGGCCTCGATGCCCTCGATGCTTACCGCGCCTGCATGAACATGGGCACCCTCACCGGGGCCCCGAAGTTGCGTGCCACGGAGTTGCTGCGGGGCGTCGAAAAGCAAAGGCGAGGCTCCTACGGTGGTGCCGTGGGATACCTGCGTGGGGGAGGGGACATGGATACCTGCATCGTGATTCGCTCCGCCTTTGTGCAGGACGGCACCGCCGTGGTGCAGGCCGGGGCGGGCGTGGTGCGTGATTCCGACCCCCAAGCCGAGGCCGACGAAACCCTGCACAAGGCCTATGCCGTGCTCCACGCCCTCGCCCTGGCTCAGGCCAAGAATCTGGAGGTGATCCGATGAACCCCGCCCACATCGTGCTCATAGATAACCACGATTCCTTTGTATACAACCTCGTCGATGCTCTGCGCGGCGGCGGGCACCGCTGCACGGTATTCCGCAATACCATCGCGCCCGAGGAGGTCTTTGCCGCCCGCCCCGACCTCATCGTGCTCTCTCCCGGCCCCGGCCACCCCCGCCAAGCCGGGGCCATGATGGAGGTACTGGCGCAGGCATTGGACCAGCAGATTCCCGTGCTGGGCATCTGCCTGGGATTCCAGGCGATCCTCGAACACTTCGGCGGCAGCGTCGTGCCCTGCGGGCCGGTTCACGGCACCACCGACGTCATGCGCCTCACCGAGGCCGCCGCCACCTCCGAGATTTTCCACGGGCTTACTATCGACGCCGAGCCCGACCACCCCGAGGACCCCGGCCATGCCGTACCCGTGGCCCGCTATCACTCCCTGGGTTGCACCACCGTGCCAGACGGCATGGAGGCCCTGGGGTGGTCCTCCTCCCGCATCGGGGAAGTGGTCATGGCCGCCCGCTGCGTCGAGCAGCCCGCCATCGGCCTGCAATTCCACCCGGAATCGGTGCTCAGCCCCAGCGGCCCGATTCTGCTGGACCGCCTCATCGCTCACCTCTTGGAATCCCGGAAGGATTAACCCATGACCAACCCCGAATCCCTGCGCGCGCTCACCGCCTTTCTGGATAACCCCAACCCCACGGCCGAGCAGGTCCAAGAGGTCTTTACCCCGCTCACCGTGGGGGAGTACGACGACGTACATATCGCCGCCCTACTCACCGGGATTCGCACCCGCGGGGAAACCCGCGCCGACCTCCTCGGGGCGGCGCGTGCCTTCCTCGCTGCCGGGCGGCCCTTTCCCATCACCGGGAAGGGAATCACCGATACCGCCGGAACAGGTGGCGATGGTCTGAATACCATCAACATCACCACCGGGGCCTCGCTCATCGCCGCCGCCGGGGGAGTGACGATGATTAAGTGCGGTAACCGCTCCGTCTCCTCCGCCTCCGGCTCCGCCGACGTCCTCGAAGCCATGAACATCCCCCTGGACCTCGACCCCGAACGCGCCGTGCGGCAGTTCCAGGCCTCCCGCTTCACCTTCCTCTTCGCCCCGGCCTATCACCCCGCCATCGCCCACGTGCAACCGGTGCGCCGAGCCCTCAAAATCTCCACCATCTTCAACACCCTGGGCCCCGTGCTCTCCCCGGCGCGCCCGGAGTTTGAAATCATGGGCGTGGCCCAACCACGCATGGGGCGCATGCTGGCCGAGGTATTTAGGGAGTTAGGCCGCACCCGCGCCCTGGTGGTGCACGGCTCCGGGGCCGATGAGATCGCCGTGTGGGGCCCCACCCAGGTATGGGAACTCACCCCCACCGGGGAGATCGAGGAGTACACGCTCACCCCCGCCGAGATGGGCCTGGGCACACACTCCCTCGACGCCCTCGTGGGCGGTGATGCCCAGGAGAACGCCCGGCACCTCTACGCGGCTTTTGAGGGCACCGGCCCCGCTGCGCACCGGGAGGCCCTGGCGGCCTCGGCCGGAGCGATGTTCTACGTATCCGGCCACGCCGCCAGTATCCGCGAGGGCGTGGAGCGCGCCCTTTCCACGATGTCCGAGGGCACCGTCAATGAATGGTTGCACACCCACGAGGAGGCGAACTATGCCGGCTAATCTGCCCACTGTTCTAGAGGGAATCGTGACCGCGCGGCGCGGGCACCTAGAGGAGATTCTCGCCCGCATCGCCCACGTGAACCCCCGCGATCTTTCGCGCTCCGAGCGTTCCCTGTATCGCGCGCTGGGGGGCTCGGAGGCTGAGGATAGGGCTGGCACGGGGCCGGGTGAGGTGCCCGCGACTGCCGCCCGCACCAACCGCTTCATCATGGAGTGCAAATCTTCCTCCCCCTCCCTGGGCATGATCCGGGAGCACTACGAGCCGGGCGAGATCGCCTCGGTGTACTCCCGCTACGCCTCGGCCATCTCGGTGCTCTGCGAGCCGGAGCGCTTCGGCGGCGATTACGACCACCTGGCCACGGTGGCAGCCACCACGCACCTGCCGGTGCTTTGCAAGGACTTCATCATCGACGAGGTGCAGGTGCACGCCGCCCGCTACTTTGGCGCAGATGCCATCCTGCTCATGCTCTCCGTGCTGGACGACGCCACCTATCGAGCCCTCGCCGCCGAGGCCGAGCGCCTGGGGCTCGACGTACTCACCGAGGTGATCGACGAGGAGGAGGTGCGCCGCGCCCTGAACTTGGGGGCCCGCATCGTGGGCATCAACCACCGCAATCTCCACGACCTCTCCATCGACCTCTCCCGCTCGCAGCGCTTGGCGGCCCTGCTGCCCCCGGAGGTGGTGGTGGTGTCGGAGTCCGGTATCCGCGACCACCGCACGGTGGCGCACCTGGGCGCTCACTCTCACGCCTTCCTCGTGGGGTCCCAACTCACGGGGCAGCCCGATATTGACCGCGCGGCGCGACGCCTGGTCTTTGGTGATAACAAAGTCTGCGGGCTCCAGCGCCCCTCCGCCACTCAGGCCGCCCGCGCGGCCGGGTCTCTCTATGGTGGTCTCATCTTCGAGGAAGCCTCGCCCCGCAATGTTTCACGTGAAACCGCGCTTCGTATCATCGCAGCCGAGCCCGGCCTAGATTACGTGGCCGTCTCCCGGCGCACCTCCGGGTGGGGAGAGCTAATTGAGGGCCTGCCCGTGGCCGCCATTCAGGTTCACGCCCCCTTGCAGGGTTCCCTCGCAGAGGAGGAGAGTCTACTTCGCTCCATTCGCGCGGACCTCGACGCCCACGGCGGCGAACAGGTACAGATCTGGCGGGCCGTCTCCATGACCGCCCCGGAGGGACCAGGGGTAGCGCAGGGCCTCGTGCCCCTCATCGAAGAATCTCTCGTACACCGGCTGGTCCTCGATTCCGGCTCCGGTGGCACCGGCCATGCCTTCGATTGGAGCCGTATCCCGGTGGAGGTGCGCCGCCTTTCCCTCCTCGCCGGGGGACTAAACCCCGAGAATCTTTCTCAGGCCCTCGCCGTGGATTGCCTGGGGGTGGACCTCAATTCCGGTGTGGAATACGGCCCGCAGGCCGGAGCCTGGGCAGGGGAGAAGGACGCCGCCGCCATCACCCAGGCCTTCCGCCTTATCCGTTCCTACAGCCACCAAGCCGACTACCAACCACAGCAGCAACCTCAGAAGGGATAACCTATGACTTCCTCGCACCCCCTCCTACCCGCATACTTCGGGGAGTTCGGCGGCCAGTTCGTCCCCGAGTCCCTCATTCCCGCCCTAGACCAGCTGGAACAGGCCTTCGTCGATGCCCTGGCCGATGAGGCCTTCATGGAAGAGTATCGCGGCCTGCTCCGCGATTACCTGGGGCGGCCCACCCCACTCACCGAGTGCCGCAATGTTCCACGTGAAACATCGGGGAACGGCGCGGGCGCTGCGAGCGACGCAGGGGACCAGAGCGGCACAGGCGACAAAAGCGACCCGAGCGAAGCAAACAGTTCAAACAGCCCAGCCGAGGCCGGGAGCCCAAGCACCCCAGCCACCACAGAAAAACCCACAATCCGCATCTTCCTCAAACGCGAGGATCTAGTGCATGGCGGCGCCCACAAGACCAACCAGGTGATCGGCCAGATTCTCCTGGCCAAGAAGATGGGCAAAAAGCGCATTATCGCGGAAACCGGGGCCGGGCAGCACGGCACCGCCACGGCCCTGGCCTGCGCGCTACTAGGCATGGAGTGCGTGATTTATATGGGCACCAAGGACGTGGAGCGTCAGCAACCCAACGTTTATCGCATGAAGCTCCACGGAGCCACCGTGGTACCCGTGGATACCGGCTCGGGCACCCTCAAGGACGCCGTGAATGAGGCCCTGCGCGATTGGACGGCCACTTTCCACGAGTCCCATTACCTCCTGGGCACCGCGGCCGGACCGCATCCTTTCCCCACCATCGTCAAGGAGTTTCACCGCGTCATTTCCCAGGAGGCCAAGGAGCAGATCGTGGAGCGCACCGGCGGATTGCCCGATGTGGTGGTGGCCTGCGTGGGTGGTGGTTCCAATGCCATCGGCATGTTTGCGGAGTTCATTGATGAGCCCTCCGTGGAGTTAGTCGGCGCGGAACCGGGCGGCGAGGGCCTTGATTCCGGCCGCCACGGCGCCACCATCAATAACGGCCAAGTGGGTATCCTTCACGGCGCGCGTTCTTACCTCATGCGTACCGCGGAGGGCCAGGTGGAGGAGTCCTATTCCATCTCCGCGGGCCTGGATTATCCCGGCGTGGGCCCGGAGCATGCCCACCTTTCCGCCACCGGCCGCGCTCAATACGTGGGTATCACCGATGCCGAGGCCCTAGAGGCCTTCCAGATTCTGGCCCGCCGGGAGGGTATTATCCCGGCCCTGGAATCCTCCCACGCCTTCGCCTATGCCCTCAAGCGCGCCCGCACCGCCCAGGAGGAGGGTAAGGATCTCACCATCCTGGTTTCTCTTTCCGGGCGCGGTGATAAGGACGTAGACCACGTGCGCCGCACCCTCGATGCCCACCCCGAACTCGTCTTGGAGGAAAACCGATGAGCCGCTTTGATACCCTCTTCTCCCGCCTTCACGATGAAGGGGCCTTCGTTCCCTTCCTCATGCTGGGCGATCCTTCTCCCAAAGATTCTCTCGCCATCGTGCGCACCCTCGTGGCCGCCGGTGCCGACGCCCTGGAACTCGGCGTTCCCTTTTCCGATCCGGTGGCCGATGGCCCCACCATTCAGGCCTCTCACGTCCGCGCCTTGGCCGGAGGAGTGGGTCTGACCGAGGCCTTGGAGCAGATTCGTGCCATTCGTGCGGAGTTTCCCCGCCTGCCCCTGGGCATGTTGGTTTACGGCAACGTTCCCTTTGCTCGGGGCCTGGACACCTTCTATCAGGAGTTTGCCGAGGCCGGGGCGGACGCGATTTTGCTCCCCGATATTCCCGTGCGCGAGGGTGCCCCCTTCATCGCGGCCGCCGAGCGCGCGGGGATCGACCCCGTGTTCATCGCCCCGGCCCAGGCCTCCGAGGAGGTTTTGGAGGCCGTGGCCACCCACTCCCGCGGGTACATCTACGCCGTGTCCCGCGATGGGGTGACAGGGACGGAGAAGCAGTCTCAAACCACGGGGCTGCGGGAGGCCGTGGAGCACGTCGCTCGTTTCGATGGTGCCCCCATTCTTCTCGGTTTCGGCATCTCCCAGCCGGAGCATGTGCGGGCCGCGATTCAGGCCGGGGCTGCCGGTGCCATTACTGGCTCCGCGATTACGAGGATCGTCGAAAAGCATTGTGTGCCCGATCCCGAGCGTCCCTCTCACTCTGAGCACGGGGTGCCGGCCTCCAAGGTGGGGGACCCGGAGGCGTTGCGCGCGGAGCTGGGGGAGTACGTGCGGGCGATGAAAAAGGCAACACTGTGACGTAACCTCACTTAGGTTCCGCTTGCTTTTCCCACACGCTTGTGCGGCGCATACTAGGGGTATGGCTGAAAAATCGCTTCCCTCCTGTAGCCGCCGCCTCTTCCTCGTGGGCAGCGCCACCACCTTCGCCGGAGCGGTGCTCGCCGCCTGTGGTTCCGGCCCCACGGAGGAGGTGGCGGCTTCCGACGTCCCGGTGGGCAGCGCCACCATCGTCGGTGACTTCATCATCGCCCAGCCAGAGGAAGGGCAGTACCGCGTGTATTCCACCACCTGCCCGCACCAGAGCAGCAAGATCACCGAGGTGGAGGGGGAGACGGTGCGCTGCCCGGCCCATAACTCCGTGTTTTCGCTTGCCGACGGCTCCGTGGTGGACGGCCCCGCTCGCTCGCCCCTCACAGAGGGCACGGTGGAGGAAAACGGAACAAATCTGCGCGTGAGCCTCTAAAATCTCCAGGGTGAATCTGCTCAAACGCCAAGATCCCCTTATTTTCCTCATCCTCACGGCCGTGGTGGTGGCCATCGTGGCCCCCGCCCGGGGTGCCTTTGCGGAGCACTTTTCCACGGCCACTTCGGTGGCCATTGCCGTTTTATTCTTCCTCTACGGGGCGCGCCTTTCCACCAGGGAGGCGCTGCGCGGCTTGCAAAATTGGCGGCTGCACCTGCTGATTCTGTGCTTTACTTTCGTGGTATTCCCCATCATTGGCCTGGCCCTGCGCCCGCTCACTCTCTTTCTCCCGCAGGATCTGTACCTCGGTATTCTCTACCTCACCCTGGTGCCCTCCACGGTGCAATCCTCCGTGGCTTTCACCTCCCTTGCCCGCGGCAACGTGGCCGGGGCCATCGTGGCGGCCTCCGCGAGTAACCTCGCCGGGGTTTTCCTCACCCCGCTGCTGGTGCTCGCCCTCATGGATTCCGGCTCTGGGTTGCATATCGACGCCTCCGTGTTCCTGGACATCGCCCTGCAATTGCTCCTTCCCTTCATTCTGGGGCAGATAGCGCACCGCTGGGTGAAGGGTTTTGCCGCCCATAAGGCCACCAAGATCGTGGACCGCGGTTCCATCACGATGGTGGTTTATTCCGCCTTTTCCGCCGGCATGGTCGAGGGAATCTGGCAATCCACCTCGGCGCCGGAAATCATCTTTCTCATTCTGCTTTCCATCACCCTGGTGGCCTTCATGCTCTGGCTCACCAAGTTCAGTGCGCAGCGCCTGGGTTTCGATCACGGGGACGTGCTGGCGGTGCAGTTCTGCGGCACCAAGAAGTCTCTGGCCTCGGGCTTGCCGATGGCCTCGGTGATCTTTGGGGGAGCGAGCCTGGGGTTGCTTATCCTGCCGCTGATGATCTTCCATCAGGTGCAGTTGATGATGTGCTCCTGGTTGGCCTCCCGCTATGCCCGCCAGGGCACCGAAGGAACCTCATAAGCCGCAGAAGAAGAGCAGCAGCCGCGCTAAAATAGCGCCAATGAGTTCCCCCTTATTTATCCGCACCACCTTGAATATCCCCGGCGCTGGCACCGCCGTGCACGTGGCTGAGTTGCTTCCCCTCGGCCCGGAGCAGTGCCGCATGATTCGCATTGTGGAGGTTGATCCCTCGGGTAACCCCGTGGGGGCGGCCGCCGGGGGGCGGCACTACGGCATGGAGGCCCCTCCGCAGGAGATCGTGCCCCACCCCGATACCTACGGCAATTTCCCCGATATTTCCTCCGAACCCCTCAGCGCGGAGGAGTTTCAGGCCCTGTGGCAGCGGGCCGTGGCGGCCTTCCCTGGGCTCAACACTTAACCCCCGACGCCGCGCTCAACACCTCGCTACACCCCCAGCACAGCCCCCTAAAACACCGCGTTCACCAGAACCATATAGATCGCGGTGCCACCCAGGATGGAGAGCCCCGCCTGCCTCCTCCAAGCGTGCAGCCCCAACGTGGCCGCCCCCGCAATCCCGGAGGCCAGCAGACCGCCGGGGGCCTGCGTTTGCCCCGCGATGGTGTACACCACCAGCACCACCATCACCCCCACGGGCATAGTCAGCCCGAGGGTGCCCACAAAGCGGTTGTTTCGCATGAGTTTCTTAGCGCTATAGGGGAATTGGCGCAGCAGCACCGTCACGATGGCCACGGGTACAAGCACCGCCGCGACCGTCGCTAAGCTCACGCCCTCGGGCAGTCCGGCGTTCATGGCTGCCTCCTCACGGCGCGGTCCTCGTCCCAGCGGAAGCGCAGGATCAGAATGAGGAAGTAGAGCAGCAGGGCCACCATGAGCAGCTGCCCGGGAGCGATGAAGGCCGCCAGGATCGCCAGGGCACCGGAGATCAAGGGAAGAGAAAAATCCTTGTTGTTCTGGAATGATTCCCAGGCGAGGACGATAAAGAGGGCGGTGAGCGCGTAATCCATGCCCTGAATATTCGGGGGGATGATCTGCCCGAGCAGCACGCCGAGGATTCCAGGTATAACCCAAAGCAATTGGCAGAACACCTGAATCGTGAGCACTCGCGCCCCACTCAGCGAGCCCGGCGGGTGGGCGGAGGCCACGGCATAGGATTCATCGGTGAGTGCGTAGGTGGAATAGGCCTGCCCGGCCTTGGAGCGTATGGCCTCGCGGGGGAAGGTGAGGCCGTAAAAGAGGTGGCGGAAGTTCACCATGAAGCCGGTCACCGCGGCGGAGAAGGGGCCGATTCCGGCGCCCACCAGGCTGATGGCCAGGAACTCCATCGAGCCCGCATAGATCACGATGGAGAAGATCGGCGTCCACCACCAGGCATAACCGGATTGCACCATGAGCATGCCAAAGGCCAGGCCCAGTGGAATGAGGCCCAGACCCACCGTCCAGGTATCGGCTATGCCTGAGCGTATTTCCTGCCATGTTTCACGTGAAACATGGCGCCTCCCGCCACCCATTAGTTCTCTCCTGGGTCGATGGGGTAGGTGGAAAAGAGCGGCAGCGGCATGGGTTGACGACGCATGACCTCCGCCCACAGATCGGAGCGCCCGGGAGCAACCACATCGGAGGGCAGCGCCGGGGCCACGTACCAATCCCCGCGCTCAATCTCCTCGGCCAGTTGGCCCGGCCCCCACTCGGCATAACCGGCAAAGAGCCTCATGCCCTCTAGGTCCTCGCTCAGTTCCTCCGGTTCAGCCCGCAGGTCCACCATCGCCAGGCGATTAGCCAAGCGATTCAAGGCCGGATGCCCCTCAAGCTCCACGCCCTGCGCGGGCACCCCCACGCCCACCACGGACTGCTGTTGCAGCGGACCGCCGATGTACAACGCCTGGGGCTTAGCCACCACGTTCACCCATTCGGGCATCACGTTGTACACCGCCAGGTCGCTGCGGGAGGCCAGGTTCACCCCAAAGGTCAGCCTCTCGTTGTTCTCAATCACCAGAATCACCGAACGCGCAAAGTCCGCCGATTCCATTCCCGGAGCCGCCACCAGCAGCATGCCCGGAGCGGGATCGTTGCGCTCTAGAGCATTAAAAAGCCTGTCCGCGTAGTATTCCTCAGCCACCGCAATCTTCCTCTCAACCTATCCTTCGGCTTTCTCCTCGGCCCACCACTCCCGCAAAGCGGCAATGGCCTCCTCACGCTCCATCGGCCCGCGCTCCAAACGCAGCTCTTTGAGGTATCCCCAGGCGCGCCCCACCTCGGGGCCGGGACGCAGCCCCAGAATCTCCATGATCTCGTTGCCGTCCAGATCAGGGCGCACCCGCGCCAAATCCTCCTTGGCCTGGATCTCCTCGATGCGCTCTTCCAGGTGATCGTAGTGGGCACGCAGGCGCGCCGCCTTCTTTTTATTCCGGGTGGTGCAATCGGCCCGCACCAACTTATGCAGCCGGGGGAGGAGGTCACCGGCGTCGGTCACATAGCGCCGCACCGCGGAATCCGTCCACTGCCCCTCGCTAAAGCCGTGGAAGCGCATGTGCAGGAACACCAGTTGTCCCACATCGCTCACCATCTGCTTGGAGTACTTCAGCGCCCGCATGCGCTTGCGCACCATCTTCGCGCCCACCACCTCGTGATGGTGGAAGGTCACCCCACCGCCCGGCTTGGCGGCACGGGTGGCGGGCTTTCCGACGTCGTGAAGCAAAGCCGCCCAGCGCAGCACCAGGTCGGGCCCCTCGGCGGGGTCCTCCTGGTCGATGGCCTGGCGCAGCACCGTCATGGAGTGGGCGTAGACGTCCTTGTGCTGCATGTGTTCGTCGGGGGTGAGGTGCAGGCCGGCCACCTCGGGGAAAATGATCTCCGCGATGCCGGTGCGCACCAGGATCTCCCAACCCTCCTCCGGGTAGGCGCCGGCCATGAGTTTGTCCAGTTCGGTGCGCACCCGCTCGGCAGTGATGCGGCGAATCTCTCCGGCCATGCTGCGCATGGCGGCCTCCACGCGCTCAGCCAGACCCACACCCAGTTGGGAGACGAAGCGCGCGGCGCGCAGCATTCTTAGGGGATCGTCGGAGAAGGATTGTTCCGGGGCCGCCGGAGTATCGAGGATTCCGGCGCGCAGGGCGGCCAGGCCGTTCATGGGGTCGTGGAAGCGGCCCTCCACCGCACCGGTAGCAGAAGCAGCACCAGCACCCGGAAAAAGCTCCACCGCCATCGCATTCAACGTAAAGTCCCGGCGCACGAGGTCGCCCTCTAAGGTGTCCCCAAAGCGCACCTCGGGGTTGCGCGAGATTCCATCATAGGAATCAGAGCGAAAGGTGGTGATCTCTATTTGCTGCCCGGCCTTTTCCGCCGAGACCGTACCGAACTCAATCCCGGTATCCCATACGGCGGGGGCGTAGCCCTCCAGAATCTCCTTGATCGTCTCCGGGCGCGCCGAGGTGGTGAAGTCAAGGTCGTGGCCCAGTCGGTTAAGCAGCGCATCGCGCACGGAGCCACCCACCAGGTAGAGCGATTCCCCGCGCTGGGCAAAGGCCACCACGAGGTCGCTGAGCACCGGGCTGAGTGTGCTCACCGCGTGCTGGGCGCGCACCAGCATCTCTGCCTCGGAGAGTTCTGCCTGGGTTTCCTGGTGTTCCTGGTGTTTCACCCGCATTATCCTACCTTCCTCGCTCAAACCCACCTCGCGGAATACCGCCGCCAGCGCTAAGCGGATACCATCTAGGTAATGAAGGAAAGGGACGAACGCGCAAGCCAGGCCGGTGGCTCCGGTACGCCTGGCGGTTCTGGCGCGTCGGGAACGTCCGGCAATCAGTCTGGTCATCGCCGCAAGCGACGCCGCCGGGGTGGGCGCGGCCGCAATGGTCAGGGCAACCATAATCAAAGCCGCAATAATCAGGCCAGCGATAACGGCAACGCGCCGTCGCACGCGGAATCCACGGGGGAAGAAAACCCGCAGTCCAGCGGCCATACGGGCAACCGCCGGAAGCGACGCCGCCAGGGGAACCGCAACCAAGGCAGCAACGGCGGGAGCAGGAATACGCAGCGCTCCGGCCAGCGGCGCGGCAATAAAAATTGTGCCTCCAAGCGCCGTTCCTCAGCTCGCGGTGGGCGCGGCGGCCACCGGGGGTACTCCTCTTCCCGGCGCGGCCCCGCTCCCTCGCACTTCGATACCCGGCGCGAGACCTCGGCGGGAGGCCTCGTGGTATCCGGCCTGGCGGAGTCCGTGCGCCCCGATGGCAGCGTGGATCTTTCCCGCCTGTACGTGGCTCTCATCGGTCGCTTGGATCGCCGGGGCCGCCTGCTGTGGTCCATGCCCAAGGGCCACGTGGAACCGGGGGAGGATCACCGCTCCACCGCGCAGCGCGAGGTGTGGGAGGAAACCGGCATCAGCGGCGAGGTCTTTGCGGAGCTCGGCGTGATTGATTATTGGTTCGTTTCCGAGGGGGTGCGGATTCACAAAACCGTGCATCACCACCTGCTGCGTTATGTGGACGGCTACCTCAATGATGAGGACCCCGAGGTCACGGAGGTGTCCTGGATTCCGGTGCACCAACTCATCGAACACCTCGCCTATGCCGATGAGCGCAAGCTCGCCAGGGTCGCGCACGATATTCTCCCGGATCTCGCCCGCGCGGAGCACCAGGCAGGAAGGCACACCCCTCGATGACCTTCCCGGGGCCTTTCTCCCGCCGCGCGCTGCTGCGCCCGCTGAGCCTGGCGGCCGTCGTTAGCACTCTGGCGCTGGGCACAACGCTGGGTGTGGGACTGCCCGCGCAGGCCGACGTCCTGCCGCTTTCGCCCACGGCGGAGGATTCCAAGGACGCCTGGGTGAATCCCGCGGTGCGCGCGGGGGAGGAAGAGAGTCCGGTCACGGTGGAGTTGCTGGACATCAATGGGGGGAAGCAGGCGCATCTCGCGCCGGGCCACGAGTTGAGCCTGAGCCTGCGGCTGCGCAATGTTTCTTCCGAGCCCGTGGAAGAACTCGCCGTGAGCCTCCGCCGGGGGCAGGCCGTGCCCACCGTGGCCGCTCTGCGGCAGGCCCTCGCGCAGGATTCCACTGCTTATACGCAGGGGGGTAGTCCGCTGTTGTTGGGCGATCCCCTCGGGCCAGGGGAGGAGCGGGTGGTGGAGCTGCGCGCCGCCACGAGCACCGCGGAGCAATCCGCCGAGACCCTGGCCCTGGAGGCTGGTTCCACCTACCCCATGCTGGTGGCGGTCACGGGCGTGACGGGGGCCAGCAGCACAGCGGGAACCAGCGGTGCAACGGCGTCCGGCAACACTGCGGGAGACAACACTGCGGGAGGCACCGGCGCTGCGGAGGGCACCGTACGAGAATTGGATACCGAGCGCTTTGCCGTGGACGTGGGCGAGGGAGAGGAGGCCCGCGCACAAAACGAGCAGCAGGACGAACAGCAAAGCAGCGAGCAAGACGAGCAACAGAGCACCCAGCAAGACGGCGAGCAGAACACAACAGAAACAGAAGAAACCCCACCGGGCCTCTCGCTGCTCTACCCCCTTTCCGAGCCCACGCACATCGTGCCGGGGGAAACCGGGGAGGCCCCGGAATCCGCCCCCCTCATCCTCAGCGAGGATTCCCTGGCTCATTCCCTGGCCGCGGGGGGCCGCCTCCACATGCTCTTGGGTGCCTATGAGAAGGCGCTGGCCTCCTCCCAGGTGGCTCAGTCCTCCTGCCTGGCTCTCGATCCCGCGCTGTTGAGCACCGTTGCGCGCATGGGGGAGGGGTACACGGTAAGCCCCCAGCGCCGGAGCCTCAGTGAGCCCACGCGCCGCCTGCGCGATAGTTGGCAATCCTCTTCCGAGGATGCCGAGGCCACCCCCGGTTCCGGGGTGCAGGCGGCTCAGTCCTGGTTGGAGCGTCTGCGTGGCGTGGCGGCGAATCACTGCGTGGTGAGCCTGCCGTGGGCCAATGCGGATCTCGACGCCGTGCAGCGTACCGCGAACCCGTGGCTCATGCGCGAGGCCCTTCAACGCGGCCAGGAGGTCATTGCGGAGACCATCGGCGTGACGCCTCAGCGCGGCGTCGTGGTGCCCGGTTCCGGTTATGTTTCCGAGGCCACAGTGCCCGCCCTGGGCTGGGCAGGGCAGGAGAGCACGGCGCTCTCCCAGGAGTGGGAAAGCGCCGCCTCTGCGGGTTCCCAGGAAAATACTCGGGACCTCGGCAGCGCTGATTCCACCCTGGATTCGCCTTCGCTTCCCGACGCCACCGGCTCCATCTACCCCCAAGCGCCCCAGCATCCCGTGTCCGTCCTGGTGGCCGATAACACCGTGTGGTCGGTGCCCAAGGTGGATCGCTTTGCCCAGATTGGCGCCAATATCCGGGCGATCACCTACCCGGCCTCGCTGGCCGCCACGCTGGCCGCCACGGGGGACGACCCCGCCACGATGGGGTATTCCAATCCGGAGGGGCGCTTTGATCCCACCCTGGATTCCCCGGTGGCGCGGCAACTCACGGCGGCTTCGGCCGTGCGGCGTTCCCTGGACAAGGCCCATCAGGACCAGCAGCCCATGTTGATTGCCCCGCCCGCCACCTTGAGCGCCGATACCGGGGCAATGTTGTTGGAGGAGACCCAGGCCGCTCTGGAGGAACAGCGCGCCACGCCCTTGAACCTCAACGGCTACCTCAGCCCCGAGCAGCGGCAGGAAAGCGATCTCGCCGCTATCGCTCAGGTGGCAGAAGTGCCCTCAACGCCCCGCCTGGGTGCGCCTTTCCTCGATCCCGCGGTGTATAGCGATACCGAGGTGCTGCGCACCATGCAGCAGGCGAACTACACCGATGATCTCACCGGCCTCATGGTGAATGATCCCAGCATTGCGCTGAGCCGTTATGGCTTCACCGCCCCGTTGCGTCAGGATCTCCTCACGGCCTTGTCCACCACGCGCCGCCGCGGAATGCACAGTTTCGATTCCGCCGTGGAGGATTCTTCCCGGCGCCTCAATGGCAACCGCGAGATTCTTCAGGATCTACGCGGTTCCGTGGCCCTGCTTCCGCCCGGCAATGTGTACACGCGCACCTCGGATTCCTCCCCGCTACTCATCGTGGCAAAGAATGGTTTGCCCCTTCCGGTGGATGCCACCATGCGCTATCACGCGCAGCAGGAGGCCACGATTAGCACTCCCACGCACCTGCGTATTCCCGCCCGCGGTTCCATCACCGTGCAGATGACGGCGGATATTGAGGATAGGGACGAGCAGGCCCACATGGATCTGTGGCTGGCCTCCTCCGATGGCTCCACCATCTCCGCCCCCGTGCACATTGCAGTGCACACGCGGGCGGGCCTGGTGGGCACCTCAACGCTGCTCGCGGGCCTCGCCGGTCTCCTCGCGGCCTGGATATTATTCCGCCTGGGGCGCAAGCGCGCGCTTGCTCGCCCGAAGCGCCCGGAGATTAAGAACTAATTACATCCCGGCCACAGGGCCGTGTCAGTTTCCTTTCACGGGTTTCAGCCACAACAATGGTCACTCGTGAACGCCACAGATCCACAGCACAGGCCATCGGGCCCCGAGCCGGAGCGATCCAGCCAGGGTTTGCGCTCCCGCATCGTGGCCCCCACGCCGCCCGCCCCGGTGCCCGAGGTAAAAAGAAAGCCTCAACCCGCGTCCCCGGCCGAGGTTGATCGCTCCAACCTCAGCCACGCGCCGGGGCAGGCACCGAGTCAGGCGCCCACCCTCAGCACCCCGCCCGGACGGCGCACAGAGGCAAACACGGCAACGGCTATCGACGCCCCCGAGCAGGCGGAGGAGACCACCGACGGCGACGTCGTGCGCTCCACCGGCTCGATGGCGGTGGCCACTCTGATCTCCCGTATCACGGGTTTCTTGCGCACGGTGCTCCTGGGTTCTTCCCTGGGCACGGCGGTGGGCTCGGCCTTTGGTACGGCCAATACGCTGCCCAACCTCATCACCGAGGTGGTCCTCGGCGCGGTGCTCACCTCCCTGGTGGTGCCGGTGTTGGTGCGTGCGGAAAAGGAGGACCCGGATAGGGGAGCGGCCTTCATCCGAAGATTGTTTACCCTGGCGTTCTCCCTGCTCACGGTCATTACGCTGCTCGCTGTGGCGGCCGCCCCCTTGCTCACCCAGATGTTGGTGCGTAAGTCGGGCGAGGTCAATATCACGCAGTCCATTTCCTTTGCCTATTGGCTGCTGCCCCAGATTTTCTTCTACGGGTTGTTCTCCCTTTTCATGGCGATTCTCAATACCAAGGGAGTGTTCCGCCCAGGAGCCTGGGCCCCGGTGGCCAATAACATCATCAGCATTGCGGTGCTGTTGCTCTATCAGTTCGTACCGGGGCGGCTTTCCGACTCCGCCCCTTCCGGCCCCTTTGATCCCCACGTGATGCTGCTGGGTCTGGGCACCACCCTGGGCGTGGTGATGCAGCTGCTCATCATGGTGCCACCATTGCGGAAGGCGGGCGTGGATCTGCGCCCGCTGTGGGGGATTGATGATCGCCTCAAGGAGTTTGGCGGCATGGCCGTGGCGATCATCGTGTACGTGGCTATCTCGCAGCTTGGCTACAGCATCACCAGCCAGATCGCCTCGGGTTCCTCCAAGGCCGCGCCGTTGATTTATCAAAACCACTGGCTGCTGCTCCAGGTGCCCTATGGCATCATCGGCGTCACCTTGCTCACGGCCATCATGCCGAGGCTTTCGCGCAAGGCCGCCGAGGGCGATGACAGGGGAGTGGTGGACGATCTCACCCTGGGCACCAAGCTCACCTTCATTGCGCTTATCCCCATCGTGGTGTTCTTTACCGCCTTCGGCCAGGACATCGCCTTCGGCCTTTTCCGCTACGGTCACTTCGATCCCCATTCGGCCTCGGTGCTGGGTCTCACGCTGAGTTTCTCGGCCTTTACTCTCATCCCCTATGCCCTGGTGTTGCTGCACCTGCGCGTGTTCTACGCCCGTGAGGAGGCCTGGACGCCCACCTTCATCATCGCGGGAATCACGGTCACCAAGATCGTGCTGTCGTACCTGGCCCCCTCGGTGGCGTCCTCCCCGGATCGCGTGGTGGTGCTCCTGGGCGCGGCTAATGGCTTCGGCTTCGTGGCCGGTGCCGTCATCGGGGCGATGTTGCTGCGCCGTAAATTAGGCCCGTTGGGTGCTCCCACGATCATGCGTACCTCGCTGTGGGCCTTCGGGGCGTCGCTCGTGGGCGTTTTCGTGGCGGCCGTCGCCAGTATTCTGCTGGGCCGTTTGGTGGGGCCGGAGGCCCTGGGTTCGCTGTGGGTTTTGGTGCGGCTGTGCGTCATCGGCGTGGTGTTCCTCGTCGTGACGGGCGTGGTGCTCTCCTTCTCCCGCCTGCCGGAGGTGCAGAACCTCGGCGCGGTGGCACAGCGTATTCCGGGCATGAATCGCCTCATCCGCACCGATCCCGAGCGTCAGATTCAGGTGGATGCCCCCACCCAGCAGGAGCTTTCCACGCAGTTCATCGGCTCGGATACGTTTAATGCCTCCCCGGTGCCTCCGCCGATGTCGGCCGGTGTGGTGCGCGGCCCGCGTCTGGTGCCGGGTGCTCCAGTTTCCGATGGTCGTTTCCGCCTGTTGGTGGATCACGGTTCCGTGACGGGCGCGCAGTTCTGGCAGGCCAAGGAGCAGGCCACGGGTCGTTTGGTGGCGTTGGTCTTTGTGGATACCAGCGGCACCTCTCCGATGGCTCCGGTGAGTCCTGCGGCGGCGGCCGGGGCGGCGTCGGAAGTTGCGCGCCGCACTCGCGCCCTGGCGGCCCTGGGGCACCCGGCGATCGCCCCGAATATCGAGGTTTCCGCCTATCGTTCCGGCTGCCTCGTGGTGGCGGATTGGGTGGAGGGCACCTCGCTGAAGGAGATTTCCCGCTCCGAGGAGATTCATCCCCGCGCCGCCGCCTACGCCCTGGCACCGCTGGTGCACGCCACCGCGGCTGCCGACGCCCTGCATACCCCGCTGGGCTTGGATAACTGGGGTCGCATCCGCATTACCACCTCCGGCACGGCGGTGCTCGCCTTCCCCGCCGTGCTCTCCAGCGCCTCCACGGCCCAGGACCTCGATGCGCTTGCCTGGGCGCTCAACCTCCTCATCGACGAGGACGCCCCCGCGGACGTGCAGGCCGCCAAGCAAAAGGTGGAGGCCGCCGCCACGCTCGCTGCCGATGAGAATGCCTCGGCTCAGGAAAGGGAGCAGATCGACGCCGCGGGCCTGCGCGAGCTCAGCGAGGAGCTGCGCCAGGCGGGGTTGGCGGAGACTCCATCTTCCTCTGCCGATACCAGCGAAACCGCCGCTGTGCCCTCGCCCAGCGAGCAGGCCCGCCGCCGCGCTCAGGCGCTGAGCGTCCCAGCCGAATCCACCCCCCAGGTGGAGGAGCGCCCCGGTTTCGGTGCGAAGTCCATGACGCGCAGCGGCACCGCCGGCCTGGGAGTCATCGTCTTTGCCGCAGTGATCGCCCTGGCCGTCACCGCCACCTATGTGGCCTCCGTGATCGGGGGCGAGGATGGTTCTTCCCCCGTCAACCCCGGCTCCTCACACACCAGCGAGGTAGCCCCGCCGCAGATACAGCCGCTCAGCGGCATCAACGTGTGGCAAGCCACCGGCTCCGAGGGGCAAAGCGATCACCCCCAGGACGTCAATTACGCGGTGGACGGTAACCCCACTACCTCGTGGAGTTCCGATGAATACCCCCAGGGCTTCGGGAACAAACCAGGGGTGGGCCTGCTGGTGCGCCTCCAAAATCCCATCCAGGCCACGGAGCTTGAGATATTGAGTTCCGCGCCGGGCAGTCACGCGGTGATCTATGCCATCCCCAGCAGCATGGATTCCGCGGAGTTGGAGGAGAACCTGGATCTCAGCACCATTCCCTTGGTGGCGGAGGGAACGCTGGGGGAGGGCACCACGGCCCTGCCCTTGGCCTCCACCTCGGAGCCCGCGCAGGCCCTCGTGGTGTGGTTCGATGCGGTGTCTCCGCAGACGCATACCGTGAGCGTGTCTAATATGTCGATCCTTGGCACCAAGGTTTCCCGCAACGAGGCCACCACGGAGGTGCCAGTACCGCAGGTGGACGGGGGTACCCGCCCAACGCAATAGGCGCGAATCAGCGGCGCCCAGCGGCACGCCGCGCTCTAATGGTGTGAGGCTCCTCGGGGGAGGGGCCTCACACTCATATCACGGGGGAATCCATGAAAAACCTATCCGATAGTCAGCTCGTGGTGGCCTACCTCGCGGGGGAAGCCGCCGCCTTCGCGGAGATCGTTACCCGCCACGGAACGCGCCTGCTGTGGGTGGCGCGCCGCTACAGCCGCAATGAGCACGACGCCCACGACATCGTGCAGGATGCCCTGTTGCGCGCCTCCCAGAGCCTGCACACCTTCCGCAGGGAATCCAAGCTCAGCACCTGGCTGCACCGCCTGGTGGCCAATTCCGGCTACGACTTCGCCCACCACCGCCACCTGCGCGAGAGCCCCACGCTGGACGACGACCGCACCTCCCGGGACACAGATCTGCGCCTGGCCTACGATCCGTTACGCCACATTGATACCCGGCTCACCCTGGAATCGGCGCTCAACCAGGTGCGCCCCGATCAGGCCGCAGCCCTCGTGCTTATCGACGCCGCGGGCTACAGCGTTGCCCACGTAGCCGCGATGGAGGGCGTGCAGCCGGGGACGGTGAAATCGCGCCGGGCGCGGGCCAAAACCGCGCTGCGGGAGATCATGATGGCGCAGGAATCAACGGTGCGGCCTTCCCGTTGAAATGGCATAGTGGGTGCCCCGATTACACTTGGGCACGGCACAAAAAGGCTCTTGCAGGAAGGCATGAATATGGCGAGCACAGATACCATTCACGACGTAGCCATCATCGGCTCCGGCCCCGCCGGGTACACCGCCGCGCTGTACGCGGCGCGCGCCTCGCTCAAGCCCATCGTGTTTGAGGGCTACGAGTACGGTGGCTCCCTCATGCAAACCACCGAGATAGAAAACTATCCCGGCTTCCAGCAGGGCATCATGGGTCCGGAACTCATGGAGCAGATGCGCGCCCAGGCCGAGCGCTTTGGCGCCGATCTGCGCATGGAACTGGTGGATCGCGTGGAGCTAGAGGGCGAGGTTAAGCACCTCTTCGTGGGAAAGGAGGAGTACCTGGCCCGCACCGTGATTCTGGCCACGGGTGCCGCCCCGCGCCTGCTCGGAGTAGAGGGCGAGCAGCAGTTCATGGGCCGGGGCGTATCCACCTGCGCCACCTGCGATGGTTTCTTCTTCCGCGGCCACCAGATCGCCGTAATCGGCGGCGGCGATTCCGCAATGGAAGAGGCCACCTTCCTCACCAAGTTCGCCGATAAGGTCACCCTGGTGCATCGCCGCGAGGAGTTCCGCGCCTCCCCCATCATGGTGGAGCGCGCCCGCGCCAACGAGAAGATTGAGTTCCTCACTAACAAGGAGGTCGATCACGTGCTCGGCGCCGAGGGCAAGGTTTCCGGCCTGGTGCTGCGCGATACCGTCACGGGGGAGACCTCCGAACTGGATGTCACCGCGATGTTCGTGGCCATCGGGCACGATCCTCGCTCCGAGTTCCTCCAGGGCCAGGTGGAGTTGAAGGCGGGCGGTTATGTGGCCACCCGCGAGCCCTCCACCCTCACCTCCGTACCCGGTGTGTTTGCCGCTGGCGACTTAGTGGACGATCATTACCAGCAGGCCATTACCGCCGCCGGTTCGGGATGCCGGGCCGCCCTGGATGCCCAAAACTATCTGGCCGAAAACCTCGGCTAGGGAAAGGGAAACTGCATGTCTACCCTCAGCAGTGTCACCCAAGACTCCTTCCGTTCCACCGTGATCGAATCCGATGTACCCGTGCTCGTGGACTTCTGGGCGCAATGGTGTGGACCCTGTACCAAGCTCACCCCGGTGCTAGAAGAGCTGGCCGAGGAGTATGGGGATTCCCTCAAAATCGTCAAAGTAGATGTGGATGCCGAGCGCGGCCTCGGCGCGATGTTCCAGATCATGTCCATCCCCTCCCTCCTTCTGTTCAAGGACGGTAAAAAGGTGGATCAAATCATAGGAGCGCGCCCCAAGGCGGACATCGTGGCAAAACTCAATTCCATCCTCTAGCTGCTAATCTGGTTGAGTTATCATCATTACTCTTAGGAAGGACTCACGTGGCGGACGTACTCCGGGTCGGTGATCGCAGCCCGCGCGTCGCAGAGGCTCGTGTTACCCTAGCGCGCCTCGGTCTCATCCAGAACTACACGGGAGACGTGCGCCCCACGGGCGATTCTCAGCAGTTCAACGACGGGGACACTTACTTTGACGCCCCCCTGGCCGAGGTCATCAAGGCCTTCCAGCAATCCAGGGGTATCCTCCCCACCGGAGCTATCGACGACACCACGCTGCGCGAGATGCGCGGAGCCTCCTACACCCTCGGCGCCCGCGCCCTGGCCTACCAGGAGGATAACCCCCTGGTGGGCGATGACGTGGTGCAGCTTCAGGAAAATCTCCAAGAACTCGGCTTTTATTCCAGCCGCCTCGACGGCCACTTTGGCCCCGATACGCACTACGCCCTGCTCAGCTACCAAATCAACGGCGGCCTCGATCCCGATGGCGTATGCGGCCCCGATACCATTCGCGCACTGAGCCTCCTGGGGCGCCGTATTCGCGGTGGCTCCGCTCAGGCCATCCGCGAGCGCGAGGATATGCGCCAGGCCGGGCCGCAACTGGCCGGCAAGCGCGTGGTGATTGATCCCGCCCTGGGTGGAAAGCACACCGGCCAGGTGGTACGTGGGCGCTACGGGGAGATCACCGAGGAGGAGATTCTGTGGGATCTGGCCTCCCGCGTGCAGGACAGGATGCGCGCCATCGGCATGGAGACCATCATCTCCCGGCCGCGCATGGATAACCCCTCCGCCAAGGATCGCGCCGATATGGCCAATGCCTTTGGGGCTGACATCGTTATTTCCCTGCAATGCGATGCCTACCAAAATGACAAGGCCTCCGGAGTGGCCACCTTCTACTTCGGTTCCGAGGTGGGCTCTAGTTCTCTTACCGGAGAGGCCCTTTCCGGCTATATCCAGCGTGAGATCGTGGCCCGCACGGCCCTCCAAAACTGCGGTAGCCACGCCCGCACCTGGGAGATTCTGAGGCTTACCCGCATGGCCACCGTAGAGGTGGTGGCCGGTTACCTCACCAATCCCGAGGACGTGGCCGTGATGACCAATCCCACCAGCCGCGACGCCATCGCGGAGGCCGTGGTGGTGGCCGTTAAGCGCCTGTATCTGTTGGAGGAGGATAACCAACCCACGGGTACCTATCGCTTTGCCGAACTGCTGGCTGCGGAACAGCGGGGTTAAAACCCTCCGCATAAGAAAAGAAACCCCGGTTCAATCTCCCTGAACCGGGGTTTCTTTCATAGAGCGGTCTCTTAGGCTCGTCCCTCCATGAGGGCCAGGATGCGATCAAAGTCCTCCTGGTCTCCGAACTCCACCACCATCTTGCCCTTGCGCTTACCCATCGTCACGGTCACCTTGGTATCCCAACGGTCTCCAAGGCGCTCAGCGGTCCGGGTAAAGTGCTCCGGCTGGGGGAGGGGAGTGCGCTTGGCCTTCTTTACCGGCCCGTGCCCATTATTGAGCAGCGTGACGGCCTCCTCCGTGGCACGCACAGAAAGGCCCTCAGCCACAATCCGCTCGGCAAGCTGTACTTGGTCCTCTTCGCCTGTTTTCAGGCCCATGAGGGCCCGCGCGTGACCCGCAGAGAGCACGCCCGCAGCCACCTTCGTTTGAACGGAAACCGGCAAGGAGAGCAACCGGATCGTATTGGTAATGGTGGGGCGGCTGCGCCCCAAACGCTGCGCTAGTTGATCCTGCGTTACCCCGAACTCGTCGAGGAGCTGCTTATAAGCCGCTCCCTCTTCGAGGGGGTTGAGCTGCACGCGGTGAATATTCTCCAAGAGGGCGTCCCGGAGCATATCGCCGTCATCGGTCTCCCTCACGATGGCGGGGATAACGCGCAATCCCGCCTTGCTCGCGGCCCGCCAGCGGCGCTCACCCATGATGATCTCGTAGCCGCTATCATCCGCGGCGCGACGCACCACGATGGGTTGCAGCAGGCCAAACTCCTTCACGGAGTGCACGAGTTCTTCCAGGGCCTCTTCATCAAAGACCTGCCGGGGCTGCTTCTCATTAGGAATGATCTCCCCAAGGGGAATCTCACGGTAGGAGGCCCCAAACTCATTCCCGGCAGAAGGCGCAGGGGTCGCCTCGCGCTTTCCGGCCTGAGCGATGAGCGGTGGCACGTGCTTGGGCGAGTTACCAGAAGAAGATGTTTCACGTGAAACATTCCTCCCCAGAACAGAATCCGCACCCCGTTCTGCCTGCCGCGAACGGCCCGCTCCGATGATTGCATCGGCGGCAGAATCGGAGAGCCGAGGTTTAGACGGCCCCTGGGGGATGAGGGCTCCCAACCCTCGCCCGAGACCACCCTTACGAGTTTCATTGGCTGCCACGTCTATTCCCTTTCTTCCTGGGCACTCTCGGCCAGGCGTTCAGCCGTTTCCGGGCTTACTCCGATGGGGCCAGTTCCTTCTGCCGGGCTATAATCCCCGCGTGTGGCGAACTCCTCCGAGGCCGCCACATAGGCCATCGCCCCGCGAGAAGCCGGATCATAGGCCAGCACGGGCATTCCGTAACCTGGCGCCTCCGATACCTTCACCGAACGGGGGATAACGGTGCGCAAGGTGACGTCGCCAAAGTGTTCCTTCACCTCGGTTGCCACCTGCTCCGCGAGCTTGGTGCGGGCGTCGTACATAGTGAGCAAAATGGCCGAAATATGCAGTTGCGGGTTGAGGTGCTGCCGAATCATGGAGATGTTATTGAGCAGCTGGCCCACTCCCTCCAGGGCGTAGTATTCGCACTGAATCGGAATGAGCACCTCCTCCACAAAGGTCATGGCGTTGATCGTCAGCAACCCAAGGGAAGGGGGGCAATCAATGAACACAAAGTCAAAGCCCCATTGATCCAAGAATTGCCCCTTGAGCGCATCGTAAAGCCGATACTCGCGGCGCACCATAGAAACTAGTTCAATCTCTGCCCCCGCAAGATCAATGGTCGCGGGGATGCAAAAGAGATTCTGACTATGCGGGGAAGCCTGCATCGCTTCCTCCGGGGTGGCCTCGCCAATGAGCACCTCGTAACTCGATACCGTGCCCGCGCGATGTTCCACCCCCATCGCGGTAGAGGCGTTGCCCTGGGGGTCCAGATCAATCACCAGAACCTTCATCCCGCAGGCGGCTAATCCGGCGGCGAGGTTCACGGAGGAGGTCGTTTTACCCACTCCGCCCTTCTGATTGGCGATGGTCACCAGGCGCGGCCTCTCCGGCTTTGGCAGGGGAGCACTGAGCGGAATAGCGGAGGTTCCATCACGATATTGTTCTTCTCTATCGACCATCGCGCTCGCCCGCCTCTTTATCCTTCCTACATTTCATTTTCCGGCCTCCTTCGTTCACGTTTAACGCACCCGCGGGATGCGCACCACCGTGGAGGGCTCCTCCAAGTAATCCGCGCCCACCTGGATTACTTCGCCCGCGCCACCGCCAGCGGCACGGATTTTCTCTGCATCACGTTCTAATTCTTCCCTCACGGAAGCCCCCTTCATCGCTATCATTGCCCCCGTCTTGCCCACCAGGGGCATAGACCATGTGCATAGTTTACCCAAGGGAGCCACCGCGCGGGAGGTTACGACGTCGGCCCGCCCTACCTGGGCGCGCAGGGCCTTCTCCTCCGCGCGGCCACGCACCACGCGCACGTGGCTCAACTGCAATTGCTCCACTACTTCGCCCAGATACACCGATCGTTTCAGCAGTGGTTCCACGAGGGTGATCTGAAGATCCGGCCGGGCAAGGGCCAGGGGAATCCCTGGAAGTCCCGCGCCCGAGCCCACATCAATCACGGAGGCCCCCTCGGGGATAGCCTCGCCAATCACCCCACAGTTGAGCACGTGGCGTTCCCACAGGCGTGGCACCTCGCGGGGGCCGATGAATCCTCGCTCAGATCCCACCGTGGCAAGAGAAGCATGGTAGGCCGCCGCCTTATCCAGATTCTCGCCAAAAATACGCTCCGCCGCGGGAGGCGGGGCAGGAAAATCACTAGGTTTCACGTGAAACATCCTTGCTATCATCGGGGCTTCCAGCTGAGCAATGCTCAATGAGAAAAGACTATCAGCCACATGCGACAGCGCCCGCCACCTCCGGGAGGTAACGGGCGCTGAGCTGGAAAAATACGGGGCAGGAGAGCGCTGCGCTTTTAGCCGCGCTTGCCACCCTTCTTCTTCGGGTTCTTCGGCTTTACGCCGGGTTTGGGGGCCGTCGCACGCTTAGCCTCCTTGATTGCGGCCTCCTCGGCCTCTTCCTCCCGATCCAACTTGGCAAAGATGTAGCGGTTCTGGAAGAAGGTCCACAGGTTGTTCGCCACCATGTAGAAGAGCAAACCGATGTGCCAGATAAAGCCCGTGAACAAAATCGTGGCCGGCAGGAACCACAACATCATGCGATTCATCATGTTCATCTGCATGGCCGCCTGCTCGGAAGCCGGAGCCTGCTGCTTGCCCGAGGCGCGTCGCGCCTCCTGACGGTCCACCGAAAGCCGCGCGTTAAAGTGCGTGGCCAGCACAATAATCAGAATCAGGGGAGCCGCCACCGCGATGATGGTGCCGCGGCTGAAATCGGCGTTGGGGAAGGCCGCAAACATCTCGCTCGGCATGGAGATATATGCGGAAAGGGGTACGCCAAAGAAGTTAGAATCCAGGAAGGATTGCACATCATCCGCGCTAAAGATGTAGTTCGGGGTCATGCGGTTTTGTTCCACCGTCAGACCCACATCACTACCCGTGCGGTTGAAGGATCGCAGCACGTGGAACAGACCGATGAATACCGGGAACTGCGCCAACACGGGCAGGCAGCCCGCCAGAGGATTCACGCCCATCTCCTTTTGGAGCTTGCGGGTTTCCTCCATCATCTTCTGCTGGTCATTCTTATATTTATCTCGAATGGCCTGCATCTGCGGGGCGAACTTCTGCATCTTCACCGAGGAACGCATCTGGTTCACCATCGGTTTAAAGAGCAGGAGACGCAAGGTAAAGGTCAAGAATACGATCGCCAAAATCCACGAGAGGGCGGAATCAGCCCCAAAGGGATAGGCGAAGATCTTGTGCCAGAACCACAGGACCGCAGAGATCGGCCAATAAATGAAGTTGAGCACTGTACGTCCAAACTCCTGTTGTGGTTGATTTTCAATAAACAGGCGCCTCGCACACGGTCATCGCCGGATGTGGTGCCCAAAAGCACGGAGGGGAACGGGATCGTATCCCCCTGGATGCCAAGGCCCACACTTAGACAACCGAGCGAAAGCAAGAAGCACTCCGCGCCAAGCCCCATGACTTTTCACAGCATCCAGGGCATAAGCGCTGCAACTTGGCTCGAAGCGGCAGGTGGAACCCATTTTAAGGGGTGAAAGATAGATTTGGTAAAAGCGCACCGCCCCCATCAACCCCCGCGCGGGTAAAGAAGGGCGCTTATCGACGCCCCTTTTAGCACCCATCCGGGTTCTTCTTCCGAAGGACTTTAGCCAGGGCTTTACGCATATCCCGCGCCAATTGCTCCGAAGTTGCCGTTCCCGAGCTCGGCAAAGCGCGGATAACGACGTTGTATTGCGGTTCTAGTTCCCCCAAAAACTCCCTGCACACATGGCGAAGCCGCCGGGAAACGCGGTGGCGTACCACAGCATTCCCGACGGCTTTAGACACAACAAGGCCTATCCTCGGCCCGCCCTGGCGGGCAATGTGCACACTGCCATCGTCCTCCCACACGTGCAGGACGAGAGTACGGGTACCCGCACGCTGACCATGTTTAATAGTGCGCCGGAATTGCACCGGCGAGGTCATTTTATGATACGCGGGGAGCACCCTGCCTCAACTTAGGCCGTGAGCTTAGCGCGGCCCTTACGGCGGCGAGCAGCGACGATCGCGCGGCCTGCACGGGTGTGCATACGAGTGCGGAAACCGTGCTTGCGCGAGCGACGGCGATTGTTCGGCTGGAATGTGCGCTTACCTTTTGCCACGATTCATTCTCCTTTTAAGTACTCACCATTGGCCGACGGCTTTACGCCACCCCTTAAGGGTTCATCGACCAACTCTTTAGTTGGTTTCGTGAGATACCACTGCCGGAAAGGTGGTCACAGGAAAGCCCTGCTCCGGCCGTAGCACGCGACACACACGGACGCACAACGAAGCGCCCCGATGGGCACGCCACATTGCGGCCTGGATTTTGTGAGGGTCGCTCTCACTCAAGTACATGCGCGAGGCATGTCATGCCTCTGCGGATGTAACAGACGTGTAAAGGATACGTGAGCGTTGAGCAGCGGGACAAATCGACACGCACGTGCGCCTCCGCTCTTATATAGGGTGCCCCCGAAATAACATTTTTCGTATTTAAGGTCATTTTCCTCAGCACCGGGACTCACCAGCATCGAAACCTAAACGATGGACACCTCCTCAACGCCCCTTGGACACAGCCTCAGAGCCGGTGAAGGCCGTCCTAGACAATCCCACAAGCCAGCGGGTAAAAGTGGATCGGCACTCACAGTTTTCACATGTGTGGAAACATTGCATCTGTGGATAACTCTCAACCTTACCTTGAGGGATTCTCCCTACACTTGTAAAAGTGCAGGTCAAAGACGTAACTTCGCCCCGTGTCATTATTCACAGGGATGGGGCTAGGTTGTGGATAACTTGGTGTCGTAGAGTTATCCACAGGTGTGAGTAACTTTGTGGAAGACCTGCGCACACGCCCAATCCGCCTGTGGAGGGCACGGTGAAATGACATTCGTACCTCAATCACAGCACACACCCTTTTATGTCCTTTTAGAGACACATAAGAGGGGCTTACTTCCTACTTACTCACAAGAACATACGCAGAAACTAAAGGACGAAGATCTAGTGACGGACGACGCCGCGGCGCTTCAACGCACATGGCACGAGGTAATGAGGGACCTGCTGTACCAAGCAAACCTTCCCGACTCCGCTATTCCCACCCTCACGGCCAGGCAACAGGCATTTTTGAAGCTGGCCCAGCCCATCACCATCGTCCAGGGATACGTGCTGCTTGCCGTCCCACACAAAATGGCAAAAGACGTGGTTGAGGACGAGCTGGGTGGATATATCACCCAGGTTTTTTCTCAGCGCATGAACCAACCCTGTGGTTTAGCGGTCAGCGTGGACCCCCAAAAGGCGGGCGCGGCCAGTAAAGAGGCCCCTCTGGAACCGACTCCCGAGCCCACACCCACGACTCCTCCACACGCAGAGCAAACCGCGGAACAAACAAAGCCCCCGGCGGCGTCGGAAAGCAGCAGCCCCTATTACCGCAGCAGCGAGGAATGGCAAACGAGCCATGCCCCGGCTCAGCCTCCTCTGCGCCCCAAGCAAACGGTTGTCGAGGAGCCCCAGGCCTCCACGGCGCAACGCCTACCGCGTGAAAAGCCTGCTCACGACCCTAATCGTGAGAACTCTCTCAATGCCAAATACACCTTTGAATCCTTTGTGATCGGTTCTTCCAACCGCTTTGCCAATAGCGCCGCCGTGGCGGTGGCGGAAAACCCCGCCCGCGCTTATAACCCGCTCTTTATCTCCGGTGGATCAGGACTCGGTAAGACGCACCTCCTGCACGCCGCGGGCAATTACGCCAAATTGCTGCAACCCACCTTGCGGATCAAATACGTATCCAGCGAGGAGTTCACTAACGATTACATCAATTCCGTGCGTGATGACCGTCAGGAATCCTTTAAGCGGCGCTACCGCAACCTGGATATTCTCATGGTGGACGATATTCAGTTCCTCCAAGGCAAGGAGGGCACTCAGGAAGAGTTCTTCCACACCTTCAATGCCCTTCACCAGGCAGAAAAGCAGATCATCCTGTCTTCGGACCGCCCGCCCAAGGAACTCACCACCCTGGAAGATCGCCTGCGCACCCGCTTCCAAGCCGGGCTTATCGCGGATATTCAGCCGCCGGACTTGGAAACTCGCATCGCCATCTTGATGAAAAAGGCCCAAGCCGATGGCACCCAGGTGGATCGTTCCGTATTAGAACTCATCGCCTCGCGTTTTGAATCCTCTATCCGCGAGCTTGAGGGAGCGCTCATCCGCGTATCTGCCTATTCCTCGCTCATTAATGAGCCCATTGATATGCAGACCGCAGAAATCGCCCTGCGCGATATTCTTCCCGAGGCTTCCGACGTCGAGATCACCCCCACCACCATCATCGAGGTCACCGCCGAGTACTTCGGCATTACTACCGACGCCCTCTGTGGTGTCGGTAAGACCCGCGCCGTCTCCCATGCCCGCCAGTTGGCCATGTACCTGTGCCGCGAACTCACCGATCTCTCCCTGCCACGCATCGGTGCTCAGTTCGGTGGAAAGGACCACACCACCGTGATGTACGCGGAGCGCAAGATCCGCAAGGAAATGCAAGAAAAACAAGATACCTACGATGAGATTCATCAACTCACCCAGATCATCAAGTCTCGGGGGCGCAGTATTTAGGGTTCTACCTAGTTAATCCACCGCAGAGCGGCGGGTGTCTATCCCCTTAGAAGGGTTAGGCGCTCGCCGCTCTGCGTTTCTCTGTTCCATCCCGCTATGGGCGCCTAAGCGAATGACACAAACCTCACCACAGCCGTTTCATGGCTTTTCTCCACCTCAACCCGCCTTTGAGCAGCGCAAAACCCCGTTGTCCACACTGTCCACAGAGTTATCCACAGCTGTGTAATTACAAGAATGTAACTCCATGACTTTCCTCACCTTGACACACTCGACCAACACCCCAAAGCCATGTGAATAACACCCCTGAGCACTGTGGAAGATCTGTGTACAAAGAAGCCCTCGATGGGGATAAAAACCACTCGCCCGAAGTTATCCACACCCACCCCGATTTATCCACAGATGCTCCACAGCAGGCTTCACACCTCAAATCTTGGCCGCTACCTTGTCATTCATGACCTCATCCACAGAGTGCACAGGACCTACTGCTGTTGCTCTTTCATTTCTTGTACTTACCTAGAGGAAAGAGGGGGTGTGAGGAAATGACAAAACTTCTGCTCTCCAAGCGCTCCGCGCCACCGCGCGGACGCCGCTCAATGAATGACAAGAGTTGCCCTCCCTGGGGCGTCTCCCGGTACTTTGGAGATGTTGTTATTCGCTGCGCGGGCGACGCCACTCACGCGGCACGGGATCGTGTGATTTTTCCGCACGTCCATCGGAATCACGCGTTGTGGTCAAGGAGCTGAAAGAAACATGGAGTCAGAGCAGGTTTCCTTCCGAGTAGCAAAAGACGACCTCGGAGACGCCGTCGCATGGGTAGCGCGTAATTTGCCCTCAAAGCCCACCCAACCCGTGCTGCGCGCAATGGTGATTACCGCCGATGACGATGGCCTAGAGCTCGCGGGCTTCGATTATGAAATTTCCACCCGCGTGCGCCTCTCCGCCGAGGTGATGAATCCCGGTCGCATCGCCGTGGCCGGCAAGCTCATCGCGGAAATCGTGGGATCGTTGCCTAATAAGCAGGTAGACATGACTGTCGATGGCGCTAAGGTGCTTATGACTTGCGGCCAGGCGCGCTTTGAACTCCCCTTGATTCCCCTGGACGATTATCCGCAGTTGCCCACTCTGCCGGAGGTAACGGGAACCATTGATCCTCGTTTGTTCACCGAAGCTGTTACCCAGGTAGCCGCCGCAGCGGGCAAGGACGATACGGTGCCCATGCTCACGGGTGTGAACATGAAGGCCACGGGTAAAAACATGACCCTCACCGCCACCGACCGCTTCCGCTTGGCTTTGCGCAACGTGGAATGGAACCCTTCCTCGGAATCCGTGGAAGTGAACCTCCTCATTCCGGCCAAGACCCTGCTCGATAATGCGCGCACGCTCGATGCTCAGGGAGGTGACCACATTGATTTCGCCGTGGGCACCGAGGATCAGGTAGGCCGAGAGGGGCTTTTTGGTATCCACACCGATAATCGGGAAACCACCACGCGCCTGCTCGACGCCGAGTTCCCCAACGTTCAGCCTTTGCTCCCCAAGAGCCACACCTCAATGGCGCTGGTAGAGATTGCCCCGCTTCAGGAGGCTATTCGCCGCGTTTCCCTGGTTACTGATCGCAATGCGCAGATTCGCATGCAATTCTCCGAGGGCCAGGTGATTCTTTCCGCCGGTGGTAATGATTCCGGCCATGCGGAGGAAGTGGTGCCCTGTACTTTCCAGGGACGCGAGGAATTGCTCATCGCTTTCAATCCCGGTTACCTCAAAGATGGTCTCGCCGTGGTGAATACGCAGCGGGTGGTCTTTGGCTTCACCGAGCCTTCCCGTCCGGCGATTATGATTCCCGAGCCCGAGGAAATGCCGCAGGCCAATGAGGAAGGGGAGTTCCCCACCCCGGATAGTTACTTCACGTACCTGCTCATGCCGGTGCGGCTGCCGAACTAAGTGGGCTGACCAAGAAAGTAGTCCGCGGGCTAGGGCTGGGGCTATGCCACAGGGGTTGTGTGGAGCGAGCACGATAAGCGGGCGATAAAAATACTCTGCCACAACCCCACAGCAGCCCCACCACAGTTCCACCAATAAGGCCGCCGGGAAGCAACAGTGGGGCACAAAGTAGGGGCCAGCGCGATCAACGATACTGAATCGCAGGCTGAGGTTTATTGAGTCCATGCACTCGGCCAGAAAGAACCGGAAAGGAGCGGAATGTATATCGCTGAACTTTCCCTGCGAGATTTTCGCTCTTGGCCGGAGCTGTCCTTGCGGCTCAATCCCGGAGTCACGCTTTTTGTGGGGCGCAATGGCTTCGGCAAGACCAATATCGTGGAGGCGGTGGGTTATCTGGCCCATCTTTCTTCCCACCGGGTCAATCACGATTCCCCCTTGGTGCGGGTGGGCGCCCATAACGCGAGGGTCTCGGCCACCGCGATTAATCAGGGCCGGAAACTCACCGCTCATCTGCTCATCAAGCCCCATTCCACCAATCAGGCGCAGATCAATCGCACTCGCTTAAAAAGTCCGCGGGAGATGCTGGGTGTGGTGCGCACGGTGCTTTTTGCTCCCGAGGACCTTGCCCTTGTTCGCGGCGAGCCTGCGGAACGTCGCCGCTACATGGATGACATCATTGCCACCCGTTCCCTTCGTTTAGCGGGGGTAAAGGCGGATTATGACAAGGTGTTGAAGCAGCGCAACGCACTGTTGAAGTCCGCTCAATCCTCGCTGCGCCGAGGTTATTCCTCGGAAGAGGGCGCGGCTGCCTTAGCCACCCTGGATGTATGGGATGGTCAACTGGCTCACTTGGGTGCGCAGGTGATCGTGGCGCGGGAAGAACTCGTGCGCAGCCTCAACGCGGAGGTCCACGATGCCTATGCCTCCCTGGCCCCGGAGTCCCGCCCAGCTTCTCTGAGATACCGGAGCACGGTGAGGGTACTGGGCGATCCCGAGGAATATGACCAAGAGGATAAAGCAGAACCTCATGCCCTCGTGGAGGCCACCATGCTCGCGCAATTAGGTGCGCAGCGGCAACGTGAGATTGAGCGTGGCATGTCTCTTGTGGGGCCGCACCGCGATGATCTGGAATTACTCCTGGGCGAGCAACCCGCCAAGGGCTTTGCCAGCCACGGAGAAACTTGGTCTTTTGCCATCGCCTTGCGTTTTGGTGAGTTTTCTTTGCTGCGTGGTGAGGGTTCTGATCCGATTCTTATTCTCGATGATGTTTTTGCCGAGCTCGATGCTCAGCGGCGTAGAAAACTCGTGGAATTAGCCTCCGAGGTGGAGCAGGTGCTTATCACGGCGGCTGTCGATGAGGATTTACCAGCAAACCTCAGCGGGAAGATCGTGGCGGAGCACCGCATCGGAGTACAAGAAATTGAGGGGGCGGCCACCCGCGTCTCCGTGCTACTTCCCGCGCAAGAGCAACAAGAGTCCCAGGAACAGAGCCAAGAAGAGTCCCAAAAGCACCACGACCAGCATCACCGCGAGGCTCCCCATGCTGAATGATCCCGTTAACCAGGCTTTTGAGGCTATGCGTGCCGCCGCGCTCAAACGCAATGGTGTGGTGCCGGATCTTTCTCGTCAAAGGCCGCGCGCCACTTCCCGTTATTCCCAAGAACTAAGTGAAGAGGGGGAACAGGTACGGGTACCGGGCCTGGGAAAGCCACAAAATAAGCAGGGTGAGCAGGATAAGCCGGGCAAAGAGCAAAACCGCACCGAGAAAAAGAAGCGTGGTATTCCCACCGGTCCGGACGGTCGCAGGCTCCCGCGGCGTCGGGACGTCGATACGCTGGGCAGCATTATGAACCGGGAGATTCGACACCGCGGGTGGACGCGGGAGATCGCCGGCGGCTGGGTTACGGGAAATTGGCCGGAATTGGTGGGGGAGAAGATTGCCGCCCACACCAAGGTGGAAATGCTCAAAGGCAGCACGCTTTTTATTTCCTGCGATTCTACGGCCTGGGCTACTAATCTGCGCATGATGCAGCGCGAGATTTTGCGCACTATCGCCGTCAAGGTAGGGCCGGACGGAATCACGGAATTGAAGATTTTTGGCCCCAAGGCTCCGTCGTGGCGGCACGGGGCGCTGCATGTGGCGGGTCGCGGCCCGCGCGATACCTACGGCTAAGCCAAGGCGCACAGCGAAACCGAGCCCACAGCCAAGCCCCACAACCCACAACAAAACACCGTGAGGCACAGCCACAAAAGCCCATAACCCACTCAGAAGGCCGCTGCGGCGCACCGACGGTGTAGTTCCGGGGCGGGGTACGTGCGTGTAGAATGAAACGGTCTAGAACCCTTTAATTTACGAGGAGTGCACGTTTCACGTGGCTACCACCGAACACGAATATGGCGCCTCATCAATCACCATCCTTGAGGGGCTTGAAGCCGTACGCAAGCGGCCCGGCATGTACATCGGCTCCACGGGTGTACGCGGCCTGCACCACCTGGTGTGGGAAGTCGTGGATAACTCCGTGGACGAGGCGATGGCCGGTTATGCCACCAAGGTGGAGGTCACGCTGCTGGCCGATGGCGGCGTCCAGGTTGTCGATGATGGCCGTGGTATCCCCGTAGAGATGCACGCCTCCGGCATGCCTACCGTCCAGGTGGTCATGACGCAGCTGCACGCCGGCGGCAAGTTCGATTCCGATTCCTATGCCGTTTCCGGTGGTTTGCACGGCGTGGGTATTTCCGTGGTGAACGCCCTGTCCACCCGCGTCGAGGCCCGCATCAAGCGCGATGGCAAGCACTGGGAGCAGGACTTCACCCGCGCCATCCCGGAGGAGTTGGTGGAGGGCGGCAACGCCCGCGGCACCGGTACCACCATCCGTTTCTGGCCGGACGCAGAAATCTTCGAGACCACCACCTTTGATTATGAGACCATCTCCCGGCGTCTTCAGGAGATGGCCTTCCTCAACAAGGGCCTCACCATTACGCTTATCGACGAGCGCGCCACCGAGCAGGAAGTAGAGCTTGAGGCCCTCGCGGAGGCCGGGGAGAGTGCCACCTCCCTCGATGAGATTGATTCCGCGGTGGAGGCCGAGGAGGCCACGCCGAAGAAGCGGGAGAAGAAGCGCGTATTCCACTACCCCAATGGGCTAGAGGATTACGTCAATCACCTCAATAAGTCCAAGAACCCCATTCATCCTTCCATCGTTTCCTTCGACGCCAAGGCGGAGGATCACGAGGTGGAGTTGGCTATGCAGTGGTCCTCCGGCTTTAACCAGTCGGTGCACACCTTTGCCAATACCATCAACACCATCGAGGGTGGCACACACGAGGAGGGCTTCCGTTCCGCGCTGACCTCCCTGATGAATAAGTACGCCCGCGAGCACAACATGCTCAAGAGCAAGGACAGTAACCTCACCGGCGAGGATTGCCGCGAGGGCCTGGCCGCCGTGATCTCCGTGCGCGTGGGCGATCCTCAGTTTGAGGGCCAGACCAAGACCAAGCTGGGCAATACCGAGGTGCGCTCCTTTGTGCAGCGCATGACCAACGAGCACGTGGGACACTGGCTTGAGGCCAACCCCGCGGAGGCCAAGGTCATCGTGAACAAGGCGATCTCTTCCTCTCAGGCGCGCCTGGCGGCGCGCCGGGCGCGGGAGATGGTGCGCCGTAAGTCTGCGGGCGATCTGGGTGGCCTGCCCGGTAAGTTGGCGGATTGCCGTTCCAAGGACCCGATGAAGTCCGAGCTCTACATCGTGGAGGGTGACTCCGCCGGTGGTTCCGCTAAGGGCGGCCGCGATTCCATGTACCAGGCGATTCTGCCGCTGCGCGGCAAGATCCTCAACGTGGAAAAGGCTCGCCTGGATAAGGTGCTCAAGAACACCGAGGTTCAGGCCATCATCACGGCCCTGGGCACGGGTATCCACGATGAGTTCGATATTTCCAAGCTGCGTTACCACAAGATCGTGCTCATGGCCGATGCCGACGTGGACGGCCAGCACATCGCCACCCTGCTGCTCACGCTGCTCTTCCGCTTCATGCCCGACCTGGTTAATGAGGGCCACGTGTACCTGGCTAATCCGCCGCTGTACAAGTTGAAGTGGCAGAAGGGCGAGCCTGGCTATGCTTTCTCCGATGCGGAGCGCGATGAGCAACTGGCCGCCGGCCTGGGCGAGGGCCGCAAGATCAATAAGGATGACGGCATCCAGCGCTACAAGGGTCTGGGTGAGATGAACCCCAACGAGCTGTGGGAGACCACCCTCGATCCCACCACCCGCATCCTGCGCCGCGTGGATCTCCACGATGCCCAGCGCGCCGATGAGCTCTTCTCCGTGCTCATGGGCGATGACGTCACGGCCCGCCGTTCCTTCATTACCCGCAACGCCAAGGACGTCCGCTTCCTCGACGTCTAGGCGGGTTCCGGTCTAGGCCGCCTCCGCCGCGATGCGTTCAAGGAAGGCCTCGCGGTCATCGCAGCAGAACTCCACGGCGTTCACGGTGACCTCACCGAGGAAGAGGTCACGGGCCGTGGCGGGCTCGGAAAGGTGAATCACGGTATTGACCTGGTTGAGCACCGGCAGGCGGCAGAACCCTTCCTCGCTGACCTCGATATTCGGGCCGTCGCCAGGCCTTTGGGCACCGGCGCGGGCAATGTGCTCCCAGGGTAGGAAGAGCTGGAATCGACGCCCCGAACGCAGCATAATTCCCTCCGCGCTCACGCTATGCGGCTGGGTGCGCAGGGAGGAATAAAAGCCCAGGAGCACCAGGAGCCCATAAACACTGAGCACTGCCAGGATGACGCCCCAGGTGGTAGAGGAAAAGAGCAGGTGCACCACCGTTATTTCCACGATGGCGAGCAGGCTGATCGCCCAGACGATGATCCGCAGCGGGCGGGAATAGCTATAGGTCTCGCCGCTGGGTGCGCGGGAGAAAAGGCTGCGGAGCATGAGCACCTCGGATACCCAATAGCTCAAAACCTTGGCGGGCACCCCAAAGCGAGTGGCCGTGGATTCAATGGCGGGTAACCAGGAGCCTTTTTTGCGGGTACTCAGCAGCAGGGAACCAAAGAGAATCCCCAGGGCAAGGATAACGAAGCCAAGAATCAGCAGGTAAATCCAGGTGGCCGGGTTATATCCGGCGAGCGTGAGGGAAACCAAGGCAATCTCACCCAGGAGGCCACCAAAGAGAAGCGTGCGGAATAAAGCCTTCATATCACCGAGCGTACAGTGGGGGCCGTGACACACCTGAGTACCCTGTTGCCCTCCACCACCCCCACCGACCTATGGATAGGGACCCACCTGCGCCCCGCGCGCAGCGGAGCCACCTTTGGCGTGCATAATCCCGCCACGGAGGAGGTGATCGCCACGGTGGCCGATGCCGGAGTAGAAGATGCTCTCGACGCCCTCGCGGCGGCCACGCAGGCACAACAGGCCTGGGCGGAGGTTGCCCCGCGCGAAAAGTCGCGGCTGCTCAGCGAAGTTTTCCACGCTGTGCAAGAGCATCGCGAGGATTTTGCCCGCATTATGACCTTGGAAATGGGTAAGCCCTTGGTGGAATCCCGGGGCGAGGTGGATTATCCCAACGAGTATTTCCGCTGGTTTGCCGAGGAGGCCGTGCGGTGGCCGGGCCGTTTTCAGCAGGCGCCCTCCGGGAGCGGGTCCATCCTGGTAACCCGTACTCCAGTGGGGCCTGTTTTGGCCATTACCCCGTGGAACTTCCCACTGGCTATGGCCACGCGGAAGATCGCTCCGGCCCTGGCGGCGGGCTGCCCCATCCTCGTCAAGCCCGCCACGGAAACCCCGCTGACCTTGCTTTTCCTGGGTAAAATCCTCAGCGAGGTATTGCCGGAGGAATACTCCGGGTTGGTTTCCATTCTGCCCACCACTAAGGCCTCCGAGGTGTCTTCGGCGCTCATGGCGGATTCTCGCCTGCGCAAGGTTACCTTCACGGGTTCTACTCCGGTGGGCAAGGAATTGGTGCGTCAATCCGCCGATAATCTATTGCGTCATTCTATGGAGTTAGGGGGCAATGCTCCCTTTGTGGTGGCCGAGGACGCGGATATGGACTTAGCGATTCAGGCCGCTATGCAGGCCAAAATGCGCAATGGGGGCGAGGCCTGCATTGCCGCCAATCGTTTCATCGTGCATGAGGCCATAGCTGAGGAGTTCGGCCAGCGGCTCAGCGCGGAGATGGGGAAAATACGTTGCGGCAATGGCCTGGATGAAGGGGTGACTTTGGGCCCCATGATTACGCGCAAGCAGCGCGATAAGATTGCCAGCCTCGTGGATGAGGCCGTGGAGCAGGGAGCCCAGGTTGTGATGGGCGGCAACAAACCGGAGGGGAGGGGTTGGTTTTATCCGGCCACGGTGCTGGTGAACGTGCCGGAGGGAGCCCGGATTCTGCGCGAGGAGATCTTTGGCCCAGTGGCCACCATCACCACCTGCGAAAACCTAGAAGAAGGGGTGGCGCGGGCCAACGATACGGAGTTTGGCTTGGCCGCCTATGGCTTTAGCAGTAGCCTGGACGGCGCCCGGTACCTCGCGCAGAATCTCCGCGCCGGAATGGTGGGGATCAATCGCGGTGCCATCTCCGACCCCGCGGCACCGTTTGGTGGGATTAAGCAGTCCGGTTTTGGGCGCGAGGGCGGCACCGAGGGGATAGAAGCATACTTGGATACGCGCTATATTGCCCTTTAGGCCAGGTTAGGCCGCGTGGCGTTCCAGGATGGCCCCTAATTCCGGCAGGGTGGGGGCAATAATCTTGCTGGCCTTGCCCCGAAGGGCGGAGTAGGCGCTGCCGAGCGAGCCGCCGAGTTTTTCGGCGTGGCGATCGCCCACCGCCAGGAGTGCATCGGTGGCCTGGGTGGAGTGCGCGGCGAGGTATTCGCCAAAGCCTTCTTGGGAATCGTTCTGGTTGTATTCTGCCCAGAGGGGGTTGAGGGCCTCTACGGTATCGGGGAGCAGACGATTCACGCCGCGCTCCACGATATTGGCATCCATCTTGCGGGCGGTCTTGAGTCCGGTCTTGATCGTCATTCCGGTGATCCCGGATTGCTTCTCGGCGGTATTTTCTGCGAAGGAAGAAAGTTCTTTAATAGCCGAGGAACGCTGGGGTTCCTCAAGGATGGGGTTGAGGGTGGTCATGGGTGTCTCCTGGAAATAGCGGAATGAAAAAAGGCGATTCCCGCGGTTGATATTCCAACAATGGGGTTTCTCAACTACAGAAATCGCTTATTAGTTGCGGCTCTTCCACCACAAGAATTAACTGCAACCACAACGATCACAAGTGTACCGCATAAAACAGAGGGTAACAAGTGCGTGGGCATGAAAAAACCGCCGCGCTGAGCGCGGCGGTCAATAGTGAATCCTCGTGGAGGAAACCGTTACTTCACGGTCACCACAAAGCGCACGGTCTCGCGGGAGCCGTCAGCGTACTTCACGATCACCGGGACGAAGAGCTTGGAGCCCTTAACGGCACCAGCAGGTGCCGTCACAGTGGCGGTACCGTTCTCGTCCACAGCAACGGTCCAATCGGTGCCGTCGGTGGTGGGGGCGATGAAAGCGGTGCCCTCGGGGAGGGAACCGGTCTGAGCGATCTCCACGGACTCGCCAGCGGCCACCTCGGAGTCGGCATAAGCGGGCTCAACGTTGGCGTCCTCGGCCAGGGGCTTCTCGGGAGCGCCCACAGTGGCGTGGAAGGTCGCGTATGCCACGGAGCCATCGGAGTAGGTCACCTTCACAGGAACCCACACGCCGGTGCCGCGCTTGGCCTCGCCGGCCTTGACGGTCAGCTCGCCGGTGGCGGAGTCAACGGCAAAGTCCAGGCCAGCGTAGGACTCGTGGACGAGCTCGAAGGTGGCGTCCTTCAGCTCGCCGCCCTTTACCTCAATCGGAGCGGTAGCCTCGCCGCCAAAGGGAACCTCAATGTCGGCGTAGCTCAGTTCCAGGGTCTTGCTGGGGGAATCCTCGGAGGCCACGGCCTTCACCGGCACCTTGTACTCCTGGCTGCTGCCATCGGGGAAGGAGGCAATCACGCCCATCGTCCAGGTGCGGCCCAGCTCGGCGTCCTTGGGCAGGGTGGCGGTCACCACGCCCTTATCGTCGATCTCGAAGGTCCAGTCATCGGCGTTCTTCTTGTTCATGATGAACTTGGTGCCCTCGGGGATCGTGCCCGTGATGGTGGGCTCGATGGTGGCGGAATCGCCGGGGGCGATCTCGGTGAACTCGGAGGGGTACTCCAGGGCCACGTCATCGGAGGGGGAGGTCTCGCCCTTCACTACGGTGACGGTGAGGTCAATCTGGGTGTACTTGCCGGGAGTGTTCACCAGAACGGGCAGGGTGAGGGTGGAGCCGGCGGCGCGGCTGGCATCGGCCTTGATGGTGAGCTTGCCGGTCTTTTCGTCGATCTTGAAGTCCCAGCCATCGATGGTGTCATCGGGAGCAATGAACTTGACGTTCTTCGGAAGGTTGCCCTCAACCTCGAACTCCTTTTCAGAGTTCCAGGGAACCTCTAGCTTGTTGTTGTCCCCGTAGGAGAGGTCAACAGCATCATCGGAGGTGGCGGCGCGCACGGCCTGGGCGGGAGCTGCGTCCTCGTTGGCTTCCTCGACGGTGGCGGCGACCTCGGTCACGGCCTCCTCGGCAACCTCATCCTCGGTGGGCTCAACGACGGCTACGGTGGGCTCTTCTTCTTCGGCGATAGCCAGCGGGGTCACCAGGGCGGAACCGGAGAGCGCAATGGTGATAGCAGCGGCGGAAACGCGCTTGCGCATATGTTTCATCCTTTTTGAGTCGAAAAACAGTCAGAGATACTGCACAGAATAGTACACGCCCAGCTCGCGCTTGTCACGCCGACTGCCTGGAATATCGCTCTCATTAATGGTGTGAGCCTGATTGCTCCGCGTTAAGGTCATGCAAAATATCGGTGACCACATGGGAAAACACATCGTTGTAAGAGGTCAGCGGGCGCAAAGCGCGGATATGTTCGTGCACGCCGCGCGTCATCTGAGTCACATTGGGATATAAAGGTATTCCTCGTAAACGCGCACGGGTAATGGCCGCGCAAGAGGCCAGGGCCGGATAACTGCGTATGCGTGCCTCGGTGCGTGCACAGATTTCATCGGCAATGATGACCATTTGCTCAAAGGTCAATCCCCTCATGGGCGCAGCCTTCGTTCGGCGTCCAAGTATTCGTTGAGGGATTCGCGGGCGAGCTGGGTCACGTGGGCGTCGTCTAGCGTTCTTGCGGCGGCCGCGAGGATGGCGCGCACGGCGGCTTCCTGCTTGCTGCACCCCTGTGCCTGGGAGAGCAGACTCAGCGCGCGGTCCTGTTCTGCGGTGAGCCGGAGAGTCATAGCCATAAAACCCAGATGATACTGTGCTGTATCCCTTAGTATGAGGGAATGACGCAGGAAACTGTCTGGGTACCGTTGCCTTCTGGAGATCGCTCTCCGGCCCTGGTGTGGGCGGGTGAATTGAGCAAACCGCTGGTGATGATCTGGCCGGGTTTGGGTGTGGGAGCCTCGTACTATCGGCCGCTGGCGGAGGAATTGCACCGGCGCGGCTATCCCGTGGCCGTGGGAGAGCTGCGGGGGCACGGGGAGAGCACCGCGAGGGCGTCGAGAAGCAATAACTGGGGCTACCACGACCTTGCCGCGCAGGATTACCCGCTCACCCTGCGCGCGGTGAAGGAGCACCTGGAACTGCCGATGGCCCACCCCACGGTGCTGCTCACGCACTCGATGGGCGGGCAGATCGGGGTGCTTTTCCTGGCGCGGCCCGAGGCCCGGGAGCTGGGCCTGCGCGCCATGATGGGGGTGGGCAGTGGCTCCCCGTACCTGCCGAGCTTTCCGACGCCCATGCGGCGGCGCATCAGGACCGGCACGCTGCTGATGGGCGGATTCGGCAAGGTCCTGGGCTATTGGCCGGGGAAGATCGCCGGGTGGGACCCCAGCCACTACGGGCGCCAGGCGGGCAGGCACATGTGGGAGTGGGGAAAGTTGGCGTGGCGGAATACCTACGCCGATCTTTCCGGGGCCGATGTGAATTATCCGGCCGCGCTGGCGCAGGTGAAGCTGCCGGTGCTGCTGTGCTACTTCGATAATGATGATTCCTGCCCGGAGGCCTCGGCGCGCTCCCTGGCCGAGCACCTTCCGGCGGCGCAGATTCAATGTGGGGAATTAGCGGGCGGCCTGGGGCATAATCGCTGGGCCAGGCAGCCGCAGATCGTGGTGGATCGCCTAGAGGAGTTCTACGCGGGGCTATGAGAGGGCACCCAGGGGGTTAGTCCAAAGTTCATAGAGGCTCACCAGGCGCGCGGCGCTGCGCAGAATGTCCTTATTGGCCCGCTGAATCCGCAATTGGTGGGGCTGGGGTGAGCGCCCCGGATCGCTCAGCGTCTCCGCAATGAGATGGAGGCCGTCCGGGTCCAGGGTAAAGGTCTCCCCGGCGAGCACCAGGGAATCGGGGTCCACCACGTCCACGGCTACCCGAAGCACCTTGGCTAAAAGCCGCGCCTTGGAATCTAAAATCTCCCTGGCTAGGGGATCGCGCTGAGATAGGTGCACCAGGTGCTCGAAGTCCCGCGCCGCAATGCCGTGGGAGTGAGCGGAGTAGAGCACGCTGGTATTGCCCAGCGGGTGAATGTGGGGCAGGCCGGTGAGTTCCGGGGAGGGGAAGGCGGTGGTGCTGCTCGTGGTTCCATGCGGAGTGTGCTGGCCGAGGTAGCCAAAGGGGGAGCGGCCCTGAGCGGGGCGATGAACCGCCCCGTGGAATAACCAGGAGTGTGCCACTACGTCGCGGGCATAAAAATACAGGGTTGCGCCCTGGTGGGCCGGGGAATCCTGCTCGCTGAGGGGATGGGAGAGCAGTTCCGTGGCCGCCATAGCCGTCACGCCCGTGGCGGTGCGGAGGGGGTGGCCCAGATATTCGCTGAGCAGGGCTGCGGCGGGAACGTCCCGCCAGCCGTATATGTCCGAGGTGATAACCCCGTATTCGTCGATGTGGGTGGAAAAGATGGCGCCCACTCCCGTGGGAGCGGGGAGCCCGGAACTCAGGTTTTTGAGGGCCTGCGCTATGCGGTGGAGAGATTCTTCCGCGTCGTGTTCCGGCATGACGAGCGCGAGGGTGCGCTCGCGCAGGATTCTCCCGGCGCCGTCGCTGATAACGAGCACGGTGCTGCGCACCCCCACGTGTACTCCCCAGAGGATGAGGTGGCGGCCGTCGAGAAGCAGGGTGCTGCCGGGGCGGCCCGTGTGGGATTCCTCGTGGCGGGCCGAGCCTTCTTCGACGAGCCCGGCTTCCATAAGGGTGAGCACGTGGCGGGTCACGCTGGATTGGGAATAGCCGAGGGTATCGCGGAGGTGGCTGCGGGTGGCCTTGGGCAGGGTGCGGATCTGGTGGAATACCCGCGCCACCGGTGTGCTGGGCAGCGTGAAGCGCAGGCCGGGGTCTGCGCTGGCGGCGGGGGTGCTCATGGGCCTATCTTAGCGTGTCTTGGTGTGCGTCATAGACAGAAGGGTCTATTTTATTTCTCTCTTCTTTAGTGGGGGCAACTTTGCTATTTATTGGCTTTATCGTGCGAAAATGGGCGTGGTGTGGAGGTGTGGGAGGCGTGGTTTTATTCAACATGAATGGAAGGGTGCGCACTGAGCAAGACCGTGTGGTCTACTTGTAACTATGACCACGACCACACGCAATGACCGCGACGTAGTACTCCATTGGTTCCTGCCCACCTACGGGGATTCCCGGGGAATCATGTCTGGAGGGCACGGCGCTGGGGATCACCGGGGTGAGCGCGCCGCCACTCTGGATTACCTCACCCAACTGGCCTTGGCTGCTGAGCAGAACGGTTTTGAATCCGTGCTTACCCCCACCGGCCAGTGGTGCGAGGAATCCTGGTTGGTAACCGCCGCCTTGATCGCGCGCACCAGCCGCCTGAAGTTCCTGGTGGCTCTGCGCCCCGGACTGGTCAGCCCCACCATCATCGCCCAGCAGATTAAGACCTTCCAGGATCTCTCCGGTGGGCGGCTGGCCGTGAACGTGGTGGTGGGCGGCGAGGACCACGAGCAGCGCTCCTATGGCGATTATCTGAGCAAGGAAGAGCGCTACCGCCGGGCCGATGAGGTTCTTCAGGTCACCGATCACCTCTTGCACAGCAGCGAGCCCCTGGACTTCCACGGCGAGCACGTGCGCGTGGAGGGGGCGCAGTTGCGCAACCGCCCCCAGGTGGTTCCCCCGGTGTACTTCGGTGGCTCCTCCCGCCCCGGCATCGAGGTGGCGGCCCGCCGTAGCGATGTGTACCTCACCTGGGGCGAGCCCCCAGAGAAGGTGGCGGAGAAGATCGAGCGGGTGCGCGCGGAGGCCGCTGCCGTGGGCCGAGCCGAGGAGCTGGAATACGGTATCCGCCTGCACGTGATAGCCCGCGATACCGAGGAGGAGGCCTGGGCGGAGGCCCAGCGTCTGCTTGACCAGCTCGATCCGCACACCGTGAGCGCTATTCAGGCCGGGCTGGCGCGCTCCCAATCCGAGGGGCAGCGGCGCATGACGGAACTTCACTCCCAGGGGGCAACCTATAGCAGCGGTGCCGACGCCCGCGTATTGGAGGTTTCCCCGAACCTCTGGGCCGGGGTGGGCCTGGTGCGCGGCGGGGCCGGTACCGCCCTGGTGGGTTCGCATGCCAAGGTGGCCCAAAGAATCGCGGAGTACCGCGACCTCGGCCTCAAGCACTTCATCCTTTCCGGTTACCCGCACCTGGAGGAGGCTTTTGCCGTGGGCGAGGGGGTGGTTCCGGCCCTGCATGACCTCGGCTATCAGGTGGCCAACCGGCCGGGGCCTGCCGACGCCCCCTCGCACAGCGCCTCCGCCGACGCCGAGCGCGACCTCGCCGTGCCCTTCCTCTCCCGCTGAATCCCCGCTCATAAGTAAGGAGCAATCCCATGACCTCCCCCGCCCTCCACGCCACGCACCTGCGCACGATCCTCGCCCACGTTCCCACCTCGATTACGGCGGTGGCCGCCCTGGTTGAGGGCGTTCCCGCTGGCATGATCTGCGGTTCCTTCGTGGGGCTGAGCCTAGAACCCCCGCTGGTGGGGCTGAGTATCCAAAAGACCTCCTCCACCTGGCCGCTGCTGCGCCGCGCTGGGTCCCTGGGCATTTCCGTACTCACGGAGGACCACCGCGAGGTGGTGCGCCAGATAGCGGGCCCGGCGTCGCAACGCTTTGCCAATCTTGGTTGGCAGGAAAGCGAGGGCGCGGTGCTTCTCGACGCCGCCTGCGCCCACCTGCGCACCCGCCTCCACGCGGAGGTGGATACCGGCGATCACGTTTTGTCCGTGTTGGAGGTACTCGACGCCACCGAGTTCCTCGCCGCCGCGCCCCTGGTATTCCACGGCTCCCAGATCACCACCGTGGCACCCGCTTGGAAGGAATAGAGATGTCTACCGCACGCATTACTGAGAATCTGCAATACGCCTACTGGGTGCCCAATGTGTCCGGGGGTCTGGTGACCTCCACCGTGGAACAACGCACGGACTGGGGCATTGACTATAACCGCACCCTGGCCCGGCACGCCGAGGAGGCTGGCTTTGATTATGCTCTTACTCAGGTGCGCTACCTAGGGTCCTATGGGGCGGAGTATCAGCACGAATCGGTGAGTTTTTCCCTCGCGCTGCTAGAGGCCACCGAGAGGTTAAAGGTGATCGCCGCCGTACACCCCGGCTTTTGGCAACCAGCGGTGCTGGCAAACCTGGCGAGCACCGCCAGCGAACTCTACGGCGGGCGCTTTGCCCTCAACGTGGTGTCCGGGTGGTTGCGCGATGAGTTCGATAAGTTCGGTGAGCCCTGGCTCAGCCACGAGGAACGCTACCGCCGCTCGGCGGAGTTCTTGCAGGTGTTGCGCGGGATTTTGAGCGAGGCCCCGGCGAACTTTGAGGGCGATTATTACCGCATCAGCGATTACACCCTGCGCCCGCAGCCGCGGGTGATCCCGGAACTCTTCCAGGGCGGCACCTCCACCGCCGCGCGCCGCAACGGTGGCCGCTACGCGGACTGGTACTTCACCAACGGCGCGAGCCTGGCCGATCTTCGGGAGCAAATAGCCGAGGTCAAGAGCCACGCCGAGGCCGCGGGCCGGGAAACCAAGGTGGGGGTCAATGGGTTCGTCATCATCGGGGATACCGAGCGCGAGGCCCAGGAGCGGCTGCGCGAGATCGTGGCTCATGCCGACCGCCAAGCGGTAGAGGGTTTCCGCGAGTCCGTGCGCGAGGCGGGCCAGTCCACCGCCGATGGCAAGGGCATGTGGGCCAACTCCACCTTTGAGGATTTGGTGCAGTACAACGATGGCTTTAAGACCGGGCTCATCGGCACCACGGAGCAGATAGAAGAGCGCCTGGAAGAACTGCGCCTGGCCGGAGTGGACCTGGTGCTGTGTGGGTTCCTGCACGTAGACGAGGAGGTGCAGCGCTTTGGACGGGAGATCATCAGGCCCACCAGCCCCGCCCTGGTGGGGGCGCGATGAGTGCCGCTGAACCTGCTGCGAAACTCGCCGCCGAAGTAGCCGCGCGGGTGCGGGAAGGGGAGGAGGGCGTGGCCCTGCTGCGTTCCTCCGGGCTTCTGGCCGCCACGGTGCCCGCTCACCTGGGCGGGCCGGGGTGGGCACCCTCGGAGATCGCGCAGGCGCTGCGTATTCTGGCCACCGCCGATGGCTCCCTGGCCCAGATACCCCAGAGCCACTTTGTGTTTAGCCGTTGGCTCTTTAGCCAGCAGCCGCAGCGCCAGGAACTCTGGGCCCGCCGCCTGCTGGCCGGGGAACTCATCGCCAATGCCCAGGCCGAACCCCAGGGGCCGGTGCTGGCCCACGAGGGCAGGCTGGACGGCACCAAGCACTTCTGCACCGGCTCCCTCCACGCGGATTACCTCGCCATTACCGCCCGCAGGCCGGGGGAGGAGGCACCCAGCCTGGGTATCTTCCTCCCGGTCAGCGCGCCGGGCATCGAGATTCGCGATGACTGGCACGCCCTCGGCCAGCGCGCCACTGGCTCCGGCACGGTGGTGCTTGCCGACGCCCCCTTTAGCCCCGCCGATGCGTACTCCTTCCCCCAGGCCCTCGCGCTGCCCGGCTACGGCGCCTTCGCCCAGTTGCTCCACACGGCTATCGACGTCGGCCTGCTCTCCGCCGCTCTCGACGAGACCTTCGCTCGCCTGCGCGGCGGGGAGCATGACGCTTTGACTTTCCACCTGGCCGGGGAGCTGCAATCTCGCCGCTACGCCGCCGAGGCGGTACTGGAGAAGGCCGGCAGCGGCGTCGATAAGCTCTGGGCGGGTGAGTTGGGGGCTGCGGAGGCCGCGCTGGGGGTGGCGGCGGCGAAAACGCTGGTGAGCGAGGTGTCCGTGGAGGTGGCCAGCCGTACCTATGAACTCCTGGGTGCCCGGGCCGCTGCCGCGAATGACGGGCACGACCGCTACTGGCGTGATCTGCGCACCCACACCCTGCACGAGCGGCGCAGGGAGAAACTAGCTCATTTGGGCCGGGCCTATGTGACGGGGCAGGCCCCGGAACTCGGCCCGCAACTGTAGGAAAAGAGATTCACCCATGACCAAGATGCGCCTGCGTGCGTTGCAAACAGGCACCTTTGCCGCCCTCATTGCGCTGTGGTGGGCCATAACGCGGCTGAGCGGCATTGACCCCGTGGTGCTGCCCGCCCCCGGAGACGTGGCGCGCCAACTCATCGACACCAACCGCTGCGTGCCGCTGGGGGAGGGCAGCGCGCGCAGACAATGCGGGGTGCAGGGGTACTTCCTGTGGCAGCACCTGCTGGCCACCGTGCAGCGCATCCTCGTGGGCGCAGGTGTAGGCGTGATCGTCGGCGTGCTGCTCGGCGGCCTGCTTGCCGCCCGGCCCACGGTGCGCGCCCTGGTGGAGCCCTACCTGAGCTTCCTGCGGGCGCTCCCGCCGCTGGGATACATCGGCCTACTCATCGTGTGGTTTGGCATCGGGGATCAATCCAAGGTGGTGCTGCTCTTTCTCACCTCCTTCTCCGTGGTCACCGCCAGCACGCTTTCGGGAATCGTGGGGGTCAAGCAGGATTGGGCGCTCGCCGCGCGCACCCTGGGAGCCTCGCGCTGGCAGGTATTCCGCAGCGTGACCATTCCCGGCGCCCTGCCGGAGGTGCTCAACGGTATCCGCCTGGCCCTGGCAATGACCTGGGCCTCCGTGGTGGCCGCGGAGATGAATGACGGCATACCCGGCATCGGCGGCCTGGCCTATATCTCCGGCACCCAGCTGAATACCGCGCTGACCATCGCCAGCATCATCGTGATTGGTGTGACGGCCCTGCTCATGGATCGCCTACTGCAAGCCATCGAGCGGCGCCGCGCGCCGTGGAGAGGAAAATGATGAATACCCGTTTATTTGTGTCTTTAGTTTGCCTGCTCTCTGGTGCCGCGCTGACCTCCTGCGTGGGCAAACCCGCCTCCGAATACGAGCTGAGCAGTGCTGCCACCTGCCCCTTCGCCCCCAGCGAGGCCTCCGGCTCGGTGCGCCTGGGATACCAGGTCATACCCGGCCCCGACCTCTACCTGCGCGACCAGGGAATGTTAGAGGCCTGCCTGCCTAACGTGGACGTGACCTGGACGCGCTTTCCCACCGGTCAAGACGTGGTGCAGGGCTTCGCCTCCGGCTCCATCGACTACGGCTTTTTAGGTTCCACCCCCGCCGCCAAGGCGCTGAGCGCCCCGCTGAACCTCGACGTCATCGTGCCGATGGTGAGCTTCTTCAACGGCTCCTCCGAGGCCCTGGTGGCCAAGCACGCCACCACCGTGGCGGAATTAAAGGGCAGCAAAATCGCCACCGCTTTTTCCTCCACCGCGCACTACAGCCTGCTCAAAGCGCTCGAAAGCGCCGGACTCGACCCGCGCCGGGACGTAGAGATCACCAATATCTCCCCCGATAAACTCCCCGCCGCCTGGGCCTCCGACGAAATCGAGGCTGCTTATATTTGGAACCCCACCCTCATGGAGATTCAGCGCAGCGGCACCACCCTGCTCGACTCCGGCGACGTCGCCCAAGCAGGCGCACCCACCTTCAACGTGCCCCTGATGAGCCGGACCCACACCGAGGCTAACCCGGAGATTCTGCGCATGTGGGTGCGGCTACAGAACTGGGCTACCGGCCAAGCTATCGACGACCCCGAGGGCTACATCGCCGCCAACGCCGCGCAGACACAGATGAGCCCCGAAGAAACCGCCGAACAACTCCAAGGAGTGCGCCCCGTACCGGCCGACGAGCAGCCCGCCGCAATGACCGAGGTGGCCCAGGCGCTCTACGACACCGCCGCCTTCCTCCAAGAACAAGGCGAGGTGCAGGCCGCCGACCTCAGCCACTACCAGAACGCCGCGCGGTACATCGACGCGGAGACAGGAGAATAACCCATGCTCACACTCCAATCCGTGAGCCAGACCTACACCACCGATTCCGGTACGCCCATCGAGGCGCTGCGCGACATCACCTTGGACATACCCCACGGGAGAGATTCTGGTGCTCCTGGGACCGTCTGGCTGCGGAAAGTCCACCCTGCTCAAACTCATGGCCGGGTTCTTCCCGCCCAGCCACGGAGAGATCAGCGTGGTGTCGCCCGAGGGAGCACGCGAGGTGGTCACCGGCCCAGGGGTGGATAGGGGAGTGGTATTCCAACAGCCCACCCTCTTCCCCTGGCTCAGCGTGCGCGATAACGTGCTGGCCGGGGCGCGATTCACCGGCAAGGAAAGCCAGCGCGAGGAGGGAGAAAAACTGCTGGACATCGTGGGATTGAGCGACTTCGCGGACAGTTACCCCCACGAACTCTCCGGGGGTATGCAGCAACGCGCCCAAATAGCCAGGGTGCTGGCCACCAGCCCACAAACGGTGCTCATGGATGAACCCTTTGGGGCGCTGGACCCCTTCACCCGCGAACAATTACAGGCCGAACTCCTCGGGGTGTGGCAGCGCTACCGCCCCACCATCGTATTTGTGACGCACTCCGTGGAGGAGGCGCTGCTGCTGGGGCACCGCATTATCGTGCTGGCCGCCAGGCCGGGGCGGGTGATTCACGACGTGGCCGTGCCGGAAGGGTTGCGGGCTTCGGAGGTGGGGGCTGTTGATGGTGGTTCTGGGGTGGGTGCTGGTTTTGGGGTGGGCGAGGGCTCTGAGACGAGTGCGGACGCCGGGCAGGAGGAACGGCTGCGGCGTATCTGGGAGGTGACCTCGGAACCGGAGTTCGTGGAGTTGCGCCGGGAACTCAGTGCGGCGGTGCACCGGGCGCATGGGGAGGGGTGAGAAAAATACGTAACCCCGGCGATGTAGTTCATATTCCAGGCGCGTTGCCGGGCCCAGTCAAACCAGGGATCGTTCCGGGGCTTTCGCGGAGCAGCTGTACTACAGAGTGGAACCTGGTACTGCGAAGTACTCGCTCACTATCTCTTCAACAATCCCGTAAGGGTGCTTTCCCTCGCGGAGCGCGCGGGCGTTGAGCTGCGCCCATACGTGCTCGCTGAAGTGGGGGCCGGTGTAATGGGGGTTGGCCTGGGGCTGGGCGTGGCTAAAGTCCATGCCAGCCTCGGCTTCTTGAACGAGGGCTTGGATTGCGCTTTCACTTAATGCAGGGGCGCGATTCTCCATTCTTCTACTTCTAGCAGGTAGGAGAGCGTTCACCCAGCCTGCCCGCACGATACCGCTCTACAGGAGCGCTCGCGGCGTCGATAAGCAGGTATCACTTTGATACCGCCCCCTTCCCGCAATGCCGCCACGGCCCGCTGAGGGCACTAAGATGGGCGGGGAATGTTCTTCCATAGAGAAGGTGAGTATGAGCGAGGATAACAACGGGTCGGGCAATGACCTGTTCGATCGCATCCACCCCATTGACATCAATGAGGAGATGCAGTCGAGTTATATCGACTACGCGATGTCCGTGATTGTGGGCCGCGCGTTGCCGGAGGTGCGCGACGGCCTCAAGCCGGTGCACCGCCGTATTCTGTACGCGATGTTCGATTCCGGGTACCGCCCGGAGCGCGGCTACGTGAAGTCCGCGCGCCCGGTTTCGGACACGATGGGTCAGTTCCACCCCCACGGCGATAGCGCTATTTATGACACTCTGGTGCGCCTGGCGCAGAGCTGGAACATGCGCTACCCGCTGGTGGATGGCCAGGGTAACTTCGGCTCCCGCGGTAACGACGGCCCCGCCGCCATGCGTTATACGGAGTGCCGCCTGACGCCGCTGGCGATGGAGATGGTGCGCGATATTCGTGAGAATGCCGTGGACTTCTCGCCCAACTACGACGGCAAGACGATGGAGCCGGATGTTCTGCCCTCCAGGGTGCCGAACCTCCTGATGAATGGCTCCGGCGGTATCGCCGTGGGCATGGCCACGAATATCCCGCCGCATAACCTCAACGAGCTGGCCGACGCCATTTATTGGCTGTTGAGCAACCCGGAGGCGGAGGAAAAGGAGGCTCTGGAGGCGTGCATGAAGTACGTCAAGGGTCCCGATTTCCCCACTGCGGGGCTCATCGTGGGCGACCAGGGCATCAAGGACGCCTACACCACCGGGCGCGGTTCCATCCGCATGCGTGGCGTGACCAGCATCGAGGAGCAGGGCAACCGCCAGACCATCGTTATTACGGAACTGCCTTACCAGGTGAACCCGGATAACCTCGTCTCCAATATCGCGGAGCAGGTGGCCAACGGGAAACTCGCGGGTATCTCCAAGATCGACGATGAAACTTCCGATCGCGTGGGCCTGCGCATCGTTATCACGCTTAAGCGCGACGCCGTGCCGCGCGTGGTGCTCAATAACCTCTACAAGCACTCCCAGCTGCAAACGAACTTCGGCGCCAACATGCTCTCCATCGTGGAGGGCGTGCCGCGCACCCTGCGCCTGGACCAGATGCTGCGTAACTACGTGGCGCACCAGATCGACGTCATCGTGCGCCGTACCCAGTTCCGCCTGGACAAGGCCGAGGAGCGCGCCCACATCCTGCGTGGCCTGGTCAAGGCTCTCGACGCCCTCGATGAGGTCATTGCTCTCATCCGCCGCTCCGCCACGGTGGACGTTGCGCGCACGGGCTTGATGGAGCTTCTCGACGTCGATGAGGTACAGGCCGATCACATCCTGGCGATGCAGTTGCGCCGCCTGGCGGCCCTGGAACGCCAGAAGATCATTGACGAACTCGAAGAGGTAGAGGCCCTGATTGCCGACCTCAAGGACATTCTGGCCTCCCCCGAGCGCCAGCGCTCCATCGTCCGCGACGAGTTGGCGGAGATCGTCGAAAAGCATGGCGACGAGCGCCGCACCCAGATCGTCGCTGCCTCCGGCGATGTGTCCGAGGAGGATCTCATCGCCCGCGAAAACGTGGTGGTGACCATCACCTCTACCGGCTATGCCAAGCGCACCAAGGTGGACGCCTATAAGTCCCAGAAGCGCGGCGGCAAGGGCGTGCGCGGCGCGGAGCTGAAATCCGACGACGTGGTACGGCACTTCTTCGTGTGCTCCACCCACGATTGGATACTCTTCTTCACCAATTTCGGCCGCGTGTACCGCCTCAAGGCCTACGAACTGCCCGAGGCCTCCCGCACCGCGCGCGGCCAGCACGTGGCTAACCTGCTGGAACTTCAGCCGGAGGAGCGCATCGCGCAGGTCATTCAGATTCAGTCCTACGAGGACGCTCCCTTCCTCGTGCTCGCCACCGTGCAGGGCCGCGTGAAGAAGTCCCGCCTGGCCGACTATGAGACCAACCGCGCGGGCGGGCTCATCGCCATCAACCTCGGCGAGGGCGACCGCCTCATCGGCGCCGCGCTCTGCTCCGAGGAAAGCGAACTGCTGCTTGTTTCCGAGGAAGGCCAAGCCATTCGTTTTACCGCCGACGACGAGCAACTGCGCCCGATGGGCCGCGCCACCGCCGGTGTGAAGGGCATGCGCTTCCGCGGCGAGGACCAACTGCTCGCCATGTGCGTGGTGCGCGACGGCGGCTCCCTGCTCGTGGCCACCTCCGGCGGCTACGGCAAGCGCACCCCCATCGAGGAGTACAACTCCCAGGGACGCGGCGGCCTGGGCGTGGTGACTTTCAAGTACACCCCCAAGCGCGGCAAGCTCATCGGCGCGATGACCGTGGACGAGGACGATGAAATCTTCGCCATCACCTCCGCCGGCGGCGTGATCCGCACCGAGGTGGCCCAGATTCGCCCCTCCTCCCGCGCCACGATGGGCGTGCGCCTGGTGAACCTGGAAAAGGACGTGGAGCTCTTTGCTATTGACCGCAACGTGGAAGGCGAGGGCGAACAAGAAGCCAGCGCCGTGGCCACGGGCAAAGTAAGCAGCCCCGCCGAGGAAGAAGCCCCCGCGCAGACCCTCCCCGGGGTAGAATCTGATCCGACCTCCGGCAGCAACGACTAGAGGAATCAGCAGATGGCATACAGAGAAGTAGTGGTATCGCGCATACCACCGATGGCCGCGTTCCGCGTGGCCCTGGCACTCTCCCTCGTGGGACTCGTGGCGTGGATACTCTGCGTGGTTCTCCTCTACCTGGGGCTGAACACCGTGGGTGTATGGGACAGCCTCAACTCCGTGATCGGCGGAATCGGCGGCGAGGGAATCATCAACTTTGGCGTGGTGATTAGCGTATCCGCCCTCCTGGGGGCGCTGGTGGCCATCCTGACCACGCTCCTGGCTCCGCTATGCGCCATCATCTACAACTCCGTGGTGGACCTCTTTGGCGGACTGGCCCTGGAGATTGAGGACGCGCGCTAAGGGTGCGCTGCGTGGCCTCTGTACGTCTTGTGTGCTTTGTGCGTACAGAGCGCACAGTAAGGCGTGGCGCTGTGGTGGCGTGATGGCATACTGTGATGGTTTACAGAGCCCTGCGGGGGCACTAATTACCCGTGTGAACTGGTGATTTGTGCCCCTGCGGGAGCGCTCTGTAAAGTACATACACGTTCCAAGGGCCTATAGCTCAGTCGGTTAGAGCGCATCGCTGATAACGATGAGGTCGCAAGTTCGATTCTTGCTAGGCCCACCAAAGGGACAATGGGGCATTAGCTCAATTGGTAGAGCATCTGCTTTGCAAGCAGAAGGTCAGGAGTTCGATTCTCCTATGCTCCACAACATATTCTAGCAGGTCAAGGGCGGTTTTCAGAGCACTGAGAACCGGCCTTCATCATTCCCAGTTTCGCACCAGTTTCGCACGGCGCGAAAAGCACGAGCACCGGCAACCACGTGAGCGCCCACCGCCCCACCCCGTGCCCATTGTGGTGTGCAGTGGTCTGATGTTTGCACACTGTGGTGGGCACGAGGCTGGGTAACGATGAGCGTCACACAGAGGGGTGGGGGCCTCAGAGATGAGTACCAGGCCCCGGCCTATGTGGGTTTGGTGAAGCCCCCGGCTCCGGGAACCTTCTAGACGCGCGCCCCTGGCTTTGCTGGGCTAGGCGGCGGGGGCCGGGGGTGCGGGGTGCGTGTTGAATCAAGGCCACCGCTTGCGCGCCGGAAACCAGCCGCCGCCGGGGTAGGGACTTTCGCGCAAAAATGAGCACCAGGCCCCCGGCCCCGCGTGGCCCTAGCAGTGCGGCCTTGACTCCCTTCAAACGCGGGCATGAGCCAGCCCCCTGGTCGTGGCCTTAGCCGGGGAGTAGGTGGGCCGGGATAAGCCAGGGGGCCTTGCAGCCGGTCATTTTTGACCATGCGCCCCGGCCCCGGTGCCGCGCGCCACACGGGCCAGGGGCGGGCCACGCGGCTAGGGCAGGGGCTTAGACAAGCCCAGGGCCAGCCTTCCCGCGCCGGGCGCGCACCTCTTCTGGTGAGGTATCGAGCCTAATCATTCCCGTGTCGTGAAGTTCCTGGGCAAACGCCCACGCATCATCAATGACCTCCCTATCAGAGTCACCATGCACCCACTGGGCTAAGTCCTCGGGCATACCAGCGGACTTCATCACCACCCCCGCAATCGCCTTCCCCCGCTCCTGATCGTATCGCTTACTCGTCCCCATAGATGCGCCTGCCAATCTCATCAATAGTTTCATCATCACCAGGGGCACGACAAGGCTCATGGCCTGCGATACGTCGCCCAATGGCCTCCAACTCCGCACGAGTGGGGGCCGGGGCCTGGTATTCCGGCTGGGCTTGCCGCGTAGGTGGGGTCGGGTGTAAGCCACACCAGCCGCGTTCTACCGGCTCCCTCGGCGGGGCAGGACGATACGACCCCGGCTTACGGACGGTGTTTTTCACCCCACCTAGATCCTCGGTAACAATCCGCGGCATTGCTAGGCCCTCGCTTTTCCCGCGCCACGGCATATTGCGCAGTTCTTGCCCGGTAGGGCCGGTTGCTAATCCCATGCCCAAGCCCCTTCCTCTCGCATAGCGGCTTCCACCTGCCCAGCTGACATATCCTTACGCGCCTTCAAGATGGCACGGTTACCCCTATGCAGCGCGCCCACAGCAGCATGATCGTTGAACGCGAACCGCCACGACCTCACCGCCGCGATAGCGTCCACACGGGCCTGATACTCCTGCTTATCCGCCCCAAACGGATCAGCCAACACCTCTAGACACCCCTCAGCCTGGCCCGTGGCTACCAGTTCCTCCACCTTCCGGCCCGTTGCCAACACCGCGCAACCCGTCGCGTCAAAAACCAAAGCGTCATAGTCCGGCAGATACTCCTGACTTGGCTCCATGCCCACACTTCGATCCACGCCCATCAGCCATTGCAACACAAATGGCTGGTAGAACTCCTCATAGTGATGCCATGCGGCTTCCAGAGCGCGGCGGGCCTCCAACTCCTCACCAGAAATCTCTGATACGTCCACATCCTGCAACAAGCCCACGAAAAACACCCCGCCAGGCCCGCTTAACACCTCTTCTTGTACCGTGCCCGGAAGGTTCCCCCACGCCTCAATGACCCCACGCAAACGAGCATCAACCTCATCACGCAGCACCGGCAAGCACGACTTCCGCAACGCGGACACCGCATACTCCGGCTTATCCTCCAAACGCTGGTACTCCTCACGAGCAGCAGCACACACCGTCTGCACCCGCGAAAAACCCGAACCTGTAGGCAGGGAACGCGCCCCAAAGCCCTCCAACTTCTTCTTCACCGCCGCTGGGGTCATCTCGCCTTGGGCCACCAAACGGCCCAACTCGGCTACCTCACCCTTGGCTGGCCCGGCCAACGCCTCAGCTAAGGCCGTGACCTGGGCATCAATCCGGCGATCAGCCTCTTCCATCTCCTCGGCCAGCGGAGGAATCACCGGCGCGTTCTCCTCGGCCGCGTACTCATAAAACGGTGCCAACCGCTTCCCAAAAAACCCACTCATGCTTACCCCTCTACCTCTCTGCTTGTGCTTCCAGGCGTAGCTGGCGCTCATGGGCCACGGCTAACGCCTCTAGTTCTTCCTCGCTCATCGACGCCACGCGATCAATGAGCATCGTCATACGCTTTTCAATCCGCACGCTCGGTACCCAGCCCTTCGGCTTCTCACCACGACGCGCCGCGCGCGCCCATGCAGAATGAGCCTCACGGCACCGCTGACACGGCGACTCCCGCTTACGGATATGGTGCTGGTAGCCCGCGTTCGAGCCACACTTCTTCCTCATACGCGGCGGGGACTTCCCCGCCCGGTTACGCTGCTTGGTCTCCATGCCCCTATCGTGAAACACCCTGCATAAAACGTTCCATTCTGCGACACCCCGCCGCGTAAAACGTCCCCTGTAAAACATCGGCGGCCACAAACCCGTTACCCGTTTCCCACCCCGAAAAAGGAAACGCCCGGAAGTTTCCCAACACCCCACCTGACCAGCGGCAACCACCATTCAGCAGAAGTAGTTAGAGGGCTGAAATAATGTGAAACGCGGCCTAAAAAGCCCTGTGCGTGGATTCCTCGTAAAACCGGGAGGTGGGAGGGGTCTACCCCTTGGGGGAGGGTACCCCCACCCCTTCGCTTGTGAGGGTTGCCTTAGTTGCTTGTATTGTGCTTTGTGATTGCTTCTCATTAAGTATTGTCATGCTTGTGTGTTGTTCTTTTGTTTCTTGCCTTGTTGTTGAGTTGTTTGCTGTTCACCGTTCTGTTGTGTTTGTTTCTTGTTCTTTCTTCTTATTGTTTGTTGTTTGCTTTCTTCTTTCTCTTCTCTTTCTTTCTGTTTGTTGTTTCTTCTTTTGTCTTGTTGTGTTTATGCTGCTTGCTGTTGTTGGTGTGTTGGTTGTGTGTAGCTTTTAAGTATTGTTCTGAGTTGTTTCTTTGCTCTGGCTTTGCGCTCGTAGCTGCGTGGTGCTTTATCGTCGGTAATGCGTGATGGTGTTTCTCTCTGGAAGTACATGCGATAGAGTTCGTCGGCTGCACCGCTGGCTAATTGCTCCCATGTCACAGAGCGCAGTACCGGCCAATGGCGGTGAACAGTGTGGTGAACGATGTCCTTGGGAACGCCTAGGCGGCGGGCTAAGGCCCGGTTCTTTTCGCCGGGTAGCCGCATGGCCTCGATGAGGGCGTAGGCGAGGGAGACGGGCCATTCCTTCACGCGGGGGTCATGGTCGGCTCCGATGGTGCCGGAGGCGTATTGGGCGTCGTGGTGGTGGCAGAGACCTAGCCCATATCGGGTGTGGGGGTTCTGTGGTCGGGGGCAGTCAAGGCGAGCGCAACGAGGCATGGACACCATGCCACCGCGCGGGGTGAGGGTGGGCGCGCACTGCGACGGCGGGCGGGAATCGGGGCATAGACCTTATGGCTCGGCCCGGTACGCCCTATAACGTATGAGAGTATGAGTCACGGAACCTAAGACCGTTGAGACCGCCTGGTCAGAGGGTGGTTCCGTAAGGTTACGGTCTTGAGACCGCAAACCCCCACATAGTGTTCAATGTCACTACATGGGGGTGAAAATAGGCTCTGACCAGGCGGTCTTAACGGTCTCGGTACGGTCTTAGTACGGAACTAGGCTCTGACCAGGCGGAATATACGGTCTCGGTGGTTTTACTTCACGGTGGCTACACCATCACGCCCATAGTGAACCATTGGCGCTTGCGGGACTTCTCGCCTGACCATTGCCCTACGTCGCGCCTCCTGACGGACACTTCCACGGCGGCGTTGTTGATCTGGTTGCGCAGCTTTTGCTTGCTCATGCCACCGCGCCCGTTGTCCTGGTTCCACTTCTCGTAGAGTCGGTAGGTCTCATCCCAGAGCACGCGATCTTCGGGGTCGCCGGTGATGATGTAGACGTCCTCTAGGAACTCGCGCACGGGGCTTCCTAGGCTGCGCATCTCGGCTTGGATGGTTTCTTGGGTGGCAGGCGTGGTGAAGGTGCCTTGGGCTTCTAGGCGGGCCAGCCCGTCGAGCGCCCAGTTGAAAATACCGGGCAGTTCTTTAAGGATATTGGCTTTAATGTTCGGATCGGACTTTCCCCCAAAGGACTTATCGAGTTTAATGCCCAAAATGCGGCGTTGAATAGCCCCGGTATTGTCATTGAAGGTGGGTTCTGAGTTCGCCACGATCATAATGCGGGCGCTCATTTTATCCACGGTGTAGGCGTCACGGTTCTTGCGTTCAATGACCATTGAATCTTCCCCTACGACGCTGAGCATGGTGGAGACCCCGGCGGCCCCTACGTGGGTGCGCCCATCGTCGCGGGCGTCCTCGAAAAGGGCGAGTAGTTTGCCGTCCCAGGAAGCCAGATCAAAACGCCCGCCTAGCCGGTCAAGGGAAGCGGCGGTGGTGTTCGCGGCCCCGGTAATGGCTTTTAAGACGGCGGCGACGGTGCCTTTACCGGCTGCTGGTGGGCCTACGAGCACGAGGGCGCGTTGCAGGTCGGTACGCCCGGATAGGACGTAGCCGAACCATTCTTGCAGCGCTTCGCGGGCGGCGGGGTCGTGGGCGAATATCTCGTTACAGAAGCGGCCCCAGCAGGGGCAGGCCGCCGCCGGGTCGTAGTGGAAGCCTAGATGGTGGCGGGTGAAAAGGCCGGGGTGGTGGGGGTAGAGGGTACGGCTGTGGCGGTTGAGTACCCCGTTTTTCAGCACGATGTAGTCCCCAGGGTCACCAAGTTTCACCGGCGTGTTCGTGGTGGGATCAACCCAGGCGGGGCCGCCCGCGATCCAGGCCGGGAGGGGGCTTTCATCGTCAAGGAACCGCCCGGCGGCGTACTTGAGCGGATCAATGATGTCAGATACGCGGCGTTGATTGGGACTAAAGGGGCGTTGATCGTCCCCTTCGTCGTAGGTGGCGTCGCGTAGCACGTCGTAGAGGGCGTCGCGCACGGCGCGTTCGGTGATCTGCTTCCAGCAGATGCCGGTGTATTGCCACCACAGGGCGTTGAAGTAGACCAGGGTGGGGTAGCCGTCCTGGTTGAAGTGGGAGGCCATGAGCGCTTCGGCTACGGCCAGCGGCTGGGAGGGTGGGGGTACGTGAAGGTTCATGCGGCTTTGGCCTCCTTGACGGTGGGGTGGTGGTTGATTCTCAGGTACATGGAGCGCAGCTTTGTGATGGCTTCCGCTAGGAAGGCGCTGGACTCTTCTAGCGGGGCTGATCGCACTGAGTCGGCGGCGGCGTCAAGGATCGCACCGCCACGGGTGTGGTAGGACTCTTCGATGAGGTCTTGGACGTGGCCTTCGAGGTAGTTGAGGTGGCCCCGGTGGGATACCAGTTCTGCCAGGAAGGCGCGTAGCCCATCGTCGCTATCGCGTAGGTAGCCTTCATCGAGTAGCCACCTTTCGATCTGGACGTGCACGGAGCCAAAGCCGGGGTGGTCGGGGTAGGTGATGTGGTGGAGGGCTTCAAAGACGCGCTGGTGTTTCCAGTCGGGGAAGTCCTCGGCTACGAGGCGGGCGAGTTGCTTCTTCGCGCGCGGTGCGGGGGCTTCGATGAGCGCGGCGAGTACTTCCATGCTGTTTGAGGGCTGGTTAGTCACGTGTGTTTCCTCCTTGGGTTTTCGTATCGTGACGGTATGGATGGTTGTGGGTGTCCTGTGAGCTGGGGTTTTGGGGTTTTTCGGCGGTCGCCGGAATCGGTTTCGCCGGTTTGCGGAATCGCGCAATCGCGTGGTTTCTTCAGGGGATCGCCTGAAAAGGGGTGCCGTGGGGGTTTCGCCAGATTTGTCGGAAAGTCCCTCCGGGGCCGCCGCCGCGCGGCCACTATGACCGGGCGGCCCCGCCCCTTGACCTTTTCCCGGTGCCGGTAAAAAGGTCAGGTGCAGCTCGGGCCGTGCCTTAGCGGCGTAGTAGATCCCAGGCTCCGGGTAGGAAGAGGCATGAGGCGAGGAATACGACGGTGGTGAGTGCTTCGAGGATCATCGGGCACCGCCTTCAGCGGCCAGGGCGAGGTTAAGGGCTGCGAGCTGGCTGAGCAGGTGGCGGGTATCCCCGCCGATGAGGTGTGCATCAACGAGGGTGCTCAGAAGCTCATCTTTGCGGGCCGCAAGATCAGCCATGTGCTGCGTGTGGGCTTGTTCTTCCCTCCTGGCGCGCGCTTGGGCGGACTGGGCTTGCACGCACTCGGGGCATAGCAGGAACCCCGCACCGTGGGCGTAGGCCGCCTGCGCGTCGTGGATATTGACCACGGCCATGACCGCGCGTTCGATGCGCATGTGCCCGCCGTGAAGTAGGCGGTAGTGGGTGCGAGTCGAGGCCGCCGTGTCGCGGAGGTGGAGCAGGTACGGTTCGGTAGCGCCCAGTGCGGGCGCGAGGGTAGCATGAGTCATGCTTTGCCTCCTTGTAGGCTGAGCTGTTTCAGCCCCCTTTTGGTGGGGGTCTGGGTGGAGACGCTGTAACCGGCGGAAATGTGGTAGTGGATGCTGGTTGCAGCGTCGTTTTTCATCGTGCAAGTGTAAAGATATTGGACACTTACTGTTCTGTCAAATCTTTTTACAGACTTGGGCTTTAGTCGCTGTTCAGGTTGTAGACGTGCTGACGGGAGAGGTTCGCAGCGGCGGCAATATGAGCTATCGGTACGCCCACCTTCGTGGCCTTGCGAACCGCATCGTCGCGGCGAACCTTGGCGTCGTTGAGCGCGGCGGCGGCCGCTTCGACGTCGGCTAGGGCCTTGTGCATCTCCGGCGTCACCTTCATGCCTCCTGATTCTAGTGGTGCTCATGCGGCTAGAGGCTCTTCCGGGTTGTAGTAGTTTGCCCCGATTGACCAAAACATGCTCGCGTGATCGTAGTGAAACTCGTCAAGGGTGATCCCACGGGCCGCGATGAAGGTGTTGATCTCCTCAGTCCAGCCTGCGAGGTCGTAGGCGTCTGGGTCGAGTTCATCGGCGGCAATAGCACCATCAGCAATGAGGGCAATGCCGTCATAGCTATCGGCTGCGGCGTTGAGCATGGTGGTGATGAGTTCCTCAGTGAAAGGGCCGTGGATCATGCTGCCTCCTCCTTCGGTAGTAGGTGTTGGTCGGCCTCGGCCTGGAAATGCTCATGCAGGCCTTGGGGACGATGCAGGATTACCGGGTGCTCGATCATGCGGCTTCCTCTTCCTCGGTGCCGCCGCGCGCGGTGGACTCCATTTGCTGGGCGATCCAAGCGTCCACGTCCTCGGGGCGGTACATCACGCGCCGCCCGATCTTCCCGCACTCAGGGCCTTTTCCGTTGGCCCGGAAGTAGCGGAGCGTTGATTCACTTATGCCTGTCTTGGCCGCTACCTGAGTGGTGGTAAGCAAACCCATCTTGACCTCCTAGGTACTTGTACCGCTTGTCGGTACTGAACCGAATGTAGCAACTAGTTCCGATAAACGCAACTGCGTTGGGTGGTGGTAGGTCGGGTGGCATACTCAACTACATGAGCACCTCGGAAAAAACCGCACGGGAACTCCTCGGTCAGACGATCAGGAAGCATAGGGAAGATCTTGGCTTTACACAGCAAACCTTGGCTGATGCCGTCAATTCCTATACGGGTGGAAACTGGTTAAAAACGACGGTTTCTAAAGTTGAAGCGGGTCAGCGAGCACTCAGCTTTGAAGAGGCTGTTGCTATATCTAATTACTCCAGGCTTCCAATCCAAGAGCTAATGGATGCATACGTGCCCCGTAAAATAGATGATCTTTGGGATGAGTGTGTTAGAAGATTTGCAAGCCTGGGAGATAAAGCAGAATATGTGATGGACGATTTCTGGGCACTAGTGCCCCTGCTAACAGAACTGCATGAAGGAATGAAAGACGATGGTGAGAGGTTTCCACCCAAGTTAGACAGGAAAACACTGGTAAAAGGGGTGGGTGAGATGATTACTTTCGTTGATCGTGCGATCCGTGCTTTAGAGATTGTCAGCGGTGATGCAAGTTGGTATGGCCACCTTGCTCCAATGTATAGCCGTGATCCAAATATTTCTACTTGGGAAAATACAAGGAAGATGCAGAAAGAAATTGAGAAAGAAATTGAAGAGCGATTAGCGCGGCTCAATAAAAGCATTGATGAATTAGAGCTGCGTGACGCCGATGGCTAAGCATAGGGAGCCGGGTAACGCCCGCGTGGTGGACTTGTTCAAGAACAAGGACGGCTCCGAAAGCGCAAAATACAAGGAAGTCAAGGCCAGGGAGTACACCACCACTCAGCTACGCGAGTACAAGAACTGGGCGGTGAAGTGGGTAGACCTCAACGGCAAGGAAAAGTCCCGAACCTTCAAACGACGGGTAGATGCCGACGAGTACCGCAAAGCCGTTGAAGCGCAGATACGCAGCGGCGAGTACATAGACCGCGATCATGGGCGGGTCACCGCACAAGAAGTATGGCAGCGCTGGGAACCCACGCAGGCTACCCGGTCAAAAAAGACCCGCTACGACAGGCAACGAACATGGATCGGGCGCACCGGGCCACGCTGGGGCGATGTGCCAATAAGCCGTATCACTAAAACCGACGTGCAACTATGGGCGGCGGAACTCCATGAAGAGGGATACAGCGTAGCCACCATTAGGCACGCGGTGGGAGTACTACGCCTTGTCCTCGGCTTTGCCGTCGATGAAGGACGGCTACTAAAGAACCCTGCTCATGGCATCTCCTACCCGTCTGAGAAGCCAGATGATCGGCATTACCTCACTGTGAAACAGGTAGAGGCCCTTGCTCACTCCATCGGGCACGGATATGGGTTAATGATCCGCGTGCTGGCCTATTGTGGCCCGCGCTCGGGGGAGATATTCGCGCTTAGAGGCAAGGATGTATTCCTTGATAGGCGGCGTATCTGGCTCCGGCGTGCTGCCTCACGCCCCGGAGGGAAACTAGAGATCAAAGACCTCAAAACGCATAAGAACCGCATGATCGCTTACCCGGAGGCGCTGCATGATGCACTAAAAGCCAGGGTGGGGTAGGTAGGGGAGGAAGGCCTACTGTTCACCACGACAGAAGGGGCTGTGCTGAACCCTTCAAACTTTCACAAGCGGGTGTACGTTCCGGCAAAAGCATCAGCAGCGCAGCGTCTAGAGGGGACGTTTCCCGCTGTGACGCTGCACGACTTGCGGCATACGGCGGCGAGCCTTGCTGTGCGGTCTGGTGCGAACGTGAAGGTGGTGCAAAACATGCTTGGGCACGCGAGCGCGGCGGTGACGCTGAACACCTACAGCGACCTTTTTCCCGATGATCTTGACCGCGTTGCTGAGGCCATGAATCGGCTCTTGGAGGAAGAGCGGTGAGCCTCTCAGTTTCGCACCAGTTTCGCACCACGCCTAGCCGGTACTGTTATCAGCCAACGCAATCAACGCTACTACCAGGTATTTCTATCGTTTACCAACGCAGCTATCGTTAGCAAACTCCCAGAAAAGCCCATTTGCAAGCAGAAGGTCAGGAGTTCGATTCTCCTATGCTCCACAGAACCCCTCGCCGGGATATGGGTGAGGGGATTTTTTCGTTTTGTGGGGTGCTGGCGGGGGCTTGGGGCGTAGTTGGGTGGCAGCGGGGGATGGTGTGCGGTCTTAGGCGTTTCTGTGCTTTATCTTCTCCTCTACGGCTTTGTGGGTTGCGCTTTGTGCCTTGGGACTGTCGGCTGCTTGTACCGGCTACCGGCTCTGAGGGTTATGCCTGTGCCGCTGTAGGGGGTATGCGTAAATTGCTAAGGTGGTGAGGGAACTTTGTGGGAAGATTCTGGATTACGAGGCGCCGATGAGGTTATGGTGGCTCAGTTTAAACTGTGTTTGAACGCCCCTGAGCCGAAAGAGTGATTTTTAATTAAGGGGAAAATGGAAGGGTAGCGATTCTTTTCTCGCCTCCCGTTTCTTACCGTGATCTTAGCTTCTATCGTGCTTGCTCTGGGTTTCTGCTGGGGAAACCTGATAGATTTTACGGTAGTTCCGCTGATTAGTATAGTATCGCTCGCGCTCGTCTCTCTATTTAAAGGTTCTAAGCTGCTTGCTTCCTTTGATCTAGGCTCTTTTTCTCTCATCGTACTTAATCTTGTTTCAGTATCACTGCTGGCACTTTCTTTTCTTGTAGTGGCTGTAGAGACTCCGCACTCGGTGCAGTATGTAATTTCTATTGCCACTGCGGGGTTTGCCTTTTCATTGAGAAGTGATTTGAACAGGTGGGGTAGTGCTTAGAGTGACGGCACTTTGTTCTCTAGTATCCGCATGTTCTATGTAGATACTGAGATTTGAGGGGGAGGAGTGGGCTCACGGTTTCTAGTTGTGAGACCCACTCGCTTACGCTGGTTGAGCGCAGGCGGATTAGTTCTTTCATACCTATTAGGTCTTGGTTCAGCTCTCTTGTGAAAATAGGTTCGTGGTGTGCGATTCTATTGCGTAAGCGGCGCAGGGCGTTAAGGCGCGTGTATACGTGGGCTCTTAGAATGCGTGTATCGGTGTGTTGTGAACCCGGGAGTGCGTTGAGGATATTTGGTTCCCATAATCGGGTATCGTTCCGTGCAGTGAAAAGTTTTGCCCAAAATGCGAGTTTTAATTCTGCGATAACCTTACCAGTGGTTGTATATCTACGACTCACCATTTCAAGGTCTGAGCGAGGATTATATTTCCGTCCGCGCGGTGCCGGTAGACTGCGAAGGAATGTTTCTTCCCAGGGCCAACGTGAACCATAAACCCGTTCTAATACGTAGGATGCTGCATTGCGAATTGATATTTCGGCAAAGTGGGCGGGAAGCATAGAAGCAGCGGAGACGGCGGCATTCCATGCGTATAGCTGTGATGCTTTATATGAGTCGTTGTCACAGGCGAGTAGATAAGTGTCAAAGCGTGGGGAGCTTAATACGCTTTGGAGGGTGGTTTTGGTGGGGAATGTTGTTGGAAGCATGACTGTAGGTTATACTTGACACGAGCGCTGTGGGACTAGCGGGCTTGAGTGCCTCCCCCATAGACATGAGAAAAGCAAGAGGTCCCAGCTGGGACCTCTTCCTTTTTCGCAGGTGTGGGATCGAGGGGATAGGGAGTGCCAACCCCAAACCCCCTCCACGCCCCCCACCCCCAAACGGGGGCGTCCACGGAAATTTTCTTTCGAAAACCTATGAAGTGAGCTGAAACACGTTAGGGTGTTCCTATGTCTCGCTCAGTATTTATCTCCGGGGCGGCCCGAGGAATCGGCCGCTCCACCGCACTGCACTTGGCCCGCCGAGGTTGGACCGTGGGTGTCTATGACATTCTTGATGATTTTGGTTGGATCACCACGGAAAACCTCGGCCCAGGCACGATTCATCACGGTTACCTCGACGTGACCGATCCCGAATCCTGGACCAAGGCCCTAGAGGATTTCACCTCGCACACTGGGGGGCGCCTGGACGCGTTGGTGAATAACGCCGGCGTGCTTCACGGCGGCCCCTTCGTAGAGGGCGGCTCCTATGAGAAGGATTCCGCCCTCGTGGATGTGAACGTCAAGGGAGTGTTCAATGGCGCTCGTGCCGCCTATCCGTATTTGAAGGCCACCCCGGATTCCACGCTTCTGAACCTTGCCTCGGCTTCTGCGATTTATGGAACCCCCGATCTAGCGGTGTATTCCGCCAGCAAGTTCGCGGTGCGTGGTCTCACGGAGGCCCTGAATGTGGAGTGGGAGCCGGAGGGAATCAAGGTGCGTGCGCTGTGGCCCCTCTTCGTCAAGACGAACTTGCTCGATGATTTCTCCGCCACCAGCACCAAGCGCCTGGGTGTGCGCCTCAAGGCCGATGATGTAGCCAAGGCCGCCGCCGATATGGTGGAGCGTGAACGCGGCAAGATCGCCAAGGTGCATCAGCCGGTGGGGCTCCCGGCAAAGGTGCTTTACGGGCTTTCTCAGGTGTGCCCGAGTTGGATGGTGCGCTTTGGCAACGGGATTCTCACCACCAACCGGAAATTGAAAATCTAACCAGCAGTTGGGGCTTACTGAGCCCGAGCCTACTGGGCCGGAGCGGCGTTACTAGGAGCAGCACCACTAGGAGCAGCACCACTAGAAGCAGTACCCCCGGCACCCGGAGCCGTACCACCCGGCCCACCGGAAGAACCAGGACCGCCGTTACCGCCAGGTCCACCGTCGCCCGGCATCATCCCGCCCGGCGCTCCGCCACCGGGGCCGCTGCTTTGCTGCTGTTCCACGGAACCGGCGTAGTCGTTGCTGGGGTCGCGGTAGATGGTGTGCACGTGGCCCCAACCTGCGGTCACCACGCCCTCCACGTCGGCACCGGCGGAACCCTGCTGGTTGGCGAACTCGATGTATACCTTGGGGCCGCTGATCTGGAAGTAGATGCCGTCGCCGCCGCTGTTGATGTCGTACACCGTCTCTCCGGACCAATTCACGTAGGTGTCATCCAGGGTGGCGCGGATGGCATCGAGTTCTTCGTTGGTGGTTTCCTCGTCGGCCATGCCCACCCAGTTGGCGATGACGTCGATAAGCAATTCCTTTTGCTCGTCGGTGAGGTCGGAGCCCTTGAGCCCGGTGCCGGTGGGGTAGTCGCAGGTGCTGCCGGGGGCGCAGACCATCGTGTCCACCTGTTCGCCCTGGTAGAGCTTGGTTTTCTGCTCCTCGTTGAGGCTGTTGTAGAAGGCGAAGGCCGTGGTGTAGGTCTTGTCCATCGTTTGAATCGTCTCGCCCTGCTCATTGACGTATTCGGCGGGCTGTGTGCCCAGGTGGGTGGGGGCGAAGGTGAGCGTGTCGGTGTCCATCGTGGCGTTGAGGCCCAGGTGGTGCCCGCCAAATTGGAGGGTCCAGGCGCTGCTGTCGCTGGGGTCGCCGTAGAAGGCGATGTAGTACTGGCCCAGGGAATCCTCGGTGGAGTTGCTGTTTTCCAGCAGGTACTCGTCGCCGCCCATGATGCCGGTGACGGTGGCGTAGGCGTCGTCGTTAAGCAGGGCTTTGAGCACGTTCATGGCGGCTTCGCGCTGCTCATCGTTGAGGTCCTTGAGGTTAATTCCGGCGCGCTCCACGAAGGTTACGGGGAAGTTAGACCAGGTGATGGACTTATCATCGTCCTCATAATCCTTCACCACCGTGGACTTCTGTTCCTCGGAGAGCGTGTCCAGGAAGGCCTGCGCGGCGGCCGCAGTATCCTTCACTGTTTGCTTAGTGGTGCTTGCCGACGCCCCCGTGGTGCTACTTGCGCTGCTCACGGTGCTGTTGGCGGTGGAGGTGCTTGCGGTTGTCGTTGCCGCGGCGGCGGAGTCGGAAGAATCGGAGGAGCAGGCGGTGAGTGCGAGCCCAGCGACGAGGGCAGTGGAGACGAGGGGCAGGAGGCGGCGTTGGAAGCGCGGGTTCTTTGCGGTCATGTCCACTACTATGCCGCGCTTAGCTCCTTATATCCCGAGCGTTTCCTGTGAGGTATCGGAGGGGTTTCTGGATATAAGAAAGGCTGCGCGGAGCTCTCCGCACAGCCTTTTCTCAATTACTTACTTTGGCGCTTGGTGATGAAGGCCGAAAGCAGGAACCCCGCCAGCGTCCATGCGATGAGCACGGTGAGGGAGAAGGTCATGCCCGCGCCGTCGAAAAAGGCGGCCGAGCGAATGGCTGTGCCTGCCGCACCAATGGGCATGAGCTGGCCGATGAGACCCCACGGTGAAGGTAGCCACGCGGCTCCGGTGGCCAGGCCGGAGAGCGGATTGGAGAAGAAGAGCAGGATCACACCGGCCACGCCGATGCCGGCCATGCCCGCGAGGTTGTGCAGGCCTTGCAGGGTCATGGAGATGGAGGCGATACCCAGGGAGAGAACGGCGGCGGTGAGGAGGAAGTTACCGTCGATCACGTGGAGGGAGTACTGCATCACGGCGGTGACGGCGAAGCCGCCGATGATGGCGATGGCCAGGCCGCCGAGTACGCGCAGGCGCGGGGAGTTTTTGAACAGACTGATGAGCAAGATGGCGGAAACGTTACCGCCGAATACCAGGGGCAGGCCGAGGGTGGCGATGGAGGAGCCGGTGGGATCGTCCTCGGTCAGGGGCGCGACGTCGTCGTAGCTCACCTGCTGCTCGGTGCTTTCCAGGCCGGTGCCGAGTTGTTGCAGCAAAGATGCGTAGGGGGTACCGGCGCCGGAGGCGGTGATGATGGTGATGCCGTTATCTCCCACGGTGATGGCGCCGATGTTATCCCGGTTGAGTACGGAATCCCGGGCCTCCTCGGCACTCTGATAGGTGGTGACGTCAAAGGCATCGGGCTGCTTTTGCTCTAGGCCGCCCGTGATTTGTTGAATGACGGGCTCGGGGCCGCTGACGGCGAGGGGGAGATCCTTGGCCCCGGAGTTAAGCGAGGGCAGCAAAAAGCTCAACAGCATGATGAGCAATACGAGGGGGACGCCCAGCAGGGTGGCGATGAATTTGAGGGTGGTTTTGTTGTCTTTTTGCGCCTCGGCGGTTGAGGCGTTTTCCGTGGTCATTCTATTATCCTTCCATAAGCGGAGCGATATGCTCCGAATAAGAGCGGAGATTATCACCCCTCCAGGGAGGTCGCAACATGTGCGATGATTCCTCCTATGAGATCTGATGCGCAGGCAAATCGAGCCCTCCTTGTGGATACTGCGGCGTCCCTCTTTATCTCCCACGGTGAGGCCACCTCCATGCGATCCATTGCCGAGGCCGCAGGGGTGGGGGTCGGCACCTTGTATCGGCATTTTCCTGACCGCGATGCCCTTGTTAATGCCATCGCCATTGAGAAGTTCTCGCAGGTTATCGCCCTCACCAGCGGCGTTACCTCTGCCGAACAGTGGGCGGAGTTTTCCCACGCCATGTCCCACATCTCGCTTGGGCAATTAGCTCCGGCGCTTTCCTCTCTGCGCCCAGACCCAGAGCCGCGAGAGGTGGTGGAATATCGAGCCCGAGCCTTTGAAGAGTTGGAAAGAGTGCTGGGATTGGCGCGGGAGGCCGGATTAATCCGAGGGGAGATTACCGTTATTCGGTTTTTGCTCGGCCTCATGGCGTGCACCCGCCCCCTGCCTGCGGGAGCGCCGGAGGTATTTGTGAAAGAGATGGATTGGCTCCGCGAAAACTTCGTGCAGAGCCTGCGCCCTTAGCACCCCTTTTTAGGGGCAATTTCCGCTATTTTCCCACAAAAGTACTATGCCGTACCTTGTAATAAGCCTATGGTAAAAGGTATGCCTCGCTCAGTATTTATTTCCGGGGCGGCCCGAGGAATCGGCCGCTCCACCGCCCTCAACCTCGCTCGCCGCGGCTGGACCGTGGGAGCCTATGACCTGGTAGATGACTTCGAGTGGACCGCCACGGAATACCTCGGTGCGGGGGCAGTGCACTCTGGCCACCTCGACGTCACCGATCCCGAATCCTGGACCAAGGCCCTAGAGGATTTCACCTCGCACACCGGCGGCCGTCTCGATGCCGTGGTGAATAACGCCGGAATCCTCTACGCCGGACCGTTCATGGAGGAGGGCAGCTACGAGCGCGACGCCGCCCTGGTGGACGTGAACGTCAAGGGCGTCCTCAACGGTGCCCGCGCCGCCTACCCGTATCTGAAAAAGGCTGCGGGAGCCCGCCTGGTGAATATCGCCTCGGCCGCCGCCATCTACGGCACCCCGGATATGGCGGTGTACTCCACCACCAAGTTCGCCGTGCGTGGACTTACTGAGGCCCTGAACTTGGAATGGGAGCAGGATGACATCACCGTCTCCGCCGTGTGGCCCCTCTATGCCAAGACCGGGATGCTCGATGGAGTATCCACCAATGGCACGGAGAAGATGGGTATTCGCCTCACGCCCGAGGACATTGCGGTGACCGTGGCCGATGTGGTGGAGCGCGAGCGCGGCAAGATCGCCCAGGTACACCAGCCGGTAGGCTTGCAGGCCAAGATCATGTACGCGGGCTCGCACTTCTCCCCGGCCTGGCTCACGCGCTTCATTAACGCCAAGCTCACCACCAATAGGCCGGTGAAGCCCTAAAGGCCCCTAACCCAGCGCCGCCACCACGCCGATCATGCCGCTGGTCCACACAATATGGGCCACGATCGGTGCCGTGATGCCACCCGTGCGGGTTCGCAGCAGGTACATGGCTGTAGCCAGAACCACCGCAGCAACCGGCAGTAGCACCACACCGAACACCGTGGTCATGGCCGCATAGAGGAGTACGGAGATCGCTGCGGGGTATCGGCTAAGGCGGGTGGGCAGGGCCTCGCGGAAGAATAACTCCTCCGCCGTGGCGTTGAGCAGCACCACGAGGAATAGCGCCACGGCCTGCCACGGGTGCAGCGCGCTTTCCCCGAGAAGGCCCGTGACCTGCTCGAAAAGGGGAGCAAAGAGTGGTATTCGGGCCATGAGTACTGTGGCCACCGCGCTGGGGAGCAGCAGGAGGAGGCCTGCGAGAAGGCCCACGGGGGCGTCGGCAAGCGAAAGGCGAGTGCGGGGCGCGCAGTACCGCCAGCCGAGGAGAAGGGCGAGTCCGGAGCCCAGGGTGGCGGCGTAGAACCACCCGCTGCCGAGGCCCACGCGGCCCGCGAGGAAGAGGAGGGCGCTGGCGCTGAGCAGGGGGAGCATGGCCCCTATTATTCACCCCCGCGCGGGCTTTCTGTAACGATCAAGGCCGTCATCGATGGGGTAAAGAGCACCGTGAGCTGCTAATACGTGTATAGTGACCTCTTTAACATTGAGGCGAGGCATCGGCGCCCTGGGCACCGCGCTCGCCTGTATTCTCCTGACCGCCTGCTCCGCCACGGGCGGTGCCCCGCGCAGCACCGACACCGCCGAGGGAGCCTCCGGCACGGTAGACACCCCGCGCCTGGTGGTGGCGATGGTCAGCCACGGCGCGCCGGGCGATACTTTCTGGGACCTCGTGCGCAAAGGCGCCGAGGACGCCGCGCGCAAGAACAACATCGAACTGCGCTACAGCGCCGACCCTCAAGCCCCCAACCAGGCAAATCTGGTGCGCACCGCCATTGATTCCCACGTGGACGGCCTGGCGGTGACTATGCCCAACCCCGACGCCCTGGGACCCGCCGCCCAAGCCGCCGTGGAGGCGGGGATTCCCACCGTGGGGCTCAACGCGGGCATGAGCCGCTACCAGGACTTCGGCCTTTCCGCCTTCTTCGGCCAGGAGGAACGCGCCGCCGGAACCCAGGCCGGGCAGCGCCTGAGCGCGGAAGGCGCGCGCCACGTGCTGTGCATCATCCACGAGCAGGGCAATTCCTCCCAGGAGGAACGCTGCGCCGGGCTCAAAGAGGGCAGCCGGGGCGCGGAGGTGGAAACCCTCTACGTCAACGGCATGGACCTCACCAGCGTGCACTCCACAGTGCAGGCAAAACTAGCTCGCGACCAGCACATTGATTGGGTCATGGGCTTGGTAACCCCCGTGGCGCTCACCGCCGTGGACGCAGCTCAGGCCGCCGGTTCCCAGGCTAAGATCGCCACCTTTGATACCAATGTGGAACTGGTGGGGGCCATCCGAGAGGGCGATATTGCCTTTGCCGTGGATCAGCAGCCTTACCTTCAGGGCTATATGGCGGTGGACGCGCTGTGGCTGGCGCACCGCAATGGCTCCACCGTGGGCGGCGGGAGGCCGGTGTACACCGGCCCGAGCTTCGTGGACGCCACGAACATCGAGGTCATCGCGGAGGCCGCGGGGAAGGGGTTGCGATGAGCGCGCCGCAGTCTGAGAGCCGTGCGGATCGGGTGGACAGGGCAGGCCGCGTGGGCCGAGGCGGCCGCGGCAACCGTGGCAACAGCCGAGGCAGCGGCCTGGGTTCCTTGGCCCACCTCAGCCACCGCTTCCAACGCCGCCCCGAACTCGCAGGCCTCGTGGGCGCGGTACTCGTGATCGTGGCCTTCGCTATCCTGGTCCCGCCCATGCGCTCCTTCGAGGCCATCTCCACGGTGCTTTACGCCAGTTCCACAATGGGCATCATGGCCCTGGCCGTGGGGCTGTTGATGGTCGGCGGGGAGTTCGATCTCTCCTCCGGCGTGGCCGTGACCAGCACCGCCCTGGCCGCCACCATGCTCAATTACAATTTCTGGCTGAACTCCTGGGCGGGCGCGGGCCTGAGCTTGTTGCTCGCCCTCGGCATCGGCGCGTGGAATGGTTATCTGGTTACCCGCACGGGAATCCCCTCCTTCCTTATCACCCTCGCCAGCTTCCTCATGCTCCAAGGCCTCAACCTGGCGCTCACCAAGGCGGTGACCGGGCAGGTGGCCACGCCGATCATCTCGGACATGGAGGGCTTCGGTTCCGCCCGCGCGGTCTTTGCCTCCACTATCGACGTCGCCGGTGTTCAGGTGCGCATCACCGTCCTGTGGTGGCTGCTCTTCGTGGCCCTGGCCAGCGTGTTGCTGCTGCGCACCCGTTGGGGCAACTGGATCTTTGCGGTGGGCGGAGACGAGGAGGCCGCCCGCGCCTCCGGCGTACCGGTGCGCGGGGTGAAGATCGGGCTGTTCATGCTGGTGGGCTTTGCCGCCTGGTTCATGGGCATGCACAATCTCTTCGCCTTTGATTCCGTACAGGCCGGGCAGGGCGTGGGCAACGATTTCCTGTACATCATCGCCGCCGTGATCGGCGGCTGCGCGCTCACCGGCGGGCGCGGCAGCGCGGTGGGCACGGCCCTGGGCGCGCTCATCTTTGGGGTGATTAACCAGGGCATCGTGTACGCGGGCTGGAACCCGGATTGGTTCAAGTTCTTCTTGGGTGGCATGCTGCTGCTTGCCGTCCTCTCCAATACCGCCGTATCCAAGGGGAGCGCGCGATGAGCATTATCGAATTAGACGATGTGAGCAAGGCCTATGGCAACGCCGCCCCCGCGCTGAGCGGAGTGAGCCTGCGGATCAACGCCGGCGAGGTCACCTGCGTGCTGGGCGATAACGGCGCGGGCAAGTCCACCCTCATCGGTATCCTCTCCGGGCTGCATCGCCCCACCGAGGGCACCATGCTTATCGACGCCACCCCGGTCACCCTTTCCTCGCCCCGCCAGGCCCTAGAGGCGGGTATCGCCACCGTGCACCAAAACCTCTCCGTGGTGGGGGAGATGAGCGTGTGGCGCAATTTCTTCCTGGGCCGGGAGGTGACTAACCGCTGGGGTTTCTTGCGCACGGGGTACATGCGCCAGGAGGCGCGCCGGGCATTGGAAGAACTCGGCGTCAATATCCCTGACCTCGACGTTCCCATCGCTTCCCTTTCCGGTGGGCAGCGCCAGGTGGTAGCCATCGCACGCGCCGTGTATAGCGGGGCGCGCGTGCTTATTCTCGACGAACCCACGGCGGCCCTGGGGGTGCGCCAATCGGGGATGGTGCTCGACCTCATCGAAGCCACCCGCGCCCGTGGGGTGGGAGTGGTATTTATTACGCATAACCCCAGGCACGCGGAGCGCGTGGGCGACTCCTTCGTGGTCCTGGGGTTGGGACGGCAAATCCTCGCCTGCCAGCGCGGCGAGGTGAGCCTGGATGAATTGACCCTGGCTATGTCAGGGGAAGGGGTTTAATCCTCCTTGCGGTGGCGCTCCAGCTGCTCGTCGAGGGAGGCGATGAGGTCCTCACCCTCGGCGGCGAGCTCCTGGCGCTCCTCCTGCTTTTCCTTCTCCTCCTCCGGGGTGGGCGTGGTGGAGGAATACAGCAGCTCGGACTGCGTGGGGCGGGAGGAGGCAAACTCATTGATGCGCGGGGGCATGGGGCCGACCTTGGCGGGCTTACGGAAGTAGTTGTACAGCGCACCGGCCACGCCGCCGAGGATGCTCAGGATGAGCACCAGGCGGAAGGCACGGCGCACCGGACCCTTCTTCTTGCTTTCCTTGCGGTCAATCTTCTTCTGCGCCTTATCGGTGGCCTTGGCGGCCGCCTTCTCCGCGCGGCGCTTGGTGCGACGGCTCATCTTCTTAGCTTCCTTGGCGTTCTTCTTCTGCGTCTCGGCGGCAGACTCGTAGAGGTCCTTGCCCTTGGATTCCAGGGTTTCCATTGCGTTATTCAGGCGGCGTCGTGCTTGTTCGGCCACTTTACCGGGACTCTCCTTAAGGTTTTCGGCGGCGTCCTCGTAGTTGTTGGCGTAGGTGCTGGCGGCGTCGGCAAGCGCATCGTAGGCTTCGGTGGCCTTGCGCTCGCGGAAGTCGCGGTAGCGGCTCCACGCATCACGCCCGGTGGACAGGGCCATCTTCATCACGGTGGTGTTCATAGCAACTAAGAATAATCGTGTTCGACGTTTCATGTAGCAAAAGCGTTACACTGATACACATGAGCATTAAGACCGCTACGGCGATTCTGCACACCAATCGTGGGGACATCTCCATCGACCTCTTTGGCAACCATGCCCCGGAGACGGTGGATAACTTCGTGGGCCTGGCTCGCGGTACCAAGGAGTACCGCACCGAAAACGCCTCCGGCACCACGGAAGGTCCCTTCTACGACGGCGCGGTATTCCACCGCGTGATTGACCGCTTCATGATCCAGGGCGGCGACCCCACCGGCACCGGCCGCGGTGGCCCCGGCTACATGTTTGCCGATGAGTTCCACCCCGAGCTGCGCTTCGATCGCGCCTACCTGCTGGCTATGGCGAATGCGGGCCCCGGTACCAACGGCTCCCAGTTCTTCATCACCGTTGCCCCCACCCCGCACCTGAACAACGCCCACACCATCTTCGGTGAGGTGACCGACGCCGCCTCCCAGCAGGTCGTGGACGCCATCGCCTCCACCGCCACCGACCGCATGGATCGCCCCACCGAGCCCGTGGTGATCGAGTCCGTGGAGATCGTGGAGTAAGTTCCGCTTTTCCCTCACCCGCGCCTTCCCCGTGATGGGGAGCGCGGGTTTTTCTATGCGCGGATACCCTAGACGGCATGAAAACAAGCATTCTTAGACGCTTCTTCCGCGGCGCTCCCGTGACCGCCGTGCTCTGCCTCCTCATCGTGGGAGTGTGGCTGGTTACCGCGCTGCAAAGCGGCTCCATCAATACTAGGGAAGCGCCCCTGACCATCGACGGCTTCCTCTTTGGGCCCCTCGTGGTTGATGGGGAACCCCAGCGCCTGCTGAGCAACATGTTCATTCACCTCGACCTCGGACACATGGCGATGAACACCTTTATGATCGCGCTCATCGGCCGGGAATTAGAGCGCTACCTGGGCAGCGTGCTCTTCCTGGCGGTCTACGTGCTCAGTGGCCTGGGAGCCTCGTATGCCGTGGTGGAGATGAATCCCCTGGTGCCCACCGCCGGCGCCTCCGGGGCGCTCTACGGACTCATGGCGGTGTTAGTGGGCTCCGCCGTCAAGACGCGCGGCGACGTGATGGCGCCCCTGACGCTGCTGGCGGTGAATCTGGGCTACACCATTTTATCCACAGGGGTATCTCTGTGGGGACACCTGGGCGGTTTGGCCACGGGTGCGGTGCTGGCGGTGGTATTGCTCCCGAACTCCAAGAAATTGCGGTATGGCGGCACCGTCGCGGTGGGGATTGTGGTGCTGGGGTTACTGGTGAGGTACGTGGAAACTGGTGGGGTTTAGGCCGGGGGTTATCCACAAGAGTTATCCACAATGTGGATAGTTACGATCTTGTAATTCACCGAACAGGGCGATCCTTTTAGTACTGATGTGACGGATGTGCCTGGGGAAATGAGCTTGTACTCGAACAAGCAGGCGGGTTGTGGATGTAGTGCACAGAGTTATCCACAGGCTGTGGGATTGTGGGGTGGATTGCTCGCGCAACACGTAGGGGTGTCAGTTCCGGGCCGTCGCTTATCGACGCCCCGTAGGCGGCACCCTTAAGTGTTGCGTGCGGCTCCCACCAACCCCAAGGGGTGCCAGTGGGAGGCGTCGGGGCGTCGATAAGCCACCAGTGGCACCCCTTGGTGCTGTGCCCAGTGCGACCAACCGTAAAGGGTGCCACTAGCCGGCCGAACCAGCCCGTCCCAGGCCTTAGTGGCACCCCTAAGCGTTGCGGCGGACATAAGAAAACCCGGCCCGCTCCATAAGGGGAGCAAGCCGGGGAGAAGAACTAAAAGGTGCTAGCGCCAACCCATCGTCATGAGTAGGCCCACGATGAAGAGGCCGAATCCTACCAGGTAATTCCAGGCGCCCAGGTCCAGCATGAGGGGAATGTGGTTGCCCGCCAGGTAATTAACCACCAACCAGGCCAGGCCCAGCAGCATAAAGCCGAACATGAGCACCTTGTACCACGTGGGGGTGCCGCCGGTATTGATTTTCACCGGGGTGCGATCCACGGTGCTCGGCGTGCTCGTGGCCATATTGGAGGGGGGCGTGATCTTTGACTTAGGCATCAGTCACCTCTGCGATTCTTTATCAAATGTAAGACGGCGCTGGCCGAGGGGGCGCGCCCTGTGCTGCCGATCAGTCTAGCAGGCGGGCGTGTCCCTCCCTGGAACAGCGATTATGGGGTAAGAGCGGTGAGATTGAACTCGTAATAATGCACCGTGATGGAGGCATCCTTGCGTAGCGTCTGCCCGGCCGTGGGTTCCGTGGCGGCGATGAGCCTGCGGTCGGTAATCACGGCCGTCTTGACCTCGGAGCCGGCAACCAGGGCGGAATCCGGCCCGGTCCATCCCGCAGAGCGCAGCTTGGACAGCGCCTCGGATTGGGTGGAGCGGGTGAGATCGGGCATCTCAAAGAGCTGCCCATTAGACACCGTGAGTTTGATGGAAGAACCAGCGTCCATCATCGTGCCCTGCTCCTCAACGCTGAGAATCTTGCCCTCGGGCTCCAGGGAGTCCACGTAGGTGATCTCGCTTTCCAGCTCCAGGGAATCCAGGGTGGATTGAGCCTGGGTGAGTTGCAGGCCGGTGAGGTCCGGCACACGCACCTGCTTAGGCCCGGAGGAAACGGTCACGCTGACCTGCGAGCCCTTGGAGATTTGCGTGCCCGCAGCCGGGTTTTGACTGATGATCTGCCCCTCGGGCACGGAATCGGATTCCTCCTCCGTGGCCTGAGAGTTCAGTGCCAGGCCCGCGGCCTGAAGGGTGGAGGAGGCCTCTTGCAGGGTCATGTTGCTGAGGTTGGGCACATCGGTGACCTCCTTGCCCGAGGAGACGGTGAGTTGCACCGAGGACCCCTCTTGCAGCGTGGAACCCGCCGCAGGGCTGGTGCGAATCACCGAGCCGCGAGCCACCTCCGGGCTCGGTTCCTCGCTGGTATCCACCTGGAGGCCCAACTTCTCCAAGGCCTCCCGTGCTTCTTGCAGGGGCATATTTGCCACGTCGGGCACCTGGATGGTGGCCGTGCGCTGCTCGATCACGGGTGCGGGCTCATCGGAGGAATCCTCAGAGCGGTTACTTAAGAGATCGTAGGCAAAGGCCCCGCCCACCCCGAGCACGATGAGACCCAGCAGCGCCGCGATCCAGGCGGGCCAGCGGGATTTTTTGGCGGCGCGGCGGTGGCGGCGCGGGGCTCGATCCGCCGTAGCCCCCGACGCAGACCCCGCCGCGGATGCCGGCGCCGCAGTCTGCTCCCTGTGCGGTGCCTCAGCGGCGTCGATAGCCCTGGTAGCGGTGGGGGAGGGAACGACCTCGGTGGGGGTGGCGTCGGCAGGCTGGGCCGCCACGTGGGAGCGGGCGGCCTGGGTGACGGCGTTGCGGGAGAGCAATTCCAGATCGGCCGCCATCGCCTCGGCGGATTGGTAGCGATCCGCGGGGTGCTTGGCCATCGCGGTGAGCACCACGGAGTCCACGTTCACGGCTGCGGTGGGCGTGAGGTCCGCGATGAAGTGCGAGGGCGGGGTGGCCTCCTCCTGAACATGCTGGTAGGCCACGGCAAAGGGGGTTTCGCCCTGGAAGGGCGGGGTGGCGGTGAGCAGTTCGTAGAGGACGCAGCCCAGGGAGTAGACGTCGGAGCGGGCGTCGGCATGGCGGCCGCGCGCCTGCTCGGGGGAGAGGTACTGGGCGGTGCCGATGACGGCGGCGGTCTGCGTCATGGCGGAGGTGGAATCGTCCAGGGCTCGGGCGATGCCAAAGTCCATCACCTTCACCGCGCCGGTATTGGTAATCATGATGTTGGCGGGCTTGATGTCCCGGTGAATGATTCCGGCGTCGTGCGAGGCTTGGAGGGCCTGAGCAGCGGGGATGAGGGTGGCGGCGGCCTCGGTGGGGGGCATGGGGCCGTCCTCGCGGACGATTCCGCGCAGGGTGCGGCCAAACACGCGCTCCATCACGATATAGGGGACGCTGATGCCTTCGATCATTGTCTCGCCCGTGTCATACACCGCCACGATGGCGGGGTGATTCAGGCGCCCGGAGTTTTGGGCCTCGCGGCGGAAGCGCTCACGGAAGTTGACGTCGCGCGCCAACTCCATGCGCAGCACCTTCACCGCTACCCCACGGCCTAAGAGGGTGTCCTGGGCGGCGTACACATCGGACATGCCGCCGGTGCCGATAACCTCCCCGAGTTCGTAGCGGTCCGCGATTAAGGTCATTGCACATCTCCCTCGGCGTCCCTTGAGAGGTTGCCTGACGCATCGGAGGTGAGCAACCGCACGTCCGAGTTATCTTCGTTCACCCGCGCCGGGGCATCCGGCGTGTTGCTGGGCTGGGGAGCCTCCTCCGGCTCCTCCTCGTAGTATGTTTCCACGACCACGGTACCTTGCTGCGGGGCTTGGGTAACGCGGTTCTCCTCCTGGCGCTGCTCCTCAACCTCCTGTTGCGCGGCGCGGGAGGTGGGAGTGCTGCCCTGCTGGGCTCCCTGCTCCGCAGCCTCCTGGCCACCGGAGTTCTGTTCGCCAGAGTTCTGATCCGGGCTCACCCGCCGCACGGTGTGGGTGGAAGAATCCTGCTCCTGCTCGTTTTCTTGCACCGTTTCCTGCACGGGAGCGGCAGACGAGGAGGTAGCGGAATCCCCGGTGCCAAAGAAGTCCATGCGGTACAGCGCAAATCCCACAAAGAGCAACACGGCCACGGCCGCCGCGATGGCTAGCCCAATGACGAGCCCGTCGCTCTTGGACTTTTGCTTTTGCTTAGCGACGCCCTTTTTAGCCGCAGGTTTGGCAGCGGGTTGCGGCTTGGGCCGGGGCTGGGCCTGCGCCTGGGTGCGCGGAACCTGCTGGGCAGGCTGCACCGTGGTGGGATTAGCCACCGCGCCCAGGGCAATCGTGGCCGCCGTGGGGGAGGGTTCCGGCGCCGGGCCGGTGAGCGCGGCGGAACGAGGCTGCGGAGGCCGGTGTCCCAGGCGCACCTGGGAAATTGCCAGCGCCATCTCGTTGCCGTTGGCAAAGCGGCGCGCCGGGTTCTTGCGCAGGGCGATGCCGATGAGTTCTCGCGTTTGGGCGCTGATCGAGGTGGAAAGCTGCGGCGGGGCCTGATTGATGTGCGCCATGACCACCGACACCGAGGAATCTCCGGTGAAGGGGCGCCTACCGCTGAGAATCTCGTAACCCAGCACGCCGAGGGAATAGACGTCGGAGGTAGCCTGCACGTCCTTGCCCTGGGCTTGTTCGGGCGAGACGTACTGGGCGGTGCCCACCACCATGCCGGTGCGCGTGAGCGGCACGGCCTCGGCGGCCTTGGCGATGCCAAAGTCCGTGATCTTGACCTGCCCGGTCTGGGTGACCATGAGGTTGCCCGGTTTAATATCGCGGTGCACCATCCCGAGGGCGTGAATGGCCGCCAGGCCATGTGCGGCCTGTTCCATCACGTCCAGGGCCATGTCCTCGGGGAGGGAGCCCTCGCGGGAGATGAGATCAGCCAGGGATTCCCCGCGCACGTACTCCATGACGATGAAGCAGAAGATGGTGCCGTGAGAATCGGTGACCTCGCGGTAGGCGTAGGTGCGCACCACATTATCGGAGTTGATGTGCTCGGCGGTCTGGGCCTCGTTGCGGAAGCGTTCCAGGAACTCCGGGGAGTTGGAAAACTCCGGGCGCAGGGCCTTGATGGCCACCTCCCGGTCGTGCGCGAGGTCGTCGGCAAGCCATACGGTAGACATGCCGCCGTGGCCGATCACCCACTGGAGGCGATAATCCGGCCCGATCATCCCCTGGATGCGCTCGCGCTGATCGTCACGGGGGAGACCCGAGCCTGGATGGGGGGTGGAAGCGTTTTCTTCAGTCACCTTCTAGTCCTCCTCACTGGGCTGCCTGCAATGCAGCATTGAGTACGGCACGTCCGATGGGCGAGGCCACTTTTCCGCCCGTAGCGCTTTGGCCTTGATTACCGCCATTCTTTACCACCACGCCTACGGCCACATCGGCGTCCTCGCTGGGGGCGAAGGCCACGTACCAGGTGTGCGGGGGCACACCATCGCCGTGCTCGGCGGTACCGGTCTTGGAGGCGATGTCCTGGCCGGAATACCCTACCGTGGAGCGCTCGGAGGCGCGCATGAGCTCGGTGAGCTGGGCGGCGATCTCCGGGCTAATGGCCTGATTGAGCTGCTTGGCATCGACCTTATCGAGCTCGCGCAGATCCGGAGCGGTGATCCGGGAAACCACGTGCGGCTCCATGCGGGTGCCGTCGTTTGCCACCGTGGCGGCCATGACGGCCGCTTGGAGAGCGGACATGGTGACGTCGCGCTGCCCGATGGCCGATTGCCCCAGGGAGGCATCGTCGGGCAGGTCTCCCAGGCTGCCGGGGGACATGCCCAGGCCGAGGTCATAGGTTTGCCCCACGCCGAAGGCCTCGGCGGTTGCGCGCATGGCATCGCTGCCCACCTCAATACCCATTTGCACGAAGGCGGTGTTGCAGGAAAGAGCGAAGGCCGTTTGCAGGGTCACATCCCCGCCGCCACCGCAGGCCTGGCCCGCGTAGTTGGTGAGGGTCTGGGCGGTATTGGGCAGCGTGATCTCCGGGGCGCCGGTGAGCATGCTCTGGGCCGAGTAGCCGGATTCCAGGCCCGCTGCCGTGGTGATGATCTTGAAGATCGAACCGGGGGGCAGCGTCTCCTGCGTGGAGTGATTGAGCAGGGGATCGCCGGGATCGGCGTTGAGCTGCGCCCAGGCGTCCTGGGCGGTATCCGGATTCACGATGGAATTGGGATCGTAGCCGGGGCTCGATGCCATCGCCAGCACCTCGCCCGTGGAGGGGCGAATAGCCACCACGGAGCCCTCGTAGCCATTGCTGACCAACTGGTCATAGGCTACCTGCTGCACCTCGGGGTTCAAGGTGAGTTCCACGTTATTGCCGGTGGGGTCGGCGCCGATGATCTGATCGAGTACTCGGCCGGGGGTGGCGTCGGTGCCATTGAGCACGCCGTTATAGGAGGACTCAATGCCCGCCGCACCATATACATCGGAGAGGTAGCCCACCACGGGGCTAAAGGCGGCGGGGGCGGCCTCGTAATTGCGGTGGTAGAGGCCGTCCTCGTCCGCATAGGAGGAGGCCAGCACCTGCCCACCCGCCGTGATTTGTCCGCGCGGGATGGACTTGGTTTCTAGGAAATTACGTTGGTTCAAGGGATTAGCCGCGTACTTATCGTGGCGGAACACCTGAATAACCGTGAGGTTTATCAGCAGCACCAGGATGAGCAGCAGCGAAAAGACTGCCGCTAAGCGAATAGAGCGATTCATCTAGCTCACCTTCCCCACCGAGGGCATGTAGCCGGTGCCCTCTTCCTCGGAACCGATGGCGTCAGCGGCGTCGATAGGCGCCATCTTGGAGGAACCATCCGTGGATTCGGCCGGTGCCGCCGCGGGCCTGCGAGCGGAATCGGAGATGCGCAGCAGGATACCCAGCAGCATGTAATTAGCCATGAGGGAGGAACCACCCGCAGACATAAACGGGGTGGTCAGGCCCGTCATGGGCATGAGCGCGCTGATTCCGGCCACCACCACAAACACCTGGATGGCGATGGTGAGGGAAAGGCCGGAGGCCACCAATTTTCCGTAGGAATCCCGGGCCAACAGGGCCGTGCGGAAACCGCGCGTGACCAGCAGGGCAAAGAGAATGAGCACGCCGGAAAGACCAACTAGGCCCATCTCCTCTCCCACGGCGGCGAGGATGAAGTCCGTCCACACCACCGGAATGATGTCCGGGTGGCCCTGGCCGATGCCCGTGCCGGTGAGCCCGCCCCAGGACATGCCGAACAGCGAGTTAGCCAGCTGGAAGCCGGAGCCATTGTAATCGGCAAAGGGGTCCAGGAAATTGCTCACGCGGGCTTGAATCTTGGAGGAGATCATGTACACGCCGGTGCCACCGATGGCCACCAGCACCACGCCGATGAATAGCCAGGACAGCCTGCCCGTGGCCAGGTACAACATTCCCAGCACCGTGGCAAAGAGCAACAGGGCCGGGCCGAAGTCATTGGTACCGGCCATAATCACGATGGCGATGGCCCACACCGCCAGGATCGGCGCGAGATCGCGCAGGCGGGGGAAGGAAAGCCCCAGGAAGTGGTAGCCCGCCACCGTGAAGAGCGCTCGCTTATTCACCAACAACTGCGCAAAGAAGAGCAGCAGGAGAATCTTGGAGAACTCGCCGGGTTGCAGGGAAAACGGGCCGAAGGTGATCCAAATGCGAGCCTCGGCATCCGCGGGCTGCGGCCAGACCAGGGGGAGCGCCAAAAGCGCCAGGCCGACCAAGCCGAGCAGGTAGGAATAGCGGGAGAGCGAGCGGTGCTCGCGCAGGAAAACCAGCACGAGGACCAGCAATACGACGCCCACGAAGGTCCACTGCACCTGGCGAGTAACCAGGGAGGTGCCATTGGCCTCGTCAATGCGATAGATCATCACCAGGCCCAGGCCATTGAGCGTGGCCGTGACCGGCAGCATGATCTGATCCGCGTGCGGGGCGGTGAGGCACAGCGCAAAATGCGCGGCGGCGAAGATCACCACGAAGCCACCGATCACCCAGAACAGCTCTGAGGTGAGGGTGTTGCCCTGGGAAAGTTCCAGGTTAATGAGCATCGTGGAGACGAAAACCGCGGAGAGAAGCAGCAGCCCCAGCTCCGTGCGGCGGGAGAAGAGAGCGGAAAAACTCACACTACTTCACCTCCCGGCAATTGACTCCTGGCTCCGTGAGTTCCCCGGAGGGGGTTCTGGCCTGGGAAGAAGCGGCGCTTTCGGTGCTCGCAGTGGTGGGGGCCGTGGGGGCCTCCGACGTCTCGCTGGGTGCGGCGTCGCTTTCTGCGTTCTCTGCGCGATCGCCGGGCCGGTTATCCGCCTGCAAGGTCACGCAGACGGGCAGGGCCTGATCCGCGAGGCGTCGCAATTGCTGATTGACCTCCTCGTAGGTGCCCGCGGGCATGGAGTTCACGGAGGAACGCGCGGAGGAGGAAAGATCCTTGAGGTTGAAGCGGTGGCAATCCTGGGTATCATCGCCGGGCTCAATGAGCTGGATGGAGGCATCGGCGCTCAGGCAGGCGTGCTGATACGTCTCGTGCAACTTCTTGCCCAGCGGGGAGGAGTCCAGGCCGCGCTCAACGACGATCGCCTTGGTGTCGTCAGTAGCTAAAAAATAGCGATCCTTGGCGGAGTGGTACATCCACCAGCCCCCCATGATGACGCCGATGAGCAGCACCAGGGAGAGAATGAGCATGCCCCAGCGCAGAGCCGAATTGCGCCCGGAGCCTTCTTCCGCCTCGTCCTCGGGGTCCTCGGCGGCCTCGGGGGGATCGGGAATCCCGCTCAAGGGTTGTTCGCTCAGCGTGCCCTCGGGGGTAATGGTGGTGACCTTGGTGCGCAGGGCGGCAGCCCGGCCAGCGGCGGTATCCGGGTGGGATTCCTCGGTGTTTTCCCCGCACAGAGCACCGGCGGTGGCGGGCTTGGTGGGTAATTCCTCGCGTTCCTTGGTATCCAGGGCGTCCTCGTCCACGACGTCGGCCACCACCACGGTCACGTTATCCGGGCCGCCGGAGCGCAGGGCCAATTCCACCAGGCGTTGCGCGGTCTCGGCGGGGGTGCCCTGCCCCAGAGTTTCCTCGATGGTGGAGTGGGTGACGGGATCGGAAAGCCCATCGGAGCACAGCAAGATGCGGTCGCCCGCCTGGGCGTCCAGGCTCTTGAGCGTGGGCTCTACGTCGCGGCCCGTGTAGGCCTTGAGAATGAGGGAGCGCTGGGGGTGGGTGGAGACGTCCTCGGGAAGAAGGCGGCCCTCCTCCACCAGGGATTGCACGTAGGTGTCATCCACGGTGAGCTGTTCCAGCTTGCCCTCGCGGAGGCGATAGCCGCGAGAATCGCCCACGTGGCACAGCCCAAACTCGCGGCCATTAAAGGCCAGGGCGGTGAGCGTGGTACCCATTCCCTGCGTTTCCGGGTGGGTGCCCACCTCCTCGGCGATGGCGCGGTTGGCCTCGTCGGCACCGGCCGCCAGCAGGGCCAGCATGTCATTATCCCCGGTGCTCTTATCCAAGTGCTCCAGGTGGGTAATCATGATCTGCGAGGCCACCTCGCCCGCGGCATGGCCGCCCATGCCATCGGCCAGGGCCAGCAGGTATGGCCCGGCATAGGCGGAATCCTCGTTATTGCCGCGTACCAGGCCGCGATCAGAGGCCGCAGTGTAATTCAAACGCAAAGTCATGGCACCAACCTCACCGTCGTGCGGCCCACGCGTATCGACGTCCCCGTGTCCACTCGCTCCGGCTGGTCAATGCGGGTGCCAGCCACGAACGTGCCGTTACGGGAATCCAAATCCTCCACAAACCAGTCCGAGCCGCGCCGGAACAGGCGTGCGTGACGTGCGGAAGCGAAGTCGTCGCCAAGCACAAAGTCACAGTCCGGGCTGCGGCCCATCACCACCTCGCCCACCGAGGAAATCTCCATGTACGAGCCCTGCAAGGGGCCTTCCACGATGGTGATGCGTTGGGCTGGGGCAGCCTTGCGTGGGGTTGAGGTCGCCTTGCCCCGAGGCCGCTTGTTGGATTGCGCGCCGCTGACGACGGCGGTGTCCTTGCGCATCGCGCGCAGCGCCACGAGGATCAGCAGCCACAGCAACACCAATACCCCGATGCGGAGCCCGGTGAGGACGAGTGAGTCCATAAGTGTTCTCCTTGGGTATTTAATTCTGGTTGGGCCAGATTACACGCACTTCAATATGGGAATGGCCGATGGTGATGATGTCCCCATCCGCGAGAAGCCAGTTATCCACAGGCGTGTCATTCACCGTTGTGCCGTTGGTGGATTGTAGGTCTACCAACACAGCGTCCTGCCCATCCCAGGTCACCTCCGCGTGCTTGCGCGACACCCCGGTATCGGGGAGGCGGAAGTCCGCGTCGTGGGACCGGCCCAGGATATTCGATCCCTCCTGCACCAGGTAGGTGCGTGAGGAACCATCCTGAAGCAGCAGGCTCACCGTGGGGCGGTCTGGCTGAGACATTTGCTGTGGTGCCTGCGGGGCCGCCTGGCGAGGAATGAACTCGGTGGCGGCGGAATCGTGCCCAGGTTGCGGGAGATTCATCTGTCCTCTTTCCTTGACGGGGGTGGAGGGGGCTTGTTGCTGTGCTTTTGCGGCTTGGCTTTGAACTCGGCCTTGGCCTTGCGCTGGGCTTTGAGCCCGGCGTGAGGAAGGCGGGCCGTCGATCCAATCGAAGCCGCTGCTTTGATCGGGGGAGGGATCGGCGTAGGAGGAAACCCGCAATTGGCCCGTGCGCATGCCCGATTCCTCGGCAATGCGTACTATCACCGGTCCCGGTAGGGCGAGGCCTTGGTTGCGGCAATAGCGGCCCATGCGATCGGCAAAATCCTCGGGCAAGTTCGGGCTCTGCTGCGCGAGATTGCGCACGTCATTATCGGAGAGCCCCACCAGAAACACATTCGGAGCCTCCGGGCGTCCCTCCACCGCCTGAACATTGTCCTCAATCTCCTGCTTGAGGAGTTCTTCAATCTCCGCAGGCACCACGCGCCCACCAAAGACGAGGGCAAAGCCGTTATCGAGACCGCGCTGCATTGCGCTATCGAACTTGGCAAAACGAGCCATGATCGACACGGGCTAACCTCCTCTTGTTCTCCTTCACTCACTTGCCCACGGGCCGTAGACATGGAAAATGCCTGCTACGACTGCCGGGTGGCTGGCAACCATCCGGCGAGGGCCTTGGAACGTATGGAGGGTCATGGGCGACCCCGCACATCTGCATGAGATGCGCACACGTACATCCCAGTATAGGGGTAAGGGCGGGGATATAGATAGGCATGAGCGATGGGATTATGAGGGTGATGGGCGCTTTTTAGGGCTTTGAACTGCGTGTTTGTCAGGTCTGTGGTGCTGCGTATAGAGTTTAGTGAGTCGCAAGCGCGGCCACTTGTATGGGCGAGTGGCGGAATTGGCAGACGCGCTGGCTTCAGGTGCCAGTGTCCTTTTTGGACGTGGGGGTTCAAGTCCCCCTTCGCCCACAGAATAGGAACCCGCTCTGCTTCTTTGATTGAGTTCGGAGGAGTGGGGCGGGTTCCTTGTTTTGCTGTGTGGTTTCCTCGGGTGCAGTGTTTGGGCGATGTTTCACGTGGAACATCTAGGTGGGGTTACTTGAGGTTGGGCTGTGGCATGATGAACGCGGCGAGAGAAGGGGCGATTACTATGCGTTATTTACTTTTGATTCCATCTGCTCTGTGCTTGGCCTTTATTACTGCTTGTTCCAGCGCGGAAGAAACCACAGAGCCCACCACCGTGGATTTTGAGCCCCGCGATCCCGAGGCCCCCATTCTGGGCGCGGTGAGCGAGGAAGGCCATTGCGATCCCGAGGTCATCGACATCGACCACGAGCGCAATACCCCATATGTGACTTACCACGGCCAGCCGGGAGACGCTATTACCCTGCAATTTGTGGCCAATGATGGCGTGACGGTTCTGGAGGAATCGGATTTTGAATTAAGCTCCCGGCAAACCGGACATCACGCCCTCTCGGGCCTCTATAACGGCGACATCAGCGGTATCCACGTGACGGCCAACGGCCGCGTGGGCCAAGCCGGCACCTGCGTGATCCCGGTGGCATAGTGCGCACACCTATTCACGGAGTGCTTATCGACGCCCAGGGCCGCTGCGCCCACTATCGCCAACGCTGGGACGTGGTGGCCAATCGCTGCGCGACCTGCGAGAAATGGTGGGCCTGCCACCGCTGCCACGAGGAGATGGCCGAGCACCCCTTTGGGCGCATGGGAAGGGAGGCGTCGGACGCGGTGCTGTGCGGAGCCTGCGGGCACCTCATGGGGTACGCGGAATACCACGGGGCGCGGGCCTGCCCGGCCTGTGCTCACCCCTTCAATCCGGGGTGTGCCTCACATTCTCATCTGTATTTCCGCAGTTCGGAGCGGCATTGATAGATTAAGGGGGTGCCTAATCTATCAGCATTTGCTCACTGTGCGGATTCTTGACGGATTAGCGCATACTCCTCGGCCAAGATGCCCAGCTGCACGTGATCGTAGAAGCGCGATTGGTGGAAGATAGCCGCGCGACGGCGACCTTCTTCCACAAAGCCCAGGGAAGTGTACAGGCCCAGGGCGCGGGTGTTGTACTCCGGCGTTTGCAGCTCCACCTTGTGCGCACCCATCTCCTCGAAGGCGAGGCGAAGCGCCACCTTCATGGCGTCGCGCCCATAGCCCTGCTCCTGGTGATCGGGGCCGATCATGATGGCGAGGGTGGCGATGCGGGTGGGCAGTGCCATACCCCAGAGCGTGAGGTGACCCACCAGGGTGCCGGAACCATCCATGATGGAATAGCCTGCGCCGCTGGGACTATCGTTGCTGCTCCACTGGGTGAACATCTCCGCGATGGCGTCGGTGGGGCGCAGGGCCAGGCGATCTTGCTGGAGCATGGCCTCGCCGGTATCGCGCCACCACTGAGTCAGTGTGGGGAGATCATCGGAGTGAAGGGGGCGGAGGGAAACCTTCTCCCCGCGTAGTATGCCCTGGCCCCAGGTGCGCAGGGTGGTGAAGTCGGTCATGGGGTCTCCTTAATGGCGTATCTTCTCGTAGCGGCTGGAACGCCCGGCGCCGCGGGCTTGGAGTACACCTTGCTCCACGAGGGCGTCGAGAGTGCGTTTGGCGGTATTGCGCGCGCTGCCGGTGAGCATGGCGAGGTCTCCGGTGGTGATGGAATCGTCCACCGCGAGCCAGGCCTGTACGGCGGCGCTTTGGTGTTCCTGCTCAGTGCTGAGGTAGGCGATGAGCGGATAGGCGCTTTCTGGGTCGTAGGCGCTTTTTACTAGATTACGGGCGGTGGAGCCCAGTATCCATACGTTTTTATGCCGCTGAATGAGAGGGCGCGTGTGCACCGTGGATTGCCGGGCTATTTCGAGGGCAGTCAATGCAGCCTCGCGGTCGGATTGGAGCGCCTGGGCAAGAGAATCCTCGGTAATAAAAGGATCATGTAATAGCGCATTGAGAATAATGGCCACACGATAATCCTGCTGCCGCTGCACGGGCATGATGGCGTGAACGCAATCCAAAACGGGAAAAACTGGCTGCCCGCCCCGCAAAATACACTCCACATAAGGCCCCTCTACCTGCGTAATCGAGGGTGGGCGGTGGCCGAGCACAATCATGTCCCGGTACATGCGGTCTACCCCCACGCCTTGCTTATCGACGAGCCCGATGGCGCGGAAGAGATCCGCCAGGGCGGGATAGCGGGCTTCCCTATTGCTGAGAATATTGCTCTGGTTCATCGCGCCGGGAAAAGCGCCGGGACTACGCACGGTGAGGGAACTATCGAGTTCCGTCCACCGCACATCGGTGGGTTCAGAGCGGTACCAATCCCGGTGAATAATGCCGTTGAGCAGAGCCTCACGAATGGATTGTTCTGGAATACGGCGCAGATGCTCGTGGTGGAAACCGGTGCGCAAAGTAATAAAGGTGTTAAGAGCCTCTAGAGAACGCTCTACGAGGTCTAATTGTTCGAGGAGCGAGAACTCAGGAGGTGGAACCACCCGATTAATCACGGAGCCACCGGGGACGTCGAAAGCCGTAATTTCCAGCCCAGGGCGGCCGAGCGAACAGAAGAGTAATGCTCCGGCATGGGTGAGGCAATCATCGGAGCGCAGGGCACCAATGCGGCGCAGCAATTCCGTGTCGGTGGATACCACGCCATCGCGTTCTAGCCAGCGCCGTGCGATAGAGAGGGCACCGGGGCGGGCATCTTTAACTCCCAGGTCGATGGCTTGGGCCATAGGGTCGGTGTGCGCGGCGGCGTCGCGGTGCTGCCACCACTGGGCGCGATCCACTGGTTTACAAGAATCGCCCACGCGCCAACGCAATTGCCCGCCGGTGTTTTCCACGGGTTCGCGAGCCTCGGCCACGTAGATGATGAGGAGACGCAGGCCCTCAACGCTCGCTTCAACGATGTCCGGTGCAATAGTGATGGCGGAATAGATGCGTTGGCGCAGCCAATCAATGCTGAGTTCCGTGCCGATGATTTGGCCGGTTCTATCCTCCACACCCACAATCAGTGCTCCGCCACCGGGGGAATTAGCCATGCAGGCCACCTCATCGGCCAGTTTGGTGGCGGCGATGGGGTTGGTGGGATGGCCTGGCTCAATGGTGCCCTCCCTATTGCGGCGTCCGGCTTCTTCTTTGAAGTCCACTGCTTGGGTCTCGGTGGTGCGGTGGAGCCGCCCGTGTGAGGCCGTGGAGAGGAGGGCAGCCACCTGTTGCTCTAGCGATGAGCGGAGGGAGGTGCTGCGTGGTTGCGTCATAGGGCCAGCGTAGCAGGGGATTGATAGATTAAGGGGGTGGTTAATCTATCAATGCTGAGTCGGCCGGGTTTCAGCGAGATTTCTTTTTACCCTCCTCGAACAGTAAGACCCAGCCAGGGCCAAACAGGGCTACCAGCACTATTGATGTGAGCGGCATAGAGCTTGCTTGGGATAAGGCTTCTCGTTGGGCATCGTTGATAGCAACGAGCATGAGCCCTTGGTTAATGAGGAAGGCTGCGCCCACGGCTAATGACCACTTTGCTAAAAAGATGAGTTCCTCGCGCATCTTCGCACCAAAGGGCTTTTGAACTTTCGGTACTCTCTTCTTCCCAGAGCTCAAGTTACGGACTTTTTCATCGCACCACCTGATTAACCCTGGGCCGAGGATGATGCTAATACCTAAGTACAGGCCCACAAGTTGATGCTCGATGCCTGCGGGCTGGCCCGACCGGAGTTCTATGATGACCGCTATAAGCAAAGCAATATCTACTACTGGTACGGCTAAGAGGAGGAACTTGCTTGCGGTGGGCATGCGGAATACATAGCGGGCGACCATTCCAGCTATGACCAGAATCCAGAACAATGCTTCTGCGGCGAGGATAATCATGTGGGGCCTTTAGGATATTTCAGTATTAATGAGGTTTCTCTGTAATTGTGCGCACTTATATCGGAAGGCATTGAGTAACAACGAAAAGGGCACAACCACCACCCCTACAAAACCCCTAAGAAGCGCCGTACGAGGCGTCGATAAGCATGGACGGTGAGCCGCAAATCCTCCAGGTGCAGGTGTTCATCGTGGGAATGGAGCTGCTTATTGGCCTCCGCGAGGGTGCGCTCGCGGGCGTGGAGGGCAAAGCCGTAGCCCACCCCGCCCAGGCGGCGCGCAAAGCGGAGGTCGGAACCTCCGGTGGCGAGCACCGGCACCACCTCTGCCTGCGGAAACTCCTCGTGAATGGTCTCCACCATCGCCTCCCACAGCGGCCCGGACGCGGGCGATTCGGTGGCGGGCTCGGTGATGAGGTGTTCGATGCGCACTTGCTCGGCGAGGTCGCCCAGGGCCTCGCGCAGCACGGCGTCGATAGCCTCCTGGGTGGTGCCGGGCAGGGGGCGAATGTCCATGTCCAGCCAGGCGTGGGAGGGCAGAACGTTGATGGGGCCGCCCGCTCGTAGCGCTGTCTGGGCGAAGGTGTTGTGGGAGAAAGCCTGGGCATAGGCGGCAAGATCGCCAAAGACCTCGTAATTCCCCGTGCCGTCCAGTAGCGCGTGCTCGGTGGCGGGGTCAAAGCGGAAGGCCTGCACGAAGCCGCGCCATACCGCGTTATCCGTCACTGGGGGTTCGGCGGCGGCGATGCGGCGGGCTACCTCGCCAATCTTCACGATTGCGGAATCTTTGCCGTGCGGGGTGGAGCCGTGCCCGGCGTCGCCCGTCACGTGCAGGCGGCGCTGCGCCGCGCCCTTCTCGCCCACATTAATCACCACGGCGTCGGAACTATCGGCGGTGGGCAGGTGGGAACCGCCCGTTTCGGAAAGGCAGTTGCGCCAGCTAAAAGCCTCCGGCTCGTGCTGGGCAATCCACCCCGCGCCCAGGCCGCCGCGGGCCTCCTCATCGGCTAGCGCCACGAAGGTCAGCGTTCCGCGCGCCCCGCCCGCGCGGGCAACCTCCCTGGTCACGGCCGCCATCGTGGCGGTGATAAAGAGCATGTCCATCGCGCCGCGCCCGTAAATCTTGCCGTCGATAATCTCCGCCCCAAAGGGCGGCACGCTCCACTGCGGCTCATCCACCGGCACCACGTCAATGTGGCCGAGCAGGGTCAGCGGTTCGGCTGCGGGATCGCTGCCCTCCACGCTAAAAGCTATCGACGTCCTCCCAGGGTGCGGCTCGAAGCGGCGCACCGCCACCCCGCTCCCGGCGAAGAAGCGCTCCAGGCTTTCCACGTTGCGAATCTCCTGGCCGGAGTCCGCCGTGAGGTCATTGACGCAGGCGTTGCGGATCAGTTCTTGGAGCAGGGCGAGGGTGTCATCGTAGAGGGACATGGGTTCCATTATGGGGGAGAGGGGTAAGGTTTATATGTTCATGGTGAAAATAAGAAAGGATTGAGCCAATGGAAATGTCCGCTATTACTGAATGGACCCTCCACTCGGAGACCCCCATTCCCCAGGACGTCACGGAACTTCTGGTTCCGGGCGAGGAGGCTGTGGTGGCCTTCACGACCTTCCGTGATGCCGCGATTTTCACCACCAAGCGGCTCATCGTGCGCGATGCCCAGGGTCTGCGTGGCAAAAAGGTGGAGGTCTACTCGCTGCCGTATAGCTCCATCAACATGTGGTCCACAGAGAACGCGGGCACCCTGGACATGAACGCCGAGGTGGAACTGTGGACGCGCGCCGGGAAGGTGAAAATTAAAATCGGGCGCGGGCTCGACGTGCGCCGCCTGGATAATCTCATCGCGCGCTGCGTGTTGGGGGGTTAGGTAGCCATCTCTTCCGGCAGGGGAGGAAGTTTAGGCCCCTCTGTTGCAGGGTTGGGGCTGTAGCCGGCGCCACCGTCCCCGCCATCGCCATACACGGAATCTCCGCCTCTTCCGCCGCTCTGCCCAGGTTCCGTGGCGTCGGCACCATCGCCGCCATCTTGCCCGGGCTCGGTGGCATCGGTGCCGTCGGGAGCGTGTGGCGGGCGGCTAGTTATAGGCTCGTTCGCCGGGCTACTCGACGCCGCGGGGCTCGGCGTTGCTAGTTCCGGGGCCGTCGTGAAGGTGGGTGCTGGCGATTCTTCGGAGTCGCTGCTGCAACCCACCAGTGCGAGGGTGCAGAGGGTTGTGCCGATGAGGGCCATGCGGGTTTTCATGCTGTCCTTATAGATAGGGGTCAGTTGCCCCCACCATAGAGGATATGGGCGACACATGCAGGAAAATAATCGCGTTGCATCACTAGGGTATGCTCTGTTTAACCCGGTGAGGAACCCTGCCGAGCGTATAGGCTTTCAGCATGGCAGACGGAATAATTTGCGTCGTGTACGCACATTTTCCCGATACGCGCGAGCCTCTGGCTGCCTTTGTGGAAACGGAGGATGAGGCGCGCGCACTCGATCAGGAACTTCGCGCCCAAGGTGAGGGAACCTATGGGTTTTGGGAGGACTTTCCCATCCAAGGGCCGCCTCCAGGAGAGGTTCTCTATGGGCTCTTTATGGGTGATGTAAAAACGACCACGGAGGTTTATCCGTGGGCGGGCGATCCCTTGTGTGAGGGTATTTTCAGCACCTACCAGGATGCGGAACGGGCAACTCGCCCTAAAGATGAAAGAGAAGCACGCCAGTGGGCGAATCAAGGCCGTCGCCCGCTGTACGTCCTCCCCTTCCGTCCCGGCTGGAAGCGCGATGTTTTCTTCGAGGGCGGCGTGCCCTGGCCGCCCGATGGGGACTACGGGAAGTCCTAGCGCACGTCGATAAACTTCCGCACCACCCACTTGCGCAGCGCAATAAGTACCACGCCGAGGGCGATGGCCACTCCGGCCGTGGTGAGGAAGAAGGTGCGTTCGGCCTCCGCGCCCGTCTCCATTGCGGACTCATAGAGGGACCCCAGTGACCCGGAGAGCGAGGTGCCCATCGCTATGGCCATGAGCCACACGGCGAACATGCGGGACTTAAAGGCCTGCGGGGCCACCTTGGTGGCTAGGGAGTTGCCCACGGGGGAGAGCAGGAGTTCGCCCATCGTGAAGAGGAAGAGCAGCGCCACGATGATGAGCAGTGGGGTGGAATTGGGCTCGCCTCCGGCATAGGGCAGGAAGAGGAAGAGCGAGGCGCCGATGATGAGGTTGGCCACGCCGAACTTCACGGAGCTGGACCACTGCCGGGAGCCCAGCTTTGTCCACATCGCGGCGAATACGCCGGAGAACACGATGATGAAGAAGGGGTTGATGGATTGCACCTGGTTGGGCTCTATATTGAAGCTCAACGCTCCTAACCGGCCAAAGTCCAGGTTCACACTGAGATTCACCCTAGTATCCGTATAGAGCGTGAGGATGGTGAATTGCGATTGGAAGATGGCAAAGAACATCACGCAGCCCAGCAGAATGGGCAGGTAGCCGACGAGCCGGGAGCGTTCCTCTGCCGTGGTCAAGGGGGAGAGGAACATCTGCACCATGAGCACCACGGCGATGATGCCGGCGGTGGCCGTGATAATCAGGGCGAGCTTATCCAGGCCGACGATGCCGGTGGCAAAGAGTGCCACCACGGCTGCGATACCCACCAGGGCGCTCAGGCCCCAGCGTAGGTATTGTTCGCGCGGCAGGGGGTTGGGCACCACGGAGCTGCGGGCGGCCAGGGTGCTCTTGCGCATGGCGATGTACTGGGTGAGCCCCAGGGCCATGCCGATGGCCGCAAGCGCAAAGCCCCAGTGGAAGCCGCCCATGCTGCGGGCTTCGCCGGTGAGCAGGGGGCCAAAGAGTGCGCCGATATTCACGCCCATGTAGAACAGCGAGAACCCGGCGTCGCGCTTGGGGTCCTGGCGGGTGTAGAGGTCGCCTAGCACCACCTGGGAGGCGGTTTTCACGCCGCCGGAGCCCACGGCAATAGAGACGAGTCCCAGGGTGAGCCCGGCGTAGCCGGGGATGACGGCCAGGAGAATGTGGCCCGCCATGACCAGGATGGCGGAGAAGAGCAGGGTGCGTTCAGGCCCCAGGATCCTATCGCTGATGAAGGCCGCCGCCACGGAGGTGATGTACACGAAGCCGCCGTAGGCGCCCACGAGGGAGAGTGCGGTGCCGCGCTCCATGCCCAGGCCGCCGTCGGAAACGGCGTAATACAGGTAATACCCCAGGATGGTCACCATGCCGTAGTAGCTAAAGCGCTCCCACATCTCGATGCCAAAGAGGTTGGCCAGGCCCCAGGGGTGACCAAAGAAAGTGCGGGTCTTGCCGCCGCCTGCCGTAGTGCTCATGGGGATTATTGTGGGAGAGTTCGTGGGAGTTCCCTAATTATCCGGGCATTATGTGATCTTTCTCTCTGCGCTTTGCGCTGGGATAACACGCTACCCTCGCAGATATGGAACACATGGCCTCAGTGGAGCACGCCGTCGAACGCCTCATAGAGCTTTACGACGCCGCCACGGCGCGCGCAGCAGAAATCTTTGCGGTGGGGGATTACGAGGCCTACCGGGAGGTGACGTACCCACGCCTAGAGGTGGAAGTGAAACAGTGGCGTCCCATCGACCGCCGCGCGCCCTTCGGGTACGTGGACGAGGCCGGGCGCTATGGGGCGGAACTGACCAAGCCGCACCTTTTGCGCGGATACCTGGTGGAGCAACTGAGCAGCCTCACGCAGAACTATCCCTGCGAGGTGTATGTGGGGGCGTCGGAAACGCGGATACCGCCGGAGTACATACGTGGACTGGAAAATGTGGACGAGGCGCGCCGGGCGGGCGACCTGGGGGACGCGGTGCCGCGCCCTTCGCTCGACGAGGTGGACGATGGGATCGTCGATAGCAATTGGGAGGCCTTTCACGCGCCGGTGAAGCCGCTCTTTCACTTTGGCCCGCAGCGCTGCGATCTCGCCTGCGCGCGCATTGAGCATTACACCGGCATTGCCCCGGAGAGCCTGCAAAAGTACATTCTTTTTACCAATTACCCCATGCACACCAGCGAGTTCGTGGATTTTGGCCTGCGGCAACTGGGGCAGCCCGGCTCGCGCTACACGGAACTGGTGCTGCCCAACGGGCAGCGGGCGACGTCCCCGGAGCAAACGGTGGATAAGACCTCCGCGAACCAGATGCCGCGCTATGACCTCTGCACCGCCGTGGGCGATGGAATCAGCATGATTAATATTGGCGTAGGCCCCTCCAACGCCAAGACCATTACCGATTGCCTGGCCGTGCTGCGCCCGGAGGCGTGGATCATGATTGGCCATTGCGCCGGGCTGGACGGGCGCATGCGCATGGGCGACCTCATTCTGGGCAACGCCTACCAGCGCGAGGATCACGTGATGGACGGGTGCATCCCCCGCGACGTGCCCATTCCCGCCGTGCCGGAGGTGCAGCGCGCGCTCGAATCGAGCGTGAATGAGATTTACGGGGGCGATCACTCGCTGATGCGCACCGGCACGGTGCTCTCCACCGATGACCGCAACTGGGAATGGCACACTACCCGCGAACTCTGGGACTGGCTGCGCGGCTCCACCGCCGTGGCGGTGGACATGGAATCGTGCACCCTGGCGGCTAACGGCTACCGCTACCGCGTGCCCTATGGCACCTTGCTCAGCGTCTCCGACCTACCCCTGCACGCCGTGCCCAAGTTACCCGCTCAGGCGCAGGCCTTTTATTCCTCCTCCAAGGAGGCGCACGTGATGTGTGCGGTGCGGGCGATGGAGTACCTGGCCCAGGACCCCGAGCGGCTGCGCACCCGCAAACTGCGGCGCACGATTGGGGAGGTGCCGTTGAGGTAGGGGGTAGGTGGCGCTACTTGGCTACTGGCTGGCTACGGGTGAATGGGGACTTTTCTTACTTGCAGGGCTGGCCTCTTAAATCCTAAGTTTAGGATGTGCGAGGGCGAGTTTTCTTTTTTAAGCTAAATCCAAAGATGTCGCTCCAAAGAAAACCGGGTTTATCCTGACGATCGAGCTCGTCATACATAGCCATCAGATTATCGAGTTCTTCTAGCTCGTGTGGGGTGAGTGAATCATTATTTTCCATATCTGGAGTTGATGTCATAGCCTGTCGCCTCCTTTGGTATTCTTGTTGCACCACAGTCTACTCTTCATTCACGGTGTGTTCGCTGCCGTACTGTGCGGTCGCTAATCTTGTAGCGGCGAACAATCCTGGTCAGACGCTTGCGTTCCCCGCCCTGAGCCTCCTCGAGCGCCTTCTTAAGGTTTCCCTTCTCAGCGTGATGCTCTAGTATGCAGCGCGTGCGATGTTCCATGACCGATCGTTGAAAATATTTGTCACCACGTAGCCACCGCCGCTCCTCTAAGAGGCCGCGATAAATGCGGCCAAGCATCAACCAATCTGGGTTATCATTACTTTCTTGTTCTATTGTCCATTCAAAGCGTTTCCACCACTCTGTGCGGTTATCTGATAGTATTTTCCACCAGAACGCTAATATTGCAGGCCCTATGGTGAAAATACCAACCAAAACCCTCATGCGATCAGGAACATCCCCCACATTAAATATAAATATCGCCGCTACTATGGCAATAAGTGGAGTGATTATCGCCCCGTACGCCCACCAGGAGAGTCTAAACCCTTGCATGGAACCTTCCCCCTAAAAAGTATCCTTGCTAAGAAGGTACCTCAGTGGAAGGGGGTTCACAAGATAATTCCCCTCGCCAAAATGGTACTCATCAGGGTTGGAACTGATGGTGACCCTAAGAGAGATCCAGCCCGCACTCCGGTAAGGCCAGAGGCAGGCTGAACTGTTGCCGTCAACCCTAGCCGCAGCCCGAACCCGCCACAATTCCCCGCGCCACACCTCCGCAGCCCCTACACTTGGCAGCCAAGGAGGAAAACATGACCCAGAACACTATTACCGAGGAAATCCGCGGCCGCGTGGCCCTCATTACCCTTAACCGCCCCAAGGCCCTCAACGCCCTGAACAGCGAACTCATGGAGGAGGTCACCGAGGCCGTCACGCGCCTGGACACGAACCCGGACATCGGGGCCATCGTGCTCACCGGCTCCGCCAAGGCCTTCGCCGCCGGGGCGGACATCAAGGAGATGGCCGATAAGGGCGCCACCGAGATGTACAACGCTGATTGGTTCTCCGGCTGGGACGCACTCACCCGCGCCCGCACCCCTATCATCGCGGCGGTCTCCGGCTACGCGCTGGGCGGTGGCTGCGAATTGGCCATGATGTGCGATTTCATCATCGCCTCCGAGAGCGCCCGCTTCGGCCAGCCGGAAATTAACCTGGGTATCCTGCCCGGCATGGGCGGCACCCAGCGCCTCACCCGCGCGGTGGGCAAGGCCAAGGCGATGGAGATGTGCCTCACCGGCCGCATGATGGACGCCCACGAGGCCGAGCGCTCCGGGCTCGTCGCCCGCGTGGTACCCGATGAGGAGCTTGTCGACGCCGCCCTGGACACCGCCGCTACTATCGCAGGGAAGTCCAAGGTGGCGGCCACGATGGTCAAGGAGTCCGTGAATACGGCTTTCGAGGCGAATCTGGCCCAGGGCCTGCTTTTTGAGCACCGCCTTTTCCACTCCGTCTTTGCCTCGGAGGACCAGAAAGAGGGCATGGCGGCTTTCGTGGAGAAGCGGAAGCCGGAGTTCAAGCACCGTTAGCGGGGCGTCGATAAGCTACTGCTGAGCATGTAGTGGGGTGCGTGTCCCGGGCACTGTGTATCGTGTACCACATCGCACAGAGCGTCCACGTGACCGGGAGGCCCCATCATGTCCACGGAGACTACCGCAGAACCACGCAGCACCCTGGGGAAATGGGGTGACCGTTTCCTCGGCGCCATAGAAACCGTGGGTAATAAACTGCCCACGCCTTTCCTGCTTTTCCTTATTCTCTTTCTCATTACCGCCGTGATCTCCTCGTTCATGGCGTGGTCGGGGGCGTCGGTAACGGTGCCGGGCTCGGAGGAAACCCTCAATATCAAGGGGCTCTTTACCAGCGAGGGGCTGGTGTGGTTTACCGAGAATATTGATGACAACTACATCGGCTTCCCACCGCTGGTCACGGTGCTGCCCATCATGCTCGCGGTGGGTATCGCGGAGCGCTCGGGAATGCTCGCCGCGCTTATCCGCAAACTCTTTGGCTCCGCGAATAAAACGGTGCTGCCCTATGCGGTGGGCGTGACCGGCGTGACGGCCTCCGTGATGGCCGACGCCGCCTTCGTCGTTGTTCCGCCCCTGGCGGCGATGGTGTTCAAAGCAGCCGGGCGGCACCCCGTGGCGGGCCTGCTCGGCGGTTTTGCCGCCGTGGGCGCGGGTTATTCCACCTCCCTGGTGCCCAGCAGCCTGGATGCGCTCTTTGCCGGAATCACTAACTCCGTGATGGAGGCGCTGCCGGGCCTGGAAGCGCAGGAAGTGAATCCGGTATCGAACTACTACTTCAATATCGCCTCGGCGATTCTTCTGGGACTCATTGCCGGTTACCTCATCGACCGCGTGCTGGAACCGCGCATGGTGCGCCACAATGTGCCCACGGAGGAAACCGTGGACGAGGAGGACGCTGCTGGTGCTGGAGACGCTGCTGGTTCTGCTGGTTCGCAGAGCGGTGCGCCCAGCCTCACCGCGGAACTGGAACCGAAGGAATGGCAGGCCCTGAAAGTCTCCCTGTGGGCCACGCTCCTGGTCACCGTCGCCGTGACCGCAGTGATTCTGCTGCCGAGTTCCCCCTGGCGCAACGAGACCGGTGGCTTCCTGCCGCAATCCCCGCTGCTGAACTCCATCGTGTTCCTGGTGATGCTCTTCTTCCTGGTCATGGGCATTACCTACGGCATCGTGGCAGGCACGATCCGCAAGGTGGATGACGCTGTGGACATGATGACGCAATCCCTCAAGGGGATGCTGGAGTTCCTGGTGCTGGCCTTCATTCTGGGGCAATTCGTGGCGCTCTTTAACTGGACGGGCATTGGCACCTTTACCGCCGTGAAGGGTGCGAGCGCGCTGGAGGCCGTGGGTCTCACCGGCTTTGCGGCGGTGCTGGCCTTCATTATCCTGGCTAGCTGCCTGAACCTGCTGATTATCTCCGGCTCCGCCATGTGGACGCTCATGGCGGCGGTGTTCGTGCCCATGTTCGCCCTGCTGGGTTACGAGCCCGGCTTTGTGCAGGCGGCCTTCCGCGTGGGCGACTCCGCCACGCAGATCATCACCCCGCTGAATCCCTACATGATCGTGATTCTGGGTATGCTGCGCCGCTACGAGCCCCAGGCCGGGCTGGGCACGCTGATGTCTCGCATGTTCGTGTTCGTCATTCCCTTCGGGCTCACCTGGGTGTTGCTGCTGGCCCTGTGGTTCTACGCCGATCTGCCGCTGGGGCCGGGGGCGGGAATCTTCTTGTAAGAAGATTTAGAAAGCCGGTGCCCCCAATGTGCGGCCATCGGCTAGCACACCAGGGAAGGCCTCGTGCTGTACTGGTGTTTGTGGATAGGTGAGGCGCTGCTGCATAAGGGCGGCCGCTCGGGAGGCTACGGCCTCGATGGCGATGCGCACGCTGGAAAGGCCAAGGTATTTGAGTTCGGGGGAAATGGCATCTATCCCCGTCACGGAAATATCGCGGGGGATGGATACACCAGCGGTCATGCACAAACTCATGAAGGCCAGGGCACGGTGATCGGAGGGGAACATGGCTGCCGTGATTTTATTTTCGCGGCAGAGGTGAAACATGTGATTGATTGATTCCATTTGGTGCGCGGAAGGGAGGATAGGTACTTCGTGCACCGTTGCACCCGATCCTCGCAGGTAGCGGGTGATGGACTGCGAACGATGATGTTCCGGTACGGAAACGTGGGGGTCGGTCACCGCCACCCCGATATGTGTGTGGCCATGATTAATTACCGCTTCAGCAATAATGCGGCCATTGACATCTTCATCGTGGGAGACGGAACTAACGGCATCGTGTAATTCTGGGCGTCCCACGGTAATCATGGGAACGGTATCGAGGCTGCGCTCTATCTCGGCGGGGTCGATGGTGCCGGTAGCCAGGTAAATAGCATTGACCCCGGTGCGCAGAAGATGCTTGATGGTGCCGGGTTCATCGACGCGGTTGCCGCTGATAGTGGGAATAGCAGTAATCATCTGCATGCCCATATCGTCTGTTTGGCGATTCAACTCCGTGTGGAGCTTTGCGTAGGCGGGTATCTCCGGGGTGCGCAGGAGCAAACCAACGGTCGGGATATTGCGCTGGCGCTCACTGGCTAAGGATTGAGCAGCGCGATTGGGGATATAGCCTAATTCCTTAATAGCGCGGCGCACTTTCGCCTGCGTCTCGGGGCTCACATTGGGATTGCCGGAGAGCGCGCGGGAGACGGTGGCCCGAGAGAGATTGGTGGTGCGGGCAACATCGTCCATAGTCACGTGGATGCGGTGGCGCGAGGGCGGGGTATTGGCCACGAATCCTCCAGGGTGGTTGAAATGATTAGAGTGGCACCGGGAACTCTTTTAGCCTAGCTCGGTTGAGCCCGGCAGCTTGTGTACGTAGTCGCGATAAAACCTCAGCGCGGCAGGAAAGTCTGTTTGGATAATATCGGCCCCCTGGGTTATCAGTTTCCCCCACCCGGCATCGGGAGATGTCAAGAGGGAGGTTATATCGTCCCACTCCCGATAGAGCGGAACACCATTGGCTAGATTCAGGGCGTTGAGAAGAACAAGAAGGTTGCGTTCGTGCAGCATTGTGATGGTCTCTGCACTTCCCAGGGGAGAGGAAGCATCGCGGGCTAGGATTTCTACTGCGATGGTGTTGATCTGAGGGGTGTTCATCACCTCTTCTAGTTCTCCCAGTGTTTTTACTATGGGGATGAACATGTACTTGGTGGGGTGGTGAGCCAGCCGCGTGAGATTTTCCTCGGTGGGGTGTGCTTTGAGGAGAACGTAGTGAGGATTGGCGTGAGTATCGAGGTAGTGCAGGAAGTCAGGCCAATAATCCCAGCTGCGGTCGATGGTAAGAAAAGAATCTTCCATGTTGGAAAATAACTCTTGAGCAGTGGTAACCGGATAAGGCCCAGCCTTGGGGGAGCGGTGCCAGGTGTAGTTGAGCGCGCGAATATCGGTGCTGGAAAGGCTGCGAATATCGCGGCTCTCGGAGAAGTGCAGTTGCTCGTACCCGTTGTGGAATAAGAAGTACTCCCCGTCGGTGGAGCGGATTACGTCAGTTTCGATGATGTCCCCGCCCTGGGCGAGGGCGGCGTGAAAAGCGGGCAGGGTGTTTTCTGCGATGGCCCCGCCGCTGCTGCCGCGGTGCACCATGATGAGTGGCCTGGTGGAAGCGGCTAAATGGGAAAAGGCACGGTTGTTTTCTGCGTGGATGGGGTGGCCGAAGGGCATGGTGATGGTTTCTTTGCGGTTGAGGGCGGTGTCGAGGGTGGCGTGGAGGGGATTAAGCATTGAGCATTTCTTGCAAGCGGAGACGATAAGCACTGGTTTTCTTGGTCCGGCGGCGCGTGGCGGAACGCCCGTACACGAGGTAGAGAATGAGACCGGAAATAGCCATGAGGAGCACGGTATAGACGAAGACGATGGCGGTACTATCGCTCATATTCTCGCCCCGCGATGCGCTCTCGATGATGATGCCTAGAGGTTGAAAGAGCGGGTGAGAGAGGAATACTGCGGTGTCGTAGTTATCCAGTAGAGAATTGAAATTGAGGGCGGCGATAGCAGTCGCCGTGGGTGCTACGGCGGGGAGTAACACCGTGCGGAAGATGCGAAAATCTTTAGCACCGAGGATAGAGGCGGCCTCTTCCACGTTATCGGGAATAGAGGAAAAACTAGCCTTGAGCATGCGGAGGGTAAAGGGAATCTTCTCGATGATATATCCGATGCCGAGCAGGATTACGGTTCCAATGAGCACTTGATTGAGGATGAGTGCGCGCGGCGTGCTGAAAGTGAGCACGAGAGAAAGAGCAATCATCGTGGAGGGAAGAATCCACGGTAAGTGGAGGAGATATTCGAGACAGATGGTGAAGAAATTGCGGTAGCGCTGAATGATTCTGGCTACAAACAGGATGATGGATACCGTGATGATCGCGGCTGCTCCGGAGTAGCCCACCGAGATGAGGAATGGGCGATAGGCGGTGGGGTCGGTGAGAATCTGGTGGTAATTCTGCAAGGTAAAAGAGGATAACTGTAATTTTCCGCTGGCGATGGTGGCGGCGTCGGTAAAGGAAAAGAGAACGATCAAGATGGGTGGTATGACGTAGATTAGGAAGAGCGCGTAGGCCGCTGTGTGAACAGCGACGTTGAAAATCGGATTGGATATTTTTTGCTTGGGTAGTTTTACCGAAACCTTGGATATAGAGAAGTAGGTTCCACCGCGCTCGATCCTGTTGAGAATGAAGAGGACGAAAATGGTGGCAATCCCGAGGAACAGAGCCAGGGTGGCTGCTAAGTCGCGGGACTGGGAAGTCTGGGAGAAACTGAGGATCATCGGGGTGATGGTTTGGAAGTCCTTGCCTCCAATCATCAGTGGCGCAGCCATAGCGCCCAGACCACTCAAGAAGGTGAGGATGGTGATGGAGAAGAGCATGGGGCGTAAGAGGGGGAGAACGATCTTCCGCAGAATCTCCCAGGAACCTGCGCCTAGCTGGCGGGCGGCCTCGATGGTTTGATAGTCAATCTTGTTGAGCGAGTTGGTGAGAAACAGCAGGTGCATGCCGGTGCCGTTAATTGTCATGACGATGGTGACGGCAAGGAAGCCGGTAAACCATTCGGTATCCATCTGAGGGAAAAGGCCTTTCATGGCTCCGGTGAGGAAGCCGTGGGGGCCGTAGATGAAATTGAATCCGGCCACCATGACCACGCCGCCGTAGAGAAGTACAGTGGCGAAGCCCAGGAAGAGAATGCGGGCTCCCTTGATGTCAAAGTAGCGGGTGACCAGCACGATAAATACGCCGATGATATTCACCGTGATGGAGAGTGTGATCGCAAGCAGGAAGGAATTACGCAGCGACTTCATTGCGCGTTCTGATTCAAAGAGCCGGGGAAAGGCATTGAGCGACCATGATCCCGAGGGGCGGAATACGCTGGATAAGAGCGTGAAGTTCGGCAGTATCATGAAGGTGACCAGGAACCATGCGACCACGACGAGCAAGATGATATTGAGTGGGGAGCGCAGCATAGCGCGGATGGAGGCGAGTTTCATGGTGGTATCTCCTTAATTGGCGGAGGGGATACTGCGTATGTGTTCGGGGATGAGGTGAATCTCGATGCGGTTGCCCGGTGTCAGGGCTGCTGCGGTGGGTGCATGGCCATCCTCAAGGATTCCGATGTTGAAGATGGTGCCGAGGCAATCGACGGCAATGGTGGAGCGCATTCCTAAATAGGTGTAGTTCTGCACCGTCGCGGGCAGGGTAAAAACCCTTTTGGCTTCGGCGGCGTCGATAGTGGGCCGCGCGATGCGCAACCGCTCTGGGCGAATGTAATGGGAATGAGCCGGGCTGAGGTCCAGACCTTGCTTATTGAGTTCTGTTATATGGGTGGGGCTGAGCTTATTGACCTCGCCCAAGAAGTTGCACACAAAATCCGTGGCGGAGTTGCTATAAAGCTCCTCGGGGGTGCCCACCTGTTCGATGTGTCCCTTGTTGAGTACGGCCATGCGGTCGCTTAAGGCCAGGGCTTCTCCTTGGTCGTGTGTGACGTAGATGGTGGTGATACCAAACTCGTATTGGAGGTCCTTTAATTGTGCGCGGAGCCGCTGACGTAACTTGGCGTCCAGGTTGGAGAGGGGTTCGTCAAGCAAAAGGATTTTTGGCTGGGTGACCAGGGCGCGGGCGATGGCCACGCGCTGCTGCTGGCCGCCGGAGAGGGAGGCGATGTTCTTATCAAGCTGTTCGGGGCTCAGACCCACCTGGTGAGCTATCTGCGCCACCTTGTCCACGATCTCACTTTTGGAAACTTTGGCTGTTTTTAACCCGTAGGCGATATTTTCCCCCACTCGCATGGAGGGGAAGAGGGCGTAGTTTTGGAACACCATGCCGATGCCGCGTTTGTGGCTGGGAGCGTGGGTGACGTTGGCGCCGTCGATGAGGAGCCTTCCCGAGGCCGGGTTGATGAACCCGGCGAGAGTGCGCAGCGCGGTAGATTTTCCGCAGCCGGAGGGTCCTAGGAGCGTGAAGAACTCGCCTTCTGTGACCGTGAGATTGAACTTGGGCAAGGCGGTGAAAGAATCGTAGGACACGGTGATGTCCTGGTATTCAATCATGGGTTTTGTTGGCATGGTGGCACCCTTCTGGGATTATTAAGGCAGGTAATTCAGCTCAATCTTTTCAATCCACTGTGGGAGGTATTGAGCCACAGTTTCCCAATCAATGTCTTGTGCGGTGAAGGAATTGGTTTGCTCGATGGCCTCTTGGTTGGCGGTACTCAGGGCCTGTTTATTGGTGGGTGCGGTGAAGAACTCCTGAGACCAGGCCGCTTGAAGCTCCGGGGAACCGAACCAGTTGATGAACTCTTGGGCCTTTTCCGTAGCATCGGTGCCCTTAATTACGGAAATATGCTGCGTGGCCATCGGCACACCGACGGCAGGGTGCACGGCAGTGGTAGAGATGCCATATTCCTTTTCGCGCGCCTCTTTCCCGGCGAGCCACATCTGCCCCATGTTGAGCTCGCTAGCGGCCATGCGAGCGTAAAGATCGGTGCCCTTGGTTTCAGGGAGGCCGTTCTTGAAGTACTCTTCAATGGCTTTCCAGCCCTTTTCCGATACTCCGAGGTCGCCGTTATCGTCCAGGTAACGGGCTAGGATTCCGGCCAAAACCATCTGGGTGGTGGCACCTCCCATTGAGGTGGGCACCTGGTACTGCTGGTGATACTGCGATTTCTGCCAGAGTTCAGGCCAGTCCTGGGGAGCTTCTGAGGGGGCGTAAGCGGCATCGTTGTATACGAGCATGATGGGCTCCTTGACGATTGGCCAGTACTGCTCATCATCACCCAGGCCAGGTTCTACGTCAGAGGCCCAGGAAGGGGTGAAGGAATCGAGGATGTTCTGGTTTTTGAGGTTCTCAAAATAGATGTTGTTGAGACCAAAAACCACGTCTGCGATGGGGTTAGCCTTTTCTGCTTCGAGACGGTTTTGAAGGTCGGCGCCGCCGAGATCTACGAGCTGAATATCAAAACCTTCCGCCTGGGCTTGCCTTTCCAGCCATTCGCCGCGGCCGTCGGAAAGCGAATTGGAGTAAACGGTGAGTGTGCTGGAATCGCCTTGGCCATCGCCGGTGGAAGCGCAGGCGACCAGGCCGATGCTTAGAGTGGCGGCGCTGAGCCCGGCGGCTAGAACTTTGCGGATACGACGGGGGTGGTGTGACTGCTGCATGAGGACCTCTCGGTTGATGATATGTGGCGCTCTCACCTGTATGAACGCGCTTTCATTAGCGTATCGGCTACCCGTTACGGGGGAGTGACAAGTTTGTGAATTGTTCTTGAATTGGTTGCTACGAGGCGGTGAATACCAACAGTGCTGTTTCTTAGGTGGAAGGAACTCGCTGCGGGAATCTTCTTGTAAGGGGCTGTAGCCTAGTAAGGAACCTGCCGCGAAAGGATTTCCCATGCTCCCCCAGCCTTCCACCGCCTATCTCGACGCGATGAGGGAGGGGATTGAGCGCCGGGCACGTGCGGCTAAGGCGGCACGCGCCCGCATCAGGGGGCGGGGGGCCGAGGAAGATTACGAGGGCCAGGAACGAGTGTGGCGCGACCTCACCGCTCTCGGCGAGGACCTGCGCGGCGACCTCCACAACCTGGCCTTTGACCTCCACGATCACCCCGAGGAGGCCTTTCAAGAACACTACGCCGTGGCCATCATCGCCCAACTGCTGCGCGATCACGGCCACGAGGTAGAGGTGGGCGTGGGCGGCCTAGAAACCGCCCTGCGCGCCGAGGCTGTCTCCCCGGACTTCGATCCCCAGCGCGACCCCACCGTGGCGATCCTTGCCGAGTACGACGCCCTGCCCGGCATCGGGCACGGCTGCGGGCATAACATCATCGCGGCGTCGGCAGTGGGTGCCTTTCTCGCGGCGGCGCAGCGTATGGAGGGGGCGCGCGGGAGGATTGTGCTGCTGGGCACGCCCGCAGAAGAGGGGCACTCGGGCAAGGAATACATGATTCGCGCCGGGGCTTTCGAGGGCATCGACGCCGCGATTATGGTGCACCCCTTCTCCTTTGACCTCGCGGAACACGCCTGGGTGGGGCGCCGCACGCTCACCGCCACGTTCCACGGCGTCTCCGCGCACGCCTCCTCCGAGCCCTTCATGGGGCGTAACGCCCTCGACGCCGCCACCCTCGCCTACCAGGGCTTTGGGCTGCTGCGCCAACAAATGCCGCCCTCAGACCGGCTGCACGCCGTGATTACCGAAGGTGGCCAGCGCCCCTCCGTGATCCCCGATACCGCCACCATGTCCATCTACGTGCGCTCGCTGATGGCGCAGACCCTCAAGGACCTCTCCCAGCGTATCGACGCCGTGCTCGACGGCGCTGCGCTCATGGCCGGGGTGGAGGTGAGCAAGGAATGGGACGTGCACCCCACCAGCCTGCCGGTGCGCAACAACCACGTGCTCGCGCTGCGCTGGGCCGATACCCAGGAGCGACGCGGGCGGCGCGCCCTGCCTGGCGGGGTGGTACCCGATACGCTGGCGGCCTCCACGGACTTCGGCAACGTTTCCAACCTGGTGCCTGGCCTGCACCCCATGCTGAAGATCGCGCCGCAGGGGGTGGCGCTGCACACCAAGGCCTTTGCGGAGTACGCGCGCACCGAGGAGGCGGTGGACGCTGCTGTGGACGCGGCGGTGGGGTTGGCGCAGGTGGCGCACGACGCCTTGCGGGAGCCTGCTCTGCTGCATGCGGCGAAGGAGGAGTTTGAGGGGGCTGGGGGAGTGGTGAGGGTGGAGTAGGGGGACGTGTCGAAATCTTAGCCTGAAATCGACACGTTTTGCCCATATGTCGATGGGGCGTACATGTTAGGGGAAAGTGTCGAAATTGTGGGGAAAATCGATATGTTTGGCCAGGGCTGGCTAAGGTAAGGGCGTGACCTCCTCTTTTGATCCGAGCGTTCCCTACAACAACCTCCCGCCTCTACCCCCAGCGGTGTCGCTGGAAACGGTGCCAGTGCTCAAGGCCGTTATTTCTGCTCAAAGACAGCTCGCGGCGCTTGATAAGGCCTGCGAACTCATACCGAACCCGCAGATCATCACCACGACTATTCCCTTGCGGGAGGCGCAAGCCTCGTCCAGCATCGAAAACATCGTGACCACGAACGATGAACTCTTTCGGGCGGCCTGGCGAGTGGAAGGGGAGCCTACTGCGGAAACTAAAGAGACTCTGCGGTACAACGATGCACTTTTTCATGGTCTTGCATTGCTGAAGGAGCGGCCGGTATCAGCCAAACTCGCCGCAGAAATATGTTCCGTGCTGCACGGAGTGGAGATGGGAGTGCGTTCTCTTCCGGGAACTTACATTGGTAAGCCCTCTTCCAGGGAACACGTGTACACTCCGCCTGAAGGCAAGGAAGTGATTGAGGGGCATCTTGCCGCCTGGGAGCGGTTCCTTTATTCGGAGCATGACCTTGACCCTCTGGTGCTCATGGCCGTGGCACATTATCAGTTTGAGGCCATTCACTCTTTCCACGACGGCAATGGACGCACCGGGCGCATATTGAATATCTTGCTACTCATACAGGAGAACACGCTCCGCCTGCCCGTGCTGTATCTCTCGGGGTACATCGTGAGAAACAAGGACGAGTATTACCGCACGCTGCGTAGGGTGACCACTCACGAGGAATGGGAACCGTGGCTGCTGTACATGGTGCGCGGCGTGGAAGCCGCCGCGCGGGAAGCCACGGAGCTCATCGACCGTTTGCGGGCAATTCAGGAAGGATTAGCCAAGGACATTCGAGCAGCTGGGCGTGTGGCCTCGCCGGAGAAATTAGCGGAAATACTCATGCGCAACCCTTATGTGCGCATTAGCGATGTGGTGGCCGAGGGGCTGGCACAGCGGCAAACCGCCTCTGCCTGGCTGGTCAGCCTGGTGGAACTGGGCCTCCTGCGTGAGGTGAAGGTAGGAAGAGAAAAGATCTTCATCAATCACCAGGCGCTGGAGGCGCTGACGGGGGAGGGGTGAGTTGAGACTAAGCCGAGGACTTTTCCTCACGCCCTTCGGTGGGATACTGCAAAAGGTTATCGAATCTTTCATTGGAAAAGATGAGATATATGATGGCAGCGCTAAAGGGTATGAAGAGAACGGTGATCCACTCACCCTCTATAGCCTTTCCACCAGCGGTTATGATGCAGGCGATTCCCCACATTGCAGGAACAAAAGAACTGGGTTTCTTGTCCCTGGTGTATACACCCCACCCTGCTAGGGCGAGCAAACCCAGGGCTAGTCCAATGATCCCGGCTCGTTTTGCTCCGCTGAACTCTGAAAGTCCAGGAGCGATGATGTCCTGGACAACCATCAAGCAGATGAGCAGACCGATAACGATGTTCCAGAACTGGTATTTGCGCAGGATATTCATGGCTTCTCCGATTGTTTCCGGGGATAAGTGAACAACGTTCCCGCCGCAGAAAACGCGAGGCTCAGCCCTGCTATCCCCGCCCGCACAGCCGTACCACCCTCACTCAACGCATCAGGGTGAACCCCCATATAAACCACCCCACCGACACCCACAACAAGCCCCACCGCGAGCGCAGCTACATAACCCCGCCGAGGCAGCCAGGAGAGCAGCGGAATGAGCAGGATACTCAGGAAGGCGATGGCTGCCACATCCCAACTGAGCGCCGCCAGTGCGGTAATGCCGATTAAGGAGAAAAGGAACGCGCCGAATAGCCCCACGGGTAGAACCATGAGTTCTATCAAGGGAAATCTCCACGTGTTTTTCCTCATGCGGTCCATTGTTACACAGCCGGAGCGCACTTTTAAGGCAAATATACTTTCGTACCTGCGTCCATTGCGCAGCTATCTACGTTGCAGACCCCGCCACAGAGTCGCCCAACACCACATGCCGCCGCACAGCCTCTCCTTCCGCACAAGGCTCCAACCACTTACTAATGAGCCACTCATCATGGCTGGTAATAATGAGCGTTCCGCTCCACTCCATAAGAGCACGCTCTAGAGATTCGATGGTATCTAGGTCCAGGTAATTGGTGGGTTCGTCGATGATGAGCAATTCCGGCACCTGCTCGCCCGACCCCGAGCCAACAGTGCCAACAGCCCCACCCACACCAACCGCCAAAGCCAACTGCGCCCGCCGCTGATTCCCAGCAGAAAGCGCACTCAAAGGTGTGTTCCAGAACTTTGGGTGCAAGAACCCCTTGGCCCGTTCCCCCAGAGGCTCGGACCAGTGTGGGTGATCTGGCCCTGGCAATTCCTGGGGCACAAAACCCACGGCGGCACCGGGCACGTTCAACCGAACCTCGCCGCTACCACCGGCAGCAGAATCACCACCCGCTACCCAGCGCAGCAGCGTGGACTTCCCGGCACCATTAGGCCCGGTGATAAGCAGGCGCTCCCCGGCGCTGAGCTCCGCAGAAACGGGGGCGAGCCGCCCCGGCACGCTGGCCTCTCGCAGGCTGAGCGCAATGTCTCCGCGCTGCACCCCGGCGTCGGCAAGCACGATCTGGGTGGACTCGTAGCGGGGCTTGCGCACCTCGCGCTGGCGCAGGGCGTCGAGCTTGCGGGCGTCGTTAGTGATGCGCCGCGTGGAGGTGGCCTGGGCGCGGTCTGCGTAGAACTTCTGCGCCATGCGGGTTTCCGTGCGCGGGGTGAAATCGGCGTGGCCGACGACCTCGGAATCGCGCTGGTGGCGTTGAATCTCGCGCTTGCGTTCCTGCTGCTGAGCGTGCAATTCCCGGTGTCGCGCGCGGGCCTGCTCCTTGGCATGCAAATAATCCGAGTAGCGCCCGCTGGTGAGGTGCGCTCCGCCTGCAATCTCGCCACCGGAGGCGGTGGCCAGCGCCTCCCACGCAGTGATATCCAGGTCAAGCACGCCGGTGGCCGTGGCCTCGATGAAATCGCGGTCATGGCTGGCAAAAAGCACCGGCCCGGCCCAATCGCGCACCTCCTGCTTGAGGAAGGCGATGGCCTCGGCGTCCAGGTGATTCGTGGGCTCATCGAGTACCAGGGCCTCCGGGCGCTGCACCAGGAGCAATCCCAGGCGCAGCCGCGCCCGCTGACCAGGGGAAAGGCTGTTCACCGCGCGTTGCTTATCGACGCCCCCTAGCCCCAGCCCCGCCAGCACCCTCGCGGTGCGCGCCGGGAGATTCCAGGCGTCCAGGGCAGTGAGGCGGGCGAGCAGAGCATCGTATTCCTCGTAATTCTCCTCGCTCAGGTTGGCGCTGAGCTCCTCGAAGCGGTGCAGCAGCGCGGTGATGTGGGCGCTGGCGGCGTCGATAGCCTGGGCGATGGTGCCGTGATCGTTGCTGTTTGCTGGGGTGGTTGCGGGGCCGCGGACCTCGCCTGATTCCGGAGCGAGCGCACCTGTGGCCAGGGCCAACAGGGTAGATTTGCCCGCGCCGTTGGGGCCGACCACGCAGAGGCGCTGCCCGGGGGCGCAGGTGAAGGAGACGTCCTCCAGCACGGGCTGGGAGGGATAAGAAAAGGAAACGTGAGAAAAAGAAAGGGCTAACACGCCGCACCTCCACGAGGGTGAGAGAGCTTCAAAGGGGGATTGACCTGGGGCTTGTTAGCGAATCATTGTTCTAACCCTAGCGGTGCGGGGCGGGGAGGGCAAGGGGGCGCATCTATTGTGGAGCAACTATATCAGTGGTACCTACTAATATATTCGTACCTACTGAAAGGATGATCCTCATGGGGACCACCGCGGAGACCGCGCATACTCCCGAAGATCCACCACCAAGCCGCTGGACCTTGCCGCTTGTTCTCATCGCGCAATTCGTTACGCCCATGTCCATTGCGGGGACGGCCATTGCTCTCCCGAAAATCTCGGCGGACCTCGGAGCGCACCCCACGGCATTGCAATGGGTGGTTAATGGCTTCAATGTGGCCTTTGCTTTTGGGGTTTTGGCCTGGGGAGCGCTTAGCGATCGCATTGGATACCGGGCTACTTTTGCAATCGGCGGGAGTTTATTTGCAATCGCCAGTCTGCTCAGCGCGATAAGTTCTTCTCTGCTCTTGCTGGACGGTCTGCGCGCTATCGCAGGTGTGGGTGCCGCTGCCGTTCTTACCGGCTCTAGTTCGATGTTGTCCAATGCTTTTGAAGGCTCGGCTCGTGCACGAGCGTTTGCTTTATTCGGTACGGTCAATGGGCTCGGTTTGGCATTGGGGCCGACGATTTCTGGGCTACTCATTACCGGCTTGGGCTGGCGCGGTGTATTCACTGTTCACGGCCTTATTCTTGCGGTGGTTGTGTTGAACGCTCGGATACTTCCCAGGTCTGCAGTCTCGGGTGCTTTGGGAGACGCGGCTCCACTATTGGATTGGTCCTTATTGCGTAACCGAGAGTTCCTTGCCATGTGTTTGGTGCCTGTGGCGGGGTCGATCGGTTTTGTCACGCTGCTTACCTACCTGCCCTCTGCTCTCAGCGCCGTTAAGGATGTCAGCGCAGGACAGGCCGGATTGCTCATGCTCGCTATGACGCTGCCCGTTGTTATCGCCCCGAGTATTGTGGCCAAACTCGTTGAGTCTGTCCCCTCGGTCACGGTGGGGACTATTATCTATGCAAGTTTGATTTCGCTGGTCCTCGGTAATCTTGGGCTCACGCTGCTCACCGAAGATCGCTCCGTGGCATGGATTATCTTGCCCATGATTCTTCTTGGCTGCGGCTTTGGACTTCCCGTTGGTTTGGTGGACGGTCATGCTCTCCACGTAGTCCCGCCCGAGCGAACGGGCACTGCCGCCGGGCTGCTTAATTTCTTCCGCATTGGTAGCGAGGCCGTTTTTGTCGCTGGCTATGCGTTTGTGTTGTCAATGCTGATCGGTCAAGAACTCACTGGTAGCGCTGCCGCTGATACGGCTGCGGGGCAACCTGGTCACCCCGATGTCTATACAAGTGCATTTGCTACGACCATGTTCATTCTTGCTTTCTTGGTGGTCATTGTCGCTCTCATAATTCTGGCAATTCGGCGTAACCGTGCCGTTAGGGATTGAAGGAGCTAACTGGGACTTCTTAAGCCACGTGGTAGGTACTATGAACGTAGAAGTGGCCCCTAGAGCAAGGAACACGTACCGGTGCCGGACCAAGATGGACACCCAAGTCTTGATGAATACGACCTATCGAAGGTTCTCCACGCCCTGTCTGATGAAAACCGACGTCGCGTTATTATCCAGCTAGCGTCCGAGCCCGATGATGTGGAGCAGTTTTGCAGCGCATGCAAAACCCCGTGGGCTCCCTCGACTCGGACACATCATTTTCGGGTTCTCCGCAATGCGGGTCTCATCTGGCAGCGCGATGTAGGCAACGGCCGCATGACGCGATTGCGGCGCGCAGATTTGGAGAAAGCCTTTCCCGGGTTGCTCAAGCAGATCATTGACGCAGATCAGGTGCAGCGGGGGCGTTGATGGGGGTTCTGCGCTCAGTCGGGCCGGCTCTTCCGAACTACCCGATGCGGTCCCACCCTCCTGCTAACCTATGAAGCAGTTTCGGGAGGGCTGAGAGGAGCAACGCGATGGTGGGTGTAGCAGTGCAACCTGCGGTGTTGGAGTGGGCGCGGCGTCGGGGAGGCGTAACGCCAAGTGCAATCCGTAAGAAGTTCCGTGACTGGTACGAATGGCTTTCCGGGGAGAAACAACCGAGTATTAAGCGTTTGGAGGATTTAGCGGCGCCCCTTTGGTGCGCTCTTTTTGGAAGCGCCTCCGGTGGAGGAGTTGCCTATCCCTGATTTCCGCGCGGGGCGCGGTGGCGCTCCGTGGTTTTCTCAAGAGCTCATTGAGACCATTTATCATAATCAGCGGCGGCAGGGTTGGTACGAGGATTATTTGGTGAACTTGGGGGCCGATGAACCGCGTTCTTTTGTGGGGAGCCAGGCAGGTGCCGCGGTGGCGACGGCCGCCGCAGCGCTGCGCAGGGCGTTAGATTTTGAGGTGGAAGATCGTGCTCTTTTATCCGGGCCAGAAGCGGCGCGGGGGTACCTCATAGATGCTTTTGAAGAACTTGGTGGCCTGGTGGTGCTTTCTTCCATGCTGCGTAATAACACTGCGCGGCCGCTTGATATAGAGGAGTTTCGAGGTTTTACTCTTCATTCTTCTACCGCTCCTTTAGTCTTTGTGAACTCTGCCGATACGTATGCCGGACAGGTCTTTTCCCTTCTCCATGAGTTTGCCCATGTATGGGCAGGAAATGGCGGGGTGAGCGCAGGTGGAGATTATTTTGCGCACAGCGATAATGACGCGGAGCGGTGGTGCAATGAGGTTGCGGCGGAAGTGTTGGTGCCTGTGGAGGACCTTGGGCACCGATTCCTTCCCGATGTGCCACTTGTGCAGGAATTAGGGCGGCTTGCGCGTGTGTATTGCTGCTCTACCTTGGTGATTCTATTAAGACTCCGAGATATTGGCTTGCTCCCGCGTGCAGGTTTTGATGATCTCTACCAAGCCGAGGTGGATCGGCTCATGGAGCATGTGGGTGCCAGCACCAGCTCTGGCGGTAATTTTTATGCCAACCAGCGTTTTCGCGTGGGGGCCACGCTGGGAACGGCTATTGTGCGGGAAACTCTTGCGGGACATACGCCCATGACGGAGGCACTGAGCCTGTTGGGCTTTAACTCCACCAATGTTCTTATCAATGCTGCTCGTCTCTATTATTCGCATGACATTGCGCCCCGATTTTGGGATTGGTTGGTAGAGGAACATGAAAAGGGGAGTGTGGCCTCGATTGATAGAGTAAAAAAGGAAATTGCCGCGGGGAAGGAAGGGTTTTTATGGTCCTGGGCGAAGGGTCTCCCTCATAGTTTTTGGAGGAAGCCCAGCGATGCCGCCACAGAATCTATGAGAAGACTATCTGGTTGGGTTATGCACCCGGATAGGCTTTATCGCATGGAGGATCGCAATGAGTTTCTCAGTGTGGCCGATTATTACTTAGTAGCTCAGGCGCATGGGGATGGGCACCGTGTGGTTACCTTTGAACAACCGGCTCCGCAGGCGCGAAAGCGCGTGAGTATCCCCGATGCTTGTGCCGCACTCGGCGTGGAATACGTTGATCCGTTCCGCGTATATCGCCAACTGGGGCTAAAGCTGAATTGATTTCTCCGCCCACAACCGCACCAACTCATCACCCGGACATACGCTTTCAAGCGCGCTCACTGGCACCAAACCCAAAGTAATCAGGTGCATACCGACGTCCCGAACACTGCGCTCGGCAGCAACAGCAGGGGGCTCCTCCATACCAGCCGCACGCAGCATGATGGCGGTGCTGAGAGTGACCTGTTCCGGTGCAGTACGAGCTATCACGGCCCGCGCGGCCAGCGGCATGCCGGAGAGGGAAAAGGCGGCCACGGCGCGTTCGATGGCGGCCATGCGGACGGCAGCGGGGGCGTCGATAGCCAAGGTCAGGGTGTCGGTGAGGGCTTGGGCGCTGGTGGCACTGAGATTTTCGCGCAGGCGTACCATCGCCTCTAGCAGTTCCACGGTTTCCAGGGCCGCCGGGGTAGTGGGAGTGAGCGGATCGACGGCGAGGTCATCGACGATGCGGCGGGGTTCTCCGGTGCCAAGCCAGGGGTCGGCGTGGCGGAGTACGTGGCGGGCGCGGGCAATCCAGCGCGCGGTGGGCGAGTGGGCGTCGATAGTGGGGGAGCCGAAGGCGGCGTGGAGCGTTTCGCCGAAGCCCTCGGGGGAGGCGGCGATGCGGGAATCGAAGCCCTGGCCGGTGAGTACGGAGACGTCTATGTCCAGGCGTTCAGCGAGGAGGGCGATGACCTCGTGATCGGGCAGGCTTTGGCCGGATTCCCAGCGGGAAATGGCGCTGGGGGAGCAGATGCCCGCCGCGAGATGGGATTGGGAGAGGCCGCGATCAAGCCTCGCATGGTGCAGACGGCGGCCGAAAGTTGCGGCGGGGTTCATGGGGTACATAATAAGGGAACAATAGTGAAGCATCATGGAGGGATATTATCTGCTGGCCATCTCCAATAATATTTTCTCGTGATTGTCTTTTCCGCTACGGACTATAAGTGCGTGCAGTTCCCCAGCCTCGTTGGCAGAAAAACCTTCCGTATTGATGATGGAGCTATATCTTTTTCTGCAAGTCTCGTATGAGAATTTATTTAAATCTCCAACATTGAATAGGCTGAGCATGCGTCTAGCGTAGGTGCTCCAGATGAAAGTGGGCCTGGAGTATGCAAATAGACGAACGACATCTGCTGTTTCCGGGCCTATCCCTCTGATGTTGATGAGGGATTCTCGAAGTTGATCGTTCGTCCATTGCTGCACCTTTGAATCTTGCGAAAGGGCATCATTGTCGAGTATCCATTTTGATAGGGATTGGCAAGTTCGAGCTTTGGACTTCATGAACCCGGAAGGTTGGATGATTTTTTCTAGATCTTCTGTGGTGAGGGAGAGTAGTTGTTCAGGTGTTTTTATTCCTTTGATGGTGAATAAATTGTTGATAGAGAGTTCCACGTTGGTCCATTGGGTATTTTGGACTAAGATGGCGCCGCACATCATCTCGAATGCACTATTTGCTGGCCACCAGTGCTGCTCTCCGTAAATTGAGTGCAGCTTGTTTAAGATGCTCCGAGCGTTCAGCGTCTGGTTGCCTATCTGCTCCGAGTTTCGCGTCATAGCAGTCCTTTATACTATTTTTCTCGTTCAGAACTCCTCAAAAGCACCATCCCAGCCACAACAGCAGCCACTAGTGCCACACCGGCAACTCCTATACCCAGGCCTAGAGCCGAGCCCGCCCATACACCCACGAGTGCGGTGCCAAAGGCTCCACCCAGTTGCAGCATGAGCCTGGTATGCGCCCCCACCGCGGAGGTCTGGGAATCATCCACCACCTCATAGGCCGCGGAAAGCGCCAGCAGCGTGCAGGCTCCCAGCCCGAGACCACGGATGAGGGAGCATAGCAGAATCACCGGCCAGGAGGACGTCGATTGCACTCCCAGCGTGCCCAGCCCCGCCACCGCGAGGCCCACAGCGATGAGCAAGAAAGCATTGGCTTCCTTCCACGGCCCCTTGAGCAGGCTGCGCACCGCCCACGCGCCGCCGCCTTGGACCCCCAGGGCCACACCGGCAACCCAGGCGGCTTGCCCGAGATCATGCTGGATATGCAGGGAGGTGGAAAGCAGCGTTCCGTAGAACACCGCCCCCACAATCAGGCACAGCGCCATAACCGCAGCAAAGAGGCCGTTGCGGTACAGGGAAACGTGAAGCAGCGGAGCCTCGGCCCGCAGATCCATGAAGCAGAACGCCGCAATCGCACACACCGCAACGGCAGCGATACCCCAGCTTAGCGACGTCGGATAGATCAACGCCCACAGCAGACCCACCATGCCGAGCAGGGCAGGGATAGCCTGGCCGATTCCCAGCGGGACCCGCACGCCGGGAGTGCGCGGCAGGGTGCGCACGGCAAGCGCGAGAGCCAGGGCAGCTACCGGCACGTTGATATAAAACAGGCTGCGCCAGCCCACCACATCCACCAGTACGCCGCCGAGCAGCGGACCGAAGGCCGGGGCGATGACGGCGGGCAGGCCAATGGTTGCCAGGGCCGCGCGCATATTCTCCCTGCCCACGATCTCCGCTGCGATCTGCTGCACCGCCGGCATGATGAAACCGCAGGCCGCGCCCTGCACCACGCGCGCCGCGATGAGCAGCGGCACGGTGGTGCTCGCGCCGACCGCCAGGGAGCTAAGGGCGAACACCACGAGCGCGGCCACCCACACCCGGTATGCGCCGAAGCGCCGTAGGAAGGTGGTAGAAAGCACGATTCCGGCCGTGGCGGCGAGCATGAATCCCGAGATGGCGGGCTGCATCTGGGACTCGCTGGCGCCGAGGTCCGCGCCTATTGACGGCAGCAGCACATTGACCAGGCTGGAATCAAGGAGGGGGAGCAGGGCGGGGAGGAGAAGGATGGCGGTGGTTTTGGGAGAGAGCATGGTCAGGAGCCTAAGTATCCTTTGCCGGGCCTGGCATCCCGTGAATCTCACTCCGTATTGGACTGGTAAAACCCCAGGTAAAACGCTTACTCTCAGATTCCTCCAAGGTACTCATGCGCCCCATACCCCCGCGCCCGGCTCCGAGGCGTGCGCTGAGAATAAACTCCGGCCCGTCTGTTGGGCCCTACTGTGCCCACGATAAGGCCGAATACTGCACCTAGGTGGCGTGGCACCTGGGTGTGACTGCGCCCGAACGTTTAGGGTGCCATTACGTTCGTGGTGGCACCCCTTGGGGCTGCTGCGCTCATCATCGTTTGAAGTCCTATCGGGCTCAACCGCCCCGACCGCTCCCAACCACATCGGAGCTGAAGCCTTGGCTAGTTATTCTGAGGCTGTCTCTGTTGTCCACGTTTGATCGGCTGGATTCCAGGTTGCTTGGGTTATTTCCCGTTCAGAATCGGGTTGAGGCAGTTTCTGGCGGCAGACAATCCTTTAGAGGGATCGCAGATACTCATGCGCCCCATACCCCCGCGCCCGGCTTCGGGGCGTGCTCACCGTTTTATCCCCCGGTATCCACACGCGCAGCAGGGCCTCGGCGTTCTTGGAGATACCAATGCGCGGCCCACACACCCACTCGGGTTCCTCCTCCCGCGCGCCGAGCACAAACTCTGGCCCGGTCACCGATTGCCCGTTGTGTTCCAAGGTAAGGCCGAGCGCCGCCCCCAGATTCCCCGGCCCTTGGGCGAGGCGAAAGTGGGGGACGTTGCCGCGGCGTCGATAAGCAATATCGGTCCCGCCGATAACCTCGCCCGCGCGTAGCAGACAACCCTGCCCCGTGCCCTCGGGGGCGCACACGATGTTGCCCGCGCGGTGAATCCCATAGGAGAGGTACACGTACATGCGCCCGCCGGGGCCAAACATCGCCTGGTTGCGTTCGGTTTTGCCGCGGTAGGTGTGCGCGGCGGCGTCCTCGGCACCAAGGTAGGCCTCCACCTCCGTGAGCCGCACCGTCACCCCGGCATGGCTCAGGGTGCAGCCCAGCAGTTGGGGTGCCACTACGTCCGCGGTGGCGGAGAAATCAATCACGGTGGCACCCCTTAGCGCTGTGGCCCGCGCCCACTATCGACGCCGCGCCCGCAGCGCCCCGGTGAAGGGGCCGAGCACCCAGTTGACGAAGCCCAGGACGATCGCCCCGAAGAAGGCCGCGCGGAAGTTCGCCACCGTGAGACCCAGGCCCAGCGCGCTGGAGACGGAACCGGCGAGCAGGAACACGAAGGCGTTGATGACCAGTGCGAAGAGCCCCAGGGTGAGGATGGTCAGCGGCAGGCCGAGGAGGCGCAGTACCGGGCGTACCGTCATGTTGAGCACCACGATGACCGCCGCGGAGCCGAGGAAGGAGACCAGCCGTTCCTCATCGGTGACCCCGTACACGGAAACCCCGCCGATGAAGTAGGTGACCACCCACAGCCCCACGGCGGTACCCACGGCGCGGATAAAGAAGTTCCACAGGGTGCTCACGCTTGCTCACCCTTCTCCACGTGAATGTGCCGGTGCAGCAGAATCGTGCCCTGGGGCGCGGAGGAATCGTGGAGGGGCAGGGCCAGCACCTCCACTTCGGGGCCGGCGTTGCGCTCGATGCTCAGGTGAATCTCGGGGGCGGGTTGGAAGCCGAACTTGTGATAAAACTCCGCGTTACCCAGCGCGGCCACGCCGCGAATATCTGCCGCACGCAGTTCCTCTAGCGCGCGGGAGATGAGGGCGGTGCCCACTCCGCGATACCGGGCCTCCGGCTCGATGGCCAGGGGTCCGAGGGCACACCAGTCCGAGGTGCCATCGGAAAGCTGAACGTGCGTGGCGCCCACGAAGCCCACGATGTCGAGTTCGGAGACGGCCACGAGGCACAGGGCGAGTTGATCGGTGTCGCGGAGCTTTTCCACCAATTCCTGCTCGTTATGCCAGGAGTGGTAATCATCGGCAAAGGCGCGGGTAATGAGGGAACGGATAGTGGTGATGTCCGCTTCCGTTTCCCGGCGGATGGTCAGTTCCATGCCGCTCATCCTACGAAATAACGGCCGCCTTGGCCGCCACGGGCGCGCGCCACGGTTCCTCATCAATGATGCCTGCGCGCTTGGAGACCACCGCGGCCACCAGAGCCTGGCCGGTGACGTTCACGGCGGTGCGGCCCATATCCACGATCGGCTCAATAGCCAGCAGCAGGCCGACGCCCGCCAGGGGCAACCCCAGCGTGGAGAGCGTGAGGGTGAGCATCACGGTGGCACCCGTGGTACCGGCGGTGGCCGCCGAGCCGATCACGGACACAAAGATGATGAGCAGATAATGCGTGAAGTCCAGCGGCACCCCGTAGAACTGTGCCACGAAGATCGCGGCCACGGCCGGATACACGGCGGCGCAACCATCCATCTTGGTGGTGGCCCCCAGCGGAATGGCAAAGGAGGCGTACTCGCGCGGAACGCCCAGGGCTTCCTCGGAAACCCGCTGGGTTACCGGCATCACGCCCATCGAGGAACGGGTAACAAAACCTAGGGAGGTCACCGGCCACACGCGCCGATAGAACCCCACCACGGGCAACCCGGCAAAGCGCAGCACCAGCGGGTAGACCACGCCGAGCACGAGGCCCAGGCCGATGTACATGGCGATCACGAACTTACCTAGGGAACCCAGGGCCTCCCAGCCGTAGCTGGCCACCGCGTTGCCGATCAACGCAGCGGTACCAATGGGAGCCAGGCGGATAATCCACCACAGCACCTGCTGAATCACTTTGAGGAAGGATTCGGTAAAGGCCAAGAAAGGCTCGGCGGCCTTGCCAGCCTTCACCGCCGCTACGCCCAGGAGCAGGGAGATCACCAGGATTTGCAGCACATTAAAGCTCAGCGAGATTCCCCCGGAGGAGGACTCCGCGGCGGAAAGGCCCAGGAAGTTCGCCGGCACGATGGACTGAATAAAACCCAGCCAACTACCCGTGGTGGAGGGGTCGGCGGCGGTGGAAGGATCAATGGCCGTACCCTCGCCGGGTTTAAGAATCAGCGCCACCGCGATACCGGCGAGCACCGAGAAGAAGGCCGTGATGGCGAACCACACCAGGGTGGATACCGCCAGCCGCGCGGCATTGGTGACCTTGCGCAGATTGGCCACGGAGGTGACCACGGCGGCAAAAACCAGCGGCGGAATGAGTAACTTCAGCAATTGCACATAGGTGGAACCCAGGGCATCTAAGGTGGCGGTGAGCCAATTATCCTCGGCCATGCTGCGGGCCAGAAGGCCCAGGAGCAGGCCTATCACCAGGCCCGCGATCACCTGGACGCCAAAGTTCGTGGCCCAGGCGGGCAATTTACGCCGGTAGGCCTCGTTGGTGGGGGCGGTATCGGTGGTGCTCAATGGGATTACCTCTTTTAATCGTTGTGCGTACCCTCGGCTCAACGCGCAGCGGTGGGTTCTTATGCCAAGAACCCAGCGGTTGTGAGCAATGTGACAAGACGGTATGGGATATGCGTACAGATCGGTCTACCAGAGGGTAGCGTTAGTACACTGGCCAGCGCAATTTCCTGTTATGAAGGAGGGATAGGCGCCATGCGCGGCCTGATTGTTGATCTCCACGGGGTATTATTGAGTGAACCCGACCCCACCGCGCGCAGGCGATTGGAAGAAACGGTGGGCGCGGGCAGGCGCGCCCCGGAGTTCTGGGAGGTCTACGCCGATCTGCGCCCGCCTCTGGAAGCCGGGGAGGTCAGCGCCGCGCATTATTGGAACCAGGTGCGGCTGCGCGCCAACCTGCCGTACTTCGACGTCGCGGCGGCGCAGCGCGCCGATAGGCAGGGCTGCGCGGAAGCTCAACGGGAGACCGTGGAGTTCTTCTTGGGGCTCGGTGATGACGGATGGCGCTGGGGAATCCTGGCCAATATCCCGCATGATCTGGCCGAAGAGGTGCGCGCCCGGCACGCGGAGTGGTTAGAGTGCTGCGCGGCCGTGGTGTTCTCCTGCGATATTGGCGTGAGAACACCCCACCCGGAGGCCTACGCCGTGGCCCTCGACGCGATGGGGGCACACCCCTCCACCACCGTCTTGTGCAGCGCCAGGGCCGAAAACCTCGAAGGGGCGCGCCGGGCAGGCATGCAGGCGCTGGCCTTTACCGGCCTTGACGCCGTGCGCGCGGAGCTGGGTGGGCTTTAGGAGCTCACCAGGGATAGCCGCAGCGGATCGCGCAACACCAGATCCAGGGCCGCCGCCCTGGTGATCGCGTGCACGATCTCCGTGTGCGTGGGAATCATGCGCAGCTCCACGCTATGTTTGGGCGAGTCAAAGGCGCTGAGCGCCCGGCGCACCGTGGCGCCAAAGATCCGGGGAGCGTGGGGGTCCTCGCTAAAGGCGCTGCCCGCGATGATGAGGTGCTGGGGGAGATGCCTGCGCACCAGTTCCACGGCCAGCTGGGCGATGCCCTTGGCGCGGGCGTCGAGAAGCGGGCGCGCGGCGGGGTGCGCCACGGCGTCGGCCAGCGTGGGGGCCTCTACGCCGAGGTCGCGCACCTTGCGCAGCAGGCAACTCGTGGTCAGCGGCGCGCCGGGGGTACTCAGTGAGGTGATCTCCGAGGGGGTATCCAGGGCGGCACTGAGCGAATCATCCGCAAAGATCGCTAGGGAGGAATGGCGGGAGGGGAAGTAACTGACGGAATCGCGCTCGGCGGCCAAAATGGCTGGGGCGATGCCGGAAACGCTCACCGGCACGCTGAAGTAATAGCGCAGATCGGCCGCGATGTCCGTGCCCCGCCATCCGAGGTTGGGGGCCTCCACTACGCCCTCGGGACTGACCTCCCCAGAAACGGTCACGCCCACGCTCACGAGCCGCCGCGTCATGGGAGTAATGATCCGGTGCAGGGCGGCGATGATGTGTTCAAGGAAGTCGTATTGGCTCACCGAGGCTGCCGACGCCGCCACGGCGGTGCGGCGCAGCAGATGCCCGCGCAGGTCATAGAGGCCCAGGGTGGTCTCCGAGGTGCCCACGGCGATACCCGCGAACATCGTGTCCTCTGGATTGAGTTCCAGGGGCACGGTGGGGCGGCCGCGCTGGCCTATTTCCGCGAGATCGGGGCGGCGGGTGATGAAGCCGGCGTCGAGAAGCCCCGCCACCGCGCGGGTGACGGTGGACTGGGAGAAGCCGGTGGCGTCAATGAGATCGAGGCGGGTGGCGGTGGTGGATTGGCGCATCACCTGCAAACACTGAGCCGCGGGGGTGAGGGGGCGGGCAAAGGGGGCGGAGGTGGTGCTGTGTGGCATGGTCACATATTAAGCATGATGAACCGCATAGTCTAGTTGCCCCGCATTATTCCCAGACTAAGCAGTCTGGGCTGTGGTTTTAGGCCAACAATCCCATCGCCAAAGCCACCGTGACGAGGAGAGCGGCCAAGCCCCAAGCCAAGGGGAAGGCAAGGCGGAGGTGGCGGCCCATATCTGCCCGAGCCAAACCAATAGCCAGCCACAGGGCCGGAGAGAAGGGAGAAACGAAGGTACCGATGATATTGCCGATAATCAGAGCCGAGGCCGCACCCAGGGAGGAAACCTCAAAGGTGCCCGCCGTCTCCTGAACGATGGGCAACACGGAGAAGTAATAAGCATCCGTGGAGGTGGCCAAGTCCAGGGGCACGCCCAGATAACCCACCACCACGTGAATCCACGGCCCCGCCGATTCCGGCAGCACCTCCAAGAGAGAAAGAGCGATCTGCTTGAGCATTCCCGCCCCGTTCAGCACGCCCAGGAACATCGCCGCTGCGATAATCACCGAGGCCATCGCCAGGGCGGACGGAGCATGGCGTTTCATGGCGTCCGTCTGCTCCGAGGGGGAATCGAAATTGAGCGGCAGCACCAAGGTGGTGGCGATGAGGAAAGCCGGAGCGGGCTCCAGCCACCCCGTGACCAGCACCACCAGCAGCGCCAGGGAGATGATGGCGGTGAGCGCCCTGGCCCAGGTGGCATCACGGTAGTGATAGCCCTGCTCGGCACGCTCGGCCTTCTGCCGCTCCACGAACTCCTGGGCGATGGCGTGCACATCCACCTCGCCGCGCCCTACAAACTCCGGGCTGCGGCGCAGCTTTGCTATACGACGCCGCTCTGAGAGGCCCAGCAGCAGAGCGATGAGGAACACCAGGGCCAGGGCCACGCCCTGAATGGGAAGCAAGTGGTGCCAAATCTCCGTGGGGGAGAGGTCTATAACCGAGGAGGTGCGCCCCACCGGCCCGGCCCAGGGCACCATATTCATCACGCTGGCTGCCAGGGCCACGATGGCCAGCAGCACGTAGCGGCTCATGTGCATGGCCTGATATAGCGGCAACAACGCCGGAATGGTGAGCAGGAAGGTGGTGGCCCCCGCGCCGTCGAGATGCGCCACCGTGCCGATGGCCGCCGTGCCCAAAGCCACCAACACCACATTGCCGCGCGTGGCCTTAATCAGCGCGGTGACCACCGGATTGAACAGGCCGATGTCCTGCAAAATGCCAAAGTAAATGATGGCGAAAATGAACATCACCACCACGTTCATCACGGAATCCAAGCCCGTGCCAAAGAACTCCCCGATCTCCCCCAGGCTGTACCCCATGAGCAGGGCACCCGTGCTGGGAATCAGGGTCATGGCTACCACGGGGCTGGTTTTGCCCCGAATGAGCAAGCCCACGGTGAGCGCAATGATGGCTAACCCACAGAGGGTGAGGCCCAGAGGAGAGTGCATGAGCGGCCTTCCTGTGAGAGGTATGAGTGGGACAGGATAAAGGTGCATTTTAACTGTGAAGAAGGACATGGCGAATATCCTTTGACCCGGCCACGCTGGGCTGTCTACCTTGGGGTAGTTCGTGTTTCTAAATAAAAATGGGGAGAAAACGATGCTCGTTCACGTAAAGCGCAAGGTCACCGCCGGTGCCCTCATCGCCGCGACGGCGGTCAGCTCCTTGGTCGGGGTGGCGCCCGCCGGTGCGGTTGCCCCTGCGACGTCTGGGGCGGTGACTGTAGCGGCGTCGGGGGCCGGGGTGGCGTCGGAAAGCGGACGCCAGGTGGGCGAGCACCGCTTCCGCTACATCAAGCAGGACCAGGGGCAGGAAAACCAGTGGTCCGATTGCGGTCCCGCCAGTATCCTCATGGCCCTGCTCCACCACGGTGGAACCCTGCCGGATAGCTACTCCGATGACAGTCAGGCGGCCGCGATGACGGAGCTACGCAACTCCGCGCCTACCGGCGGTAAAAACCGACACAACTACCTGATGACCTCGGATGTGAAGAGCATTCTCACCGAGCGCGGTGTGCAGGGGAAGTCCTACGTGCGCGATGACGCCACCAAGGCCATCGAGGAAATCAAGGGCGGCAAGACCGCCATTGTGCTGACGCAGACCGGCGTGATCCCCGATGAGAAGGGGGCACCGGGCTACGGCCACTTTGTGTATGTTTCGGACTATGATGCCGCCCGCGGCACCTTTACCGTGAACGATCCGCTGAAGAAGAGCGAGCGGGCGCACCAGGCCACGGAGAAGGAAATGGAGGGGATTATCACCCAGGCGGCGCAGGGCAATATCCCTTGGGCTTATGTGATATAGGGGGTTGGTTTGAGGGGTTATTGCCAGCCCAAAGGCTATGATGCCGAGGTTTCTGAAACCCCTGTACCGCGGCTGGCACGCAGCCAAGAACTGTGGTTAAGATAGCGGGCTATGAGTTCAGTGGAATCCGTGAACCCCGCGGTACCCCAACCGACGCGCCAGCCCTCCCTGCTCGACGCCTCCTGTGAGGCCTTCGTGCGGGATACGGCGGCACTTTCTCCCACCGATGCCACCCACCTGGGCATTGAGGGCTATGACGGCGAACTCCAGGATTTCTCCCCTGAATACTGGTCTGCCGTAGCCGAGCGCACCCGCGAGATGGTCATGGACGTGGTGGCCTTCGACGAGGGCACCGACGAGTGCGACGACGAGGACGACTTTGATTCCGTCGATTACGTCACCGCCGCCGCGCTGCGCGACCGCCTGGGCATCGAGCTGGATAAACACCACCAGCACGAGGACATTCGTCGGCTCAACAATATCGACTCTCCCATTCAAACTATCCGCGATACCTTCTTGGTAATGAGCGCGGATACCCCGGAGCAGCGCGATAACCTGCGCTCCCGGCTCTCCAAGGTTCCGGCCGCCCTTCAGGGCTACCGCGAATCCCTCTCCCTGGCTGCCGGCTGCGGCAAGACCGCCCCGCTGCGCCAGATCGACGCCGTGATCGGCCAGTGCGAGGACCTGGCCGATTCCGGTTCCATGCTGGAAAACCTCGGTGTGGAACCCGAGTCCCCCGAGGTGGAGGCCGCCAAGCAGGCCTTTGGGGAAATGGCCGATTGGCTGGGCGAGCAGATGGTCCCCGCCGCCGCGCCCTGCGACGCCGTGGGCCGCGAGCGCTACGAACTCTTCTCCCACGAGTTCGTGGGCGACGAGGTAGACCTGGACGAGGCCTACCACTGGGGCTTGGAGCGCCTGCGCGACATCGCCGCCGAACAAGAGGTGGTGGCCCGCCAGCTCTACGGCGAGGACATCACGGTGCGTCAGGCGATTCACCGCCTGAACAAGGATGAGCGCTACCTCATCACCGGCACCGATAATCTCCAAACCTGGATGCAGGAGACCGCCGATGCCGCCGTGCGCGACCTCGCGGATACCCACTTTGACATCCCCGAGCAACTGCGCCGCGTGGATTGCCGCATCGACCCCGCGGGCACCGGCGGCATCTTCTACACCCCGCCCACCGACGATCTGAGCCGCCCCGGCCAAATGTGGTGGTCCGTGCCCAAGGGGCAGGACACCTTCTACACCTGGCAGGAACGCACCACCGTGTTCCACGAGGGCGTGCCGGGCCATCACCTCCAATGCAGCATCCCGCTGATCCAGGGCGATTCCCTCAACCTGTGGCGCCGCTCCTGCTGCTGGATCTCCGGCCACGGCGAGGGCTGGGCTCTCTACGCAGAACAACTCATGGCCGATCTCGGCTACCAGGACGATCCGGGTTATCGTATGGGGCTTCTCGACGCCCAGCGCCTCCGGGCCGCCCGCGTGGTGCTGGACATCGGCGTACACCTGGGCAAGAAGGTCCCCGAGGGCTCGGGCGTCTGGGATGCCTCCTATGCCAAGGCCTTCCTGCGCGATAACACCGCGATGTCCGAGGCTAACCTCGCCTTCGAGCTTGACCGTTACCTCGGCTGGCCGGGCCAGGCTCCCTCCTATGCCCTGGGCCAGCGTATGTGGGAGGGCGTGCGCGATGAGGCCCTGGGCGAGGGCATGAGCCTGCGCGATTTCCACGCCAAGGCGCTGAAATTGGGCTCCATTCCCATGTCTATTTTGCGCGATGAGGTACTAAGTTAAGGCGCATGATTGCGCTGATTCGTGGTGGAGGATACCTCCTGGCCTTGGGGCTGTTTTCCTTCATCGCCTCGCTCGTGGCTTCGGGTCTGGAATACCGGAGGGCAGAAGCTGCGGGTTCGATGCCGGGCCCTACGTCGGAGTGGATTCTCTACTGGCACGGGCTTTCCCTGCTGGTGCTTCTCCTGGGCGTCGTACTGCTGTGTGTCGGTTTTATCCGGCGCCGCCGCGCCAGCGGTCCCACGCCTGCAACGCCGCGGGCAGCCAACCGGCCAGAATAAACACCGCTATCAGGCGAATCATCTGCATAGCCACTACGACGGCCCCCGCGCCGTCCTCGTGGGAAAGTGCCAGCACCGTTTCCAGGGCGCCCGGCGTGGTGGCTAGGTAGCCCTCAAAGTACGTGGCGCCCACCCACCGAGCCAACAGCCACCCGGCCCCGGCGCACAGCACCATGAGGCCCACGATGAAGCCCACCGTGGTGGGCAACTGGTGAGCAAAAAGCCTAAGTGCGGGCACGGAAAGCCCGCCGCCGCAAATCCAGCCGATAGAAAGAAAAGCCATGATGGCGAACACGGGTGGCGGCTCTAGGCTCCACTGCGGCGGCAGAATCAACCCGCACAGCACGGTGAGCAGCAGCGGCCCCAATACCCCGGAGGCCGGGAGCCTCAAGAGCTTGCCCACCTTATCCCCGCCCAGGGCCACTAAGAGGGTGAGCAGCAGAGCGCCCAGGTGGAACTCATAGGATTGCTGCGCCCCGGCCTCCGGGGCGGGCGGGGTAAAAAGATGCGCCACCACCGGTAGCGTCATGGAGACGATGAGCAGGCGCAGATACTGGGTCAGCGCCACAAAGCGATAATCGGCGCCTAACTCTTGCGCCATGATCGGCATGGTGGAGGCCCCGCCTGGCAGCATGGCCAGCACGGCGGTCTCCCGGCTCATCTCCTTCCTAGCCCGCGCCAGCACCATGCCCCCGGCCACTCCGCAGCCCAGGGTGATAACGGCAAAGAGCACTCCGGGAACCAGGTAGGAGGCCAGCGTAGACGGGGCGATGCCCACCAAAGGCAGTCCGGCCATAATCCCGATGATGCCGCGCCCAAAGCGGTAATAATGCGTGTTCACGTGCAATTCCCGCCCGCGCCACAGCGCGCAGGTGCTCGAAACCACAATGGCCGCCACGATCCACGCCGCCGGAACTTGCCAGTGGCTCAGCAGCGCCCCCAACGCCACGGAGAGGGGAACCACCACGGACCACGTGCTCAACGTGCTGCGATCGGGAAAGTTCACCATGTGACACCAGGGTAGTGTGATCCCCATGACTGTGGAACTCGGTATCGGCACCTGGGCGCTCTTCCTCGGCGGCGCGGCGCTGGCGGGCTGGGTGGACGCCCTGGTCGGCGGGGGAGGGCTGATACTCATTCCGCTGTTGCTCTCGGGGGCGCCGCAGATTCCCTACGCCACCGTGCTGGCCAGCAACAAACTGGCCTCGGTAAGCGGGACGGCGTCGGCAGCTATTACCTTGACGCGCCGCGTGCGTCCCCCGGTGCGGGTGCTGATCTATGCGGTGCCGCTGGCGCTGCTGTGCGCGATCGGCGGCGCGCTGCTGGCTACCAGCCTGGATAGCGCGGTGATGAGGCCGGTGACCATCGTGCTGCTGGTCTCGGTGGGGATTTTTGTGGCGCTCAACCCCTCCTTCGGGTCCACCGTGCAACCGAAGGCGTGGAAGGGTTGGCGCGCGGCGGCGGTGCTCGCGGCGGTGGGGCTCATTGCCGCCTACGACGGCTTCTTTGGCCCCGGCACCGGAATGTTCCTCATCATGGCCTTCACCGCGATTCTGGGGCGCAACTTCCTGGAATCCGCCGCGATGTCCAAGGTGGTCAATACCGCCACCAACCTCGGTGCGCTGTGTGTATTCCTCGTGGGCGGGCACGTGTGGTGGGGCTTTGGTCTGGCGCTGGCCGCCGCCAATATCTGCGGGGCGCAAATAGGTGCGCGCACCGTGCTCGGCGGCGGCACCCAGCTGGTGCGTTACGCGCTGCTCGCGCTCGTGGTGGTGATGAGCGCATACCTGGGATACCAGCAGTTCCTTAGCAGCTAGAAACAAGGTTGCCGACCTAGCCTTGGGCAGCATGAACCTCCTCGTTGCTATCCCCGCTGGCTGGGCGCACGAGCACGGAGAAGCCCTAATACGCGGGGCCTGCCGCGCCGCTCACCTGATGGGCATGGAGCACATTCACCTCGTGGCTACCGCCGATGACCTCCCCGACCTCGCCATTCACGCCGCCGCCCATAGCGCCGAACTCCCCAGCGGCTTCCAACTCTGCCAGCGCGGCGCCTGCGCCGTATTCACAGAGCAACACAGCGTGCTTATCGACGCCCCCTTCCTCCTGCGCCTCGGCAGAGTGCGGGGGTTGGTGGAGGTGTAAACCCCTCTACATCCGCTTCTTCGTCTTGGCCGTGGCGGGCGCGCTCCACGGGTCCTCCGGCCAGGGGTGCTTGGGGTAGCGCCCGCGCATCTCCGCGCGCACCTGGGCGTAGGGCCCGGCCCAGAAACTAGTGAGATCCTCGGTAATCGCCAGGTCGCGGCCCGCAGGCGAGAGCAACCGGAACTGCACCGGCACCCCAGCACAGGTGGGGGAGGCCGCCAACCCAAAGCACTCCTGGAGTTTCACCCGCACCACGGGGCGGCCCTCCGAGTAGTCCACGCGGGGCTTCGAGCCGCTGGGCACGGGCAGGCGCTCCGGGGCCAGTTCCTCCATGCGGGCGGCCTCCGGCCAGGGCAGTAGGCGCTGTAAGGCGGGGGAGAGGTCGATCTTATTCACTGGGGTTCCGGTGGCGAGTTGCCGCAATTCCGGGAGCAGCCACACCTCGGGGTCGGCGGCGGCAATATCCGGCCAGGGCTCGCCTATCCGTTCGCGCAGGAAGACCAATCGCTCGTAGAGGTGCCGGGCGGCCTCGGAGAAGGTGAATATCCCCAGGCCCTCGGCCCGCACGGTGGCGGCCAGCGCCGTGGTGGCCTGATCGGCGGGCACCTGAACCGGGGTGGCGGAAAGCTCAATGGCCCCAGCGCGGCGCAACAGGCGGCCACGAACCCGCCCGCCATGCACCTCGGCGCGGTACTCTTCGGTGACCCCCACGGCGTCCAGGGCCTCGGCCTCGTTCAGGCGGGCGGCCGCCCGAATCACCGCGCGATTTCCTGCGCGCGAAACCTCCGCCACCGCCAACCACGGCGCTCCCTTGAGCGTGGAGCTCAGCGCGGCGGGCAGGTGCGCCCGCGTGCCCGAGGCCAGCAGGTATTCCTCCCCCTCCCGGCGCGCCACCAGGTTCGGATAGGCCAGGGCGGTGACCACTCCGGGGCTTGCTGTGCGCGTGTTGGTGGCAGCAGGGGCCAGGCTTCGCAGCCGGTCTACTTCTCGTTTGGGTGCTTGGAGCGCGGCAATATCGCCGCTGGGGGAATCGGCCAGCACCGCCACGGTCTCCGCGGCCGCGGGGCCAAGCACCAGCAGCGTGCGCCCCAGGCGCGGGTCGAGAGGCAGAGCGGCCAGCGCCCGGCCTTCCTCGGTGATGGCCCCCTTCTCGTCCACCGCACCCAGGCCGCGCAGCGTCTCCTCGGCGGCGCGCAGGGCGGGGGCTGGCGGGGCGTCGATAAGCGGCAGGCCCTCCCCGCGCGGAGTGCCCCAGCAGGCCAGCCAGAGGGCGGCCTGGGTGAGGTCGCTCACCGCGATTTCCGGGGTGATCGTGGGGTTGAGGTGCGCAAACTCCTGCTCGCTGAAGGCGCGAATCACCCGGCCCGGCCCCTCACGCCCGGCGCGCCCCGCGCGCTGCTCGGCGGTGGCCCGCGCCTCCGAGACCGTGACCAGGCCGTTCATCTGACGCGCGGTGTCGCGCCGGGGTTCGCGGGACAGCCCCGAATCAATCACCGCGCGCACCCCCGGCACGGTGAGCGAGGATTCGGCTATCGACGTCGCCACGATCACCCTCGGCTTGCCCGTGGCACGCAGGGCGGCCTCGGCCTTATGGGTGGGTAGCCGCCCGTGCAGCGGCACGCCGAGGTCGCCCAGGTGGCCTACCACCCGCTCCACCTCGCGCACGCCGGGTACAAAAACTAGCGCGGACTCACCGTGCTCGCGCACGTCCCTGCGCGCCAGATCAGCCAGGTGCTCGTAGAACTCCGGAGTGCCGGTGAGGCGGCCGGGATGCGGGGAATAGGAGACGGCGAGCGGGTGAATGATGGCCGGGCTATCCACGATGGGCGCCCCTCCCATGAGGTCTGCGTAGCGCTGGGCCTGCACCGTGGCGGACATCGCCACCAACACCAGATCCTCGCGCAACTGGGTTACCTCGATGAGCATGCCCAGCAGCACATCGGTATCCAGGTGGCGCTCGTGAACCTCGTCCACCACCACCGCGCCGATGCCGTCCAAGGAAGGATCGGCCAACACCATGCGCAGCAGCACCCCAGGGGTCACGAACTCCACCGCGCTGCCGCGCAGGCTATGACCACGCATGCGATGACCCACGCGCTCGCCCAGGGCGGAACCGTCGAGGGACGCCAGGCGCTGCGCCGCCGAGCGCACGGCCACGCGGCGCGGGGCGCACACTAATACTTTGGTGTGGTGCTCGTTGCGCCAGTTGGCCAGCGCCGGGGGCACCAGCGTGGTCTTACCCGTGCCCGGCGGGGCCTGCACCACGGCGCGGCCATGCTCGCGGCAGGCCGCTTCTAACTCGGGCAGGGCCGCAGCGAAGGGGAGACCTTGGCCGATGCGGGCGAGATCGAAGGGGCGGTTCACTCTTGAGTCAGTTCTGCTCGTTCCGCGGCCGCGCGCTCCGGGCTGCGCTGTCGCACCACCCGCGCCGGGTGGCCCACTGCCACGCTATCGCTGGGAATATCGCGGGTGACTAGGGAACCCGCCCCGATGGTCACCCGATCCCCAATGGTGATTCCCGGCAACACCACCACCCCGGCCCCAATCCACGTATCGCGCCCGATGGTGATGGATTCGGCCTTCTCCCAGCCCTCCCTGCGCATATCCACGTCATCGACCGGGTGGCCCACCGTGAGGAGCTGGCAATTCGGCCCGATCATGGTGTGGTCCCCAATGTGCACGTGCGCGCTGCTGAGAATGGTTACCCCGGCGTTGATGAACACCCCTTCGCCCAGGTGCAGGTGGCGGCCGTATTCCACCATCGCGGGGGCGATGATGGTGGCCTCCGCGTGCTCGGCTCCGGTGAGTTCGCGGACGAGCTCGCGGGCGGCGTCGGGCTGCGTATTGCCCAGCTCGTTGAGGCGGCGCAGAACCTGCGCGCTGCGCATCTGCTCGGCGGTGAGTTCGGTGCTGCCCGGCATGTGCCAGCGCCCCGAGGCCATCTGGTCCAGAGAAGTATGGTGCTGATCCATGCACTCCATTATGGGGGCATATAGTGGGGTGGCATGAGTGCTACCTCACAACCTACTGCACATCCTGGAAAGATAGCTGTGGTCACCGGTGCCTCCTCCGGTATCGGCGCCGCCAGCGCCCGCGCCTTAGCAGGCGACGGTTGGTACGTAATCGCCGCCGCCCGTCGCTTCGAGCGTGTGGCCGCCCTGGCCGAGGAGATCGGCGGCGAGGCCCTGCGCCTGGACGTCACCAAGCAGGACTCCGTGGACGCCCTCGCGGCCCGCGTGGCGGAACTCGGGGGCGTCGATGTGCTGGTGAACAATGCTGGTGGCGCCCGCGGCCTCGAACCCGTGCGCGAGGCCGACGAGGAGAAGTGGCGCTGGATGTACGAGGTCAACGTGCTGGGCACCCTGCGCGTGAGCAATGCCCTGCGCCCTCACCTGCTGGAATGCGGCGGCCTGCTCATCAACATCGGCTCGATGGCCTCCATGACCGCCTACCCCGGCGGGGCCGGATACAACGCCGCCAAGTTCGGACTGCGCGCCCTCACCCGCGTGCAGCGCCTGGAAGAAGCCGCCGAGGGCGCTCACCTGCGCGTTACCCAAATCGACCCCGGCCGCGTGCATACCGAGGAGTTTTCCCTCAACCGCTTTGACGGAGACGCCGAGCGCGCCGCTGCCGTGTACGAGGATGTGCTCAGCCTCACCGCCGAGGACGTGGCCGAATCCGTGCGCTGGGTGGCCTCGCTGCCTGCCCACGTGAACATCGACCACCTCCACATGATGCCGAGGGACCAAGCATGAGCCTGAGTTCCTTCGGCGCGCTGCTCGCCATCTGGGTGGCCGCCATCGTCAGCCCCGGCCCCGACATCGTGCAGATCACCCGTATGGGTGCGCGCAGCCGCCGCGCCGGGGTGTGGTGCGCCGTGGGCATCATGACCGGCAACGCCCTGTGGATCATCGCCTCACTCGCCGGGCTCTCCGCCCTGATTACGGCCTACCCCGCCATTTTGGGTTGGCTGCAACTCCTCGGCGGGTCCTACCTGGGCTTTCTTGGGTGGAAAGCGCTGCGCGGCGGACTGGCGGCGCGGGGTTCTTCGGGCTCGGGGCCGCTGGAGGAGGCGGGTGCCGTGACCGGGAGGCTGAGCGACGCCGCCGCCTGGCGAGGCGGCCTGGCCACCAACCTCGCCAACCCCAAAGCCGTGGTGTTCTTCGGAGCGGTCTTTGCCCAGTTCATCTGTCCCGACATGGGTATGCAGTGGGCCGTGCTCGTGGCTGTGGCCCTCATCGTGGTGGGCCTGGCGTGGTTCGTGGGCTTCGCCCTGGCCGTTCAGGCCCTTTCGGCCCGGATCGCTCGGGGCGCCGCGACCATCGACATCGTGACTGGCGGCGTGTTTTTGCTGCTCGCCGCGTTCATGGTGGTGGAAGGCCTGCGGACGTTGCTCTAAGGGGTGCCGTGGCGGGGGTTTTGGGTTGTGGGCGGGGCGAGGTGGCACCCCTTAGGGTTGCGCTGTGGCCCAAGGGGTGACACTAGGGGCTTATCGACGCCCCCACAGGTACAGGCGGCACCCCTTGGAGTAGGCCCCCACCACCCCACAACACGAAGGGGTGCCACTAGCGGAAGGGACGGCGTCGAAAAGCACGAAACGGCACCCCTACGCGCAGCAACCCCAACGGGTGCCACCGCAACCACGCGTGGCCCGATCGCCCCGCCAATGGCACCCCTTAGACTGGTGCGCATGCAGGTACACGACGTTGCGATTCAAGGGCAGAGCATCAAGGTTGGGCAGTTCATCAAGCTGGCCAGCCTGGTGGCCACGGGCGGGGAGGCCAAGGAGGCCATCGGGCAGGGGTTGGTGACCATCAACGGTGAGGTGACGCAGCAGCGCGGCGCCGCGCTGCACCTGGGCGACGTGGTGTGCGTGGGGGAGGCTTGCGCGCGCGTGGCGGGCGCGGCGGAAGAAGAGGACGACTACTTCGACGAAGCCACCGCCGACGATGACTTCGACCCCGAAAAGTGGAGGAACATGTAATGCCCGCCTTTCACGCCCAGCCGGGCATGCCGTACTGGATTGACCTCAACACCTCCGACCCGCGCCGCAGCGAACACTTTTACGGCGAGCTCCTGGGCTGGGAGTTCACCGAGGTGGGCGGCGGCCAGCGCATTGCCCGCAAGGACGGCCTGCCGGTGGCCGGGCTACTCCCCCAAGCCCCCGACTCCCCACTGCCGGATACCTGGGTGACCTCCTTTCTTGCTCGCGACCTCGACGCCCAGGTGGCCCAGGCCCCGGAACTCGGCGGCCGCGTGCTGGCCGAGCCCACCGCCGCGCAGGTGGGGCGCCTGGCGGTGCTGGTGGACGCCGCCGGGGCGCTCTTCGGCCTCATCGAACCCCCGGCGGGCCAGGCCTTCGTGGCGGCGGGCGAGCCGGGTACCCCCGTGTGGCACGAACTCACCGCCGCCACCAACCACGCCGCCGCCACCGCGTTCTACCAGGGTCTTTTGGGCTGGGACCTCATCACGGAGAACGGCTACACCACAGTACTTGCCGACGGCGCGGCCTTCGCCGGTTTGGCCGACGCCCAGGGGCAGTTCCCCGCCCAGGTACCGAGCTTCTGGCAGAGCTACCTGGGTGTCGCCGATATTGATGCCGCCGTGGCCCAGGTCCCGGAATTGGCCGGCGAGGTCATTCGCGCCCCCTGGGATAGCCCCTTTGGCCGCATGGCGATCATTGCGGATTCCACCGGAGCCACCCTCACGTTGTGCCAGGTAGATCCCTATACCGAACCTGATATTCAGGAGGGCGACGATATTTTCGCCGCCGTGGAGGCGCAGCTGGGGCAGCAGCGCTAAGGGGTGCCACTTCTTGCTTTTCGACGCCGCCCCTCCCGCTAGTGGCACCCCTTCGTGTTGTGGGGTGGTGGGGGCCAACTCCAAGGGGTGCCACCTGTACCTGTGGGGGCGTCGATAAGCCCCTAGTGTCACCCTTTGGCGCTATGCCCAGTGTGAGGGGTGATAGTACTTAAATGTGCGTACTTTTCTTTCCCGCGCCGTGGCTTTCTCTGGCGCCGTGCTCATGCTCGCGCCCACGGCGCAAGCGCTGACCATCGACCCCGCCTTCGTGCCCGAGCGCACGCAAATGACGCTGAACATTCAGGGCGGCCCCACCATTGCCACCGCGAATGCCGCCGAATCGCGCCCGGCGCTCTCCCTTTCCAAGCTCTACCTGGGGTATTGGGTGCTGGCCCACGGTGCGCCCGAGGACGCCGCGCGGGTGGAAAACATGATCCGCTACTCCGAGGATCACACGGCTTCTACCCTGGACGCCCGTTACCGGCAGGCAATCCCCGAGGTTATCGCCCAATTCAACCTGGTGAGCACCCACTACAACGGCTTCTGGGGCAACACCACCACCAGCACGAACGACGTCACCACCTTCCTCAACGCCACCAGCAACGACCCCGTGGCCCGGCCCCTCTTCGAGGGCATGCGCACCGCCGCCCCGGTGGCCGCCGATGGTTACGCCCAGGATTACGGCACCGCACTGCTGCCCGGCGTGCTGGGCACCAAGTTCGGCTGGGCCGACGACCACAGCATGCACGCCACGGCCTCCTTCGGCCCCGGCTTCAGCGTGGCGGCCAGCACCTACGGCCCGGCCTCCCAACTTACCGAGGACGTCCAAGGTGCCGTGATCCCCGATGCTCTTCCCACCGCGCCCGCCGAAACCAGCACGGCGCCAGCTCTCTGCGTGGGGCTACTGCCGGGCTGCTAGTACAGCGCTAAGGGGTGCCGTTTCTTGCTTTTCGACGCCGCCCCTCCCGCTGGTGGCACCCCTTCGTGTTGTGGGGTGGTGGGGGCCTACTTGTTACCGCTTCAACCCCAAGGGGTGCCGCCGGCACCTATGGGGGCGTCGATAAGCCCCTAGTGTCACCCTTTGGGGCCGCAGCGCAACCCTAAGGGGTGCCACCGCGCCCCGCCCACAGCTCAAAACCCCCGAAGTGGCACCCCTTAGCGCCGCCGCCCCGCCACACCCCGCAAGAACTCCGCCACGCTGCGAATCTTGGCCCGCGCCACCTCGGGGGTGGAGATGCGGTGCCGGGCGGTGAACTCCTCCACGCGCACGTGCTCCAGGCCAGAGATGCCCTCGGGGCGCGCGGCGATCTCGTCTTGGCGGGCAATCTGCACGAGGGTCGGCGCCCATTGGGTTGCCGGGGGCAGGGCGGCCTCTCCACGAATCTCAGGCGGGAGGTTGGTGATGGAGTTGAGGTCGGGGAAGGTGAGGACAAGGGCGTCGAAAAGCGACGCGGTGAGTGTCGCGAGCGCGCCACCGGAGGAGTACCCCCAGCCCGTGAGGTGAGTGGCTCCGTGGTTGCGGGCGTAGTCGGCGCCCCGCCGCACGGCCTCGGTGATTTCGCTGAGGGCGTGGGCGGGGGCGAGGGGGTAGTCGAGGTCGAGGATCGTGGTGCCGGAAAGGGCTGCGGCGGCGGCCACCTCGGGGCGCCATTGGTGTTCTAGGGCGTCGCCGGAACCGCGCCACCAGCCGCCCGAGTGCAGCGAAATGGCCCAAGCACCCGTGGGCTGCGGCGGCTCAAACACGCGGCCCGCCACCTCCGGCACGTCGCGGGCGGAAACCGACGCGCCGAAGGCCACGCCGGGCATGGAGTGATCGAGGCCCGCTCCGAGCATGAGCATGGCGGCGTGGGTGAGGCGGTCGGGCAGGAGGGCGGACCACCGATCGGCGGGCAGCGGATCGCCCGCGCCCCCGGCCCACGGCGGGGTGAAGGCGGGCAGAGGATAGTGGGCGTCGATGTAGGTGCCCAGTTGCTCTAACTGCTGCTCTTCGGTGAACTCGCGGTCCACGCCGCCGATCTGGAAGTCCTGGCGTTCACGATCCTCAGTCATGCCCACCAGGTTAATCAGCGCTCTACCAGATGCGCACCCGATCCTCTGGGGCCACCCACATGGGGGAATCGGCGGTGATCTCGGGGAAGGCCTCGTAGAACTCGGCCACGTTGGCGGCAATCACGTTGCAGCGGAACTCGGCCGGGGAGTGGGGGTCGATGGCGAGGTACTGGCTGGCCATCTCCGGGCGGATCGCGGTGCGCCACACCAGCGCCCAGGAGAGGAAGAGGCGCTGGAAGCCGGTAAACTCGCCCTCGGCTAGTGCGGGCGAGGTATCGGGCGCGGAAAAGGGAGCGGTCTCGGCGCCGGTCTGGTCGTGATCGGCCAGCCACTTCTTATAGGCCACCACGGCGATGCCCAGGCCGCCCAGGTCACCGATGTTTTCACCCAGGGTAAAGGAGCCATTCACGCCCACGCCCTCGACGCCGGCCTCGCGCAGCACGGTGGGCACCAGGCCGTCGAATTGCGTGACCAGTTTGGCGGTGAGCTCGGTAAAAGCCGCGCGGTCCTCCTCGCTCCACCAACTGTGCAGGTTGCCGTGGCCGTCGTACTGCGAGCCCTGGTCGTCAAAGCCGTGGCCGATTTCGTGGCCGATCACCGCGCCGATGGCGCCGAAGTTCACGGCGGCGTCGGCCTGCGGGTCAAAGAAGGGCGGCTGCAAGATGGCGGCGGGGAAGGTGATGTCATTGACCGTGGGGTTATAAAAGGCGTTCACGGTCTGCGGGGTGCTCACCCACTCGGCGCGATCGGTGGGCTGGCCCACCTTGGAAAGCTCGTAATCGTGGAGGAAGGCCGAGCCCGCGCGGGTATTGGCCACCAAATCCGCGCCCTGGGAGGAAAAGGAAAGACCCTCGTAGGAACGCCAGGTGGCGGGGTAGCCGATCTTGGCCTGGAAGAGGCTCAACTTCTCCAGGGCGCGCTCCTTGGTGGTCTGCGTCATCCAATCCAGGGCCTCGATGCGCTCGCGGTAGGCGGCGGTGAGGTAATCCACCAGCGTGAGCATCTGTTCCTTGGAGCTGGCCGGGAAGTGCTGCTCCACATAGGCCCGCCCGATCTCGAAGCCCACCAGCGACTCCGCCAGGCCCACGGCGCGCTTCCAGCGCTCGCGCTGCTCGGTGGCCCCGGAGAGGCGGCGGCCAAAGAAATCAAAGTTCGCGGCGGAAATCTCGGGGCTGAGCACGCCCGCGCGCGAGCTGAGGATGTGCCAGGTGGCCCAGAGCTTCCAATCCTCTAGGTGCTCCTCGGTGAGGAGGCCGGCCAGGTGCTCCACGTAGGAGGGTTCGCGCACGATGAGGCGGTGCTCCGGCAGCCGCGCGCCGCGCAGTAGGGTTTGCACGATGGTGGGTAGGGCGGCGAACTCGGTGGGGTTATTGGTCTTGATAGCGTCGCGGCTGGCTACCACGTCCCAATGGCCCTGGGCGAGGCGGGTTTCCAGGGCCACGACGCGCTCGGCGGCTTCCTGGGGGTCCTGCCCGGCGGCGGGGGCGTCGGCAGTGTCGGCAGCCAGGAACCCCCACATCCGCGCCACGTGCTCCTTGTACGCAGCCAACGTCTCCGCGTGCTCCTCGGCGCGGTAATAGGCCTCATCGGGCAGCCCCAGCCCGGATTGCACCAGGTAGGCCACGTTATTGTCGCCCTCGGAATCCTTGGCCACCCAGAACCCCACGGGGGCACCCACGCCCTCACGGTCGAGTTCACCGAGCACGCGGGCCAGCTCCTCGGGCGTCTGGGCGGCGCGGACGCGCTCTAATTCGGGCCGCAGCGGTTCCACCCCGGCGTCGGTCAGCGCCTCGGTGTCCATGAAGGCGGCGTAGAGGGCTCCGGCGCGGCCGGTATCGGCCTGGACGATGCGGTGGACGTCGGCCTCGGCGGCGTCGCGCAGCGCGTGGAAGATGCCGTCTACCCCGCGATCGGCGGGGATAGTGTGTGAGGCGAGCCAGGGACCATTGACAAACTCGTAGAGGTTTTGCATGGGCCCCACTGTACTGTGGTGGCATGCCAAAATACCGTCTCCAACCGAGCAAACCCGTGCTCCTGTGGTGGGGGCTGCTCGCCGCCGTGGTCGTGTACTTTGGCGCGCCCACGGCGATCAACGCCGCGATCCCCGAGCGCTCCGCCACCGCCGACGAGGTGGTATTCGGCGCCACCAGCGGCGACTGGGAAATCCCCGTGGAAGGCTTGAACTGCCGCAGCGGCGGCTTCTCGCTCACCGAGGACTGGGTGTGCGGCGACACCCTAGTCACCGCCACCATCATGCAGGGCGTAGACGACCCGGAGCGCACGCTGCACCGCCTCATCCACGCCGCCGCGCTGGAGGAACCCAGCGAGGAAGCCAGCTTCACCGAGCACGAGGGCACCCCCATGCTTATCGACGACGCCCGCCTCGCCCTCCTGCACGAGGGCCCGGACGACCAGTACCTCGGCGTGGTCCTCGACGGCCCCCAACAGGGAATACTCGATAAAATCCTGGATGCCCTTGACGAGGAGGCCCGGCAGCGATGAACCGCCTTTTCCCCATCACCCTCGGCCTCGCCACCGTGGCGGGCCTCTTTGCGCTCTTCTTTAACCTGGCCGGCGGCCTCATCGTCAGCCCGGAAGCCCTGGCCATCGGCCTGCTTCTCGGTGCGGCGTATGTGGTCATCGTGGTGTTTTTGCTGTGGTTGACTCCCCTGTGGCCCCAGCGCGCGTATCTCTGGGTGTTGCCCGCCTTGATCTGGGGCGGCGGCGTGTGTCTGAGCCTCGTGGGGGTGCTCGCCACCCCCGTGATGGACATTCCCGAGAAACTGGGTTGGGACCTCGTGCTGGCCTCCCTGGGTGGCGCCTACCCCGAGGAGTTCCTCAAGGCCCTGGGCGTGGTGATAATCCTGCTCAGCTTCCGACGCCTCAATCGCCCCTGGCACGGCCTCCTCGCGGGAGCCGTGGTGGGTCTGGGCTTCGAGACGATGGAAAATCTGCTTTACGGAATCAATGGGGCCATCCTCGACCCCAACGACGATGCCATCGGCGCCCTCCAACTCTGGGCGCTGCGCCTGATTGTAGGCCCCTGCCTACACATCGTTTTCACCTCCATCGCCGGTTGGGGGATAGGCGTGGCGCTTTATACTGCGGAAATGTCCCCGTGGCGGCGCGTGGGGAGCGCGCTGGGTTGGTTCCTGGTGGCCTTCTGCTTCCATTTCTGCTGGAACCTCTCGCCGGGCAATGACGTGGCCCAAATCCTGAACATGATCGGCGTGGGACTGGTGATGTACCCCACGTTTGTTTGGCTGCTTGTGCGCGCCTGGCGCCAAGCGCGCCGGGACGACACCTACGCGCTGACCCCCAAGCCGCTACTCAGCGTGGCCGAGCTATCTCCGCAAAAACTGCCCCAGTAGCCTGCACCAACACCTGCGGGCTCACTCGCAGATCAAAACCGCGCCGGCCCCCGGAAACCAGCACGTCCTCATGGCTTTCCAACGAGGAATCCACCACCGTGGGCAGGCGCTTTTTCTGCCCAAAGGGGCTAATCCCGCCCACCACGTAACCCGTGACCCGCTCCGCCACCTTGGGATCACACATCGTGGCCTTCTTGGCCCCCAGCGCTGCGGCCATCGCCTTGAGATTAAGTAGGCCCGTCACCGGCACCACCCCTACCGCCAGGCCCTTATCCGACTCCACGAGCAGCGTCTTAGCGATCCGCTCCGCCGGAGTATCCAGGGCCGCAGCCGCCTCCTCGCCGTAATTCTGGACCGAGGGATCATGCTCAAAGGCCACCACCTCAAAGGGCAGGCCCGCTTTTTCCAGGGCGAGGGTGGCCGGAGTGGCTTTCTTGGACATGGCCGCCAGTGTAGGCGCGGTGTTCTTTTGCGCGCTTAGGGGTGCCATCTCGTGCGGTGGGGCTCTTTTCCACCCGGTGCTGGCACCCCTTGGGGGTGCGGCGGGAGCGCCCAACACTTAGGGGTGCCACTGACCAAGCCGCCCGCTTATCGACGCCCCCACTGGCACCCCTAAGCGCGGCTCAATACGAGCCGCACAAGCCACACCGCCCCATAACGCAAAAAAGGTGCCGGTGCGCTTCTTACGAGCACCGGCACCTTTTACTTAGCCGTTACGTGGCAATCCCGTTTTAAGCGGATTCCTTTTCCTTCTCCTCTTCCTCGGAGGGCAGGGGATCCACACCGGAATCGTTGAGCATGGGCACGTCTACCAGGGCGTCCGGGATACCGAAGGCATCCACGAGTACCTCGGACCACGGCGCGATGGAATCCACGAGGTCGTTGACCGCCGCGCGGGCCGCCTTGGTGCGGTTGCCGGAGAGGATGTTCTGCTCCTGGTACCAGCCAGCGTGCTTCAGGATGGTGGAGAGGGCGAAGAGATCGCGGATCTGCTCCAGCACGGGGTGGGCGGGGGAGTCATCGGGCAGCTCGGCCTCGGCTTCCACCAGGGCCTCGATGAGCATGGCGTCGATGCGGGCCCAAGCGAGGTCGATGAGGTGGTCCTGGGCCTTGTCCACGAGGTCCACGGCGTCGGCGGGCTCCATCTTCTTGGCGTCCTTGAGGCGGTTAGCCAGGGACTTCAGCAGGCTATGCTCGCGCTCTTGGAGGATCTTCACCTGGTAGCCTGCGTCGAAGAGGGAGGTCTCATCGCGGTCGCTCACGCGGTCGATGAGGCTCTGAACGGCCAGCGGAATGGCGGTGCGCTGGCGCAGGGCGTCGCCAATGCTTTCCACACCGAACTTCACCATGTCGATGGGGGAGAGATCGGAGAGGTCGCGGGCGTAGGCGGTGATGAGTTCCTTGCCCACCATCTGTACGAGCACGGTGTTATCGCCCTCGAAGGTGGTGAACACATCGGAATCGGCCTTGAAGGTGGTCAGGCGGTTTTCCGTCATGTAACCGGCGCCTCCGCAGGCCTCGCGGCACTCCTGGATGGTCTCGGTGGCGTGCGCGGTGGCGGCCACCTTCACGGCGGAGGCGCGGGATTCCATCTCGCGCTGCTTGCGCAGTTGCTCGTCATTGGGCTTGGCTACGTCCCACTGGCCGCGCTCGATGGCGGTGGTTTGGTCGTGCAGGTTCTCGATGACCTGGTTTTGCAGCAGCGCCAGGGCGTAGGAACGCGCCAGGCGGGGGAGCAGGCGCAGACGGTGTGCGCGGTGGTCGATCAGGCGCTTCTCCTTGCCCGGCAGGCCCTCGAACTGACGGCGGCGCATGGCGTAGCGCAGCGCGATGGTCAGGGAGGCGCGGGTAGCGGCGCCACCGGCGGCGCCCACGGAGACGCGGCCGCGCACCAGGGTGCCCAGCATGGTGAAGAAGCGGCGGTTGTGGGAGTCGATGGGTGAGGTGTAGGTGCCGTCCTCGGAGACGTCGCCAAAGCGGTTGAGCAGGGCCTCGCGGGGCACGCGCACGTTGTCAAAGAGGAGGGTGCCGTTGTCCACGCCGCGCAGGCCGCCCTTGTAGCCGTGGTCCCCGATGGTCACGCCGGGCATGGGGTTGCCCTCTTCGTCGCGGATGGGTACCAGCAGGCAGTGCACGCCGTGGGATTCCTTGGAATCCGGGGTGTGGAGCTGCGCGAATACCGCGGCCATGCGGCCGTGGCGGGCGGCGTTGCCGATGTAAACCTTCTGCGCCGAGAAGCTCGGGGAGTGAACCACGAACTCCTTGGTCTCAGGGTCGTAGGTGGCGGTGGTTTCGAGGTGCTGCACATCGGAACCGTGGCCGCGCTCGGTCATGCCGAAGCATCCGAGGAGGCGCAGCTCGATGATGTCCTCGATGTACTTGCGGTGGCGCTCGGTACCCAGGGCGTCCACGGCGCCACCCCACAGGCCCCACTGCACGCCGCCCTTGACCATCGTGGAGAGGTCGGCGTAGCCGAGCATTTCCATGCCGGTGAGCGTGGAGCCGAGATCGCCGCTGCCGCCGTTCTTAGAGGAGAACACGCCGCGCTGGAGGCCGGTGGCGCGGATCTGCTCCAGGTTGCCGAGCATGGACTCGCGGGCCTCTTCCAGGGTCTGGGAGGGGTCGGGGAGCAAGTCGGCCTTGCTGAAAGCCTCGCGGAAGGTCTCGCGGGCGCTGGCCCAGCGACCGTCGAGAAGCAGCTGGAGATCCTTGGCTGCGGTGGGGTCGGGGGTGGTGGGGAGGGTGCGCGGGCTACCGGGTTCCGGGGTGGCGCGGTTCTTGTCAGTCATGGTGGGAAACTCCTATTGAAGTGATTAACGCTCGATGATGGCGACGACGCCCTGACCACCTGCGGCGCAGATGCTCACGAGGGTGCGTCCGCCGCCGTTTTCTTCCAGGGTCTTGGCTGCGGTGGCGATGATGCGCCCGCCGGTGGCGGCGAAGGGGTGACCAGCGGCAAGGGAGGAGCCCTTGACGTTGAGCTTGCTGCGGTCGATGGCGCCCAGCGGGGCGTCGAGGCCGAGGCGGTCGCGGCAGTAGGACTCGGATTCCCAGGCGGCCAGCGTGGCGAGAACCTGGGAGGCGAAGGCCTCGTGAATCTCGTAGAAATCAAAGTCCTGGAGGCTCAGACCGTTGCGGGCCAGCAGGCGCGGAACCGCATAGGTGGGGGCCATGAGCAGGCCGTCGCCACCGTGCACGAAGTCCACGGAGGCGGTCTCGGAATCCACCAGGTAGGCGCGCACGGGGATGTTGTGCTGGGCGGCCCATTCCTCGGAGGAGAGCAGGGCTACGGAGGCGCCGTCGGTCAGCGGGGTGGAGTTGCCCGCGGTCATGGTGGCCTGGGCTCCGTGCTGCTCGGCATCCTTCTTGCCAAAAACGGGCTTGAGCTTGGCGAGCTTTTCCAGGGAGGAATCGGGGCGCAGGTTGGTATCGCGCTGCACGCCCAGGAAGGGGGTGATGAGGTCGGAGAAGAAGCCGGCCTCGTAGGCGGCGGCCAGGTTCTGGTGGGACTTCACGGCCAGCTCGTCCTGGTCGGCGCGGCTGATGCCGAATTCGCGGGCGGTAATCGCCGCGTGCTCGCCCATGGAAAGGCCGGTGCGTGGTTCGCCGTTGCGGGGCTGCTCGGGAGCCAGCTGAGCGGGGCGAATGGAACCGATGAGCTTGAGGCGATCGGCGGCGGTGCGCGCCGTGGAGAGCTTGATGAGCGTGCGGCGCAGGTCATCGCCCACGGCCAGGGGGGCGTCGGACGTGGTGTCCACGCCACCGGCCAGGCCGGACTCGATGCGTTCCAGGGCGATGGCGTCGGCCACCTGGATGGCGCTGGTCAGGCCCGTGCCGCAGGCGTGCTGGAGGTCAAAGGCCGGGGTGCGCGAGCCCAGCGCGGAGCCGAGCACGCACTCGCGGGTGAGGTTGAAGTCGCGGGAATGCTTGAGCACCGCGCCGGCGGCCACGAGGCCCAGGGTTTCGTCCTGGAGCCCGTAGCGGGCCACGGCACCGTCGATGGCGGCGGTGAGCATGTCCTGGTTAGAGGCGTTTGCGTACTCCTTGTTGGAGCGTGCAAAGGGGATACGGTTTCCGCCGAGGATTGCGACCTTGCGGGGGGTAGTCATCTGTGCTCCGTCCTAATCGGTGATCTCTGCATGACAGTCTAACGTGATTCAAGGCATAGCGTTCAAAAATCTATAATGTGAATCACTGATCCGCCTGCTACGGTAGACAAAGATGTGGCGTAAGAAAAGCGCCATCCCCACGACGTTAGGAGAAGAACCCTTGTCCTCCTCTAAAAAAGGCCTGCTAGAGCAACTGATTAACTCCCCGCTTGCCGGAAAAGCGGGGGTGCCGCAGGGTGAGCCGCTGCGCCGCTACAAGCCCGGCGAGCCGCTTCTCGACGCCCCCGTGGTCATCGGCGGCGCCTCCGGCAGCCGCTTCACCTCCGGGTTGAAGGACCTCCTCGGCGGCGACTACCAGTACCTCAACCCCGAGGCCGACACCAAGCGCGGCGCCATCGTTTTTGACGCCACCGGCATCACCCGCGCCGAGGACCTTCACGAGATCTACGACTTCCTCCACCCCCAGATGCGCAAGCTGGCCCCCTGCGCCCGCGTGGTGGTGCTGGGCAGCACCCCGGAACTGGTGACCGACCGCGACGAGCACATCTGCCAGCGCGCCCTGGAGGGATTCACCCGCTCCCTGGCTAAGGAGCTGCGCCGCGGAGCCACCGCGCAGCTGGTGTACGTGGCCCCGGAGGCGGAGCTCAAGGCCGCCGAATCCACCCTGCGCTTCCTGCTTTCCGGCAAGTCCGCCTTCGTGGACGCCCAGGTGATCCGCGTGACCGCCGAGGCCACCGGCACCGCCGATTGGGAGCGCCCCCTCGACGGTAAGGTGGCCGTGGTCACCGGTGCCGCGCGCGGCATCGGAGCCACCATCGCTGAGGTGCTGGCCCGCGACGGCGCGAAGGTCATCTGCGTGGACATCCCCCAGGCTGGCGAGGGCCTGACCAAGACCGCCAACCGCGTCAAGGGCACCGCACTGCCTCTCGACGTCACCGCCGCCGACGCCGCCGATCAGCTCCAGAAGCACGCCGCCGACCGCCACGGCGGACCCATCGACATCATCGTCCACAATGCCGGTGTGACCAGGGACAAGCTCTTTGCAAACATGAACGAGGGCCAGTGGGCGATGGTGCAAAACATCAACCTGGTGGCTCCCATCCGCATCACCGAGGGGCTGCTGGCTAACGGCGGCCTGGCTGACGGCGGCCGCGTGGTGGGCGTTTCCTCTATGGCCGGTATCGCGGGTAACCGCGGCCAGACCAACTACGCCACCACCAAGGCAGGCGTCATCGGCCTCGTGGACACTTTCTCCGAGGAGCTGGCCTCCCGCGGCATCACCGTCAACGCCGTGGCCCCCGGCTTCATCGAGACCGCCATGACCGCCGCCATCCCCTTCGGCACCCGCGAGGTGGGACGCCGCCTGAACTCGCTGTCCCAGGGCGGCCAAACTATCGACGTCGCGGAAACCATCGCGTACTTTGCCGGTAACGCCTCCGGCGCGGTCACCGGCAACACCGTTCGCGTATGCGGCCAGAACCTCCTGGGAGCCTAACCATGACTCACCACGAACTCCCCGCAATCCCCGACCTCATGCGCGAATACGGCAACGCCGCGCGTGATCTCCTCCCCGTGGTGGGTACCAAGCGGCGTGCCACCGGTGACCCCAGCACCTCCTATGGCGTGCGCGGGGTGACTATCGACGCCGCCCACCTGGCGGCCTATGCCCAGGCCACCGGGCTGCGCCTGGGTAGCACGTTGCCGGTGACCTACCCCTACGTGCTCTCCTTCCCCCTGGCGATCAAGGTGATGGGCGCCCCGGACTTCCCCTTCAACGCTGTGGGGGCGGTGCACCTGACCAACGTGATCGAGCAGTATCGGGCCATCGAGATCACCGAGTCCCTGGATATTAAGGTGCACGCAGAAAATCTGCGGCCGCACCGCAAGGGCCTGCTCATTGACATGGTGACGGAGGTCGAGATAGCCGGAGAACTGGTGTGGAAGCAGACCTCCGGATTCCTCGCCAAGGGCGCCAAGATGTCTGGCACCTCCTTTGCGCCGGAAGATAGCGGCTCGCTCTTTGAAGAACAGCCCGCACTCCCCGAGGGTGTGCCCACCGCCTCCTGGCGGGTGACCCCGGCAGAGATCAAGGCCTATGCCCAGGCCTCTGGTGATAAAAACCCCATCCACGTCTCCTCCCTGGGGGCCAAGGCCTTCGGGTTCCCCGCCACGATTGCGCACGGCATGTGGTCCGCCGCCGCCATGCTGGCGGGCGTGGAGGGATACGTGCCCGAGTCTGCACGCTACAGCGTGGAGTTTGCCAAGCCCGTGGTTCTGCCCACGCGCGTGGGCTTCTATGCCGAGCGCCGTGGTGAAGGTGGTGTTGGTGAGGCTGGCTCTGGTGAGTCCGGCGCGGGTTGGGATCTCCAACTGCGCAAGGCCTCCAAGCCCACGACGCTGCACGCGGTGGCGCGGTTGGAGCAGATCTGAGTTATAGCGTGAGTGCTTAGCGTCAGTACGTAGTGGCTGCGGCAGCAGCGACACTAAGGGGTGCCACTAGGCGGGCGGCGAGGGAGATGCCGCCTCTAGTGGCACCCCTTCGGCGTGTTTGAGGCGTGGGAGTGGGGCGTGATCGAATGGGGGAACGTGAGAGCGTGACGGGTTGGGTTTGGGGCGCCCGCCGGATGGCCTCAGCGAGTAGTTCGCACCGGCCCCGGTGACAACCCCGGTCCCCAACCCCAAGGGGTGCCACTGCGGGGTGGAAAGTGAACCCACCCGCCGCAGTGGCACCCCTTAGCGTCGGAGAGGGGGAGGCAGCAGTCAGCGCCGCATACCTAGCCCAGCCACCCCACCAAGAATTCAATCCCTTCGTCAATTAATTCTTGGTGTCGATGTTCATTTCGCCTGGGTTCCACAGCCCGGAGCGCGTGATTTCTTCCACCGTGATCTCGGCGGTGTCGGGGGATTGGCCGGCGGAGTTGGTGCGCGGCTCGTAGATTTCTATGGAACCCCAGTCGCGGCCCCAGTCGTCGCGGAGGTAACTGGGCAGCTCGTAAGAGTCATTGACGGCCTCCACGGTGCCCATCGGGCCGCCGCCGGTGTAGTTCTGCACCGGGGTGAGGGTGGATTTACCGGGGTAATCGGGGGAGATGCGGTAGCGCGGAATCTCGGTCACACCGACGTAGTGGTTGAAGGTGCGCTGGCAGGGGAATTGCAGTGGCACGGTCCAGTCGAGCAGGCCGGGTTGTTCGGAGCCGATCACGTTGTTCAGGCTGTCCAGGGTGGGCACGCGCGGCGGGGTGATTCCCAGCCATTCGTCCTCATTGAGGTTGATGTCCTCGGCTTTAATGCGCACCACGTTGGCGGCCTCGGGGAGGTCGGCAAGGGGGTAGCGCAGGTTGCGCCAGTTGGGGGTGGGTCCAGCATCGTACATCTCCACGGAGCCGGTATCGCTCACGGAGCCATCGGCTTGGCGAGTGCCGTATTCGAGCACCAGCTTTTGGCCTTCTTGTTCCACGCCGTTGATGTCGTGGTGGTTGATCTTGCCAAAGGCGGAGACCACCACGAGGGGGGCGTCGGCGTCGGGGGCGTCGGGAAGCTCGTACCAGGCGGTCGTGACCTTGGCGGGGAGTTGTTCGTCCTCCTGGTAGGAACCCAAAACGGGTACCACGGTGTAATCGAGGTCAAAGGGCAGCTCGTGGGTGGAGCCGTTGACGCCCTCTTGGGAGGAGCCGCGCGAGCCACCGGAATTGCCGTTGTCCTGGCCGGAATCGGAGGAGCCGTCGACGTTATCGGAGTCCACCTGGTCGGCAATGGTCGCGCCGGGTCCAGAGGTGCTGGAGGCGTCGTCCTCCACGCTGCCGGGTAGGTTATTAGGGCCGAAGCCGCGGTTTTCCCCGGCCTCCAGAGATTCGCTCAGAGAGATGCCATCGGTGGGGGTGAGGAAGGAGGCGTTGGTGTTGGTCTCCACCAGGGCGTCGCTGGCCAGGCCGCAGCTGTTGCCGCCGAAGTTGCGCAGGTTGCCCAGGCCCACGGTGTAGGCTGGGTATTGGCTGGCGAAGGCCTTGCCGAAGCTGAGCAGGGAGAAGGCCAGCACCACCGCGCTGAGTACCGCGATGGGGGCGGCCGCCAGCCCCGCCCAGCGGGAGGAGGCGTTGGCGCGGCGTCGTTGAGCGAGCACGGTATCGAGGGTGCCCAGGGCCTCGGCGCGGGTGCGGCGCATGTCCCCGATGAAGGAGAGCACCACGCCGATCACCAGGATCGCCAGGGCGAGGTAGAGCACCACCGAGGAGGCCTCGATGCCGCGCAGCTGCACGGGCTTATCCCACCACGGAACGTGGAAGCTGGACACGTACCACCAGCCGTTCCATCCGGCCAGAGCGAGGGCGAAGAGCAGCAGGAAGCCGCCGATGGTCATGGCGCGGGCGCGCGCCGAGCGCACCACCATTGCGCTCAGCGCCACGGCGGCCACGGCGGCGAGCGCGGCGGCGGTGCCGGCATTGGCGCCGAAGTGGTGGGTCCACTTGGTAGGCGTGAACATGAGGAAGAAGAAGGTGCCGATCACGATGATGATGAGCCGCGTGGTGGGCCCGGAGGCCGCGCCCGCGATCTTCTTGTTGCGCAGCAGTGCGATGGCCACGATGGCCAGCGAGGCGAAGAACATGAACATGGGGAAGCGGCGGGTAAAGGAGCCGTCCACCGAGGAGGTAGAAAACAGCGATTGATAGCGTGCGAACTCCTCGTGCCAGGGCAGCGCCGGGCCGATCTCCGAGCGCACCCGGGTGGCCTCTAGAACGCTCGCTAGCGTCTGATCCCCAAACATACCCACCAGCACCGCTGTGCCCGTGGCCAGCACCGGAGCCAACATCGCCAGGGCGGCCACTAAGTTGGCGCTTATCGACGCCCTCTCGCCCCCACCGAGCAGCGGCAGGCGCTCGTAGACCAGGCGCAGCAGGGGAGAAAGGGCGGCCAGGAGAGCGGCCACCGCCATCAGACCCGTAGGCCCGGTGGCCAAGGAAAGCGCGGCCAGCAGCACGCCGACGGCACCGGGGAAGATGCGGCGGGTTTCGATGGCACGCTCGAAGGAGGCCCAGGCCAGAATGGAACCCATAGCGATGATGGGCTCCGGGCGTGTGCCGTTGTTATAGGGCAGCCAGAAGGCCAGGAAAATCAGGGCGGCGGTCCACTGGGCCAGGCGGCGGCCACCGACCTTATCACCCAGGCGTGGCAGTAGATAGCGTGAGAGCGTGAACCAGATGATGAGCCCGGAAAGGAGGGCGGGCAGACGCATCCACACCGAGGCGGTGGAGACCTGCGTCATGAGGCCCAGAATGTCGTAATAGGGCCAGCCGAAGGGGGCTTCGGGTACACCGAACCAGCGGTAATAGTTGGCCATGTAGCCGGAATCCTCGGCCAGACGGGCCATCGAGAGGATATAACCGTCGTCGGCGGTATTGGCACCTATGACGTGCCACAGCGCGAGGCTGGAGACCACCAAACCATCGAGCGGGCGGGGTTTCCACCACCCGGCAGGTAAGGGACTGGAGAGGTGGCCCTGGCTGTCCAAGGAGTCCAGGCGACGCAGGCACCACAGAGAGGCCACCAACATGATGAGGCCGAGCACGATCGCGCCTTGTTTGAGGGCGGTGGCCGAGGAAGTGAAGCGAGAGTTGATCTCTACGTGGACGTTGAGCCCGGCGTCGATAAGCTTTGCCGCAGCATTGCCCTCTAGCTCGGTGTAGAGGCCGGTGACCTGCGGGCGCACGTCGTCTTTGGAGGTGGCGTCGGGGGTGGAGGAGTAGCCGGTGCCCTCGACCCAGGCCTTGGTTTCTTCCTCCGTGGAAGCCAGGGAGAGCATGGCCTGGTCGGGGAGGCCGCGGACCTCCTCGGCGCTGAGATCAAAGAAGGCCTCGCCGCGCACGGAGACGTTGAGCGCGCCGTCGTAAGAACGCACGAAGAGCCCGCGGTGGGCTGCATCCGTAGAATCGGCGGGCAAGGTGCCCAGAAGCAACGACTCACCCTCGCGCAGATCCGCGATGGCGGAGACGGGAATCTGCGCCTCCATCTTCTGCGGTGCATACGAGATCAAGGGCGCATTGACCGAGTTCACGTTGCCCTTTTGCGGCCAATCCAGGCTGGATTGCACCTGATTGACCGGAAGGAAGGGAGTGGCCACAAAGAGCAGGAAGCCGAGCAAGCCGGTGACGATGGCCAGATTTTTCAGCCAACCTGGGGCCTGCTGCGTGGGAGCGTGTGGTGGCGCGGGGGACGCTTCGGAGGTAACAGACACAGGCCATTAGTCTACGACACGGCCGGGACCGGCCTCCCCCGAGACTCGCGTGACCACCACGAAGGGGCCGATCTGCGTGAGATCCCACAACTTCTCATCGGCAAAGGAATCGGGATTGAAGAACACACCCTTGAAGCGCACGTTGGGGTGATTGGGATAAATATCTTCCGCCAGGTGGAGCTTGAAGCCGGTTTTGGTCTCCGTGGCGGCATCGCGCTCCGCCTCCAAATCCCCGCGGAAAATGAACACATCTGGGGCGCGCCACGCCGGTTCGTGGAGGGCGGCGTCGAAGGTGGTGGGGTCCGCAAGTTCATCCCAGGAGCGCGTGGCCCAATCCTCGATGGCGGCATTGCGGCGATCAAACTCACCCAAGGGATTGGCATAATGGCTGGTAAAGGCCTGGAATCCGTAATAGGGGTGGAAGCTCATAAAGCGCGTCTCATCGGCCAGCACCACGGTATCGGCGGGATTATGGCCGTGGCGTTGAATCTCCTGGTCGATCTGCGCGTAATACTGGGTGGCGTTGGGGGCAAAGCGATCCGCGCGCTCGCCATAACCATCGGTATCCGAATAGGCGTAGTCGATGTTTTCCTGATTATGGGTGGGAATATCCTGCGCGTACTTCACCCCGGCAAAGGAGAGCACCACCACCAAAGCCACCGTGACGGCCTGCTGGGCACGGGCGGAAAAGCGATCCGGGTATAGGGTGCGCAGCCCCTCGCGGCGAATCCAGGCAAAACCCATCACGCCCGCCGTGGCCAATTGCAGGGCCACCACCATCTCGATGCGGAACCCCAGCAGCGTGACTCCCCCCACGGTGAACACCATCGAGGCCAGGCACCACGCATACTGACACAGCAACACGAGCAGCAGGGCGCCCTCGGCGGGGCGTCGCCAGTGAATCACCAGATACACCAGCCCCACCATGCACAACACTCCCACGATGGAGGCCGCCAGGAAGGGCACCGGGAACTCCGCGCCCTCGCCGGGCAGATAGTGCATGGCCGTGGCCCCCGAACGCTCCCGATTCTGGGCGGTGGCCCACAGATACGGGCCCCAGGTAATCAGGGCGATGAGCACCGAACCCGTGCCCGCCGCCACCAGGTGTGCGATGGGCCGCCAGTTTTTGCTCGCGGCGGCCAGAACCAGGGCCATCACCACCACCGAACCCGCCGCCAGGGCCGTAAACAGCGTGTATATCGTGGCCGAAACACCCAGGAATATGGCCACCCCCGCCGTGGCAAACCACGAACCGCCCAGCGCGCGGCGCGCGATCACCGACACCGCGGGTACACCCAGGGCCACGATGATCGCATAGGGCTCCTGCGGCCCCAATTGCAGCATCAGACAGGTGCTCACCAGAGCAATCGCCGTGGCGGCGGGCAGGGAACCGAGCAGGCGCTGCCACACCGGCACCAGCAGGCAGGCGGCCGCAGAAATCGAAACGAGCGCCCACGGCTGATACACCTCCCACCCCGGCATGCCCAGCAGATTGGCCAGACGGCCGCCCAGCCAGAACCACGTGGGTGGGTAATAGGTGGGCATGTCAATGTAGTTCATGTCCGATAGCGAGGTGGTCTGCGCCATGCGGCTGAGGAACTGCGTGCGAAAAGCCTGATCCACCTGGAGGCCATCAATGTAGAGGCGCGTGGCCGAAAGCGGCATGCCCGTGGTGCTAAACACCAGCGCCGCCGGGGAGAGGTACGCCGCGGTATAGGTGAGCGCGCGGCGCCAGTGCGGAATCGCGCCCCCGCGCATCCACCAGGCCAGCAACACGCCCACCACCACAAGCACCGCCGCACTGCCCGCCGTGGCGAGCGCCCGCGTGACCATCGAGGTGCTAAAAGCAGGCAGCGAAACCTGCTTGGCCAGGAACCAAAACACCAGAGTAAAAACGGCTCCCGCTACGGGGGCCAGCGCCATCGCCGCGAGGGTGCCGCGCCGCCCCAACCGATCTGTAGAACTCATGGGCCTTAGTTTCCCATAGGTGGGTGCGCGCTTTGGGGTGCCACTGCGGGGTGTGGGGAGGGTTTCTCGGGTGAGATGGCACCCCTTGGTGTTGGCGGTGTGCCGGTTACTCCGCGTGGGGGTGGCCCCTAGCACCAAGGGGTGCCACTGGGGAGGTGCGGGGGTCGCCGCCAGGCGCTAACGGCACCCCTTCGAGTGGTGCCCGCCCCGCTTATCGACGCCGCCCCTCCCTCCCCTCCCGCGCCCCAGCACCAAGGGGTGCCAGCACGGGGTTGGTGGGGCGGCCAACCTCTCCAATGGCACCCCTTGGGGTTGGAGAGGCGCCGAGGAGGCGCACAACAAAAAAACAGCCCCCACCACCAGGGCAGGGGCCACAAAGGAATCACAAGCCTAGAAAGGCAGGTGCCGGAAAATCTGCCGCGGAATGAAGTTGAAGGCGGCGGTCACCAGCTGGAAGGCCGGGTGGACAAAGATGATGTCCTTCTTATTCACCACGGCTTCCACGGTGTCCTTGGCTACGTGCTCGGCGGATACGGTCAGGGGGGCCTCCTTCACGCCGGCGGACATCTTGGTGCGCACCTGGCCGGGCCGTACCACCAGCACGTTCACTCCGGAACCGCGCAGGGCCTCGCCCAGTTGGGTGTAGAAGCCGTCCAGGCCGGCCTTGGCGGCGCCGTAGACGAAGTTGGAGCGTCGTACTCGCACCCCGGCCACGGAGGAAAGCGCCACGATGGTGCCGTGGCCCTGCTTTTTCATCTGCTCGCTCAGCAGCACGCCCACGGAGACGGGGCCGGTGTAATTGACCTGTGCAGAGGCCACGGCGGCGGCCTGGTTCTGCCAGAGTTCTTCCTGGTCGCCCAGGGTGCCAAAGGCCACGATGGCTACGTCCACGTCACCGGCGGAGAAGGCCTGGGAAATGACCTCGGGGTGGGTATCAAAGGCGGTGGCGTCGAAGTCGAGCACCTCCACCACGCTGGCACCGGCCTGCTCTAGTTGGGCCACGGCGGCGTCGATACGCGGGCTGTTGGCGCGGGCGGCCAGGGTGACGCGGGCGGGGCCGCGGGAGAGGAACTCGGAGACGATGGCGAGCCCGATTTCCGAGGTGCCGCCGAGGAGAAGGATGTTCTGGGCTTGGCCCACTGCGTTTAACATGTGTGCTCCTTATTAGTGCAGTTCGAGTCGGCGGGACATATCGGAGGCGAATACGCCGGTGGGGTCGATGGCGTTGCGGGTGGCCAGCCACCCCTCCAGGCCGGGGTACATCTGGTGGAAGTTTTCGGCGGAGGTGCGGGATTCCTTGGCCAGGTAGAGGCGGCCACCGAACTCCATGACCTGACGGTCGAGGTCGTCGAGGAGGGCGCCCAGGCCGGGGCGAATGGGGAAGTCCACGCACACGTTCCAACCCGGCATGGGGTAGGAGAGCGGGGCTTTGTTGCCGGGGCCGAAGAGCTTGAACACGTTGAGCGCCGAGTAGTGGCCGGAGGCCTGGATCTGCTTGATGATCTCCTTGAAGGGCTCCACCGCCTCCACCGGAACCACGAACTGATACTGCAAGAAGCCGCGCGAGCCGTAGCCGCGGTTCCACTCCCCGATGAGATCGAGGGGCTGGTAGAACTGCGTGAGGTTTTTCACCTGGTTCCGCGCGGGCGCCCCCATGATGTAGTAAGCCTGGCCCACGGCGGAGAGGGTGAGCTTGTTGAGCGTCCAGGAGGGGAATACATCGGGGACGGTCATCAGCTGCGGGGCGTGGAACTTCAGCGGGTCCTTGGCCAGTTTGGGGGCCAGTTCCTTGAGCTGGTCCAGGGTGGCCAGGGAGCCGCGGGAGATGGTGGCGCGGCCCAGTTTGGGGGCGGGCGAGATGGCGTCGAACCACGCGGAGGAGTAGGTGTAGTTCACCTCGGAGCCATCGGAGTGGAACTCGATGGTCTCTTCGAGGGTGTCGGTGCGGTCGGTATCCGCGATGAAGAAGGCGGTTTCCGTCTTGGTCATGCGGATCACGGCGCGCAGGATAATGCCGGTCAGGCCCATGCCGCCCACGGTGGCCCAGAAGAGTTCGCCGTTGGGATCGTCCGCGCTGCCCTCGGGTTCGAGGTGAAGCACGCGGCCATCGGCCACGAGGAGTTCCATGGACACCACGTGGTTGCCAAAGGAACCGGCGGAGTGGTGATTCTTGCCGTGAATATCCGGGCCGATGGCCCCGCCGATGGTCACCTGGCGAGTGCCGGGCAGCACCGGAACCCACAGGCCATAGGGCAGAGCGGCCTTCATCAGTTGGTCGAGGGTCACACCGGCGTCCACGTCCACCAGGGCGGTGTCGGGGTCGATGGAGTGGATGCGGTTGAGCGCCTGCATGTCAATGACCAGGCCGCCGCCGTTTTGGGCGGGGTCGCCATAGGAGCGGCCCATGCCGCGGGCGATCACGCCGCGGCGGGCGTACTCGGGCTTCGAGGAGTTTTCGTCGGCCACCTGGGCCACGGCCTCGATGATGGTTTCCACGTCCGGGGTGGAGAGCACGTGGGCCGTCGACGGCGCGGTGCGGCCCCACCCGTAGAGGGACTGTTCCTTGGTCTGGAATGCCATGATGTAAGGAATCTTTCCGAAAAGGCGTACTAGATACTGCACCCACCTTAGCGGCACCCCGTGTCCGCACTACCCCGCGGAGGTGCGGATCACAGAGAACTCCTAGAGATCCATCAGTTCCCGAATCCGCCCCGGCAACTCCGCCTGCGAGGTAATCACCGGGCCGTCGTAGGCGCGCAGCTCCTCGTACACCAGCACCCGGCTGGTGGAATCGAGCAGGGGAAGCTCCTGGGCCATGAGGCGAGTCATGAAGTCATCCAGGGGCAGATTGGTGCGCTGAGCAGCCTCGTGTTGCTCCGGTTGACCTTTTCTTCCGAACATGGCTCCCAAGGATAGCTAGGGTGGTGGGCATGACGCAGACGGATTACTACAGCCTGGACGACACCCGCGCCGGGCGCCTCACCCAGGCAGCCTTTGCGGGAATCTGGGAGGCCCTGCCGGATTACGTGTCCTCACCCCTGGCACGCCGCGCCCTCAAGGCCCTGCTGCTCAGCGGCGGCGTGAGCCTGGTGGCCTACCTCAACAGTGTGGACGAGGACCCCAACAACCATCCCAGCGCCCTGCTCAGCGAGGTGGATCTCAGCCCCAAGCAAACCTGGGCGATCCTCGGCGGTGGGCTGCTGGGCGGCGTGCTCACCGCGCGCATGGGGGAGAAGGTGCGCGCCGGGCTCGTGCGCCACTTACGACGCCGCGGCCTCAAGCGCCCCCACACCGCCCTGGGGGTGGCGGCCGCCGTGGTGGTTTTCGGTCTCTCCGAAGCGCAGGCGCGGCGATGATCGCGGTCGTCGATAAGCAATCCGACGCCACGGTGGTGTGGCACGTGCAGACCACCGTGGGGGACACGGCGGTGATGTCCGGGGCGTGGATCGTAGAGGACCCCACCGATCTGCTGGTGGACGCCGTGCAGGTGAGCCCCGGGCCTAAGGCCGTGGAGGAGCTGGCCGAGGCGATCGCCGCCGAGCGTGAGCGGGTGCGCGAGGCCGCCTCCGAGGCGATCAAGGGCCTGCGCCTGGACCCCCTCGTGGTGCCTGACCTGGACGTTCTGGCAGATACCTACCAGGGCGAGCCGATGGCTCAGCGAGCCTGGGTGACGGCCACCGCGCTGGCACAGCTGGTGCAGCAGTGGCACACGCTGGAAACGCAGCGCCGCTCCCGCAAGCACCTCCAAGAAGTTTTTGGGAAGGAGATTCGGCCGCTGCCGCTGATTCACCATGCCCCCTGAGAACCCGGTTACCGTGTTGCTCCAAGCCGTCAGCCTGCACGGCGACGTGGAGGTTTACCGGCACATCGGCATCGACGGTTCCCTGCACCTCAAAGACCTGCACCGCGTGCTGGACACCTGCTTCGGGCTTATCGACGACCCCGCCAGCGCCCGCTCCTGGCACTTCAGCGCGGGTGGGGAGGACGTGGACGCCGGCGACCGCATTTTAAGTGTGATCGACGATCACCTGACTTACCACTGGGGCCTGTGGCAGGTGGACCTGAGCGCCGTGGGAACCTTTCCGCGCGATGCCCACACCCCGTGGGCGCTGTGCGTGGGAGGCTCGGGGAGTTTCCGCCACACCACCTTTGACCTGCCGGCCATTAACACCGCGCTCACCGGGCAGGTAACCATTCGCGCTGTGCTTCAACAGGTGGCCCCGGGAGCGCGTAGCATTATTGAGCGCTCCGAGCTCTTTGACTTCGTGCCGCTCCTCCAGGCCCTTGACCTCGCGGCTGTGCCCTCTTTGGAGCGCTCCGTGGTGGCGGCTTTGGGTGATCTTCCTGTGGAGCAGAGCCCCGTGCAAGTGGACGCCTTTTGGTGCGTGATGCTGGGGCTGGCCTGCTTCTCCGAGGAGACCCTCACCGATGAGGTGGTGACCTCCGCGATGGCGGCCCTGGGGCATGGCTCATTGAGTGGTTCGCAGGTGCGCGCCCTATGCGCGGATTCCCTCGCGGTGTTGGCCTCCGTGGGCGGTTACGGGCCGGAACAATTGCCCCCGGTGGACCGCCTGGAGATCTACCGGGAGGTACTGCGCGGCAACGTCGCGGTTCTGATTCCGGCTCAAGTAGGCTAACCCCTTGTGCGCGACGATCAGTTGAAAAGCCAGGGCATCCGATTCCTGATTAGCGGCGGTATCTCCGCCGTGGTGGACCTGGGCCTGACCTGGATATGCAACGTGGCGCTGGGCTGGACAATCCCGGCCTCACGCACCATCGGCTTCATCTTTGGCACCCTTACGGCCTACATGATTAACCGCCGCTGGACCTTCCGCGCCGAACCCTCCTGGCGGCGCTTTATCGCCGTGATGGCCCTCTACGCCGTGACCTACGGCATCAACGTGGGCGGCCAAACCCTCTGCCAGCGACTTTTCCAAGACTGGGGCTGGAACCACACCCTCGCCCTCCTCGTGGCCTTCGTCCTCTCCCAGGGCACGGCCACGGTGATTAACTTCGTGATGCAGCGGGTGTTTATCTTCCGCGCGCGGTGATGTGTGGGGGTGTTTTTTTTTGGGGGGGGGCTGTGCTTTGGCCCCCAAGGGGTGCCATTGCGGGGTGGATCGGGATGTCGTGGGGCGTAGTGGCACCCCTTAGTGCTGAGGAATACTCAGGAGGGGCGCTGAAATTGCTCTCGACGCCCCAATCGGTGCAACGTCAGCCATTCCTTGAAGCCCGCGGGATCACGTTGTTGTACTAGGAAGAACCAGGCAAAACGCGCATATTCCTGGGGGAGGAGTTTGCGCATACCCGGTTGGCTCATGAGGTAGCCACGATTGCGATAGGTGAAAAAGCGCTTGGACTCGCTGCTGGGGTATTGGGTGTGCATCTTGCCACCGAGAATGGGTTTGAACTCCTCCGAGCCATCGGGGTGGAGATACGCGGTGGTCAAAGCGGTGCCGAAACTCAGACCCGAGCGCATCAACCTGCGGTGGTACTCCACCTCATCGCCACGAATAAAGAGGCGATAGTCCGGTACCCCGATGATTTCCATAGCGCGGGAGGAAATGAGCGCACCATTAAAGAGGCTGGCGATTCCTGGAATGAAATCCCCTTCTAATTCAGCGAGGGTTCGCTTCCACGTCAATCCTTGACGCAGCGGGAAAGCCAGGTGGTCGGGGCTATCTATATTGCAGACCACGGGGGAGACCTCGTGGAGGCGGTGACGTTCGGCGGCGTCGATAAGCGTGGCCAGGACGTGCTGGTCGCGGGGGCGGCCATCGTCGTCGGCGCACCACACGGCCTGGGCACCCAGGGCCAAGGCAGTGAGGAAGCCGTAGGCGAATCCGCCGGCCCCACCTAAGTTTGTGCGGCTGGGAAGGTAGACGCCGCGTTCACCGGCGACTTCTAGGAGGAGTTCCTTGACGGAATCCTCGGCTGCGTTATCAACCACGATGACCCATTCCACGGGCCGGGTCTGCGAGCATACCTGTTCTAGGGAGGCGCGAAGTTGCTCCACCCGTTTGTGGGTAACAATGACGGCGGCAACGGAATCAGACCTGTTCAGCGGCGGAATCATGCCTACATTCTGCCACGCCCCGATGCCACCGCCACACGGGATAATCGCTAAACGGGGAACGTTGCCCGCTGGCGATCTCGATAATATCCTTGACCACCTCCTCCACGTGATGATCCACGCAGGTCGAGGTATAACGCAGTGCGTAGTAGCCCTGGCTTATTGCGTCATTATTTTTCCAGCGGTCTTTTACGAATGCGGCGTGACTATTGTGAAAAGCAGTGCCATCAATATCCACCACGACCTTTTTCTTCCCTTGCACTAGGCCATCCCAGAAGTGGCTGCCTACCTTGACGTTTTGTTTTATTTTCCACCCCTTGATTTTGAGCTTGCGAAAAACCTTGCGCTCCGTTTCGCTATCCGCGCCGATGGAGGCGCGGCCTAGTAGCGCGGTGAGTCCTGTTCGGCAAGCGGTTCCCAGCCTGGCAGTGTCCTTTTCTAGGGCGGCCGGGCCTGTTCTTCGAGCGTAATGCTGTTCCAATACGCGGGTGAGGACATCTTGGGTGCTATCACGCAGGCGGCGGCGAATGGGTTTGAGGGTATTGACGAGATTTCGGGGTGATAATAAAGAAAGATCGCGTACCACTGCGGCGGCACATAGAACTGTGATGCCATGAATCCGTGTAGTGGGGATACATCGACGCCGCGTAATGCGGAGAGATTTGCCGCCCTTATCCGATTTGCCGCGGGGCACTACGGCGTGAAGCGGCAGGGTAACCGGTTGGCCTAGAAAAAGTTGTATGGCCGTGACTCCTGTGAAGGCGAGGTGTGGTTTGAGCAGGGAAAAAGTTTCGCAGAGCTGCATGGGTGTGAGGTGTTGATCGGAGTAGAGGCCGCGCATGATGCGGTGCAAGGTGCCCTCTTTGAGCCTGCGCGCTATGGAGTAGCGGGTTTCTCCTGTGCGTTTTAATTCAGCGGTGGAGGTGACCAAGATGCCACCGATTCCCATTCGAACCATCATTCCCCCTCGTGGTGATTTTTCTCGTTTTGGACGACTCTAGACGAGGGGTGGGGCAAGCGTGTTCGAAAAGATGAAGGGTTGTGGATAACTCTTTGAGCGGGAGGGTGGCTGTGGATAACTTGGTGGCGGGGTGTCGGTGCTTAGGGGTGCCAGTGGGGGCGTCGATAAGCGGGCGGGGTGGTTAGTGGCACCCCTTGGGAGGGGGTGCGGTGAGGAACACCAACGCCGATGCGGTGGCCGCAACCCTTTGGGGTGCCATCACTGAGATAAAGCGCCCCCTAACCCCCGCAATGGCACCCCAAAGCGCCGGTCACCACCCCAAGCCGCCCCCAACACCCCAAGCCACCCTCAACAACCCCCTACCCCTGAAACTCCTTAATCATCTCGCGCATGCGCTTGGCGGCATCGGGCCCTTCGTAGGCCTCCACCACCTCGTCTACCAGCCCGGCCTGGCGGATGGTGCCGTGATCCACCCAGAGGGCGGTGTTGCACAGTTGGGCCAAAAAGTCGTTGGAGTGGGAGGCAAAAACCAGGATGCCGGAACGTTTGACCATCTCTTGGAGTCGCACGCGGGCTTTGGCCATGAAGGCGGCGTCTACGGCTCCGATGCCTTCGTCGAGGAGGAGGATCTCTGGTTCGATGGAGGTGACCACGCCCAGGGCCAGGCGCACGCGCATGCCGGTGGAATAGGTGCGCAGCGGCATATTGAGGTATTCGCCTAGTTCGGAGAACTCGGCAATATCATCCATTTTTTTGCGCATGGAGCGGCGGGTTTGTCCCAGGAAAAGACCGCGGATGATGATGTTTTCGTAGCCGGAGATTTCGGGATCCATGCCCACGCCGAGGTCAAAAACCGGGGCCACGCGCCCGCGCACCACGGCGGAGCCTCGGGTGGGTTCATAAATGCCGGAGAGCAGGCGCAAAAGGGTGGACTTTCCGGCGCCATTGTGGCCCACGAGGCCCACGCGATCGCCCTCGCGCAGGTGTAGGTTGATGTCGCGCAGGGCCTCAACCACTACGGTGTTTTCGGTATTGCGGCCGATGGCTCCGCCCGCGGCCCCCAGGAATGCCTTTTTCATGGAGCGTGATTTGGCATCAAAGATGGGGAAGTCCACGCAGGCGTTGTGGGTATCAATAGAGACCATAATGAACCTTTCTATACCCGGTGCCCTAGACCCAGTAACTCACGCGGAAGCGCCATTGGCGCATGGCCAGCAGAGCCAGGCAGAGCCCTCCGGCGGTAAGACCCAGCACGATCCACCAGTGATAGGCGGGCAGCGGGGCCCCGATCATGGGTGCGCGCACGATTTCGAGGTAGTGGTACAGGGGATTGAGCTGGGCGAGTTGGGCGCGGTGATCGGCGCCGTCGATGTTTTCGCGCAGGGTGGAGGTCATCCACACGATAGGGGTGACGTAGAAGAGCAGTTGGGTGCCGGCGTCGAGAAGCGGGGATACATCGCGGTATCTGGTGGCGATGATGCCGAAGAACATTGCCACCCACACGCCATTGAGAATAAGGAGCGCAAAGGCCGGGATCATCAGCAGTACTTCCCAGCCGAGACTCCGGGGAAAAATCAGCATGAGGATTACCCAGATCACCAGGTTATGAGCCAGGAAAAGGGTCTGTTTCCACACCAGGCGATACACGTGGACGGAAAGCGCGGAGGGGAGTTGTTTAATCAAGCCTTCGTTGTCAATGAAAATATCCGCGCCCTCTTTAATGCAGCCGGAGATGAATCCCCAGATAATCAGGCCCACAGTCACGTGCGGCAAAAACTCCGCCAGCGGAATCTTAAAGAGCACCGAATACAAAAAGCCCAGGGCCAGGGCCATCACGCCGGTGGCTATCGTGATCCACAGGGGGCCGAGCACGGAGCGTCGATAGCGTTGCTTGATGTCCTGCCAGCCTAGTTGCAGCCACAGTTCCCGCTGGCCGAATCCGCGCACCAGGTCAGCCCAGGCGGCCCGGAAGGTCCGGGACTGGGAGGCGGGGGCGGCGTCGCCAGTAGCCTCCGTCATCCGGGCGATGTCTGCTCTGAGGGATTGCATGGTCCTCCAGCCTAATCGAGGGCGGGTGGTGCGGCGGCGATCAGGGCGCTGACGTGCAGATGTAGCAGTTCGCCACGGGTTAGCAATACACTCTGGGGTGATGTAGTGAGAAAGAGGAGGATATGGGCTACGACGTGGCGGGGGTCCGGGGGCTGTACAGCGCGCTCGGTGACGGTTGGACCTACCTCAATGCACACGAACAACCGCAGATCCCCGAGCGGGTGATGGCCGGTGTGGCGCGGGCTTTCCGCACCGCTCCCACGCCGATCCCCGGCGATACCTCAGCCAAACACGGTCACGCCGCCCGCCTTGAGGGTGACCTGCACATTCAGGCCGCGCGGGTGGCGGTGGCCGACCTCGTGGGCGCTACCCCCGAGCGGGTGGTGCTGGGCAGCAGCGTGCAAACCCTCTACCGCAACCTGCTGCGTTGCATGAAGCCCATGTTGCGCCATGGTTCCTCGGTGGTGGCCTCGCGCCTGGACCGCCCGGAGCTTTCCCAGGTGCTTATCGACGCCGTCCCCGATGTCCGCTGGGCACAGCCCGACCTCGCCACGGGTGAACTGCCCGCGTACCAGTACAACAACCTCGTGGATCGCAGCACCAGGCTGGCCACCGTGCCCGCCGCGCACGACCTGCTGGGTGTGGTCACGCCGGTCAAGGAGATCGTGGAGACGGCTCACCAGCTCTCCCGGCTGTGGGTTTTGGTAGATGCCTCGGCCTATGCCCCCTACCGGCTCATTGACGTCAATGAGTGGGATGCGGACATCATCGCCCTCGACCTCGCGGCCCTGGGCGGCCCGCAACTGGGCGCCCTGATATTCCGCGATGAGCGCATGTTGCAGCGCCTCGATCACCCCGAAACCTTGGAGGACCCCATTTCCGCGGGCCTGGCGGGCGGCGTTCCGGCCCTGGTGGACCACTGCGCCTCCCTGGTTGAGGGCGCCACGGGCAATCGCCGCGAGCGCCTGCGCTACAGCATGGACCACCTGGACTATTACCTCAGTGACCTGGGCCGCGACCTCGTTTTCTTCCTCGGTTCCCTGCCCAGCGTGCACATCATTGGTGTTTCCGGCGAGGCCGCGGCCGAGGCCCGAGTGGACCGAGTGCCGCGCATTTCCTTTGCCGTGTGCGATGTTCCGGCCCGGACGGTGTACCAGCGCCTCGTGGATAACGACCTCTATCCCACTCTCACCCCTCACACCCCGCTGCTGGACACGATGGGGCTCTCCGAGATCGGCGGCGCGATCACCGTATCGTTGGCCCCCTTCAACCAGGGCTACGACATTGACCACCTCACCCGCGTGGTGGCTTCCTTGGGCTAGGGGGATGCCGCTGTGCCCCTTGGCGGTGGGGTAGAGTGCTTTGGTGCCGCGATTGCGGCAAGGAGACGTGGCAGAGCGGCCGAATGCACCGGTCTTGAAAACCGGCGGGTGTCACAACCCCAGGGGTTCAAATCCCCTCGTCTCCGCTCTTTTTCGCTTTTTTGGGGTGCCATCTCGGGGGTTGAGGTGCGCCTACCTCGCCCGGTGGCACCCCAAACGCCGGGGCTTATCGACGCCCCGACCCCCGCGGCCCCGCCGGCCTGGCTAGTGCCACCCCTTAGCGCTGTTGCGGCCTCCGCAGCGTTCTACAACCCGAGTTCGCGCCAGGCGGCGAGCACCTGATCCACCTCGTTGTGCGTGGTCACGCTGATGCGCACGCCGTCGGGAAAGGCGCGCACGAGGATATTGCGGCTGGCCAGGGCGTCGGAGATGCGGGTGGGGTACTCGGGATCGTCGGCGGGCGTGGGGAGCCAGACGAAGTTGCCCTCGGAGGGGAGCGTGCCCAGTTCCTGAGCCAGGCGATCGCGCTGCTCCACGATTTCTTCGGTGCGCTCTAGGAGTTCCTCGTGCGCTTCCAGGGAGGCTAGCGCGCCGGCCTGGGCCACGGAGGAGATGGAGAAGGGGATACACACCTTGTTCAGCGCCTCGATGTAGTTGGCGGGGCCGAAGGCGTAGCCCACGCGAGCCCCGGCGAGCCCGTAGGCCTTGGAGAAGGTGCGCAGGGCCACGAGGTTGGGCCAGCGGCCCACCTCCACGGTGCCCTCGGGGGTGTCGGCGGCGCGGTTGAACTCGTAGTAGGCTTCGTCGAGGGCCACGGTGACGTGGGAGGGTACGCGCTCCATGAAGGAATCGAACTCCGCCTGGGTGATGGTGGAGCCGGTGGGGTTATTGGGGTTGCAGAGGAAGATGAGGGTGGTGCGCTCGGTGATCGCCTCGATCATGGCGTCGAGGTCGTGGCGGCCGTGGTCGTCGAGGGGAACCATCACGGGCTTGGCGCCCACCACCAGCGCGAAGATGGGGTAGGCCTCGAAGCTGCGCCAGGGGAAAATCACCTCGTCCTCGGGACCGCTGGTGATCTGCACAAGCTGCTGGCACAGGGCAGAGGAACCGCAGCCCACGGCCACCTGCTCCACGGGGAGGTCGAGGTGCGCGGCCAGGGCGCGGCGCAGGGAATTGACGCCCATGTCCGGGTAGCGGTTCGCCCCGGCGGCGGCCTGGCTCATGGCCTCGGCCACGGAGGGCAGCGGCGGGGTGGAGAGTTCGTTCGAGGAGATCTTGATGGCCTGCTCAAGGTTCTCGCCGGGAATGTACACAGGGATGGAATCGAGGTCGGGGCGAATCATAGCGGTTAGTCTATCTTGGTGCTGGTTTGTCATGACAATGCTCCACCGGGTAGCATTTCAGACGGTTTTGGAGACGTGCCAGAGCGGCCGAATGGGGCTCACTGCTAATGAGTTGTCCTCTTAACGGGGGACCGGAGGTTCAAATCCTCTCGTCTCCGCCACGCGCCCGTGGCTCAACGGATAGAGCATCTGACTACGGATCAGAAGGTTGGGGGTTCGAATCCCTCCGGGCGCACCAGGTTGAAGGCCCTGTTTCTGCTAGGTACTAGGTGGAAACAGGGCTTTTTTGAACTTTCTACGGCGATTCTGGAGTTCCTATGGCCACAGAAAAGACGATCCTCACCCGCTCAAAGCTCGATCCCGCTCGCGCCCCGCAGCTCGCCCACGAATTAGCCGAGGCTCCCATCCAGGAGGTCATCGAGCTGGTGGAGCGCAGCTCCGCCGCCCGCGCCGCCCTCATTTTGCGGTTGCTCTCCCGCAGCCGGGCTATCGACGTCTTTGACGCCCTCGACCCCGCGCAGCAGGCCGATCTCATCGGCGCTCTCCAGAGCAAGGAGACCTACGAGTTCTTCGAGGACATGGACCCCGACGATCGCGTGTCTCTCCTCGACGAGTTGCCCGCCGAGATCGCGGAGCAACTTCTGCGCAATCTCGATAAGACCGAGCGCGACATCACTGGCGTGGTGCTCGGCTACCCGAAGCGCTCGGTGGGGCGTCGTATGTCCCCGGAGGTGCCCACCATCTACGCGGACATGACCGCCGAGCAGGCCCTGGACGAGCTGCGCCGCCAGGCTGATGAGGTAGAGACGATCTACCTCATCCCCATTACCAACCACGATCGCACCCTCGTGGGCGTGTGCACCTTGCGCGAGGTATTCACCGCCGCCCCGGATACGCGCATCGAGCAGATCATGGTGGAGCCGGTGTACGCCAATGCGCACGACGACGCCGAGGAGACCGCCCGCTGGTTCCTCCCCCTGGACTACCTGGCCATTCCCATTGTGGACGATTCCACCCGCCTGGTGGGTATCCTCACCTTCGACGACGCCGCCGACATCGCGGAGGAGGCCGAATCCGAGGACTCCGCCCGCGCTGGTGGCGCCGAACCCCTCCAACAGCCCTATCTTTCCACCCCGCTGCTCAAGCTGGTGCGTTCCCGAGTGGTGTGGCTCCTGGTGCTTGCGGTATCCGCGTTGCTCACCGTGAAGGTTCTTGACACCTTCGAGGCCACGCTCTCGCAGGCAGTGGTGCTCTCCCTCTTCATTCCGCTGCTCACCGGCACCGGCGGCAATACCGGCAACCAGGCCGCCACCACGGTTACCCGTTCCCTGGCGCTCGGTGACGTGCGCAAGCGCGACGTCGCCCAGGTGATGTGGCGGGAACTGCGCGTGGGGCTCATATTGGGGGCGCTGCTGGGCTCTCTCGGTTTTGCGCTGGCCACCGTGGCGTATGGACTCAATATCGGCATGGTCATTGGCCTGACCATGCTGGCGGTGTGCACCATGTCCGCCACCGTGGGCGGGGCCATGCCGATCATCGCCAAGGCCGTGGGCGCCGACCCCGCCGTGTTTTCCAACCCCTTCATCTCCACCTTCTGCGACGCCACCGGCCTCATCGTTTACTTCTGCATCGCCAAGGCCATTCTTGGCCTGTGACCAGGTGATTTGTTGGGGGTGTGGGGGTGGAGTACTGTTCCTGAGCAGAGCAGATAATGCTTGCGCGCCCGTGGCTCAACGGATAGAGCATCTGACTACGGATCAGAAGGTTGGGGGTTCGAATCCCTCCGGGCGCACTTTTTATTAGCCGCCGGTTCCCCTCGGGGGGCTGGCGGTTTTTGCGCGGGGGTGGGTGGCGGCGCGACAGCACTTAGGGGTGCCACTGCTGGGTTGGTGTGGCCTGGTGGTGTGGAGGTGTCACCCCTTGGGGTTGGTGCAGCACGGTGGCGGCGCTTTGGGGTGCCACTTCCCGCTTATCGACGCCCCTTCCTCTTCTACTGGCACCCCCTTGGGGTGGTGCGCCGCCATCAACAACACCCCGCGGCGCTAAAGGGTGACGCTGGCGGGGCGTCGATAAGCAACCACCCGGAACTGGCACCCCTAAAGCGAACAGAAGGTAAAACCCCGGTTAATTTATCCCGGCACGCCTGCGTACTGCCTGGACTGTGGCTTAGGGTGAGGGCATGAAAAATAAAGTCGTGGCTGTTGTGGCCTCCACGCTCATGGTGGCACCCGTCGTGCCGGCCTGGGCGGATGAGCCGGTGCGATTGAGTGTGCAGAATATTACTGATTTCCACGGGCACTTTTCCGAGACCAAGGACGATCCCGGGGCCGCTCGTCTCTCCTGCGCCCTGGATAGGGCGGCGGAGGGAGGGGCGCGCGTGCTCACGTCCTCCGGGGATAATATCGGCGGCTCTCCTTTTAATTCCGCGATTCTGCGCGATGAACCCACCATCGAGGTGCTTAACCAGATGGGTCTGGACGCCACCGCCGTGGGCAATCACGAGTTCGATAAGGGCTACGCGGACCTGACCGATCGGGTGATCCCCAACGCTGAGTTCGCCGTGCTCGGCGCCAATGTCACTGCCGAGGAACCCAAGAAGCAGCTCGATCCCTTCCTCATCCGTGAGATCGACGGCGTGCGCGTGGCGCTCATCGGTGCCGTCACGGCCGATACCCCGCAGTTGGTGGCGGGCGACGGCGTGGATGGGGTGAGCTTTGCCGATCCCGTGGCCGCCGTGAACCTCACCGCCGACACCCTGGTCAACGAGGGCCAAGCCGATGTGGTGGTGGCTCTCCTCCACGAGGGTGTGCAGGGTGGCGAGCAGTGGTCTAAGAACGTGGACATCGTGTTCCCCGGTCACACGCACCAGGTGGTAGAACCCAACGACCCGGCAGAAGGCCCGCTCATCGTTCAGGCCGGGCAGTACGGGCGCAACCTGGTGGACGTGGACCTCAGCGTGAACAGGGCCACCAAGCAGGTGCATATCGACGCCGTGAATCTCCTCGACCGCGATGCCATCCGGGCCTGCGACCAGCCGAATCCCGAGATCGCCGCCACGGTATCCGCCGCCGAGCTCCAAGCAGCAGAGGAAGGTAAAGAGGTGGTGAGCACCGTGGATACCGCCTTCTACCGAGGTAAAAACCGTGCGGTGGAATCCCAGCTGAACAACCTCCTGGCCGAGGTGGCCCGCGAGGGAATCACCAAGAACACCGATGTCACCGCCGACATCGGCGTGATGAATGCGGGCGGTGTGCGCGCCGACCTAGAGGCCGGCGAGGTCACCTACGCGGACGCCTTTGCCGTGCAGCCCTTCGGCAACGAAAACACCTACACCACCCTCAAGGGCGCGGACTTCAAGGAGGCCCTGGAACAGCAGTGGCAGACCCAGGAATCCCGCCCGGCCCTCTCCCTGGGTCTGAGCGATAACGTGAGCTACACCTACGATCCTGCCCGCCCCATCGGCGACCGCGTCACTTCCATCACTATCGACGGCGCGCCCCTGGACCCCGCCCGCGACTACGTGGTGGCGGGCTCTACCTTCTTGCTCGGCGGCGGAGATGGGTTTGAAGCGCTCACTCGCGGCACCGACCTCGCGCCCACGGGCTATATCGACGTGGAATCCTTCATCGAGTACCTGCGCAGCCACCCCGGATTGAAGCCGCGCGCCGGGCAATCCAACGTGGCCGTCACCCCGCGCGGGGAGTGGAAGCCGGGAAGCACCGTCACCTTGGATCTGGCCTCGCTCATTTATTCCCAGGGTGAAACCGCCACCACCGTCACCGCGCAACTCGGGGATTCCCAGGTCACCGCGCCCATCGACCCGGATTTCGGGCACCCCGACTTCGGTGAGGCCGGCAAGGCCACCGTGGAGCTCTCCATCCCGGCCAACCTCCGTGGAGAGCAGCACCTCACCATCACCACCGACGCAGGAACGCGCATTTCTCTTCCGGTGACGTTGTAGCGCAGGCTCCAAGGGGTGCCAGTGGGGGCGTCGATAAGCTCACACCCTGGCCAGTGGCACCCCTTATGCTGGGGTGCCATGAGTCTGCATGATGAGCGAACCCTTCGACTGATATATCCGCAATGGCAAGGCGCCGGCCGGGACAACGTGGCGGCGCTGCTGCCGGAGATTCCGATGGAATACGGGCGCCGCGGCTACGCGGTGGGCAGCCGGGTTCTGGAGGCGATTCTCCCGCCACACCAAGGCCCGACGGCGACGGTGAGCGTCAGCGCCGAGGAATCCGGGGTGACGGAGGGGGTGGAATCGCGCGCGGAGATCACGCGGGCGCTTTCCGACGCCGTGGAGAAGCTGGAACCGCTGCGCGCGGGCGCGGTGGATCGGGTGCTCACCTTGGGCGGGGAATGCTCGGTGAGTGTGGCACCCTTTGCCGCCCTGGCTCAGCGTTACGGGGATGACCTGGCCGTGGTGTGGCTGGACGCGCACCCGGATACCGATACCCAGGACACCGCTTACAACGGCTATCACGCGATGGCGGTGTCCATGCTCACCGGCCACGGCGATCCGAGCATCGCGGAATCGCTGCCGGCCACCGTGGACGCGCAGAAGGTGGCTCTGGTGGGCCTCCACGATTGGGAACCGGACGCCTACGAGAACGTGGCGCGGTGGGGGTTGCGCGCCTTTTCTCCCGAGCACCTGCGCGAGACCTCGGCTCAGTTACTGGAGTGGCTGGCGCATACCGGTGCGACCAAAGTGGCGATCCACCTGGATGTGGACGTGATAGACAGCCGCGAGGCCGCCTGGGGCCTGGGCCGGGTTCCCGACGGGCTGACCAAGGACCAAGTGAACCGGATCATCCAAGACCTCCAAGAAAACGCCGACGTGGTGGGCCTGACCATCGCGGAGTTCATTCCCCGCGAGGTGCTGGAGGTGCAGCAGTTCGTGGGGGAGCTGACCCAGCGCTAAGGGGTGCCACTGGCCGGGGTTGTCGCTTCTCGACGCCCCCGCTGGCACCCTTTGGCGTTGCTCGGAGCCATGCGGCCCTGCCCAGAGTGAGGGGGCTGTAAAAATCTGCGCCGACCTCAACCCCAAGAGGTGCCACCTCGGGGTGTGGGGGCGTCGATAAGCCCCTACTGGCACCCCTTAGCGCAGCCACAGCCGCAGCAACCCCAGCAGCTCAGAACACCTCGATCCGCGCCCCGAGGGATTCGGCCTGGATGAGTTGGCGCTCCCAATCCGGCCCGCCGGGGTGCACGCGCAGCACCGGGCGGGCGGAGATGCGGATGGGGCTCACGGAGTCTTTGAGGGCTCCGGAGCGGGCCTCGAAGCGCACGCGGGAGCGGTGACCGGCGTCGGTAAGCTCCTGGATGTGAGGGTGGGCGCCGGTGAGTTGGGCGCGGGCGTCGTTGAGGAGGGTCAGTGCCTCGTCGAGGGCGTCTACCAGGGCCTCGGAGTTCGTCTCGCACATGGCGCGCACCAGGGAGGGGGCGGTGCCGGCCACGCGGGTGCCGTCGCGGAAGCTGCCCGCCGCGAGCGAGAGGGCGAGCGCGCCGCCGTTATCGCCGGTGATCGCCAGGGTGGCCAAGGAGCCGCGGGAGATGGTGGCGCGGCCCACGGCGGCGTCGTGGCTGCTCACGCGCGCGGGGATGGCCTCGGCGCCCACGGCGGCGATCATGCGGGCCACGTCGGTCCACAGTTCCACCCATTCGGGGGTGGGGGTGGCGTCGCAGGCGTGATCGAAGGTGATAACCCACGCGGCGGAGCGGAAAAGTCCCTCGTGGGAGGCCTTCCAGCCGGATTGGGCGGTGCCGGCCATCGGGTGCCCGCCCACGTAGCGGCTTTCCATGCCGCGGTCGCGCACCATTTCATAGACCCGCGACTTCACGGAGGCGACGTCGGTGAAGCCGCAGCGCGGGGCGTGGGCGTTGAGGGCGTCGAGGATTTCCCCGAAGGAGGGCAGCGGCGTGGCGAGCACGATGAGCGCGCCTTCTTCGTTGGCGCGGTGCAGCGTGTCGAGGAGGTTGGCGCTCACGTCGAAGCCCTCCTTGGTGGCGGTGCGCGCGCCGGAGGGGGAGCGGTTATAGCCGTACACGGGGTGCCCGGCGGCGTGGAGGTCGCGCAGGAGGGAGCCCCCGATGAGGCCGATGCCGAGGATGCAGACGGGACGAGAAATTATGGTGGAGGTCACCTGACAAGTGTGGCACATTCCGACTACCGTTACGGAGTATGGAATCCGAGGATTACGGCGAGAGCTTTGCTGTGACGGTCACCCGCATGGGCGGCCAGTGGCAGGTGCGCGAATACGACGACGACTTTGAAACCATCTCAGCCGCCGTGACCGCCGTGCGATCCCTGCGCAGCGAGGGGCCGGCCTTCGCGCTGCTCTGCGTGGAGGACGATTACTTTGTGATCGTGCGCCCCACCCCCCAGCGCGTGAAATTGCTCATTTCCGACGCCGTGGCCGCCACCGAGGATGACTTCGCCGCCTCCGTGCTCGACGAGATGGATGCCGAAATCCCTTACGACGCCGCCGAGGATGACGCCTGGGCCGACGGCGACTTTGACATCCTTGCCGACCTCGGCCTCTCCGAGCAGGTCATGGGCGTGATTGCGGACGACGACGAGGCCTGGGCCTCCGAACAACTCATCCGCATCGCCGAAGAGCTGGACTTTGACTCGGAGCTTATCGACGCCGTGGACCTCGAAGGTTGATCCTCCCAGTTCCGGTGGGCGTGCTGGGCGCCGAAGAAGCGATGTGCCGCGCCCTTGATGTGGCGCATTCGACCCCGCCCGGCGACGTTCCCGTGGGCGCGGTGATCCTTGGACCCGACGGCCACGAACTTTCTACCGCCACCAACCGCCGCGAGGCGGATGGGGACCCCACCGCCCACGCCGAGGTGCTGGCGATCCGCCAGGCCGCTGGCCTGCTTGGCGACGGCTGGCGACTCACCGACTGCACCCTCGTGGTTACTTTGGAGCCCTGCACCATGTGCGCGGGCGCGCTGCTGGGGGCTCGGGTGGGCCGCTTAATCTTTGGCGCCTATGAACCCAAGACCGGGGCCTGTGGTTCCGTGTTCGATGTGGTGCGTGACCGGGGGATATTGCACCATCCCGAGGTGCGCGGCGGGGTCTTGGAAGAGGAGTGTGCGGAGATGCTGGCGCGGTTTTTTGAGGAGCAGCGCTGAGCAGAGATGCTGAGCCGTGACGCTGAGCAGCGCGGCTGCGCCGAATAAAATTTCCATCACAAAGTGATAACAATGGTGGCGAAGCGAGATGATTCGCTCCTATGCTCGGTAGGGAGCGAAAGGAGAGAACAATGGGTTTTCTAGATGATGCTAAAGACAAGCTGAACGAGGCTAAGGATAAGGCTGCCGATGCAGCCTCCGAGGCCAAGGACAAAGTAGAGGAGCAGAAGTAATGAGCGATTTTCAGGATAAGGCAGAGGACCTGGCTGGCAAGGCCAAGGAGACCGTAGGCGACGTCACCGATAACAAGGACCTTGAGAACGAGGGCAAGGCCGACCAGGTGAAGTCCGACATCAAGGAAAAGGTCACCGAGGCTGGCGAGGCCATCAAGGATAAGGCCAACGAGGTTCTGGGTTCCTTTAAGAAGGACTAAGACCTCCTGATTTGGGGCTAGCCCATCGCCTCGGATAACCTATCTCGCGGTGGCGTGTCCGAGCGGCCGAAGGTGCTCGCCTCGAAAGCGAGTGTTGGGTAACCCCCAACCGCGGGTTCAAATCCCGCCGCCACCGCCAAAAAAGAAACCCGCCCCCGTGCAAGCGATTGCGTGGGGGCGGGTTTCTTAGTGTTTCCGGGCTTTCTGGGGTTTTCCGCCTGCGCTAAGGGGTGACATTGACGGGGTGGGAAGGGCCGCTGCGGGGGAGGTGGCACCCCTTGAGGCCGGGGAGGCCGAGTGGGTGGTGCGTCGCAGCGCCAAGGGGTGCCACTGCCCGCTTATCGACGCCGCTTCCCCTCCCACTGGCACCCCTTAGGGTTGGGGCGGGCGTGGTGAGGAGAGGTGAGCGCCGATGGAGGCGCGCCAGCCCCCTGGGCGGAACCCCGCTACTTCATATCCACCGGAACCCACCCAGAGAGAGCCCATTCCGCACGAACCCCGCATGGACCCCAGCGCCAAGGGGTGCCACCGGGGCGTCGATAAGCCGGGCGGGGCCGAAGTGGCACCCCTTCAGTACACTTGGGGAGTCTTTTAATCGATGGAGGGAACGTAGGTTCGTGGCTGAACTGTTGTACTCGCTGGGCCGCTGGTCGTTTCGCAAGAAGTGGTGGGTGCTGTGCACGTGGCTGCTGGTGTTGGTGGCGATGGCGGGTGCGGCGCTGTCCTTCATGCGCCCTTTTACTAATCAGTTCTCCATTAATAATTCGCCCTCGATTGAGGCCACGCGCATGCTGGTGGAAAACTTCCCTGAACAGGGAAATCCGGTGACCGCGGCCTCCATCAACGTGGTATTTAAGGCGCCGGAGGGGCAGAAGCTCACCGATCCACAGAACACCAAGGCCATCGACGGTGTGATCGCCTCCCTGGACGAGGGCCTGGGCGACCTCATCACCGATACCCAGCGTTTTGGTAACCCCGTGACCAAAACAAAAGAGCTGGAAGAACAGGTGATTCAGACCTCCGTGGATTCCGGCCTGCCGGAGGAAAGCGCCCAAAAAGATGCCGAGAATCTGAGTCTGCTCTCCGCCGATGAAAAAATCGGCTACACCACCTTTGCCCTGGACGTGGAAACCTCGATGGACGTCACCCAGGAGCAGCGCGATGCCGTGACGGCCGCGATGGAGAAGGGCCGCGCCGCGGGTCTCCAAGTAGAGGCCGGTGGCGCGGGCTTTGGCGATCCCATCGCTATTAAGACCTCCAGCGAAATGATCGGCCTCATCGTGGCCTTTGTGGTGCTGATCTTCACCTTCGGTTCCCTGGTGGCGGCCGGGCTGCCCCTGATTACCGCCGTGATCGGCGTGGGCATTGGCGTGCTGGGAATCCTGCTGACCACGCGCTTTGTGGAACTCAATAACATCACCCCCACCTTGGCGGTGATGATCGGCCTGGCGGTGGGCATTGATTATGCGCTCTTTATCTTGGCGCGTTACCGCGCGGAACGCGCCCGCCTGGAACCCGAGGAGGCCGCCGGTATGGCCGTGGGGACGGCGGGAACCGCGGTGGTGTTCGCAGCGGTGACCGTGATCGTGGCGCTCGCCGCCCTGGCTGTGGCCAATATCGGCTTCCTCACGGCGATGGGCTTGCTGGCGGCCTTTACCGTTTTCGCCGCGCTCTTGGTGGCGCTCACCCTCGTGCCCGCGCTTCTGGGAATCGTGGGGAACAAGGCCTTTGCGGGTGCCATTCCGGGGGTGGCGGGGAATAAACGAGCCCGCACTGGCACCCCTCACGGCCGACGCCGCGCCGCCCAAGCCAATACTGCCCAAGTCGATGCCGGCCAAGTAAACCCCACCCTCACGGGAGCGTCGGAAGCCAGCGGCCAGGGCCGCCACCGCCTCCGCACCGAGGAAGCAGAAAGAACAGAAAACACAGCCAACTCCCTCGGCCGCCGCTGGGTTCGTTTCGTCCACAAGGTGCCGGGCCTGACCATCGCCGTGGTGGTGCTGGGCCTGGGCGCGCTGACGTACCCGGTGACGCAGTTGGAGATGGCCCTGCCCTCGGATTCCACCTCGAATCTGGAGACCACGCAGCGCAAGTCCGCGGACCTCATGGCGGAGGGCTTTGGCGCTGGCGTGAACTCGCCCTTCTTGATGATCGTGGATGCTCACGAGGTGTCCACGCAGTCCGCCGCGCTCCAGCCTTTCATGGCGGCGCAGGGGGAGTCCGCGCAGGAGAATCCGCAGCGGGCCGCCGCGCTGAGTTCCTTTATTTATACGGTGGATACTCTCGATGGCATGGCGGGGGTGAAGAATGCCCAGTTGGTAGGCGCTAATGAGGATTACACGGCCGCTCAGATCATGGTGACCCCGTACACGGGCCCGGCGGATCAGGAGACGGTGCAGCTTTCCCACGCGCTGCGTGAGCGCGCGGAGCAGATCGCCGGTGCTACGGGCACCACGGTGGGTCTCACGGGATTGACCGCGGTGCAGATGGACATTACGGAGACCTTGGCTGGGGCCATGCCGCTCTATCTGAGCATTGTGGTGGGCCTGGCGATTGTGCTGTTGCTCTTGGTGTTCCGTTCCTTGATGGTGCCGCTGGTGGCGGGCCTGGGATTCCTGCTTTCGGTGGGTGCGGCCTTCGGCGTGACGGTACTGGTGTGGCAGGAGGGTCTGTGGGGGCTGGTGGGCACTCCGGCGCCGCTGATTTCCTTCATGCCGATCTTCCTCATCGGTGTCACCTTCGGCCTGGCGATGGATTATCAGGTCTTTTTGGTCACCCGCATGCGCGAGCATTACACCCATTCCGGCGGGGTCTCTCACTCGGAGTACACGGCGGTGGAGGAGTCCGTGGTGGAGGGCTTTGCCCAGGGCGCGCGCGTGGTCACGGCGGCGGCGCTCATTATGATCGCGGTGTTCGTGGCCTTCATCGACCAGCCCTTGCCGTTCATTCAGATCTTCGGCTTTGCGCTGGGCATGGGCGTGCTTTTTGACGCCTTCTTTATCCGCATGGCACTCGCCCCCGCCTCGATGTTCGTGCTGGGGCGGGCTACCTGGTGGATTCCGCGCTGGTTGGATAGGATCATGCCCTCCTTGGACGTGGAGGGTTCGGCTCTAGAGAAAAAGGTATTGGCTAAGCATGAGTGATCTTTTCTTTGAGGTGGGTACCCGCCTGGATAATGACCAGCCGGGCAAGCATGGCCGCACGGGCGTGATTCACACCCCGCACGGGGATATTGCCACCCCGGCCTTCATCCCGGTGGCCACCAAGGCCACGGTGAAAACGCTCACCCCGGAGCAGATTCGGGAGACGGGCGCCCAGGCGATCCTCTCCAACGCCTACCACCTGTATTTGCAGCCCGGCCCGGAGATCGTGGACGAGGCCGGGGGAGTGGCGGCCTTTGAGAATTGGCACGGCCCCACCTACACCGATTCCGGTGGATTCCAGGTGATGAGCCTGGGCGTGGGCTTTAAAAAGGTACTGGCGATGGACGTGGCCAACCTCACCAAGGAGGACGTGCGCGCCGCCAAGAAGGAGCGCCTGGCCAAGGTGGATGAGGACGGCGTGGATTTCAAGTCCGTCATCGACGGCTCGGCGCACCGCTTTACCCCCGAGGTTTCCATGCAAATCCAGCACCACCTGGGTGCGGACATCATGTTTGCCTTCGATGAGCTCACGACGCTCGTCGATAGCAGGGCTTACCAGGAGGAATCCCTGGTGCGCACCACGCGCTGGGCGCAGCGCTGCCTCGATGAACACCATCGCCTCACCCTGGCCCGTCCGGACAAGCCTAAGCAATCGCTGTGGGGCGTGGTGCAGGGCGCGCAGTACGAGGACCTGCGCTGCAAGGCCACCCGCGATCTGGTGTCGCTTTCCGACGCCGCCGAGGCCCAAGGTAAGCGCGGTTTCGGGGGCTTTGGCATTGGCGGCGCCCTGGAAAAGGAGAACCTGGGCACTATCGTGGGCTGGGTCTGCGACGAGCTCCCCCAGCACAAACCCCGGCACCTGCTGGGTATCTCCGAGCCAGACGACCTTTTTACCGCCATCGAGGCGGGCGCGGATACCTTCGATTGCGTGGCCCCCACCCGCCTGGGGCGGCGCGGTGGCGTGTACACCCTGGATGGCCGCCTGAACCTCACCAACGCCCGCTTCAAGCGCGACTTCAAGGGCATTGACGAGGAGTTCGGCGGCTACGTCTCCCAGAATTATTCCCGCGCCTATATCCACCACCTGCTCAAGGCCAAGGAGTTCCTAGCCGGAACCCTGTGCACCATGCATAACCTCGCCTTCATGGTAGGGCTGGTGGATAATATCCGCGCCGCGATCCAGGCCGGGGATTATGAGGCCTACCGCGATGAGTTCCTGGGCCGTTATTACCAAGGAACCCGCGCCGTGTGAGAAAATGCGCAGGTGGCCAACCAGACAATGAGTACAGTCCAGGGCGGTAAGCACCGCCGCTCCGGTGCCCCGGCGGCGTCACCGAAGAAGTGGTCTACCACGGTATCCACCATCTCCGCGGTGATGATGACCCTGGACATCACCATCGTGCTCGTCGCCCTGCCCGCCATCTCGGAGGACCTGCAACTGAGCCTCTCGGGCGGTCAATGGGTGATTAACGCCTACTCCCTGGCTTTCGCCTCGCTCATGCTCAGCGTGGGCAGCATCTCCGACCTCATCGGGCGGCGCTCCATCTTCCTCATCGGTCACGTGCTGTTCCTGGGGGCGTCGATAGCCTGTATGAGCGCGGACTCAGAAACCATGCTCATCGCCGCCCGCGCGGTGCAGGGCGCCGGTGGCGCGCTGGTTTTTGGTACCTCGGTGCCCTTGCTTTCCGACGCCTTCTCCCCTGCGGAAAAGGAGCAGCGCACCAAGGCCATCGCCATTTTGATGGGCCTTTCCGCGGCGGCCTCGGCGGTGGGGCCGCTGGTGGGCGGCGCGCTGGTAGAGCACGGCCAATGGGAATGGATTTTTGCCATTAACATTCCCATCGGCGTTTTTGTGCTGCTGGCCACGCTGATTTTCATTCCCGATCTTCACAAGCGGGAACGCGAGGCCGGAAATACAGAAATGCCGCCCATCGACGTCCCCTCCACGATTATCGCGGCGGGCATGCTCTTTAGCCTTAATTACGGCATTATCTCCGGCCCCGAGCGAGGCTGGACGGATTGGCTAGTAATTCTGAGCTTCGCGGCGGCGGCGCAATTGGCGGTGATCCTCGCCTGGATTCAAACCTCCAAGGGCGATTCCGCGATGATTGATATTCGCCTCTTCCGCATTCCCTCCTTCTCCACCGTGGCCTTCTCCGCCTTTGCGGCGCGCCTTTTCAGCTTCGGCATGATGCCCTTTATCGTGCTCTGGCTTTCCGGGCACGTGGGCCTTTCCGCCCTGGAAGTGGGCTACGTATCCACCACCCTAGCCGGGCCGATCGTGATTTTCTCCGCCGTGGGTCTGGCGCTGGGCAAGGTCATGCGGCTGGGCTTCGTGCAGGCGCTCGGCATGATTATCGTGGCAGGGGGCCTGCTCCTGGGGCTCATGGTGCAGCCCGATTCCAGCTGGCCCGCCCTGGTGCCCTCCTACGTGGTCATTGGTATTGGCACCGGTATCATGCTGCCGCACCTCATGGACCTGGCGGTTTCCGTGGTGCCCCGCGAAAAGACGGGTACCGCCTCCGGTATCGCCAATACCTCCCTGCCGCTGGGCACCAGTTTTGGCGTGGCCCTCTACGGCGCCTACCTGGCCAATCACATCGAGGACGGCATGGAGGGTGCCCCCGAGCAGATCATCACCGCCACCGAGGGCGGGCGCTTTGACCTGGTGGACCAGTTTGCCCCGCAATTAGGCGACCTTGCCCGCGAGGTCTTTGTGGAGGGACTTCACGGTATCTTCATCATGGCGGCCGTTTTTGCCGTGGTGGGGGCTTTGGCCTGCGTGCTCTTTATCCGGGAAAAGGATATTCGGGTGGAGGGTGATTCTGTGGAGGAAGCGGGCTCCCGTTCCACTTCCGGTTCCACCGAGCTTGAGCCCGTGGAGATTCCCTCGGTGCCCGTTCCCGCGAGCATCGCCCCCGTGGACCGCGCGGAATTGGTGGCCCGCGCTCGCCAGCGCCTTAATAATTCTCGCGGCGTTTAATCCACCCGATAACGGCATACGTGACCGGCAGGAGAATGACCTCCAGGCCGGTTTTCCAGGCAAAGCCCACGATGAGGTAATTCAACCCATCGCCCCAGGTGCTAATGCCAATGACCGGGGCGGCGATAAGGCAAAACAGCAATGTATCGCCAAACTCTCCCACCACCGTGGAGCCCAGCAGCCGCGCCCACAATTTCTTCTCCCCCGTGCGGCGCTTGAGGGCCACCAGTACATAGGAATTGAGCAACTGGCCCACCAGATAACCCGCTAGGGAGGCCAGCACGATCTGCGGCACCAGGCCCAGAACCAGGGAGAACTCCTCCTGATTTTCGTAGAACTCCGCCGCCGGTAGCGCGATGGCGATATAAAAGGAGATCACCGCTAACAGTGTGGCCCCAAACCCCGTGAGAATCGCCCGCCGCGAGGCCCGGAACCCGTAGCACTCCGCGAGGACATCGCCTAGCACGTAGGCCAGGGGGAAGAGGAAAAACGCACCGTCCGTGATGAGCGGCCCGAGCGCCACTCCCTTGGTGGCGGTGATGTTGGAGATGAGAAAAACCGTGACGAAGAGCGTCACGATCACCGGGTACAGCGAGCGCTGCACCGGAATGAACCTGGGGTTTGTTGAGTCTGTCACGGCTCTCATGCTGCCATAGGGGTGCCAGTGGTGGGGGATGAATGGGTTGCGAGGGGGTAGTGGCACCCTTTGGGGTTGGGAGAGGCGGGTGGTGTGTGTTGTTGGGGGCTGGTGGCGCTTAGGGGTGCCACTACCGGGTTGATGTGGTCTGGTGGGGCGGAGGTGTCACCCCTTGGGGTTGGGCGCAGCAAGGCAGCGGCACGTTGGGGTGCCACTTCCCGCTTATCGACGCCCCGACCCCTCCTACTGGCACCCTGTAGGGTGAGAAAAATGAAGATCCAGCGCGTTTTTGATGCTCATTTTCACATCATTGACCCCGATTTTCCGCTACAGGAGAATAACGGTTATTTGCCTGATCCCTTTGGGGTGACCCAATATCAGGAGCGCATTGCTGACCTTGGGGTGAGTGGTGGTGCGGTGGTTTCGGGCTCGTTCCAGGGCTTTGACCAGGGGTATTTGATTGCAGCCCTGGAGGCTTTGGGACCTCATTATGTGGGTGTTACGCAGATACCGGCCGATACTGAGGATGAGAAGATTCTTGAACTCCATCGGCACGGTGTGCGAGCAGTGCGTTTCAATGTGCGTCGAGGAGGCTCGGCGTCGTTGGAGGACTTAGATCGTTTGGCGAGGCGCGTCTACGACCTGGTGGGTTGGCACACGGAGTTGTACATAGACGCGCGAGAATTGCCGGAGATCATGCCCGTGGTGTCAGCATTGCCTGCGGTCAGCGTGGATCATCTGGGTCTACACGAGGAGGGGCTGCTCTCCTTGCTCGCCTTGGTGGAACGGGGAATGAAGGTGAAGGCGACTGGTTTTGGACGCATTGAGCTCGATCCCACGAAAGCAATCAAGGAAATAGTGAAGGCCAATCCTCACGCGTTGATGGTTGGCACCGATCTTCCCTCAACCCGTGCCCGCCGCCCTTTCCAGGACACCGATTTTGCATTGATCTGTGATGCCCTTGATGAGGAGCAGGTGGAGGACGTGTTCTGGAATAACGCCGCAGATTGGTACCTGCGCTAACACCAAGGGGTGCCGTTAGACGGGTTTACTTTGCTGTTCGGACCGCAATGACACCCCTACGTGTTGGAGGGGACACCGAAAGCACGCTTCGAATCACCCGACACAGCACCAAGGGGTGCCACTGCCCCCACGATCGACGTCCCGACCCCGCCACTGGCACCCCTTGGTGCCGGGATCGGTGCCGACGCCGCAGGACAAAACAGGGCCGCCAGCCCCGCACCCGGCACCACACAAGGAACACAACAAAAGGAACCCAGTATCCTCACGGATATGGCAGCCAAGGAATCACAGCCGGGCCCCCTGGAGCACCATGAGCGGGGGGCGGGGCGGTACGCGCCGTCGCCAAGCGGGGACCTGCACTTTGGCAACCTGCGCACCGCCGTGCTGGCGTGGCTGTATGCGCGGCACACGGGGCGGCGCTTCTACCTGCGGGTGGAGGATATTGATACGCAGCGTTCCTCGGCGCAGAGCGCGCAGCGGCAGATCGAGGACCTTGCGGCGCTGGGGCTGACCTTCGACGCCGCGCCCACCTACCAGTCCGATAACACCAGCGCCTATGAGGCCGCGCTGCGGGCGCTGACGGAGCGCGGGCGCGTGTTCGAGTGTTATTGCTCGCGCAAGGATATTCAGGAGGCCGCCCGCGCCCCGCACGCCATCCCCGGCCGCTACCCCGGCACCTGCCGCGACCTGCCCGAGGGGGAGCGGGAGTGGCGTCGCAGGGAGCTGCTGGCGCAGGGGCGGGTGCCCGCGCTGCGGCTGCGCGCCGAGGTGGAGAAATGGCAGGTAAACGATGGTTTCCTGGGCGCCTTCACCGGCGAGGTGGACGATTTCATCCTGCGCCGCGGCGGCCAGCAGCCGGACTGGGCCTACAACCTCGCCGTGGTGGTGGACGACGTCGCTGCGGGCATCGACCAGGTGGTGCGCGGCGATGACCTCGCCTCCTCCGCGCCGCGCCAGGCCTACCTGGCGCACCTGCTGGGGCTGCCGCAGCCGGGGTACGTGCACGTCCCGCTCGTACTCGGCCCCACGGGTAAACGGCTCGCTAAACGCGACGGCGCCGTGACCCTCCGGGAGATGCTTGCCGACGCCCCCGTGGCCCAGGTAGTCACGCGCCTTGCGGAGTCCGTGGGGGTAGAGGGCTGTGATTCCCTGGCGGGCCTGGCCGAGAAGTTCGAGCCGGGGTTGGTGCCGCGGGAGGCGTGGGTGTGGGGAAGTTAATGGGGTGGATGGAACTCGGCTGTGAAGCCACCGGTGTACTCCGGGGTGCTCACATATGCCCCGCTGAGGAGAATGAGCCGGGTGTATTCCCGGTTGTCGTAGTCTGACGTGTGCTTCACGGGAAGGAGGAGTGCGGAGATTCTGCCCTTGGCGTTGGTGCGGCGCCAATCCTCGGCCTCGATGATGGAGCGGGCGCCTTCGATGAGGTAGGAGGTGCGCTTGTAGGAAACCTCGTCTAAGGGGTCATGCTCCCAATATTCCTCGCGCTCCCAGAAGAACACGTAGTAGGAGGGAGAGACTTCTTCCTTATCGGTGGGGACCCGGCTGAGACCGGGTTGTTGTTCCGTGACTTTCATAGAGAAATCCTTGAAGAGGGGCCCGGGGAGCCTTTGGGAAGCCCCGCTGGTGCGGGGAGCGTTCTCGACAATTTGACTGCTCAAGAACTTGACTAGGCTCACCCCGGACGGTCCGGGACCCGGGCGTTAAGTCATTCTATTTAATAGTCAAGTTAAGAGCAATAAAAATGTCGATTTTTTGCTGTTTGATACGAAGTTGCCCCCGGCATCTATTTAATGTATGCTGTGCCACATGATGAACGATGGTATGGACTATGATAGTATCATACAGGTAATGAATCCACAGGTCACAGCCCTCTGGGCCAAGTCTGGTGATGAAACCGGCTGGCTCAGCCTCCCGCAGCACTTACTTGACTCCGCGTGTGTAGCGGAGCGCCTGTGGGAAGGGTGGCTGGCTCCGGTTCTCAAAGCTCGGATTGCGGAGGGGACGGGGCTTGCGGGGAAAGAAGTCAAGATTCTTGTGGCGTGGCTCACTGGATGTCATGATCTTGGCAAGGCGACAAGTTTTTTCCAATACCAAATCGAACCCCGCCCAGAGTGTGCACACATCGTGGAGGGTGTCCGCGAGGCGGGTTTCTTGCCGGTTCAACGGAGCACAAAGGAGAAGCTCCCGCACGCCCTGGCCTCCGAGGTGATCGTGGGGCGTTGGCTGTGGGAGCAGGGGATAGACGGAAAAGTAGCCCAATCCCTAGCCCAGATCCCAGGCGCCCACCATGGCATCGCCACCGACCCTGTGACGCTCCAAGCAGCCAAAGGCATCATAGAAAGACATCCCGAACCCTGGCACCAGGCCCAGAATGAACTCATGGAGGCCATGACCCAGGCCACGGGCATGACTACGGAGATCCTGGCCAAAACCAAGCGCCTGGACACCCGCACCCAGCAGCTCATCACGGGCCTGGTGATTATGGCGGACTGGATCGCCTCTAACGCCGAAGCCTTCCCTATGGCCATCACCACCACCCAGGAGGAGCGCGTTAATAACGGCATGGAGGCTGTGGTTCTCACCGGCCCGTGGCGGGGTGAGGTTCCGGAACTGGGTAGTGAGGACCTCATTGACGCCTACTATCGCGCCACCTTCGGCTGGCCCGAGCACTTCGGGGCGCGCCCGATTCAAAAGGCCATTGTACAGGCGCTGGACGAGGTAGACGGCCCGTGCCTCATCATCGTGGAGGCTCCCACGGGCGAGGGGAAAACGGAAACCGCGCTCGCCGCCGCGCACATCATCGCGGCCCGCACGGGTGCTCAGGGCGCGGTGTTCGCTGCGCCTACGATGGCCACGGCCAATGGCCTCTTCGAGCGCGTGCTGGATTGGGCGGGCACCGTTTCCGGCGAGGTCACCTCCATGTATCTGGGCCATTCCAAGAGCGCGCTCTCGGCGGAGTATCAGCGCCTGCCGCTGCACAGCATCGAGGAGGAGGCCGGGGGTCACGGTGAGGTGGTGGCTACCCAGTGGCTCAAGGGCAACAAGCGCGGGGTGCTCTCTAACTTCGTGGTGTGCACGGTGGATCAGGTGCTCATGCTCGCGCTTCAGGCTAAGCACTCTATGCTGCGTCACCTGGGCTTGGCGGGCAAAGTCATCATCGTGGATGAGGTGCACGCGTATGACGCATATATGGGCTCCTATCTGCACAAGGCCCTCGAATGGCTCCAGGCTTACGGGGCTTCGGTGGTGCTGATGAGTGCGACGCTCCCCGTCGAGCAGAAGAGCGCACTCGCCCGCGCTTATGGCGATACCCCGGCGGAGGGGACGGGATACCCGCTGCTCACGGTCGTCGATAAGCGGGGCATGCGGGAGTACGAGGTGCCCGCGCGCCCCACGGAGCTGCACGCCCAGGTGGAGCTTATCGACGACGCCCCGGCCGCCCTTATCCCGCACCTGGAGGGTGGCGGGTGTGTGCTGGTGGTGTGCAATACGATTCGGCGCGCGCAGGAGACGTATTCGCTGCTGAGTGAGCATTTTCCGGGCGAGGTGGAACTCCATCACGCGGCCTTTATGGCCTCGGATCGCGCGGAGAAGGAGGATGCGCTGCGCGCCGCGCTTGGGCCGCGGGCACACCGGGGTGAGGGGCGGCCTGAGCGGCGTTTTGTGGTGGCTACGCAGGTGGTGGAGCAGAGCCTGGATATTGATGTGGACCTGCTGATTACCGACGTCGCTCCGATGGACCTGCTCATTCAGCGTGTGGGGCGCCTGCATCGCCACGGTCGCCCGGCGGAGGATCGCCCGGAGCACCTGCGCGAGCCGCGGGTTCTGATCCGTGGCATTGAAGAGCGCTCCCCGGTGCCCGTGTTCGAGCGCGGCACGGCGGCGATTTATGACTCGAAGATTCTGCTGGCCACGATGGCCGTGCTGGAAGATCGTGTGCTCGCCCACGGCTTGCGACGCCCCGACGACATCGCCCCGTTGGTGCACGCCACCTACTCTGCGGACCTTGAGGTGCCGGAGGTGTGGCGGGAGGCCTGGGAGAAGGCGGTGGGGGAGAGTGAGGCGGAGCGCGAGCGCTCGGAGGGCCGGGCTGGTACCTATCAGGTGCCGGGGATTGCCCTGGCTGGAAAGTATCACTCTCTTTTTGTTCGCTATGCCAAGAATAGGGCGCGCAAGAAAGAGGAGGCGGGTCTGGCTCAGGTGCGCGATGCCGCCCCCACCGTAGAGGTCATTCCGATTATCGGTACGGAATATGGCTACCGGCCCCTGGGGTATGAGGGGGCCGACATAGCTGAAGGGGATACCCCCGATTACCCCCTATCCAGAAGGTTGGCCGGTAACACTGTAAGGCTTCCGGGGCGATTAACCAAGCGCGAGAGGGATTTTACTCGCGTGATTGACCAGTTAGAGCAGGAGACTCCGGTGGGTTGGGCGCAGAGTTATCTGCTCAAAGGGCAGGTGGCGCTGGTGCTGAACGAGAACTGCGAGGCGGACCTGGCAGGTACCCGGCTGCGCTATTCCACGGAGTTGGGTTTGGAGGAAAAACGTGACAAGGAGGGGCAGGGCCGGTGACGGATACTTTTCAGTTGCTCGATGAACCCTGGATCGCCTGCGTGCTGGGCGATGGTACGGAAACGCTGCTGAGCATCAGGCAGATCTTCGACGGGGAACACGCGGTGGCTAACCTGCGGGGCGATTCCCCTCCTCAGGACTACGCCGTGCTGCGCGTGCTCCTGGCGATCTATTGGCGGGCGCATCGTGAGAAGGTCACGGTGGCGCGTGGGCAATCCCATGAACACGATGAGTGGTTTAAGGAAGCCTGGCCGGAGGCCTCAGAGGGTGGGGTTGATGAGGTGGTGCTCGACTACCTAGAGCGCCACCGAGATCGCTTTGACCTCCTTCACCCGGAGACCCCCTTTATGCAGGTGGCAGGCCTCCATACTTCTAAGAACGCGCGCTTGGAGGCCCGCCGCATTGTGCCCGAGGCCGAGGACGAGTACTTCACCATGAGGGCCGGCCAGGCTCGCACCACGCTGAGCTTTGCCGAGGCCGCTCGCTGGCTCATCTACACCCAGGCCTATGACTACTCCGGCATCAAGTCCGGCGCGGTGGGCGATCCCCGCGTGAAGGGTGGTAAGGGCTATCCCATCGGCACCGGCTGGACGGGTATGACCGGCGGCACGGTTCTGCTGGGAAATACTTTGCGCGAAACCCTGGTGCTCAACACCACCGAGGAATGTCTGCTCACCGAGGGGGACTCCGCCGCCTGGGAACGACGCCCCGATAACGCCGCTCAGCGCAAGCCCGAGGCCGACGCCGTGTACCCCACCGGTCCCGCCGACCTCGCCACCTGGCAGGCGCGCCGGGTGCGGCTCTTCCACGACGGCGAGCGGGTGACCGAAGTGCTGGTGAGCAACGGCGACCGCATCCCGGAGGCCGGGGCGAACATCATGGGCGATCCGATGACGCCTTACCGATACAGCGCCAACAAGTCTAAGAAGGGCCATACGGTGCACTATCCGCGGCCTTTCGACGTCACCCGCACCATGTGGCGCTCGCTAGAACCCCTCATCGCCTTGGAAGGAGACCCCGGCTTTGATGATAAGAACGTGGCTCCTGTTCGTCCGGGCACGCTGACTCAATTGGCGGAGTTAAACAATCTGGATATAGCCCCCGAATGGGCGAACCTCCAGATGGTCTCCGTGGCCTATGGGCCGCAGGCCTCCTCGGCGGCAGAGGTGGTGAGCAGCCGGATTGAGATTCCGGTGAGCCTGCTGCGCCTCGAGGCAGGCGAACAACGCCGCTTGTTGCTCGATAACGCCAAAGCCACGGCCGACGCCGCCATCGCCCTAGGTTCCTTTGCTGGGCAGCTCCTGGTGGCTGCGGGGGGAGAATACGAGTTCCAGAGTGCACCCACCGATACTCTGCTCAGCCGCCTGGAACTTCCCTTTAGGCAGTGGCTGGGGAAGTTGGCCGATGGAGACGTGGCTGAACACGAAAAGCAGTGGCAAGAGTACGTGCGGGCGCGGGTGGAGGAGAATGCCTTGGTGTTTCTCAAGGGAGTGAGCCCGCAAACGTTGATTGGGCGGGAGGCCGCCCCGGCCTCGGAGGGCGGGAAGCCCTATATCCGCTCGGCGGCTACGGCTTGGCGGGCTCTGCATAAAAAGCTCGACGAGACTCTTCCCGCCACCCAGCGGGAAAGGAGGAAAGATGGAGAATAAGGAAGATAATTTGGCTCAGGCCGTGGGGTTGACCACTACGGTGCTCCAGGCGCAGATATTTGGGGAGCGCGGTGAAAGGGATCAGGCCCGCGCCCGGGGGGTGCTGGCGCAGTTGCGGCGCAACGCGGGCCGGCCGCCGGAAAGCGATCCCCTGGGATTGTCTCGGGTGTTGCTCACGCTGGAAAAACCCCTGGATGAGTCGCTGCTGGGCAAGGGCGATGCCGTTACGGCGTCGGAAAGCGCGGCCTATCACGCGCTGACGTTTTTTGCCCTGCACATGCAAGGTACGCGCGCTGCCATGCACGTGAGGGATCATTCCTTCGCGCGGGCCTGTGGGCAGTTGTACCAGCGCACGGAATCGGAATCGTTTAAGCCGCGTTTTGATGCCCTGGTGCTGGCGCAGCATTCCCGGTCCCGCCTGGAGCACATGCGCTCGATTATTACCCTGCTGCGCGGCGAGAAGCTGGGCTTTGACTACGGGCAGTTCGCCGCTGATCTGCGGGCCCTGGATAACCCGAAATATCGACAAAAAACGCTGCTGCGCTGGGGCCGGGACTTCTCCCGTATCCCGGCCCAGGAACCCACCTCTGAAAACTCTTAGAAAGGAACACCCATGTCCATCACCATTGATATTCACGCCCTGCAATCCCTGCCGCCTAGCCTCATCAACCGCGATGACACGGGTGCACCTAAGTCCGCGATCTTCGGTGGCGTGCCGCGCCAGCGGGTTTCCTCCCAGTCGTGGAAGCGCGCGATTCGTAAGGACTTCGAGGACAACTGGGACGCCTCCAAGGTGGGCTACCGCACCAAGCGCGTGGTAGCCAAGATCATCGAAGCCATCCAGGAGCAGGGTGGCGCGGAGGCCTGGCCTGTGGAGCGCGCCGAAAAGGCGGTGCAAGAGGTATTCAAGACGCTCAAGATTAAGCTCACCGAGCCCAAGGAGGATCCGGAAAACGCCGATGAGCAGGAGCGCAAGCGCCTCGCGGAGACGGGCTACCTGCTCTTCGTGAGCCCGCGCCAGGTGGAAAACATCGCGGCCGCCATCATTGAGGCCGATGGCGAGAAGATCAAGAAGAACGACGCCGTGGCTCTATTCAACCAGGAGCACAGTGTGGACATCGCCATGTTCGGCCGCATGGTAGCCGATGATGCTTCCTATAACGTGGATGCTTCTGTGCAGGTGGCTCACGCCCTGGGTATTCACCCCTCGGAGCCGGAGTTTGATTACTTCACCGCCGTGGACGATCTGGTGGAGGACGCTCAGGAGACTGGTGCGGGCATGATCGGCACGGTACAGATGATGAGTTCCACGCTCTATCGCTTTGCCACCATCGACTTCGATTCCCTGGCGGAGAACCTGGGTGACCGCGCGGCTGCCGTGACTAGTTCCGTGCAGTTCCTTAAGAGCTTCGTGGAATCCTTGCCTACGGGCAAGCAGAACACCTTTGCGCACAATACCCTGCCGGAGTTGGTGTACGTGGTGGTGCGCGATACCCGCTCGGTGTCTCTGGTGAATGCTTTTGAACAGCCGGTGCAGGCCAATGGTGAGGAGGCCACGGGCCGCCGCGAGGAGGGTGCGCGCCGCCTGGCGGCGGAGGCCCGCCAGATTGAGAAGGTCTATAGCCTCAAGCCGCTGGCGTCCTTTGTGATGGGGCTGGGCAACCTGCCGGAGTCTTTCGAGGATTTGGCTACCAAGGTCACCTTGCCGGAGCTGGGCGAGGCCCTGCGCGGTGCTCTCGAAGGCGGAGCAGATCAGGGTGAAACCAGCCCGGCCGAGGCTACCCAAGCCGCCGGGGAGGCTTAATGCCCTCCCTGCTCTTAAAGCTGAAAGGCCCCATGCAATCCTGGGGTGACCGCAGCCGCTACAAGATCCGCGCCACCGGCCAGGTGCCCACCAAGTCCGGCGTGATCGGTCTGCTGGCGGCCGCGCAGGGACGGCGTCGCACGGACCCCGTGGAGGACCTTGCGGAACTCACTTTCGCGGTGCGCGTGGACCAGCCGGGCAACCTACTCAAGGATTACCAAACGGCGCAGCGGTGGCAGGAAAACCCCAAGGCTGCGGCCAGCCTTGTCACCCGCTACTACCTTAGCGACGCCCTCTTCGTCGCCGCCGTGGAAAGCCCGCGTCGGGAGGTGTTGGAAGGGCTGGAGGAGGCGCTGCGTCGTCCGCGCTTCCCGCTGTTCCTGGGGCGTCGTTCCTGCCCCGCGCCCCCGGACCTGGTAATCGGGGTACGCGAGGGCAGTGCGGTGGAAGAGTTGCGAGCCCTGGACTGGCAGGCCAGCGATCAGCACAAAGAGGAGCGCAGCAAGCAGGTTACGCTGCCGATTTACCGCGATGGAGCGCCGGGTGAAGTGGGCGTGGATCAGCGGGACGTCCCTCTTTCCTTTTCTCAGGAGCACCGCCGCTATGCCTGGCGCACGGTGGTGGAGGAGCCGGGTGTGAAGATTGATAACCCCGAGGGCCGCTCCGATGATTCTTTCTGGGAGGCGGTGGTCTCCGCATGAGTACTTTCACCAAGGTCTTGCTCAACCCGCAGCGCCGTGGCGCCCGCAAACTCCTGCTCAACCCGCAGGCCATGCACGCCGCCGTGCGCTCCACTTTCCCGCCGGACATTGACGAATCGGAAACCCGTGTGCTCTGGCGCGTGGACCATCGCGGCCATGAGCACACGCTCTACATCGTGGGTCCGGAAAAGCCCGACGCCTCCGGCCTTATCGAACAGGCCGGGTGGGATACCCGCCCCGCGCAGAGCGCCGATTACCAGCCCTTCCTGGACAAACTCATGCGCGGCCAGCAGTGGCGATTCGAGCTCGTGGCCAACCCCGTGAAGTCCAAGGCGGTGAAGGACAGCAAGCGCGGCCGTATCACCCCTCTGGTGGGCCAGGGACAGGTGGACTGGCTGCTGAAACGCTCCCAGGCAGCAGGTTTTTCGCTTATCGACGCCTCCACCACCGGCCAGGAGAACCTCCGCTTCCGCCGAGGGGAGGGGAAAAACCAGGTGAGCCTGCGTACCGCGCGCTTCACCGGAGTGCTGGAGGTGGAGGACGCCGAACAACTGCGCAGCACCCTCACCCACGGTATTGGCCGGGCCCGCGCCTATGGCTGCGGTCTGCTGACCCTGGCGCGGCCATGACCAATCCCAGCGAGGTGCCCCTGGAGCGCCAGGAACTCGCCCGCATGGAGGACCGCATCTCCTTCCTCTACGTGGAGCGCGCTACCCTCCACAGCGCCGCCAACGCGCTCACCATCACCGACCAGCGCGGTGTGGCCCATGTGCCAGCTACCGCCCTGGCGGTGCTTATGCTCGGACCCGGCACCCGCGTCACCCACAAGGCGATGGCTCTGCTTGGCGACGCCGGCTGCTCGATCGTGTGGGTGGGCGAAAGGGGAGTGCGCTACTACGCGCACGGCCGCCCACCGGCCAAAACGGCGCGCATGGCTGCACGCCAAGCCCGAATAGTGAGCAACCAGCGCTCCCGACTCAATTGCGCCCGAGCCATGTACGCCATGCGCTTTCCCGGCGAGGACGTCAGCGCCCTAAGCATGGCCCAATTACGTGGGCGCGAGGGCGCACGCATGAAACGCATTTACGCTGCGGAATCCCAGCGCACCGGCGTGGCCTGGAACAGGCGGAGCTATAACCCCAACGACTTCGATGCCGGAGATCCCATCAACAAGGCCCTCACCTCTGCCAACGCCGCTTTGTATGGAATCGTGCACGCCGTGATCGTGGGGTTGGGATTTGTCCCCGCCCTCGGGGTGGTGCACACGGGAACCGACCGTTCCTTTGTGTACGACATCGCAGACCTCTACAAGGCGGAAGTGACCATCCCGGCAGCTTTCGACGCCGTGGCCGGAGCGGCGTCGGAAGCCGCTGGAGGGGAGGTGGATAGCGCGAACATTAGCACCGGGGTGCGTCGATTAGTGCGCGACAGTGTGGTGCGCCTGCGTCTCATGGAACGCATAGTCAAAGACCTCTACGCGCTCATGGGTGTCACGGAAGAAGAGGACATCCTGGACGTGCAACTCATGCTGTGGAGCGAATTGGAGGTCATCGCCGCGGGCATGAACTGGGGCGAGGAAATCGAGGAACACCAATGATGGTGCTCGTAGTGACAGCCTGCCCCGCGGGTCTGCGTGGTGACCTCACCAAATGGCTCATGGAAATATCGCCCGGTGTGTTCGTAGGGCGGCCCACGGCAAGGATGCGAGAACAACTCTGGGACCGAACCGTAACGCTGGTGAAGGATGGGCGGGCGTTGCTGGTGTACAGCGCGGCGAATGAACAGGGGATGGAGTTCAAGACGCACCGGCACGACTGGCAACCGACAGACTACGAGGGGCTGACGTTGATGCTGCGGCCCGAGACCAAGCCGGTGGAGAATCGGCGGCGGACGGGGTGGAGTATGGCGCGGAATGTGAGGCGGGGGAGACGGTGAGATTGGGTGGGGTGATTTTTTTGGGGGGGATGTTGAGGGGAGAATGGGGGTGCGCGGGGTGAGGTGTGGGGGAAGTTGTAGCTAGAATGGGTTTTCGGCTCTTATTCTTGCTGGTCAGCAAGTGTGTTCCCCGCGTAAGCGGGGATGAGCCGTACTGGACGTTCTCGTAGAGAAAGTCCCTGGAGTGTTCCCCGCGTAAGCGGGGATGAGCCGTGCGTGCGTAGAAGCGCGGACCATCCGTCTTTGTGTTCCCCGCGTAAGCGGGGATGAGCCCGACCATAGACCTCACGCACAAAGGACCAGTCCGTGTTCCCCGCGTAAGCGGGGATGAGCCCACGATTCGTCCGGTCATCGCTCCCCACGCGGTGTGTTCCCCGCGTAAGCGGGGATGAGCCTACCCATCCGCCAGCGGCGCGTATCTGCCGGGCGTGTTCCCCGCGTAAGCGGGGATGAGCCCATGTGATACTGACTGCGGAAATGGAAGTTCTCGTGTTCCCCGCGTAAGCGGGGATGAGCCCAAGCCGCCGCAAGGAAGAACCCCACCCCGACTGTGTTCCCCGCGTAAGCGGGGATGAGCCGAACGAGGTGAAGATATTGCGTACTCCACGGTGGTGTTCCCCGCGTAAGCGGGGATGAGCCCACAAAGGGCAGAGGGTACCGCATGTCCAAAGTGTGTTCCCCGCGTAAGCGGGGATGAGCCCAGGTTCCGTTGCAGCCTGTTCGTTGAGGGTTTGTGTTCCCCGCGTAAGCGGGGATGAGCCGGCCCTGGAACGCCATCTTCAATGTGCCCACTGGTGTTCCCCGCGTAAGCGGGGATGAGCCTATCGCCAAGTGGGTAGGAGCGCTCAAAAAGCTGTGTTCCCCGCGTAAGCGGGGATGAGCCCCCTGAGCCACTAACCCCCTTACCACCGAGGCAGTGTTCCCCGCGTAAGCGGGGATGAGCCGGCCCTGGAACGCCATCTTCAATGTGCCCACTGGTGTTCCCCGCGTAAGCGGGGATGAGCCTATCGCCAAGTGGGTAGGAGCGCTCAAAAAGCTGTGTTCCCCGCGTAAGCGGGGATGAGCCCCCTGAGCCACTAACCCCCTTACCACCGAGGCAGTGTTCCCCGCGTAAGCGGGGATGAGCCGCACGATACCGGCGCGGTCTGTCAAATCGAATAGTGTTCCCCGCGTAAGCGGGGATGAGCCGCCCGCGCACCCATCGGAAAACCTGCCCGTAAAGTGTTCCCCGCGTAAGCGGGGATGAGCCCTTTACCCTCGCACTTTCTAGTGACCTACCTAAGTGTTCCCCGCGTAAGCGGGGATGAGCCCCCAGCCGTTCTTGCCGGCCGTCTAGCCGTCGCGTGTTCCCTGCGTAAGCGGGGATGAGCCGGCTGCTAAGAGTCTACGGAGACTCTACCCAGAGTGTTCCCCGGGTAAGCGGGGATGAGCCTGCACCACCGTGGTCTCCTTGATCTGGAACAACGTGTTCCCCGCGTAAGCGGGGATGAGCCCCAGCTGGGGAGAGGGCACTGTGGTTCAAGTAGTCTTTGCGTTCGCTGCGCGCAACGTCGCTATACTGGTGGCCAAACCGCGATAATCTTTAGTGCGAGTCATTTCTTCTTCTACTTTGTCGAGGAGATTGTCGGAAACATGGAGATCGTCGTGATTTGCGTACCACAGAGCGTAATCCATGCCTAGTCAGTGTTCTCCGCTTATGTCGTCACTAATCATTTGCGTTTGTGCTCGAAGAGATAAGTCATCTCAGAGTGATTGAGTCACTTCAAAAGAAATGGAGTCATGGCATGATTGTGGTAAATTAATCATAACTTACGTGATTGTACTGCCTGTGTAGAGGTGCGTACTGTCTGTGGCTAATATTTGTTGAATTAATAATGGCATATATAAAAAATGGGAGACATGTTGTTTAAACGTAAACATGTAGAAGTTATTTGGGGGGCGGTTTTTGCACGTGGAGATGAATGGTGCATGATCCGCATGATGGAAATATGTATTCCAGGGGGGATTTGTGGAGTAATTTATACCGACGGTCGAACTGGAAATGATAATTCTATCATCAAACGATTTTATTCTGCGCGGGATTCAAGGGATAGTGTGTGGTGGATATTTCGCTTTGGTGAAGGTGATTATGTTTTCGCTAATAAGTCTAGACGTATGAGTTTCCATGATACTATAGAAGCTATCCGTTTAAGCTTTTTGGATTTGGAACCGTTTCTGTCTGGGGTTGAGGTGGTTGCTGAAATTGCGGCTGGCGTAATGAAGCTACATCCCTATACTGGAGTGCATGAAAAGGGGTACTGGTATACGGTTGAAGGTGATCGTAGCCGTGAGAAAATGGAATACTACTATGACATTGATCCACTTCCTCTGAAGGTAGTTTCTCTTATGTGGGATAATCTTCCTCCAAGGGTGCAGTCTGGGGTGATGGATGATGGGGTTTATGATCATCAATGGGATGGTATGGACTATGTGCTATGGTATGCGGCTCATAATAATCTCCGCATTTCTGAAGAACTTCTAGATGAAATTGAGGAAGCCATGCATCGCAGGGAGGAATACTGCGGTTTGGTGAGTAGTATCGCCGCTTTGCGGGCTGCTAATCGTGCAGATTCGGGAAATTAGGAGATTATCAAACTGGTGTTCTGTTCCTGTCCCGGTTGATTGATACAACTACCAGTGGGTAAGACAACCAGGAAGGAACCCAGCATGACGATGATTCACCGCGCGGACGTCGAGAGCCATCTCCGAGCACTCAATCCAGAAACGCCCGAGGAGGAGATCGAGTGGCTGTACCAGAGGATGCGCGAGGACCTCAACGAGCGCTCGGAGAACCTCGCGCAGATGATGCGCAAGCAGTGGCGCGAGACGATGGGACGGCCACCCAGCGGACAGGAGTGGGCACAGCTCAGCCAGCGCGCGATGCAGACGGCTCACGATCAGATCTACGAGGAGTATCTGGGGCCAATCTCGGAGGCGATCAGTCAAGCACAACTGGAGAACGAGGAAGAGGAGATCTGGGAAGCGCATTACTGGGCGCTGGAGAGCGAGGACGGCTGGATCACGGACCTGGACAAGATTCACGACAACGACGAAATCAACCTTCAGGTAATCGACGTTTGGCCGGAGAAATCTTCGATGTGGAGAGTCTACGCGACGACGTATTGCCAGCGCCTGGAACTTTTAGGGGAGAGTCTGCCGTTCTTCGACGCCCCCGAACTCAACGCTCGGCTGGAAAAGGAGATCACCGCCGCACTACGCGCCCACGGCGTAACGGACGTACCCGAAGCCAAATAAACACTGTGCACTTCCACCTCGAACCGGGTAAGGTACCTCGCCGTGTCTCATACCCCACAGGAACCCACAATCGCACCACCTCGCCCGTCACGGCGTCGTAGCCTCCCCCGGCAAACTGAGATTACGGAGAGCCGCCGCTACATCGTGATGATCGCTATGGCCCTTGGCGGCTTCGGCATTGGCGTTACGGAGTTTGTGTCGATGGGCCTGCTTAGCGATATTGCCGCTGATTTTCGCATTTCGGAGGACACCGCCGGGCATATTATTACGGCTTATGCGATGGGCGTGGTGGTGGGGGCACCGTTGATTGCGGCGCTCACGGGTTCGGTACCGCGGCGTCGGTTGCTGCTGATTTTGATAGCCGCTTTTACCATCGGTAATGCCTTAACCGTATTCGCCGGGGTGTACGCCAATTCTTATGGGGTTTTGGTGGCTTCTCGCTTTATTGCGGCGCTGCCGCACGGTGCGTTTTTCTCGGTATCGGGTTTGGCGGCGGCGTCGATGGCTCCGAAGGGGCAGCGCGGGCGTGCTCTGGCGTTCGTGGGTCTGGGCTTGCCTTTTGCCACGGTATTGGGTGTTCCGGCTGCTCAGGCGTTGGGGCACGCGGTGGGGTGGCAAAGCGCGTACATGCTTGTTTCTCTTATTGGTCTGAGCACTTTTGTGGCGCTGTGGTTCCTTATGCCACATATGTCGGAAATGGCCCCCACCAGCCCGATGACGGAATTGGGTGCGCTGCGTCGTTCTCAGGTGTGGTTCTCTTTGGCTATTGGTTCCGTGGGCTTTGGCGGAATGTTCGCGGTGTACACCTATATTTCTTGGACAATGACGCAGCGGGCAGGCCTCGATTCTAAGCACATGTGGATTGTGTTGATGGTTTATGGCATTGGCATGGTGGCCGGCACATGGGTGGGTGGTCGTCTTTCCGATTGGAACCTAGAACTAGGTATTCTCGTGGCTCTCGGTGCTATTTGCGCCACGTTGCTCGCTTTTTATGCCGCGTCCACGAGCGTTATTCCGGCCATTGTGTGTTTTGGGCTCATCGGAATGTCGGGATCCACGCTTATTCCCTCCCTGCAAATCCGCCTCATGGATGTGGCCGGTGAGGCCCAAACCCTCGCGGCGGCGCTGAATCATTCGGCGCTCAATATCGCCAACGCTGCCGGCGCCTCGATGGGCGGCGCGGTGATCGCCGCCGGATACGGTTACTCCGCCCCGGCCTTGGCGGGCGCGGCCTTGGCGCTGGTGGCCATCGCCTTGTGGTACGTGGCCTTTACTTTGCGACGCCGCGCCAACGCCTAGCCCAGCACGACAATAGCGCTGCAACGACACCAAGGGGTGCCACCTCGGTCCGAAAATTAACCTCGGCCCCGAGGTGGCACCCTTTCGTGTTGCAGCAATGCCAGAACAGCGCCGGCAGGATAGAACGGCGTCGATAAGCACAAGCAACATGAGGGGGTGCCACCTCACCCCGAATACACCGCCCAACCCCCGCAGCGGCACCCCAAAGCGCCGTCGAAGCCGCGCAGCAAACCACCTACCCCAGGCGCTCGGCGCGCAGCTGGTCCACCACCGGAATGTCCAGGGGCTCTAGTTCCTCCAGGCCAATGCCCATCGCCTGTGCGAGGAGGAGGTCGGCCAGCTGGGGGTTGCGGGCTAGAACGGGGCCGTGCATGTAGGTGGCCACCACGGAGCCCTGCACGGCGCCCTCGGCGGTGCGCTGGGTGGAGGCGTCGGCAAGGCCCTCGGTGCCGTGGTGATCGCTGTTGCCCACGCCGCGTTTGACCACGCCCAGGGGGGTGGCGGCGGACCCCAGGATGGTGGCGCCCATGTGGTTTTCAAAGCCGGTGAGCGGCTGGGTGAGGGCGGCGGTGAATCCTGCCCCGGTGGGGGTGGAGGTGACCTCCCCGATGGCGCGTTTGCCGAGGGAGGTGGTGGTGGCGTCGATGAGGCCGAGGCCATCTACGATGCGGCCGTCGGCGCGGAAGGATTCTCCGAGCACTTGGAGTCCGGCGCAGATGGCCAGGATGGGGCGGCCTGCCTCGGCGGCGCGGCGCAGGCCGCCGTCGGCCAGGAGGTGTTCGGCGGCGAGTATTTGGGCGGTGTCCTCGCCGCCGCCCAGGGTGTAGACGTCGAGGCCGGTGGGTATGGCTTCGCCGAGTTTGACGGGGTGAATATCGGCGGCAATGCCGCGCATGCGGGCGCGCCCGCGCAGGACGAGGGCGTTGCCGTCGTCGCCGTAGGTGCCTAGGACGTCGGGGAGGATGAGGCCGATCTGGAGGGAGGTCATTTATGCGTCTCCTTTCGAGGAAGAAGCGGAGGCATCGGTGCCAGCAGAGCCAGAACCGGTACCAGCAGAATCAGAACCAGAACCCGAAGAACCGGCACTCTTCAAAGCCTTATTGAGGTCGCGGAAGGCCGTGTAGTTAGCCAGCACCTCCACCTTGCCGGGTGGGCAGGCGCGGATGGCGTCGAGGGGATCGGGGTGTAGGTCGTGGTTGATTCCGGCGTAGAGCAGTCGCACGGCCAGGTCGGTGCCGCGTTCGCCCGCGGCCTTGACGGAGAGGTCTCCAAAGTTCTCAAAGCGCACGTCCCAGAGCCAGGAGAGGTCCTCGCCGTCGGCCACCTGGCCATTAACGGCGATGACCAACCCCTCGGCCTCTCGGTCCACCATCGAGAGCGCTTCCTGCCAGCCCGCGGGGTTCTTGGCCAGCAGCAGGTGCACGTCGCGTCCCTCGAAGGGCACGGTGGAGTAGCGCCCAGCCACGTTATCCACCGATTCCGCGGCGGAGATGGCGGCCTCCAGGGGCACCCCGAATCCTCCCACGGCGGCGGCGATGGCCTGGGCGGCGTTGCCACGATTGGCGCGCCCGGGCAGGGTGAGGTTGAGGTCTCGGCGGCCCGAGGGGGTCGTCAGTCCTTCTTCGTTCACGGCCCAGGTGGGTTGGGGGCGGCGGAACTCGCGGCCGTCGGGAAGCGGCTTGGCGGCGTACCAGTCGGTGCCCTCGTGCACGATGTGGCCCCCGGTGCGGGGGCAGGAAACGGCGTCGCCCACCCATCCGGCACCGGCGGAAACCCACACGACGTTGGGGGCGTCGTAGGCCACGGAGGTCACCAGCACGTCATCGCAATTAGCCACCACCAGCATGTTGGGGTGGGCCTCCACGCAGGAGCGCAGGGCGCGCTCGATCTTGTTGATTTCGCCTACGCGGTCGAGCTGATCGCGGGTGAGGTTGAGCAGCACGAGCGCTTGGGGGTTCAGGCGCTCGGCCACCGAGGGCACGTGGAGTTCGTCTACCTCCAGCACCACGGAATCGGCCTCCTTGCCCGCGAGCAGGGCGGAGATGATTCCGGCGTCCATGTTGTCCCCGCCGGAATTGGTGGCCACGGTGCTGGTGCGACGCACGGCGGCCGCCAGCATGCGCGTGGTGGTGGACTTACCGTTGGTGCCGGTCACCAGCGCGGTGGGACGGCCGGCGCCGAGGGTGCGCATGACGTTGGGGTCGATGGCCTGGGCCACCAGGCCGCCGATCATGCCGCCCGCCCCGCGCCCGGTGAGCCGGGAGGCGGTGGTGGCCAGCGTGGCGGCCGTAGTGGCGGCGCGGGATCGCAGTGTGCGCAGTGCCGAGGAAAGATCAAGGCTCATGGGCCTTTACCTTAATAGCCTTGCCCGTCAGGCAGCGCCGGTGACCCGCCCCACGGCCTCCATAAAGGCGGTATCGCTGAGCAGCGGGATACCTTTGCGATGGGCGTGCATGGCCTTCCCGCGCAGGTCAGTGGTGCGATTGCACACCACCACGGAGGTGGCCCGGGTGAGCTTTTCCGAATAATTCAGCTCCGCGCGCATGAGTGCGGAGATAATCTCGTTGGGGTCCATATCAATCTCCGGGGAGACCACCACCTCCATGCCGGGCAGCAGCGTGTGGCCCGGCCGATACGGCCCGGGGTTCTCGTGGCGCCGCGGAGCCTGCGCCGCCTCCACCCGCACCACGGAGCGTTGCAGCCCAAAGGGGTCAGGCTTGAGATCCTCCGGCTTGCGAGCGGCCTGGGTAGTCCCCGCACGGCGCATATGTAAGAAAAGCTCCATGAGCAGCAGCGTGGACTCGCGGGTCACGTCCTCCTCGCTGCGCTGCGCCCTGCTTATCGACGCCACCGGCGACTCCGCAGCCACGCCCATTGCGGTAGCCACGGCCGCCAGGCGGGTATCGCGGACGTCTATTCCGTTGCGGTACGCGCTGGCCAGGGTGTCCACGATGAGTTCCGGCTTGGGCACGTGGCCCACGCGGTGACGACGCCGCCCGTTATTGCCACGCTGGCGTCCCTTGGCGCGGGAGCGATTGGCCCGGGCGGCCGCATTCATGGCGCGCCGCGCCTCGGAGACCATAAACCCCCAGGTGAGGGGGGCGTCGTGGGCAATGAGGGTGCGGCCGTCGAGGAGCTTATCGAGCTTCTTGAGCAGCCCACCAAAGCGGCGCCCCTCTTCAATCTCCTCGTGGCTCAGCCCGTGATAGTGCACGGGGCCGAGGTTGGTATGCGGGCCGGGGTTGAGCACCGCGTGGAATCGCTCCGTTATGGTGCCCTCCTCGGTGAACACCAGGGCGTCGATAGCCACCACGCGGCCGGTGGAGGGGTGAATACCGGTGGTTTGCAGGGTGAGGGCTACGTAGGGTGCCGTATCGTGGTTCTGTTGCTCCGACATAAGGCCTTAGTCCCTGGGCCTAAACATGAACCACAGGCTGCCCAGAACAACGAGCATTCCGCCGCCCAGGAGGGTGAAGGCCGGGGTGGCGTCCAAGGTGAGGTCGGGGGTGACCTCAAAGTATCCGAGAGCGGCCACGGTGATGGCCAGGGCACCAAGGATGACGCCGATGGCGGGCAGCCACTGGATGCCCTCGCCGTCCTCGTAGTAGTCCTCGTCCTCGTCGTAGTAATCCTGATCCTCGGGGGCCTCTTCCTCCGGGACGATCACGGGAGAGATAGTGCCCGTGGTCTCGGGGGTGGGAGCGGCACTCGTGGCAACCGGAACCTTTTGCACCTCGGGCCATGGAGCATCGCCAAAGCCCTCGACTCCCTCGAAGGTGCCTGCCATCGGGGCGAAGTCGGGTTCCGGCTCGGGTCGTGGAGAGTTCGGGAGAGCAGGGTTCGGGCGCGCAGGTTCCGGGCGTGGAGTGTCCTCGGGCTCCTCCTGGAACTGTTCGCCCAGGCGGGCGTGGGGGTAGGGCAGGGGCGGGAAATCCTCGGGCTCCGCTGCCGCTGCTGGCTCGGGTTCGGGCAGCTCGGGTAGGGGCTCCGGTTCTGGGGCCTTGGTTACGTCGGCAGCCTCAACTACCTCAGTAACCTCTGTCACCTCAACCACCTCTGCGGCCGGGACTTCCACTACCGGGGCCTCTGCTGTGGGAGCCTCCGCTTTCCCGGTAGGAACCTCCGCCGCCGGGGCAAAATCGGGCTCCGGTTCCTGCTTCCGCTGCGCGGCGGATTCGAGCGCGGGCACCTTTTGCACCTCGGGCAGGGCATTGTCGGTGGACTCTTTGCGCCCGGCCTCTAACACTTTGGTGCCGTCGGGATTGAGGGCGAACATGGCCGGGGAGGTGATGGGCCGCAGTTGCTTATCCGGGTTGGTCTTGAGGGATTCCACCACCTGATCCCCGGAGACGGTAACGGCCCAGGCGTGATTCATGGGGGCGTCGCTAATCACCGGGAACTCGCCCGTGGCGGGCTGATAGGGGTCGATGGGAGCCAGGGGAGAGACGATGGGTTCAAGCTCCTCGTCGCTCATCTCCTGCACCGCCATCGCGTTGAGCACCACGTAGCGCTCGCCGTCCTTGTCGTAGCAGAACACGCGCGCCACGGGGACGAGCCCCAGCATGTCGTAGTGTTCCACCAGGGGGCGAATATCGGCGGAATCCTCCGGGCTGAGCACGCCGAGTACGTGGCTATCAATCACGGAAACCACGAGGTCATCAACGATGCTAAGAGTGGCAAGCCAGTGCGAGGGGATATTGAGATCCACGAGGCGCTGGGCGTCCCCGCGGGAAATATCCACGGGTCGCGGGGTGCCCTCGGGGAGCATGGCCCACTTTTCCTTGGGCGGGAAGTTGGTGGGCATCACGAACACGGGGGCGGGGAAGTACAGGTTGCCGCTGATCTTTCCCGAGCCCTGGGTGAGCGAGATAGTGGCGTGGACCTCGGGGATGCCGCCCCTGGTGATGATGTGATCCAGCTGCGGGTAGGTATCGCGCAGATTACGCGGCAGCCGCCCGAGAATCGTTTTTTCGTGGTTCACCAGGAACCCCCCGGAGACGCGATCCGGGAGGAGCGTGAAGGTGGTGCGCGTATAGCCGTCCTGGGCCACCTGGGAGCCCAGAAGCGAGAAGAGGATCGCCTGGCTGCTGCCCTCCACCGGTACTGTGGCTCCACCACCGCCGGCAAAGAAAGGCAGCAGATAGGGGGTTTGGCTCATCAACGAATCTCCTCGCGTGCGTCAGGGTCCCTACTATTTTATTCACCCATGAGGGTAAGGCAAGGACCGCGGGGCTACATCACGGGCTAGTCTTTATGCGCCCTATTGACGGCGGAAACGATGGCGCGTATCGACGCCGCCGTAGTGGAACCCGCCACGCCCACGCCCCAGGTGGATTCGCTGTCTACCTGAGCGAGCACGTAGCAGGCGGCCTCGGCGTCGTCGCCCGCCGAGCGGGATTGCTGGGAGTAATCCTCCACCTCTACCTCGATGCCCACTTGTTCCAGGGCGGCGGCAAAGGCGGCCACTGGACCATTACCGGAGCCGTGCACCTCGTGCTCGGTGCCGCGGTAGCGCACTGTGGCGGCGGCCCGAACCTCCTCGTCGCCGTCAAAGTGCAGGGATTCCAGCGCCAAGGGGGTTTCGCGTTCCAGGTACTCGGCGGCAAAGATGTCCCACATGTTCTTGGAGTTCACCTCGCCGCCCTCGGTATCGGTCACGGCCTGAACCACCTGGGAGAACTCCACCTGGAGGGCGCGCGGCAGGTGCAGGCCGTGGTCGGTTTTCATGATGTAGGCCACCCCGCCCTTGCCGGACTGGGAGTTCACGCGGATCACGGCCTCGTAATCGCGGCCCAGATCCTTGGGGTCAATCGGCAGGTAGGGCACCTCCCAGGTGGTATTGCGCAGTTCCTCCCAGGCCACCTCGGTATTGCGGGCGCCGGGGCGCACGGTGGCAGCCAGGGCGTCCAGGCCCTTGTTGATGGCGTCCTGGTGCGAGCCGGAGAAGGCCGTGAACACTAGATCGCCGGCGTAGGGGTGGCGCTCGGGTACGCGCAGTTGGTTGCAGTATTCCACCGTGGCGCGGATGGAGGGCAGATCGGAGAAGTCGATCTGCGGATCGACGCCCTGGGAGAGCATATTCAGCCCCAGGGTCACCAGGTCCACGTTGCCGGTGCGCTCGCCATTGCCGAAGAGGCAGCCCTCAATGCGATCGGCCCCGGCCATGTAACCCAGCTCGGCGGTGGCGATGCCAGTGCCGCGGTCATTGTGCGGGTGCAGGGAGATGATGAGGCTGTCGCGGCGGGCCAGGTTGCGGTGCATCCACTCCACGGAGTCCGCGTAGACGTTGGGGGTAATCATCTCCACGGTGGAGGGCAGGTTGATAATCATGGGGTTCTCCGGGGTGGGCTCCATGATCTCGGTGACGGCATCGCAGACCTCGCGGGCGTAGTCCACCTCGGTGCCGGTATAGGACTCCGGCGAATACTCCCAGCGCCAGTTCGTATCGGGGTAGTCGGCGGCGATGGTCTTGATGAGCGTGGCGGCGTCGGTAGCCAGCTTCTTAATGGCCGCCTTGTCCTTGCGGAACACCACCCGGCGTTGCAGGATCGAGGTGGAATTGTAGAAGTGCACGATCACGTTCTTGGCCCCCTCGCAGGCCTCGAAGGTGCGGCGAATCAGGTGCTCGCGGGCTTGAACCAGCACCTGGATGGTGACGTCCTCGGGGATGAGGTCTTGCTCGATGATCTCGCGCACGAAGGCGAAGTCCGTCTGCGAGGCGGAGGGGAAACCCACCTCAATTTCCTTGTAGCCCATGCGCACCAGTAGCTCGAACATGCGGCGCTTGCGCTCGGGGCTCATGGGATTGATGAGGGCCTGGTTGCCATCGCGCAGGTCCACGGCGCACCACTGCGGGGCCTTGGTGATCTTCTTATCCGGCCAGGTGCGGTCCGGCAGGGTGAAATCTTCCACCTCCTGCGCATAGGGCAGGTAGCGGTGGGCGGGCATGGAGGAGGGCTGCTGGGTATTCACGGGAATCTCCTTGGGAGGGTGCTGCGGCACGGTCGGCACGATCACACTCCGCGACGGGCTGCCGGCCATGCGCTTAAGACCAGGGTGGATTCCCGCCGCGGCGAATAAGGAGGAGGTTCGCTCGCGTGAACATGCCATGAGTGTAGCGCATCACATTTGCTTCCACCAGGCGGCGGGGGAGGGCGGTGATCTAGCATGTGCGCGTGACTTCCTTGCGTCCCAGTTCCACCCCCACCCGCCTCGTTTGGCTCTGCGGAGCCCTCGCCTTCGGAATCGGGGCGGTGGTGCGCATGATCGTCATGGCGCTTTTCGCCCACGCCAACGACGACTCCGTGGGCGGACTCATGACCCAGTGGGACACCGCGCATTACACACGTATCGCGGAGCGCGGTTACTTCGAGGGGCCGCTTATCGACGGCGTGCCTCCCGAACAGCGCCTGCTGGCCTTCTTCCCCGCCATCCCCATGCTCATGCGCGTCGGGCACGCGCTCACAGGGCTGGACTACACCACCGTGGGGTATGTGTTTAACCTGGTCTTTGGTGTGATAATGGCCGCGGGTGTGGCGGCGATTGCCGCCCGCATGGGGGCGGGCTGGAAGGCGATGGTGGGGGCGTCGATAGTGGTGACCTCCGCGCCGATGGCCGTGACCTTCTCCATGCCGTACACGGAGGCGCTTTTTGGGGCGCTGGCCTTTTGGGCGCTGGTGGCCCTGATGGATCGGCGCTGGCTGCTCGCGGGCGCGCTGATCTTTGCCTGCGGATTCGTGCGGCTCACAGCGGTGGACCTGGTGGCCGTGCTAGCCGTGATGGTGCTGCTTTACGGGCGCACCCAATGGCGCGCCTGGGTGGCGCTGGTGCTCAGCCCGCTCTCCGCGCTGGGGTACGTGTGGTGGGCTTCCTCGCATACCCGCGAGGTGGGCGGCTACTTCGGCCTGCAAAAAGAGGGCTGGCACACCGGCCTGGACTTCGGCGTGGCCAGCGTGCGCTTTGCCTGGAAAACGCTGATGACCAGCCAGGAGCTCGGCTACTTCCTCAGCGTGGCCGTGATGATCGCCGCCGTGGTGGCCCTGCTGCTCACCTGGGGTAAGACACCGCTGCCGGTGTGGCTTTTTGCCGCCGCGCTCAGCGCCAATATTTTGCTTTCCGACGGCATCATGCACTCCCGCCCCCGCCTCCTCCTTCCGGCCGCCATCGCCTTGGTTCCTTTGGTGCTGCACTGGGAGAAGAACGCCAGCGGGCGTGGCTACGCCCTCAGCCTGGGGGCGTGGGTGCTGGTGGGGGCGTGGTTTTCCGGGTACATGCTGGCGGTGTTCCCCTGGGCGATTTGAGGTTTGCTTGGGGCTCAGGCCACCCCGCGCCGGGAGAGCACCACGGTGGAAACGATCATGGCGAGTAGGGCCAGACCCATCAGCGACCAACCCAGGGGAGTATTCACCTGGAAGTGCTCGCCCAGCACCGCGTAGCCCAGGCTAAAGGCCACGATGGGTTCCGTGATGGTCATGGCGGGCAGCGAGTTTTTCAGGGCGCCCGCGTTAAAGGAGTACTGCTGCACGATGGTGCCCAGCGTGGCCCCGGCGATGAGGCCGTAGGTCTCCCAGCTGGTGAGCAGCCCGAGGAAGGAGCCCTGAAGAAAAACGTCCACCACGGCCTTGGAGAGCACGGCCACGTAGCCAAAGAGCGCCCCGGTGACGATGCCGAGCAGCAGGGCCTTTTCGCGGCGAATCTGGCGTTGCGCCAGGCGCTCGATGAGGATGAGCACCACCGCGCCGACGAGGAAGGCGGGAATCCACCGTTCCAGGGGCGGATGAGGGTTACCGGCCTGGGGTTTGCCCAGAATCACCAGCACGGCCACGGCGGCGGTAAGGAGCCCGGCCCAGCCCATCTCCGCGGTGGAGAGACGGCGGCCGTCGTAACGCGCGGAGAGCGGAAGGGTGAACATGAGGGAGAGCACCAGGATCGGCTGCACCACCAGCAGGGTGCCGAAGCCGAGCGCTACCACCTGGAGGCCGTAGCCCAGCAGCGCGGTGCCGGTACCGGCCCACCACAGGGGGCGGGAGATGGCGTTCCAGAAGGGGGAGCCCTTGAGGGAGCCATCGGCGGGGGCCTCCTCTGCGATCCGGTGACGCACCACGGTGCCCCACGCGATCGTGAGGGCCGAGGCGAGCGCGAAGAGGATGGCTAGGAGGTTGTTATGCACGGGGCTGCATTGTACTTGTGTGGCGGTTGTGATGGTGGGAGCGGTGGCACGGGCGTGGTGAACGGCGGCGGGCGTGTCGCCGCAGCGTGGCGATGAACGCAAACCTTTCAACCCGTGCCTGGCGACAGGTATTGTTGGGCAGCGAGATCACTCAAGGCGTGACCAGAGACGTGAAAGGTGGACAGTCCCGGTGGCGTTAATCGTTCAAAAATACGGTGGTTCCTCGCTGGAGAGCGCCGAGCGCATTAGGCATGTGGCAGAGCGCATCGTGGCCACCAAAAAGCAGGGCAACGACGTGGTGGTGGTGTGCTCCGCGATGGGCGATACCACCGATGAGCTCCTTGACCTCGCAGCGCAGGTCTCTCCGGTGCCGCCCGCCCGCGAGATGGACATGCTGCTTACCGCGGGCGAGCGCATCTCCAACGCCCTGGTGGCGATGGCCATTGACTCCCTGGGGGCTAAGGCGCAGTCCTTTACCGGCTCCCAAGCGGGGGTGCTCACCACGGAGCGCCACGGCAACGCGCGCATCGTGGACGTGACCCCCGCCCGCGTGCGCGAGGCCCTGGACGAGGGCAAGATCTGCATTGTGGCGGGCTTCCAGGGTGTGAACAAGGACACCCGAGACGTGACCACCCTGGGCCGCGGCGGTTCCGATACCACCGCCGTGGCGCTGGCCGCCGCCCTCGACGCGGACGTCTGCGAGATTTACTCCGACGTGGACGGCGTGTACACCGCCGATCCCCGCATCGTGCCCAATGCCCAGAAGCTCGACAAGATTTCCTTTGAGGAAATGCTGGAAATGGCGGCCGTGGGCTCCAAGATCCTAGTTCTGCGCAGCGTGGAATACGCGCGCGCCTTTGGCGTACCCCTGCGGGTGCGTTCTTCGTACAGCAATGACGCCGGCACCCTGGTGGCCGGTTCGATGGAGGATATTCCCGTGGAAGAAGCAGTACTCACCGGAGTGGCAACCGATAAGTCCGAGGCCAAGATCACCGTCCTGGGCATCCCCGATAAGCCGGGGGAGGCCGCTAAGGTATTCCGCGCCCTGGCCGACGCCGAAATCAACATCGACATGGTGCTCCAAAACGTCTCCTCCCTAGAGGACAACACCACGGACATCACCTTCACCTGCCCGCGTTCCGACGGCCCCCGCGCCACCGAGATGATGAAAAAGATGCAGCAGGAGGGCAACTGGTCCAACGTGCTTTACGACGACCAGGTGGGCAAGGTATCCCTCGTCGGTGCCGGCATGAAATCTCACCCCGGCGTGACCGCGCACTTCATGGAGGCCCTGCGCGACGTGGACGTGAACATCGAACTCATCTCCACCTCCGAAATCCGCATTTCCGTGCTCATCCGCGAGGGCGACCTGGATAAGGCCGCCCGCGCCCTGCACGATAAGTTCCAGCTCGGCGGCGAGACCGAGGCCGTGGTGTACGCCGGAACCGGACGCTAAGGAGAATCCCCATGACAACCATCGCCATCGTCGGCGCCACCGGCCAGGTGGGCCGCGTCATGCGTACCCTGCTTGAGGAACGCGACTTCCCCGCCGAGCGCGTGCGGTTTTTCGCCTCCCCCCGCTCCGCGGGAACCACGCTGACCTTCCGGGGCGAGGAGATCGAGGTAGAGGATCTCACCCAGGTCACCGAGGAATCGGTGGCCGACGTGGACATCGCCCTCTTCTCCGCCGGTGGCGGCACCTCTAAGCAGTGGGCCCCCGTATTCGCCGCCGCCGGAGCCACCGTGGTGGATAACTCCTCGGCCTGGCGCCGCGACGATGAGGTGCCGCTCATCGTCTCCGAGGTCAATCCCGAGGCCGCCCGCCAGACCCCCAAGGGCATCATCGCCAACCCCAACTGCACCACGATGGCCGCCATGCCCGTGCTCAAGGCGCTTCACGACGCCGCCGGGCTCCAACGCCTCCACGTAGCCTCCTACCAGGCGGTATCCGGGTCTGGCCTGGCTGGTGTAGAGGCCCTGGTCAAGCAGGTAGCCGAGGTAGGCGACCGCAACGTGGAACTCGTCGACGACGGCTCCGCCCTGGCCCCCGAGGACCTCGGCCCCTACGTGGCCCCCATCGCCTACAACGCCCTGCCCCTGGCGGGCAACCTCGTGGACGACGGGACCGGGGAAACCGACGAAGAACAAAAGCTGCGCAACGAATCCCGCAAGATTCTGGGCCTCCCCGACCTCAAGGTGGCCGGAACCTGCGTGCGTATCCCCGTATTCACCGGGCACACGATGGTGGTGCACGCCGAGTTCTCCCAGGCCATCACCCCCGAGCGCGCCGCGGAGATTCTGGATGCGGCCCCTGGCGTGACCCTGGTGGAGGTGCCCACCCCCTTACAGGCCGCCGGCATTGACGACTCCCTCGTTGGCCGCATCCGCCAAGACCAAACCGTGGACGACCAACGCGGCCTCGTCCTTGTGGTCTCCGGTGATAACCTGCGCAAGGGCGCGGCCCTGAACACGATCCAGATTGCGGAGTTGCTGGTGTAAGTTTCTGCTCTGGCTTTTGGGGAGGAGCGCGCGGGCTTTGGGCTCGCGCGCTCTTCTTTTTTTGGGGGGGGGGCGGGGCAACACTTAGGGGTGCCAGTGGGGCGGGTCGGGGTTTGGAATGTGCCGTGGTGGCACCCCTTGGGGTTGTTCCATCCGTGTCTTGGGTTGTGTGCCTGGGCGCGCCAAGGGGTGCCAGTGGGCTATTGGGGCGGCTCCCGACGCCCCCAGTGTCACCCCATCGTGTTGTGGGGGCGTGATGAGTTTCCTTTGGGGTGCCACTGAGTGCGGTGGTGGGTGAAAACGGACGGAGATGGCACCCATTAGGGTGCCCCCGAAGAACCACAGGTGGACAGCCGAGAGAGGACTCCTGCCACCCGGCCACCAACTCCCCCCTCAACAACCGCAAAGGGTGTCACTAGGGGGCGTTGGCAGCCGTTGCTCCCCGAAGTGGCACCCCTTGGGGTGGCAGCGCTTACGTAGCGCCTACGCACCAACCCCAGAAGAACCAGCGCCTTCTTCCTCGGACTCCTCGGAGTTGTTTTCGAGCTCCTCGGTGACCTCCTGGGTCATGGCCTCGGTGAGTTCGTCATCGGGCAGGTTGGAGGCCGCCGTGGCTTTGGAGAGGGCCGCGGCATCCTTGCGGCTGAATCGCTGTGTGGGGTCGAGCTTGCGGGTCAGTAGCTCGCGGATGCGGGAACGGCGGCGGTATTCCTTGCGGATCGTGGAGCGTCCGCGCACCCAGGCAACCGAAAGGGTGATGGCGAGGATGATGCCGGCGTAACCGAGGGCGGGGTAGACGTAGGCCACCAGGTCCTTGAAGGGGAGGAATCCGAGGACGAAGCCCACGAGCACGCTGATGATGTACACCTGGCGGAAACGCTCGGGGTTGTTGCGGGTCAGGCGCTTGGCCAGGGCGTAGAAGAGTCCCAGGGCGGTGTTGAAGATCATCATGAAGATGGTGAAGGTCATCACGATGCCGAGGGTGGGGTGGATGTCGGTGACCACGCTGAGCATGGGCATGTCGTCGTGGGCGACGTCGCCCACGCGCAGGAAGATGGTGATGGTGGCGGCGGCCAGCAAGAGGGCAAAGCAGAGTCCGCCGAGCAGTCCGCCGATTCCGGCGGCGCGGCTATCGAGGTTGTTGCCGCCGATCACCATAGCCATAGATACGGCCACGATGAGGGAAAGGCCCACGTAGTTGAAGGCGGAGAGCCACCAGTTGGGCAGGCTGCTGCTGGCTTCCGCCATCGCGGTTTCGCTCAGCGCGGTGAGGTCAAAGTCCGCGGTCAACAGCGTGTAGGTGGCGGTACCCAGGATCATGAGAATGATGAAGGGTGTGATCGCTCCGATGATGGCGGAGACCTTATCCACATCGAGCATGCCCACGGCCAGCACCATCAGCATCATGATGGCGGTGCCGATCCAGGGCGCCCAACCGAACTGCTGGTTGAGGTTGGCGCCGCCACCGGCGAACATCACAAAGCCGATGCCAAAGAGCGTGACCAGGGTGGCGATGTCGAGGAAGCGCGCCACGATGGGGTGCGTCACGCGATCAAAAACCACGGTGTGCTCGCGCGCCTGAAGGTGGCTGCTGAGCTGGAGCATGGAAATGGAGCCGATAATCATGATGATGGCAGCCAGGGCCACGCCCCAGAGGCCGTTGGTGCCAAAGGCGACGAAGTATTGCAGCATTTCTTGGCCGGATGCAAAGCCGGCGCCCACGATCAATCCGATGAGGGCAAGAGCGATTCCAATAGCTCTTTTAAACACAATAATGATCTCCTATGAACTCGATTCGGTTAACTATTGAACACCAGGAATCTGAGAAGGAGACTGCGCACGGGGTATTTTTTGCTTATCGACGCCCCGCTAATCGTTATATACGCAGGGTGCAAGGTTGTTTTCTGTGGCCAATTTGTGACCTTTTTGTGACCTAAAGGGCGCTATCGGTGGCCGCAATGAGGTAGCGCCGGGCCCTGGCTACCCGAGAGCGAATCGTGCCCACGCGCACCCCTGCGATCTTGGCGGCCTCCTCGTAGGTGTACCCGAGCACCTGGGTGAGAATGAGGGCCTCGCGGCGTTCGGGAGGCAGGGCGTCGATAAGCGCGCGGGTGTCGATCCACTCGGACCAGGTGGCTTCGGCGGGTTCGGTGGTGGTGCCAAGTTCCTCGTAGGTGGCGGCGGTGCGGGGGCGGGCCATGTCGTGACGCACGCTATCCACCCAGACCCTGCGCGCGATGGAGAGGAGCCAGGTGCGCGCCGGGGCGGTGGCGGCGAAGCGGGGTAGCGCCCGCATGACGCGGAGGTAGGTCTCTTGGGTGAGGTCATCGGCGTTATCACGGCCGCCGAGGTGGGCCAGCAGGCGCCACACGTCGGTTTGGGTGGCGCGGATGAAGTCCGTCAGGGCGGCGCGGTCGCCCCGGCCCGCGCGCAGGGCGAGGTCGGTGACGCGAGCGTCGTCGCTGTCGGAGTGATACTTCACGCGGATATACGTTACCAGCAGGAATGATTATCCCTGCTCAGGGCGGGATTTGGGCGAGTCGTACAAAAGATTGATTTTACCCCCTTGTGGTTGCCGGGCTTCTCGGAGCGGCGTTAGGCTCGGCAATTGAAGGCTATCAATGACATGGCCACTATTTCATGGAGGTTATTACTATGGCTATCGAGAAGTCGGCGGCCGACGACGTTCTGGCTAAGGGCCGCGTGAAGAATCACGATGGATACACCCGCCGCGAGAACGGCGCTCCGGTTCCCAGCGAAAACCTTTCGGTGACGGCTGGCCCGCAGGGCCCCACCGTGCTCAATGACATTCACCTCATCGAGAAGCTCTCGCACTTTAACCGCGAGCGCGTTCCGGAGCGCAACCCCCACGCTAAGGGCAACGGCGCCTTCGGTGAACTGCACATCACCGAGGACGTATCCAAGTACACCAAGGCCGCGCTGTTCCAGAAGGGCACCGTGACCCCGATGGCCGTGCGCTTTTCCACCGTGGCCGGCGAGCAGGGCTCCCCGGATACCTGGCGCGACGTGCACGGCTTCGCCCTGCGCTTCTACACCAGCGAGGGCAACTACGACATCGTGGGTAACAACACCCCCACCTTCTTCCTGCGCGATGCGATGAAGTTCCCGGACTTCATCCACTCCCAGAAGCGCGTCGGCGGCTCCGGCCTGCGCGATGCGGATATGCAGTGGGACTTCTGGACCCGCACCCCCGAGTCCGCCCACCAGGTGACCTACCTCATGGGTGACCGCGGCACCCCGCGCTCCGAGCGCGAGATGAACGGCTACGGCTCCCACACCTTCCAGTGGGTGAACGAGGAGGGCGAGGCCTTCTGGATCAAGTACCACTTCATCTCTCGCCAGGGCGTGCACAACTTCACCGCCGCCGAGGCCGAGGAGATGGCCGGCAAGAACGCCGACTACCTGCGCGAGGACCTTTACAACGCCATCGAGCGCGGCGACTACCCGATCTGGGACGTCAAGGTGCAGATCATGCCGTTCGCGGAGGCGGAGAACTACCGCTTCAACCCCTTCGACCTCACCAAGACCTGGTCCAAGAAGGATTACCCGCGCATTGACGTGGGCTACTTCGTGCTCAACCGGAACCCGGAGAACTTCTTTGCTCAGATCGAGCAGATGGCTCTGGACCCCTCGAACATCGTCCCCGGCGTGGGCCTCTCCCCGGACAAGATGCTCATGGGCCGCGTGTTCGCTTACGCGGATGCTCACCGTTACCGCATTGGGCCGAACTACCGTCACCTGCCGGTGAACCAGCCGCTGACCCCCCGTCACACCTACCAGCACGAGGGCAACATGGCTTATCTCTTCAACGAGGCCAGCCACCCCGTGTACTCGCCCAACAAGACGGCGTTGAAGGCGGGCTACCTGGATGACGGCGAGACCTCCTCCTCCAACCACACCTCCTACGGCCAGGCCGGGGACGTGTTTGTGAACCCGGACCCGCACGGTACCGACCTCACCCGCTCCGCTTATGTGAAGCACCCCGAGGACGACGACTTCGGCCAGGCCGGCACCCTCTACCGTGACGTGTACAACGATGAGGAAAAGCAGCGCCTGGTAGAGAACATCACCGACGCAATGGCCGGTGTCTCCCCCGAGACCGAGGAGCGTTGCTACTGGTACTGGTCCCAGGTGGATGAGAACCTCGGCGCCCGCGTCAAGGAGCTCTTCACTCAGAAGAAGAACGCCTAGTATCTTTACGGTTTCCCACCGATCGAGTTCTTGGTAGAACTCCCCGGCTCCTGAACGGCATTATCGCTGTTCAGGAGTTTTTTCATACCCACACCGGAAAATATGGCTACCGTGGGTGAGGTACTGCACCAGGTTTGTAGAAAGGAATACCCCTATGGCTGACACGATCTATACCCAGAAAGTCACCGCCACCGGCGCGGGCCGCGATGGCCGCGTCCAGGGCGATGGCGGCATCGACTTTGACGTGCGCCCGCCCAAGCTCAACGGCCCCTCCGCCGGAGTGAACCCGGAGTCTCTGCTGGCCGCCGCATGGTCCGCCTGCTTTAACGGTGCCCTCCAGAAGATGATGGGTGAGGCCGGCGTGGACACCGCCGCTCACGCCCCCGAGGTGGACGCCGAGGTTGCCCTCAACCGCGATCCCTCCGATGGCGGCTTCCGCCTCTCCGGGCGCATCACGGCCCGTTTCAAGGATCAGGATTCCTTGGAAGGCGCCCAGGAGCTCGTGGAGAAGGCTCACCAGTTCTGCCCCTTCTCCAAGGCTCTGGCTGGCCAGTTTGACGCCGAGGCCGTGCTGGGCTAATTCTTTATCGGCCTGCTGCTAGGCCGCCAAAAGCGAGGCTCCCGCGTTATCGCGGGGAGGCCTCGCTTTCTTGTTGCTGCTGGTCTGCTTGCTGTTCGAGAGTCACCCCATACACGGAACGAGCCATATAGAAACTCCCCACTGAGCCAATGATCCACAGTCCGGCAATAGCCAGCACCCCGCGCACCGCATTATTAGGGTCAAAGCCCGTGGTGCTCCAATCCCGCAGCAGATTCGCCACGATCAGCAGGGGGATCGCCAGGGAGACGGTGGGGCCAAGGAGATTCACTCGGGTGAGCGCGCCGGGGGCGCGCCACAGCGCCACGGTGGTAGCCACGATGAGCAGCACCGCGGCAATCACCAGGGCACACACCACGTATTCTGCAAGGGACATCGCTTTTACCTCCGGCCTCGGGAAACCATGCGGGACATAGACAGCGTGGGCAGCACTCCGCCCACCAGTGCCGCGAGTAGGGCAATCTCGTAATTAATGGACGTTTGATTATCCAGCGACCACACCAGATACAGCGCGATCATGGCGTAAAAGGCGAGGTCAGAAAGCACCACGCGGGTGAGCACATCGCGGGTGCTCAGAATCAGCACCAGCCCGGCCAGCAGGCAGGCCGCGATGATGGCCCCGGCACCCCAGAGTATTGTCTGAAACATCTACTTCACCCTCCAGTAATAGTTCTCGGCCAACTCCAATTCCTGTCCCTTCACGCTCGGCGCCAGGCGGGCTTCCATATCGGCCAGGCCCTCGATGACCTCGCGCTGGTCGGAACCGTGGACCGCCTGCACCAACAACGTCGTGGGCGCACCCGGTTCCACCGGTGCGCGGAATCCCAGGGAGAGGGTACCTGGGGTGACGGTAATCGAGGTGGAAAACCAGAACATCTGCCACTGGCTGCTCACCCGCAGCGGATAGGCCACCACCACGGGATCGAAGCCGGTGCGCGGCCGCAGCGCCGAGGCCGCGAGGCTCACCGAGCTCACCACGATTTCCTTGATGAGCCAGGGAATATAGATCAGTGCGTTCATCGGGTCACTCCTAGCACGGATTCTTGGTAGCTATCGACGTCCAGGAGCGCGCCGGTGGCGGTCTGGAGGGCGTCGATAAGCGGGCCCGCGGCGAAGAACATCAGGACCGAGCAGGCCAACAGCGTGGCCGCCGGGGCGAGCAGGCGGCCACGGATACGCAGATCGCTGGGCACCTGCTGCATGGGGCGGCCCCAGAATACCGAGCGCCACACGCGGAACATGGCGAGCAGGGCGGCAAAGCTCGCCACGATGATGGTGGCGATGACGAGCCAGGAGGCCCAGTCGCCACCCCGCGCCACGCTCATCACCACGGCCACCTTGCCCCACAGGCCAGAGAAGGGCGGAAAACCCACCACGGAGAAGGCACCCGCGGCAAAGACCGCCGCCACCCAGGGATCGCGGCGAGCCAGGCCGGAGAGCTTGGTGAGCAGCCCCGTACCGTAGGTTTCCTCAATTGCGCCCGAGGTGAGCACCAGGGAGCCCACGGTGACCATGTGGTGCAGGGCGTAGAGCAGACCGGCGGCGAGGGCGCGCTGGGCGTCGCCAGTGGTAAAGGCCAGCATGACCAGGATAAACGGCATGCCATTGACCATCTGATAGGCCAGCACGCGGCGGATGGAGTTCTCCGCCAGGCCCGAGAACCCGCCGATGAGCATGGAGATCACCATGAGTGCCACGATCAGGGTGTTCCAGCGGTCGGTGAGATCAAAGATCACCACGTAGATGCGGTAGAGCATGTACACGGCCACCTTGGTGTGCAGGCCGGAGAAGAGACCCATCACCGCCGCCGAGGTACCGGGATAGGTGCGCGGCAGCCACGTATGCACCGGAACGATACCGGCCTTGGCGGAGATGGCGATGAGCACCAGGCCCATCGCTACGACGGCGGGGCCGTTGCCCTCGGCTGCACCGCGCAGCGCGGCCATATTGACCGTGCCGGTGGTGGCGTACACAAAGCCCACGCCCACCACCAGCAATGTGGAGGCGGTGAGGTTAACCAGAACGAAGGTGCGCCCGGCGGCCAGGCGCGACCAAGTGCCCGTCATGGCGATGAGCCCGTAGGAGGGCAGCAGCATGACCTCGATGAAAACGAAGAAGTTAAAGAGATCCGCCGTGAGCAGAACACCATTAACGCCGGTGAGCAGCACCAAAGTGAGCGCCGGGTAATACCGGGCGCGGGTTTCTCCCGAAACGGTGGCAAACCAATTGGCGCACAGCATGACCAGCGAGGTGGTCACCATCATCACGGCAGAAAAGGCATCCGCCACGAAGGGAATGGCCACGCCACCGGGGAAGAGACCCACGTTATGCCCCAGGGTGCCGTGCTCGGTGGTGTACCAGAACAACCAGGCACCGCCCACCAGGCTCAGCGCCGGGATGAGAAGGTGCAGCAGATCGCGGCCCCACTTCCACGGGGCCATCACCGCTAGGGCGGAGGAAAAGAGGGGAATAACAACAAAGAACGGGAGCACAATATCCATTAGCGCTGGCCCTCCTTTTTCTTCTGCGTATCCTTCTCAGCGAGCAGGAAGGCGTGGGCGCGCTGGCGTGCTTCTTCCCCGGAGCGGAACTCCTCGTGACTTTGGGTGGCTCGCCCCAGGGTGGAAACCGGAGACAAAAGCGGCTCCTCCCCGGTGCTCACGGGATCGACATTCGCGGTGTCATCGGAACGGCCCAGGGCCGCCAGGGTGAGCAGAATCGTGGTGGTGGCCATCGAGATCACGATGGCCGTGAGCACGAAAGCCTGGGGGAGGGGATCGGCCACATCGGCGGCATCCACGCGGTCAAGGAATACCTCGCCGCGCCATGCACCCACCCCCGAGGCCAGGAGCATGAGGTTGGCGGCATGGCTGATGAGCTGCATCCCAAAAACGATGCGCACCATGCCGCGCTGCTGCACCAGATATACGCCTCCGGTGACCAGAACGGCGATCGTCAGAGCCATAATCATCGTGCTTCCTCCTGAGTTCGGGTGGCAGCGTTTTCGCGGGTTCCGGCGGCGTGGGCTGGAGCCTGAGCGCGGGTTCTGGTGGCGTCGGCTTGGGGCTCGACGTCCTGAGCCTGGGCCGCCTCAGTGGTCCCCGAGGCAGCAGACGCGCCAACAGCGTGAGCCTCACCCCCCGAGGCACCAACCCCCGGGGTAGGCGCCAGCGGCCCCTCCTCCGTGCGGGCAAAGGGAAGCTCCTGCGTGGTGGCAGTACCGGGCTTTTCATAATTACCCAGATAATTCACCGCCGCCATGAGCATGCCCAGCACCGCCAGGTAAATACCGCCGTCAAAGATCAGGGACGTGCTCAAGTGCTGGCCCAGAATCTCCGCGTGGAGGGGAGCCAGGAAGGAACCCTCCACCAGCCCCACGAGGCCCGCGGCCAGGGCGGTGACGATACCGATGCCCGTGAGCCAATACGGGGTGGAGGGGTGCGCCACGATGGAATCGCGGCCTCGGGAGAGATAGAAGAGCATGATTCCGGTGCCCGCGATGAGGGCGGCCACGAAGCCGCCGCCGGGGTCCATGTGACCACGCATAAACACCACCACGGAGAGCACTGCCAGCAACGGCGCCACCAGACGCAGGGCCGCCCGCAGCGGAAGCGAGTTCAGCTGAGATTGCCCAAAGGGTGCGGGGCGGGTGCCCTTGGCGAAGGGGTGCCGGGGGAAGGAGGCCGCCACGGAGCCGATCACGATGGCCGCCATGCCCAATACGGAAAGCTCACCCAGGGTATCCAGGGCGCGGAACTCCACGATGATGGTGGCCACGATGTTCTTGCCGCCGGTGATCTCCGGGGCGTTGGTGATATACCATTCCGCGAGGTCGGAGCGGTCATTGCGGCCCATGAGAGTGAATACGCCGAGGAAGGCCGCCAGGCCCGCCAGCAGCGCGATCACCAGGGAGCGGATGGTGCGTTTACGGTCAGAGCGCGGGAATCGCGCGGGCTGGTAGCGCAGCACCATCATGATGATGACCACCACCAAGGCTTCCACGAGGAACTGGGTGAGAGCCACATCGGGGGCACCCAGAATCAGCATTTGGAAGGTGATTCCCACGCCCACGGTTCCCGCCAGGACGGCGCTGGTGAGCCGGTGGGTGCTGCGCATGAGGCCCACCACCGAGAGCAGAATAATAAGGAAGGGCGCGAGGTCGAGCCAGTTATCCAGACCCTCGGCGCGCGGAGCCAGGGGGGTGCCGTCGATACCAGTGCTCCCCAACAGGGTAAAGAGCATGAGCGCGATAACGCTGAGCACCGGCCACACCAGGTGACGCGAGGGGCTTTGAGAATTGGCCATGTGGCCAAAGAAGTGCCCCAGGCGGGTGGCGCCCTGTTGCAGGGCGGCCAGCAGGCCGTTGCCGTTGAAAGGCAGGAAGAATCGGGATTCCAGGGCGGGCCAAATGCGATGGCGCTGGGTGACGCCGAGGATACCCAGGGCGATGACCAGTATGGAAACGATGAAGGGGGCGTTGATTCCGTGCCACAGCGCCAGGTGCGTGTGGGCCTCAACGGCCTCGGAAATCGCCGTGGTTTCGGCGGAATCGGCAGCCGCGCCCGAGCCAGCAACCTCGCTGAGTCCGATGGCCGCCACGATGGAATCCATCGGGTGATTCAGGAACATCGGGACCAAACCCAGCGGCAGGGAAAGTAATCCCGGCAGCGCCGCAGGCAGCCACAGGGCCACGGGGGCCTCGTGCACGCCCTCCATGTGGCGGGTGGGGTGCTCCGTGGCGGGGTCGAAGAAGGCACCAAAGACGAGTTTGGCGGAATAAGTAAAGGTGAGCAGCGCACCGATACCGGCCACCGCCAGCAGCAAAGTGCCGTAGCCCTCCACCTCATAGAGGGCGCCGAGCATTCCCTCCTTGGAGATAAAACCAAAGGTGGGAGGAATGGCAGCCATAGAAAGCGCGCCCACCACCATGCCGGTGCAGGTAAAGGGCATGGAGCGCCACAGCACGCCGAGGCGGCGGGTATCGCGGGTGCCGGCCTCGTGGTCCACCACGCCGATGAGCATGAAGATGGAGGACTTAAAGAGGGCGTGCGCCAGGGTGTGCACCAGCGCAGCCGAGAGGGCCAGGGGAGTACCCACACCGATGGTGGCCACGATCCAGCCCAGGTGGCTCACGGTGGAATAAGCTGTGAGCTTCTTCAAATCCGTCTTTTGCACGGCAAAGAGCGCGGAGACCACGGCGGTGGTCAGGCCCACACCGATGAGCAGCCAGTTCCACACTGCTACGTCGTGGAAGATCGCGGAGAACCGCATGAGCAGGTACACACCGGCCTTGACCACGGCGGCCGCGTGGAGGAAGGCGGATACCGGCGTGGCCGCCGCCATCGCCTCGGGGAGCCAGAAGTGGAAGGGCAATTGCGCGGCCTTGGTAAAGGCAGAGGCCGCCACGAGCACTGCCACCGTGGAGGTCAGGCCGGGATTATCGGCCCACACCGAGGAATCGAGAATCCCCTGCACGCTGGTGGTGCCGGTGCGCGTGGCCGCCACCACGATGGCTGCGAGCAGGGTGAGCCCGCCGATAAAGGTCAAAAGCAGGGTGCGCTGTGCGCCCGCCTCGCCGCTGGAACCCGAGCGCGCGATGAGCAGGAAGGAGGCGATGGACACCAGTTCCCAGCCGATGAACAGCACCACGACGTCATCGGCAAGCACGAGTAGTAGCACCGCGAGGGTGAAGGCCGTCATGATGGTGTAAAAACTGGTGTTGCCCTGCTTCTTGGGCAGGTACGCTGCGGAGTAGATGAACACCACCGCACCGATACACAGAGCGAGGAGGGCAAAGAAGGCACTGAGGGCGTCGGCACGCAGGGCGAAGGTGACGTCCACGCCGGGGGCGAGGAAGTCCCGGGCCCACACTACGCTCCAGGTGAGCGGCTCGCCGTCGAAGATGCCGGGTAGGTTGATCCCGAGGGCTGCGGCCGCGGTGAGGAAGAGCGCGGCGAGGCCCCAACCGGCGCCGCGATCAGCCACGCTCACCAACGGAGGAGCAAGAATCACGGCCCCCACCGCCAAGGCAATAACAATAGCTAACGTCACGTGTGACACACTCTTTCGTAGCTTGTAAGTCCGAACCAAGGTTACCAGCAGGGGGTGACACGGTGAGTCTGCGCGGTATCAGCCCGCTAACAGGATAAATTGGCAGGGTATGAGGTCTGTGCGTTCCCTTCTCCTTATCTCCCTCGCTCTGTTGCCGCTGCTCGCGGGTGCGGTGTACCTCGGCGTGAGCGCCCAGGGGCCGGAGTCCACGTGGTCCAGCGGAGAGGAACCTCACGCCGCCCCCGCCGCGCAAAGCACACAGCTTGCCGACGCCCGCCGCGCCGCTATCGACGCCGGAAGCAACGCCAGCTTCCTCGCCAACGGCACCGCCCAGCTGCTCAGCGGCGTGGAAAAGTTTGAATCCGGCGGGGTGACGGAGGGGGCCGCGCAGCTCACCGACGGTGCCGTACAGTTGCGTGAGGGCATGATTCAGCTCCAGGCCGCCACCGGACAAATGGGCCAGGGAGCCACTGAACTGGCCGATGGCGTGGGCGGCGCCATTGACCGCGTGCTGGCCCTGGGCGTGATTCAGGGGCAGCTCAACGAGGCCGCCACCACCCTAGAGAAGGAATTAGAAAAGTCCACCGACCCGCGGGCCGCCGACCTGTGCGGCCAACTCGCGGATTTTAAGGCCCAACTTGGTAACGCGGGCCTTGGAGAGGAAACCACCACGCAACTCACCCGCCTGCGCGATGGCTCCCGGGACCTTGCCAACCAACTGGCCGTGCCCGGCTATGGTTTTCACGACGGTATTTATAGCGCCACCGATGGGGCCAAGCGCCTGGCCAGCGGCATGGAAGAGATGAACGGAAAAGTAGGCGGCGCCCTCGATGGCATGGGGAACCTCAGCGACGGTGCGCGCCAGCTCAACGACATGGCCCAGGAAAACCGCACGCAGGTGCAGGCCATTCAACGCGCGCTGCCCGTGGTACAGGCGAACGCGGAGGGAGAGGCGACCACCGCCCGCGAATTGTTACCCACCTATGCCCTGCTGATCGCCGCGCTGGCACTCATCGGCGGCACCGGGGTGGGCCTGCTGCGCCGCTGGCTCGACCGCGCCGTGGCCTACGTGGGTGTGGTGGCCGCCGGAGGGATGCTCCTCTGGTTGCTGAGTTCCGGGTTTGACGCAGCCGTTCTCCTCGGAGGCATCGGAATCATTGCGCTTCTGGCAGCGGCCTCGGCGGGAATCACCGTGGGACTGCGCACGCTCGGTGGCTCCCGCGGGGGCATAGTGATGGTGGCCGTATACTTCCTCGTCCAGATCGGTGTGGTGGGTTGGGTCTGGCACAGCGCCATGACCGCCGACTTGCCCGCCGCCTGGAATATCGGCGCGGGACTCCTGCCGTTGCACTATGCCACCGGGGCGCTGAGCACCCTGGGCAACGGAGGCAGCGCGGTATTCCTGTGGACCGCCGTGGCCGTGTTGGGGGCCGTGACGGTGCTGAGCGCACCGCTGTGGAGGAACACGCGGGTATCTCAAGCCGATTAGAGTGGCCATATGGCTGCTGCACTCAGGAATCTCGTGGGTTGGCTCCTCTGCGCGGTGGGCGTGGTTGCCCTCACCATTGCGGCCCTGCCTTCCACGGGGTTTTCGCGCTGGGCGAGCACTCTGCTCTTCGGCGCCCAGATCATTGCCTTTCCCCGCCTCCTGGGCCTGGGGATAGTACTCTTTGGGCTGGTCACGGCTCTTTTCTTCCGCTCCGCCAGGATCGGTGGGGCGTTCCTCGTGGCCGCCGGGGTGATATTCGCGGCCTTCCCCTCCACGGTGCCGTGGGTGGGGGTGCCCACGGGGGCGTCGGAAGCCAGCGGAGATACCCTCACCGTGGCCACCCTGAACAGCCAGGCCACGCTGGCCCAGAGCGACATCGAGGAATTAGCGCAGCACTATTCCCCCGACGTGATCGTGCTCCCCGATGCCTCCCCGGACAGGGCCGCCCGCGCGGCGCAGGGTACGGAGTACGAGGGCACTGCCTACGCCGGTGAGCTGGGAGAGATTCACGCGGAGCCCACCACCATGCTCCTACACCCGAGGTTGGGGGAACTCACTCCTGCTGATGGCCCAACCACCACGCTGAACACACCGAGCCTGGCCCTGCCTGCGGGGGTGGACATCATCGGTATTCACACCCTGCCCCCGGTGCCCGAGGCGATGGAGGGCTGGCGCGCAGACCTCGATAGCGTGCTGGCCTTTGGCGAGGACCCCACCCGCGGCCCGCTCATTCTCGCCGGGGACTTCAACGCCACCCTGCGCCACGGCCCGCTCGCGGCGCGTACGCGCCTGGTGGACACCGCCCAAGAATGTGCCGCCGCCCCCGAGGGCACCTGGCCCGCTTCTCGATCCTCGCTGCTGCGCACCCCCATTGACCACGTGTTTGTGACCCCTGATATTCAGGTGCTCGACTGCGCCGTGCGACGAGTGGGCGCCGGTGACCACCGCGCCTACGTGGCCACTCTCCGCCTGCCGGGGTGAGGGCTGCGTGCGCTAAGGGGTGCCAGTTCCGGGTGGTTGCTTATCGACGCCCCGCCAGCGGCACCCTTTAGCGCCGCGGGGTGTGGTGGGTGGGGTGGCCGCCCACCCCAAGGGGTGCCAATAGGAGGGGTGGGGGCGTCGATAAGCCCCACGGCGGCACCCCAAAGCGCCGCCACCGTGCTGCACCAACCCCAAGGGGTGACACCTCCACATCACCAGGCCGCACCAACCCGCCAGTGGCACCCCTAAGTGCTGTCGCGCCGCCCACCTCACCCCCACGCAAAAACCTCCCCCTCACCAAAAACCTGGTGAGGGGGAGACTGCTAAAACTGGTCGGGATAACAGGATTTGAACCTGCGACCTCCTCGTCCCGAATGAAGTCGAAGAGGTGCAGCGAGGTGTTAACCTGCTCTTTTGCGTCCAACTAGTGCAGTTCCGTGCACCGTGTACGCCTCGTTTAGTCCCCACTGGGTGACAAGCGGGTGACAAAGAATGACCTCCTCGGAACAGGGCGAGAAGCCCGCAGATCCTTCTCGGTGGAGCGTGTGCCAGCGTCCGGTGCGGGTGCTGACTTCGGAGGGTGTCCAACACGTTCGGTGTGGCACTCGGCGAAAGGCTCAGTGTGAGGGCTGTGCTCAGATTGCCTACCGGGATTACAAGCGTCTGCTGCTGGAGGGATGTAAGGAGCTGGCTGAGATAGGGGACTGCGTCTTTTTTCTCATGACGTTGACAGCACCCTCGTTCGGGAAGGTGCATTTTGTGCCCAAGAAGCCGGGACAGGCTCGCAGGTGCGCTTGCGGTGCCTACCACGATGCGGTGAAGGACACGGGTCTTCGTGGGGTGCCGGTCGATATGGACTCTTACCGTTATGAGGAGGTCGTTGAGTGGAACTACCACCTTGGCAAGCTCTGGAACGCTACCAATGTGCGGCTCTCTAAGCTGCTGCCGGGGATGGACTATGTGAAGGTCGCGGAGTGGCAGATGCGTGGCTCCCTGCACCTCCACGTCATCCTGCGAATTTCTCGGAAGGAATGGCTGGCGCAGGTGGCCAGCGCACAGGCTCATGGTAGAAGTTTTGAGGAGGTCATTGCCGATGTCGTTACCGGCATTGTTGTAGGCAACAAATGGCGTTGGGGTGACAAAGCCATTGATGTTCGCCAGATTAAGCCGGGGGAAGACCAAACGAAGACCGCTCATTACTTGGCGAAGGCTCTGCAATACGTGACCAAGGACGTGATGCATGATCGCGAACATCCTGTTCGTCCGGAGGCTCGTGATCACGTCGAGCGTTTGGACTGCGCTGCTCGCGATATGGTGTGTAACCACTGCGAAGGGGGTGCGATGGCCTGCGGGAGTTTGTGCCACCGTCGGTGGGGTGCCAGGAGCAGTACAATGTCAAAAAGCCGAGGGGGAAAGAAAAGGTGGGGTTGGTGCAAGCTTCGCCGTATGGATCTTCAAGCGGGGCGGCGCTGGTACGCTCAGTTGATGGAACGAGCTGAGATGGCAGAACGTCACCTAAAGGAGGCGTTCATAGGGGAAGACAGCTGTAGCGCATCGGAGCAATCAAGGAGCGAGGTCATGCTGTTGTAGTGCGGCGCGGAACGTTACACAGGCGGAGAGGGGTGCTCCGCCTCTCTTGCATGCCCAGGTATTGCAACGATGCCCGATGGGGCTGTTTTCGCAGCGGATCCGGCACCACCTCCGCGCCTTCGGGAGGTGCCGACGGCTTTGTCGTCAGACAAAAGCCAGGCGGTACCTCCAGCGACACCCGCAGCGCGGGTGTCGCCTTGATTAAGTAGAGAAAATCTCAAACAAGCAGGCGCCGGTCAGTGCCCCAGGCAGCTATGGGGCTGACACATATCTGGATAGCCAGGAGACGCTCCTGTAGCTGTGGGCCAGCCAGCACGGTGTTCGTTCCATAGTTCCCCCTTCGAGGGGCTATGGTTTTACGTCGGTAGAGCTAGTCCTCGAAGAGTGATGCTGTGTTAGCAGGCTGCTGCTTGATGGTCTTCGGCACTTTACGCTGCGCTTCGGTTGGTTGGGGCAAGTGCGTTCATGGGTTGATCCCCTTACCGTGTTTTTGTCTGCTGGTTATAGGCGTACGTAATTGCCGTTGAGATTTTGGGGTAGTAGATGAGAGCTGCACATCGCTGTTCTACGGTTTCGGGAAAGTTCCTTAAAGGGCCGATGGTAGAGTAAACCGCGTCTTTTCCGTAACCGCTCAAGTAGGCGTGTTTTAGCTCGGCGACCTTAGCTCTCTTCTCCTCGAGTTTGGCTAATGCTGTGGTGGGATCTTCGGTGATCGCTTTTAGCAGGAGGGGGTCGAGGCTTGCTGGCCAGGAGCCGTTCTGCTCGCTCTCTTCGAAGCCTTCGAAGTGGGGGCGTGGGTCGAATCGGCAGAAGTCGGCGACCTCCGTATAGAAGTTCTCGATGGCTTGTGTGAGTGGCTCAAGGAAGGCGTCAAGTTCCTTCGTTGTGCGAGCTATGTAGTTGTCGGGTGTGGGGTCGTTCGAGAGTGCTAGGAGTGTGGCCGGGTTCGCGTAGAGGCGTGCATTGATTGCGCCCTGGATGGCGGAACCGAAGCGGGTGATGGCGCTCGGGTATGGGGGGTACTCGTAACTCAGTGTCCAGTTCTGAGCACCTTCGAGGGGGAGCTTGTAATCCGCGCCGGAGAGAGCTGGGGGCTTGGCTATATCTTCCTGTGACCAGGGGATCAGGATAGTTGCTGGGGGGACTTGGTACGCCACTGCTAGCTGCACTAGTTCTTCAACGGATAGGCCACGCTCGCCAGTCTCTATACGCGCAAGCATCGCGGATGTGAGCTTGGGGGGTTCGATGCGGGCGGTGGCTTCGTCACGAGTGAGTCCGAGCATTTCTCTAATGCGGCGCAAGTTAGTGCGATAGGCCTGTGTGGTCGTGTGCTCTGCTTCGTATCGTTCGGTGCGTCTAGCTGGAGACATGGGGCTATTTTACCGAACTATTGCCAGAACGGGGACCGGCATGTAATGTCTGTAACAGGTACCTGTTACAGGTAACGGAAACGATTAAAAGGAGGTTGTGATGGCCGGTTTGATGGTGAAGTTGGGTAACGCCCAGCGTGTGCAGATGGTTCCCACGGGGGAGACTCGTCCGAAGTTCAAATACGAGAACGGTGAGCGAACTGATCAGGCGGTGCGCTTTGATGATGGTCGTCCGGTGTTCGGGTTCACGGCTGCTGTCGCAATCGATGGCGAACGCCTGGATTCGGTTCAGGTCGAGTCGCCTCTGGAGTCCCTGCCGGAGGTTCCCTTTGGCACTGTTTTGCTCGGTGAGGGTGAAGCGCGGCTCCGTGTGTCTCCCAAAGATCAGTACAGCGTCCGGGCCGTGGTGGTTGTTGACGGTCTGAAGGTTGCGGGGAGTAAGTAATGTCCGGCGCTGGGGTTTCGATGCCGGCACCACTGCTCGCGGTATGGGCATTGTTGGCTGTGATGGCTGTGCTGATGGTGGTGTTTCAGATGTCGCCCACGCAACGTCTGGTACGACGGTTGCGTCCCGTATGGGATGGGGCTGGTGTCACGAAGTCTGAGGTTGTCGGTGTCGGTGACAAGCGCCGCACGGTGCGGCATCGTCCCAGCGTCTCGGGGCTGAAGAAGCTAGATGGACAGGCGCTGTCGTTTATCGTCCGCCCGAATCCAGGGATGACCGTTGAGGATATTGTGGGGTGTGCTGATGCCATTCGTGATGCGTTGCGCGTTCAAGAGGTCAAGGCTGTGCCGTTGGGTGGCGGTCGCGTTCGGGTGGAGGTTTATCGACGGGGTGCCGAGCCCGAGAAGTTCGGTCTAGCGGATCTGTCGGGTGCTTATGGGGGACTCGATTCTGGGGTAGCTGCTGGAGTGCATTCGGGACGGTTGCTTTTGGGGCGTGATGATTCGGGTGCCTTGCGGTGGATCAATCTCGGCCACACGTTGGTGGTCGGTGCAACTGGATCTGGCAAGGGGTCGGTGCTGTGGCGTTACGTCATGAGTGCTGTGGATGTCTTCGCTGCATCTGGTGGGGGAGTACGCCTGTTCGGTATTGATCCGAAGCGCGCAGAGCTTGCAGGTGTTGACGGGGCTTTCGAGCGGGTGGCTTTTGATGGGCAGGACATCCTAGAGGTTCTCGAGGATGTGCTCGGGGTGATGAAGCAGCGCCAGCAGGAGGGACGGCGTTCTTTTGTCCATGATGAAGAGCACCCCTTGGTGCTGTTGGTTATTGATGAGTTCAATGCGCTGGGTGTCATGGAAGACCGGAAGTGGCAAGCGGCGGTGAAGTCCGCGTTGCAGCAGATCTTGTCCCAGGGGCGCTCGGCGGGGGTGTATGTGCTGGCTGCGGCACAGCAGCCTCAGAAGGAGCTTCTGGGTGCTTATCGGCCGCATTTCATGAACCGCATTTGTTTGCGTGTGGAGTCCGCACAGGAGGTCGACATGGTGCTCGGGGTGGGTGCTGTTGAGATGGGAGCGGTCGCACATCAGATTGCTCCGGCAACTGAGTCCAATGGTTATTCAACTGCGGGGTTGGCGTATGTGCGCACTGACGGTGAGCCTGCTCCTGTGCGGGTGCGTGCGCCCTATGTCAGTGATGAAGACATCCTCCACTGGGTGGAGGGTATCGAAGCTAAGAAAGGGACATCTCATGGGTGCTAGCGCAATGAAGGTGCCGATTCGCTGGGCAGACTACGGTCCGGTGTTGACTCCTCGAGAGGTCGCGGAGATTCTATCGATCTCCCGCTCGACACTCTCCTCGTGGCGGCGGCTAGCGTTCCCTCCTCTGGAGCCGGTCATCGCTCAGGGGCGTGTCGTGAGGTATTCCCGGGCGGATGTGCGCCGCCTGCTTGAGAGTAGGTAGCCATGTCTCGAAAGCGGGGTGATAAGTGGCAAGGGTTGGTCAAGGTTCGTGGCCAGCAGTTTTCCGCCACCTTTGACACCGAGAAGGAGGCCAAAGCTTGGGAAGAACGAGAGCGTTTGAAGTATGCAGACACTACGTTCTCTAGGAAGCTTGGTGTGTCGAAGGTTAACACGGTGGCGGAGTTGTGGCTGGAGATCCGCAAGGACGAGGTCGCTGAATCCACCCATTCCACGGACAAAATGGTCATCGGGCAGTTGCCTTCGCGGTTATTGAATCGACAGATGCGGGGCATTAAGCCTCAAGATGTGCAGCTTATCCTGGATGGTTGGCGGCGGAGTAAGTCCCCAGCGACTGTTCGTAGGTATTGCGATACCCTGGGTGCCTTCTTTCGCTGGGCTGCTCAACGCGGCTATGTGCCAATGAACCCTATGGATGGGGTGGAGGCACCGAAACGGAAGCACAAGGTGCACCAGATCAGTCCACTCACCGAGGCCGAAGTCGAAGAAATCGCTCTGGAGATCGGCGGGTTCAATGCGGAGGTTGTGCTGTTTCTTGCGTACACCGGATTGCGTTGGGGCGAAGCCCGTGCGCTGCGTGTTGGTGATGTCCAGTTGAAGGAACAACCTCCGCGGATTCAGGTGCGTCGGTCGCAGCCTGAGGGAGCGAAGGAGAAATCGCCGAAGTCGGGACGTATGCGGATCGTGCCCATTGCCCAGAGACTGCTGCCGATAGTCGAGAAACTGGCAGTTGGTCGGGGACGCGATGCGTACCTGATTTCTCGCGATGGACGTAGTCAGATTTGGCGCGGGAGGTTCGTGAGGTCCACGAGCTGGCCACAGATTTCAGCCGGTCGCACCATCCATGACCTTCGGCATAGTGCGGCGTGCAACTGGTTGCGAAGGGGTGTTCCTGTGAATACCGTCCAGGCATGGCTTGGACACGCAGACCTCGAAACTACGGCGATCTACACGACCTACCTGGGGATGGGGATCGACCTCGGGGCGTACGAGAAAATGAACAACGGGTGACAAGCGGGTGACAAGGTGCCCGGGAATGCTAAAAGACCAACAACCTGCAAACTAGAAAGCTGCTGGTCATTGGTCTAATCGAATTGGTCGGGATAACAGGATTTGAACCTGCGACCTCCTCGTCCCGAACGAGGCGCGCTACCAAGCTGCGCCATATCCCGCGGTGCTCACAACACTCTAGTGCAGCCCCACGAGATTCGGCAAAACACCAGGAAAAAGCCCGGCCACCCCGCATTTTCGGCAACATACTCAGGTAGCATGCTCGGGCAACATACTCGGCACCACGATCAGCACCGCACCCAGTACCCCACTAAGCACCGCGCTCGGTAATACGCAGCAGCGTGGCCGAGGGGCGACAGAAGAGCCGCACCGGCGCGTATTTGGAGGTGCCCAGGCCGTTGGAGACGTGCATGGCCATGCCCTCGAAGTCGTGGAGGCCGGAGACGCGGGCGGCGTCGATACCGCAGTTGGTCACCAGTGCGCGGCCCCCCGGCAGGCAGATCTGGCCGCCGTGGGTATGCCCGGAGAGGCTGAGTTGGTAGCCATCGCGGGCAAAGCTGCTGAGCACGCGGGGCTCGGGGGAGTGGGTGAGCGCGAGGGTGAGGTCGGCCTCGGGGTTGGGTGGCCCGGCGATTTCTTCGTAGTCGTCGAGGTCATGGTGGGGGTCGTCCACCCCGGCGGCGGCGATGCGCACGTGCCCCACCTGGAACTCGTGGCGGGCCTGGTTGGCGTCGCGCCAGCCGTGTTCAAGGAAGGCGGCGCGCATGCCTTTCCAGGGCAGATCAATGTAGGAGGGGGTGCGCTTGCCGCCGATGAGGTAGTGCAGCGGATTGACGGGGCGCGGCGCCCAGTAATCGTTGGTGCCAAAGACGAAGAGCCCCGGGCGTTGCAGCAGCGGGCCGAGAGCGGCGAGCACGGAGGGGACGCCGCGCTGGTCAGAGAGGTTATCGCCGGTGTTCACCACGAGGTCGGGGTTGAGGGCGTCGAGCGCGCTGACCCAGGCGATTTTGGCGCGCTGGCCGGGGATCATGTGGAGGTCAGAGACGTGCAGCAGCCGGAACTCCTCGGCCCCGCGCAGGGTGCCGGGGGGAAGCAGGGGGAGGGTGTACTGGTGCAGTTGAAAACGGTTGAGTTCGGTATACCCCCAGGCGGCGGTGGCCAGGCCGGTGCCGCCGAGGATGGCTGCAAGTTTTCTCATCGTGTGCACCCACCTGAGCCTACCTGTAGGGGTAGGTTCGGAAGGCATGAGTGATATGAAAACGACCCTGCGCGGGGATCTCAAGGAAGCCATGAAGGCCAAGGATAAAAACCGCACCGGCACCATCCGCATGTTGCTGGCCGCCATCCAGGAGGAGGAAACCAAGGGCACCAAGCACGAACTCACCGATGAGGACGTGCTCAAGGTGATCGCCCGCGAAATCAAAAAGCGCCGCGAGTCCGCCGAGGTCTACGCCACCAATGGCCGCCAGGAGCTTGCCGACGCCGAGCTGGCCGAGGTAGAGGTGCTCCAGAGCTACCAGCCGGAGCAGCTTGACGACGCCGCCCTGCAAGACCTCGTAGCCAAGGTCATCGCGGGCATGGACCCGGCCCCGACTATGAAGGACATGGGCCAGGTGATGAAGGCCGCCACCGCCGAGGCCGCGGGCCGCGCCGATGGTAAGCGCCTTTCTGGGGCGGTTAAAGCTGCCCTAAGCGCTCCCGCAGGCGATTAGTTAGTTCCTCTAGATCCGAGGTATCCACCGTGGGCAGAGCCGGGCGCTCGGAAGTCTGAGGGGTGACCGAGGCGGTGGGGGCCTGGGAAGTGGGCTCGGGCTGCCTGGTGGGTCGGGAACCATCCGAGACGTCCAGGGTGACCAGGCTGCCGGGCCGCAGCCCCTCGGGGTTTTCCGTGCGCGCCGCCCTGACGATGCCGCGCGGAGTTCCCTCCCCGGGCACGCTCTGGGTGTTCACGGTCAGGCCCGCCTCTTCGAGGAGGGCGCGGGCCTCATTCTCGTTTTTCCCGGTGGCTTCATCGAGGGCGCTTTGTAGGCGTCCGCGGTCGAGGTCGCGGTTGTAATCGGGCAGATAGCCGCCCACGGCCTGTGGCACGGCGTTGGCCCATTGGAACCAGGTATCGGCGGGTTCATTGCCGCCGAAGAGGTTGCCGGTGCCGCACTGCTGCACCGGCCCGCTGCACAGGGGCAGGTTCTGCGTGCCGTCGTTGTAGATGTACGGCGCGGCGGCGATATTGCTGTTAAAGCCCAGGAACGCGGAGGACATATGCGATTCCGTGGTACCCGTCTTGGCGGCGACGGGGGAACCCCACCCCACGGCCTGCGCGGCGCGGGAGGCGGTGCCGGAAACAGCGTCCTCGGAAAGCCCATGCATGAGGGCATTGGCGGTTTGGGTATCTAGGACGTCCTCACATTCGGGACGTTCAAGGGGAATCTCGTTGCCGTCGCTATCCGTGATGGAGGCGATGGGGTTGGGTTCGCACCAGCGCCCACCGGAGGCGATGCTGGCCCCCACGTTGGAGAGCTCCAGTGCGTTGACGGCCGTGGGGCCTAGCGTGAAGGAACCCAGGTTGTGATCCTTCATGTAGTCCGCGATGGAGGCCTCTCCATCAAAGCTGCCGGGCACGGCGTAGGAGCGCAGTCCCAGTCCCACGGCGAGGTCCACCACGGGGGCCACCCCTACTTGCTGGATGAGTTCCACGAAGGTGGTGTTGGGGGATTGGGCCAGGGCGTCCTTGAGCGTCATTTGGGGGGCGTAGGTGCCCGCGTTTTCCACGCAGTAGGTCATGGCCGGGCAGTTTTCGGCGCCGCCCTCGCCCATGCCCACGGCCTCGAAGCGTTCGGGCACGTTCAGCATGGTTTCCAGCCCCATGCCGTTATTGATGGCCGCGGCTGCGGTAAAGACCTTGAACACCGATCCCGCTCCGTTGCCCACCATCGAGGTGGGTTGGGGCATGAGCGTTTCTCCGTTTTCCGGGTCCAGGCCGTAGTTGCGGGAGGAGGTCATGGCGAGAATATCGCGGGAGTCCTCACCGGGGCGCACCACGTTAAGCACCTCGGCCACCCCTGGGGTGCCGGGGTTGACGTTGGCGGTCACGGTATTGCGCGCGGCGTCTTGCACCTGCGGGTCCAGGGTGGTGCGGATGGTGTAGCCGCCCTTGGTGAGCACGTCCTTGGGCAGGCCCTTGGCCTCTAGGTAGTTCAGGGCGTAATCACACATGAAGCCGCGGTCGCCGGCGGTAATGCACCCGTTGGGCAGAGATTCCGGCTGCTCCTGTACGCCCAGGGGGCGGAGCTTGTATTGCTCGGCCTGGGCGGCGTCGAGAGCCCCATAGGAGACCATCGCATCGAGCACGGTATTGCGGCGGGCGGTGACGCCCTCGGGGTTGGAGTAGGGGTCGAGCACCGAGGAGGATTGCACGATTCCGGCGAGCATGGCGGCCTGCGGCACGGTGAGTTCGGCGGCGCTGATGCCGAAGTACGTGCGGGCGGCGGCCTCCACGCCGAAGCTGTTGTTGCCGAAGGGCACGAGGTTGAGGTAGCGGGTGAGCACCTCGTCCTTGGTGAGTAGTTTGTCCAGGTCCGAGGCCATACGCATCTCGCGGAGCTTGCGCGGGATGGAGGTTTCGGTGGCGGCGCTGCGCTCGGCGTCGTCGTCGGCCGCGACGAAGAGCAGGTAGTTCTTCACGTACTGCTGGTTGAGGGTGGAGGCACCCTGGGAGACGCCGCCGGAGGTCAGGTTGGTGACCAGGGCGCGCATGGTGCCCTGCATATCCACGCCCTCGTGCTCGTAGAAACGACGATCCTCGATGGCGACGATGGCGTCCTTCATCGACTGCGAGATTCCCTCCGAGGGGACCTCGTAGCGGCGCTGATCGTAGATCCACGCCATCGGCTCGCCGGTGACATCGGTGATGGTGGTGACGCCGGGGGCGTGACCATCGGTGAGGTCCGCGAGGTTGGATTCCATCGTTGAACTAGTGCGCTGTACGGCGATTCCGGCGACGCCCGCAGCGGGGGACAGCGCGATGGCGGAGACCACCCCGATGCTCACGGTGGTGCTGAGGATCGTCGTCAGCGATTTAGCGATAGACACGTGCTCAACCCTACGCATTTTGGCCTCAAACAGGAACCCCAACCTCCCCCTTTTGTGTGACTCATTCGACATGGGTACACCCATGTGACTACACTTACCCAACGAAAAGCATAGGTATACCAAAGGAGTGCAGTAATGACCGCTTCCCTTGTCTATGAATGCGACAATGCTTTCCTCGATTACGGGGCGGAAAAATGCCCCACGGACATCGTGCGTGACCGCGATGAATGGGTCATGCGAGCGCAGTGCCGCCACGTGGACCCCGACGCCCTCTTCGTACAGGGGGCCGAGCAGCGCAAGGCCGTATATATCTGCCAGGGCTGCCCCGTGATGAGCATTTGCCGTGCCGACGCCCTGGATAACAGGGTGGAGTTCGGCGTATGGGGTGGCCTCACCGAGCGCCAGCGTCGCGCGATCTTGCGCAAGAACCCCGAGATCACCAGCTGGGCCGATTACTTTGCGGCCGGTGGGGATCTTCCGGGGTGGTAATCGCCCGGCCACAGTCCCGGCTACAGTGTTGTGCATGACAACTTGGGAATACGCAACCGTGCCTTTGCTCACTCACGCCACCAAGCAGATCCTCGATACTTGGGGTGAGGACGGCTGGGAACTCGTCACCGTCATGCCGGGGCCGAACCCGGAAAATGTGGTGGCCTACCTCAAGCGTGAGGTGCAGTAAATGATCTCCGAGCGACTTGCCGAACTCGGCATCACCCTGCCCGCCGTGGCCGCCCCGGTGGCCGCCTATGTTCCCGCCGTGCAGGTGGGCAACCAGGTATGGACCTCCGGGCAGCTCCCCTTCGTCGAGGGGGCGCTGCCCGCCACCGGCCAGGTGGGTGCGGAGGTCACCCCCGAGGAGGCCGCTGGTCACGCCCGGTTGTGCGCGCTTAATGCACTTGCGGCTATCGACGCCCTCGTGGGCATCGACTCGATCAAGCGCGTGGTGAAGGTGGTGGGCTTTGTTGCCTCCGCCCCGGATTTCCACGGTCAGCCGCAAGTGATTAATGGGGCTTCCGAGCTGGTAGGCGAGATCTTTGGCGAGGCCGGCGTGCATGCGCGTTCCGCCGTGGGAGTGGCGGAATTGCCGCTGGATTCCCCGGTTGAGGTGGAAGTGATCGTAGAACTTCACGCTTAAGTATGGGCACCCGCACCCGTAGGGCGCTAAGCTAAAAGATATGCAGCATCCCGCCTATAGCCAGCTTCGGCCGGTTACCGCCTCGGCCTCTGTTGTCCTGTGCCCCAATCCCAGTTACGCCGCACTGGAAGGCACAAATACGTGGGTTATCAAGGGCCCAGACGATGAGCGTTGCCTCATCGTGGATCCCGGCCCGGAAGATGAGGGGCACCTGAATGTGGTGCACTCCAAGGCCGGGGAGGTGGCGCTCATCGCCCTGACGCACCGCCATCACGATCACGCCGATGGCGCCCCGCGATTCCGGCAACTCACGGGCGCTCCCATCCGGGCGATGGACCCCGCGCAGTGCCACGGCGGCGAGCCTTTCCGCGACGGTGAGATTCTTTCCCTGGAAGGGGTAACCCCCCAGGTGGAGGTGGTGCACACCCCCGGTCACACGGGTGATTCCACCTCTTTTTTTGTGTGGTCGGGAACCCCCGGTGAATCCACCTTGGAAGGCATCATCACCGGCGACACCATCGCGGGCCGCCACACCACGATGATCTCCGAGACCGACGGTAACCTGCGCGATTACCTCGCCTCGTTGGAACTCCTAGAGCGCCGTGGCAAGGACATTCCCCTGCTGCCCGGTCATGGGCCGGACGGCGAGGATACCGCCGCGTTCGCCCGCAAGTACATCGACCGCCGCCAATACCGCCTCGACCAGATTCGCCAGGCCTGGGAGGAACATGGCAAGGACATTGAGCTGCGCACCCTGATCGACGTGATGTACGACGACGTTGACCCCGTTCTCCGCGGCGCCGCCGAGCAATCCACGCGGGTCGCCCTGCGGTACCTGGAGGACAACGAGTAAGTTCCGCTGCTGTTTGCGGAGAGGGAGCCCCTGGGGCTCCTTCTTTTTTGTGTTGGTGCGGCGGCGCTTTGGGGTGCCAGTAGGAGTGTATTGGCGCTCCCACGCCCCGAGGTGGCACCCCTTGGGGTTGCGCTGGTGTTGTTGCGGCCGCAAGGGGTGCCACTGCCCGCTTATCGACGCCGCCCCTCCCGCCAGTGGCACCCCAAAGTGCTGTGGGCGGGTGGGTACGTGGTGGGTTGGCGGCCGGGACCTCAGCCAACAGCCCCGGCGTCTTGATCCGGCCAACCACCACAACCCCAAGGGGTGCCGTTGTGGGTTCGTGGCGGCATCGGCTGGTGGTAGTGGCACTCCTTAGTGTCGTAAGCGCCGTAGTTGGTTTGGGTACGTGGATGAGCCGGGGGTTGCTGTCCCTGGAAAACACGCGCGGCTAATCTCCCCGGCCAACTCCCTCAAAGTCCAAACAACCCTAAAGCGTGCCACTACCGGAACCCCGAGCCCCAAAACTCACCCAATGGCACCCCTTAGCGCTGCTGCCGCCGTCAACCCATCAGCAACCCACCCCGCCACCAACGAAAGCGCCCACCCAGTCCTCAAAAAAGACTGAGCGGACGCTCTGTAAACACGGGCGCTCCACAAGCTCCACAAAACGCGGGCGCCCTAAACGCCCACAAGCCCCACCCCCAAGCGCTCTGGCAAACTACCTCGCGCGCCGGGCCAGGTGCTCGGTATCCACGATGAGTACGGACTTGCCTTCCAGGCGAATCCAACCGCGGTGGGCAAAGGTGGCCAGGGCCTTGTTCACGGTCTCACGGGAAGCACCTACGAGCTGGGCAATCTCCTCCTGGGTGAGGTCGTGGTTCACGCGCAGCGCGCCGCCTTCTTGGGTGCCAAAGCGGTTGGCCAGTTGCAGCAGCGTCTTGGCCACGCGGCCGGGCACATCGGTGAAGATGAGGTCGGCCAGGGAGGCGTTGGTGCGTCGGAGGCGGCGGGCGAGAACGCGCAGCAGTTGCTGGGCGATCTCGGGGTGCTCGTCTACCCATTGGCGCAGCATGGCGGCATCCATCGTGGCGGCGTGAACCTCGGTGACGCACACGGCGGAGGAGGTGCGGGGGCCGGGATCGAAGATGGAGAGTTCACCGAACATGTCCGAGGGGCCCATGATGGTGAGGAGGTTTTCGCGGCCGTCAGGGGAGTGACGCGAGAGCTTCACTTTGCCCGAGGTGATGATGTAGAGGCGGTCGCCGGGCTCGCCTTCGTTGAAGATGGTGGAGCCACGGGTGAACCGGGTGGTCTCCATATCTTGGATGAGGTTGTGCACGGCCGTGGGGTCTACGCCCTGGAAGATTCCGGCGCGCGAGAGGATGTCTTGTACAACTTCCACAGTTTCTCCATTCAAGGTACGGACGCAGAACTCCGGACCCTGTGTCTGCATACCAGCGGTGGTAGGGCAGGTGGAGTACGCCCGCCTGGTGTACTCGCGCTAATAGTGTCTATCCCGGATTGAATCTGCGTATTAACGTGAAATTGTGAACCAGCACCCACTGTACAAGGAAGTTGGTTCTCCTTGCACGGTAACCGCGTGCGGCCCGGCAGGTGCGCCCGAGGTTTCGGGATGTGACCTGCTAGTGGGGATTCTATAGCAGTTCTTTATTGGTCTATAACTAACAGTTTCTTAGGTATTTGAACTAGCTGGGTACGATGCCCACCGGGGAGTAAATATGTTGTGTGAGTGGAAAATGGCACACTAATGGGTATGCCCGATCTCGCTCTTACTCGCCGCGCGCGTCGTATTAATCGAGCGTTGGCGCAGGCCTATCCCGATGCTCATTGCGAGCTGGTGCATTCCAATCCCCTGGAACTCACCGTGGCCACGGTGCTGTCTGCGCAGTGCACGGATGAGCGGGTCAATAAAGTTACCCCCGCCCTCTTTGAGTGTTTCCGCAGCGCGGAGGATTACGCGCGGGCCTCGGAGGAAGAGGTGGCCGAGTACATCCGCAGCACGGGTTTGTATCGCTCGAAGGCGCGCAATCTCGTAGGCATGGGGCAGGCGCTCGTCGGCCGCTTTGGCGGCGAGGTGCCAGGCAATATGAAGGACCTGGTGAGCCTGCCGGGGGTGGGCCGTAAAACGGCGTTGGTGGTGCTGGGTAATGCTTTTGGGGTGCCCGGCATGGCGGTGGATACGCACGTGGGCCGCCTGGCCCGTCGCATGGGTCTGACCGAGCAGAAGGACCCGCTCAAGGTGGAGCGGGATCTCACGGAGCTTATCGAGCGCCCGGAGTGGACGATGTTCTCGCACCGCATGATCTTCCACGGCCGCCGCGTGTGCAAGGCGCGCACGCCCCTGTGCGGCCAGTGCCCGGTGGTGGCGGATTGCCCGTCGAGGGGAGCATAGGTGAAAAAGCAGGTAGTGGGCTATGTTGTGGCCGTCCTCGCGGTGCTGGCTCTGTTGTTGGCGGTGGTGCCGGGCATGATGCGCGGCCCGGAGACGCAGGAGGCGGAGCAGCAGGAAGCCGAGGTCGCGCAGCGCCCGGAGTGCGCGGCGCGCGGGGTAGCCGGGGTGGAGCTGCCCTGCCTGGGGGCGTCGAATGCTGACCAGGAGGAGTTGAGCGAGGGGGCCGTGACGGTGGTTAACGTCTGGGCCTGGTGGTGCGCGCCGTGCCGTGAGGAATTGCCGCTCATGGAGAGTTTTGCGCAGGCGCACCCGGAGTATCGGGTGGTGGGGGTGCATGCCGACGCCCGCGCGGCCAGTGGTGCGGCCCTCCTCAACGAGTTGGGCGTGGACCTGCCGAGCTTCCAGGATGACGATAATTCCTTTGCCGGTGCCCTAGAACTGCCCGGTGTGGTCCCCATTACTCTGGTGGTACGCGATGGAAAGGTGCTCAAGATGTTGCCCAAGCCCTATACGCGCGTGGAGGATATTGAGCGCGACGTACAGGAGGCCACCGCATGATCCCCCCGTGGTTGCTCCCCCTCAAGCGCGCCGCAGAGAAGGGCGCGGTACCCACCCCGGGGCGTGAGGCGGAGGGGGCTAGGGGGCGTCGAGAAGCGGCGGTACTCATGGCGCTTTCCGGTGACCCCGCCGCGCACACCTTGCCTGACGAGGCCGCCGTGCTGCTCACCCACCGCACGCCCACGATGCGCGCCCACGCGGGGCAGGTGGCCTTTCCGGGAGGTCACATTGATCCCGGCGATGCGGGGCCGGTGGGGGCGGCGCTGCGTGAGGCGTGGGAGGAGACCGGCTTGGGGAGCGCTACCGTTACCCCCTTGGTGACGCTGCCGCCGATCAGCGTGCGCGTCAGCGGTGCGATGGTGCACCCCGTGCTGGCGTATCGGGAGGAGTCCGGGGCGGTTTATCCCGCGAGTCCGGAGGAGACCGATGATGTTTTTGACGCTCCCCTCGCTGAGCTCATCGACCCCGCCCATCGCCTCACCGTGGGGTGGCAGGGCTGGTCCGGCCCCGCCTTCCGCAGCCACGGCTATCTGGTGTGGGGTTTTACCGGCGCACTGCTGGCGGGGCTTATCGACGCCGCCGGCTGGACCCAGCCCTGGGACCACGAGCGCGTGGTGGATCTGGGCGAGGCGTTGGCGGCCTCGCGGAATAATGAGATGTGAAAGGGCGGAACCCCGCAAGTGAATCCCGGTGTGATGGTTGATGTGCTCATTGCCTTTGCCTGCCTGTTGGCGCTGCTCGGCGGCTGGCGGCAGGGCGGCGTGGCTTCTTTTCTCTCCGCCGTGGGAGTGCTGGCCGGTCTCATCGCGGGGGCCGGTCTCATGCCTTTGGTCATGCCGCTGACGGATTCGGTGGGCCTGCGCTTCCTCATGGCCGTGGGGGTATTGCTGCTGCTTGTGGCGGTGGGCAACCTCGTGGGCGGCATGATTGGCTCCGCGCTGCGCAATGGCATGAAAACGCGCTCCTCGGTCAAGGTGGATTCCGGGCTGGGGGCGCTATTCCAGGTGGCGGTCACCCTGGTGGTGGTGTGGTTGGTGTCTATTCCAGCCGCCACGGGTGTGGGCGGACAATTGGCGACGGGGATTCAAAGTTCGCGCATTTTGGCGGGGGTGGATCGCGTGGTGCCGGATTCGGCCTCGCGCCTGCCCTCGAAGATCTCCGCCCTGCTTTCCGATACCGGCCTACCGCCGGTGATCTCCCCCTTTGGGCAAGGGATTTCTCCCGAGGTGGAGGCCCCGAAGATTCAGGTGGATAACGTTGCTCTGGTGGAGCAACTGCGCCCGAGCGTGATTCACGTGATGGGCGATGCCCCCGGCTGCCGACGCCGCCTCATGGGTTCTGGCTTTGTGGCCGCCCCGGATTACGTGATTACCAATGCTCACGTGGTGGCAGGCACCAATCAGGTACGCCTGGATACCGCCGTGGGGGTGCGTGATTCTCAGGTGGTTCTCTATGACCCGGAGATGGATATTGCGGTGCTGCACAGCCCCGGTTTGGGGCTGGCCCCCTTGGCCTGGGCGGATTACACCGCGGAGACGGGGCAAGACGCGATGGTGATGGGCTTCCCGGAGTCCGGCCCCTTCGAGGCCGCCCCGGCCCGCGTGCGCGAGGCCCTGACCATTGCTGGGCCGGATATTTACGCCTCGGGGCGCTTTGAGCGCGAGGCCTATACCGTGCGCGGCTCCGTGCGTGAGGGTAATTCCGGCGGGCCGCTCTTGGACGAATCCGGTGCCGTGCTCGGCGTGGTCTTTGGGGCCTCGGTGGATCAGTCGGATACTGGCTATGCGCTCACGGGCCGGGAGGCGCGCGAACGCATTGGGGAGATCACGGCTTTGACGCAGCCGGTGGCTACGGGGGAGTGCGTGGCGCGGTAGCGAGCGGCGGGGGCTGCTCGCTAGGGGCGCGGCTGCGACGCGGTGGGGTGCGTGCAGCGGGGGCTGCGGCGAGGTAGGGGCGTGGCGGAGTTGGGGCAGGGGCGCCGCTGAGGTAGGTGGGGTTAGCCCAGTTCCCTGCGCAGAAACTCGCTGATGGTGGCGGCGAGAGCGGCGGGGGATTCGATGCTGGGCAGCGTCTTGGTGCCCTCGATGTGGCGGCGCTGAAACCTGCTCTGTGCCTTGGGTGTGAGGCGCTGCGCGCCGCGGCGGCCCAAGTGCACCCAGAGGTGGCGCGGCGGGGCGAGCATGAGGGTGGGGGCGGAGATTTTAAGCCCCAGCCACTTGGTAGGAATTGCTGCGGTGAGTAGCCGATTATTGCGGCGTCGAGCGCCCAAGGTGGAACCAATACGCCGGGCGGTGAGCCGCAGGCGTAGGTTTTCCTCGAAGGCGGGGGAGCGGTGGAAGGCCGAACTCGTGGCGGCGCGCAGGTGCCAGTGGAAGAAGGAATCGCGGTGGAGCAGCCAGCGTCCGATGGGGAGGCTGAGCCAGCGGCGCAGGATGGTCATGCCGTGGAGCCAGGGTCGGCTGGCCATTGCGCGGCGCATGTCTACTGGGTGCGCGGCGGAGATGGAGACGAGGGCGTCTACCTGCTTGGGTACTGCGGCGGCGGTGCACCAGGCCACGGCCCCTCCGGTATCGGTGCCCACGAGGGTGGCCGAGGAGTGGCCCAGGGCGCGGATGAGCCCGGTGACGTCCCCCACGGCGGAGCGAATATCGTAGCCAAATCCTGTGGGAGGTTTATCGGACATACCGTAGCCGCGCATATCGGCGGCGGCCACGTGAAAGCCCTGCTTGGCGAGGGGATCGATCACGTCTTTGTAGTCGAACCAGCCGCCAAAACTGCCGTGCAGCAGGATGATGAGAGGGTGATCGGGGGAGCCCGCCTGGGCTACGTGCAGCCGTACCCCCCTGGTGTAGATGAGGTCATGGCGAAACGGCCCTTCGAGGTGCACGACGCTGGGCGGAAGGGGGAGTTCTGCGGCCATGACTACTCCTTGGGGAGCGCGGATGCAAGGGGGCTGGGCGTGGGAAACCTCCCGATCCGTCTGTGGCGCATCGGGAGGTGGGGAGGAAGAGCGGGAGACTACCTAGCTGTACATCCCTCGGTCTTTGGATTCCAGCTTCTTCTGGGCGGAGCCGGGCACCAGGTTCTTCAACTCCGTGACGGAGTCGATGGTCTTTTGCGGCGCGCCAACGCTCTTGACCTTCTTCAATCCCACCAGGGCCAGCAGGCCAGCGGTGAGGATCATCACCAGGAACACGATGAGCAAGGAGGTCCAGGCGGGCAGCCACAGGCTCAGCAGCGCGGCCACGAACATGAAGAAGAAGAACGTGCTGTAGAGCGCGATGGTTCCGGCGGCACCAAAAAGGCCACCGCCGATGGCGCCCTTCTTTACCTCGGAGGTCAGTTCGGTTTTAGCCAGCTCCAATTCGGAGCGGAAAAGGCTGGACATCTGCTCGGTGGCATTGCTGACCAGCGTGCCGATGGATTGCTCCCCGGTGGAGGCATTCACATCGCTTAGCGGTATAGAGTTCACCTGGGGGGTGAAATCCCTCGGGCTATCGGTAAAAAATCCGTCCTTGTTGCTCACTTTTCCTCCCAGGAGCGGTTAGAGTATTTCTTCGCTTCCACACAGTGTAGACGGTGCAGTCCATGCTCATCCTATCGTGCCTCTATAGGGTGGGCGCTATGTTTGATAGGTTGCGCAGCCTCGGCGCCGTCGATGCCCTCGCCAGGCAGGCCACCGAGGACATCGCGGCAGTGCATCGCCGCCCCGTCAATCTGCGTCGATCCGAGGTCACCGCCTCAGAATCGGCCCTGCGCGGCGCGCGCAGCAGTGCGCTTATCGACGCCGCCCCGCAACCTCCCATCAGCGCCTACGGGGTGCTCGCCCCCGGATACGTGGAATCCATAACGCGCACATGGTTGCGGGCCCCCTTGCAGGTATTGGCCCGCCTCGATGTGCTCTCGGGTGGCGATGGCGTGCCTCAAACGGAGGTAGAGCGGCTGCATGGTCTCCGAGACATGATCGTGGCGGGCGAGGACGATGCCTTGCTGCCGCAGGTGGTGCACGCGGAAATTGCGGCGCGGGAGGTATTTGGAGAACGCAGCGGCACGGTGGCGCGCGTGGCGGGGCGAATCGCGGCGATAGCGAGCGGCTTCGATCCCCGTGGTTTGGCGGTTCCCGAGCCCTATCTTTACCGTCACCGGGCGGAATATCATGCCGCCCTTGCGGAGTACGCACGCTCCTGGGAGGGGGTATCTTCCCTGCTAGAGCTGTTATTGTGGGCGTGGATTGATGGGGCGCGGGAGGCGGAATCTATTGCCGCGGCGGCGTGAGTGGCCGCTTTCTTGAGTAGCGCTCTTGCCACCGTCGCGCATTTGTGCCATAATGACCTGTGCAAGGCCCCGATATACTGTGTGGCCTGCCCCGGTCCGCCCCCCGAGACCGGGTTACTTGACGGCCCGCGCACACCCCCCCGAGGCGCGGGCCGTCCCTTATGTCTGGGGCTATTTCGGGGTTCTGACCTCAATCGTGCACAGCCGCAAGTTATCCACAATTCTTTGTGACACATCACCTTCCTAGGTGAGTTATCCACATCAGAACAAAACCCTCTAGTGACGGGGTAGCGCAGCCAGCACACTGAGCAGTATGAATCCTTCCGATTTTCTTATTCTGCTCATCGTTATCCAGCCTTCCCTTCACTCCGAGGCCGCGCACATCGCAGCCGCCAGCGGCATGAAGGTAGTAGATAGCACCGACTCCGCCGAGATCGCTCGCTATTACCCACGCGCTACCGCCGTGATTGTGGACTATGAAGGTCGTTTTCTCCTTCCACCCCCGCCACCCAGGGCTGCTCCGGCGATCTATCTTGTGGGTGGTGACCCCGGCCCTTTGCCCCATCACGTGGTGGTGGAGTGCCGTGCCGAACGCGGCTTTGTGATCCCGGCTCAGGCCGCTGACCTCCTGCGTGTTCTGGGGAAAACAGCGCGCGTAAGTATCACTCCCTCAGATACTCCCAGCCGGGTACTGGGAATAATCGGCGCAGTAGGAGGCGCAGGAACCTCTACTTTGGCGGTGGCCGCGGCCAGAAAACTCGCGGAAAAGCAGCCAACGATCCTGATTGATGCCGTGCCGCAATCGGGAGGCCTGGATTTATTGCTCGGTTGTGAGGAAACACCGGGTGCGCGGTGGCCGGATGTGCGACTGGCGGAGGGCAATACCGCGCCGGAGGACGTGCTGGCAGCCCTTCCTGGGCGTGATCGGGTATCGGTTCTTTCGGCTTCACGCAGCGCTATTGATGATGGCTATGAACTCACCGCCCAGGAACTTTCCGGTGCGGTGGATACGCTGCGGCGCGGTGATACCCCGGTGGTGCTTGATCTCCCCAGCTTTGGCCCGTTGTTCGAGGCCGGGGTCCAAGCCTGCGACGAGGTTATACTGCTGTGCCCCACCGAGGTGCGCGCCGGGGCACGGGCGGCCAGCATTGCGGCGCATGTGCGCGCACGTGGCGTCGCCGCAGCGGTGGTATTGCGACATCGTGGCTGGTCTGGGCTTGATCTAGAGGATATTCAGCAACTTACTCGCCTGAGCGTAATAGCGGAGCTTTCCACCATCTCCGGTCTGGCCAAGGCCACGGAATTGGGAGGGGTCCCGCCGCGATTACCCCGCACGTTGCGAGCGGCCGCGGAGGCGGTGACGCGATGAAAACGCATGAGGACGTGGTGGAGGGGGTGCAGCGTCGGCTGATAGAGCAGGGCTGCTTGGATACCACCGAGGTTGCTGCGGCTGTGCGGGCTGAGGCGGGGCTTATTAGCGACGTCGAGGTGCTTGCCATACTGCGCCGCCTGCGGGATGAATCCGAGGGAGTGGGTTCCTTGGAGCCGGTCTTGAGCCTCCCCGGAGTAACAGATGTGTTGGTCAATGGGCCAGAGCAGGTGTGGTTTGATCGCGGCGATGGCTTGGAGCGATCCAAGATAACTTTTAGCGATGACGCCGCCGTGCGCCGCTTAGCCACTCGTTTGGCGGTATCCGCGGGTACTCGGCTCGATGATGCTCAACCTTTTGCCGATGGTCGCCTGCTGCGTTCCGATGGCACGAGTATCCGCTTTCACGCGGTGCTTAGTCCTCCCGCGGAATCGGGCACGTGCGTGAGCCTGCGAATACTGCGGCAGGCGACGATGGACGTGCCGCAATTAGTGCAGGCTGGGGCACTTTCTGAGCCCGTGGCCGAATTGTTGCGGCAGATCGTGCGACGCCGCTATTCCTATCTCATCGTGGGCGGTACGGGTACGGGTAAAACCACCCTGCTTTCCGCTCTCCTGGCGGAGGTTCCCGCCACCGAGCGCCTTCTTTGTATTGAGGACACCGCAGAACTCGCTCCCCGCCATCCGCATGTGCTCAATCTCGTGGCGCGCCGGGCCAATGTGGAGGGGTGCGGAGAAATTACGCTGAGCACGCTGCTGCGTCAGGGGTTGCGTATGCGCCCGGACCGCATCGTCGTGGGAGAGATTCGAGGCCCGGAGATAGTGGATCTTTTCTCTGCGCTCAATACCGGGCATGAAGGCGGGGCGGGAACCTTACACGCCAATTCTCTAGCGGAGGTTCCGGCCAGGATAGAGGCCTTGGCGGCTTTAGGCGGATTAGAAAGAGAGGCTGCGCACAGCCAATTTGCCGCAGCGGTGCAGATCGTCATGGTCATGCGCAGAACAAAAGGGGGAGGCCGCGTTTTGGGCCAAATCGGGGCGGTGGAATGGGGAGCACAGGGATTGGTGCACATTCGAGAATTGTGGCGCCGGGGTGCAGAAGTGCCGTCGTTAGAAGGAGTGGAACGATGGTGAGCCTGGTGGGATGCGTGGCGGGAGCATGTGCCTGTTTCCCACCGCGGCCTTTGCAGCGGATACGAGAAATAGCGGCCCGGCCTAGGTCTAGGGCTCAGGGGTGGATATGCGCAGGAGCGCTCATCGCTTGCGTACTCGCTCTTGTGTCCTCACTGAGCGTGGTCATAGCAGTGGGAATAGCGGTGGCAACGGGATGGCGGATAGTGCTTTCGCTAAGGGCACGGCAACGGAATGAGCGCCAGCAACAAGGTTTTGCCGCCGTGCTGGGCCGGATTGTGCAGCAATTGCGCAGCGGGGCCGATCCCACGGTTGCTCTCAATAACGCGGTGCGGCATGGAGAAGAAGTGGACGCCTCCGTGCTCCAAGGATTGCACGATATGGCCGCCGGGATAAATCCGCCGGAATCGTCGGGTACGATCCCGCAACTCGGCACCGTGGCAAATCTATGGGAAGCCGCCCGACGCCACGGCGTGCCCCTAGCACCCCTGTTAAGCCAGGTGCAGGCCACCTTGGAGCGGGAAAGGCGACATCGCGCGGCGGTTCGCGCTCGCCTGATGGGGCCGCAATCGACGGCGCTGGTGCTCACACTTCTGCCCCTGGCGGGAATGGGATTGGGGACGGCGATGGGTGCCCAACCTCTTTCCTTCCTCCTGGGTGGTGGCCTCGGCGGAATAGTGCTCATGGTGGGCACGGGTTTAGTTTCCGCGGGAGTGTTGTGGACGCACCTTCTCATCGAACGCGCGGGAGGCCGGCGATGATGGTGTGTGTTTTCTTAGCGGCCGCCTTGCTTATCCTTCCCGCAGGGGCTCGCACGCAGCGCTTGCGCCGTGAACGGGCAGCCACTCGCCCCCGCGATGGCCCAATATATGCCGCGGTAGCGTGGGTGCGTTCCAAGCTGAATCACGATAAGGGGAATATCGCACCGGAGGTAGCAGGCGATATTGAGCTCTACGCCGCGTGCATCGCGGTGGGGCTCCATCCCGCAGATTCTGCTCATGTGGTCTCCACATGCAGCACTCTAGGGCAGCGTTGGAGAATGATCGCCTCCCTGTTGGCCCTGGGAGTGTCCCCGGAACGAGCCTGGCGCGATGCCACGGAGGTTCCGGGAATGAAGGAATTGGCTCATATGGCGTGCCACTCGCAGCACAGCGGCGCACGCTTTGCCGACGCCGCCGCACAGATTGCGGAGGAACTGCGCCAGAACCAAGAAAACCACGATACCGCCATTGCAGAGCGCTCTGGAGTGCTCATTGCCATGCCGCTGACACTGTGCTTTCTCCCAGCGTTTTTTCTTTTGGGATTAGCCCCGGTGCTCATGGGGCTGGCGCAGAAGATTTTGTAAATATACCAGTATCTCTAAGGAGTAATCATGCACATCATCATTTATATGATGGTCACAGCCGTGGAAAATGCGGCCAGAAAAACGATACAGCTTGGCCGTGAGGAAAAGGGCCTCAGCACTATTGAATATGCAATGGGAACCCTTGCCGCGGCGGCCTTGGCGGCCGTGTTGTACGCGGTGGTCAATAGCTCGGCAGTCACGGATGCGATTCAGGGGATTATCACCGATGCCCTTAACAATTCCCCGGGTTAGAGCGAAGATAGAAGATGAGCGGGGTTCGGTGACCGTGGAGGCCGCCATTGCCACAAGCGCGGTCATCGTGCTCTTTGCCTTGCTGGTAGCGGGGTTATTTACTCTTGCTGCCTATCTTTCTGCGATAGATATTGCCGGTGCCGCTGCCCGGGAATACGCCATTACGGGCAATCACATGGAGCCAGTACGGGGGAGCGTGGTGATGATGGAAGAAAGTGGTAAAGGCACCGCTACGGCGGAGATACCTTCTCCTTTTGGAGTAATGCGGGCGCAAGCCGTGTATCCGATGGAGAGGCAATGAAGAAAGGAGCGAGATCGGAGGAAGGCTACAGCACCCTCATCGCGGCGAGCCTTTGTGCTGTGTTGGTGGGAATAGCGGGCATGATCGTGGTGATAACCGGAGGCGTGGTGGCTCAGCATCACGCGCAGGTAGCCGCCGATATGGCTGCTCTTTCCGCCGCGCAGGCATACTTTGCCGGGGAGGAGCCCTGCCGGGTAGCGGAGGAAAACGCGCGGGACAATAACGCCGCCTTGGTGCACTGCCAGATGGAGGATTCCGATGCGGTAGTTACCACCCGCGTCAAAAGAAGGGAGGCGAGATCACGCGCAGGCCCCATATGAGCCTTTTATGCTTCCACGGCGGAGACCAGCGTACCTAAAAGGCGGATGGCGCCAGGTTTGCTCAGGGGTTGATTACCATTGCCGCATTTGGGAGATTGCACGCATGAGGGGCAGCCGGATTCGCAGGGGCAGGATCGTACTGCCTCGAATGTGGCCTTGATCCAGGTGGCAAAGTTTTCAAAGCCGCAATCGGCAAATCCGGCTCCACCGGCGTAGCCGTCGTATACAAATACGGTGGGGAGGCCAGTATCGGGGTGAACCGTGGTGGAAAGGCCACCTATATCCCAACGATCACAGGTGGCAATGAGCGGGAGCATGCCGATGGCGGCGTGTTCTGCGGCGTGGAGCGCCCCCGGCTGTTCTGCCACGGGGATACCGATTTCTTCAAGGAAGGAGGGGGTGAGGGTATAGGCCACTGCGCGGGTATGGAGGATGTGGGCGGGCATGGTGAGGGCGACGGTATCGAGCAGGGTGCCATCGGGGCGGCGTGCCACGTAATCCACCACTTGATTGGTTACCTCTACGTTGAGGGAACTGAGGTTCAGCCCAGGGCGTAATTCTCGGTGGGCTAGGGGTTCTCCGAGAATACGTATGGAGGTGGTGCTGCGGGCAAAGGTGGTGTAATCCACGGAGGCCGGACGCACGAGGGCCACGGCGTCGTCAAGGTGCAGATCATCCACCACGTAGGTTTCGCCCTGGTGCAGGTACACAGCCCCGGGATGTACGTGGGCGGGAGCACGGGTGGTGTCGATGGTGCCCAGCAGGCGCCCGTCGCTGGCATCAGCGATGAGTATTTCGCCGTTGTTGCCACCGCGCAGCCCCAGTTCTCCATGCGCGCTATCCATGTGGTCGCCCACGGGGAACCAGCCGCAGGGGCGTCGGCGTAGCAAGCCCTCTTCCTCTAATTCTCCGATCACCTCGGTGGCTCCGAAGTAATCAATGTCTTGGGCGGTGAGGGGGAGTTCTATGGCGGCGCAATAGAGGTGATCGCGCAATACGTGAGGATTATGGGGATTGAATACTGAGCGCTCTAAAGGGCGGCCCAAAAGGGCATCGGGATGGTGGATGAGGTAGGTATCCAGGGGGTCGTCGCGGGCCACGAGGACCATGATTGAGCTTTGATTGCGCCTGCCCGCGCGCCCTGCCTGCTGCCATAGCGACGATACTGTTCCGGGAAAGCCCGCGGTGATAATGGCATCGAGCCCACCGATGTCAATTCCCAGTTCTAAGGCGTTGGTGGTGGCCACCCCTAGAAGTTCGCCGGAATCGAGCTGGCGCTCCACGGCTCGTCGATCTTCGGCAAGGTATCCGGCTCGGTAGGGGCGTATTTTCTGGGAGGCCAGGGGTTTGCCCATGAGCACGAGGTCCTCGGAGGCCTGCATGGCCACGGCCTCGGCGGCGCGCCGGGAGCGCACAAAGGTAAGGGTGCGTGCGCCTTGGGCGATCAAGGCCGCCATGAGCCCGGCAGCCTCTGAGGTGGCCGAGCGCCGTGTAGGGGTGGCGTCCTCGGAGGGGAGTGGTCCTGGTTCCCACAGCACTATGGTGCGTTCGCCGGAGGGGGAACCATCCTCGGTGATCGCTTGTACGTGGAGGCCCGTGAGTAAGGAGGCGTGTTCTGCGGGATCGGCGGAGGTGGCGGAAGCCGCAATGACGGTGGGATTGGCGCCATAATGCCGGGCCAGGCGCAAGAGTCTCCGCAACACGAGCGCGATGTGGGCGCCAAAAATACCCCGATATACGTGGCACTCATCTATCACGATGTAGCGCAGTTTGCGCAGCAGGCGAGCCCAGCGGGGGTGATGGGCGAGGATGGAAGCGTGGAGCATATCCGGATTGGTCACGATGAGCCGGGAAATATCGCGAATACCGGCTCGGGCCTCGGCGGGGGTATCGCCGTCGTAGGGGGAGGGATGAATACCGGAGAGGTCCGGGACCTCGGAGCACAGGCGGCGGAGATTGCGTATTTGATCTGATCCGAGGGCCTTGGTGGGGGTGAGATAGAGGGCGCAGGAGGTGGAGTTATTGGCGAGCTCGGTGAGGAGGGGGAGTAAGTACCCCAGAGATTTTCCAGAGGAAGTGCCGGTGGAAATTACTACGTGATGGCCCGCGTGGGCGGCCTCGGCGGCCTGCACTTGATGGGCGTACAGGCGGGGAACGCCGTTTTCCTCTAAATAGGTGCGCAGGCTGGGGAGAATCCATTGGGGCCAGGCGGAGAATCGAGCTGGTTGTGCCGGAATGGTGGAGGAGTGGGTGCACTGGGAGCCGGGAAAACGAGAATGGAGGGCGGCTACGAGTTCTGAATCCAGGGAGGAATGGGGGGATGATGGTGGGAACATCGAAGAGGTTACCCCCTTTTGAGGTTAAGAAAATGATTCTGGCCTGGGATTTTTCAGGTTTATACTTTCGATACTATCGCGCGGCTGCAAAACGTGACACACTAATACAAGGTCGCAGTTTCTGTGCGCAGTGTGTAGGCGCTCGCAGGAGATGAACATGCGGGCGCCCAGGATCATGTTGCGGTACTGGGTAGTTTGATGAGACCCCGTTTCCCGCCGGTGCATCAGCGCATCGGCACAGAACCAGAAGAAAAGGTTGCAAGAACATGGCACAGGGAACTGTTAAGTGGTTCAATGCCGAAAAGGGCTTTGGCTTTATCGCTCCTGAGGATGGCTCCGCAGACGTCTTTGTCCACTACTCCGAGATTCAGGGCAACGGTTTCCGCACCCTGGAGGAGAACCAGCGCGTGGAGTTTGAGATCGGTGAGGGTGCTAAGGGCCCCCAGGCCCAGCAGGTTCGTGCTCTGTAGCGCAAGCTGAAGAGTACGAAGGCCGCAGCTCGGTTCGCCGGTTGCTGCGGCCTTTCTTAATGGTCTGAGTGAAATAACACTTTCGCAATATGTGATCGTGGCCGCTTTTTCCTTTTGTGATTGATACATGCTGGGAGGGGTGGTACTCTCTCCGGAGAATGTTGTAAGAAGGCTGCCAGTAGCCTTTTTTCCTGTTATGTGCAGGTTGATTTTGGGAGGATGAACGTGCGTTATTTGCGCGCAGCTGCGGCCACTTTGATGGCGTGTGTGGCTTCTGTTTCTGTGGTCCAGCCGGCTTCTGCCCGGGATTATTCTTATTTTGTTACTGATGCCCAGTGCCGCCAGGTGCATCGGGCTCTGGAATCTGGTCAGCCCATACCGTATATGGAGAAGATGACCGGGCTGGTAGGCACCGTTGAAAACGGACAGGCAGAGGTGTACCTGGGCACGTCTCGCTATGCCGATGAGATTCGGCAGAGCGTTAATGATTGGAATGAGGCCCTGGGCGGCCAAATTACCATCGAGATCGTTGATGCCAAGACTGAACGCTCCATCAACTTTTCTGATGTAGATGGTTTCAAATACTATAATGGTATTACTTATAACCATGAAAAGGGCTCGGACATTGAGCTCGTCACCACGCACCTTGATGGTTTCAGCAGCGAGAACCGCAGCTTTGTCATTTCGCATGAGATGGGCCATTCTTTTGGTATGAATCACGGTTGTGGTGGGTCCCTCATGGCGGATAAGACGGTTTTTAGCCGGGTGTCTACCTTGAAGCCCTCCGAACTTGATGTTGCGCTTGTTCTGGCGAACAACCTGAATAGGTAAATTGCGCCAGGTGCGCTTGCGCTTACGCTCAATCTCTATGCACGTGCACTCAGTAAGCGCATGAATACGCGAAGATAAGGGGCGGCTCGAAAATCTCCGAGCCGCCCCTTATCGGTATGTTTAGGCTCGTGACGTGGCGGAACGCACCGCAGAGTATTCGCTGAAATGCGCGTTTATCTTGTCAATGAGCACGCCTACTAGCGCCCCAAGGGTAAGGCCAAGGGCGAGGCCCACCAGGGGGTAATCCTGCACCACATAGCCGCCGAGGTATCCCACAAAGCCGGCCTGGGTGGCCCAGATGATGACTCCGATGGTGTCAAAGAGAAAAAACTTCTTCCACGGATAACGCATGGAGCCGAGGGAGAGGGTAATGACGAGCCGGCCCCAGGGGATAAAGCGGGCGATGATGATGGTGAAGCCCGCGCGGCGTCGCATATTGCTTTCCACCCACTTCATCGTCCGCGCCAGTTTGCTTTTGGGGGGAGCGGAGCGGATGAAGTGAACAAAGCGGGTGCCTAGGAGATAGCACACATTATCGCCAATAACGGCAAAGATGATGCCGGTGGCGATGATTCCCCAGATATTGGGGTTTCCGGTGCTGCCCGACCACGCCCCGGCCATCGTGAGGATGGATTCGCTGGGGAAGAAGGGGATGAGGCAATCGAGGAACACCAAGGTGGCGGTGATGGGGTAAAACAGCGCTGAGGTCATAAAAAGCTCGACCCAGGCTTCAATCTGATGTGTCATCCCACCTCCGAGGTTGTTGGCGCTTGTGCCCCAACATTCTAGTGGTGCTTTGCTGACGGCGCGCCACCCGTGGCACTCGCGGCATGGATTCGGTGGGGGTTGCGTAATGGCGCTATTAAATACTGTGTACGGTGTAGCAGTAGTAAGAAAGTATCGCATGGATTGAAGGGATGTAGTCCCGTGGCAGACACTCAGGGATCGGGCGTGAAGCGCCTGGTGATCGTGGAATCCGCGACGAAGGCGAAGAAGATTCAGCCTTATCTCGGTGATGATTACCTCGTTGAGGCCTCGGTGGGTCACATCCGCGATCTGCCGCGCGGTGCTGCCGATGTTCCGGCCAAGTACAAAAAGGAGCCTTGGGCGCGCCTGGGCGTGGATACCGAGAACGATTTTAAGCCCCTGTACGTGGTGAGCAGCGATAAAAAGAAGAAGGTGGCTGACCTCAAGGCAAAGCTCAAGCTCGTTGATGAGCTTCTGCTGGCCACCGACCCCGACCGCGAGGGTGAGGCTATTGCCTGGCATCTCCTAGAGGTGCTCAAGCCCAAGGTGCCCGTGCGCCGCATGGTGTTCAATGAGATCACCAAGGCTGCGATCCTCGCCGCGGCGGAAAACACCCGTGAGCTGGACGATAACCTCGTGGATGCGCAGGAAACTCGCCGCATCTTGGACCGCCTCTATGGCTATGAGGTCTCCCCGGTGTTGTGGAAGAAGGTCATGCCGCGCCTTTCGGCGGGCCGCGTGCAATCGGTGGCCACCCGCGTGATCGTGGAGCGCGAGCGCGAGCGCATGGCCTTTGTGTCCGCAGAGTACTGGGACGTGGCGGCCACGATGGATACCGGCGTTGCGCAGGAGGATCGGGATAATCCCCGCGAGTTCGTGGCGCGCCTGTCTCGCCTTGGCGGCAAGCGCGTGGCGCAGGGGCGCGACTTCAACGATGCCGGTGAGCTGAAGGGTTCCGCCAAGGGCGAGCTGGTGGTCGTCGATAAGCAGCGTGCCGACGCCCTGGCGGAAGCCCTGCGCGGAACCACCGTGCTCGTGGCGAATGTGGAGGAAAAGCCCTATACGCGGCGCCCCTATGCGCCCTTTATGACCTCCACTTTGCAGCAGGAGGCCGGGCGCAAGCTGCACTACACCTCCGAGCGCACCATGCGCATTGCGCAGCGCCTGTACGAAAACGGCTTCATCACCTACATGCGTACCGATTCCACCTCGCTATCCTCCCAGGGTATTCAGGCCGCGCGCGAGCAGGCCCGCGCCCTGTATGGGGAGAGCTTTGTGGCGAGTGCCCCCCGGCGCTACGACCGCAAGGTGAAGAACTCCCAGGAGGCTCACGAGGCGATCCGCCCGGCAGGTGAGACCTTCGCCACGCCGGGGCAACTACATGGGCGTCTCGACGCCGAGGAATACAAGCTCTACGAGCTGATCTGGCAGCGCACCGTGGCCTCGCAGATGGCGGACGCCAAGGGTACCTCGCTCAAGGTCACGCTCACGGCCGAGGCCGAGGCGGAGTTTGCCGCGACCGGGCGCACCATCACGTTCCCAGGCTTCCTGCGGGCTTATGTGGAGACAAGCAGGCTTGCCGACGGCCGCGACGTGGCTGACAATGCGGAGCGACGCCTCCCCCGCCTCAGCGAAGGCGATACCCTCACGGCCACGGAACTCAGCGCCGATGGGCACACCACGAATCCGCCCGCGCGCTATACCGAGGCCAGCCTGGTGAAGAAGATGGAGGACCTGGGAATCGGGCGCCCCTCCACCTACGCCTCCATCATTAAGACGATCCAAGATCGCGGTTATGTGATGGTGCGAGGTAATGCGCTGGTGCCCAATTGGGTGGCCTTTGCCGTGGTGGGATTGTTGGAAAATAACTTCTCCGCCCTGGTGGATTATGATTTCACCTCCTCAATGGAGGATAAACTCGATGACATTGCCACCGGCTCTGCGCATGGCGTGGATTGGCTCACCAGCTTTTACTTTGGCAATTTAGAGGCCGATGAGGATATTGCCGATGCTATTGCGCGCCGTGGTGGCCTAAAAACTCTGGTGGGAGACAACCTGGAGCATATTGATGCCCGCCAGGTTAATTCCCTGCATCTTTGCGATGATGCCGAAGGGCGGGCTATTAACGTGCGCGTGGGCCGTTATGGCCCCTATATCGAGCGCCAGGTGGGAGTGAACTCTGAGGGAGAGCCCGAATACCAGCGGGCAAATCTTTCCGTGGACACCACCCCCGAGGAATTGACCCTGGAAGCCGCCGAAAAACTCTTTGCTACCCCCCAGGGGGGACGCGAACTGGGTGAGAACCCCGCTAATGGCCGCATGATCGTGGCCAAGGAGGGGCGCTATGGCCCCTACGTCACCGAGCAACTGCGCGAGGATGAACAGGAGCATGCCGAGGCGGAGGCGGAAAAGGTAGTGGCCGCCGAGCGGGCCGAGGAGGATAGCCAGCGTGCCGCCGAGGGGAAGCGTGCAAAGAACTGGGGCACCAAGACCGCCGAGAAGCAGAAGGAAAAGCGGATTGCTGCCCTGGTGGAAGAGAGCCTGAAGCCTGCCACGGCTTCACTGTTCTCCTCGATGGAGCCAGCCACTGTGACGTTAGACCAAGCGCTCCAACTACTTGCGCTACCGCGTGAGGTGGGGGTTGATCCCACGGATGGGGAAGTGATTACCGCCCAAAATGGGCGATACGGGCCGTACCTGAAGAAGGGTTCTGATTCCCGCTCGCTGGCTAGCGAGGAACAGATCTTCACCGTGACTCTCGATGAGGCGCGGCGCATCTATGCGGAACCGAAGCGCCGTGGCCGCGCTGCGGCGAAACCACCGCTCAAGCAGCTGGGGGACAATGACGTCTCCGGGCGGCCCATGAGCATTAAGGATGGGCGATTTGGTCCATACGTGACGGACGGGCAGACGAACGCCTCCCTGCGCCGCGGCGATACTCCCGAGACGATGACGGATGCGCGCGCCAACGAGCTGCTTTCTGAGCGACGAGCAAAGGAAGCTGCCAGTGGGGGCACTAAGACGGTGAAAAGGGCTAGGAAGAAAACCGTGGGGAAGTAAAAATATTCCCCGTATAATAGTTTGTATACAAATCAACCCTGAGGGCTTACGCCTGTATCTATAGTCCGGCGAAGGTAACGAAGAGATAACGGCGTTTCCGCGGCTGACGGGCTATCTTATGCTTGTGGAAGCATGTAGCTTGTGTTGGGCTACGAACGTCGGTGTTCTCTGTCTTTTTAGGGTAGGTTTGATATGCAAATCTTGAAAAAGGTAAACCTTAAAGGTATGGATGGGGGTGTTATCCATGTCTGGCGATGAGGGCTTGAAGAAATCGTTTGCTTTGTCTGGTACGGCAAAGAAGATTATTTCCTTCTTGGCTGCCCTTTTTGTTGTCTTTTCGGGCTCTACTGCTGTAGCGAACGCTCTCGATTACGGAGAGACGGTCAATACGGCGGATAGTGGCCTATACAACAAAAACATCGTCACTCCTGATAGCGTTAACCATATTGCTGGGATTTTCACGGTTAATGAAACATCGGGTGTGCCGATTTCCGGCCTGTACGCATACTGCGTTGAGGCAGGAGTCGCTTCGCGAGAGTCCAACGGTAAAATTGTTAACTGGGCCGATTACAATAAGGTCGCTAACGATACCAGCCTTAAGGACGATGCGAATAAGGAAAAGATTAACTGGATCCTTCACAATGCTTACCCCTTGCTCTCGGAGCAGGAACTTGGCGAGAAGGTTGGAGTTAAGAATCCGAAGACGCTTTCCAAGGCTGATGCTGTAGGAGCTACGCAGGCGGCTATTTGGTATTACTCTGATGGTCTAGATCTTTCCGATGCTCCGGCTATTAAGAATAACGACAACGTTAAGAAGATTTATGAGTACTTGACCGGCTCGGAGAACGTGGGCCGCAAGGAAAATACGTCTGGTTCCAACCGCACCGGTGCCTTCCTTGATAATGAGAAGGGCCAGAAGAAGGTTGTGGTTGACGACACGACGCCTCCGGATCCGGAGCCTACCCCGGGGCCGACTTCCGAGGAAGAGACCACTCCCGAAGAGACCACCTCGGTAACAGAGGAACGTCCGGAGCCGAAGAACCCGAAGATCGGTACGTCGGCCGAGTTTGCTGATGGTGCTGACCGTGTGGTTGCTGGCGCTACGGTGAATGACACTGTGACGTATGAGGATTTGGTGCTGGGTAAGGCTTATACGCTTGAGGCTCAGTTGGTTGATAAGACTGATGAGTCGAAGGTTGTGGGTTCCGGTTCTGCGGAGTTCACGGCGGATGAGTCCGGTAAGGGTTCTGTGGTTGTTCCGATCAAGGTCAATGATGATCTTGAGGGTTCTGTTGCTGCGGCTGTGGCGTTTGAGACGTTGAAGTCTTCTGATGAGGAGGCTCAGGCTAATAAGGCTGAGGATCTTCCGGAGGGTTCGGCGCCGGACGTGATTGCTGAGCATAAGGACATCAATGATGAGGCTCAGACGGTGACGTCGGGTGAGTTACCTGAGGCGAAGCTGGAGCTGAAGAAGTACATCGGTACGGAGGAGTTCGCTGGTTCTGAGAAGAAGCAGGAGGCTCCGGGTGCTGAGGGTGTTATTGACGCTCAGAGTGCTGATGAGGCTTTCCAGGCTGCGGCTGCTGGTGATGAGCTGACGGTGACGTTTGCTGTGACGAATACTGGCAAGTTGGATATGAAGGACGTGTCTGTTGCGGATGCGTTGCTTGATACGGATACTGCTGGTATTGAGCCCGGTACGGTTTCCCCGGAGAAGCAGGACATCAAGATCGGCGAGACGAAGTACTTTACGGCGAAGATTGCTGCGCCGGAGGCTGGGAAGCTGCATGCTGACCAGGCGAAGGCGGAGGGTACTCCGGTTGATGAGGATGGCAAGGAAGTGCCGTTCAAGGATTCCGAGGGTAACGAGCAGAAGCCGGGTACGCGTGTTCCGTCGAATGAGGATCCTGCTCATGCGGTAACGCCGGAGAAGGATGTTCGTCCTGCTGGTATTTCGTTGAAGAAGTACATCGGTGCGAAGACGGATGTTGCTTCTGTGGAGGCTGCTGAGAAGTTGAATGATTCTCAGACGGCGGATGCTGCTGGTGATGATTTGACGGTGGCGTTTGTGGTGGAAAACGTTGGTGAGTTGGATCTGAAGGATATTGCTACGCCTTCGGATGAGGCTATTACTGAGGCGTTCACGAATGCTGTTGATAACACTGTTTCTGGTGTGGATGCTGGTACTCCGCAGGTGACGAATATTCGCTTGGCTGAGTTTGCGGGTAATGCTGATAATCAGAAGCTGCTGAAGCCTGAGGGCAAGGTGGTTTTCGTTGGTGATTTGAAGGCTCCGGATGCTGAGAAGTTGCATGCGGATAAGGCTTCGTCTGCTGGTACGCCGGTGGATGAGGATGGCAAGCCGGTTGAGTACACGCCGTTGGATGAGAATGGCAAGCCGAAGCAGGGTGAGGATGGTCAGCCGCAGGTGGTTGATGCGTCTACTCCTGTGGAGTCGAATGAGGATCAGGCTCATGCCACCACCCCGGGCAAGGATTTGGAGCCTGAGGTTGCTACCTCTGCGTCGGTGGATAAGGACAGCAAGGTTGCTGTTGTTGCTTCCGATGAGGCTCAGACGGTGTTCGATACGGTGACTGTGGAGAACGTGGTTGAGGGCAAGGAGTACACGCTTGAGGCGCAGTTGATGAAGAAGTCTGATTCTTCTGCGATTGAGGGTGCTTCTGCTTCCAAGACGTTTGTTGCTGATGCTTCTGGTCTGTCTGATTTCGTGAAGAATGAGGATGGTTCGGTTTCTGGTTCTGTGGTGGTGGAGATTCCGTTGCCGGCGAAGTCGTTGGCTGCGGGTGATTCTGCTGTTGCTTTCGAGGAGTTGACCTCGACGGTCGTGGATGCCAAGGGCAATGAGACTCCGGATGCGAAGGCTCCGAATGCGATTGCTGAGCACAAGGACATCGCGGATGAGAAGCAGACGGTTACCTATGAGGTGAAGCAGCACCCTGAGTTGGAGTTGAAGAAGTACATCAACGACAACGATGCTCAGGACTGGGCCACCGCGGAAGAGCTGGAGCCGGGCGAGAAGGCCACGGTGAAGTTCGTGGTGACCAACACCGGTAACGTCGATCTGTTCAACGTCACCCTCTCTGATGAGACGGTGGAGGGCGTTGGCGATGTTGAGAACATCACGCCTAAGCAGATTGATCGCCTGAACGTGGGTGATTCTGCGGAGTTCACCGGCGAGCTGACGCTGCCGGAGGGCAACCAGGAGCACAAGGATGTGGCGAAGGCTGAGGGTGTTCCGCCGAGCCCGGAGAATCCGGATAAGCCTGGTGAGGATCAGCCGAAGGTTCCGTCGAATGAGGATCCGGCCCACGCCAAGACGCCGGATAAGGATACGAAGCCGAGTGTGAAGCCCTCGGAGTCTGTTCCTGCCTCCGAAACTCCGGAGAACCCGGAGCCGACGCCGTCGGATGAGCCTTCTGATGAGCCGAAGCCGACTCCGTCCGAGTCGACGCCTGCGCCTGAGCCGTCCTCGACGCAGCCGAGTGAGCCCGAAGAGCCGGGCGAGCCGGTGACCGAGGAACCGGAAGAGCCGGAGGAGCTTGGTACTGCGAAGCTGGAGCTGAAGAAGTACATCGGTACGGAGGAGTTCGCTGGGTCTGAGAAGGCACAGTCTGCTCCGGGTGCTGAGGGTGTTATTGACGCTCAGACTGCCGATGATGCCTTCAAGGCCGAGGGCGCAGATCAGGACCTGACGGTGACGTTCGCGGTGACGAACACGGGCACGCTGGATATGAAGGATGTGTCGGTGGCCGATAAGCTCACCGCGGCGGATACCGCTGGCGTTGAGCTGGGTACGATTTCGCCTGCTAAGCAGGATGTGAAGGCTGGCGAGACGGTGTACTTCACCGCAAAGGTGAAGGCTCCGGAGGCTGGCAAGCTGCATGCTGATGAGGCGAAGGCGGAGGGTACTCCGGTGGATAAGGACGGCAAGGAAGTGCCGTTCAAGGATGCTGATGGCAAGGAGCAGAAGCCGGGCACGAAGGTTCCCTCTAACGAGGATCCTGCCCACGCGGTGACCCCGGATGAGCCGGAGAAGCCTGCCGAGCTGAAGCCGTCCATCAAGACCTCGGTGGATCCGAAGTCCATGTCCATTGCCCCTGGTGGCAAGGTTGTGGATACGGTTACCTACGAGGGCCTGAAGCCGGATACCGAGTACACCCTGAACGCTCAGATGGTGGATAAGAACGATGCCACCCGCGTGATTGGTTCGGGCGAGAAGACGTTTACGACGCCGAAGTCGGAGGAAGACTCCGTTTCCGGTGAGGTTGACGTGGACATCTCGTTCAACGCCAATGCGAAGGATGTATCTTCTGCCGTTGCCTTCGAGGAACTGACCTCCAAGGTGGTGGATGCCAAGGGCAACGCCACCCCGGATGCCACGACCCCGAACGCGATTGCTGAGCACAAGGACATCAACGATGCCGCTCAGACTGTGAATGATGCCGATGCACCTGTGACTCCGAAGCTGGAGTTGAAGAAGTACATCAACGGCAATGATTCGCAGAAGTGGGATGCTGCGGAGTCCTTGAAGCCGGGTGAAAAGGCTGAGGTGACCTTCGTGGTGACCAACACCGGCAACGTGGACCTGAAGGATGTCACGGTTGACGATGAGACGGTGGAGGGCGTTGGTGACGTCACCAACATTTCCCCGTCGAGCGTTGATCTGCTGAAGGTTGGCGAGTCGGCAACGTTCACCGGTGAGCTGGTCCTGCCGGAAGGCGATCAGAAGCACAAGGACGAGGCGAAGGCCGCTGGCGTTCCTGTTGACGAGTCGGGCAAGGAGCACAAGCCGGGCGAGAAGGTTGTTTCGGACAAGGATCCTGCTCACGCAGTGACTCCGAGCGAGGATCAGCCTGCTAAGCCGGAGCCGAAGCCCTCTGAGGAGCCGAAGCCTTCTGAGGAGCCGAAGCCTTCTGAGGAGCCGAAGCCTTCTGAGTCCACGCCTGTGGTGCCGGTGAAGCCGGAGCCGGGTAAGCCTGCTCCGAAGATCACCACGGATGCGGCCATTGAGGATAATGGTGCTCTGGTGGCTGGTGCCACGGTGGTGGATACGGTGAGCTTTACCGGCCTGGAGGCTGGTAAGAAGTACACCTTGGATGCTGAGCTGATGTGCAAGGCGTCTGGTGCCGCTACGGGTGCTACTGCGAAGGTGGTCTTTGTGCCGCAGGTTGCTGATGGGCAGATTAATGTGCCCATTGCGGTGACTGATGGTGACTGTTCTGAGCAGGTGGCCTTTGAGACGCTGCGGGATTCTTCCGGGGCTGTGGTGGCTGTGCATCATGACATTAATGATGCTGCTCAGACGGTGACGGCTCGTGATGTTGTGGAGAAGCCTGCTCCTTCGCAGAAGACTGTGGAGAAGAAGCAGGATAAGAACGTCACGGTGGTTACTGAGGATGCGCCTGAGGTGGGTAAGGCGGTGGCGCCGAAGACGCCGCGTCGTTCCATTAAGGCGATTCCGTCTGGTTCGTTGGTGTTGGAGGAGGGTATGCCCTCTCACATCTAGTGCCAATGCACTAGCCAGATGATCTAAAAGAAGGAGGGGTGGTGAGTTCCTGTTACGGGAACCACCACCCCTCCTTTTGCTATGCATGGCCGCGGCTACGTGCCGCAATAAATAAAGCCCCCACAGCAGTGGGGGCAGAATCAGGGATTCGTTTATAGCCTGATGGTCTCGGCGTTGAGGACACCGGAATCACAGGTCACCAGCGCTACGCGGGTAACGCGGGAGCCTGCGCCCACAAAGGACCAGGCGCTTTCTTTCTCCTCGCCGGAGGTGCACACTGCCTTCGTGGCTAGCTGGCCGTCTGTGCTGGCGGGATCGCAGTCCGTCCACGCATTATTTCCATCAACATAGGCCTGGCAGCCGTTTGAATCTTCACCCTGGTACCCGGCGCTAGCGAGGGCACTGGGGGAGAGGAGAGCGAGCCCGGAGGCCGCCATAAGCATCGCGGTGCTGATTCGCTTCGTCACGATCATTGTTTCCTTTCTGATTCGGATTCTGTGTGATCGTTAAGCAATCTACTATGGGCATCTCTGCTGGTTGAAAATGGAAACTTGGTAGCGCTTCATTGCGGGGAAGAACTGAGGCGGCGGTAGATGCCGGCCACCAGCAGCACAAAGACGATGAGGCCCACCCACTGTGCGGCGCCCTCGTAGCCCTCCGGGAATATGCCAAGCGGGGCGGATTTTCCGGTGGCGGCGATGATACCGGCATGAAGCACGCCGAAGAGGCTTTCACCCACGATGAGCCCGGTGGCGAGGAGAGTGCCCAGGCGCGTGAGCTTTTCTGGGTGGGCGCTGCGGGCCGCGTAGCGGTTGTACAGGGTACCGATCACGCTGCCTAGGGCGATGACGATGGTCAGCCCGAGGGGAAGGTACATACCCATTCCTACGGCGAGCGGCGGGAGCGCCAAGCGCTTTGCGCTAGCGCGCCCGAGGGTTTCGTCGATAGCAATAATGCCTACGGCGATGAGGGCACCCAAGCCCACCTTGCCCCAATCCAGGGTGCCGCCGAAGATTCCCTGCGATACCGAGGACATGAGCGCGGCTTGGGGCGCGGCGAGGGCGTCCGGCCCGGCCCCCTCGGCGCCCTGGAAACCGAAGGCGTGGAGCATGAGCTGGAGAATCGGGGGAATGACGAGGGAACCAAAGACCACGCCGATGATGAGGGCCACCTGTTGCTTCCAGGGGGTAGCGCCCACGAGCTGGCCGGTTTTGAGGTCTTGGAGATTGTCATTGGAGATGGTGGCGATGCCGAAGATCACGGCGGCGGTGAAGAGGGTATAGGCCACCAGGGCGGTGGGATTGGTGGCGGATTCCTCCCCGGTGGCGACCTTAATGAGCAGGGCGGTGGCGAGCACGGTGATGATGCCCATTGAGGAGATGGGGCTATTGGAGGCCCCGATGAGTCCCGCCATATAGCCGCAGACGGCGGCGATGAGCAGGCCGGAAATCAGAGTGAATACCACGCTGAGCAGAATCAGGGTGCCGGTGTGGTGGCTGATCTCCGTGCCGCGCAGGAAGTTCCAGAGCAGGAGGCCGATGGGGAGCATGGAAACTCCAATGCTGCCGAGCACGAGGGGGAAGGGAATATCGCGCTCGATGAGTTCCACCTGCTGCCCGCCCTGGCGAGCGCGGGAGGAAAGGATGGAGGAATAAATACCCCTGGCGATGGGGCCGATGATTTTAAGAAGCGTCCACAGCGCGGCCACGGCCATGGCACCCGCGCCGATGAAGCGAACATCGTTGCGGAATGCGGCGCTCACGGCCTCGGAGATGTTGCCAGAAGCGGGTACCTCGCCGCGCGTAAAGAGCGGCAGGAGCACGCCGTGAGAGATGAGCACGCCCACGAACATCGCGGCTCCCACGGTGATGCCCACCAGGTGCCCCACGCCGATGAGGGCGAGCGAAAGGCTGCCGCCGATCATGGTGCCACCCGTGCCCACGCGCAGCGCCGTGGAAACCTCCGTGCTCACGGCCTTGAGGGCGCCGAGCAGCGAGAAGAAGGCGGAAGAGGCAGCGCCTGCAACGATGGCGCGCAGCCCGCGGCGATTTTCCTCCTCGGAGCGGCTTTCATCGCCCACGCGCAGCACCTCGGCGGCGGCGACGCCCTCGGGGAAGGGAAGATCGGAGCCGGTGACGAGCGCGCGGCGCAGCGGTATGGAATACATGACGCCCAAAACGCCGCCGATCATGCACACCAGGAGCGTGGTCCAATAGGGGAAACCCTGCCACCACCCCACCATCACCAGGCCGGGGAGCACGAAGATGATAGCGGAGAGCGTGCCGGCGGCGGAGGCGATGGTTTGCACGATGTTGTTTTCCACCACGGTGTGATGCCTAAACCGGCGCAGCACCGCCATAGAGATCACCGCAGCCGGGATAGAGGTGGCAAAGGTGAGGCCCACCTTGAGGCCTAAATAAACGTTGGCGGCGGTGAAAACCAGGGTGATGAGTCCACCGAGGATCACCGCCCGCATAGTGAGTTCGCGCAAGGCGCACCTCCAAGATCGGGAAATACGAAGATGAAGGTAGATTACTCCCTATTGCTCGATAGGAAAGATCACCAAGCGCCCTCTAGGCGCAGCAACCACTCCTTAGCCGCGAGGCCCCCGGCATAGCCGCCCAGGGAGCCGTCGGAACGCAAAACCCTATGGCAGGGCGCGATGATGGGCAGGGGATTGGTGCGGCAACCACTGCCGACGGCGCGGGCTGCCCTCGGGGCGTCGAGGGCAGCGGCGATCTCGCCATAGCTGCTGGTGTGGCCGTACCCGATGGAAAGGAGATGGCGCTGTACTCGCAGGCGGAAACCGGAGGAGGCGCCCCAATCCAGGGGGACGTCGAAAGTGCGGCGCCGCCCGGCAAAGTATTCCTCTAGTTGAACCCGCGCGGCCTCCACGAAGGGGGAATCGGTGGATTCACCGGGGCCGAAGAGTATGTGCGTGAGCCCCTGCGGGGAGGCCAGGAGGGTGAGGGGGCCGATGGGGGTATCCATGATTTACGACCTGTCTGCGAGGGTTTGCCGGATGGGGCGGGCCAGCTGGGTCATTTCGCGGCGCCCGCGCAGCTCCACGGACTTCATCAGCGTCCAGCGGGCCTGCTCGGCCTCGTTGGCCCCGCGCAGCGTGGAGGAGTTCGTGAGCACGCGGCCGGGGGTATCTTTGGCCAGCTCGGTGAGGCGCGCGGCCTGATTCACGGCGTCGCCAATCACGGTGTACTCAAAGCGATTGTGGCCGCCGATGTGCCCGGCCACCACGTGCCCCGCGGCCACACCGATACCGGCCTGCAACTCCATATCGCGCAGTTCCTCCCGCAGCTCGCGGGCGGCGCTCAGCGCCAGGGAGTTGGCATCGCCCAGCGGGAGCGGCGCACCAAAGACGGCGAGCGCGGCGTCACCCTGGAACTTGTTGATGATGCCCTTATTCCGGTGCACCACCTCCACCACGTGCTCAAAGAAGCGATTGAGTTCCGCCACCACTTCTTCCGGCTCGTGATGGACGGCAAAGGTGGTGGAACCGATGACGTCGATGAAGAGCACGGCGACCTTGCGGTCCTCGCCGCCCAGGGTGGGGCGCTCCTCTAGCGCGCGGCGCGCCACCTCCGTGCCCACGTAGCGGCCAAAAATATCGCGCACCCGCTGGCGCTCCCGCAGCCCGCGCATCATCTCATTAAAACCGGCCTGGAGCACGCCGATCTCGGAGCCATCGTAGATGTCCACCTGCGCATTGGAATCACCGCGCCGCACGCGATTAATGGCCTCCTGGAGCTCCTGGATGGGGTCTACCACGCTCATGATGGAAAGCGTGGTGCCCACAAAGCCGGTGATGAGGGCGCTCACGATGAGCCAGAGGATAGCGGGGATGATGTCTGCGGCGTTGTCCGTGAAGAAACCCGCCTGCTGCCCCCAGATGAGCAGCAGCACACCCAGGGCGGGCACCCCCGTGGTGAGCACCCACGTGGTGCGCAGGCGAGACTTAATCGGAGGCTCCAGTGTGGAATCCTCGAAGCGGCGTGCCAGGGCGGAGGCCGCCACCGGGCGCACCATGCGCTCGGCGGCCAGGTACGTGATGATGATGACCACGGAACCTGCCAACGCACAGGCCACGGCGATCACGAGAGCCATGCGGCCGCTGACGGAAGAGGTGATCCCCACGGCGATGAGAATGCCGATGAACCACACGATAGCGCACACCACGGCCTGATAAATGGGCAGGCGGAGCACCAAATTGCGCACCATATTGGGATCATGCGCCTCTGGGGAACGCTGCCAATCCAGCACCGGCCTAAACAGGACAAAGGTGGCGGCAATGCCCACGACGGCGGCAAGGACTACGTAGCTGATACCGATGGCCGGTAGATGCGTTTCCGAGGAATCAAAGTGTTCCAGTTCCGGCAGGGGAATGAGGAAGCGGATGAAGAACATGATGGCCGCCGCACCCAGCAGGTTCGATCCGAGAACGAGGGCGGCGTACAGGGGCCAGGAGGTGCCCCAAAGCCACGTGATAGCCCTCAACAATCGGTTCATGCTAGATACTCTAACCATTAGCTAGGCTGGGTGCGGTGAATACTTCCCCCCGCAGCGTAGCCGAACGCCTCGCAGATACTCCCAGCGTGCGCGATGTGGTGCTGGGGGCTGCGCGGGCGGCGCGCGAAATGGTGGGGGAGATAGCGGGGGAGGAACCCGCGGGGGCGTCGATAAGCGGGGCCATGACGCACTCGTGGGTGTTTACCGGTGCACCGGGCTCGGGGCGCTCCCAGGCGGCGCTGGCCTTTGCCGCGGCCCTGGAATGTACCGGCCCCGAGCCCGGCTGTGGGCGCTGCGAATCCTGCCGGGCGGTATTCGAGGGCGCGCACACCGACGTGGTGCGCGTGGTGCCCCAGGCCCTTTCCATCGGCGTGGACTATGTGCGCGAAACCATCATCGCCGGGGCTCACCGCTTGCCCACCGTGAGCCCCTGGCGCGTGGTCATTATCGAGGACGCCGATCGCCTCTCCGCCTCGGCGGCCGACGCCCTGCTCAAAACCGTGGAGGAACCGCCCTCGCGCACCGTCATCATTTTCTGCGCCCCCTCCACCGATCCCGAGGACTTCTCCACCACCCTGCGCTCGCGCTGCCGCCACGTGTACGTGCCCTCCCCCTCGGTGGAGGAGATCGTGCGCATTCTCGTGAGCGAGGAGGGGGCCAGCGAGCACGATGCGCGCCTGGCCGCGCACGCCTCCCTCCGGCACGTGGGCCGGGCGCGCCGCCTGGTGACCACCCCCAGCATGCAGCAGCGCCGCGCCGCGATACTGAACCTCGCGGAACTCATTAACCACGGAGACCAGGCCTTCCAGGCGATGTATGCGCTGGTAAAAGCGATGGAGAAGGAGGCCACGGAGGCCTTTGCAGAAGAGGACGCCGCCGAGCGCGAGAAGCTGGAACGCTCTCTGGGGGCGGGAGGCCGAGGAAAAGGCGCGCAGAAGGCCGCCCGCGGCACCGCGGGAATGGTCAAGGAACTAGAGAAGGCGCAAAAAATGCGCACCACCCGGCGGCGGCGAGACCTGCTGGACCTCGCCCTCGTGGACCTCGCCGGGCTATACCGGGACGCGCTGCTGCTGGCGGTGGGCTCCGGGGTGGACCCGGTGCATCCCGACTTCGCTGCACTGGCCGGGGAGTTGGCCGCGCGCGTGGGAGAGGCCGGGCTGGTGGCCTGCCTGGATGCTATCGCGGTGTGCCGCCGACATATCACGGAGAACGTGCAGTTCAGCATTGCCACCGACGGCCTCGTAGGCCGTTTGCGGCAGGCATACGGGGTGTAGTAGGGTAATCGCTCGTGCCGCCTTAGCTCAGTCGGTAGAGCGATTCACTCGTAATGAATAGGTCGCGAGTTCGATTCTCGCAGGCGGCTCTGCTTTTTGTAGTTGTATGCAGCGCCGCAGGGTAAGAAGATTCTTGCTCTGCGGCGCTGTTTTTTCGTGTTCGGGTGGGTGCGGCAGCGCTGTGGGGTGCCAGTACCGGGGTTGCTGCTTATCGACGCCGCCTAACGTCACCCCTTCGTGTTGCGTGGGGCACCCACCAACCCCAAGGGGTGCCAGTGGGAGGGGCGGGGGCGTCGATAAGCGGGCAGTGGCACCCCTTGGTGCTGCGGTGCCCGCGCCGCAACGCGATGGGGTGTCACCTCGGCCTGGTGGGGTGGCTGCTGCTTTGTAGTGGCACCCTTACGCGGCGGGTAGCCCCGCTCCCTACCCCCGCCGGCGCTTAACACCTTGACACTTTCTGTAAAAGTGTCATCATTGGTACATGTCTACGAACAGCCCTGACCGTACCCAATCCGCCGTACCGCTCCCTCCCATGACCCACAGCCTGTGGGGCACGCCGGAGGAGGCCAAGCCGCTCTCTAAGGCCGTGCGCAAGCTCGTTTCCACCGTGCTGGGGGCCGATGCGGAGAAGAACAACCGCATTCCCGCAGCGGAGATCAAGCTGAGCGAGGTACGCCTTTCCGAGGCCGACCTCGCCGCCCTAGCCGAGATCGTGGGCGCGCAATACCTCAGCGTGGAGCACGAGCAGCGCCTACGCCGCGCCCGCGGAAAATCCTACCCTGACCTGCTCGATTGGCGCTCCGGCCGCGTGATCGACGCCCCCGATGCCGTGGTGGCCCCCGGCACGGAGGAGGAGGTAGAAGCCCTGCTGCGTTGGTGTACCCAGGAGCGCGTGGCCGTGGTGCCCTTCGGCGGCGGCACGAGCGTGGTGGGCGGCGTGGCTCCCAAGGACGGCGGCCTGCGCGCGGTGCTGAGCCTGGACCTGGCGCGCTTCGACGCCCTGGAGGACGTCGATGAGGTTTCCCTGGAGGTCACCCTGGGCGCGGGTCTTTCCGGCCCGCATGCGGAACTCAAGCTGGCCGAGCACGGCCTGCAAATCGGCCACTTCCCGCAGTCTTTCCCCTATGCCTCCATCGGTGGCTATGCGGCCACGCGCTCCTCGGGGCAGAACTCCGCAGGCTATGGCCGCTTTGATGAGATGGTGCGGGAACTCACCGTGGTGACCCCGGTGGGTATCACGCGGGTGGGCTACCAGGCTCCGGCCTCGGCAGCCGGGCCGGATCTGCGCCAGCTCTTCCTGGGTTCGGAGGGCACGCTGGGCGTGATTACCAGGGTGCGCCTGCGCGTGCACCCGATTCCCCAGGTCAAGCGGTACGAGGCGTTTAGCTTTCCCTCCTTTACCCAGGGCGCCGAGGCCATGCGCCACGTGGTGCAAACGGGCACCGGCCCCACGGTGCTGCGCCTTTCCGACGAGATCGAATCCAGCATCAACCTTTCCTCCACGGACAAGATCGGTGACTCCGAGGACGCAGACTCCGGCTGCCTCCTGCTGACGATGTACGAGGGAACCCCGGAGCATACGGCCTCCCGCCACGAGGAAACACGCAACCTTTTGCTCTCCCTGGGCGGAGTTTCCCGCGGTGAGGGGCCGGTGCGTCAATGGGAGCAGGGCCGCTTTGGCGCCCCGGTGCTCCGCGATGGCCTGCTCGATCAGGGCGCGGTGTGCGAAACCTTCGAGACGGCTACGGAGTGGTCCAATATCGGCCGCGTGAAGAAGGCCGTCACGGAGGCAGTCGGTGAGGCCCTGGCGGCGTCGGGAAGCTCCGCGATCATCATGTGCCACATCTCGCACGTCTACGAGGGCGGCTGCTCCCTGTACTTCACCATCATCGCGGGGCAGCGTGGCGACGACCCGGCGCGCCAGTGGTGGACGGCCAAGGAAGCCGCCTGTCAGGCGATGGTGGATAACGGAGCGACGATCACGCACCATCACGCCGTGGGCACCGATCACCGCCCGTGGGTGCAGCCGGATATGGGGGAACTGGGAGCCACGATCTTGGGCTCGGTGAAGGCAACCTTGGACCCCGCGGGGATTCTGAATCCCGGCAAACTTTTCTGAGAGGCAAGCGATGAGCGATACATACCATATGCCCAAGCGGGATATTTCCCGCATTGCTTTGCTGACTAATCCAGCTGCGGGAAAGGGGAAAGCCGTGGCGGCCTCGGAGGCCGCAGCCAGAGCCTTTTATAAATACGGCGTGGACGTGGTGCGCATTTCTGGTTCCTCGCCGGAGGCGTCGAGGAACCTGGCCAGGGAAATGGTGCAAGATGATTCCATTGACGCCCTGGTGGCCTGCGGTGGCGACGGCCTCATTAGCCTTGCCCTGCAAGAACAGGCGGGAAGCGATACGCCCCTGGGGATTATTCCCGCTGGCACGGGTAACGATCATGCCCGCGAATACAACATTCCCAGGGATACTCGCCGCGCCGTAAAAACCATCGTGGAGGGTTATACCACCCGCACGGATTTGGGAATTATGCGCACCGATGATGGTCAGGAACGCTATTTTGGCACCATTGCCTGCGCCGGATTTGATTCCCTCGTCACGGATCGCACCAATAAGATTCCCTGGCCCTCCGGGCAACCCCGGTACATGCTGGCGATCCTTATTGAGTTTGCCAATTTCCATTCCATCCCCACCCGGATCACCCTGGATGATGGGCAGCCCATAGAGGAAGAAGTGACCCTGTGCGCCATCGGTAATACGAAAACCTACGGTGGCGGTATGCAGGTATGCCCCGACGCGGATCACTACGACGGCCTTTTTGACATCACGGTGCTTTCTAAAATCTCTCGGAGCAAAGCGGTCTTAAATGTGGGCAAGGTGTTCTCGGGAGACTTTGAGGACGTGAAAGAGGCAAAGAAATACCGGGCGCGAAAGGTGCGGGTGGAGATGCCCGGCATTAATTCCTATGCCGATGGCGATAAGTACTTCCCCTGCCCGATCGAATGTGAGATCGCCCCAGGAGCGGGCTATTACATTGTTCCGAGGCCCTAAAAGGGAAGGCGTGAATCTTTGTGAGTGAGAGTCCCCTGGAAACGCAAAAACGGCCAATGAGCGTTGAGGAATCCATCTTGGCTGCGGCGCGAGAGTGCTTTATGGAGCGGGGAGTTCGGCAGACCACGATGGCGGCCATCGCCAGAGCGGCGGGAGTATCGCGGCCCACGGTGTATTCGTATTTTGGCAACGTGGAAAACCTGGTGCGCAAGGTGCTCACCAGGGAAACCGTGGGGCTTCTCGACGCCGTGTATCCGCCCCCGCGCGACGTGGATGTGCTGAGCGAAGGAATCACCACCGTGGCCTTGAAGGCGCGCGATAATGAGTTTTTATCGTCGATGGTGAGCAAGGACCCGGAATTGCTGCTCACGTACCAGTTTCAACGGCTGGGCGAGAGCCAAGAGATTCTGGTGAAGTTTTTAAAGAATGTGATTGCCCGTATGCAGCGGGAAGGCGTGGCTATTAGGGAAGGAGACCCCAAGGTCATCGCCACACACGTTTTTATGGTGGCACAATCTCTTGTTCTTTCCGCCAAGGTACTTGGTGCAGTGGTGTCATCGGATGAGGAGTGGGCCCACGAGCTCACGGCAATATTGAAGGGATATTTACGGCAATGAGTACTAGCGCATTAAACGCGCGCCGCCGCGCAGCAGAATGGACGGAGCTTTCCCGCACGCAAGAGACTGTGGACGTGGTGATTATCGGCGGCGGTATCACCGGCGTGGGCCTGGCACTTGATGCCATCACGCGCGGGCTTTCCACGGTGTTAGTGGAAAAGCACGACCTCGCCTTTGGCACCTCGCGGTGGTCCTCCAAGCTGGCCCACGGAGGTCTGCGCTACCTAGCCAAGATGGAACTCGGTATCGCGCATCACTCCGCGGTAGAACGCGGGATTCTCATGGAGCGCACAGCCCCGCACCTGATTCGGGCTTTGCCACAGGTGATGGCCCTGGGAGCGGATACCACCGTGAAGCAAAAAGTGGCGACCAGGATGGGCTTTTTAGCCGGAGATGCGCTGCGGATCACCGCCGGGACGTCGGCAAGCACCCTGCCGCGCTCGCGCTTTGCCGCGAAGGAAGAGACGCTGCGACTGTGCCCGGCGGTGTCCCGAAAGGGGCTGAAGGGCTCCTGGGTGAATTACGACGGGCAGATGGTTGACGACGCCCGCGTGGTCACCGCGCTTGCCCGCACGGCGGCGAGTGAGGGAGCGCGGATACTGACGTATTGCGAGGCCACCTCCGCCAGCGGCCAGGAAGTAAAACTGCGCGATACGCTCACGGGCGCAGAAACCATCGTGCGAGCCCGCGCGGTTATTAGCGCCACCGGAGTATGGGCGGGTGGGCTTGACTCCGAGATCACGGTGCGCCCCGCGCGAGGCACCCACCTGGTCTTTGACGCCGAGCTCTTTGGCAACCCTACGGGGGCGCTCACGGTGCCGCTGCCGGGTTCGATCTCGCGCTATCTCTTCATTCTCCCCGCCCCGCATGGCCGGTGCTATTTGGGGCTGACCGATGAGGACGCCCCCGGCGAGATTCCCGATGTGCCCCCCACGCCGGAAGAGGACGTGGAGTTCTTGCTCAAGCACATCAATCGCGCCTTGGAAAAGAAGCTGACCCGCGCGGACGTGCTGGGGACGTTTACGGGACTGCGCCCCCTGCTGGATAACGGCGAAGGGGGATCGACCGCCGACCTTTCGCGCCGCCACGCCATCGTGACTTCGGAGAACGGGGTGTACTCCGTGGTGGGCGGAAAGTTCACGGAATATCGCCTCATGGCGGAGGAAACGCTCGATCGCGTGATTCGGGAACGCGGCCTGACGGCTCGGGCCTGCGTGACCCGCAATTTTCCGCTCATCGGCGCGCCGGGGCACCGCGATTATTCCCACATCGCCCTGCGCGATCTTCATGGCCTCCCCGCCGCCATGATGAGGCGCTTTGGCAATGAGGCTCCGCAGGTATTCGCCGCGGCCACCGTGGAGAATCCACTGAACAACGTGGGAAATCTGGACGTGAGCCGGGCTGAGGCGGAATACGCCTTTACCCACGAGGGCGCCCTCACGGTAGAGGACGTGCTGGAACGTCGTACCCGGGCGGCCATGATTCCGCGGGACGCCGAGGCGGCTTATGCCGAGGTACAAGAGATTCACGATCATGTTATGAGGAGCATGCGATGAAGAAAGTGACACAAACGGGGCGGAAGGTCCTGGACTCTGCATTTGTGAAAGCACAGGCGCGCTATCCGGTGGCCACCGGCGCGGTGATTCATAAGGTTATGGGGCTGACTTCCAGCAGCGGGCATAAAAAGCCTGGAACAAGTGAGGAGCAGGGTTCCTATGCCCACGTGAAGGGACTGCGGGCGGCTAATGAGGCCGCAGGGGTTCCTGCCGAGCTGGAGATAGAACGGCCTAATGGCGTGCTCGCCGCCAACGTGGCGGCGGGGATTCCGGGGTATGGGCAGGCACGGGCGACGCCCAGCCACGAGGGGTAGGAGAGAACGAGGGGTAGGAGAACACGGAGGCTGGGTGAGTACGAGGGTTGAGCGAAAGCGTTAGCCGAAAGATGGGAAAGCCAGACGAAAGTTAGGCGGCGAATGTAACTTTTTGATTAAGAGGTAATGGGAGGCATTTTCCGGTCCTTAATTTCCTCGAATAAATCTTGCCGTAAAAGGATGAGCCGTTTATGGTTCCCGATGGATCATGGCCGCCATTGGGGCTAAGGTTCGACCATGAAAGTACGTTGATGGAAAGGGATTGGGCATGAAATTCTCCCCCACTAAGTTTGGTTCCAGCCGTTTTGCCGCGCTGGTAACCTCCCTCGCGGTTGCGGCGATGCCCTTGGCTAATGCGGCCACCGCTCAGGCAGCGGGCACGGTATGGCAGGGCATGCCCATCCGTGGCGTCAATAATTCTCCCTGCACGGCCAGCATCGCCAACGACCATACGGCCTATACCGCCCTGCACTGTGGTGGCGGCCAGTGGAAGGTGGGCGATCAGATCAACTCCCGCACTGGAGGCAGCATTGGCACCATCGCCGCGCTGGGCTCCGACCTTCCCGCAGGCCAGCAGCTCGATGTGGTGAAGATTGACCTCGGCCCCGGTGTGAAGGTGAAGGGGAACGTGGGAGTGGGCGATTCCGCCGCGCTCAATAACGGCGATGCCGTGAAGGTTGCCGCCCCCGGCAACCGCAACACCGGTACGGTCACTAACAGCACCCCCACCCGCCTCACGCTCCGGGACGATCAGTACCCCTCGGACCTCATCTCGACCAGCGTGCAGACCTTCGGCGGCAACTCCGGTGGCGCGCTGCTGAACTCTAACGACGAGCTCGTGGGCGTTCTGGCGGGCGGCAATGCCAAGAACAAGTCCTACTTCACCCCGATCAACGTGATTTTGGAGCGCCTGGGCTAAACCCGCCTAGAGCACTCACCGCGCCCCTGCTTCCGGCACCCAAACGTGCCCGGTAGCAGGGGCGTTTTTCTTTATCGAGGGCTGCGGTCCCGGCTCTTCGTTACACTCGGCGGGGAGAACGAACTGACCGCGTAACTAAACAGGCATCACCAAGCTGAGGAGTTTTTATGTCCCACACCGTCACCGGAATTATCTCTGCGGCGCAGAATGCGCCGGTAGAAAGCGCGACGATCGTGATTCCCGACCCCGGCGCTCACGACGTCGTGGTGCGAGTACAGGCCTGCGGCGTGTGCCACACGGACATGGCCTACCGCGACGGTGATATTGAGGACGCCTACCCCTTCCTGCTGGGCCACGAGGCCGCCGGCATCGTCGAGGAGGTGGGCTCAGGCGTGACCCACGTGGAGGTGGGGGACTTTGTGGTGCTCAACTGGCGTGCCGTGTGTGGGGAGTGCCGCGCCTGCAAGCGCGGCGAGCCGCACTACTGCTTTGACACCTTTAACGCCTCCAAGAAGATGACCTTGGAGGATGGCACGGAACTCACCCCCGCCCTGGGCATTGGGGCTTTTGCGGAAAAGACCCTGGTGCACGAGCGCCAGTGCACCAAGGTGAACCCGGAGGCCGACCCCGCCGCCGCAGGCCTGCTGGGTTGCGGAATTATGGCGGGTGTGGGTGCCGCGGTGAACACCGGCCAGGTGAAGCGCGGAGAATCCGTGGCCGTCTTTGGCTGCGGCGGCGTGGGCGCGGCGGCCGTCGCGGGTGCTGCCCTCAACGACGCCACCACGGTTATCGCCGTGGACGTGGACGAGCGCAAACTCGAATGGGCGCGCAACCTCGGCGCCACCCACACCATTGCCTCCGCCGACATGGAGGAGCAAGAGGTGATCGACCGCGTGCGCGAGCTCACCGGGGGTTTCGGGGCTGACGTGACCATCGACGCCGTGGGCATCCCCGCCACCTTCCGCCAGGCCTTCTACTCCCGCGACCACGCCGGACGCATGGTGCTCGTGGGCGTACCCAACCTCACCTCCAAGATCGAACTTCCCGCCATTGACTTCTTCTCTCGCGGTGGTGCCCTCAAGCCCTCCTGGTATGGCGATTGCCTCCCCGAGCGCGATTTCCCCGCCTACGTGGACCTCCACCTGCAAGGCACGTTCCCGCTGGGCGATTTCGTCTCTGAGCGCATCGGGCTGGGCGACGTGGAAAAGGCCTTTGACACCATGAAGGCTGGCGAGGTGCTGCGCTCGGTGGTGGTGCTCTAATGGCGCACACCGACCTGCGCGTAGACCACGTGGTTACCTCCGGCATCTTCGCCCTCGACGGCGGCGAGTGGGAGGTGGATAACAACATCTGGCTCGTGGGCGACGAGAGCGAGGTATACATTATCGACGCCGCCCACAGCGCCGCCCCCATCATCGAGGCCGTGGGCGAGCGCACGGTGCGCGGAATCATCTGCACCCACGCCCACAACGACCACATCAACGTGGCCCCGGAGCTGGCGGAGCATTTCGACGCCCCGATACTCCTGCACCCCGGCGACCACATGCTGTGGGAAGAGACGCTGCCCCAGGTATCGCACCACGACCTCAGCGACGGCCAGGTATTCGAGGTGGCGGGCACCCAGATGAAGGTGCTCAACACCCCCGGTCACTCGCCGGGTTCTTGCTGCCTTTACCTCCCCGAGGCCGCCGAGCTCTTCTCCGGGGACACCCTCTTCCAGGGCGGGCCGGGGGCCACGGGGCGCAGTTATAGCTCCTTTGGCACCATCATTGATTCACTGAAAACCTCGCTGCTGGACCTCCCCGCAGAAACCACCGTGCGTACCGGGCACGGCGATCACACCACCATCGGGGCCGAGGCCCCGCACTTAGAGGAGTGGATTAAGCGGGGGTATTAGCGGCTTTTGATGAGCCACGTGAGGTGGTCGATACGTTCCCAGAGTTCGCGCTCTCGCGGGGAGAGAAGGTACTCGCGGGCGAGCTCGTTGACCTCCTCGATGGAGGCGCAAAGCGCAATGAGGGGTGGCGAGGTCACCCCTGCGCTGTCCTCTTAATCACCCACCACCACGTTATCTATCAGCCGCACGCTGCCCACGGTGGCGGCCACCAGGGCTAGCGCCGGGCTGGTCAGGGGGTGCCCTAACTCGGCCTCGCTTAACGGTTCGAGCGTGGCGGGATTGACCACCACTAGGTAATCCACCTCCACGCCGGGGGAGTGGGCGAGGTCGTTGCGCGCGCCGGGAAGATCAAGGGGCTGGCCCGCCGCCGCGCGGTCGCGCAGGCCAAAGAGGGTGCGAGAAAGGGCCAGGGCCTGTTCCTTTTCTGCCGCGCTCAGGCGCTGATTCCGGCTGGATTCCGCCAAGCCTTCCGGGGTGCGGGCGATGGGTACTTCCGCGATCTCTATATCGAAGTTCATGTCTCGCACGAGCCGGTGAATGATGGCCACCTGCTGTGCATCCTTGCGGCCAAAATAGGCGCGGGTGGGGGCGATGAGGTGGAAGAGTTTGGACACCACGGTGGCCACGCCATCGAAGTGGCCGGGGCGGCTGGCCCCCTCTAGGCGAGAACCCATCTCCCCGGTGCGCACCCAGATGAGGGGATCACCGTCCGGGTACATCTCCTCGCGGCTGGGCATGAAGGCGATGTCCACGCCGAGTTCTTCCAGCAGGCGCAGATCGGCTTCCGGCTGGCGAGGATAGAGTCGGTAGTCCTCGCAATCGCCGTTATTGGCGTATTGCAGGGGATTAACAAAGGCGCTCACCACCGTGACCTCGTTGTGCTCCACGGCCTGTTCGATGAGGCGGGCGTGGCCCTGGTGCAGGGCGCCCATCGTGGGCACCAAACCCAGGCTGGAAGAAGCACCCGAACCGCGATACTGAGCAAGCGCAGAGCGCAGTTCCGCGATGGTGTGGCACAGAATGGTCATGCTTTACTCCTCAAAGGATTCCGCCGCGGCGGGGAAGGCTCCGCCTTGAACGTCCTGGATATAGGCCTGGGTGGCGCGGTGTAGTTCCTCGCCTATGGTGGCATAGGAGCGCACAAAGCGCGGGGTCTTGCCCTGGGTGAGGCCAAAGGCGTCGGTCCACACGAGGATCTGGCCGTCCGTGCCCGCCCCGGCCCCGATACCGATGGTGGGCACTGTCAGTTCCGCGCTGATCTTTTCTGCTACCGCGGTGGGCACCATCTCTAGCACCATCGCGCACACGCCTGCCTGCTGGATCGCCAGGGCGTCGGCAAGCAAACGCTGGGCACCTTCGCCCCGGCCCTGTACCACGTAGCCGCCCAGGGCGTGCTCGGATTGTGGGGTGTAGCCCAGGTGCCCCATCACGGGTATGCCCGCCTGGGTGAGGGCGGCGATGGTGGGGGCAATCTCCGCGCCGCCCTCGATTTTCACGGCGGCCACTCCGCTTTCCTTCATAAAGCGCGTGGCGGTGGCGAGGGCCTGCTGGGGGCTGGCCTCGTAACTTCCAAAGGGAAGGTCGGCCACCACAAAGGCGTGCGGGGCGGCCCCGGCCACGGCGCGCGCCATAGAAAGCAGTTCTTCCACGGTGATGGGCAGGGTGGAGGAGTGGCCCAGCACCACGTTGGCGGCGGAATCGCCCACGAGGAGTACGTCTATCCCAGCGGTGTCAAAGATGGCGGCGGTGAGGGCATCGTAACTGGTGAGGGCGCTGATCTTCTGCCCTTTTTCCTTGGCGGCTATCAGGTGGCGGGTGCGCACGCGCCCCGTGGTGATCTGCGGCATGGTAGAGAGTGTAACCGATAGCCCTTCCGTGATGTGGGGTGCCGGGAGTCACAGTATGGGCGTACTATATTTTTCTATGGCTCACCAACAAACATCCTCGTATCTATGGCTGCGGGTAGCGCTGAGCATGTTCGTCGTGGCCTGGGGCGGCAATCAGTTCACCTCCATGATCGTGTTTTACCGCGGCGAAGGGGAGTTTGCGGACCTCTTTGTGGATTCCATGCTGGCGATCTACGCCCTGGGCGTGGCTACGGGACTGCTGGGGGCGGGCACTCTTTCCGATCACTGGGGCAGGCGCAAGGTCATGTTGCCCGCTCCCGCCCTGGCGATGCTCGGCTCCGTGCTCATCGCCTCCGGGGAGCACCAGGGAGCTCTTTTGGCCTCGGGGCGCTTCATCGCGGGCATCGCCCTGGGCATTGCGATGACGGCCGGGGGAAGTTGGCTCAAGGAACTCTCCATGCCACCCTACGAGCCGGACGCACGTGCCTCGGCGGGTGCCAAGAGGGCGTCGATGACGCTCACCACCGGCCTGGCGCTCGGCCCGGTGACGGCGGGAATCCTGGCCCAATGGGCCATCTACCCCGGCCAACTCATTTATGCGGTGCACATCGCCCTGACCCTCGCCGTGTATCCGCTGCTGCTTTCCGTGCCGGAGACGTACCGCAGCCGCAGCCCCCGCGGGCGTGGCCTGGGTTCCATGCTGAGCGACATCGCCGTACCCTCCTTACGTAGTAAGCGATTCCTCACCGTGGTGGTGCCGATGGCCCCCTGGGTTTTTGGCACCTCCTTTACCGCGCAGACCATCGTGACCTCGCGGCTCCAAGGCGGCCTCGAACACCCGGTGGCCTATACCGGGATGATCTCGCTCATCACGATGGGCTGTGGCTTTGCCATTCAGCAGATCGGCCCGCGCTTTGATACCGGCGGGCGCCGCGGCCCCGTGAGCGCCCTGGCCCTGGCGGCCCTGGGCATGGCCTGCGCCATGTTCACCGTCTGGCACCCGAGCATCTGGGGCGGCGTGCTCTGCGCCGTGGTGCTGGGACTGGCCTACGGCCTGGGAATGTTTATTGGCCTAGCGGAAACTCAGCGTATTGCCCTGCCGGAGGACCTGGGCGGATTGACGGGCATATATTACTGCTGCACGTATGTGGGAATGGTGTTCCCGGCTCTGCTCACGTTCCTGGGCAGCAGGTTTAGCTATCCGCAGATGCTCGGCTTTGGGCTCGTCATGGCGCTGGCCGGAATGGCACTTGCGGCGTGGGCGGCACGGCGGCGTCCGCTAGGGCAGCTAAGGTAGGTACCTATGCGCACACTTGTTACCGGCGGTGCCGGATTTATCGGTTCTAACCTCAGCGACGCCCTCCTCGAACAGGGGCACGATGTGGTGGTTCTCGATAATCTCTCCTCCGGTAGGCGCGATAACCTCCGCCAGGCGGAACAAACGGGCCGCCTCACCTTCGTAGAAGGCGATGTGCGCACCGTGGACATGGATGCCCTTCTCGCGGAGCACCAACCCGAGGTGATCTTTCACCTCGCCGCGCAGATCGACGTCCGCGCCTCCGTGGCCGATCCCGTGACCGATGCGCAGACCAATATCCTGGCCACCATCAGGCTTGCCGACGCCGCCCGCCGCAACGGCGTGCGCAAAATCGTGCACACCTCCTCGGGAGGCTCTATTTACGGCGAGCCGGCCACCTTCCCCGTGGGGGAAGATACCCCGGTGGACCCCCATTCGCCCTACGCGGCGTCGAAATTTGCCGGTGAGACCTACCTCAATACCTTCCGGCACCTCTACGGACTGGACTGCACCCACATCGCGCCCGCTAACGTGTACGGCCCGCGCCAAAATCCCCACGGGGAGGCCGGAGTGGTGGCGATCTTCTCCCAACGCCTGCTGGCCGGACAGGTAACCAAGGTCTTTGGGCGAGGCAGCAACACCCGTGATTACGTGTACGTGGGCGATGTAGTGCGCGCCTTTTGCCTGGCCGCCGGGGATAAGGGGGGTGGAATGCGCTTTAACATCGGTACCTCGGTGGAGACCTCGGACCGAAAGCTTCACTCCCTCGTGGCGCAGTCCGTGGGTGCCCCCGATGAACCCGAATACGCCCCCGCCCGCCTGGGTGATGTACCGCGTTCTGCGCTGAGCTATCGCCGCGCGCAGGAGGTCCTGGGCTGGGAACCCCAGGTGAGCCTGGATGAAGGCGTGCGCCGCACGGTGGAGTTCTTTCGGGGTGCGTAACCCCGCGCGGCGCATGATGCGCGCATAAGTGCGTGAACGCGTGAGCGCATAGAGAAAGCCCGCTTGCTGCCTTTTCCCATCGGGTTAGTGCAGCAAGCGGGCTTAAGGCGCTCCACAGAGTTCGTTCTATAGAGCGCCTGCGATTAGCCCTCGGAGTGGCCTTCTTCGCCCTCCTCGTGCTGTTCGCCGGAGTTCTGCTCTTCCTCGGCCTTGTGCTCTTCCTTGTGTTCCTCTTCGGCCTGGGTCTCCTGCGCGGCGCTCTCTTGCGGAGCGTTTTCCTGCGGTGTGGCAGGGGCGTCCGGCTGGCCGTTGTCTAGGGATTGCTCAATGGCCTTCTTCAAGGAGTCATAATCGTTGCCCGGCACCAGCACACCATTGACCACAAAGGTGGGGGTTCCGCTCACACCCAGGGTACCCGCGTAGGCCATCGCCTGAACGATGGTGCCCACGTATTTGCCGGATTCTACGTCCTGGCGGAACTTATCCAGATCGGGCACGCCCGCTTGCTCGGCCAACCCCACAAAGTCATCCAGCGTGTTACCGGGGTGTTCGTTTCCGTGGAAGGAGCCATACACGGCGTCCTTAAACTCCCAGAACTTCCCCTGCGCGGCGGCGGCGCGTCCCGCCTGAGCACCGATGGCGGAGTTTTCGCCCAGGATGGGAAAATCGTTCCATTCCAAGCGCACGCGGCCATCATTGACGTATTCATCAATGATCTTCGGCTCAACGTCGCGCTCATAGGTGGCGCAGACGGGGCACTCAAAATCGGAGAAGTACGAGATCACCACCTGTGCGTCCTCGGAACCAAGGGCAAAAGGGTCCTCGGGGTTTAGGCGATGTACTTCGGTGGGGGTACGCAGCGGACCGCTGGGGCCGCCAATATAGGAGGCGGCTTCCATTTGAGCCTTGGCGTGGCCCTGTTCCTTACCCACCAGGTAACCGCCCACGCCAGCGGCCAGGGCGATCACCGCCAAGCTGCCGATGGCTGCCACGGCCCACGTGGGAAGCGAGCTCTTACGTGGCGCGCTTGCCTTGGAGCTGGGTGCGGGGGCCACAGCGGCGGGAGCGGCGTGCTCTGCCGCCGCCGGTGCGGCCGCTGGTGCTGCTGCGGCAGGGGGCGTCGTCGGTTGCTCCGGAGGCGTGGTGGCAGCCTTGCGCGGCACCGGGGTGGGGCTGCTGATGGTCCGCTTGGGAGCAGGCTTGGCGGCTGCCGGGCGCTCTTGCTTTTCGACGCCCTCCGCACGCGGTGTGGCGGCGGGTGCCTGGGGTTCCCGAGGTGCTTTCGGTGCGGCGGCCGGAGCGGGCTCAGCGGTGGGCTCAACAGTGGGCGCAGGTTGAGGGCGCTTTGCCGAAACTTCCGAGTTAGCGCGTGGCGGCTCTTCCGCAGCCGGGGCGGGGGTTTCCTTGGCCTTGGCCGCTGGTTCAGGGCTTTGAGGCTCTTCCGGGGGCGCTACCTTCGGTTCCTTGGCCTCCTTCTTCTCCGTAGAGGGCGCGGGGGTTTCCTCGATGGCGTGGCGAGGTTTCGCTGTCGCCGAGGACTCGACCGATGGGGCTGGCTGCTCGCTGGGTTGTTGGAGCGGTGCTAAAGAGGGAGCGTCGGATTCCGTGACGGGGCGGGGCGCCTGAACGGGAGCGGACTGCTTTTTATCCGTCTTAGCTGCTTCTTCCGCGGGTTTTGGCTTGGACTCAGCAGCGGGCTCGGCAGCAGATTCGGCCGCAGGTTCGGCAGGGGCCTCGGCGGGAACCTCAGTAACCGGCTTGGAGGGAGCCTCAGTGGGAGCCTCGGCGGCGGGCTTTGCGGTTTGCGCAGCCTCCGTAGCCTTCGCGGCCTCTGCGCTATCTGTGACCTCCGCGGGTTTTGCTGTTTCTGCGCTCGGAGATTCTTCCGAGGCTTCCTTAGCGGATGATAATGGAGCCGCAGCCTCTTCCTGGGGCTTCTCAGCCTTGGATTCGGAAGAAGTAACGGCTGCTTCCTCGCTGCTAGTACGAGGGGATTCCTCGATCTGGGAGGCGGCTTCTGCTACGGGAGATTCAGCCTCCGCGGTAGCGGCGGGTTGGGCCTTGGGTGGCTCCTCAGCGGGAAGATCCTGCTGAGCGGATTCTGGTTGGGAATCCGCCTGCGCATTGGCCTTGTTGAGATCGTCGCTTTTATTCTCATCGGTCATGCGCACGAGTGTAACCGTTTAACTTGTGCGCTCGTCCTCCGGGCGGATGGCGTTTTGCAGGGCCACCGAGCGAGCTAGGCGGGAATAGCGCAATTCCAGTTCCCGGAAACGCACGTAGGTGGACATGGTGACGAACATAAAGGCCACCACGAGGCCATAAAGCAGCAGATCGGTGCCGCGATCCACGCCCACCCAATTGGCTATCACCGTGAGATCATCCGGCCGCAGCACCGCCCAGATACACACGGCAATAAAGAGAACAAAAAACAGCTTGACGTAGGCCTTGGCGCGGGCCTTGCGGCGGTTACTGATGAAGTACCACACGAGGCCAATGGTGGCCAGAAGCAAAATAATTTGAATCATGGCGGTCACGGCAGCCTCCTTGCAAGTAGCTCATCGGCCAGGATATTCACACCGTTGAACAGGGATTGTCCCTTGCTCATGGAGTATTCCGTGTACAGAATATCCACGGGTTGTTCCGCCACTCGCCAGTCCATCTCATCCATGAGGGAAACAAACTCGGAGGCGTGGGACATGCCGTTCATGCGCAGGTTCAGTTCCCCCGCCACCTTTTTATTAAAGGCGCGCAGTCCGTTGTGGGCGTCGGTAAGCCCCAGGCGGCGGGTGCTGGGGGAGAGCATCACTACGGTCTTGAGCACCACGCGCTTGATCCAGGGCACCTGATCGGTTTCCTTGCGGGGGCGGCCAAAGCGGGTGCCCACCACGATGTCGATGGGCTCGGTGCGCAGCCGCTCCACCATCACCAGCACGTCTTTGACCTGGTGCTGTCCGTCGGCGTCGAAGGTGACAAAGTATTGCGCGCCGGGTTGCTTGCGGGCGTACTCCACGCCGGTTTGAATCGCGGCACCCTGCCCCAGGTTCACGGGGTGGTTCACCAGGTGCGCCCCGGCCTGGTGGATGGCGTCGGCGGAGTTATCTGCGGAGCCATCGTTAACGGCCACGATGTTGGGGAAGGTCTCGCGGGCCTGGCTGATGACGTCACCGATGACGGTGCCCTCGTTAAAGCAAGGGATAATCAACCACGTATCTTCATTCATGATGTCCCACATACTAATCTTTCTTGGGCTTTCTGTGGAATAACCGGGCGTAGGCGCGCCGCAAAAGATCCTGGGGCAGCAGGCGGTAGGTGGTGCGGGCCGCGAGATTAAACCAGGAGCGCGGCTTGCTGATGAGCCCATAAGAAACGAGGTGGCGCTGCATCTGCCGCTCGGCGGCGAACATCTCCGAGCCGGTACGCCGCGCGAACTGGGCGTCGGAAACGCGGAAGTACGTCAGGGGCTCCGGAAGGTTATGGAAGCGCGCCCCGGTGGCCAGGGCGCGGGCGTAGAGGTCGTAATCCTCCATGAAGTGCACGTGCCGGTACCCCCCGGCCGTGTGCAGAGCCGCCGCGCGCATCATCACGGAGGGGTTATTAATAGGCGAGTTCATCTTGGCGTAGCGCGCGATCTCGTGGTGTTGCTCGGGGAGGCGTCGAATAGCGGTAACCTCTTCGGGCGAGCGCTCAAACTCCGCGAGCGCGGTGCCCAGAATGTCGATCTCCGGGTGCTGCGTCAGGAAGGCGCATTGGCGCTCGAAGCGCTCCGGGGCGGCGATGTCATCGGAATCGAGGCGGGCAATGAGTTCATCGCCCTCCATGCGCTCCAGGCCTGCGGCGGAGGCGAGGCCGGAGCCCATGTTGTGCGGCAGCCGCAGTACCTCGGCGTGGGGGTGCTGGGCCGTGAAGGCGTCGATAAGCGCGTGGACCTGTGCGGACACAGGGCCGTCCTCCACGAGCACGATGTGATCGGCCTGGCGGGTCTGGGCGGCGAGGGAATCAAGACATTCGGCCAGGTGGGCTGGCTGGGAGCCGTGATACACAGTGATGAGAACCCCGAGCGTAGACATAGTTCACCATGTTAGCGCCGGTGCTGGCCTGCGCGCTGGGTGGCCTCGGTTCCCCGTGGAGCGCGCAGCGCGCTCAGGTGAATCACCGTGCCGACGAGGGGGCCGATGATGAGCGCGGCCGGAACGGTGGTCAGGGGGTCCGTGCCCCACCACAGTATTGCGCCCACCGTGACGGAGGCCCCCACCCAGCCCAGCACGTACAGGCGGTGGCGTTCCGCCGCAATGCTGGCTGCGCCGGTAATCATCAACACGCCGGTGCAGGCGGAGGCAAAGGTGAGCGCGGCCAGCAGCGGGCCGGGCACGGCGTAGGCGGGGTCGTTATCCCACCCCACGCGCAGCAGCCACGGGCCGATGAGCCAGGCGAGCACCGCCCCGAAGGCCCCAACTCCCAGCACCGCGGCGGCGGGGGCGAGCACCGCCTGCCGCATTCGCTCGCGGTGCCGCACGAAGTACACGATCAACGCCGATTGGAAGCGCTGAAGCGGAACCAGGATGGGGGCGCGGGTAAAAGAAACCGCGATCATGATTCCAGAAAGGGCCACGCCCGCCCTGGCCTCCGGCTCCTCCAGGGTGGCGCTGATGAGGGGAGCGATACCCGAAATGATCGCCGCTGAAGCCCCCGTAGCCAGCATCGCGGAGCCAGCGCGGCGAGCGAAGGTGCGCAGAGAAACGGGAAGGGGAGTACGCAGGTGCTCGCGGGCGCCGCGATTGCTCAACACAATGATTGCCCAACTCAGCGTGCCCACCACCGTGAGGAGGAGGAAGGGCAGCAGATCCCAGCCAAAAAGAAAGGCAAGCGCGGCGAGGAGGAAGCGAATACCGGAATCGAGCGCAATAAGCCAGGCATACTGAGGCCATTGCTCCCACCCGGAGAGCACGCCGGAGAGCACGGCCTGGAAGGCATACAGGCATAGTCCCAGCGCGAGGAGGCCGCTGCCGGCCATCTGATAATCGGTGAGGATGCGTGGCATCCACCAGGACTCCGTGAGCAGGCTCAACGCCGCCACCGTGAGGCCCACGAGGAGGCCGAAGTGCCAGTGCGCGAGGGTGGGTTTTTGCTTATCTTGCTTATCGACGCCCCCGTGGTCCGGGTGGGCGGGTACCTTCTGCGTGGTTTCCCTCTGCATGGAGACCGTGCGGGTGGTTTCCTGCATGATGCCGTCGAGGATGCCGGTGCAAGCGAAAAACAGCCCCCAATAAGCCTGAAAAGACTTGGCGGTCTCCGCGTCCAAAGTCTTGGTGGCGATGATGATGACGAGGAAGCCAGAAAGGGCCGCAAAAACCGTGGCTATACTGAGGAATCTCAACGGTACGCTCCTGGCCCTAGCGCGGTTCTAGGGAGAGGTGGTATGGAAGGTAACATCGTTGAGCATCATACGCGCGGAGAGAAATTTCCCGGAGTGGGTTCGCTCCACTTGCGCGGCACCAGATGTCTGCTAACTTATAGAGCATATTCTTTTGCGAGTGACCACAGGGGACTGGGGTCATGGGAGATTGAGTACTGAAGCCCGGTTGCGTTGAGGCGCGGCCGCAACGAGACGAAAGTGAACACGAGCATGAAGAATACGAAAAAGCTTACTGCTGGTTTCGCCGCTGGCCTTTGCGCTCTGGCGATGGGTGTGGCGCCTGCACAGGCATCCACCGTGCTGACCTACGAGGAGCATTCCAACACCTTCGTGAGCCGCTACGTTATGATGGTTCCCACTGAGATCGTGGTTTCCGTCGCTGAGGTTTTCGCTGATGGTTCCTCCGCGCCGGTGGCTCCCGAGGCTGAGGAAGCTGCTGCCGACGTCCTCCCCGCTGCTGAGGAGGCTTCTGCTGGTGTTTCCGTGGCTGACCTGAGCGAGGGCGACACCTTCGCCAGCCAGATGGTTGAGCTGGCCGGTGCCACCATTGACAAGGCCACCAGCAGCAAGGGCCGCGGTGGTGTGGTTAACGCCGTGACCTCCTACTCCAACGGCACCGTCTTGAGCTTCACTAAGGAAGCTGGCGCCGATCAGTACACCCTGGTAGGCATCGAGCAGGGTTAAAATCCAACAGAGAAGGGGCGCGGGAGACCGTGCCCCTTTTTTGCTGCCCGCCACCCTATGAACCTGAAAGATTCATGCTGGTACCTCCGTACATGGTTGCACGGTGGTGAGGGCTCCACGATAATGGCTATCTGGATTATGGCCTGACTTCAAGGGAATGAAGAATTAATGAGCAATACGAATAATGTGCCCTCCTCCCGCTCTCCGCAGGAATCGGGAGGGAGTACGCAAAAGAAGAACTGGCCCGCAGTGCTGATCGGCATTGTGATTTTTGTGGTCATCGTGATTGCCGCGGTGTGGGCCTTGGTTTTTGCCGGGAATAATGACGATTCCGATACCGCCGCGGAATCCTCCACGAGCACCAGCGCGTACATCGATGATTCCGGCGAGCAGGAACACGAGATGGAGGCCGCGCCGGGTGAATCCGATGACGTCTCCGCCATGCAGATCACCGTGGGTGATGAGGGCAGTGCCGAGATAGACGCGGTTCAGGTGACCGAAACTGAGAATGGCGAGTATAGCCTCGTGCCCCCGCAGGATGTTCAGCGCCTGGGCTGGTACTCCGCCTCCGCCGTGCCGGGCGCCAAGGGTAACGTGGGTTCCTCCGTGATTACCGGCCATGTCAACTTTGCCGGGCAGGGTGAGGGCTATGCCGCGAAGTTCACCCACCTCAAGAAGGACGAGACCTTCACTATCACCGTCAACGGTGAGGATCGGGAGTTCCGCGTCACCGAGGCTCCCTACCACGTGACCAAGGGTGCCGATTTCCCCGATGTTATTGACGACCAGGACGGGGAAAACCGCGTGGTTCTGGTGACCTGCGGCGGTGACTTCGTGGGCGGCCAGTTGGGCTACGCCGATAACATCATTACGGTGGCAGAGCCGGTCTAAACGGCCATATAGAAGAAGGCCCCGCCGTTCCCCTTCCGGATAGGAGGAGGGAGGCGGGGCCTTAGTCGTTGGCTGCTGCCCCCGGTGAGGGGCGTCGCTTAGCAGCGGCCTGTTTTAGACGCCCAAGCCGCGGGCGATGGTGGGCCAGGAGGCGCGCAGATCCTGCTGCCAGTAGCCCCAGGAGTGGGTTCCGGTGTTGTGGAAGTTGAAGTCCGCCGGAATGCCCAGGGAGTCCATCTTGGCCTTGAGATTATGCGTGCACATGTTGGTGCCGCCCTCGATGATTCCGCCGAGGCCGATGGTCTGAGCCATAGCCCATGCCGTCTGGACATCACCATAATCCTTGAAACGCGGGCCGTTGGGCATGTCATTTTCCCCGGCAGTGCCGGAGCCATTGGACACGTACACCTGGGTACCTGCCAATTTATCGGCGTTAATCAGGGCATCGTTGTAGAGGTTGACCTCGCCGCCTCGTTCACCCCACATCTTTTCAAAGGAGATGTCGTTGATTCGGCTGTGGTTCAACGTGAGGGCAATGGAGGCGTATCCCAGGGGGGTGGAGCTTTCCGCGCAGCCGGAGAAGGAGCCCACAGCGTCGTAAAAGCCCTGGTTGTGCTGAGCGAGCAGCAGGGAAGAGGTGGCGGACATGGACATGCCGGCGATGGCGCGGTTGTTATTGGCCTGAAGGTAGCCTTCCACGGCTCCGGGGAGTTCCTTGGTGAGGAAGGTCTCCCACTTTTGTGGCCCGCCCAAGGGCTGCGCATCTTCGATCCAGTCGGTGTAGTAAGAGAACTTCCCGGACATGGGGATTACTACGTTGATGCCCCTAGAGAGGTAGAAATCTATGACATCGGTCTGCTGAATCCAGTTAGCGCTTCCTTCGCCGCCGTCGCCGCCATTGAGAAGATAGAGGGTGGGAGCATCCGGGCGATCGGCCTTGATGAGCGCCAGGGGAACGTGGCGATTCATGGCGGGGGAGAAGGCGGTGGCCTCTTCCACGCGATCACCGTGTTCGCGGACAATCCTGCGCCAGGCGGGGGAGCCTTCGGGGGCGGGGCCGGGCACCGGAGTGATGGTGGCTAGCGGAGTATCGCCCGCTACCTGCTGAGCGTTGACCTCGGCAGCGGAGGCGGGGGCAGCCAGCGTAAGCGCGGCTGCCGTGACGGCCGTGGCAGCCAGCGGCGCGGCCAGGGCGGTTTTGAGGAACTTCATGCTTAACCCTTGATCGGAAGTGGGCGGGGTGAATGGGGCTGGGAACGGCCAAAACCCTGGCGGGCAGGCCGCCAGGGTTTCTATTCAAGCCATGATGGCATGATAGCCGCAGATTAGACGGACTGCGGGATGTCGGGGAGGTTCAGCTCGCCATCCAGGTTCAGATCCAGCAGATCGGAGAGGTCCAGATCCAGGATGTCGGAAGAACCGTTATCGCCATTGGAGAGCTCGCTCACGTCGGCAAGGTCAGAGGAGCCGTTGTCGCCGGAGGACAGCTCGGAGAAGTCACCGAGGAAGTCGGTGGAGAGCTGGTTATCGCCGGAGGAGAGCTCAGAGAAGTCACCGAGGAAGTCGGTGGAACCCTGGTTGTCGCCCGAGGACAACTCGCTCAGGAAGTTCGAGGAGCCGTTGTCGCCGGAGGACAGCTCGGAGAAGTCACCGAGGAAGTCGGTGGAGAGCTGGTTGTCACCAGAGGAGAGCTCGGAGAGGTCCACGTCACCGAAGAGATCGGTGGAGAACTGGTTGTCGCCCGAGGAAAGCTCGCTCAGGAAGTCGGAAGAACCGAACTGGTTGTCACCGGAGGAAAGCTCGGAGAGATCCAGGTCACCGAAGAAATCGGAGGAGAACTCGCCCTGGTTGTCGCCGGAGGAAAGCTCGCTCAGGAAGTCAGAGGAGCCGTTGTCGCCGGAGGACAGCTCGGAGGGGGAGAAGTCACCGAAGGTGGAGCCCAGGTCGCCCACCTGAATGTTCTCGGGCATGGTCACGTTCAAGTCCGGCAGGCCGGGGAAGCTGATGTTCGGGAGCTCCGGGAACTGGATACCACCAGTGCGCAGCTGAACCAAGAGGTCGCCGATGGGGCCGTCAACGAACTCTTTGATTTGAAGCAGGAAATCCATAGTGTGCAAGTACTCCTTGGTAGCCCTGAGATGGAACGGATAGGTGAAGAGTAACAAGGGCGGAAAGATCACGCAATGGTAACGAGGATAGATACTCAAATGTCTTTCTTGTTATTAGCCGATTTAGCGATCTACTTAAGTACCTCTCATCCCCCTTTTATGCGTGCCCAGGTAGGTATGCGGCGGGATTTGGCCGCACGGCATGGTGGTTTGAACCACATTTTTACTGATTTATGTCGTATTTTTCCTGTGTGGTGTGGGGAATGCGATATGCCCCCGTTGGGGAGTGCAGGTATCCTGAGTGAAATTTCGCAACCCGTAGAAAGGCAGTCATGAATCCCCTGGAAAACCTCACCCTTGCCATCTCTGACGCTCTTGGGCAGGCCGCTCATCTTGGTTCTTCGGAACTATCGGAGTTGTCCTTGGCCCTTCACCTCTTCTAGATAGGAGATGCCGTCCGGGACAAAGGCCACACTCTTCCGTATCCTGAACATCATGAGCGAACATTTTGATGTAGTAGTCCTTGGTGCGGGTCCCGGCGGATACGTGGCCGCCATTCGCGCCGCTCAACTGGGTAAAAAGGTGGCCGTGGTGGAGAAGCAGTACTGGGGTGGGGTGTGCCTCAACGTGGGCTGCATCCCCTCTAAGTCGCTGTTGAAGAACGCCGAGGTCGCTCACACCTTTAATAAGGAAGCCAAGACCTTCGGCATCTCCGGCGAGGTGAGCTTTGACTTTGGTGTGGCGCACCAGCGCTCCCGCAAGGTCTCCGCCGGAATCGTCAAGGGCGTGCATTACTTGATGAAGAAGAACTCCATCACGGAGATTAACGGCCTGGGTTCCTTCAAGGACGCCTCTACCATTGAAATCGTGGAGGGCGATGACGCGGGCAAGACCGTAACCTTCGATGACGTCATCATCGCTACGGGTTCCGTGGTGCGCACCCTGCCGGGCGTGGAACTCTCCAAGAACGTCGTTTCCTTCGAGGAGCAGATCCTCAACGAGGAACTGCCGGAGAAGATGGTTGTGGTCGGTGGCGGCGCCATCGGCATGGAGTTCGCGTACGTGCTGGCCAACTATGGTGTGGACATCACCATCGTGGAGTTCATGGATCGAGTGCTCCCCAACGAGGAGCCGGAGGTATCCAAGGAGATCGCTAAGCAGTACAAGAAGCTGGGCGTGAAGCTCCTCACCGGCTACAAGACCACCGCCGTGCGCGATAACGGCACCTCCGTGGAGGTGGACGTGGAATCCAAGGACGGTTCCAAGTCCGATACCCTCACCGTGGATCGCGTGCTGGTTTCCGTGGGCTTCGCCCCGCGCACCGAGGGCTACGGCCTGGAGAACACCGGCGTGAAGCTCACCGAGCGCGGTGCCATTGCTATCGACGATCGCATGCGCACCAACGTGGAGCACATCTACGCCATTGGTGACGTGACCGCGAAGTTGCAGCTGGCGCACGTCGCTGAGGCTCAGGGTGTGGTGGCCGCCGAGACCATCGCCGGGGCGGAAACCGAGGAGCTGGGCGATTACATGATGATGCCGCGCGCTACCTTCTGTAATCCCCAGGTGGCTTCCTTTGGCTATACCGAGGCTGCGGCTAAGGAGAAGTGGCCGGATCGAGAGATCAAGACTGCCGTGTTCCCCTTTAGTGCCAACGGTAAGGCTGCGGGCCTGGCGGAGACCGCGGGCTTTGCCAAGATCGTGGCGGATGCCGAGTACGGAGAACTCCTCGGCGGGCACATGGTGGGCGCCAATGTTTCCGAAATGCTGGCGGAACTCACCCTGGCGCAGCGCTTTGATCTTACGGCCACGGAGATTGGCCGCAACGTGCACATTCACCCCACGATGTCCGAGGCACTTAAGGAGGCCGCGGAAGGTATTGAGGGGCACATGATTAATCTGTGATTGATTGATCTTTGATGAGGGGCCGCCCGTTGGGTGGCCCCTCATTTCTATGGAGTGACCAGCACCGACGAAAGTTTGACACATTCCGGGGCTAGGTACCCCCGCGATCGTCGATAAGTGAGGAAACTCACCTTTCGCTCTTGCGATGGTGATTTGGGCAAAGTCTGCGCACCTCGGGGCCGATAAGGTAATCCTCATGTGGCGCGGGTTAGAGGTAACCCTCACCTAAGAAAAGGTGGAATGTGCCACAAAAACGCCTTGATGGTGGCTTGGAACCTGTTTTTGGACTGTGAGTTTTGCCCTCCACGCACTTATGGTTGAGGCGACATTGGAGGTGCCATGACTGTAAAAAATCCAGACCGTGAGGCAGTCCGTCACGGCAAAATCACCGAAGAACCGCTCCGCTCTGCCCCGAAGATTCCCTCGTGGGCGCTGAAGTTGGGCATGGCCATCACCGGCCTGATTTTTGGCGGCTTTGTGCTCGTGCACATGGTGGGCAACTTGAAGATTTTTATGCCCATGCACGGCGACGCCTACGCCATTGATGAATACGGCGAGTTCCTGCGCACGATGGGCGAGCCGATCTTCCCGCGCGAGTCGATCCTGTGGATCTTCCGCATCGTGCTTCTGGCGGCTCTGATTATCCACATCTACGGCGCGGTCACCCTGCACTCCCGCTCCCGGCAGTCCCGCGGCAAGTTCCGCCGCACCAACCTGCTCGGCGGGTTGGATTCCTTTAGCACCCGCACCATGCTGGTTACCGGCATCGTGCTGCTGCTCTTCATCATCTTCCACATCCTCGACCTCACCCTGGGTGTGGCTCCGGCGGCCAGCGATGTCTTTGAACACGGCGCGGTGCACGCGAACATGATCGCCAGCTTTAGCCGCTGGCCCGTGGCGATCTTCTACATCCTGAGCATGGTGATCCTCTTCCTCCACCTTTCCCACGGGATCTGGCTGGCGGTAAGCGACCTCGGCATCACCGGCAAGCGCACCCGCTCGATCCTGCTCGCGGTGGCGTACCTGGTTCCGGCGCTGGTCATGCTGGGCAACATCATCATGCCGCTTTCCATTGCCGCCGGCTGGGTGAGCTAGGACGACTGAGAAGGGTTGTAAGGACATAAATATGAGCACTCACACTCCGTTTACCGCGCCTGACTCCGTTGTCGAAGGCGTGAGCCTGGGCCGCGTGCTGGACGCGAACGAGCCCAAGGGCGTGCCCACCAAGGACATGTGGGAATACCAGAAGGATCACATGAACCTGGTATCCCCGCTCAACCGCCGCAAGTTCACCGTGCTGATTGTGGGCACGGGCCTTTCCGGCGGTGCCGCAGCCGCCGCGCTGGGCGAGCTGGGCTACAACGTCAAGGTATTCACCTACCACGACGCCCCCCGTCGCGCGCACTCCATCGCCGCCCAGGGTGGCGTGAACTCCGCCCGCGGCAAGAAGGTGGATAACGACGGTGCGTACCGCCACGTCAAGGACACCGTGAAGGGCGGCGATTACCGCTGCCGCGAGTCCGATTGCTGGCGCCTGGCCTACGAGTCCGTGCGCGTGATCGACCACATGAACGCCATCGGCGCCCCCTTCGCCCGCGAGTACGGCGGCACCCTGGCCACCCGCTCCTTCGGCGGCGTGCAGGTCTCGCGCACCTACTACACGCGCGGCCAGACGGGCCAGCAGTTGCAGCTAAGCACGGCGTCGGCACTGCAACGCCAGATTCACCTGGGCTCCGTGGAGATTTTCACCCACAATGACTTCCAGGACCTCATCGTTACGGAGGAAAACGGCACCAAGCGCGTGCGCGGCCTGGTTACCCGCAACCTCATCACCGGCGAGCTGGCCGCCTTCACCGGACACGCCGTGGTGCTGGCCACGGGAGGTTACGGCAACGTTTACGGCATGACCACCCTGGCCATTAACTCGAACTCCTCGGCCATGATGCGCGCCTACGAGCACGGCGCTTATATGGCCTCCCCGGCCTTCATTCAGTTCCACCCCACGGGCCTGCCGATCAACGCCGATTGGCAGTCCAAGACGATCCTGATGTCCGAGTCCCTGCGTAACGACGGCCGCGTGTGGCTGCCCAAGCAGAAGGACGATCAGCGCGATCCGAACAGCATCCCGGAGGAAGAGCGCGATTACTTCCTGGAGCGCCGCTACCCGGCCTTCGGCAACCTCGTTCCCCGCGACGTCGCCTCCCGCGCCATCTCCCAGCAGATCAACGCGGGCTACGGCGTGGGCCCCAAGAAGAACTCCGCCTACCTGGACTTCCGCGATGCCTTCGAGCGCCTGGGCCGCGCCACCGTGGACGAGCGCTACTCCAACCTCTTCAAGATGTACGAGGAGGCCATTGGCGAGGACCCGCACAACGCTCCCATGCGCATCGCCCCCACCGTGCACTTCACGATGGGCGGCCTGTGGACGGACTTCAACGAGATGACCTCCATCGACGGTCTCTTTGCCGCCGGTGAGTGCTCCTGGACCTACCACGGCGCGAACCGCCTGGGCGCGAACTCCCTGCTTTCGGCCTCCGTGGACGGCTGGTTTACCATCCCCTTCACGGTGCCGAACTACCTGGCGAACCACCTCAACGAGCCGCTGCTGGCCGACGATGATGCCGCCGTGACCGAGGCCCTGGAACGCGCTCAGGCGCGGATCGACCGCCTGATGAACACCAAGGGCAACGACCCGCACGGCCCGGAGTACTACCACAACCAGCTCGGTGACCTGCTCTACCGCGCCTGTGGTGTGGCCCGCAACGTCAAGGACATGCGCGAGGGTATCGAGAATATCCGCGCCCTGCGCGAGGAGTTCCTCACCAACGTGCGTATCCCCGGCGGCCAGCACGAGATGAACCAGGTGCTAGAGCGCGCGATCCGCGTGGCCGATTATTTGAATCTGGCCGAGCTGATGTGCGTGGATGCCCTAGACCGCGATGAGTCTTGCGGCGCCCACTACCGCGAGGATCACCTCTCCGAGGAGGGCGAGGCCGAGCGCGACGACGAGAACTGGTGCTTCGTCTCCGCCTGGGAGCCGGATGGCGAGAATCGCTTTATCCGCCACGCTGAGCCCCTGTACTTCGAGTCCATCCCGCTAATGACAAGGAACTACAAGTAATGAAACTTCATCTTGAGATCTGGCGTCAGGCCGGACCGACCACCGAGGGCGCCTTTGAGAGCGTGGACGTGGCGGATGCCGAGGAGCAAATGTCCATCCTGGAACTCCTCGACTTCGTGAACGATAAGTACATCGAGGAGGGCAAGGAGCCCTTCGCCTTCGCCTCCGATTGCCGCGAGGGTATATGCGGCACCTGTGGTCTGCTCGTCAACGGGCGTCCGCACGGTGCGGCCAAGAACTCCCCGGCCTGCCAGCAGCGCCTGTTCAACTACTCCGATGGCGATACCTTGAAGATCGAGCCGCTGCGCTCGGCCGCCTACCCGGTCATCAAGGACATGGTGGTGGATCGCTCCGCCCTGGACCGCGTGATGCAGCAGGGCGGGTACGTCTCCATCAATGCGGGCACGGCTCCCGACGCCGACACCCTGCACCTCAACCACCAAACGGCCGAGTGGGCTCTTGACCACGCCGCCTGCATCGGTTGCGGTGCCTGCGTGGCCGCCTGCCCCAACGGCGCGGCGCACCTGTTCACGGGTGCCAAGCTGGTGCACCTTTCCAAGCTGCCCCTGGGTTCGGAGGAACGCGGCAAGCGCGCCCGCAAGATGGTGGACGAGCTGGAAACCAACTTCGGCCACTGCTCCCTCTACGGTGAGTGCGCGGATGTGTGCCCGGCGGGTATCCCGCTCACGGCGGTGGCGGCAGTCACCAAGGAGAGGGCGCGAGCTGCTTTCCGAGGCAAGGACGATTAAACTAAAGGTCATTGCGACCTGCACGAGAAGAAAGCGAGTACGACCCCATGCCTAGCACGCACACCCCAGAGGCCACGCGCATGCACTACATTGATGGCTATGAGCCGGTGAGCTACGAGGCCCCGCATTCCTCCCTGCTGCGCACCGAAACCTGGGTGGGCATGGGCCTGGTGCTGGCGTCTCTGTGCCCGGCCGGTATCGCAATCTTTGCGGTAGCGCTCATGGTCTTTGGCAATACCGGGCAGGCGGATGTTACTCCCATGACGCTGCTGTGGATCGGCATTGTGCTCACGGTGATCTTTGCCGTGGCTGGTTCCGTGCTGATTAGCTACGGCCGCCGCCACTACAAGCAGTACGTGAAGGAAACCGGGCGAAAGAACTAAAAGCCACGGTTGCCAGCGGGCCGCCGCTCCCCAGATTTCAGGGGGCGGCGGCCCGCTTTTCTACACTGGTATCCATGAAACGCACAATATTGCTTGTGGCCACCGGGCTCATCACCCTCATCACGGGATTGAGCCTTATCATCTCCGGCGCTCAGGGGCTTTAAACATGGCAGAACACGTACGGGCCACGCGCCCTCTGCCCGGTCCCTCCCCGGAGGCAGAAGCGGAACGACGCCGCACTTTGCGCCGCCACAAAGCCTTCGTTACTGGTTTGCTGGCGGTGGCCGCGCTCATCTTCCTGGGCTGCACCTGGTGGCAGCACCAGCCCGGTGGCGCCCCGGCCTGGGTGGGTTACGTACGGGCGGCGTCGGAAGCCGGCATGGTGGGCGGCCTGGCGGATTGGTTTGCCGTGACGGCCCTCTTCCGGCATCCGATGGGTTTGCCCATCCCGCACACCGCGTTGATTCCTAAGAAGAAGGATCAACTGGGCGATTCCCTCTCGGGCTTTGTGGGGGAGAACTTTCTCAATGCGGAGCTCATCACGGAGAAGATCGCCACCGCGAATCTGCCCCTGCACGCCGGAAAGTGGCTGGCCGATCCGGCTCACGCGCAGCGCGTTTCCGCCGAGGCCGGGCAGCTGGCCTATAACGCCCTGGCGGCGGTGAAGGACGAGGACGCCGAGGCGTTGATCCGCCGCCTGCTCATTGATAAGGCCGCCGAGCCGCAATGGGGGCCGCCCGCGGGGAGGGCGCTGGAGCAACTGATTGATGATGGCAAGACCGAGCCACTGATTGAGGAACTGATTACCTGGACGCACCGCAAGGTCCAGGGCTCGCAGGATTTGATTACGCGGCTGCTCGATGAGCGCAAGCCCGTGTGGGCGCCGCGTTTTGTGAACGACCTGGTGGGGGAGAAGATTTACCGCGAGTTGGTGAACTGGACCGCCGACGTCGCCGCCGATCCCCACCACGAGGCCCGCCGCGCCCTGCACCGCTTCCTGCGGCAATTTGCCCAGGACCTTCAACACGATCCGCAGATGATCGAGCGAGTGGAGGGCTGGAAGGAAGAGATCATGCGCTCGCGCCCCGTGGAGCAGGCGGCCCCAGCGCTATGGCGGGCGACGTCGCGCTCGCTGAGCCAGGCGGTGAGCGACCCCGATTCCCTGCTGCGGCGCACCATTACCCACTACAGCCTGCACTGGGGGCAGCGATTGCTGGCGGAGGAAAAACTGCGCGAGGAACTCAATCGGAAAGTGGTGACCGCGGCGGCCTTTGTGGCCAATAATTATTCCGGCCAGATCACCGCCATCATCTCCGATACCGTGCGCGCCTGGGATGCGGAGGAGGCGAGCGAGAAGATCGAGCTCATGGTGGGCAAGGATCTGCAATTCATCCGGCTCAACGGCACCATCGTGGGTGCTTTGGCGGGATTGGCCATCTATACCGTGGCGCAGGTGTTGTTCTAGGGGGCGCCTCTAGGGGCGTCGTTTTTGCCGGGGTGGTTTTTGCTCGTGTGGCCAGCGGAAAGCCCCGCTATACTCGGCCTCATGAGTTCCGGGAAGAACCACTTTTCTGAGATCCTTCGCGCCGGGCGCGAGGCCGCACGCAGCACGGGCGAGGTGATCGGGGAGTTTAGCGGGCACCTCCGCGCCCCGGAAGATCGCGGCCGCCACGCCCTCAACGAGGAGACCGTGGTGGACACGCTGCGAGATGCCTCGAAGGACTTTGCGGATAAGCGCAGCATGGATTCCCTCAAGAACGGGGCGAGCCAGGTGGCCGGGGCCACGGGGGAGGCCCTGAGTTCCCTGGCGGACCGCGTGGGGCGCGCGGCCCAGAGCACGCGCCACTCCGAGGCGGCCGCCAAGGCCGGGCGCGCTTATCAGAGCATCGGGGAGCAGGTGAGCGACGCCGCCCGCGAGGCCATGAGCTCCTGGAGCTCTGAGAAGAGCGTGGGGGACAACTCTGGGGACAAGGGCGCAGGGGATATTATCGACGGTGAAGTAATCTCCGAGACCATTCACGAGGACAACCCCCGCCATGACTAGTGCCCTTTTCCTCCTTCTTGGCTTGATTAACAATCTGCACGATCTGCTCTACTTCGTAGCGGGCATCTGCGGCGTGGTAGGCGCAGTTTTCGTAGCCTCCACCCGCTCCGATGCCTTCCCCGCTGCGGATCGGCAGAGCAAGTGGACGTGGTTCGCTCTGCTGATGGGTTCCGCGGTGGTTTGCGTCTTTGTGGGCGGAGCGGTTCCACTGATTTCCATTGCGGGCGTGGTAATTATCGGCCTGTATTGGTGGGACCTGCGCCCGCAATTGAACGACCTTCTGGGCGGAACGCAGGGCAGCTGGTGAGGAAGGATCTCACGGGGGCTTCCTCGCGCGCGGCCGTGGCGGAGGCCATAGAACAGGGGGAGCGTTCCCTCTTGGTGCCCGCCTCCTGGATTCCAGCCGAGGTGCCCGAGGGCGTAGAGATGATGGCCGCCTGCGGTTTTCCCACCGGCAGGCATCACCCGCTTATCAAGGCCTCCGAGGCGCGCCTAGCGGTGCAAAGCGGAGCCGTGGCGGTGCTCATCGTGCTGGATTCCTCCGCCGATGAATACGCCTGGATGACCGACCTCATCACCGCCCGCGAGGCGGTCAGCGAGCAGGTGCGCCTGGCCGCGGGAATTGATGTGCACGGTCCACACCGCGCGGAGATGGAAGAAACCGCTCGCCGCGCGGGGGCCGAGGAGATTGTGCTTATTGAGGCCTCTTACGGAGTTTTGAGCTCGGAGAGGTGAACATCCTGCCCGCTCACGGTGGCGCGCAGCCCCTCGCCGGTGACCTCGGCATTGGTGATGGAGACTCCCCCGGCGGCTAGGAGTTGTTCTTCCACTCCCTGCTGCAATTGGCGGGAGATTTCCTCGGTGATGCTGGGGGGAAGATCAAAACCCAGCACCTGGGTGTTATTGACCTCAAAGTGTGTGCGGCCCTCGGCGGTGACGGGGGCAAAGTCCATGTTTCCGGCCCCATTGCTGAACTCCACGGAGATGGTGCGGGTATCCGGGTTGGAGGTCACGGCCGTGACCTGAACGAGGTTGCGGATGAGGGAGGAGCCGATGTCGGCACCATTGGAGCCATCGGCCCCGCCGCTGATATTTTGCTGCAAGAGCGCCAGCAGGAACTCATTGCTGAGGTCTGCGGTGGCCTCCAGGGAACCGGCCACGGGATTATCGCGGTCGGAAATATCGAGGTTCTCGATGGAGATGTCGGCAGCCGGGTTACCGGAGGCCACGCCATTATCCACGCGCAGCGTGGAGGGGGTGTGCACGGAAACATGCCCGAGCTCGCTGCGCACGAGCCCCAACAGAACGGGGGAGGCGCCGAAGGAAACGGAGGGGTCCTCGCTGAGCGTTGTGCCATCGGTCTGAGCCTGGGCGCGGAACTCTTCGGCGAGGTCTTTCTTGGCTACCCACCGCGCGCCAAACTCTGCGGCAAACAGCAGAAGGAGCAGAACCACGATGATGGTGGTGAAAGTTTTGGCGGTTTTTGACATGGGGCTAGTCTACGGGGGATTGCGCGGGGCCGGGGTCCCCCGTGATGCTCAACGAGGGCTTATACCCCTGGCTCGCTCACCACGCTCCACGGAACTGTGAGCACGTTATCGCGCAGCGGGCGGCACTGCACATCGACGGGTATGCCGCGCTGATACAGCATTTCCTTGGCCTTGCGCCAGCGCACCCGCGGCCCGTGAGGAGCCCAGCCCGCGCAGTGATCCCAGGCCTCATCGCAGGCGGTGAGGAGATCGTAGATGGGCTGGCCGGGGTGATTGCGGTGGATGAGTATTTTGGGCAGGCGTTCGGCCACCTCGGAGGGCCGTGCCACATCGAAGGGGTCCCAGGCCAGGGTGAGGCTGCGCGGGCCGGAGCGATCCAGCACTATCCATGTGCTGCGCCTGCCAATCTCATCGCAGGTGCCCTCGGCAAAAAGGCCTCCGGGGGCTAGGCGAGAGATCACCGATTCCCAGGCCTGGTGGACGTCTGCCACATCGTATTGGCGCAGCACATTAAAGGCCCGCACCAGGTGCGGGCGGTGTCCTGCCAGTTCAAAGCCCCCGAGCCCAAAGGTCACCCCGCCCTGGGGAGGCAGCACGCGCTGCGGGTCAATCTCTAGGCCGAGCACGTGGACGTCGGAACGCAAACGGCGCAGCCAGCGCCCCCATTCCACCGTGGTGGTGTGGCTGGCCCCGTAGCCGAGGTCGATGGCCAGCGGGTCGGAGGCGAGGCGAAGCGTGCGCCGCGCGGGTTCATGGTGATAGAGCCAGCGGTCAAAGCGCCGCAGGCGGTTATAGCCGGTGGTCCCCCTGGTTATCACGCCCACGGGGCCCTGCGTGCGAAACTGCGCCCGCAGGTTGTGGGCGTGATCGGCCATTTAGAGGTTCTCGTTGATCCAGGTGGAGATGATCTCGCCCTCGTTCTCAAAGATCTCACCCAGGGCCTCGGCCACCTTGGGCTCGATGGCGCCGCCCATGAACGGAATGTTCACGGATACTTCGTTCTCATAGTCAAAGGTGGTGGTCTCGGCGTCGCCGGAGATGGTGGCCTCGCCCTTGTAGTCCACGGGGGTGCCCTTGACGTCGGCGGTGTATTCCAGCTCCGCGCGGCCGTCGTTAAGCGGACCCACGGTGACCACGCGCTTGACCTTGAGGGCCTGGGAAACCATCGAGCGCACGGCCTCCGGCAGGACGTCGAGGGGCAGAACCTCGAACAAGGTGGCCTCGCCGCCGCCGTTGTTCTGCGTGAACTCGTGAACCTCGCCGGGCTCGGGGGAGAGGTGGGCGGCGTCGTAAGCCCAGAAATCGGCATTGGTCAGCGCGGCGTGCACCTTCTCCACGGGCTGATTGATCGTTACGGTGTTCTCACTACGAGTAGCCATGCCCTAGAGACTACCGTGGGAGGGGTGAGCGATGTAGCCCTGACCCAGCGCCTGACCAACATACCTGGCATCACCTGCGACGCCGAGGTAACACTCGCTGATCTCACCACGCTGAGGCTCGGCGGCAAGCCGCGCTTTACCGCGCGCTGTGCCACCGCGGAGGCCGCCGCCGAGGTGATACGCACTCTCGACGCCGCCGAGGTGCCGCTGCTCATCGTGGGGGGAGGCTCCAACCTCGTAGTGGCCGATGGCCCGCTTGACCTCGTGTCCGTGGTGCTTGACGACGCCACCGTGACCGTGGACACCACCACAGGCCTGGTGCGCGCCGCAGCCGGGGCCGTGTGGGATGACGTGGTGCACACCACGGTGGAGGCGGGGCTTGGCGGCCTGGAATGTCTTTCCGGCATACCCGGTTCCGCGGGCGCCACCCCGGTGCAAAACGTGGGGGCCTATGGAGCGGAGGTCTCCGATGTGCTCACGCGGGTGCGCCTGTGGGACCGCCGCACGGGGGAGGACTCCTGGGTACCGGCTGCCGCGCTTGACCTCGGCTACCGCTATTCCAACCTCAAATTCACGCAGCGCGCGGTGGTGATGGAGGTGGAGTTCCAGTTGAACACCCAGGGGCTTTCCGCACCCCTGCGCTTTGGGCAACTGGCGAGGGAATTAGGCGCCGAGGGGCCGGATGCGCGCTTCCCAGCCGCCGACGTCCGCGAGGCCGTGCTCCGGTTGCGTCGGGGCAAGGGAATGGTGCTGGATGAGGCCGATCACGATACGTGGTCTGCCGGTTCCTTCTTTACCAATCCCGTGGTGGAAGAGAATCTGGCCGATGAGGTCTATACAAAAGTGGGGGAGGAGACCATGCCCCGCTTCCCGGCGGGGGAGGGGAAGGTCAAACTCTCTGCGGCCTGGCTCATTGAGCGAGCCGGGTTCCCGCGCGGCTATCCGGGGGAGGGCTCACCAGTGCGGCTTTCCACTCGGCATACCTTGGCGCTGACGAATCGTGGGGGTGCGCGCACCGAGGATCTGGTGGCCCTGGCCCGCGAGATTGTCGCCGGTGTGCACGGTGTTTTCGGAATCACACTGGTGCCGGAGCCTGTGTGGGTAGGCACATCTTTGTGATGGGTATTTCAGCGAAAGGTTAACTGGTTATAGTATTTAGCCCATGCAACTACATTCTCGGACCGTTATGAAGTCCGTGGCCCTGGCTGGGGCTGCGGCCCTTTCCGTGGGTGTTGCCGCACCGGCAGCCTCCGCGAGCGAAAGTGCTCCCACCGTTGTTCTGACCTCCTATGGCGCATTCACCCGCGATCACAACTCCTCTGGAGAGGTTGCGGAGAAGGCCAAGGAAATCCTTGAGCAAGAGGGCGTTCAGGTTATCTACCAGGAGATTCCTACCGAGTGGGGCTCCTTCGCCTCTAACCTGGAGAACCTTCTGGAAGAAAACGACCCCGATGCCATCATCAGCCTCGGTGAGCGCAGCGGCAACCTCAACGCGCCCGCCGTGGAGCTGATGGGCTTCAACCAGCGCCAGGGCAACGACGCCGTTGGCGCTCCGGGCAACGGCCCGGTCAGCGAGGGTGGCCCCGCTCAGCGTCAGGCTCCCGAGGAGAACCGCGCAGCGCAGAAGGCAGCCTCCGCCGCTGGTAACAAGATCAACATTAGCTACAACGCCGGTCGCTACCTGTGCAACGCCGCGCTGTACACCAACCTGGGCTTCCTTGAGGAGGGCCGCGTGGCTCACGCTGGCTTCGTGCACGTTCCCGCTCGTGCCAAGGGTGCTCCGCAGATCGAGAAGGACGGCGAGGCCGTGGCCTCGTTCGTGAAGAACCTGGTGGGCTAAAACCCGCGAGCTAGATTCTGGGCAGCGCTACCGTTGCCCATGAAGCTCAGATTTCAGCTGACACTCAGCGAAAGGGGGAGGCCCCGGAGATTTTCTCTCCGGGGCCTCCCCTTTTTTAGCGCTTATCCCTTGATACCAAGGTGTTCGAGGAGATCTGCCTGCACCTGGCGGCGTCGGATCTTGCCCATCTGATCCCGGGCCAATTCCTCAAAGTGATAGAAGGTGCGGGGAACCTTGTACCTGGTGAGGTGCTCGCGGGCAAACTGCTTGAGCCCCTCCGGGTCCAGGGCCGCGCCGGGGTTGAGGGTGATGCAGGCCACCACGGATTCGGAGCCATCCTGGCGGGGCACGCCCACCACGGCGACGTCTGCGATGTCGGAATGTTCCCGCATGACCTCCTCGACCTCGCTGGGGTACACATTAAAGCCGCCGGTGATGATGACCTCCTTGATGCGCGCCACGAGGCGGATAAAGCCGTCCTCCTCCATCACACCCACATCGCCGGTGCGGTACCAACCCTCGTAAAAGGATTTTTCCGTGGCCTCTGGATTGTTGAGATAGCCGTGGAATACCTGCGGGCCGCGCACCAGCACCTCGCCCTCCTCGCCGTCGGGCATGGTGCGGGATAGATCGTTGGGGTCCGCAATGCGCACATCGGTATCGGGGAAGGGGATTCCGACGTAACCGGGGCGTCGCGCGGTGGACATGGGGTTGCCCACGATGATGGGGGAGGTCTCGGTGAGCCCGTAGCCCTCCACGAGCAGGCCGCCGGTCATGGATTCCCAGCGCTCTACGGTGCTAATGGGCAGGGTGGAGGCGCCGGAAAAGGAACTCCGTACTCCCTTGATGGTGATGTCATCCTCGGCGGCGGCTTCCACGATCTTCTCGTAAAGCGTGGGTACGCCGGGAACCCACGTGGGGGTGTGATTCTTCATCACGTCCATGAGAAGGGAGGTTTCGGGGCTGGGCAGAAGCATGAGTTCGCCGCCGATGAGGAAGCCCAAGGTGGCGTTCATCGTGAGCCCGTAGGCGTGGAACATGGGGAGCGCGGCGAGCATGCGCTCGTCCTGGTCTCCCAGGCCGGGAACCCAGGCCTTGCCCTGAAGGATATTGGCATACAAGTTGCCGTGGGTGAGCTGTGCTCCCTTGGGGGTTCCGGTGGTGCCGGAAGTATAAAGAACGAGCGCGGGGGTATCTTTATCCACCGTTTCCAGGGAGGTGACATCCGAGCCATTGCCGCCTAATTGCGGGGAGAGCAAAAGATCCCAGGGGATCGTATTGGGAGCCGGGGAGGTGAGCTGGGCGCGCATCTTTTTCACCTTTGGCAGCGGCAGGCGCAGCGCCAAGCGCTTGAGCGGCGGCATGGCGTTGACCATGTTCACCGAGATGATGGTTTCCAGATCGGTGCTGCTGCGGAGCTTTTCAAAGACGTCGGCAGACTTATCCCAGGTAATCGCCACGCGCGCGCCGTGATCGCGGAAGGGCACCTCTAATTCATGGGCGGTGTAAAGGGGATTGTGCTCCACCACGGCCGCGCCGAGCTTGAGGATGGCATAGAAGATCACGATGTGCTGGGGGCAGTTGGGCAGAGCCACGGCCACCCGATCGCCGGGGCGTACCCCCAGGGCACGCAGGCCCGCGGCTGCGGCACGCACCTGCTCATCAATATCGGAATAGCTTTGGCTGCGGCCAAAGAACCACGTGGCGGGCTTTTCCGGCTTTGTTGCAAGAGTGTGGTCATACACGTCGAGCAAGGTGGTGTCCCCGTAATCGAGGTGATGCGGGGTCCATTCTGGGTAATGCTTGAGCCAAGCGCGTTCTTCTGCGGCAGACACAGGGCTCCCTTCCGGCATGATTGACCATGCACGTGGCGCGACAGCAAGTTTTCTTCACTTGACTATACGCGCGCATCCCATGCTGTACGACCTAACCGGAGGCGTCGTAGCATGTAGAGCCATGCGAGTAGCCATGATCTCCATGCACACCTCCCCCTTGCAGCAACCCGGTTCCGGGGACGCCGGAGGGATGAACGTTTATGTGCTCTCCACCGCCATGCAACTGGCAAAACTTGGAGTGGAGGTGGACGTGTACACCAGGGCTACCCGCCCCAGCCAGGGGGAGGTGGTGGAGGTGGCCCCCGGCCTGCGCGTTATCAACATCGTGGCGGGTCCCTATGAGGGGCTGAGCAAGGAGGAATTGCCCACGCAACTGGCGGCCTTTGCCGGGGGCATGGTGCAGTTTACGCACTGCCACGGGCTGCATTACGACGTCCTGCATACCCACTACTGGCTTTCCGGCCAGGTGGGCTGGCTTTTGCGAGACCTCTGGGGCGTGCCGCTGGTGCACACGGCGCACACGCTGGCGGCGGTCAAAAACCTCCACCGGGCGGCCCATGATTCCGCGGAGACGGAGGCTCGCCGGATCTGCGAGCAACAATTGGTGGATAACGCCGATCTGCTCGTGGTGAATACCCAGGAGGAACGCGCCGATCTGGTGGCGCATTACGACGCCCCCGTGGAACGCATCACGGTGGTGCCCCCAGGAGCCGATACCGAGCTTTTTACCCCTGGCACCGACCGCAATACCGAGCGCTCCCGCCGTGAACTGGGCGTGCCCCTGCACGCCAAAGTGATTGCCTTTGTGGGGCGGCTTCAGGAGTTCAAGGGGCCGCAGGTGCTTATCCGCGCCGTGGCGCGCATGGTGGAGGATTCCCCCGAGCGCAACGTGCGGGTGCTCATCTGCGGTGGTACCTCCGGTGCCGAGGCCACGGCGACGCGATACCGCGAACTCGCGCGAGAGATGGGAGTGGCCCGCTACGTGCGCTTCCTCGACCCGCGTCCGCCGCAGGAACTGGTGGCGGTGTATCAGGCTGCGGACATCGTGGCGGTGCCGAGCTATAACGAATCCTTTGGCTTGGTGGCCCTAGAGGCTCAGGCCACGGGGACTCCGGTGGTGGCCGCCCGCGCCGGGGGCCTGCCCATCGCGGTGGCAGAGGGCAGCACGGGGCTCTTGGTGGACGGGCACGATCCCGCCGACTGGGCGGAAACGCTGGCGTATCTGCTCGATGCGGACGAGGAGCGCATAGGCATGGGGCAGCGCGCCATCGGTCACGCGGCGAAGTTTTCCTGGGCCGCCACGGCGCGGCGGCTGCGTGATGCCTACGAGGAGGCGATGACGGTGGACATCGAGGAGTGCCGCGCGCGGCGCGCGGTGGGGGAGTAAGGGGGCGTCGATAAGCAGGGCGCGGCGCGGCCGGGAGGATTGTGGAATGCTGGAGGCCATGAGTAACGGAAAGTTGATCCTGCTGCGTCACGGCCAAAGCGAGTGGAATGCCTCTAATCAGTTCACCGGCTGGGTGGACGTGAACCTCACGGAGAAGGGCGAGGCCGAGGCCCGCCGGGGCGGTGAACTGCTCAAGGAAGCCGGGCTGGCTCCCCAGGTGCTCTACACCTCCCTGCTGCGCCGCGCCATCCGCACGGCGAATATCGCTCTCGACGCCGCCGACCTCCTGTGGATTCCGGTGCAGCGCGATTGGCGCCTCAACGAGCGCCACTACGGCGCGCTCCAGGGCCTGAACAAGGCGGAGACCCGCGAGAAGTACGGCGATGAGCAGTTCATGGAGTGGCGCCGTTCCTACGGCACCCCGCCCCCGGAACTGGCTGCCAACGCCGAGTACTCCCAGGCAAACGACCCCCGTTACGCCGACCTGGAGCAGGTTCCGGCTACCGAGTGCCTCAAGGACGTGGTGGAGCGCCTGGTGCCCTACTTTGAGGAGGAGATTCTGCCGCGCGTGCAAAAGGGTGAGGTAGTCATGGTGGCCGCCCACGGTAACTCCCTGCGCGCCCTGGTGAAGTACCTGGACAAGATCTCCGACGCCGACATCGCGGAGCTCAATATCCCCACGGGTATCCCGCTGGTCTACGAGATTGCCGCCGACGGCTCCGTGGTGAACCCCGGCGGCACCTACCTCGACCCTGAGGCCGCCGCTGCCGGTGCCGCCGCCGTGGCCTCCCAGGGTGCGCAGAAGTAGCGCATAACACACTGCCTTGTCCTTATCCCTCGTTCTCGCCTTTGGAGTGGGGGTCGCCGTGGCGGGTGGCCTCCCTCCGCTTTTCTCGCGCGTGAGAGCGGCGATGAACCGCCATCGCTCCTCTGCCACCCTGGAGGAAAACCAGATCACCACCATCAGCCAGGTGCTGCACCTGGCTATCCAGGGTTCGCCCACGGGGATTGTGGTGATGGATCGCCAGGGTGACGTGCTGCTCTCCAACGCGCGCGGGCACGAGATGGGCCTGGTACATGAGCGCACCCTGAACCCCGAGGTATGGGAGGTGGCGCAGCAGGTCTACGAGGATAAAGAAACCCATGAGCTCAACCTGGTGAGCTCGGAGCGGCGCACGGGCTCGCGGGTGACCAACGTGCGGGCGGTGGTCAAACCGCTCACGCTTATCGACGACCGCTTTAGCATCGCCTACAGCACCGACGAATCCGAGTACGTGCGCATGGAATCCGCGCGCCGGGACTTTGTGGCCAACGTTTCCCACGAACTCAAAACCCCCGTGGGCGGCATGGCCCTCTTAGCCGAAGCGCTCATGGAATCCGCCGAGGACCCCGAACAGGTGGATTACTTTGGTGCCCGGCTGCGCAAGGAAGCCCTGCGCATGTCGGATCTGATTAACGAGCTCATCTCGCTATCCAAATTGCAGGGGGCCGAAGCGCTACCGGACATGGAGCCGGTATCTGTGGATGATGTGATTACCGAGGCCATGACCCGCAACCAGGTGGCCGCCGATGGTCACTCCATCCCGCTCATGCGCGGGGCGCCCTCGGGAATTCTGGTCAATGGCAATAAATCCCTGCTGGTTACCGCCGTATCAAACCTGGTGAGCAACGCGATTAATTATTCCGGTACCTCCGCCCCCGTCTCGCTTTCTCAGCGCGTAGTGGACGGTACCGCCGTGCAGATCAGGGTGACCGACCGCGGAATCGGTATCGCCCCCGAGGATCAACAGCGGGTATTCGAGCGGTTTTTCCGCGTGGACAAGGCGCGTTCCCGCTCCACCGGAGGCACGGGGCTGGGTTTAGCCATAGTGAAGCATGTGGTGGCAAACCACGGCGGTACCATTAAGTTGTGGTCGAAGCCCGGAACGGGATCGACTTTCACCATTGAGCTACCCATACATAACCCGGATCATGCGGATACAACATCCGTTCCGGAGGATGACGATGCCTCTGAGACACCCTTGCTCAAGGCGGTATCACGAGTGACTACCCGGCGAAAGGACAAATCTTCATGACCACCATTTTGATCGTTGAAGACGAGGAATCGCTGTCCGATCCGCTCGCTTTCCTGCTGCGCAAGGAGGGGTTCAACCCGATTATCGCCGCCGACGGGCAAACGGCCCTAGTGGAGTTCGCCAGCAATGAGGTGGACATCGTTTTGCTCGACCTCATGCTGCCGGGAATGTCCGGTACCGATGTATGCCGGGAGCTGCGGGCCGTCTCTAACGTCCCCGTCATCATGGTGACCGCCCGCGACTCCGAAATAGACAAAGTGGTGGGCCTGGAACTCGGCGCCGATGACTACGTGACCAAGCCCTATTCCTCCCGCGAACTCATCGCCCGTATCCGCGCGGTGCTGCGACGCAACGGCATGGTGGAACCCACCGACGTGGAGGAAGAATCCGATCAAATCCTGCGTTCCGGGTGCGTGCGCATGGACGTGGAACGCCACATCGTGACCGTGGCGGGCAAAGAAATCAACATGCCGCTCAAGGAGTTCGACCTCCTGGAATACTTGCTGCGTAACTCCGGGCGTGTGCTCACCCGCGGGCAGCTCATTGACCGGGTGTGGGGTGCCGATTATGTGGGCGACACCAAGACCCTCGACGTGCACGTGAAGCGCTTGCGCACCAAGATCGAGGACGAGCCCTCTCAGCCCACGCGTCTGGTGACGGTGCGCGGGCTGGGGTACAAGTTTGAGGGTTAGGGTGTTGCCCCCTGGGCTGCGCGCAGCGCCTCCAACACCACGGGAACAGCGGTAGCGGGGTGCTCTCCCAGGGAATTAGTTTCTAGGACTGGGATTCTTTTCTGGGCCTCCTGCCATAGGAGGTAGGGGAAGTCTGCGTGCAGGTGCTTAGGGCTTTGCTTATCGACGAGCCCCGCCTCCCGCACGAGGCGTGCCAGCAGTGGGCGATGCGAGGCAGAAGAAGGTACCTCGCGGGCGTGGGCCAGGAGCCAGACCTCAAAGCAGATGTGGGACGTAATGAGTTCAAACGAACATTTCTTTGTACTGGCACGCTGGCATTGATGGATGGCGGGTAAGAGTTCGTTGCGGGAATCGTCCTCATCTACCACGATAAAAACGCGCTCATAATGTTCATCTCTGGCTAGACGCTGTGCGTGCTGCACGAGTTTGAGTGGAGTCTCGTGATGCGCCTTGATCTTGATGGCGCGGGACTTCCAGCAGCGCTGCATATAAGCGAAGTACGTGGGTTCTGTGACTGTGCCCTGGCACAGAATCAAGGTCTGTAGGGCTGCCTTGCGCTTACCGGCGGGACGTTTCCGGGCCATGAGCGTTATCGCCTTGCTTTACGGAACTGCTGATACTCGGAGCGTAAACGGGCAACTTCCTGGGAGAGGTCCTGCCAGGGGGTGGGGACAGCGCCATAAACACCACGGAGATAGCGCCGTTCGATATTGTGTTTGGCGGAATAGGGAAACTCATCGAGGGCGATGAGTTCGGAAGAACCGTGGTTCTTTTCCGTGAGCCAAATGCCGGAGGGGAGGATTCCCGATTCCGCATCGTTACCCAGCACGGTGGTGTCGTGGGAGGTAAAAATCAACTGAGCACCGGATTGGTTCGTCTCCGATCTGCTGAAAAGTTGAATCAGGTTGCTGAGCAAGAGGGGATGCAGGCTCTCGTCTATTTCATCAACGCTGAGCACGCCGCCGGTGGCCAGGGTGTAGATGGACTGTATGGCGAGGTCGAACCAAGCACGGGTGCCATGTGATTCCTCGCCCTCGGAGAGTTCAAAGGAATCATCGCCGGAGCCATGTGTGAACATGAGGCGCTGGGCGATGAGCTCCTTTTCTTCCTGGTCCTCTACCGCTATTTCCCCGGCAGGAGATTCCCCGTTGAGGGCCAGATTGAGGGCGTGCACCCGCTGCGCTATCTCGGGCGGCAAGGTCTGGGTATCCACGCGTACGGAGTTAACCCCGGTATCCGCCGCCTTGATGATGGCGGAACTGGCGCCCAGCCAGGCGGGGTACTTCAACATGCGCATGAAGGTGTAGTGGGTTTCCTCCCTGCTATTGAGTACGCCGAGGGAGGTCAGGCGTTCCTCCCACCAGGTCACCGCCCCGATATAAGGCCCCTTGGAACGGGCGGTGAGCCAGGCGGAGAAGGTCAGCGCCCACGGAGTGAGAAACTGCGCAATGTTTTCCTGCACGGCACGGGGGATACCGGCCTGGGGGCCAAAGTGAATATCGCCCTCATCGCGCTGGAAGATGAGGCGAAAGTGCCCGGTGTGATTGGCCTCTAGGGTTTCCGCGGCGACACCTTCCGTATCGAGCCGCAGCCGCCACCGATACCGTGTTCCTTCCTCTATGTATTCCACGGTAAAAGCGGTGGGCTTGCCTCGATGGAGCGCATGAGGGGAGTAGAGCTCTTGGGTGGTACTGGGGTCTCGGAGGGAAAGTGCAATGGCGCGCTGCAAGAGGGAAAGGGGGAGCAACACGGTGGATTTGCCGGAGGCATTGGCACCGTAGATTCCCACGACTCGTTCGGTCACGGCGGCCCAGTCCCCATCGGTGGGAACGTTGCGGCGGAAACTGCGCTTCATCAGATCGAGGGAGGACTCGGCGGCAAAGGAGCGGTAGTTCTCCAGGGTGAAGGCCAGAAGCATGCCCTAAGAATAGGTCATTTGCGCAGATTTTAGAACAAAAAGGGAAGAAAACTACCCAAGCGCCTCCCTCGTGGCCGGATGAACCGGGAACACCCCCTTGGGTACGGCCGCCCGTGCTCGCAGGTGCTCGGCTAGAACCTCATAGGCCTCCGCGCCCATGAGGGCTTTCAATTCGGCTTCCTGGCTCACCCACACGGGTGTCTCGGAGGTGTGGCAGCCAGGGGCGCTGGAACAGTACCAGTCGAAGTCCTCGCCGCCCTCTCCCCAGCCGCGCCGGTCGTATTCCCCGATGGTGGTGCGCAAAATCTCCACCCCATCGGGGCGGTCCTCCCACTCCTCGGTGCGGCGCAGGGGTAGTTGCCAGCACACTTCGGGTTTCTCCACGGTGAGGTCGCGCCCCTCGTCCACGCACCATTGGTGAATGGCGCAGCCGGGGCCGGTGGCCCAGCCGCGTCGATTGGCAAAGATGCAGGCGCCATCCACCACTTTGGTTTTCAGGGCGGGTTCGGGATTGCCCTCCTCGTCGTCTAGTTCGTCCCATTCCAGCCAGGGTTCGATCTCTTCGGGCGCGCCGTGGGCGAGGTATTCGTCGGTCTCGGCGGGGCGCAGTTGCCAGTAGCGGGCGGGCAGGGCTGCGGCGGCGTCGTAAAGCTGGTCGCGGTCGGTTTCATCCGCGAGGAAGGCACCGTGATTGCAGCAGCCGACGTCGGGAAGCGAGGCGTCGATACCGTGGCAGGCGCTGGTGCCGAAGGTGCAGTGCCAGTGCGATTCCATCCAGGTGAGATCAATGCTGAATACGTGGTGGGGATCGGTGGGATTGGTGAACTCAAACCATTCGCGGGGGAAATCGGGGGCTTTTTCCACGCCCTGTGCCACGGATTTTCCGGCGGGGGAGGCGGCGGGGAAACCTAGAAAAACCTGGGTGGATTGTGGGCGATTCACACCTGATGAGGGTAGACCGTCTACCCTATGGGGTGTGCGATTAGGTGTATTGGACGTGGGCAGCAATACTGTTCACCTCGTGGCGGTAGATGCGCGGCCCGGTGGGCGCCCCACGCCCATGAGCGATTGGAAAACCGCGATTAAGCTCGTGGAGCTGCTCGATGATGATGGAGCGATCCATGAGAAGGGCATGAAGAAGCTCACCAAGGCGGTGCGGGAATCTTCCGAACTCGCGCAACAACTTGGCTGCGAGGAGCTTATTGCCTTTGCTACTTCGGCGGTGCGCTCCGCGACGAACTCCGAGGACGTGCTCAAACACGTTCATAAGGAGACGGGGGTGAGCCTGGAAGTTCTTTCCGGCGAGGACGAGGCGCGGCTGACCTTCTTGGCGGTGCGCCGCTGGCACGGGTGGTCCGCGGGGCGCATTACTAATCTGGATATTGGCGGTGGCTCGCTGGAAATCTCCACCGGAGCCGATGAACAGCCCGACGCGGCCTTTTCGCTGAACCTCGGAGCGGGTAGATTGACCCACGAGTGGTTTGACACTGATCCGCCTGAGCGGAAAAAGATCAATCTGCTGCGTGACTTCATTGATGCCGAGTTGGTGGAGCCAGCCCGTCAGGTACGTAGTTTTGGTCCTGCCCGTCTCGCCGTGGGCACCTCCAAGACCTTCCGCACCTTGGCGCGGCTCACGGGCGCGGCCCCCTCCGCGGAGGGGCCTTACGTGACGCGCACGCTGACGGCCCCAGGCCTGCGGCAACTGATCGCCTTTATCTCCCGGATGACGGCCTCGGATCGCGCGGAATTAGAGGGAGTGAGTTCGGATAGATCGCACCAGATCGTCGCGGGCGCACTCGTGGCAGAGGCCGCGATGCGAGCGTTGGCGCTGGAAAAGATTGATATTTGTCCGTGGGCATTGCGTGAGGGCGTGATCCTCCAACGGATAGATAAGGGACTGGAATAGGAGAGGATGCACGATGAGTGACGAGGAGAAACAACTCACCGTAGCGGAGCTGATGGAGCGCGCCCAGGCTAACCGCAATGGTGCCGCGCAACGCAGCGGTAGGCGACGTCGCCGCAGCTTAGAGGACGGCGGCATTTCCGTGGCCGAGCTCACGGGTTCGTTGTCTCGCGTGAAGGAGAAGCCGGCGGAGTCGCGCCACTCCTCCGTGCCCATCGACACCCCCGAGTCCGAGCGACGCCCTCGCACCCCCTCCTCGCCCGCGGCCACGGCTCCCTCCGTGGCGGGATTGAACCCCACGCCGCGCCCCAAGGCCCCGAGCAAGCCTTCCTGGGGCGTGCCGCCGACGCCCACGGGTGAGGCCTATAAGCCTGTGAAGCCCGTGGGGCCAAGCACCTCGGCCTTCCCTGCGGTACAGGCCACCCCGAAGCCTGCTCCGAGCGCTACCCAGCGCGAACAGGGGAGCCAGGCCTCTGCAGCAGCGACGCCAACCCAGGCGACGCCGCAGCGCACTGCTACCTCGAAGGCCGAGCGCTCCACTGCAAAGCCGGAGGCGCCCGTAGCGAAGCAGGGCGCACCTAAGAATGAGAGCGACCGTCAGGAAGAGAAGAAGGTTGCCTCCGCGCCCTCGACGCCGGTGCAGCCCAAGCCCCAGACGGCTCAGACCGTTCAGCCCGCCCAGGCCAAGGGGCCGTGGCCCATTCCCACCTCCGCGCGCCGCGGATACCCCGATTCTTCTCCTTCGATTCCGGTGCAGGGTAAGAAAGAGCAGCCCGCCGCTGAGGCGAAGTCGGAGGTTGCCAAGGCCGAGGAAACCGCCGTTATTGCCACGGTGGGAGGCAAAAAGACCGCGCAGACCCAGCAACAGAAGCAGGCTCAGCAGCAGACCCCGCAGCAGAAGAAGCCTGCTGCGGCCGGGGCGGCGTCGTCAAGCAAAAAAGTAACCTCCGAGCAGGACGCGGAGGAGACCGGGCGTATTCCCCGCGTGGGCGATGAGAACTCCGCCCCCGTGGCGAGCCTGTACCAGCGCTCCGAGCGGGAAGATGCGGCTGAGGCCGCCGAAGCCGCCGAGGGGGCGAAGAAGTCTGAGAAGAAGGACGCTCCGCAGCGCTCGAAGAAGGCCGCTCCCGAGGAGGCGCGCACGAGTGCGGGCTCCGCGGTGCTCCTGGCCGTGATGGGCGTGGTATTCGGCGCGCTGGTGTTCATTGGATTTGACCAGCTGTGGTCCTCCGGCCTGAGCCGTATCCTCGTGGGGATTTTGGCCTTGGCTGTCACCGGAATCATGGTGGGCGTGGTGCACGCGCTGCGCACCGCCCACGATGGCGTTTCGATGGCGTTGGCCGCCGTGGTGGGCGTACTGATGACCTTTGGGCCGTATATCCCGCACATCTTTTAATCACCCCTTTTAGCGCGGCGTGGCCGCGCACCTATCACACCGGCGTTCCCGCGCTTTCCAGTCCGCGTGGGGGCGCCGGTGTCGCTTCTGTGGCAGGGTGGAGGGCATGACTTCAATCGCAGTAATTGGCGGAGGAAAGATCGGTGAAGCCCTCATCGGAGGGCTGATAGCGGCGGGCACGGACCCGACGGATATTACGGTGACCAACCGCAGGGAGCAGCGCAGGGAGTACTTCCGGGAGCGCTACGGGGTGGAAACGACGCAGGACAACAATCACGCGGCCTCGGGGGCCCAGGTGGTGTTCATGTGCGTCAAGCCCAAGATGATGGGCGGCGTGCTGCGCGAAATCGCGGAGACCATCAACGATAACGACGCGGATACCACGGTGGTGTCGATGGCGGCGGGCCTTTCCCTGGCCTCCCTTCAGGAAGATCTCTCGGCTGGCACGGCGATTATCCGCGTGATGCCCAATACTCCGATGATGGTGGGCAAGGGAGTGTGCGCCATGACGTCGGGGCGGTTTGTGGACGAGGATCAAACCGCGATGGTCAAGGAGCTGCTTTCTACCGTCGGCATGGTGGTGGAGGTCGCAGAAGAGGACATGGACGCCGTGACGGCCCTGGCGGGCTCCTCGCCGGCCTATGTGTACCTCGTGGCGGAAGCCTTGGTGGACGCCGGGGTGAACCTCGGATTGACCCGGGAGGTGGCCACTCGCCTCGCCTCGGGGGCTATCGACGGCGCGGGGGCCATGCTGGTGCAGGAGGGGGCTGACCCCACCACCTTGCGCGCCAACGTCTCCTCTCCCGCGGGAACCACGGTGGCGGCGCTGCGCGAATTGGAGGAATCGGGTATTCGCGGTGCCTTCTTCCGCGCGGCTGAGGCCTGTGCCCTGCGTTCTCAGGAGCTGGGGGCTCCCGTGGTTTCGCCGGAGGATTAACCCTGGTTGCCCGTGTGCCACATGAGCTCTTTCCCGTTGTATTGGGCATCACCTGGCACCAAGGGGCACCTGTCATGGACTCAGGTCGCATCAGTCACAGGATTCACGCTAGAATTAGAAAAAGCACGTGCGTGATTCGTTCTGTGGGAGGGGAAGCCTACAGCGCGCCACCTGCTTGTGAAGGGTTAGGTAATTATGGCTAGTGAAGATAAAGGAACCTTTATGACGGTCGCGGAGGTTGCGGAGATCATGCGCGTCTCCAAGATGACCGTGTACCGTCTCGTTCACTCCGGTGAGCTGCCCGCCGTTCGCGTGGGACGCTCCTTCCGAGTGCACGATAAGGCAGTGAACGAGTACCTGGATTCCTCGTACTACGAGGTTGGGTAGTTCTCCGCGCCTGGTTTCCATCGCGTTATCTCGCACCCGCCGCACGCCCCTTTGCGGGGTGTTCGGCGGGTGCGATGTTTGGCCGTGCTTAGGACGGCGGCTAAAGTGAAGAACATTCGTGTCGGCACAGGTGCGCGTGTTCGGCAGAACAGAAGTACATCAACGAGGTAAGTGAGGTAGCCCTATGGGTTCCGTGATTAAGAAGCGCCGCAAGCGCATGTCCAAGAAGAAGCACCGCAAGATGCTTCGCCGTACCCGCGTTCAGCGTCGCAAGTTGGGTAAGTAAAAAGTGCATGAGGAAAGGCCGCGCCAGATTGCGCGGCCTTTCCTCATATGGCGGGCCTTTAAGCCAGGGCTCCGCGCCCCAGTTTCCACCCAAGGAAGCTGAACCCCGCCGTGGCCAGGCCGGGTATCCCATAGGTGCGGATGGCCTTGCGCACGTTGCGATAATCGCGCACGATCCAGCCGCGCTTTTGCGCGGCACGGCGCAGCGCGCGATCGGGGTTGATGGCCACGGCGGTGCCCACCATGCTGAGCATGGGGATGTCATTGGAGGAATCGGAATAGGCCGTGCAGCGCTCCAGATCGAGCTTTTCCAAGGCCGCCAGGGCCGCCACGGCGTGCTTTTTACCGGGGCCGTGGAGAATATCGCCCACCAGGTTCCCCGTGAAGCGCCCGTCTTTAACCTCGGCCACGGTACCGAGGGCCCCGGTAAAACCAAAGCGCTGGGCGAGGATCTGGGCGAGCTGCACGGGGGTGGCGGTAACCAGCCACACCTGTTGGCCCGCCGCCAGGTGCATGGCCGCGAGATCGCGGGTACCGGGGAAGGCCTTGTGCAGCATGTGGCGATCCACTATTTCCTCGCACAGTTCGGTCAGCTCCGCCACGCTGCGCCCCTTGATGAACTCTAGGGCCTGGGTGCGGCCCGCAGCCATGTCCTCGGCGTTCTCGGAGCCGGTGAGGCGGAACTTGAGCTGCTTCCAGGCGATAGGCAGGAGCTCGGAGAGCCGAAAGTAACGCTTGCGGGCCAATCCAAAGGCCAGGGCGATGAGGGAGGAACCCTGGATGAGGGTGTTATCGACGTCGAAGAAGGCGGCCACCCCGGCATCTTGCGGCACGCCGGGGTCGGTGGGGGAGACGCGCAGGGCTCCGGCGGCCTCGATGGAGCCGCTGACGGATTCGATGCCGGAGTGAAAGGACTCTAGAGAGATGCCGTAGTTTTCCTCCACCGCTGCGGCTGCGGCGGCGCGCCCAGCGGTCTCCTGCTCATCGTCGCCCAACGGGGGCAGCGCCGTATTGGAGAGGAAGCGGCGCAGGTTGCCGTGGCTGATCGACCAGTTGGCGAGAAAATCACGAGGGGAGGCGGGGAAGGAGGGCGGGCGAAGCTCATTCACGCCCACCATCGTAAGCCTGGTAGGACAGAAGTGTGCAGAGACATCATGTTCAGCTGATGGTGCGCGCCACCTGTGGTTCGTGCGCGCGGGTGGAGGCTCAGATCAGGCCGGTGATCCAGGAGCGCGGCGCCACCTTGGAGATATGCGACGTCGATAGCAATGCCGAATGGGCGGCGGAGTTTGGCGATAGGGTGCCGGTGGTGGTGATCGACGGGGAGGAATTTGCCTGCTGGGAGGTGGATAACGAGGAGTTAGGCCATGCTTTGTTGTTCTAGGTAAAGAAAGACTATTACCGTTGGCATCAACTAAAAAGATCTCCCTATTATCCACCTAAAGTTGGGGGATACGTGAGAAAGCGGTGAGTGGCAAGGTGAGTGTGCTCGTGGTGGGCATGTCGCATAGATCGGCCCCGGTGGCACTGCTCGAAAAATTGAGCATGGATGACGCGGTGCGCAACGAGGCAACGAGCCTCCTAGTGGAGCGCCCCGCGCTCTCTGAGGCGATGATCGTTTCCACCTGCAATCGCCTGGAAGTCTACGCCGTGGCTAAAGGCTTCCACCCTGGGGTGCACGACGTGGTGAGCGTGCTCCACGAGGTATCCGGGGTGGACATTGACACCCTGCGCGGCTACCTCTACGTGCGCTATGCCGACGCCGCCGCGGAGCACATGATGGCGGTGGCCGCGGGCCTGGATTCTATGGTGGTGGGCGAACAGCAGATCATCGGCCAGGTGCGCGGCGCGTACCAGGAGGCCACGGATAAGGGCACGGTGGGGCCCCTGCTGCATTCCCTGACTCAGGCGGCCCTGCACGCGGGAAAGCGCGTGCACACGGAAACGGGCATTGACGATGAGGGAGCCTCTATGGTGACCCTCGCGGTGGAATCGGCCCTAGAGGCACAGGATTTGAGCGGAGAAAAGCCGCTGCGGGGCCACGAGGCCCTGGTGCTGGGGGCGGGGGCGATGGCCTCCCTCGCCGCCACGCACCTGGGCAAACTCGGTGTGGAGACGTTGATCCTGGCTAACCGCACCCGCTCGCGCGCCGAGCGTCTGGCCGATCACGCCAGGCAGGCCGGGGTGAACGCCGAGGTCATAGATTTCGAGCAGCGCCGCGAGGTGCTGGATCGGGTGGATCTGGTGGTCTCTGCCACCGGGGCGGATTACTTTACGGTGACGCCGGGGGACGTCGGCAAGCGTCCCTTGACCCTGATCGACCTTTCCCTGCCCCGCGATATTGACCCGGAGATAGCGCAGCAGCCGGGAATGAACCTGGTGAATATCGAGAGTCTGCACCAGCATGAGGGGCGCAGCGCCAGCGAGGTGGAGCAGCAGGCGCGCGGCATCGTGGAGGAGGAACTCAACCACTTCACCTCCGAGCAGCGGGTACGCGATGTGGTGCCCGCCGTGACGGCTTTGCGACGCCACGCCACCCAGCTTGCCAATGCCGAGCTAGAGCGGCTGCGGGGGCGCGTGCCCGATATGGACGAAGCGGATTTTGAGGAAGCCGCCCGCACCGTGCGCCGCTTGGTGGATAAGCTCTTGCACGCACCCACGGTGCGGGTAAAAGAGCTGGCGATGACCTCGGGGGTGGTCTCCTATGAGTCGGCCCTTCAGGAACTCTTTAATCTCAACCCCCTGCCTAGCCGCAGCGTATCGCTGCCCGCCAGCGATCTCCCGAACAGCGATTTTACGGGCAAGGGTTTTACTGGCGGCGGTTCTCTTGCTGGTGATTCTCTCGTCGGTGATGAGCCGGTCAGTGATTCTCCGGTTAGCGATGCGCCGGAGCGGGACCCGCAACAAAATTAAGGAGCAGAGCAGATGAACACCCTGACGATCGGTACGCGCGGCAGCCTTCTGGCGACCACCCAGGCCGGACACGTGCGCGATGCTCTCACGGCGGCCGGGCACGAGGCGCAGTTGCACATCGTGACCACCGAGGGGGACGTGAACATGGCCCCGGTGGAGCGCATCGGCGTGGGCGTGTTTACCCAGGCCCTGCGCGAGGCGATGGCGAAGGGCGAATGCGTGGCGGCGGTTCACTCCTTCAAGGACCTGCCCACGGCCCCCGACCCGCGCTTTCACCTCGTCGTACCGCCGCGCGAGGACCCGCGCGAGGCGCTGATTGCCCGCGACGGCCTCACGCTCACCGAACTCCCCGAGGGGGCCAAGGTGGGTACCTCCGCGCCCCGGCGTATCTCTCAGCTCAAGGCGCTGCGCCCGGACCTGGATATTCGCCCTCTGCGGGGCAATATTGATACCCGCATGTCCAAGGTGTTCTCCGGCGAACTCGATGCCATCGTGCTGGCCTACGCGGGGCTCGTGCGCGTGGGTAAGCAGGATCGAGCCACGGAAGTCTTTGATACCGGCTATTTCCTCCCCGCCCCGGCGCAGGGAGCGCTGGCGGTGGAGTGCAGGGCTGACGACGCCCCCGCCGTGGCCGCCCTGGATGAGTTGGCGCACTCCGAATCCACCGATCGCGCCCGCGCGGAGCGCGCCCTCCTGGCCACCCTAGAGGCGGGGTGCACCGCCCCGGTGGCGGCGCACGCGGTGATAGAGGGGGAAGAACTGGTGCTGCGCGCCGGGGTCTTTGCCCTGGATGGTTCCCAGCGTCTTCTGGTGGAGCGGCGCGCCTCCCGGAATCAGGCCCAGGAGCTGGGAGTTATGGCTGCTCGGGAACTGCTCAGCGAGGGGGCCGCCGAGCTCATGGCGGGGTAGCCTGCCCTGGCGCGGCGGCGCTGTTATTGGGGCTGCCGCTGGTGCTCCTACTGGGATTGCGCGCCAAGAACTCCTAAAGTGGAGAGCCATCATGGCTTATTTACAGATCACCGATAAACAGGTGACGATTACCTTGGACTGGTGGGAAAAGCTCGCTGCGCACCGCTCCCACCTGACGATCCCCCTGCGCGCCGTAACGAACGCGCGCGCCGTGGAGGACGTGTTTGCCTTGCCAGAAATCCACGCCGCCGCGCAGGCCTCGGGGTCGGCGGCCTCGGCCACGAGAATCAAGGGACTGACCACCACCGGCACCTTTCAAACCCCACAGGGGAAAATCTTTGCCGTGTGCCATGCGGGTTCTGGCGGGCGCAGCGGCCGCAGTGGTCGTGAGGGGTTGGTGCTGACCTTGGATAAGGCCACGGTGGATTACATCGTGGTCACCACCCCGCTCGCACGGCGCTACGCCGAACAGTTGCAGCCGGAGGGGCAGCGGCGAGCCGCATGAGCCGGTTTCCTATTTAACTCAGCATATTTTATGGTGTAAATACCACATTGTGATTCTGCGGCGGCGCCCGGGGTATGAGATTGCGCCGCGGAATCGTACAAAACGCCTCGCGCTGTGTCTGGCACGCCCAGGTGGTGCCGCGCTGCCCGCGAGGTGTCTTTTGCCCCTGTCCAAGAACTAGAAAAGAAGCACATGAGTATGGCCCACCAGGCTTTTGCGCCTCAGAGCACGCCGCAGACCACCCAGCCGGGTACGGTCATCTTTGTGGGTGCAGGCCCGGGGAATCCAGATTTGCTGACCATTCGCGCCCGTGAGGTACTGGCGGAAACCTCCGTGGCGTATACCGACGCCGAGGTGTTGGCCGGGGTGCGAGAGATCGTGGCGGCTAATCTGCCGGTTCCGCAGGAAAAGATTGATAAGGCGGAAAAGGAATACGAGGCCCTTGTGGAGGAGGCCCGCAGCAACGGCGCTCGACGCAAACCCCCGCGCCCCGCGCCCCCCACGGCCGCGGATATTCGTGAGGTTAGCGACCCCGAACCTGCCGAGATCGCCGCGGAACTGGCCGCCGCCGTGCAGGAGGGCCACAACGTGATTCGCCTGGTTGCGGGCAACCCGCTCTCGCGGGAATCCGTGCTGGCGGAGATCACCGCCGTGGCGGATACCGGCGCGGAGTTCCAGGTGGTTCCCGGAATGTCCTTGCCCTCCACGGTGCCGGCCTTCGCGGGCATCGCCCTGGGCTCCACCTTCACGGAGACGGACGTCACCGGCGGTACTACGGACTGGGATCAACTCGCCGCCGCCCCGCAGCCGCTGGTGCTCCAGGCCATGCAGGGGGACTTGGGCACCATCACGGAGGAACTGCTGGATCGCGGCATGGGGGCGGCCACGCCGGTATCCGTGACCGTCAACGGCACCACGCGATTGCAGCGCACTTTCGACGCCACCCTGGGCACCCTCGCCAAGCTCGATGTAGACCTTCCCGGCCGCCTCGTGGTCACCCTGGGCACCGCCGTCGATGATCGCTCCAAGTATTCCTGGTGGGAAAACCGCCCGCTCTATGGTTGGCGAGTGCTCGTACCCAGGGCCAAATCCCAGGCAGGCCCCATGAGTGCGCGCCTGGCCAGCCACGGCGCCATTCCCCAGGAGGTACCCACCATCTCCCTGGAACCCCCGCGCAACCCGGCACAGATGGAACGCGCCATCAAGGGCATCGTGGAGGGCCGCTACCAGTGGATCATCTTCACCTCCGTGAACGCGGTGGACGCCGTGTGGGATAAGATCACCGCCTTTGGGCTCGACGCCCGCGCCTTCGCCGGAGTGCACCTGGGAGCGGTGGGCCGCAAAACCGCCGAGGCCATCAAGGCCTTGGGGCTCACCCCGGAGATCACCCCACCGGCCACCAAGCAGAACGCCCAGGGGCTCGTGGAGGTCTTTCCCGAATACGTGGAGGACCTTGACCCCGTGGGCCGCGTGCTCCTGCCGCGCGCTGATCTGGGCAGCGATCTTCTGGTGGAGGGCCTGCACGCCGCGGGCTGGGAGGTCGATGACGTGGTGGCCTACCGCACCGTGCGCGCCGCCCCGCCGAGCGCCGAGGTGCGCGACATGATTAAGACCGGCGGTTTCGACGCCGTGTGCTTTACCTCCGGCTCCACGGTGAAGAACCTCGTGGGCATCGCGGGGAAGCCACATCGGCGCACCATCATCGCCGTGATCGGCCCGGCCACCGCCCAGGTGGCCCGTGAGATGGGACTGCGCGTGGACGTCATGCCCGAGGAGGCGGACGTGCCATCCCTGGTGGACGCGCTGGCCGAACACGTGGCCTCCCTGCGCGCTGCGGGGCAGTTGCCGCCGCCGCGCAAGAAGCGACGGGCGCGTCGTAAAGCATAGGATTGAACTCACGCCTGTAGTAAGGAGTGAAAATGTCCGTGGAAGTGTACTTGACCGCTGCTGCGCCAGGTTTGACGGTTAAGAGCGTTGCAGAAGCCATCATGACGGCTCCACATGCACGCCTTGTTGGTGGCGCCATTACCTTGGACAAGGCACGGGTGAGGGTAGCGGAGGCCGACCCCGGAGAGATATGGGTAGACCTCCTCAATCACGATGATGAGGGTGCTTTTGTGGAGTTTGATTCCCTCTATGACCACCTTGTTCGGTCTACCCCGTGGGATATGTGGACTGGTTACGATGATGTCCCCGCTTTGTGCAAGAGCACGGGCATCGCCATGAAGCACCGTCCTCTCCTGGCTCGGGCTAGTTAACTGCCGACGCGGAAGCGACGGGCGCGTCGTAAAGCATAAAAACCACGCGCCTACTATGGGGACACAGCTCTATTCCCCAATCGGAAGGTTGAACCGTGCCCGCTACGCCGCCCGATCCCCAGAACTACCACCCGCAGGAGCCTTCGCGACGCCCCCGCCGCCTGCGCTCCACCCCCGCCATGCGGGAACTCGTGGCGGAAACCGCGCTGCGCCCGGCTGATTTAATTCTGCCGATGTTTATAGCCGATGGGATCACCGAACCCCGCGAGATTAATTCCATGCCGGGGGTGTACCAGCACACCACGGATTCCCTGCTGCGTGCCGCCCACGAGGCACTGGACGCCGGGGTGCGCTGCGTGGACCTCTTTGGGGTGCCGCTCCCGGAGGATAAGGACGCCACGGGTTCTGCGGCCTGGAACCCAGAGGGCGTGCTCAACCGAGGCGTGCAGGCCTTAAGAGCGGAGTTTGGCGATGATCTGCTGGTGATGGCCGATACCTGCCTGGACGAGTTCACCGATCACGGCCACTGCGGGGTGCTCAGAACTGACCGCCACGGGGCCACCATCGTGGATAACGATGCCACCCTGCCGTGCTATCAGGCGATGGCGGTGGCCCAGGCTCAGGCGGGAGCCCACATCGTGAGCCCTTCGGGCATGATGGATGGGCAGATCGCTGCGATCCGCGAGGCCCTGGATGAGGGCGGCTATCAGGACGTAGCAATCATGGCTTACTCGGCCAAGTATGCCTCCGCCTTCTTTGGTCCCTTCCGGGAGGCTGTGGGGTCCTCCCTCAACGGTGATCGCCGGGCCTACCAGCAAGACCCCGCCAATGCGCGGGAATCGCTCTTGGAGGTGGAACTCGACATCGCGGAGGGGGCGGACTTCGTGATGGTCAAGCCCGCCCTGCCCTACCTGGATATTCTGCACCGAGTGGCGCAGACCTCCCCGGTGCCGGTGGCCGCCTATCAGGTTTCCGGGGAATATGCGATGATTCAGGCCGCAGGGCAGCGCGGCTGGGTAGATGGGCAGCAGGTGATGATGGAATCGTTGCTTTCCATCAAACGCGCCGGGGCGAATCAGATTCTCACCTACTTTGCCACCGAGGCCGCGCGACTTCTGCGCTGAGTGGCCCAGGACTGCGCCAAAAATACAAGCACGATAGAAGGAATACGTGAACGAGCAAGAAAAGAACGCAGCCGCAACTAAACCCGGTCAAGGCTCCGCGCCCGAAAGCGTGATGCTTCTGGCCCGCGTGTGGGGTTTGGTGCTGCTGGCGGACGTCCTGCACGAGGTGGTCTCCGTTGTGATGACGCTCATGGATACCGGCCCACTGAAGGCCGCCGCCCGCGAGATGGCGGAAAACCAAGGCGGCGGAGTGGAACTTTCCGATTCCATGCTGGATGCGGTGGCGTATCTGGGGGTGGGCTTTTCCTTCTTGATCGCTCTGGGTGTGGTGGGCCTGCTGTGGTGGATGCTCACCCTGCTACGCAAGGGGCATAAGTGGGCTCCTGTGGCGCGCCGAATCACCATGATCTTCGCCTTCTACTTCGTGGTGCGCGCCGTGGCGGTGTTCTCCCTGGTTCCGGGCAGCACGGCGGTGCCGATGGCGTTTTATGCTATCGACGGCTCCCTACAGATACTCGCCGGAGTGGGTGCGGTGGTGACCCTGGTATTTGTATTCCGCCGCGAAACCCTCGTGTGGACGGGGGAAGTGAAGAAGGCCGAGTAGGGGCCGCCTTGGCTCCCCATGCGGGTGGGGCATATTGGGGCCGGGGTTCAGGCGCCCTGGCGAGCAAGCCTGGAAAAGATCACCAGGGCACCGGCCACCGCGCAGGAGGCGGCGAGGAAGAGCAGGGAAACCACCTGCACCGCACTGAGATAGCGCAGGAGCAGCGCCGCCACCGCGAGGGTGAGAAAGGCGGAGAGCCGCGATATAGAAGAACTCAGCGAGGTGAGCGCGCTGATATTTTCCGGGGAGACGTGCTTGCGGTAGGAAAAGTTGGAGTGGTTCACCAGCACCCAGAACACCGCCACGAAGAAGATATAGGGGGCTAGGGAGAGCACGCCCTCTAGCCGGCTAAAAAGCAAGATCGCCAGGCCGAAAATGGGAATGAGCGCCAGGGATAAGGTACGCAGCCGCCGGATGGAGAGGTTGTGGGTGGGAATCTGGCTCACAGCAATGCCTGTTATCTGGAAGAGCACGTAGAAGATCACCAGGCGCTCGGCGGGAGAGCCCTTTTCTAGGAAGAAGGCCTGCCAGAGCTGGAAGTGGGCCTGAAAGAAGATCTGCCCGGCGATGGAGAGCACCATGAAAACCTGCAACTCGCCGCTGCCGAGTAGTTCGGCCCAGCTGTGCTTGATTTGCCCCATGAGGGAGGAACCGCGCTGGTGGCCCGTTTCCGCGCTGGAATCAAGGTGGAAGTATCGCAGCACCGCCAGCACGGCGAGAAGAACAAGCCCAATGGAGATGAGATAGGGCGAGTATCCAAACTGGAAGTAGAACCAGGAGCCGATGATGCTGGCGGCCAGCATGGCGGCGAGGGATACCTGGTTATCACGGCGCACCAGGAGGGATATGCGCGCTTCTTTATTCCCGCTATCCCCGTCCGCGCGCTTGATAGCATTGATGACGTCATTATCAATGGTGCCCGATTCCAAGGCGGAGGCCACGCCATAGAGCATCCAGGCCACGCACATAAGCAGGAAGCCCTGGCCCAGAATGGCGACGGCAAAGAAAGCCAGCAGAACCACCTTTGACCAGAGGAAAAGGCGCTTCCTATCCATGCGGTCCGCGAGGATACCGCTGGGATATTCGGTGAGGATAATGCTCAGGCTGTACAGGGCGTGGACGAGGGCGATCTGGGTGAGCGAGAGCCCCTTATCCAGCAGCAGGGGCGTGAGAATCGCGTGGGGGAGGGCCAGGGCGGCGCTGATGAGGGCCTTGCTGAGGAGGAAGGTGGTGATAGACCTGCGCAGCGGGCCGGGGGGAAAGAGAAAAAGAAGAAATGGAGCATCACCGCCCTGCTTCAGAATGTATGCCTCATACATGGTTTGGTGAATTATCTTTGCACACCACGGCGCTCGTCCCACCCCATCGGTAGGATCACCAGACATGTCCGCCGATTCTTCTTCCCAGGTTCCTGGTGCCCTCCGCGTGGCCTACTGGCTCTCCGTGGCGGGGGCCGTGCTCATGCTGCTTTCCGCCTTCATCGCGCTCAGCGATATTTCCCAGGCCACGGAGGGCAGCGTGCGGGTGAACCTCGGGGTGGTTGGCGGCACGAACCTGGTGGCGGGGGTACTGGTGGCGTCGTTCGCGGCTCACCTGTCCAAACCCGGAAAGCCGGGGCTGCGCGCTCGTCGCATAGTGGCAGCGGCGATCACTGCGAGCATTGCGGTGAGCGTGCTGGGGCTGATAACGCAGGCGGTGGGGGTGGCGATCTTGCTTCACGTTATTGTCCTGGCCTTCGCCGCCTTGGCGATGTTCCGCCCTGCCGCCAGTGATTTTTTGCGGGGCATATCGGAGTAGGGTGCTCTGGTGAAATACGGAGAAAGGCGGGCAAGGATGGCTGACCAAGTAGCTCAGGCAATTAGCCAGGCCAAGGCGGCCGCTGCGGAGGCGGGCTTTGGCGATCCTCAAGCCCTGGGGGAGTCCGGGCGCAAGACCTCGCTCACTTTTGAATTGCAGGGGCTTAACGACGCCCCGGAGATCGCGCAGATCGAGCGGGAGCTAGAGGAGATACCGGGGGTTCACGCCAGGATTGTGTACCACTCCGCTACGGCATGGGTGACGGCTCCGGAGGGGTTGATGCCCAACCTCGTGGTGGAGGTATTTGAGCGTTTTGATGTTCGGGCGGTGCTCACCGACGATGCCCTGCGCCGTCAGAGCCTGTACCGCTCGGAGGGCGGCGATCCGTTCTCGATGCCGCCTCGGCGGCGTCGTGGCGGCAAGCAGGAGCGACGCCGGGCCGAGGTGGAGTTGCGCTCCCTGGAACGCGCCCGGGCGGAGGGATTCTTTCGTTCGGAATCCGCGTGGTTGACCCCGGAGGCCGGCGCACAGGCCAGGCGGCAGCGCAGCGAGGGCGATGTGCTCTACACCGCCCGCGATCTCATCACCACCCCGAGGTTGATTCTGGCCTTATTGCTCACCGTTCCGGTGGTGATTCTCAGTTATTTCTCCCAGGCGCAATTTTCCGGCTGGCAGTGGGTGTGCGCGCTGCTTTCCCTTCCGGTGGTCACCTGGTGTGCCTGGCCCTTCCACCGGGCCTTGGCGGGCGGGGTGCGTCGCGGCGCCGTGGCTCTCGACGGCGCGAGTTCCATCGCCATCGTGGGGGCCTTCGTGTGGTCGCTGGGCACGCTGTTATTTACCGAGGTGGGAACGCTCGGCTGGCGGGGTACGCCAGATGTATTCGCCTTCACCGCGCAGCGCTTTAACCAGGAAGAACTGTTCTTTGACGTGGCCTGCGGTACCACCTTGCTGCTTCTCGGTGGGCGCAAGCTCTCTATTCAGGCGCGTTCCTCCCTCCTCGATGATCTCGCCGCGCAGCGGATTGATCCGCAGTCGATGGTGACGCTCGTGAGCCACAATCGCGTCACCGGGCAGCCGGTGGCCGAGGAGGTGCCGGTGAGCGAGATCAATGTGGGCGATGATGTGGTGATTCAACCCGGCCAGCGCATCCCGGTCGATGGGGTGGTCATCGGCGGCAGCGGCACCGTGCGGCCCGGCGTGGTGGAAACGGTATTGCCGCGTTCGGGCGGAGTGGTGCCGGTGGAGGTGGATTCCCCGGTGCGCGCCGGGTCCATCAACACCGGGCAGCGGATCAAGGTGCGGGTGCAGCGCACCGGGCACCGCACCCGCATCGCGGGAGTGGAGCGCTGGGTTTCGGGGGTCAATGCCCTGCAAAACACGGCGGTGATGCTCTCCACCCGCAGCGCGCGCATGCTCATCCCCGCGGCGTTGATCGTGGCGGGAATGAGCTTTGCCGGGTGGGCGCTGGCCACGGGTAACCCGGCGTTGGCCTTTGGCACGGCCTTGGCGGTGCTGGCCTGCGTGGCCCCGGCGGCGCTGGCGCTCTCCTCGGCGCTGGCGCTGCGCCTGGGCGTGGAGACGGCGGCACGGCACGGAATGTTGCTGCGGGAGGGGGCCGTGATGCGCCGCCTTCAGGGCGTGGACACGGTGATCTTTAATCGCGTGGGCGCGCTCTCGCACTCGGATATGACGGTGGAGACGGTCACCGCTGACCTCGGTGAGAATCCCGATTTGGTGCTGCGCGTGGCGGCGGCGCTGTGCCTGGAATCCGATCACACGGCCTCCCGCGCCATCGTGCACGCCGCGCGCCAGGCCCGCGATCACGATACGAGCGAGGATATTCCGCACTGGATTGACGTCAATCACGTGCACATTGACGGCGAGGGAGCCTTTCACGGCACCCTGGAACTCCCCGTGCGCGATCAGGGCGGCTGCCACCTGCGCCAGATGAGCGCGAGCCTGTGGCGGCCCCACGATCTCTCCGAGCTCACCGGCAGGCTTGCCGACGCCGCCTTTGCCGCCGGTACGCCCCTGGTGGTGCGCTGGAATGGCAAGGACCGCGGGGTGATCTCCCTGCAAGATACGGTGCGCGAGGACGCCGCCGAGGCCGTGGCGCAGCTGAACTCGATGGGCCTGGAAACCATGATGCTCACCCGCGATGCCTACCCGGTGGGGCGTCGTTTTGCCCGTCGCCTGGGCATCTCCCAGGTGCTGGCCGGTATCTCGGCCTCTCGCAAGCCCTATGCGGTGCGCGCGGTACACACCCGGGGCGCCAGGGTGGCGATGGTGGGAGATTCCTCGGTGAGCGAGTGCCTCAAGGTGGCGGACGTGGGCATCCTCATCAACGGAGGAAATCAGCTGGATAAGGCCAGCCGTTCCGATTCCTCGGAGGCCGATGTGGTGCTGCTGCGCCACGACGTGAGCGCCATCGCGCAACTGATGGCCCTGGCCCACAAGGTGTGCACGGTGGTGGATCGCAATATCCTCTTCGCCTGGGCCTATAACGCGGTGGCGGTGGTGGCCTCCGTGGCGGGGCTGCTGCACCCGATGGCGGCCACGGTGCTCATGCTCGCGGCGTCGCTAGTTATCGAGGCGCGATCGAACGCGGTGCGCAAGTATCCCACCGGGTAGGGCAGAATCGAGGGCATGAGCTCAACCGCACGCCGCCAGTTATCCTCCGCCCCGCTTCTCGACGCCATCGCGGGCCGCACCCCCACCCGCACCCCGGTGTGGTTCATGCGCCAGGCCGGGCGCTCCCTGCCGGAGTACCGCCAGGTGCGCGAGGGGATCGGCATGCTGGATTCCTGCTTTATGCCGGAACTACTGGCGGAGATCACCCTGCAACCGGTGCGCCGTCACGATGTGGACGCCGCGATTTTATTCTCCGATATTGTGGTGCCGCTCAAGGCCGCCGGGGTGAACGTGGATATTGTGGCCGGACGTGGCCCGGTGATGGAAACCCCGGTGCGCAGCCGCGCGGACGTGGAGGCCCTGCCGCGTTTGGAGGCTCCGGTGCCGGGATTGAGCGAGGGAATCGCCGGAATCCTGGGGGAATTGCGCGATGACCAGGTGCTCATTGGCTTTGCCGGTGCCCCCTTTACCCTGGCCAGCTACCTGATCGAGGGCGGCCCTTCCAAGGCACACCAGCGCACCAAGGCGCTCATGCACACGGAGCCGGATACCTGGCATGCCCTCATGGAGCGCCTGGTGGAGATCGTGGTGGCCTTCCTGCGCCAGCAGATCGAGGCGGGCATTGATGTGATGCAGCTCTTTGATTCCTGGGCGGGCTACCTCAGCGCCAAGGAATACCGGGAGTACGTGCTGCCCCATTCCACCCAGATTTTCTCCGAGATCGAGCAGGCGGGTATTCCCCGCATCCACTTTGGGGTGACCACCGGGGAACTCCTGGGAGATATGGCCCTGGCGGGTGCGGACGTGGTGGGGGTGGACTGGCGCGTACCGCTCGATGAAGCCGCCCGGCGTATCCACGCGGCCGCTAGCTCCAAGGTGCTCCAAGGCAATTTGGACCCGGCCATGCTCTTTACCGGGGAGGACGTGCTGCGCGGGGAGATTCGCCGGATTAAGGAGGAGGCGCGCCGCGCGATAGAAGCCGGGCACGCCACCGGGCACATCTTCAACCTGGGCCACGGGGTGCTGCCGGATACCCAGGCCGAGGCCATCACCAAGGCCGTGGCCCTGATTCACGAGGAGGCTTAACACACATGCGTTATGCGATTATCGGAGCCGGAATAGCGGGCCTGGCCTGCGCCTATGAGATTGCCCGCGGCGACGAGGGCGCTCAGGTGGAGGTCTACGAGGCCGCCGATCGCCCCGGCGGCAAGCTCTTCACCGTGCCCTTTGCCTCCGGGCCGGTGGACATGGGGGCGGAGGCCTTCATCGCCCGCGATGAGTACGCGGTGGCTTTGTTCGAGGAATTGGGCTTGGGTGAGCGCCTGGTTCACCCCTCTGGCCTGCGCTCCCTGGTGTACACGGGTGGCCGCACCGCCGCCCTGCCCCAAGGCACGCTCATGGGTATTCCCGCCACCGGGGAGGCCGTGGCCCACTTGGTGAGCGCGGAAACCGCGCAGCGTATCGACACCGAGGCCACCGCCGAGCCCCTGGCCTGGACGCCCGGCCAGGAGGCCAACGTGGGCGAACTGGTGCGCCAGCGCTACGGTGCCGAGGTGGTGGACCGCTGCGTATCGGCCCTGCTGGGCGGGGTGTATTCCTGTGCCGCCGATGATCTGGGGCTGCGGGCCACCATTCCCGCCCTGGCCGAGGCGATGGACGATCTGGCGCGCCGGGGCGAGCCGGTGCGCCTTTCCACGGCGGTTGCCGCGGTATTGGAGCGGCGTCAGGGCAGCGGCACGCTGCATAAACCGCTCTTTGCTGCCTTTGAGGGCGGGTACGCCGATCTCTACGAGGCCCTGGCGGAGCGCAGCGGGGCACAGATTTACGTGGATGCCTTCATCTCCGGGGTGGAGCGCGCCGGGGCTGGGTTCCGCCTCAAGGGGGCGGGGGAGGGCACCTACGATCGCGTGATATTGGCAACTCCGGCCCCCACCACCGCGCTCCTGCTGGGGGCGGTAGCCCCGCAGGCCGCGGCCGCGTTGAAGGGGGTGCAACTAGCCAGCAGTGCCGTGGTGGGCATGCGCTTTGATTCCGCCGAGGGGCTGCCGGAGAACTCCGGGGTGCTCATCGCCGCCGATGAGCCCGGCCTGCACGCCAAGGCCTTTACTCTCTCCTCTAAGAAGTGGCCGCACCTGGCAGAGCGCGGCGGGGCACTGGTGCGCGCGAGCTTCGGGCGTTTTGGGCAGGACGATCTGGTGCGCGCCGAGGAGGACGATCTGGTGGATTATGCCCTGGATGATTTGCAGAAGGTCACGGGCTTTGATGGCCGCGCGGTGGGCCTGAGCGAGATCTTTGTGCAGCGCTGGTTTGGCGGTCTGCCGCGCTACGGGGTGGAGCACCTGGATACGGTGGCGCGGGTGCGTGAGGCTTTGGCGCAGGTACCCGGCGTGGAGGCCACGGGGGCCTGGGCCGGTGGGGTGGGGGTTCCTGCCGTGCTTGCCGACGCCCGCGAGGCCGCCAGGAGGGCGCTTTCTTAAAAGCATATGCCCTTTCCTTTAGCCTGCTTCTCCCCATGGGAGAGCAGGCTTTTCTTTGATTTTATTGCAAATTTGAGGTTCTTTTTATTTGTGATGAAATTATAGCGATACTTGCATTGTGATGGGATGTACATATTTGACACTTTAGGGTTCCCTAAATTATGAGATACTTTCTCTACTTTGGTATTTTAATTTCGCTCATTTATCTTTCGATGCACGCTCAACTTTCCCGCGCTGCCGGGGTGGGTGCGCGCCGGGAGGCGGGTGGGGCTAAAATAGCTATCTATTGATTGATAGAAAAGGAGAGGGCTATGCACCTACAACCGCGAGAACAGGAAAAACTCTTGATCGTGGTGGCTGCGGACCTCGCCAGAAGGCGCCAAGCCAGGGGACTCAAGCTGAACTACCCAGAGACCGTGGCCATCCTCACCTACGAGTTGATGGAGGGTGCGCGCGATGGCCGCACCGTGGCCGAACTGATGAGTTGGGGAACCACAATTTTGCGTCGGGAGGACGTGATGGAAGGGGTGCCGGAGATGATTGATGACGTTCAGGTAGAAGCCACCTTCCCGGATGGCACCAAGCTCGTCACGGTACATAATCCCATCCGCTAATCGAAGGAGTATGAAGTGATACCTGGTGAATATGCGTTGGTACAAGAACCGCTGATCTATAACAAGGGTAAGGAGGCCATCACCATTGAGGTAAAGAACACCGGTGATCGTCCGGTGCAGGTGGGGTCCCATTATCACTTTGCCGAGGCCAACCCGGCCCTCGACTTCGACCGCCGCGCCGCGTTGGGCCGCCGCCTCGACATTCCGGCGGGAACCGCGGTGCGCCTGGAACCGGGGGATAGCACCACCGTGGGGCTCATCGAATTGGGCGGAAACCGCGTGGTGCGAGGGTTCCGCAACCAGTTCAATGGGCCGGTGGATAAGGGCTCAGTGGATAAGGGGGAGCAACGGTGAGCTTTCAAATGAGCCGCGCTCAGCACGCCGCCCTCTACGGTCCCACCGTGGGGGATATGGTGCGCCTAGGCGATACCGAGCTCTTTGCCCGCGTGGAGCGCGATCTCACCGCCGATGGTGAAGAGGCCGTTTTTGGTGGCGGCAAGATGATCCGCGTGGGCATGGGGCAAAACGGCGAACATCGCCGCGATGACGATGCCCAGATGCCGGATCTGGTGATAACCAACGCCCTGGTGATTGATTACACCGGCATCTACAAGGCCGATGTGGCGGTGCGCGATGGGCACATCTGCGGAATCGGGCACTCGGGCAACCCGGACATGATGGACGATGTGACCATTCCGATTGGCACCTCCACCGACGTGATCGCCGGAGAGGGCAAGATTCTTACCGCAGGGGGCATTGATACCCACATTCACTTCATCAGCCCCGATCAGATTGAAACGGCCCTGACCTCCGGGATCACCACCATGATCGGCGGCGGCACCGGCCCCTCGGAGTCCACCAAGGCCACCACCATCACCCCCGGCCCCTGGAATATCGCGGCTATGCTGCGCTCCTTCGAGGCCTTCCCCATGAACTTCGGCCTGCTGGGTAAGGGGCACGCCACCCACACCCGTGCTCTGGCCGAGCAGATCGAGGCCGGGGCCATCGGGCTCAAGGTGCACGAGGATTGGGGAGCCACCCCCTCCACCATCGACCTTTCCCTGCGCGTGGCCGAGGAATACGACATCCAGGTGGCCATTCACACCGATACTCTCAACGAGGCCGGCTTTGTGGAGTCCACCCGCGAGGCCATCGGCGGACGGGTGATTCATACCTTCCACACCGAGGGCGCGGGCGGCGGGCACGCCCCGGACATCATCACGCTGGCCGGGGATAGCAACGTGCTCCCGGCCTCTACGAACCCCACCCTGCCGTACACGCGCAATACCGCCGAGGAACACCTGGACATGCTCATGGTGTGCCACCACCTGCGCCCCGATCTCCCCGAGGACGTGGCCTTTGCGGACTCGCGCATTCGCACCGAGACCATCGCGGCGGAGGACGTGCTGCACGACCTCGGGGTCTTTTCCATCACCTCCTCCGATTCGCAGGCGATGGGGCGCGTGGGGGAGACGATTCTGCGCACCTGGCAGGTGGCCGATTCCATGAAACGTCAGCGCGGACGCCTCGCGGGCGACGTCGAAAGCGGAGAGCAAGGCGATAACCTGCGGATACGCCGCTACATCGCCAAGTACACCATCAACCCCGCCATCGCCCAGGGCATTGCCGATTCCGTGGGTTCGGTGGAGGTGGGCAAGTTTGCCGACCTCGTGTTGTGGGAGCCCAAGTTCTTCGGCGCCAAGCCGGACGCCATCATCAAGGGCGGGCAGATCGTGAGCAGCGTGGTGGGTGACCCGAACGCCTCTATTCCCACCCCGCAGCCCGGCCTGTATCGCTATGCCTTCGGCGGCTACGGCAGCGCCCCGCAGCATAACTCGATCACTTTCCTCTCCCAGGCCGCCGTGGCTGCCGGAGTGCCGGACAAAGTGGGCCTGCGCAAGCAGATTCGCGCCTGCTCCGGTATCCGAAGCCTCAGCAAGAAAGACCTCAAACTCAACGACGCCACCCCACACCTCACCGTGGACCCGGAAACCTACGAGGTGCGCGTGGATGGAGAACTCATCACCAGCCAGCCCGCCGAACGTCTGCCGTTGGCGCAGCGCTACTTCCTCTTCTAAGGAGCACCGATGATTATTACCTCGATTCTGGGAAATACTTACGACGATCCCGCGTTTATTCCCGCAGGTATCCACCGCGAGGTGGTGTGGCTTGACGATCAGGCGCGCACCAAGCGCACCCAGCGTCTGCGCACCGACCACGGCACCGAGGTGGGGCTGCGCCTGCCCGCGGGCCACCCCGACCTGCGCGACGGCGACGTGCTGCTGAAAGAGGAGGGCAACGCGATCGTCGTGAAGGCACAGGCCAGCGATGTGCTGGTGATGAGCCCGCGCGGTATCGGGGAGATGGGCCGGGTGGCGCACGCCCTGGGCAACCGGCACCTGCCCGCGCAGTTTGAGGGCGAGCAGATGATCGTGCAATGGGATTCCACGGTGGTGGATTTTCTGGAACACCACGGGGTGCCCTACCGGCGCGAGGAGCGCGTGATGCCGGTGCCCTTCCGCCACGCCGAGCACACCCACTGATGATGGGCCTGAACTCCCGCCTGGCGCTCATGCAGATGGCGGACTCCGCCCTGCCCACCGGGGCTTTTAGTCATTCCCTGGGCTTTGAGAGTTACGTGGACTCCGGGGAGATCGGCGGCCCGGAGGAGTTCGGGGCCTGGTTGGAGATGTTCGTGCGCGCCCAATTGACCGCCACGGAGGCCGTGATCGTGCGGGAGGTGTATCGCCTGAGCGAGCCGGTGGATATGGCGGAGGTGATTGACCTCGACGATCTCGCCACCGCCGCCACCCTGCCCGCCGAGGTGCGCCGCGCCGGAATCACGATGGGCACCCGCTTGCTGAGCCTCGCCGCGCAATCGGACCCCGGCCCCTGGCTGAGCCCCTACGCCCAAGCGGTAGAGGAGGGGCGCGCCTATGGGCAGCAGTCGGTGACCTGGGGGCTGGCCTGTCGCCAGTGGGGTATACCCGAGGAGGAGGCCGTGGCGGTGCACCTGCACGCCACGGTCATATCCCTCACCCAGAACGCCGTGCGCGGGGTGCCCCTGGGCCAGGACGCCGGGCAGCGGATCATCGCCAGCGCGCGGGATTGGGTGGCCCGCGCGGTGGCAGAGTCAGCGGGACTCACCCGCGAGGATCTTGGCGCCATGCCGCCGGGGCTAGAAATCGCCCAGATGAAGCACGAGGCGCAGCGCGCCCGCATGTTTATGAGTTAGAAGGAGAAAATCATGGCAGATAATGTTCAAAACGCCCCGGTGCGCATTGGCATCGGAGGACCGGTGGGTGCCGGTAAAACGCAACTGGTGGAGCGCATCACCCGCGCCCTGGCCGGGGAACTCTCGATGGCGGCCATCACCAATGACATCTACACCATCGAGGACGCCAAGATCCTGGCCCGCAATAGCGTGCTGGACCCCGAGCGCATCGTGGGCATTGAGACCGGCGGTTGCCCGCACACCGCTATCCGCGAGGACCCCTCCATGAATGAGGCCGCCGTGAGGCAACTCCAAGAGAAGTTCCCGGATCTTGACCTCGTGTTCATCGAATCGGGCGGAGATAACCTCTCGGCCACGTTCTCCCCGGAGCTGGTGGACTTTTCCATCTACATCATCGACGTAGCCCAGGGGGAGAAGATTCCCCGCAAGGCGGGCCAGGGCATGATTAAATCCGATCTTTTCTTGATTAATAAAACGGACCTGGCCCCCTACGTGGGGGCGAACCTGGACGTCATGGTGGCCGATGCCCGCGAGTTCCGCCGCGATAAGCCCTTCGCGCTCACCAATCTGCGCACCGATGAGGGCCTGGATACGGTGCTGGACTGGATCAGGCATGAGGTGCTCATGCTGGACCTGCGCTAGGGAGTGGGGCCGCCGTGACGTCGATAAGCCACACCGGAGAGCTGGACCTTGGCGTGGCGCTGCGCCCCGGCGCCGAGGGGCAGCGCAGCGTGGCCACCCGCCAGTACCATCGCGGGGCGCTCAGCGTCATGCGGCCACATTACCTGGATGAATCCGGGCAGGTGATGTACACGGTGCTCAACCCCGGTGGTGGCTTCCTGGGCGGCGATTCCTACCGCCTGGGCATTGAGGTGGAACAAGGAGCCTCCCTGCTGCTGAGCACCCAATCAGCCACCAAGGTCTACCGCAGCCCCCAAGGCCCCGCCACCCAGGAGATGAACGTGCGCCTGGCCCGGGGAGCGGTGCTGGAATACGTGCCTGACCAGCTCATCATGTACCGGCAGGGGCGCTACCGCCAGCGCACCACGGTGGACATGCACCCCGAGTCCAGCCTGCTGCTCACCGACATCGTGACCCCCGGCTGGGCACCCGACGGCTCGGAGTTCGGCTGGGAGGAACTGAGCCTGTGCACTGAAGTGCGCTGTAGCGGGCGCAGGCTGGCGGTGGATCACCTGCGCCTGCTGCCCGGCGAGGGGGTGACCGGGCTGGGTTACATGGAGGGCTATACGCATGCCGGCACGCTCATGGCTATCGACGCCCACCTGGCCCCTTCTTTTCTCGAAGAGATCGCGGCCCTGGTGCGTGAGGATTCCTCGGGGGCACGCAGCGGAATCAGCCGCCTGGTGGAGGGGCCGGGGCTGCCAACCGGAATAGTGATTCGCACCCTGGCCCACAGCACCGGGCAGATCCGCGAGCTTCACGCCGCCGTGAGCGCTTGCTTGCGCGCGCACCTGCGCGGCCAGGGCCCCATAGAGATGAGGAAGTACCAATGAGAGCGGTTTTGACTTCCCTGGCGCAGATATACCTGGTGCCTTCCTGGATGACGGGGCTGGTGATTGCCGTGGCCCTGGCCCTGGTGTCGCCGGTGCTGGCTGCCGGGGCTGTGCTCGGGGCGGCGGTGGGGTGTGGGTTGGGTTTGTTGTTTCTGCGATGTTCGGCCTGCTCGGCGCGCTTGGCTCAGGTGCGCGAGGGACTGTGGGGCTATAACGGCGCGCTCATCGGGGCGCTGGTGACCGCCCGCTGCGGGCTGAGTCTGCCCGGCTTGGGGTGGCTGCTGCTGGGGGTGTGCTGCGCGGTGGGTCTGCAATGGTTGCTGGAAGGCGTTGTAGGAAGGGCTGGTTTGCCGGTGCTCACCGCGCCCTTCTGCGCGGTGGGTATGGTCTATGCCCTGGTGCTGCCGCCTGCCGGTGCTTCTGAGGGCGCCGTCGGCGGCGTACTCGGCGGCGTGGCCTCCGCCTTCGCCCAGGTGAGCCTGGGCTCCGGGTGGCTTCCCGGCCTGCTCATTCTCCTCGGTCTCGCCCTGGGCTCGTGGCGCGCCGCCGCCTGGGGGCTTGGTGGGGCGGCGGTCTCGGTGGTCTGCCTGCTCGCTATCCCGCTGGCGGAGTTCCACACCGGGGTGTGGAGTTACTGCGCCCTGCTGGCGGCCATCGCCGTGGGAGCCACTTTCACCCCTCCCCAGGGGCGCGGTGGTGGGAATCACCGTGTAATCCCCGCCACCGCCGCCGTTGCCTTGGCCCTGCTCATTCAGGCGGCCATGACCCTGGCGGGCTGGCCGGTGCTCACGTGGCCCTTCGTGCTGGCTACCTGGGTGGTATTGGCTGTGCAAGGATTACGGCATGGTCGATGATCTGGGTATGCGGGCCACGCGCTCACGTGCCCGCTATTGGAGCCTGGGGCTGCTCGCGGCGCTATGCGTGGCGGTGGCCCTGGGGATTGCATTGGGCTCGGTGGTGCTCAGCCCCGAAACCCTCTACACCGTGCTCAGCGGCGGTGGAACCGGGGCGCAGGCCACGATCGTGTGGCAGGTGCGGCTGCCCAGGGTGCTCCTGGGCCTCGTGGTGGGTGCGGGTCTGGGTGCCTGCGGTGCGGCCCTTCAGGCGATGGTGCGCAATGACCTCGCTGATCCGCAACTTTTGGGCATCAACGCGGGTGCCTCCTGCGGTGCAGCGCTGGCGATCTTGCTGGGCTTTGGGGTGGGGTGGATGGAACACGCCCTGCAAGTGATGGCCTTTCTCGGCGCTCTGGCGGCGGGGTTGGTGGTTTATGCCACCGCGCGCGCCGGGGGTGCTTTAACAGCGCTGCGCCTGGTGCTCTCCGGGGTGGCGGTGGGTTACGCGCTCTCCGCGCTCACGAGCTTTCTCATCATGGCGGTGGGCAACACCGAGGGCACTCGCTCGGTGATGTTCTGGTTGCTCGGCTCCCTGGGATTGGCGCAGGGGAACTCGCCGCTGGCGGTGGCCGTGGTGGTCACCCTCGTGGTAGTGGCGCTGCTGACGCTCAACGCCCGCCAACTCGACGCCCTGGCTATCGGGGATACCACCGCGCACGCCGTGGGCTATTCCCCGCACCGCCTGCGCGCCTGGCTGCTCGTGCTGGTGGCGGCGTGCGTGGGGGTGCTGGTGGCGGCGTCGGGAAGCATCGGATTCGTGGGGCTGGTGGTGCCGCACCTGGCCCGGCGCGCGGTGGGATCGGCCCATCGTTACGTGGTGCCGATCTCCGCGCTGATGGGGGCGGTGCTGGTGGTGAGCGCGGACATTCTGGCCCGCATGGTGCTTTCACCCAGGGAGATTCCCGTGGGAGTGATTACCGCGATGATCGGCGCGCCCTTCCTGTGGAGCGTTATTCGTAAAGGCAGCGCGGCCTACTAGGGCGCGCGGAAAATGGATAGAGGAGGAGAGATGATGGATTTTCTTCGCATAGGGCTTTGCACGGTACGACGCCCCGCGCGCACGGTGGTGGCAGTGGGCACCGTGGCGCTGAGCCTGGGTTTGAGTGCCTGCGCCGGGGGCGGGACACAGACGCAGGAGGCCGCCGAGGCGGGTGGGAACTATCCCGTGACCGTGCATAACTGCGGGCAGGACGTCACCTTTACCGCCCCGCCCAGCAACGCCCTGCTGCTCGATAGCGCCCCGGTATCCACGCTGAGCGCCCTGGGTGTGCTGGGCAGCGTGAGCGCTCGCGCCGGGGCTTACCCCGAGCAGTACTACACCGCGCAGGAGAACGAGCAACTGGCCGCCATGAACTCGCTGACCGATCAGGTGGACGGCACCGGCCACATTCAACTTTCCAAGGATGTGGTGCTCGCCCAGGGGGCCGATGCCGTATTCGGGCACCTGGACAACGTGGATCGGGAATCGCTGGATAAAGCGGGAATCCCGGAGGTGATCGAGCCGATCTTCTGCCACTCCCGCACCACGCCCGCCAGCATGGAGGACGTGTATGAGCAGGTGAATCTCTACGGCGAGATTTACGGGGTCACGGATAAGTCCGAGCAGGTCAACGAGGGTTTGCGCGAGCGCGTGGCGGCCGCCACCGAGCGCGCCCAGGCCGATACTCGCCCGGATAAGCCCACCACCGCTGCCGTGCTCTATCCCACCGTGGGCGGGGGAGCCACCTTCGCCTATGGGCAGCGCTCTATGGCCACGCCTCAGTTGGAGGCCGCGGGCATGAGCAACGTCTTTGGGGATATGGCCGAGCGCGTCGCGGAGATCAACGTGGAAGAACTCATCCGCCGAGACCCGGACGTGATCGTGCTTCTCCACAGCACCGGTGACCCAGCCCAGGTGGCCGAGGCTCTGAAAGAACTGCCTGGAGCCGATGAACTCAGAGCCGTGCGCGAGGGCAACGTGATGGTGCAGTTGATGAACTACACCGAACCCGGAACCCCCCTGACCGTGCAGGGCCTGGAAAATATCGTGGAGAGGTTCCACCCGTGATAGCCGCCCAGGGGTTGAGCTTTGCCTACGGTACCGACGCCCCGGTGCTCAGCGACGTCTCCCTGCGTACCCACGACGGCGAGGTGCTGGGCATCATCGGCCCCAACGGCAGCGGCAAAAGCACCCTGATAGGCCTGCTTAGCGGCGCGCTTCACCCCACCGGCGGCACCGTGGAGGTAGACGGCGTGCCACTTACCGCGCTGCGTCCCAAGGAAAGGGCGCGGGCCATCGCCGTGGTGGCCCAGGAAAGCGAACTAGCCCTGGGGCTCAGCGCCGCCGAGATGGTGCTTTTGGGCCGCAGCCCCCACCTGCGGGACTTCCAACGCACCGGAGCTATCGACGAAAAGATCGCCGCCACTGCGCTCCACCAGGTAGGGCTCGCGGGCCACGGGCGACGTCGCGTAGCCGAACTCTCTGGCGGACAGCGCCAACGAGTATCCATCGCGCGGGCGTTGGCGGCGCGTGCGCCCTATATCCTGCTTGACGAGCCGATTAACCACCTTGATGTGCGCTATCAGCACGAGGTGATGGCCCTGATTCGGGGATTAGAGGCCACCGTGGTGGTGATTCTGCATGACCTCAACCTGGCGGCCCGCTACTGCGACCGGCTGGTGCTGCTCGACAAAGGGCGTGTGCGGGCCGAGGGAACGCCGGGGGAGGTGCTTGACCCGGCGTTGGTGGGGGAGGTCTATGGGCTGGGGGTGCACCGCGTGGAGATGGGGGATACGGTGCAGTTGCTCTTTGAGCCGGGGGAGGGGAGGGAATAAAAATAACCCCCAACGCCGGACACCGCTTTAAGACGGATACCTTAGAGTGCGAGGGGGAATACGCCGTTAGTGTAGCACGTATGTCCTAGGAGATGGGGCAGGATTAAGAATCTTTTTGAATCTCTCTCCGTACTTGGTGTAGTGCCTCTTTGTAGGTATCGGCTGTGGCGTCGTAGAGACCTGCGGCATATGCCTCAGCGGTCAGGGCGTCAAGCGCTATTCTGCGCTTCTTCCTAGTGCTCTCTTGATAATCCATCACGTCCTGTAAGAGGAGCTTTCGGTGCCTCCCACCAGAAGAGCGGTGGTACGGTAACTCGCCTTTATCAAGGAGCTTAATAAGGGTAGGGCGGCTTATGCCCAGGAAATCGGCGGCTTCTTGGGTGGTTATTTGTTGGTCAATCGGGGCTACGGTGACAGCCTTGCCATTTTCCATGCTCTTGGCGACCATGCTCAGGATGCTAGAGACTTCCGAGGGGAGCGGCATGGTCTCGCCGTCAGAGCTGATTAAGGTGGCTGGTTCGCTAAGGCTCTCAAGGAACGCGCTGAGTTTTTTCATGCCTGTTAGATCGGTGGGAGGGAGCGTTGTATTCATGCGCTGAAGCCTAGCGTGCAAAAACGAAAAAATCGCAAGACATGGCCAAGGGCACTGCCTCACCACCAAGACTCCCACTGTTGCCCTATCCGAACCTACAATGGCCCCCATGACTGACCTCCACGCCTCTTCTGCCCACACCGCCGAATCCGCGCGCTGGTTCGAGCGCGCCTCCAATCTCATCCCCGGCGGCGTCAATTCCCCGGTGCGGGCCTTCGGCTCGGTGGGCGGCCAGGCGCGCTTTATTAAGGAGGCCAAGGGCTCTCGCCTCATCGACGTCGATGGCAATGAGTACGTGGATCTCGTGTGTTCCTGGGGGCCGATGCTCATGGGGAACGCCCTGCCCTCCATCGTGCAGGCGGTGCAGGAGGCCGCTACGCACGGGTTGTCCTTCGGCGCGCCGTCGATAGCTGAGGTGGAGTTGGCACAGACCATCGTGGAGCGTACCGCCGCCGAGCAGGTGCGCCTGGTGAACTCCGGTACGGAGGCCACGATGTCCGCGGTGCGCCTGGCCCGCGGTTATACGGGCCGGGCAAAGATCGTGAAGTTTGAGGGCTGCTATCACGGGCACGTCGATGCGCTGCTGGCCTCGGCGGGTTCCGGGGTGGCCACCTTTGGGCTGCCGGATTCTCCGGGGGTCACGGGAGCCTCGGCGGCCGATACCATCGTGGTTCCTTATAACGATGTGGCAGCGGTGGAGCGGGCCTTTGCCGAGCACCCCGGCGAGATCGCGGCGATTATTTCGGAGGCCGCGGCGGGGAATATGGGCACGGTGGCCCCGGAGCCGGGTTTTAATGCCAAGCTCAAGGAGATTGCCCACGCCAACGGGGCACTGTTGATTCTGGACGAGGTGATGACGGGCTTCCGCACCTCCTATAACGGCTGGTATGGCGTGGATCAGGTGGCCGGTGACCTCGTGACCTTTGGCAAGGTGGTCTCCGGTGGTTTGCCTGCGGCGGCCTTTGGTGGGCGCAGGGACGTGATGGAGCACCTGGCCCCGCTGGGGCCGGTGTATCAGGCGGGCACCCTTTCGGGGAATCCCGTGGCGGTGGCCGCGGGCCTGGCCTCCCTGCGCGCGGCCACCGAGGAGGTCTATGACGCCGTGGGCTCGCATGCTAACCGCCTGGCTGCGCTGCTGCACGAGGCCCTGGAACGCGAGGGGGTGGCGCACCATATCCAGCGCGCCGCCACCATGCTTTCGGTGCGTTTTGCCGAGGGCGAGGGCCGCAATTTCCAGGACATGCAGGCCGCCGATACCTTCCGCTATCCGCCCTTCTTCCACGCGCTTCTCGACGCCGGGGTGTACGCCCCGCCGAGCGTCTTTGAGACGTGGTTTGTGTCCAGCGCGCTGAGCGACGATGATTTTGAGCGGATCGAGCGCGCCCTGATTCCCGCCGCCAAGGCGGCCGCTGCGGCCACGGAAGCTTCTGGGGCTACCGCGTAAGGCAACCCATAAGAGAAAGCACTCCATGAGCACAACCATCGTTCACCTGGTACGCCACGGCGAGGTATATAACCCCGCCAAGATTCTCTATGGCCGTATGCCGGGCTATTACCTTTCCTCGCGCGGCCAGAGCCAGGCGGCGCGCACCGCGCGTTCCTTCGAGGGCCACGATGTGACCTACCTGGCGGCCTCTCCCTTGGAGCGCGCCCAGGAGACCGCCGCCCCGATCTCCCAGATCACCGGCTGCGAGGTACGCACCGAGGAGGGTGTTCTAGAGGCGGGCAATCGCTTTGAGGGGCTGCGTGTGAAGGGGCTGCGCTCTCAGTTGTGGAATCCGGTGCGCTGGCCGCTCATGGTCAATCCCACCCTGCCCAGCTGGGGCGAGCACTACGACGTGATCTTGGAGCGCATGCGGGCCGCCATTGAGCGCGCCCGAGTAGCCGCCGAGGGCCACGAGGCCATCGTGGTGAGCCATCAGTTGCCCATCGTGATGGTGCAGCGCTGGGCGGCGGGCAAGCCCCTGGCCCATAACCCGGCCACGCGACGCTGCGATTTGGCCTCGGTGACCTCCCTCATCTTCCAGGATGAGCAACTGGTGGAGCACCGCTATAGCGAGCCCGCGCAGGAGATTTAGCAATGCCGCAGAGCCGTTTCATGGCGCGCGGTACTGCGCGCATTACCGGGCGCATCACTGGCCGCCGCGCCGCGCTGGCGGCGTCGATAGCCCTTGCTCTCACCGCCGCGGGGTGCAGTGCCGATCAGACCGCCGGGCAAAACGCCGTGAGTCAGGGCGAGGGCTCCTTTTCCTTTTATTCTCCCGGCGGGGCCACGGAGATTTTCTACGAGCAGGCGGAACGCCAGCCGGTGCAGGACTTCTCCGGGGATTCCCTCATGGAGGAGGGTACGCAGATTTCCCTTTCCGATTTTGAGGGCAAAGTGGTGGTGCTCAATTCCTGGGGGCAGTGGTGCGCGCCCTGCCGCTCCGAGGTGGACGATCTAGAGGAAACCCAGGAGGCCATCGAGCCCCTGGACGCCACGATTCTGGGCATTAACGTGCGCGATTATAACCGCCAGATCGCCCAGGACTTCGTCAAAGACAACGGCGTGACCTACCCCTCCCTGTATGACCCACCCTTCCGCACCGCCGCCGCCCTCGGCGGGGTACCGGCTAGCGTCGTGCCCACCACCATCGTGCTCGATCGGGAGCACCGCCCGGCAGCGGTGTTCCTGCGGGCGATCACGGCGGGGGAGCTTATCGACGTCGTGAAGCAGATCGCTCAGGAGTAGCCCGGTGGGAGAGCAACTTGCTGACCTCGTGACCTCCGGCCCGCTGATCCTCGGGGTGCTGGCGGCGGCCCTGGCCGGATTGGTGTCCTTCGCCTCGCCGTGCGTGGTGCCGCTGGTGCCGGGCTATCTTTCCTACCTCGCGGGCACCGTGGGCGGGGAGATGGATTATGCCGGTGAGCACGGCCCCCAGGTGGGCAAGCACCGTCAGTGGGCGGTGGTGTTGGCCTCCGTGCTCTTTGTACTGGGCTTTACGGTGGTGTTTTTGCTGACCACCGTCGCGGTTTTTGGAGCCATCAGTGTGCTCACGGTGCAGGCGGAAACGCTCATGCGCGTTGGCGGGGTGGTCACCATCCTCATGGGCCTGGTGTTCTTGGGCCTGGTGCCGGGCTTGCAGCGCGATACCCGCATGAACCCCAAGCGCTGGACCACCTGGGTGGGAGCGCCCTTGCTCGGCGGTGTCTTTGCCCTGGGGTGGACGCCCTGCCTGGGGCCTACCCTGACGGCAATCATGGCCGTGTCCGCGGGCACCGAGGGCATGACCGCCGCGCGCGGGGTCATCCTCATCATCGGCTATTGCCTGGGCCTGGGCCTGCCCTTCATCGTGCTGGCCCTGGGGTCGGGCGCGGCCCTGCGCGGGGTGGGTTGGCTGCGCCGCCACACCCGGGCCATCCAGATTGCCGGTGGGGTGCTCATGGTGCTCGTCGGCCTGGCCCTGGTGAGCGGCGTATGGGCGGAGTTCATTAACTGGGTGCGGCAGTGGACCGTGGAATACGGCACCACCCTGGTGTAGGCCTGATCGAGGAGGACGCAAAGAGATGATGAAGCACGTGGCGAGGTACCTGCGCCGCGCCTGGAACTGGCTCACCAGCATGCGCACCGCCCTGGTGCTGCTCTTCCTGCTGGCCGTGGCGGCCATTCCCGGTGCTCTGCTGCCGCAGCGCAACCTCAGCATGGCCAATGTGGAGGAGTACCTGGCGGAAAACGGCAAGCTGGCGGAGATATACGACCGCCTTCAGCTCTTTGACGTCTTTAGCTCCACCTGGTTTACCGCCATCTATGTGCTGCTGATGATCTCCCTGGTGGGCTGCATTATTCCGCGCAGCTGGGAGCACTACAAGGCCATGCGCACCGCGCCGGTGCGCCCGCCCAAGCGCCTAGAGCGCATGCCGCTGCACAGCGCGGACGAGGTGGAACTCAGCGCGGACGAGATGGAGCAGAGGGTGCGCGCCAGTTTTCGCCGCTGGCGGCTGGCGGAGTACGGCCCCGCCGAGGACCGCGCGGGCAAGCAGGCCTTTTCCGCCGAGCGCGGTTACGCACACGAGTTCTTTAACCTGCTCTTCCACCTCTCCCTGGTGGCGCTTCTGGTCACGGTGGGGCTGGGCAAATTGGTCTCCTACGAGGGACACGTGATTGTGGTGACGGAATCGGGCTCCAATGACACGGTGGCCCTCGATCAGTCCACGGAGTTCTGCAATACCTCCCCGGCTAACTTCGATTCCTTCCGCGCCGGGCCGCTTTTCGACGGCACGGGGCTCAACCCCTTCTGCTTCCACGCCCACGACTTCACCGCCGATTACCTGCCCAGCGGCCAGGCGGAGATGTTTAGCTCGAATATCTCCTATGCGGAGGGCGAGGCCATCACCCAGGACCCGGCCACCTGGGAGGATTACGAACTCAAGGTGAATCACCCGCTGCGCATGGCTGGGGATCGCCTCTACCTTCAGGGCCACGGTTTTGCCCCCACCTTCACCGTCACCTGGCCCAATGGGGAAAAGCGCACGCAGACCTTGCAGTGGCGTCCTGACGATCCCACCTTCTTCCTCTCCTCCGGGGCCATGCGCTTTGACCCCCCGGCGGGCATGTACCCGGACCTCTACGAGCGCCGCCAGAACCAATTGGCCATTCAGGGGCTCTTTGCCCCCACTGCGCAATGGTCGGGAGAAAACGGGGAGTTGCTTACCTCGGCCTTCCCCACGCTGCGCGATCCTGCCGTGGCTATCGACGTCTACCGGGGCGATAACGGTCTGGATACCGGGGTGGGGCAGAACATCTTTACCCTGGACCCCGCCCTCATCCACGCCGGGCAGCTCCAAAAGATCGACCGCGTGAACCTCAGCCAGGGTCAATCCGTGACCTTGGATGATGGCACCGTGGTGACCTTCGAGGGGGCTAATGAGTACGCCAATTACGTGGTGGCCTCCGACCCCACCCAGGTGTGGGTGCTCGTCTCCGCCGTGGTGATGCTGGGTTCCCTGGTGGCCTCGTTGATGGTGAAGCGCCGCCGCATCTGGGTGCGTATCAGCCCGGCGGCGGGCGGGACTACCCTGGTGGAAATGGCGGGATTGGCGCGCACCGATCGCGCCGGATGGGGTTCGGAGTTTGAGGTACTGCGCCTCCGAATTCTGGATCTACCGGAGGAAAATGACGCCGAGGACGGCGAGGATTAAAGCGCGATGCCTCTGGTAGCGTCTGCTATCAGTGTGCAGGGAAGTTTGTTGAGGAAGAAGCCTAAAAATGTCTGTGAATACCAGCCTGGCGGGGTTGTCCGATAATACCTTTCAGGCCGCGTTTTTGGTGTACGCGGTGGCCTTGGTGGCCTCCTTGTTCTATTACGTGAAAATGCAGCCCATTATTCGCCTGCGTCGCCTGGTTGCGCAGGACCCCAGTGTGAAGAACCCCAGCGAGGGGGATATGACGCTGAGCGAGCGGGAGGAAAAGGCGCGCAAATGGGCCGGAGCTACACAGGCCCTGGTGTGGACGGGCCTCATCCTGCACGTGATCTCCGCGGTCACCCGAGGGCTCTCCGCTGGGCGTTTTCCGCTGGGCAATCTCTACGAGTATGTGCTGATGATCTCGTGCATCACCCTGGTTGTGGCGGCCTTTGTGATACAGCGCCGCGGCCAGCAAGTGGTATGGCCCTGGATTCTCACGCCGCTTTTGGTACTCATGTTCGTGGGGGCCACCAAACTCTATGCGGATTCGGCCCCGGTGGTGCCGGCCCTGCAATCCTATTGGCTGCCGGTGCACGTAACCACGGTCTCCACCGGTGCCTCCATCGGTATCGTCTCCGGCGTGTTCTCCCTGCTGTATCTGCTGCGCGTGGGGCAGGCTCCCGGCAAGGAGGCCGAGGGCGGCATCGCCGGGGTATTTGGTGCGATGGCCCGCCCGCTGCCCACGGCGGACAAGCTCGACGCCATCGCCTATAAGCTCGCCGTGTTCACCCTGCCGATTCTGGGCATGGGCATCATCTTTGGCGCTATCTGGGCGGAGGACGCCTGGACTCGCTTTTGGGGCTGGGACCCCAAGGAGACCTTCTCCTTCATCTCCTGGATTCTCTACGCCGCTTACCTGCACGCCCGCGCCACGGCGGGCTGGAAGGTGGGGGCCGCGTGGGTGAATATCCTGGCGATGAGCACGATGGTGTTCAACCTGCTCTTCATCAACCTGGTGGTCTCGGGGTTGCACTCCTATGCCGGGTTGAACTAAGAAGTACTCGGGGGATAGGGGGCGCCGGGGGAGCGACAGCAGGGGCAGGAGCGGGATACGGGGGCGAGGCCGCATGAGGATTCTTATGTGTGGGAAATTGAACCAAAGTGTTCCAAGAATGGGTGTCAAAGTATTTTCAGGGGGCGGATTCTGGGCGTGGATAGTATTCTGGTCTGGCCAATGAAACACATTTTTCTGTATATCTTCTCCAAAACCTCAGTGGTCTATGTGTGAAAATATGTACATCCTTCTGTTAGGGGTGCTACCTTGGACATTTCTGCTGGGAGGCGGGGTATTTTTCTATAACGAGCGGATCTTCCTACTTTTTGGTATACAGAAAGTGGAAGTGGAAAAAATTGGCTCCAAGTGTCGCTTTCGGTGTAGTGTCTTAGTGCAAGAAAATTAAAATGTGCTCTTGGAATAAAATAAGGTGTGGAAGAGGTGGGTGAGGGCTGTGGCGTTACCTCGGCGTAAGGCTGGCAAGCCAGCCGGCGACGTACCAGAACTATTGGTGCTGGGTACGCAATTGGCGGAGCGGAGACGCCAGCTTGGTCGTTTGCAACAGGACGTTGCTGATGGCGCGGGGGTATCCCGTTCCACTCTGCACGCTATCGAGCACGGCGCCTCGGGGGTGCGATGGGAAAAGGTGGTGGCCGTGGCGCAGGAGTTGCGGCTTTCCATGCAGTTTGTGGAGGATAAATAGGGCTCCGTTACCCTGGTGAGCATGAAGATCCTGGTCACCGGCGGTGCCGGTTTTATCGGCTCCAACTTTGTGCTGGGTGCTCTGGCTGATACCCAGCACTCTTTTATTGTTTTAGACGCCATGACCTACGCGGCGAACCCCGCGAGCCTTCAGGGGGCGCTAGAGGCATACGACGCCACTCGCCTGCGCTTCGTGCGCGGCTCCATCACTCACGAGGACTTGGTGGATTCCCTGGTCTCCCAGGTGGATTTGGTGGTGCACTTTGCCGCCGAATCCCATAATGACCGCTCCCTGCATTCCCCGTTAGACTTCGTGCGCACCAACGTGGAGGGCACGGCGGTGCTGCTCGCGGCGTCGGCACGCTATAAGGTGCGTTTCCACCACGTTTCCACCGATGAGGTCTTTGGGGATCTCGCCTTTGATGATCCCGCTCGCTTCCGCCCTGATACCCCGTATCGCCCCTCCAGCCCGTATTCGGCCTCCAAGGCGGCCAGCGATCACCTGGTGCGGGCCTGGGTGCGCAGCTTTGGCCTAGAGGCCACCATCTCTAATTGCTCCAATAATTACGGGCCGCGCCAGCACCCGGAAAAGTTCATTCCCCGCCAGATTCTCAACCTCCTCGCGGACGAGCCGCCCCGCGTGTACGGCACCGGCCGCAACGTGCGCGATTGGATTCACGTGGAGGATCACAATTCCGCCGTGTGGACCATCATCGAGCGCGGTACCCCAGGGAATACCTACCTCATCGGCGCGGACGGGGAGCACAGCAATATGGAGGTGGTGCGGGAACTCAACGAGATTTTTGGGCGCGACCCCGATGATTTCCTCCACGTGAGCGATCGCCCCGGCCACGACCGCCGCTATGCCATTGACCCCGCCTCCACCCGCGAACTGGGCTGGGAGCCCCGGCACGGGGACTTCCGCGAGGGTCTGTGCGCCACCGTGGAGTGGTACCGGGAGAACCCGCAGTGGTGGGAGGCGGCCTTCGCGGCGTCGGAAAGCGCTTATCGCAAGGGCGAGCGGCAGTTCCCGCACTAGAATGGCGGGCATGTTTGAACCCATAGCAGGTTGTGAGGGCGCGCTGCGCCTGGTGCCCACCGTCCACCCCGACCGCCGCGGGGCCTTCCACGAATGGTTCAAGGCCAGCGAGTTTGAGCAGGCCACGGGGTACCCCCTGGACGTGCAGCAGGCCAATATGTCCACCTCCAAGGCCGGGGTGCTGCGCGGCCTGCACTACGCGGAGGTGCCCCCCGGCCAGGCCAAGTTGGTCACCTGCTCGGCGGGGGCGATCTTCGATGTGCTGGTGGACGTGCGCACCGGTTCCGAGACCTTCGGCCAGTGGGCGGGCTTTGAACTCAGCGAGGAAAACCGCCAGGGGCTCTACATTCCGGCGGGCTTTGCCCACGGCTTCCTGGCGCTGAGCGACGCCACCGTGGTGTACCTGACCACCTCCGAGTACGCCCCCGAGGTGGAGCACGGCATTGACCCCCTCGACCCCGCCATCGGGATTGAGTGGCCTGTGGCAGGCGGCCAGCCGATTCTCTCCTCCAAGGACCAGCAGGCCCCCAGCCTGGCCACGGCCGAAGAGGACGGTCATCTGCCCAGCGCGGAGGAAGCCCGCGCCTACTACACGGAACTGCGCAACGCCTGGGCGGTGGCTAACGAGGAGGCCGGGCTGTGAAGGGCATCATCCTGGCCGGGGGTACCGGCTCGCGCCTGCGGCCCATCACCTACGGGGTATCCAAGCAACTCGTGCCGGTGTACGACAAACCCATGATCTACTACCCCCTGAGCACCCTCATGCTCGCGGGGATCACCGAGATCCTGGTGATTAGCACGCCCGAGGATCGCCCCCAGTTCGAGCGCTTGCTAGGCGATGGCTCCCAATTCGGTATCCAGCTCAGCTTTGCCACCCAGGACGCCCCGCGCGGCCTTGCTGACGCCTTCCGCCTCGGCGCCGAGCACATCGGCACCGACTCCGTGGCCCTGGTGCTGGGCGATAATATCTTCTACGGCGCGGGCCTGGGCACCCAATTGCGCCGCTATACCGAGGTAGAGGGCGGGGCTATCTTCGCCTACTGGGTGGCCAATCCGCAGGCCTATGGCGTGGTTTCCTTTGACGAGCAGGGCAGGGCCACGGCCTTAGAGGAAAAACCGCAGCAGCCGCGCTCACACTTTGCCGTGCCGGGGCTGTACTTCTACGACAACTCCGTGGTGGAGATCGCCCGGAACTTGAAACCCAGCGCGCGCGGGGAATTAGAGATCACGGACGTGAATAACGAGTACCTGCGGCGCGGACAATTGCAGGTGGAGGTGCTGCCGCGCGGCACGGCCTGGCTGGATACCGGCACCGTGGACATGCTCATGGCCGCGGGGGACTTCGTGCGCACCATCGAGCAGCGCCAGGGGCTTAAAATCGGCGCCCCGGAGGAGGTGGCCTGGCGCATGGGCTACATTTCCAGCGAGGACTTAGCGGCGCGCGCCGGGGAACTCCGGGCCTCTGGCTACGGGGAATACCTCATGGAGATCCTGCGGCGCGGGGAGGCGGGGGTTTAGTTTTCGGGAGGTTCGGGTTCTTCCTCTGAGCCTTGAGCGTCCTCCGCAGGCTTCTGTTCGCCGGAACTCTGCTCACTGGGATTCTGTACATCGCGCCGCTGAGTCCGGCGCTGTTCCTCCTGCTGGCGGGCCTCCTCGGCCTGCTCGCGGGCGCGGCGCTCCTTAAACCGCTGCTTGTCGATGTTCCACAGGAAATCGGGATCATCGTCCGGTCCCTTAATCACGGGCTGCTGCGGAACGCGGTTCAGGCGGTTCAAGGCCGTACCGCGATTCCAGGTTTTAGGGCCAAAGGCCTTCCACAGCAGCACCAGCGCGATGATGATGAGAAGAATAAGTATTAGGCGACCCACGTATCATTCCTCCTTGACATTGCCACCATAGTAGCGTGGAGGGGGTGAGTGAAGATCAGTTGCTGCGCAAGAAGGCCAACCGTGCCCTATTGAAATACGGGCTGGCCCGCCTGGGGCTTTTTGTGGTGCTTACGGTGCTCATTCAGTTCCTCGCCTGGCTCATCGGCAGCCCCTTCCCCTTGTTGGTATCCGCCACGGGTGCGCTATTGGTGGCCTTCCCGCTTTCCATGCTCATTTTCCCCCGCATGCGTGTAGAAGCCAATGAGGCCGTAGCTGCTTGGGCACAGCGCCGCCGTGAGCGCAAGGAATGGATTGCTCAGGAGCTATCGGAGCGCTAGGTCTTCCGATTTTTGCTTTGGGTATTTTTGTGGGGCGGCTATTGGTTAGCTAACGATTGCTTCATTGCTTAGTGTGTGAAAGCATGGGCGCTTTTTGATGAACAATTTCCCTGGTAATTCAAACGTGGGGGTTGATTTCCGTGAATTTTAGGCTATACTGATGTTCTTTTTTGTAGTCTGCAATGGAGGTTCATTCTGATGAAGTATCCTGTTAAGCATGGTTCCGTAACTCTATCTGCAATCCTTGCATCGGTTTCGATGGCTGTCACTGTTCCTGCGGCTCAAGCTGGTTCTGACCTTTTCACTCATATTACGTCGGCACAGTGCACTGAAGCTCATAATGCTATCGCTGCTGGTGAGCCGTTGCCGGATCCTTCCTTGTTCCGGTTCCGCGACAGGCCATCCTCTATGGAGGGTGACACTCTCCATGTGTATGTGAGCGATAGGGCGGAGGCTTTGTATGGAAAGGAGATCCGACAAGCCACGCAGGCATGGACGGACGCTTCTGATGGGAAGATTAAGTTCGAGTACCATGATGAGTTGAGTGACGGCGTTGTGGATATCCGTGTGCAGGATAATAATCAGGGTGCTGTAGCGACTGCTGGTGGGCAGGGAACTGAGAGGCCGTATCTTCGCTTGCGGCCAACGATCGGTGCCGAGAGTAGGGTATTTACCATTGCCCATGAGTTGGGCCATCAGATGGGGTTGGCTCATAGCTGTGCAGGTGACATCATGAAATCTGGTGCTACTCGGGGGCCCGTCACACTGCTTCCTACGGCAACGGACGTTGCTGCTGTGATGCAGGGAAATCCTGCTTTTGAATAATCCTTATACCATCAGAATAATATTATTCTGATGGTATAAGGATCCCCACAGTACTGCGACCAAAACACGCTGTGGGGGCGGAAGCATGGAGTGTGGTACCTCCCCCGGTTACTTGTATGTACACACTATGTAATCCTGCCTCAACAGGAAACTCCACGAGTTTTTCATCCAAAGAAAGCGCTCCGATTCCAGGCTCAGAGGAAAAATAATTGAGTCGCACCACCCACTCTCGGTTCAGTAGCGGGCCATCGAGGGGTAATGCTGTTTCTGTCTCGCACTGTTGCCGGGAGATGGTTGTGCGCATTTCATGGAGCTGCGCGGGGAGGAGAGAGCCATCGGATCTGATGACCATGGGTTCGGAGGTTGTTTCCCCCACGGGAGAGGGGATCCCCAGGGCGGCTCCGTAAGCGGAGAGCTTATTATAGGGGTTGGTTACCGGTAGTAGAACTTCCAACGGAAGATCTTGGTTTAGCAATGGAGTATCGTGCCCTTGAAGAGAGGTGCGGAGTCCGTGGAAGAAATCTCGGGCGGGCTGTGTAGCCCATGTCTGGGTGAATGTGATGGTGCTCAGCAGACTAGAGAGTACCCACACGGCCATGGGGGCCTTGGCAGGCAGGGGGAGCCGCGCAGGGAGGGCATAGGCCAGGGCCACAGCGGCGAGCACTGCGACCTCGCTCACGTGGCGCAGAGTTTGGGTGATCTCTAGTGCGGTATCCGGACCCGAGCGCGCCAGGGCCAGTGCCACAAAGGGCAGGAGGGGATAAAGTAGTACCGGAATCCAAGCGGTGGCTCGGCGCAGGGTGAGCGCCAGGAGTGCGCAGCCCGATGCCGCTCCGAGCAGAATGACCGCCGTATCCGGGGCAGCCCAGGGCGGGCCGGGGTGCCAGCGCTCCCAATGCCAGGGGCCGCCGGCCAGGGTGGGCAGCAGGCCCAGCCCATAGCCATGGGTGATAAAGGGCAGGGGGCTGGCGGGGGCGGTGCGCGGGTCGCCCACGCTGAGCGCGTACACGCCGAACCACAGCAGGGTGGGCAGCCACAAATACAGCGCCAGCACCGCCGTGGCCCGGCGATTTTTTTGGCCGGGAAGTTGCCCGCAGCACCACAAAACCAGGAATACGGTGGGGGCGATGAAGAGGGCGCGTTCGCTCAAAAGAGCACCGCCTAGTAGGCTCAGCCCCGCTCTGAGGCTGAGCGCGGCAGCTTGTTTATAGCCCCGGTACGGGTCGCGCGCGGCCTGCATGGCGCGCAGCGCAAAGCCCAGACACAGCGCGAGTGCGATGTGCAGAGGCAGGGTATTCACCGCAGAGGCCAGCCACGTGGAGGTGGTGAGCGTGATGGGGGTGAGCAGATAAAAACCCAGGGGTATAAGGCTGCGGCTCAGTGGCCTATAGGCCCAGGCTACCGACGCCCCCGCCGCCAGGTTTCCCAGCCCCAGCACGGCTACCGCCGCAGGCCAATTGAGCGGGGCGAGGTGGGAGAGCAGCCAGACGATGAGCCAGGAACCAGGCATGAGGTGCCCATCGTGATCCTGGAAGAGCAGCCCTAGATCGGGGAAATTATGTTCCCTGGCCTGGGCGTAGAGGGTGAGATCGTCATAATAAAACCAGCCTTGTGCGGCCACCGCCGTGCGCAGGGCGGTACCCAGGAATAACACGAGGAGCAGGGCTGCGCGGCGCGGCGAAGCGATGAGACGGGTCACGCCGCCACAGTAGCAGGTGGGGACGGACGGTGTGGCCTGCTGTTATCTGCCGCTGAGCGCTGCGATGAACAGCATGATCGGGAGCGAAGCAAAGGTGGTGAGTAACACGGTATCGCGGGCCACGATGGTGCCCTTTTGGAAGGTGGCGGCGTAGTTATACACGTTCTGTGCGGTGGGTAGCGCCGCCAGAATTACCGCGGCGTAGCGCTCTTGGCTCTCCATATCAAAGGCCAGGCTGAGCAGCCAGGCTACCAGGGGCATGCCTACGGTTTTCAGCGTCGTGGCCAGCAGCACGCGCGGGCGATCCTTGGGAGAATCGAGCACGGTGGTGGTGTTCAACGAGGCACCGAAGCTCATGAGAATCATGGGGATAGAAGCCCCACCCAGAATCTCCAGTGGTGCCATGACCGGCTCTGGTACGCTCCATCCATTTAGGCACACCACCAGACCCACTACGGAGGCCAGCACAATGGGGCTGAGCAGGGCTGTGCGGATAGTCGTGGCAGGGGAATGATTCTTATCCTCCGAACCCAGCACCGCTAGCAGCAGGGGCGTGAGCAGCACCATCTGAATCACCAAAATAGGGGCGATGTATGTGGCCGTGCCCAGCACATACATACTTACCGGCAGACCGATGTTATTGGAGTTCACGTAGGAGGCCGAGGCCGCACCCATCGCGGTATCGGCCCGTCCCTGTTCGTCGTAGTGCGGGAGCAGGCGGCTTATGAGGAAGAACACGGCCCCGATGAACAGCGTGGCGAGCAGGCTCACGACAATCACTGGAGAGAACAATGCCTGCGGCTGCGAGGTGGAAACCACCGTGAACAGCAGAGCCGGGGTGGCTGCATAAAAGGCCACGCGGTTAAGCATGAGGCGCGAATCGCCGGGGCTGATGATGCCGGTGCGCCCCAATACGTAACCCACGGCAATCACCACCATGATGATGGCAAAGCCTGTGAGAACACCGATCATCTACGCCGCCTTTCAGGAAAGAACAAAGCCCAGGAACATTAACACGGCCCAGGCCAACATCGCGCGCCCAGTTAGACCCAACACGGGGATGAGTGCCTTCCCCATAGCCCCCTTCCGTACCGGTTGCATGCCGACGACCCCCAGCGGCACCGCCAGCAGCCCCAGCAGCGCCCACCAGGTATTGGTGACCGCTAATAACAAGGACATCGCGAAGGGAACCGTAACAAGAGCACAGAAGAGGCGGCGTGTGGAGGAATCACCAAGTTTGACCGCCAGCGTTATTTTGCCGCTGGCAGAATCGGAGGGAATATCGCGCAGATTATTAGCCAGGTTCACTGCTGCGGAGATGGAACCGATAGCCACCGCACAGGCCAGGCCCACCCAACTGATGGTCCCGGACTGAGTGTATTCGGTGCCTAGCACCGCCACTAGACCAAAGAAGATGAACACGGCCACCTCACCCAGGCCCCGGTAACCATAGGGGCGGGAACCGCCGGTATAAAACCACGCCCCCGCGATGCAGAAGGCCCCAACGAGAATGAGCCACCAACTACTAGCGAGGCTGAGTGCGATGCCCAGCACTCCCGCTGCCCCAAAGGCGAGGAAAGCGGCGCGCTTGACTTTTTGGGGGGCGACCACTCCTGAGCCGGTGAGACGCAGGGTGCCGGAGCGATCCTCGTCTGTCCCCCGGATACCGTCGGAGTAATCGTTGGCGTAATTCACGCCGATGATGAGCGCCCAAGCAACCCCGAGGGCGAGCAGAGCGCGCCACCAGTTAGCAGAATCGCGGAGTGCGGCTGCGCCAGTACCAGAGATAACGGGGGCGAAGGCATTGGCCCAGGTGTGGGGGCGTGCGCCAGCTAGCCATTGGGCGGGAGTGGCAGTGCGGCGCGATTGCGGAGACATTGGCATGGCTTCCATTGTGGCACTGGGGTGGGGCAGGACAGAGTAACATGATTTTTGTCACTACTATCTGTTGTGGAATCACTACGAGGTGGTTATGAACCACACAGTGATGGAGGACTCTGGCTTGATAAAGCGGCAGGCTGTTTCAAGGGGGCGCCGTATTTATGCAGGAGGATGTGGCGGTAGTAATCGGGCAGCGTGGTGTGGGAAATTCGCGCTCTTTGATATTTTGGGTGGGTTGGGTGAGGTATATGCGTTATAGGATGGTGCCGAAACCGTGAATGATGGCGAGGGTATCGCGTAGCTTATTGTGGAAAGTGTTCTCAAACATGGATATGCAGATATTTCGCGCATGGAAATAATGTGTATTCTGATGGTACTGCCAAGATATTCCATGCGATGAAAACTCGCCCTAAATGCGCACCTCATATCTAAGGGGTATCTTTCACAGCTTGTCCCTGAAGAGCAAGCTATTGCTGAGGATTTTGAACGTGGGGGCCGGAGGAACGCATCACTGCCGCACGCACGAAGTGGGGGGCGAGGTTGCGGCACGTCCTTCCAGCCTGGCCCGAACAAAAAATCTCAGAAGAAGCCGCTCAAAAGGCATGAGCGGCTTCATATCATCCAACGGCGCCCTGTTTAGTTGCTTTGATGTTATGTGCTGTACGGGGTTGGTTGGGGGTGGGGGATTTAGGGAAAGGGCTTTTATTGTGGGAGTTATGCCGCTGCTTTGTTTTTCTTCACCGCGATCTTGGCAAAGTCCGCAGCACTCCACAGTGCAGCTCCCAGCATGATGAGATCCTTTACTACTAGGCGTCCAGGCGCTGCGAGCAGCGGGAAGCCCGATTCCCCGCCGCCCTTATCGGAGACCCATACCTCCGGTGTGGTGACGAGGAAGGAAAGGGTGACCAGGCTCATGCCCACGAGGAGGAGCGAACCAACGGCCCCTATCTTGGGCCATATCCAGCCCAGGGCAATGAGTACGCCGATGGTCACGATGGTTCCGCCGATGAGAAGTGCAATCCAGTAGGTGCCGTTATCCTCGTGCCAGGCCTGTGCGGCGGCGTCGGCGGCTCCCTCGGGGATCTTGTTGGCGGCGTAGTTTTCAGGGTCGCGCATGAGCCAGGACATGAAGGGGCTATTAGCTACGAAAGGAATGATGCCCTGGGCTTCGTAGTGAAAGACTTTCAGGGCACCGATCCATACGGTGACCACCACGAGCCCGAGGCGGGTAAGTGCGGCACCGAGGCGGTCGAGGCTGGCAAGTTTGTGGAAAAGGGTATCCACCGTGGTTAATCCTCCTTAGTATTGGGAAGGACATTATATAAATAACTCCAGGTTTCTTGCAAAGTTATTTGGTAAACATTCCAGTTGCTTATTAACATAGAGTGTGGCTGTGTGGTGGGTGCGCAATGGTATTCAGTGTAAGATAGGGTGGTATTTCCCGTAACGGGGGTGGAGAGTAGGGAAGGGTGGAAGTGCTGTGTGGTTGAGGTATGTGGCGGGCCAGGTGGTTAGTTTCTTCTTTACCCTGTTCCGTCTTATTCCTTTGCAGTGGAATAACCGCTTCTCCCGCACCCGTATTCCCGCACCGGGGGGACAGGAACCGGGAAGCAAGTCCAGGGAACCCGGCACAGGGCACAGCAACGTTCTTATCTCCCTGACCACCCACGGCCGTCGCCTGCGCACGGTCTTTTTTGCCATTGAGTCGGTGGCTCGTGGCCCGCACCGAGTGCCTATCGTGTTGTGGCTTGACCCGGAGGATTATGACAGCCCCCAGGATTGGCCGCCGAGCCTCAAGCGCTTGGTGCGTCGGGGGCTGACGGTGCGCCGTGGCGATGGCGGTCTAGGCCCGCACGCCAAGTACTGGAATCAATTTGTAGAGGTGGCGGGCACGGGGACCAGCGTGGTCACCATTGATGATGACATCATTTATCCCGAGTGGTTTCTTGATCGTTTGCTCATCATTGGTGGCCTGCGCCTGGATACTGTGGTGGCGTACCGTGCGCATCGGATTGAGCTGCGCGATGGGCAGATGCTTCCGTATATGAAGTGGACTCCTGCCGATACTTGCGATGCCAGCCTGCTGCACTTTGCCACGGGGGTGTCCGGGGTGTGCTACCCGCCTTCTTTTATTGAATACGTGGTGGAGCAGGGCACCGTGTTTAAGATGGTTGCCCCCAAGGCTGATGATGTATGGCTGCACGTGTGCGCCCTACGCTCTGGGCATCCGGTGCGCCAGGTTTTTGCTAACCCACGCAACTTTGCTATCGTGCCCTCCACCCAGCTCAGCGCCTTGATTCTGAGCAATGGCATGGGTGGCGGCAATGATGAGCAGATCGCGCTTGCCTATGGGCCGGAGGATGTAGCCGCCCTGGTGGGCGTTAGCGAGAAAGAAGATTAACCACGCCCGCGCGGTGAATCTTGCCTGAACCCGTGTGAGGAAGAGCCTCTACCCGGCGTAGTTCCTTGGGTAATTGCCAGCGGGGTAGGTCGTCGAGGGCTTCGATGAGGTCGCCGGGTTCTGCCGTGCCCGTATAGGCCACGGCGATGGCCTGTCCCAGGCGCGGGTGCGGCACCCCCACCACGCAGACTTCGCTTACCCCCGGTATATCGCGCAGGTGCTGTTCTAGCACCTCGGGGTGGAGTTTGAGGCCCCCGGAATCAATCACGTTATCCAGCCTGCCGCGCACGCTGAGCGTGCCTTCTTTGCTGAGAGCCCCGGCGTCGCTTGTGGCAAACCAGCCGGGCTCTGTGAAGGCTTCGTGGCCAGGCGCGTTGCGGTAGCCGCGGGCGATCATGGGGCCACCCAGATGAATCCTGTTTTGCTCACCGAGGCGCAGGCGCGCGCCGGGCAGCGGGTGGCCGTCGTAAATGCAGCCTCCCGACGTCTCGGAGGCGCCGTAGGTGCGCACCACGTTAATCCCCAGGTCGCGAGCGGCTTGAGCCTGGGTAGTGCGCAGTGGGGCCCCGCCGACGAGCACGGCGTCAAAGGCGCGCAGGGCCTCAATTCCCGCCAGGGTATCCATTGTTTTCAGTAGTTGCGGCGGAGTTAGCGCGGTGTATCTGCGGCCTTCTGCTAATCGACGCATCCCCTGGGCAAAGGCTTCCACGTCAAAGCCGGCGCGCAGGTCGAGGCAGATGGGCGTGGTGCCCGCCACCAGGGAGCGCACGAGCACCTGTATCCCCGCGATGTAGTGGGCGGGCATGGCGAGTAACCAGGAGCCCTCCCCGCCGAGGGTTTCGTGTGTGGCGTCTGCGCTGCTGATGAGGTTGTACGCGGTGAGTTCGGCCCCCTTGGGGGTGCCAGTGGAGCCGGAGGTACCCACCACGAGGGCTACCTCGGCGTCGATAGCCTGGCCCGCGCGCTGTGTGCTGCGCAGTAGGTGGGCGCGGCTAGGGTCGTTATCGGGGAGGGGGAGCAGGCTGCGGTTCCCAGCGATGGCCTCGCGCAGATCGGGAAGGATCGCGGCGGGATTGGCGGAGGGAACCGTGAGTGGCTCGAGGAAACGCTCGCTCATTCCCCACAGAATAGTGCTTAGGCGGCGGCGCTGGCGCTGCGGGAGCGGAAGAGGAAGGCGTCGGCCGCAATGCGACCGGGGCCCGCGACGGCCAGGGCCAGGGCGCAGGCACCGATAGCGCCGGGGAGTTCCCAGCCGCCGTCGGAGGCCAAGATGCCGTTGCCCACGTGCGCGATGAGCGCGGCGCCGAGCATGTTGAGGAATACGAGCGCGCCCGCCAGTGGGGTGAGCAGACCCAGAATCAGGGCGATGCCGCCGCCGAGTTCGATGGCGGCGGCGATGATCGCGCTGATATTCGGCAGCGGTGCGTCCATGCCCTCGAACATGGCCTGAGCCGCGCCGATGTCGCTGGCCTTCTGCCAGCCGTGGGCGATGAGAATGGTGCCCAGCAGGAGGCGAGCGATGAGGAGTCCAAGATCTTTGATTATTGACACGACAACAAAGTTAGCCCGCCGTGCCCACTAAGGCCAAACTCAGTAGCGCTCAGTAGTAGAAGGGGAACTCCGACCAATCCGGTTCCCGCTTGTTCAAAAAGGCCTCCTTGCCCTCCACGGCCTCATCGGTCATATACGCCAAACGGGTGGCCTCACCAGCGAAAACCTGCTGGCCCATCAGGCCGTCGTCGGTGAGATTGAAGGCGAACTTCAACATGCGCTGTGCGGTGGGGGACTTCCCATTAATCTCCCGTGCCACCTGGATAGCCTCGGCTTCTAACTCGCCGTGATCGGCCACGATATTCACCGCCCCCATGCGCTGCATGGTCTCCGCGTTGTAGGAACGGCCCAAGAAGAAGATTTCGCGGGCGAACTTCTGTCCCACCTGTTTAGCCAGGTAGGCGCTGCCATAACCGGCGTCGAAAGAGCCCACATCGGCGTCGGTCTGCTTAAAGCGCGCCTCCTGGCGCGAGGCGATGGTCATATCGCACACCACGTGCAGGGAGTGGCCGCCGCCGGCCGCCCAGCCATTGACCACCGCGATCACCACCTTGGGCATGGTGCGAATCAGGCGCTGCACTTCCAAGATGTGCAGGCGTCCGCCCTCGGCCTTCACGCGCTGGGCGTCCACCGTATCGGCGGTCTCGCCCCCGGCGTACTGGTACCCCGAGCGGCCGCGAATACGCTGGTCCCCGCCCGAGCAAAAGGCCCAGCCGCCATCTTTAGCGCTGGGACCATTGCCAGTGAGCAGCACCACGCCCACGTCCGGGGTGCGGCGCGCATGATCGAGGGCGCGGTAAAGCTCATCGACGGTGTGCGGGCGGAAAGCATTGCGCACCTCGGGGCGGTCGAAGGCAATGCGCACAATGCCATCGCGGCGGTGGGTGCCCACGTGGCGGTGATAGGTGATGTCCTCGAAACCCTCCACCGCGTGCCACTGGGTAGGGTCGAAGGGCTGTTCCGTGCTGTAGGTGCTCATGGGTTAAGAGTGTAGGGGCAGATACGAGAAACCCCCGAAGCGATGCCTCGGGGGTTTCATGGAAAAGACGGCGTTCAAGCGCCGTATAGCGATACCCATGATATTGCTGTGATTTTTCAAGGTCAAGCCGTTCCCTGATGCACGGTTGGTTACCTACCACGCTGGAGTGAGTGGAGCTTGGCTTACAATTAAGCTCGTGGAGCAGATCTTTGCCGCAAGGTACACTTCTGCTCGATCCGCACTGTGGCTACTGGCAGGTGCGGATCATTTTTCTATGCGGGTGCAGAAGTTGAACTAGACAATACCGGGGCAGCGAGTTGAAAACCCGCCTTCTCTGCGGCCCCACTACCATTCCCCCTATGCGAACCCCCACCCTCGATGACCTCCTCGACCGCTCTCACATCGTGGCCCTGCCCATGCGCACGCGCTTCCGTGGGGTAACCACCCGCGAGGCCCTGCTCATCAAGGGGCCGTGTGGTTGGGGGGAGTGGGCGCCCTTTGCGGAATACAAGGACGCCGAGGCCGCCACCTGGCTCGCCAGTGCCATCGAGGCCGCCTACGAGGGGCTGTCCGCCCCCAAGCACCCCACGGTGGAGGTCAATGCCACCATTCCCGCCGTGCCGCCGCAGCAAGTTCCCGAGTTACTAGAGCGCTACCCCGGCTGCACCACGGTGAAGGTGAAGGTGGCGGAGCCGGGGCAGACCTTGGCCGAGGACGTGGCGCGGGTGAACGCCGTGCGGGAGCACATCGCCGGCGCAAAGATCCGGGTGGACGCTAATCGCGGTTGGACGGTGCCCCAGGCTCTCCGGGCCGCCCAGGAATTAGGCCCGCTGGATTATATGGAACAGCCCTGCGCCACGGTGGCGGAGTTAGCCACGCTGCGGGAACAATTACGCACACACCAGGGCGAGCGCGGCAACATAAACAGCAGACCAACGCGGGTGGCCGCCGATGAGTCCATTCGCCGCGCCCGCGACCCGTACCGGGTAGTAGAAGAAAAAGCTGCCGACGCCGCCGTGCTCAAGGTGGCGCCCCTGGGCGGGGTGCGTCGGTTGTTGGACATAGCCGCGCACATGGGCGAGCACTCCGTGTCCGTGACGGTGGCTAGCGCCCTGGATACGGCGGTGGGCATGAACGCCGGTTTGGTAGCGGCGTCGGCGCTGCCGCAGCCGCAGGCCCCGGCGGGTTTGGCTACGCAGAGCCTCTTTGTGGAGGATGTGGCTCCGCCGCGCGACCTGGTGGATGGGCGCCTTTCCACGGCTCCGGTGGTGCCGCAACGGGAGCGGTTGGAGGCGCTGGCGGCCCCTGCGTCGCGGCGTCAGTGGTGGATCGAGCGTCTGGGGCGATGTCTCCATCACCTAGACTAATTCGCATGGACGATAATGAGACCCGCTATTTAGGTCCCACGGGTAACCAGGGTGGCCGGGGGCGGCCGGAGCGCCCTCGGCAGCACTTCCCCGATCCTCAGCAGTATTCCGCGCCCCAGGGTTACGAACAACAGAGTTATGAAGCTCAGGGTTACGAGCAACAGGGGTATCAGCAGCAGGGCTACGAACAGCCGCAGAACTATGGCCAGGAATACTACGAGGAACCCCAGGAGTCCAAGGGCAATACCGCGATGGCGGTTATCGGCGTGATTGCCGCCGTGCTGATCGCCTCGGGTCTCTTTTTCTTTCTCGGTCGCGCCACGGGTTCCACGGAAACGCCGGAACCGGAGGTTATTACGGAAACCCAGGTTTCCACGGTGACGGTCACGGAGACCGTGACGGAGGATTCCGGCCTTCACCTGCCGGAGCTGCCCAGGGAGTTCCCCAGTGAGATTCCTAATGTTGAGGTGCCCTCGTGGCTGGAGGATTTGCTAGGGGGTGGCTCCCTGGAAAGCGAGCAGTACCAGGAGCCTGAGCTATGAATGCCCCGCTTTTAGCCCGCGACGTGGCGGCGGCGGTGGCGCAATACGTCAGTGACGTAGTGATCTGCCCCGGTTCTCGCAATTCCGCGCTCACCCTCGCCATGCTGGCCCGCCGCGACCTGCGGGTGCACGTGCGCATTGATGAGCGCAGCGCTTCCTTTTTGGCGCTGGGCATGGCGCGCCAGCAGCGCCGCCCGGTGGCGGTGATGATGACCTCCGGTACCGCCGTGGCTAATTGTCTGCCCGCGGTCATTGAGGCCGCGCAATCGCATACCCCTCTCGTGGTGCTCAGCGCGGATCGTCCCCGCGTGCTGGTGGGCACCGGCGCGAGCCAGACGATTGACCAGGTGGGCCTTTTTGGTTCCTATGCCCCCACGGTGCAGGTGGAAAGCACCGAGGAGGTCAGCCAGATTCACGCCGCGATGGAGGCCTACGCCCAGGTGCACCTCAATGTGGCATTTGAGATTCCCCTGGTGCCGGAGGAACTTCCCGCCCCGGAGGGTCAGCCCGCGCGCCGCACGGGTCCGCCCCCGCAGAAAACCCCCTCGCGCTGGGTGGATCATGGAGTGGTGGAGGTAGACCTCACCCGCTCTACCTTGGTGATCGCCGGGGATGAGGCCTGGGAGGTGGAAGAACTCGGGGAGGTTCCCACCATCGCGGAACCCTCCGCTCCCACCCCGTATCATCCGGTGCACCCCCTGGCCGCGCACCTGTTGTGCGGGGGCGTCGAGGAGGTCAATACCAAGCCGGAGCAGGTGATCGTGGTGGGGCACCCCACCTTGCATCGCCCGGTGTTGGCGCTTCTCGACGACCCCGCCATCGAGGTGGTGGTGCTCAGCCGCACCGATACGGTGACCGATCCGGGGCGTCGGGCGCGCCAGGTGGCCAGCCGCGTGCGCACCACGGGGAAGATTCCCGCCCAGTGGATGAAGGTCACCCAGGCGGCCTCCGATATGGCCGCCCAGGCGGTGCGCGATGCCGTGGCGACCACCGAGTACGGTTTCACCGGCCTGCACGTGGCGGCCGCGGTGGCCGATGGCGTGGCTGTGGGTGATTCCCTCTTCCTCGCGGCGTCGAACGCGGTGCGCGATGCCTCCCTGGTGGGACTGCCCTTTAGCGGCGTGGATACCCACACCCCGCGCGGAGCCGCAGGCATTGACGGCACGGTCTCGCAGGCCGTCGGCCTAGCACTGGCCTCCCAAAGCGCGGAGCCGGAGGCGGTGCGCGCCCCGCGCACCGTGGCCCTGCTGGGGGATTTGGCTTTGCTGCACGACGCCGGCGGCATGCTCATCGGCCCCCTGGAATCCCGCCCGGAAAACCTCACCCTCGTGGTGGCTAACGACGATGGCGGTGGAATCTTTGAAACGCTAGAAGTGGGGGCGCCCGACCTCCGCGATGCCTTTGAGCGCGGCTTTGGAACCCCTCACGGCGCGGAAATAGAGGGCCTGTGTGCGGCCTATTCCGTGGAATACGCGCGGGCGGAGGATCTTCCCTCCTTGTTGGAGGCCCTCGATGAGGCCGAGGAAGCGGGCGGTTTCCGCCTGATTGAGGCGCGCACCGTCAGGGGAACGCGCCGGGATATGCACGCCGCTCTGGAACGCGCGGTGCGGGTGGGGCAATGAGGCAGCGCGTCTTGCACCGCACCCGGCAGGGGATCATGGGGCTCTATGTGCTGGCCCTGCTGGGGTGCGTGGCGATGGTGCTGGGGCCGTGGCTCAACGATCGCGCTATTGCCCAAGACTCAGGCCGGGCCTTAGCCCAGGTCACGGCGGTGACGTCCTGGCGTGCCACGGTGGAATACCAGGACGATCAGGGTATCTATCACCTCCCCGCCACCGGCGTTTTATATCCCACGGGCCTAGGTGAGGGGCAAAACGTGTGGGTTACCTATGCACGCCACGATCCCGATTTGGTGAAGGTGGAGGGGCGCGGGTGGACGCTGGCGGTGCTGCCCGCGGTATCTGTGGGGGTCGTCGCCACGGCGCTCACCGGATTATTGTGGTGGGCGGCGGGCGTGGCGGCTCGTTCACCAAAACTTTCCAGAACTGTTACGTGATGCTCAACTTCTCGTAGCATTGCTGTAGTGGAGGGCAAAGAAGATGAGGGCTATGCGGATTGGCATTGTGTCAGAATCGTTCCTTCCTAACGTCAACGGCGTGGTGAACTCCGTGCTGCGCGTCCTGGAATACGCCAAGGCTCATGGGCATGAGGCCTTTGTGATTGCTCCGGGAGCCCGGGACTTCCAGGAGGAGATCCCCGATTATCTGGGTTTTCCCATCCACCGCGTGCCCACGGTGATGGTGCCCCTCATTGATTCCCTCCCCGTGGGGGTGCCTGGCCCCTCGGTGGCGGCCACCCTGCGGGAATACCAGCCGGATGTGGTGCACCTGGCCTCCCCCTTCGTGCTGGGGGCTGCGGGTGCCTTTGCCGCCCGCCAGCTCAAGATTCCCGCGGTGGCGGTATACCAAACAGACGTGGCGGGCTTTTCCACCCGCTACCACCTGGGGCCGCTGGCGGCGGCCTCGTGGGAATGGACGCGCACCTTCCACAATGCCTGCCAGCGCACCCTGGCCCCGTCGAGCCCCGTGATCGAGGAACTGCGCTCCCACGGCATCAAGAACGTTTACCGCTGGGGCAGGGGGGTTGACGCCGAGCGCTTCCATCCGGCCAAGCGCTCCGAGGTGCTGCGCCGCCAGTGGGACCCCACGGGTGCCAAGAAGATCGTGGGCTTCGTGGGCCGCCTGGCCGCGGAAAAGGGAGTGCGCAGGCTGGAATCCCTGGCCCACAATCCGGCCCTGCAACTGGTGATCGTGGGCGATGGCCCCGAGCGCCCCGAACTGGAAAGAAAGCTCCCGAACGCGGTATTTATGGGCCAGCTCGGTGGGGAGGACCTCGCCCGAGCCTATGCCTCCCTCGACCTCTTCGTGCATCCCGGCGAGTTTGAAACCTTCTGCCAGGCGGTGCAGGAGGCCCAGGCCTCGGGGGTGCCCACCATCGGCCCGCGCGCCGGGGGGCCCATCGACCTCATCACGGAGGGACACAACGGAGTGCTTCTCAACGTCCCGACGTTCTCCCACGAACTTCCCGCCGCCGTGCGCTGGGTGCTCGACCCGGTGCGCTACGACAAACTGCGCACCAATGCCCGGCAGGACGTGGAGAATCGCACCTGGGAGGCGCAGTGTGAGAAGTTGATGACCCATTACCGGGAGGTCATCGAAGAACACCGCCGTGGCCCGCGCGGTTTGGGAGCGCTGTGGGGTGGCGCGCCGGTTTCCACCCGCAGCCGCGTCTAAGCGAGGCCTGGCGTAGCGGTTAGACTGGTGCCTCGTGGCTAAGGCATCACTGGATAAAAAGCCCTTCGACGTCGCCGCGATGTTTGACGATGTGGGCAAGAAATACGATCTCACCAACACGATCCTCTCCTTCGGGCAGGATCGCCGGTGGCGTCGGCGCACGCGGGAACGCCTGAACCTTCAACCGGGGGAGAGGGTGCTAGATCTCGCCGCGGGCACGGCGGTATCCACCGTGGAATTGGCTAAGTCCGGCGCCTGGTGCGTGGCCTGCGATTTCTCTCAGGGCATGGTGAAGGCGGGAGCCCACCGCCCGGTGCCCAAGGTGGTGGGCGATGGGATGCACTTGCCTTTTGCGGATAACACCTTCGACGCCGTGACCATTTCCTACGGTCTGCGCAATATTCACGATTTTCGCGCCGGGCTGCGCGAACTGGCGCGGGTCACGCGCCCCGGAGGGCGCCTCACGGTCAATGAGTTTTCCACCCCCGTGGTGCCGCTTTTTGGCACCGTGTACAAGGAATACCTCATGCGCCTTTTGCCCGCGGTGGCGCGGGTGGTCTCTTCTAATCCCGAGGCCTATGAGTACCTGGCCGATTCCATTCGAGCCTGGCCGGATCAGGAGGACCTGGCCAGGGAGATTAATGCGAATGGTTGGCAGGAGTGCGGCTGGCAGAATCTCACCCTGGGAATCGTGGCAATGCACTCAGCAGTCAAACCGATTTAATCCCACAGTGCACGGTGTCCGGGCCACCGGGACACCACCCCACCAGCGGCCCGCCAGGCCCGCGCCACGAGGTCTCGATCTTCCTCGGTGACGAGGTTGCCCATCAACCGAGCAGCGGCGGGCATGAGCCGAGCACCTAAGGGCCCGCGTAATGCCAGCGGCCCCACGGCGGGGAGCAGACGTGGGTAGGTAAGCAGTCGGGCGGCGGTGCGCGCCAGGGCGAAGGAATCTCCGTATTCCTCGCGCAGTACAGTCGGCCAGAGACGTCGATAGTCGGAGAAACCCAGCAGCGATACCGCGAGGGCGGCGGTTTCCATGCCGTAGTCGATGCCCTCCCCATTGAGGGGGTTGACGCAGGCGGCTGCGTCGCCAATGAGCATCCAATTGCGTCCCGCCACATTGCTCACGGCCCCGCCCATTGGCAGCAGGGCCGAGGTGATAGCTTGGGGTTCGCCCAGTTCCCATTCCTGGCGTTGTTGCCCGGCATAGTGCTCTAGGAGCTTTTTGGTATTGACCTTGGCGCGCCGCTTGGTGGTAGAAAGTGCCCCGCACCCCAGATTGACCGTGCCGTTGGCCAAGGGGAAGATCCAGCCATAACCGGGCTGGGCGATACCCTCGGCGTCGCGTAGTTCCAGGTGCGAGTGAATCCACGGCTCTCTGTGGTGGGGCGTGGTGCAGTAGGAACGGGCCGCGATGCCATAGACCTCCTCTTGATGCCAGGTGCGCCCTAGCTGCTTGCCAAAGGGGGAGCGCACGCCATCGGCCACCAGTACGGAGGCGGGACGAATCATCTTTTCTTCTCCCCGATGCCGCACGAGGACGCCCGAGATCGCATCGCCGCGAAACTCCGGGCGCAGGGCATGGGCATCCTCCCACACGCTGGCTCCGGCTTCCCGTGCGGTGTTGAGCAGGAGGGCGTCAAACTTCACGCGAGGCATGGCGGAACCCACCGAGCCGAACTCACTGTGGGGCCACGGGGCGGTGACGGAGCCGCCGAAGCCGTGTAATTTGAGACCTCTATTGCTATAGCGATGAAGAATCTGGCGGCTTAGTCCCAGACGATCGAGGTGATGAATGGCGCGAGGGGTGAGGCCATCGCCGCAGGTTTTATCGCGGGGGAAGGAAGCGGCGTCGATAAGCAGAACCTCGAAGCCGCGGGAGGCGGCCCAGATTGCTGCGGCGGAGCCAGCGGGGCCCGCACCGATGATGAGCAGGAAAGGGGAAAGGTGGGAACTCACACCCCGGAGTGTATCTACGGGGGCAATTCCGCTACGGTTGAGTCCGAGTTAAAGTTACTCTCCAGGATGGGAGCCACCTGGCCCGGAGATACAAATCACCTGCGAGGACACCAAGAAATGACCAATGGGCGAGAAGCGGCAACCCCTGGGGTGGTAGCGGGGTCGCTGAACCTTGGGGATGAGGCGCTAAACGAGCGTGTGGGCCGCGGTCTGGCCCTCGTGGAAGATGCCCTCTACGCCCATCTCAGCCAGGGGGATGAGATCCTCCAGGATAAGGTGATGCACCTGGTGCGCGCCGGAGGAAAGCGTTTCCGCCCCATGTTTGCGCTCCTGGCCTCCGAGTATGGCGATAACCCTATGAATGAGGACGTGGTGCGCGCCGCTGCTGTGGTGGAGATGACGCACCTGGCCACGCTGTACCACGATGATGTGATGGATGAGGCTTCCAGGCGCCGCGGAGTGGAATCCGCCAATGCCCGCTGGAGCAATTCGGTGGCGATCCTCGCGGGCGATCATCTGCTGGCCCAAGCCTCCGGCATCATGGCGGAGCTGGGAACCCCCACGGTCAAGCACTTTTCCGAGACCTTCGGCACGCTGGTCACCGGCCAGATGCGGGAGACTGTGGGTGCGCAGGGCAGCGATCCGATTGCGCACTACACCCGCGTGATCGAGGAGAAAACCGGGGTGCTCATCGCCTCCGCCGGATACCTCGGAGGCCTCCACGGCGGGGCCAGCGAGGCACATATCCGCGCGCTCCAAGGCTATGGGCACGCCATTGGCATGGTCTTTCAGATCGTGGACGACATCATTGACCTCTTCTCCACCCCCGAGGAATCCGGCAAGGTTCGTGGCACCGACCTGCGCGAGGGTGTGCTGACCCTCCCGGTGCTCTATGCCCTTGCTGAGCCCGGCGAGGTGGGTGACCGCCTGCGCGAGATTCTTACCGGCCCTGTGACCTCTGAGGAGGCCGTGGTGGAGGTATTGAGCTTGCTGGAGCGTTCGCAGGGGCGCGCCCACGCCGTTGCCGACGTCGCCCAGTGGGCGCAGCGCGCCCGTGGCTACCTGGAGGAATTGCCGGATACCGCCGCTACCCGCGCCCTGGATGCCTTGGTGACGTACACCGCCGAGCGCGTGGGCTAGTGCGCGTGGGCTAGTGTGACCAGGCGATTTGCTTGGTAGGGGTGGCGGCATAGTAAAGTATCCCCCGCACCGCATGGTGTGGTTTGCCAGGTTGCCCGAGCGGCCAAAGGGAGCGGACTGTAAATCCGCCGGCATTGCCTTCAGAAGTTCGAATCTTCTACCTGGCACCATTAACAACCCGTTGCTTTTATTCCCGATGGGGGAATGAGGGCTGCGGGTTTTTGCTTTTTTTGGGGGGTGGATATGAGGGTGACTCTGTGCGGGGCTAGGGTTGATGCCTGACGTGCTCGAAAATGCCTTTTATCCTGCGGATTTGTGGTTGTGAGTGCCATCGGGTTAGTCTTTGTGAGGCTTCAACGGAGCGGCTGGGAAAATACTCAGTGCAGAAGTTGTGGTTGTGCCCCCTTAGCTCAGTCGGCAGAGCGTTTCCATGGTAAGGAAAAGGTCAACAGTTCGATTCTGTTAGGGGGCTCTGTTGTTCTTTCTGACTATCAGTAAGAGCACGAGGCGGTGTAGCTCAGTGGTAGAGCAAGCGACTCATAATCGCTGTGTCGCGAGTTCAATTCTCGCCATCGCTACTAGAACGGAAGGCCGGGCTTCTATGCCTGGCTTTCGTTCTAGATTCCGAGGTACCTGCGCAATTTGCACACTGGGTATCTCTGGTAGGGTAGTTCCTGCCGCGCGAGCGGTGTGAACGAAGGGGCGTGGCGCAATTGGTAGCGCAACGGTCTCCAAAACCGTAGGTTGCAGGTTCGAGTCCTGTCGCCCCTGCCATTACTTTTCAAACTCTAAGGAGTGCTGTGAGCGAGGATCGCGCAAACCAGCCTGGGGCTGCTCGCCCCACGGGTAAGCGTCAGCGCACTGGTGCTAATACCACCACCACGTCCTCTTACGAGGCCCAAAAGGCACCAGCCAAGGGGGCCCGCGAGGATAAGCCCGGTGGCGGCCCGCTGCGATTCCTGCCCGAGGTGGGCTCCGAGATCAAGAAGGTCATTTGGCCCACCGCCTCCCAGATGGTCACGTACACCCTCGTGGTTTTCACCTTCCTCATCGTGCTCACGGCTTTGGTGTCCGGCGTTGATTTCCTGGTGGGCCTGGGAGTTGAGAAGGTTCTCGTGCCGTAGTAATCTTTCTTCATACTTTCAGTAATTATCCCGCTGCCCGGATGGGTGGCGGGATAATTCTTTGGGTAGGGTGCCCGATCCGCGTGAAAGCCCGCGAAGGGTTGATAACCGCATAGCCAGCGAGCCCCTGGAAGGAGCGGGAGCAGGCTAAAATGGGCACCATTTCAATTGACGCAATCAAGACGATGAAGCAATGGAGCGCACGATGAGCGAGGATTACACCCCCGAGCAGGGTTCCGATTCCCCCCTGTTTGCCGCCGCGAGGGAGGCCATTCAGGATTCCGTGGAGGCCGAGGCACCGGCGAGCGAGGCGGAGGCCGCGGAAACCGCCGCTCCGGAGGCTGAGAGCGCCGGAACTGACACCGCAGAGGACACTCCTGCCCCCGAGGCAGCAGAGCCGTCCGAGGCCCCCGCGGCGTCGGAGGAAGATGCTTCCGACGCCGAATATCGCCGCCGCTTGCGCGAGTTCACCCGCGAGCTCAAGAAGAAGCCGGGCCAGTGGTACATCATCCAGTGCTACTCCGGTTATGAGAACAAGGTTAAGACCAACCTGGACATGCGCGCCCAGACCCTTGAGGTGGAGGATTCCATCTTTGACGTGGTGGTGCCGATTGAGCAGGCCATCGAGGTACGCGATGGCAAGCGCAAGATGGTGAAGCGCAAGCTGCTTCCGGGCTACGTGCTGGTGCGCATGGAGATTAACGACCGCGCCTGGTCCGTGGTGCGCGAGACTCCCGGCGTGACCAGCTTTGTGGGTAACGAGGGCAATGCCACCCCCGTGCGCCACCGCGATGTGGCTAAGTTCCTCATGCCGCGCGCTGCGGCGGAGGGCGAGCAGCAGGCCACCGGCGGCGAGGCCGAGCAGGTGGTGGCCATGCCGGAGGAGAAGGCCGCTCCCAAGCAGCAGATCGACTTCGAGGTGGGCGAGGCCGTCACCATTCTCACCGGCGCCCTGGCCTCTGTTTCCGCCACCATCTCCGACATCGACTATGAGACGGGCAAGCTCCAGGCGCTCGTTTCCATCTTTGGCCGCGAAACCCCGGTGGAACTCACCGCGGATCAGGTGGAAAAGATCATCTAAGACCCGCCACCCGGCCCTGGCCGGGAGAGCGGCTTGGTAGCGCGGCGGTTGCTGCGCTACCATATTTCTTCGCGTGTGCCATGAAGATGGCGCGCGCACAGAAACATTCATCCCCGGTGGCCGGGTTACGCGGAGAAGCAGCGCCACATGCTGCGAGCGGGACTCGGCATCCGGACGGTGGGTAGGCGCGCCGTCGATAAGCCTTCCCGCCGGTACCTAGGAAAGAGAGCGAGCGATGGCAAAGAAGAAAAAGGTTACTGGCTTTATCAAGCTCCAGATCGAGGCGGGCGCCGCTAACCCGGCTCCCCCCGTGGGCCCGGCCCTGGGTGCTCACGGCGTGAACATCATGGAGTTCTGCAAGGCGTACAACGCCGCCACCGAGAGCCAGCGCGGCAACGTCATCCCGGTGGAGATCACGGTCTACGAGGATCGCAGCTTTGATTTCAAGCTCAAGACCCCTCCGGCCGCCAAGCTCCTGCTCAAGGCCGCTGGCCTGCAAAAGGGTTCCGGCGTGCCGCACACCAACAAGGTGGGTTCCGTGACGATGGCGCAGGTCAAGGAGATTGCCGAGCAGAAGAAGCCGGACCTCAACGCCCGCGACATCGACGCCGCTGCCAAGATCATCGCCGGTACCGCCCGCTCTATGGGCATCACCGTCGAGGATTAATTTCCCCCAATACCGTGGTAGGGCCAGCTCCGGCCCGCTTACCACAGGATCAGAGTTAAGGATCTTTGAATTATGAGCAAGAAGTCTAAGGCTTTCCGCGCCGCCGCCGAGGCCGTGGATCAGAAGCACCTGTACAGCCCCCTCCAGGCCGCCAAGCTGGTCAAGGAGACCTCCTCCAAGAACTTTGACGCCACCGTGGATGTGGCCCTGCGTCTGGGCGTGGACCCCCGCAAGGCCGACCAGCTGGTGCGCGGCACCGTGAGCCTGCCCAACGGCACGGGTAAGACCGTGCGCGTGGTGGTGTTCGCGGAGGGCCCCAACGCCACCGCCGCCGAGGAGGCTGGCGCCGATGTGGTGGGCACCGCCGAGCTGATCGAGCGCATCCAGGGCGGCTGGACGGACTTCGACGCCGCCATCGCCACCCCGGATCAGATGGCCAAGGTGGGCCGCGTGGCCCGCGTGCTGGGTCCCCGCGGCCTCATGCCGAACCCCAAGACCGGCACCGTGACCACCGATGTGGCCAAGGCCGTGAAGGAAATCAAGGGCGGCAAGATCTCCTTCCGCGTGGACAAGGCTGCTAACCTGCACGCCTCCATCGGCAAGGCCTCCTTCACCGAGCAGCAGCTCGCGGAGAACTACGGTGCCCTGATCGAGGAGCTTAACCGCCTGAAGCCCTCTTCCTCCAAGGGCATCTACATGAAGAAGATCACCCTTTCTTCCACCACGGGCCCCGGCGTTCCGGTGGATCCCTCCGTGCAGAAGAACTTTGCGGAGTAATTCTTTGGAAATACATTAAAGCCCTCGCTTTCAAGCGAGGGCTTTAATGTATCTATACCTGAGCTTGGCGACGCCGCTTCCACTGCGGCAGGGAGCCATATCCGGGGAGCACGGTGCCGCGCACCTGGGGGTTAGTGGTGCGGTATTCCCCGGTGATGTCTAATTCCTCCAAGATGAAGTCAATAACGCGAGGGGAGTACAGAATAGCGAGGTGATCGCTGAAATCCCGCACCGCACCTTCTTGGACCAGCACATTGCGCACGGTGGCTCCTGGGCCTGCCTCAAGGAATTGGTTTTGCCAGGGCGTGACAATTTCATCAAAGCGAGTGCACAGCGTGGTGTAACTGACTCCCGGCAGCGTATCTCCGCCGCGGTTGATGTGGGTCATGGCCTCCGAGCCCACGAGCTGATCCAAGGCGGCGTCGCCAAGCAATTTTTTAATGAGCGGGCGGATACCCGCCCAGCGCTTTTCAATGGCGAGGCCGAGGGAGCCGATACCGCAGAGAGTGGTGCCGTGATGGCTGGGGGTAATGGCGATGACCTTGCGCACGCGATTGCGGCTGGGGTCCTCGGGATTGGTGCCGCCGGAATCAGAAAGATACAGGCGGGCCTGGCTCATACCCTGGGAATGGACGAGGAGGTCTACCTGGGAGGCGCCGGTTCGTTCTAGAACGTGGTCGATGAAGGCGGCGACTTCCGGCTGAGCCTCAAGGATGCCTTTGGTGCCGTAGATGGAGCGGGGGCGGCCGGTCACGGGGGCGGTATCGCGGCCATAGTTAAAGGCGAATACGCGGTGGCCTGCGTCCGCAAGTTCTGGGGCGATGCGGCACCAGGTGTTGTAGGAGTTCAGCCACGTTCCGTGAATGAGCACCACGGGAATCTTGCCGTCCAGGGGAGTATCCCAGTCATTGATCCCCTGGGGCATCCACTCGGGGTGAACGAGGGAGCGCAGGAATGCTGCGAGGAAGTTCTTAGAGGCATGGACGTTTTCCGTGGAGGAAACGTGAAGCGGAGAGGCCATTGCGTTCATGGTCATGGGGAACACCATACAAGGAACAAAAGTATCTCGTTAGTGTTTGGGTAGAACATAGCCAATTTTTTGTTTTCGCGCGGTTGTGGGGTATGGTGATTCCCGAAGTTTGAATGGTCGCGTTCGCGCGCCTAGCTCAAGTTTCACCAGAGACCGTCGGTTATCCGCTTGAGCGGATCGAAGGTTCCCGGTTTACCGGGGCAACCCACGCAGGAGACACTTTCGAGCCACCGCCTCATTCCTCAATGGGGCAGGCCCCTGTGCTTCCTGCACGGGGGCTTTTTCTTGCGAGAAGGTCTCCGGGCGGAAAACACGACATATAACGAGGAAGGAGGCGAAGTACATGGCTAATCCCAAGAACGAGGCGGATCTGAAGGAACTGAAGAACCGTTTTGCCGAGGCGGATAGCGTGGTGCTCACTGAGTACCGCGGCCTGACCGTGGCGCAGACCACCGAGCTGCGCACGGCCCTGGGTACCGATGTCCAGTACTCCGTCGCCAAGAACACCCTTCTCAAGCTGGCCGCCAAGGACAGCGGTATCGAGGGGCTCGACGATTACCTGACCGGCCCCACCGCCATCGCCTTCATCAAGGGCGAGGCTGTGGACGCCGCCAAGGCGATGAAGAAGTTTGCCGAGGATAACAAGGCCTTCATCGTTAAGGGTGGCTACATGGACGGCGCTGCTCTCACCGCAGAGCAGGTTCAGGCTATCGCTGAGCTCGATAACCGCGAGACCACGCTGGCAAAGCTGGCTGGCGCCATGAAGGGCAACTTGGCCAAGGCCGCAGGCCTGTTCAATGCCCCCGCTTCTCAGGTTGCGCGCCTCGCGGCTGCGCTTCAAGAGAAGAAGGAAGCCTAATAAAACCGCGCGTTTTCGCGCACCCCATACACACCACCGCGCAGGCCGCTGAGGCCGCGCACATAAAAGAAAGGATGCCATTATGGCTAAGCTTTCCAAGGACGAGCTGATCGAGGCCTTCAAGGAGATGACCCTGATCGAGCTTTCCGAGTTCGTCAAGGAGTTCGAAGAGGTCTTCGAGGTTACCGCTGCTGCTCCGGTGGCCGTGGCTGCCGCTGGTGCCCCCGCTGAGGGCGGCGCTGCCGCTGAGGAGAAGGACGAGTTCGACGTCGTGCTGGAGGACGCCGGCGCTAAGAAGATCGGCGTGATTAAGGCCGTGCGCGAGATCGTTTCCGGCCTGGGCCTGAAGGAGGCCAAGGAGCTGGTGGAGTCCGCTCCCAAGGCTATCCTTGAGGGTGCTAACAAGGACGACGCCGAGGCTGCCAAGGCTAAGCTGGAGGACGCTGGCGCCAAGGTTTCCCTCAAGTAATCTCCTCGATTACTTCACAACCCGGCTTTCACCCGTGCGGTGGGGCCGGGTTTTTCGTGCCTGAATATTGACCTTTAATTGTGATTTAAGTATCATTCCTTGAAATTATGGTGCAGGCCTCACTGTGGGGCGCTCGTTGGTTCGGCACGGTACGCGAGGTGTGATGTCTAAGAAGAACCTCAATCCCTTCCGTCGCGGCGATTATCGCTGGTGGTTCCTCGCGGAAACCGCCCTGGAATGTTCCGCCAGCCTCGGCCTGGCTATCACGCTGATTCTCGTGCAGGTCACGGGTTCGGTCTCTGCGGCGGGGCTCATCGGCGGCATATCCAGCGCCGTGGCTCTATTAGCTACCTTCCTCGGCGGAGCGCTGGGCGACGCCCTGCCCAGGCGGCGTTTGCTGCTTACCACCGGCTCCTTTTCCCTGGCGTGCAACCTGCTCCTGACGATTCTCTTGGTGATGGGAATAGCGGGGGTAACAGGGGGAGCGGCGCCGTGGTCGGTTATCGTCGTGGCGCTGCTCTGCGTTGTGGTGGAGGCGTCGGCTGCCTTCCGCGATCCGGTGCTGGACGCCTCGCTAAAACAGATCATCACCCCGGAGGAGTTTCCCCGCGCCATGAGTGCGGCACAGGCGCGCTCCTCCACGCTCTCTATGGCCGGTGCCCCGGCGGCGGGCTGGCTCTTTGCAGTGGCGTCGTTCGTGCCCTTTGCGGTGCGCAGTGTTTGCGATGTGGTGTCCCTGGTGCTGGTGCGGGCCATTAGGGCGGATATTGGGCCGCGGTTGCACGAGGGCGAGGAACCGCGGCAAAGCCGCAGAAAAATCGCCGGGCTCACAGGGTTGTGGCGCGCCATCACCTCCTTCTCTGAGGGTTGGCACCACCTGCGTTCCCGCCCGGAGCTCTTTCGCCTTCTGCTCTGTGCCCCGCTGGTGAACCTCACGGTTTTTGGCACGATGAGCTGGGTGGTCTACCGCCTCACCACGGACGGCCACGGTTCCGCCGTGGTGGGTTTCGCCTCGGCGGGCTTTGCCATCGGCGGGGTGGTGGGCGCGGCGCTAACCCCGGTGCTCACGGATCGTTTTCCGGCCGGGTGGCTGGTGATCGTGGGGCTGGGCTTTTCGATGTTGGTGCTGTGCGCGATGTACGCGGTGCCGCGCGAGCCGTGGGTGTTGATGGTTCTGGCGGGTTTCTCCATGCTCTTATCCCCGGCGTTGAACGGGGCGCTCTTTGGTTATGTCTTTGAGGTGACGGGGGAGGCGCTGCAAAGTCGCGTGATGGCTACCTTTGCCCTCCTGGGTGGGCTCTCCACGGCGCTCGCTCCGGTGCTGGCTAGTCAGGCGGTGATGCGCGGGGCTGATGCCGCGTTGGGGATTGGCGTGGGGGCCTTGGGTATCGCCGGTGTGGTGTGGCTCGCTTCTAGCTCCCAAGTGCGGGGTATCGGACACTGAGCGGGGGAGTATCGCGCCGCGGTGAGCAGGTAACATCGCGGTCATGCTTCCTACCTCTCGTGTTGTGTCCGTGCTCCTCATGGGGTTGGGGGCTGCCCTACTGATCGCTGGGCTTTTGGCGCCGCGATTAATCTCCACGGATGGGCGGTTGCCGCTGGATATGGGGGAGCTCACGTGGACGCTGCGCGATGATGAGGCGCGTTCGATGGTGCTGGCCGATCCGCAGCGCCCTGTGGTGAATACCCCGGTGACCAAGCAGCGGCACGTGACCTTGGAGGAGCCCTCCAGCGAGGAGAGCGTGACGGTGCGGGTGGGCACCACGGAACTGCGCGAAAGCCAGCAGCAGGAGGCGGATCGGTTGATCTCCGCCCAGGTGTGGAGCTACGCGATGGATCGGAGCACCGGGCAGGCGCTGGGGCCTGCCACGCTGAGTCAGCAGCTCGCCAGCCCCACGGCGGAGATCGAGGGTGTAGGGGCGTGGTGGAAGTTTCCCGCCCAGGTAGAGCAGCGCGCCTACGAGGTCTTTGATGAGACGCTGCGCGCGGGTGCCCCTGCGGAGTTTCAGGAGGCCCAGGAGCGCGATGGCCGCGAGGTTTATCATTTCCGCCAGGTGATCGAGCCCACGAATATGGCGCAGCGCTATCAGGGAATCTTCCACACCACGGAGTTCGAGGGGGCCGAGGGGGAGGCTGCGCGTGGCTTCCTTTTCCATTCGGCCACGCGGGATTATTATGTGGATCGGGAATCCGGCCTCGTGGTGGATTTGCATGAAAAGATTGATGATTATTACGGCACCGCCGATGGTGCCAAGCGGGAGCAGGTCTTGGCTTTCGACGCCTCCCTGGCCTCCGAGCAGTCCGAGGCCCTGCTGGATGCCGCGCACAAGGCGACGTCGCGGGGCTCCGTGGGAGCCTGGTCCTGGGCAGGTATCCTGATCGGCACGGTGCTGCTCGTGGTGGGATTGTTGGGTGCGCTGCGGCCGAGTTCGGGCCGAAACCTTGCGCGTAGATAAAAAGTGGTATAGGCTACTTCGTTGCGCTGGAATCCGTCTCTGGAACGCTGAGGAACCTTCGTCGATTGGCAGAAAAAGCCAATTTGACAAGGTGATTTTGTGCTATCTGGGGGCGGGTATCCACAGCAGTGACAATGCTAAAACTACCAGCGGATATGCCGATTGTTGGCCCATGCAATCGGCGTCCGCGTGAGGTGCTGGAAGGACCCATCTTGGCAGTCTCCCGCCAGACCAAGTCAGTGGCCGATACCCCCGGAGCTCCGAAGCGTTACTCCTTTGCTAAATATTCGGAGCCTATTGAGATCCCGGGTCTCCTTGACGTGCAGCGTGATTCCTTTGATTGGCTCGTCGGCACGCCCGAGTGGCGCGCCCGCCAGCAGGAGGAGCGCGGCCCCGAGGCGCGCATCACCAGTGGTCTTGAGGATATTCTCGACGAACTCTCTCCGATTCAGGATTACTCCGGCAACATGTCGTTGTCGCTTTCGGAGCCCCGCTTCGAGGATGTGAAGAACTCCATTGAGGAGTCCAAAGACAAGGATATTAATTACTCCGCCCCGCTGTACGTGACGGCTGAGTTCATCAATAACGATACCCAGGAGATTAAGTCCCAGACCGTGTTCATCGGTGATTTCCCGATGATGACGGATAAGGGCACGTTCATCGTGAACGGCACCGAGCGCGTGGTGGTCTCGCAGCTCGTGCGTTCTCCCGGCGTGTACTTCGATCAGACCATCGACAAGTCCACGGAGCGTCCGCTGCATGCCGTGAAAGTGATTCCTTCGCGCGGTGCGTGGCTTGAGTTCGACGTCGATAAGCGCGATACCGTCGGTGTGCGCATCGACCGCAAGCGTCGGCAGCCTGTGACTGTTCTGCTCAAGGCCCTTGGTTGGACGGCCGAGCAGATTCGGGAGCGCTTTGGCTTCTCCGAGATTATGATGTCCACCCTGGAAAATGACGGTGTGGAGAATACTGACCAGGCTCTGCTGGAGATTTACCGCAAGCAGCGCCCCGGTGAGCAGCCCACCCGCGAGCTGGCGCAGTCCTTGCTGGATAACGCCTTCTTCCGCGCCAAGCGTTACGACCTCGCCAAGGTGGGCCGCTACAAGGTCAACCGCAAGCTGGGTCTGGGCGGCGATCACGACGGCCTGATGACGCTCACGGAAGAGGACATCGCCACCACCCTGGAATACCTCGTGCGCCTGCACGCCGGTGAGCGCACTATGACCTCGCCCGCGGGCCAGGTGATCGCGGTGGAGACCGATGACATCGACCACTTTGGTAACCGCCGCCTGCGCACCGTGGGTGAGCTGATCCAGAACCAGGTGCGCGTGGGTCTTTCCCGCATGGAGCGCGTGGTGCGCGAGCGCATGACCACACAGGACGCGGAGTCCATTACTCCTACCTCCCTGATTAACGTGCGCCCGGTTTCGGCCGCGATCCGCGAGTTCTTTGGTACCTCGCAGCTCTCGCAGTTCATGGACCAGAACAACTCCCTGTCTGGCCTGACCCACAAGCGCCGTCTCTCCGCGCTGGGCCCCGGCGGCCTCTCGCGTGAGCGCGCCGGTATCGAGGTGCGCGACGTGCACCCCTCGCACTACGGCCGCATGTGCCCCATCGAGACCCCCGAGGGCCCGAACATTGGCCTGATCGGCTCGCTGGCCACCTATGCCCGCGTGAACCCCTTTGGCTTCATCGAGACGCCGTACCGCAAGGTCGTCGATGGCAAGGTCACCGACGTGGTGGAGTACCTTACCGCCGATGAGGAGGATCGCTTTGCCGTAGCCGAGGCCTCCACCGAGGTGGACGCCGAGGGCAACATCACGCAGGGCCGCATCGAGGTGCGCGTGAAGGACGGCGATATTCAGGTGACCAACGCGCAGGGCGTGGATTACCTGGACGTTTCCCCGCGCCAGATGGTTTCCGTGGGTACCGCCATGATTCCCTTCCTGGAGCACGACGACGCCAACCGTGCCCTCATGGGTGCGAACATGCAGAAGCAGGCCGTGCCGCTGCTGCGCTCCGAGGCTCCCCTGGTGGGCACCGGCATGGAGTACCGCGCCGCCTACGACGCCGGCGATCTGGTGATCGCCCCGCGCGCGGGCGTGGTGGAGAACGTTTCGGCTGACTTCATCACCGTCATGGACGATGAGGGCCAGCGCGATACCTTCATGCTGCGCAAGTTCGAGCGCACCAACCAGGGCACCTGCTACAACCAGAACCCCCTGGTGAACATCGGTGACCGAGTGGAGGCGGGCCAGGTGCTTGCCGACGGCCCCGGCACCCACAACGGCGAGATGGCCCTGGGCCGCAACCTGCTCGTGGCCTTTATGCCCTGGGAGGGCCACAACTACGAGGACGCCATCATCCTCAATCAGCGCGTGGTGGAGGAGGACATTCTCACCTCCATTCACATCGAGGAGCACGAGATCGACGCCCGCGATACCAAGCTGGGCGCCGAGGAGATCACCCGCGAGATCCCGAACGTCTCCGAGGACGTGTTGCGCGACCTCGACGAGCGCGGCATCGTGCGCATCGGCGCCGACGTGCGCGCGGGCGACATCCTGGTGGGTAAGGTCACCCCGAAGGGCGAGACGGAGCTGACCCCCGAGGAGCGCCTGCTGCGCGCCATCTTCGGTGAGAAGGCCCGCGAGGTGCGCGATACCTCCCTGAAGGTGCCCCACGGCGAGACCGGCAAGGTCATCGGCGTGCGCCGCTTCTCCCGCGAGGACGACGATGACCTCGCTGCCGGCGTGAACGAGATGATCCGCGTGTACGTGGCGCAGAAGCGCAAGATTCAGGACGGCGATAAGCTCGCCGGCCGCCACGGCAACAAGGGCGTGGTGGGCAAGATTCTCCCGCCGGAGGATATGCCCTTCATGGCCGATGGCACCCCCGTGGACATCATCTTGAACACCCACGGCGTGCCGCGCCGTATGAACATCGGTCAGGTGCTGGAAACCCACCTCGGCTGGCTCGCCGCCGCGGGCTGGAAGGTGGACCCCGCCGACGAGAAGAACGCCGACCTGCTCAAGACCCTCCCCGAGGAGCTGTACGACGTCCCGGCGGGCTCGCTTACCGCGACCCCGGTGTTCGACGGCGCCACCAACGGCGAGGTGGCTGGCCTGCTGGCTAACTCCCGCCCGAACCGCGACGGCGACGTCATGGTGGATGGCAACGGCAAGACCATGCTTCTCGACGGCCGCTCCGGCGAGCCCTTCCCGTACCCGGTCTCCGTGGGCTACATGTACATGCTCAAGCTGCACCACCTGGTAGACGAGAAGATTCACGCCCGTTCCACCGGCCCGTACTCCATGATTACCCAGCAGCCGCTGGGTGGTAAGGCGCAGTTCGGTGGCCAGCGCTTTGGCGAGATGGAGGTGTGGGCCATGCAGGCATACGGCGCAGCCTACACCCTTCAGGAGCTGCTCACCATTAAGTCCGATGACGTGATGGGCCGCGTGAAGGTGTACGAGGCCATCGTGAAGGGCGAGAACATCCCCGATCCGGGTATCCCCGAATCCTTCAAGGTGTTGCTCAAGGAATTGCAGTCCCTGTGCTTGAACGTGGAGGTGCTCTCTGCCGATGGCACCCCGATGGAGCTCTCCGGCTCCGATGACGACATGGAAGCGACGACCTCGCTGGGAATCAACCTCTCCCGCGACGAGCGCTCCGATGCCGACATCGCCTAAAGCAAACTAGACCCCTTAGTTCTATCCGCCATTTCAATCCCTCCCACCAGGGGAGGGGAAAGGGAGTTACGTGTTCGACGTAAACCTCTTCGACGAGCTTCGCATTGGCCTGGCCACTGCTGACGACATCCGTCGTTGGTCCAAGGGCGAGGTCAAGAAGCCGGAGACCATCAATTACCGCACCCTCAAGCCGGAGAAGGACGGCCTGTTCTGCGAGCGTATCTTTGGCCCCACGCGCGACTGGGAGTGCGCCTGCGGCAAGTACAAGCGCGTGCGCTACAAGGGCATCATCTGTGAGCGCTGTGGCGTGGAGGTCACCAAGTCCAAGGTGCGCCGCGAGCGCATGGGCCACATCGAGCTCGCCGCACCCGTGACCCACATCTGGTACTTCAAGGGCGTTCCCTCCCGCCTGGGTTACCTGCTGGACCTCGCTCCGAAGGACCTGGAGCGCATCATCTACTTCGCCGCGAACATCATCACCTCGGTGGACGAGGAGGCGCGCCACGCCGATCAGTCCACCCTTGAGGCGGAGATGCTGCTGGAGAAGAAGGACGTTGAGGCCGATGCCGAGTCCGAGATTGCCGATCGCGCCCAGAAGCTAGAAGAGGATCTGGCCGAGCTGGAGGCCGCCGGTGCCAAGGCCGACGCCCGCCGCAAGGTACAGAATGCTGCCAACAAGGAGATGCAGCACATCCGCGAGCGCGCCGAGCGCGAGGTGGAGCGCCTTGAGGAGATCTGGCAGACCTTCATCAAGCTTGCTCCCAAGCAGATGATTATTGATGAGACCATCTATGCCGAGCTCGTGGATCGCTACGAGGATTACTTCACCGGCGGCATGGGTGCCGAGGCTATTCAGACCTTGATCCGCAACTTCGACCTCGACGCCGAGGCCGAGGAACTGCGCGAGATCATCAATAACGGCAAGGGCCAGAAGAAGGTGCGCGCCCTCAAGCGCCTCAAGGTGGTGGCCGCCTTCCAGCGTTCCGGCAACGATCCCGCCGGCATGGTGCTCGACGCCATCCCGGTGATCCCGCCGGAGCTGCGCCCGATGGTGCAGCTCGACGGTGGACGCTTTGCCACCTCGGATCTCAACGATCTGTACCGCCGCGTGATTAACCGCAACAACCGCCTCAAGCGCATGATTGATCTGGGTGCCCCCGAGATCATCGTGAACAATGAGAAGCGCATGTTGCAGGAGTCCGTGGACGCGCTCTTCGATAACGGCCGCCGCGGTCGCCCCGTGACCGGCCCGGGCAACCGTCCGTTGAAGTCCCTGTCTGACCTGCTCAAGGGCAAGCAGGGACGCTTCCGCCAAAACCTGCTGGGTAAGCGCGTGGACTACTCTGGTCGTTCCGTGATTATCGTGGGTCCGCAGCTCAAGCTGCACGAGTGCGGCCTGCCCAAGCTCATGGCTCTGGAGCTCTTCAAGCCCTTCGTGATGAAGCGCCTGGTGGAGCACGATTACGCGCAGAACATCAAGAGCGCCAAGCGCATGGTGGAGCGCCAGCGCCCCGAGGTGTGGGACGTGCTGGAAGAGGCCATCTCCGAGCACCCGGTGATGCTCAACCGCGCCCCCACCCTGCACCGCCTGGGTATCCAGGCCTTCGAGCCCAAGCTGGTGGAGGGTAAGGCTATTCAGCTGCACCCGCTGGCCTGTGAGGCCTTCAACGCCGACTTCGACGGCGACCAGATGGCCGTGCACCTGCCCCTTTCGGCAGAGGCCCAGGCCGAGGCCCGCGTGCTCATGCTCGCCTCCAACAACATCCTCTCCCCGGCCTCCGGTAAGCCGTTGGCGATGCCGCGTCTGGATATGGTGACGGGCCTGTACTTCATCACGATGGATAAGGGCCCCGAGGAGATCGGCGGCCAGGGCCGCTACACCCCCGCCACGGAGGACAAGCCCGCCCAGGGCGAGTACACCTCTATGGCGGAGGCGATCATGGCCCGCGACCGCGGCGTGCTGGGGCTCCAGGCCCCGATCAAGGTGCGTATCAGCCACCTGCGTCCGCCGGAGGCCATCGAGGTGGAGCAGTTCCCCGAGGGCTGGCAGCGTGGCCAGGAATGGGCGGCCGATACCACCCTGGGCCGTATCCTCTTCAACGAGTTGCTGCCCTGGGATTACCCCTACCTTGAGGGCGTGATGGTGCGTAAGGGCGGCGGCTCCGGCAAGATTCTGCTGGGCGACGTCATTAATGACCTCGCCGCCAAGTACCCCATGATTACCGTGGCGCAGACGATGGACAAGATGAAGGACGCGGGCTTCTACTGGGCCACGCGCTCCGGCGTGACCATCTCTATGTCCGACGTGTTGGTGCTCCCGAACAAGACGGAGATCTTGGAGCGCTACGAGGCCGAGGCCCGCCAGATTGAGCGCAAGTACTGGCAGCAGGGTGCCCTGACCGAGCGCGAGCGCTACGACCGCCTGGTGGAGCTGTGGCAGGCCGCCACCAACCAGGTGGGCGAGGCCGTGGAGGACTTGTACCCGGACGATAACCCGATTCCGATGATCGTGAAGTCCGGTGCCGCCGGTAACATGCGCCAGATCTGGACACTCGCCGGCATGAAGGGCATGGTGGTGAACTCCAAGGGTGATTACATCACCCGCCCGATCAAGACCTCCTTCCGCGAGGGTCTTTCGGTGTTGGAGTACTTCAACAACTCCCACGGTTCCCGTAAGGGCCTGGCCGATACCGCTCTGCGTACCGCCGACTCCGGCTACCTCACCCGCCGTCTGGTGGACGTGGCCCAGGACGTCATCGTGCGCGAAGAGGACTGCGGCACCCGCCAGGGTGTGCGCGTGCCCGTGGCTGTGGCGATCGACGAGGAGAAGAGCGGCTTCCGCGCCCACGAGTTCGTGGAGACCTCCGTGGCGGGCCGCGTGCTCGCCGCCGACGCCAAGAACGCCGAGGGCGAGGTGGTGCTGGAAGCCGGTGCCGACCTCACCGAGGCCACCGTGGCGGGCTTGGTCTCCGCTGGCGTGGAAACCGTGAAGGTTCGTTCCGTGATGACCTGCCAGACGCCCACCGGCGTGTGCGCCAAGTGCTACGGCAAGTCGATGGCCTCCGGTCACCTGGTGGACATCGGTGAGGCCGTGGGCATCGTGGCCGCCCAGTCCATTGGTGAGCCCGGTACCCAGCTGACCATGCGTACCTTCCACCAAGGTGGTGTGGGTGGTGACATCACCGGCGGTCTGCCCCGCGTGCAGGAGCTCTTCGAGGCCCGCGTGCCCAAGAACCGCGCCCCGATCGCCTCGGTGGCGGGCCGGATTCACCTGGAGGACGAGGGTAACTTCTACACCCTGACCATCACCCCGGACGATGGTTCGGACAACGTGGTCTACGAGAAGCTCTCCAAGCGCCAGGGCCTGGCCCAGGTGCGTCGCCCGATGGAGTCCAACCCGAACGCCATGATCGAGCGCGCTCTGCGCGAGGGCGATCACGTGGAGGTGGGCGAGCGCCTGCTGCGCGGCCCCGCCGACCCGCACGATGTGCTCGAAGTTCTGGGCCGTCGCGGCGTCGAAAAGCACCTTATCGACGAGGTGCAGGCCGTGTACCGCACGCAAGGTGTGGCGATCCACGATAAGCACATCGAGATCATCATTCGCCAGATGTTGCGCCGCGGTACCGTGATCGACTCCGGTTCCACCGAGTTCCTGCCCGGTACCCTGGTGGACCTCTCCGAGGCCAAGGCGGCCAACGCCGAGGCCATCGCGGCCGGCGGCAACCCCGCCGAGCTGCGCAGCGAGATCATGGGTATCACCAAGGCCTCGCTGGCCACGGAGTCCTGGCTCTCGGCGGCCTCCTTCCAGGAGACCACCCGCGTGCTTACCGACGCCGCGATCAACAAGCGGTCCGATAAGCTGATCGGTCTCAAGGAGAACGTGATTATCGGTAAGCTCATCCCGGCCGGTACGGGTATCCCGCGCTACCGCAACATCTCGGTGACCCCCACCGAGGAGGCGCGCAACGCGGCCTACGCCATCCCCACCTACGGGGAGGCCATCTACGGCGACGATGGCTTTGGTGAGTTCACCGGCGCCTCGGTGCCGCTGGACGAGGCCTTTGAACTCTAAGGTTCTTAGGCTCTAGGGAAAGAACTCCCGCCCTCCTGTGATGGAGGGCGGGAGTTTTCTTATTGGACATATGTGCGTTGGATGTCACATAAGAGAGACGAGAGCAGAGTCTAAATGGACATATGGGGCTGATATGTCCATTTAGATAAGCAAACTGAGAGGCAGTGCTGTTCCCACTAAGCTCAACCCCCGCGCCGTCGATAAGCCAGTGAAGGCGCCGAAGCCCACACCGAGTTTGGTATTGAGCAGAAGAACGGGGTATCATTCTCTTGATTCTCGGCTGCCCCGTGCAGCCTGAGAAATTGCCCATCGGTCGGATCGGTTCCTGCTGGTCTGTGCTGATGGTGGTGATGATGCGGTAGGGCCCCGGAGAAGAGCCCCCATTTTTGCATGTTTCACCACAGTTGATACAGGTCAGTTGTAGAAAATCAACCAAGGGAAGGTCAATGCCCACTATTCAGCAGTTGGTCCGCAAGGGCCGTCATGATAAGACCACCAAGGTGGCTACCGCTGCGCTGAAGGGTTCCCCCCAGCGCCGTGGCGTGTGCACCCGCGTGTACACCACCACCCCGAAGAAGCCGAACTCCGCTCTGCGTAAGGTTGCCCGTGTGCGCCTGACCTCCGGTATCGAGGTTTCTGCCTACATTCCGGGCGAGGGCCACAACCTTCAGGAGCACTCGATGGTGCTCGTGCGCGGTGGTCGTGTGAAGGACCTCCCGGGTGTGCGCTACAAGATCATTCGCGGCGCTCTGGATACCCAGGGTGTGAAGGATCGTAAGCAGGCTCGTTCCCGTTACGGCGCGAAGAAGGAGAAGTAAACGATGCGTAAGTCTCGTGCGCCGAAGCGCGAAATCATCAAGGACCCGGTTTACGATTCCGAGCTGGTGACCCAGCTGGTGAACAAGGTTCTCCTCGACGGCAAGAAGTCCACCGCCCAGCGCATCGTGTACGGCGCGCTGGAGAAGTGCCGCGATAAGACCGGCACCGATCCCGTGGGCACCCTGGAGAAGGCCTTGGGCAACATCCGCCCCGACCTGGAGGTTCGCTCCCGCCGCGTGGGTGGCGCCACCTACCAGGTGCCGGTGGAGGTTAAGCCGGGCCGCTCCAACACCCTGGCCCTGCGTTGGTTGGTGACCTTCACCCGTCAGCGCCGCGAGCACACCATGATGGATCGTCTGGCTAATGAGATCCTGGACGCCTCCAACGGCTTGGGTGCTTCCGTGAAGCGCCGTGAGGATACTCACAAGATGGCCGAGGCCAACCGCGCCTTCGCCCACTACCGCTGGTAGTCGCACCACAAAGATGAGGACGGCCCCTTTGATAGCACCCCCTTCCGCCCCCACGGCCTTGCTCGCGCAGCAGCGCGGGGCCTCGTGGGCGCGTGGAGGGCGTGCGAGGGGCCGTTTTTCCTGCCTGCTTATCGACGCCGCCGCGCGTACCGCATAGGCTTGAGCGCAGGGGAGCACCTCCCGCCATGCCTGCGGCGGCAAAGAATGGCACAATTGAACGAGAATTATCCACCTGGCATGTCTGCCTGCTTTGAGCCTTACTACGGGGCCGCGGCGGGATGGACTGCCACAACAACCAAGTTGGGGTATGACTGTGGCACAAGAAGTGCTTAAGGATCTGAAGAAGGTCCGCAACATCGGCATCATGGCGCACATTGATGCTGGTAAGACCACCACCACTGAGCGCATTCTTTTCTACACCGGTATTAACCGCAAGGTGGGCGAGACGCACGACGGCGCCTCCACCACCGACTGGATGGAGCAGGAGAAGGAGCGCGGTATCACCATTACCTCCGCTGCTGTGACCTGTTTCTGGGATAACCACCAGGTGAACATCATTGATACGCCGGGCCACGTGGACTTCACCGTTGAGGTGGAGCGCTCGCTGCGTGTGCTCGATGGCGCCGTTGCCGTGTTCGACGGCAAGGAGGGCGTGGAGCCGCAGTCCGAGCAGGTGTGGCGCCAGGCCACCAAGTACGATGTGCCGCGCATCTGCTTCGTGAACAAGATGGACAAGCTCGGTGCGGACTTCTACTACACCGTGGGCACCATCGTTGATCGCCTGGGCGCTAAGCCCTTGGTACTTCAGCTCCCCATCGGCGCCGAGGATGACTTCGACGGCGTGGTGGACCTCATCAACATGCGCGCCATCGTCTGGCCCGGCAAGGTTGAGGTGGGTGCTGAGCCCGAGTACCAGGAGATTCCCGCCGACCTTCAGGAGAAGGCCGAGGAGTACCGCGAGAAGCTGCTCGAATCCGTGGCGGAGTCCGATGAGGCCCTCATGGAAAAGTACTTCGGTGGCGAGGAACTGACCATCGAGGAGATCAAGGGCGCCATCCGCAAGATGACCGTGAACTCCGAGATTTACCCCGTGCTCTGCGGTACCGCTTACCGCAACAAGGGCGTGCAGCCGCTTCTCGACGCCATCGTGGACTACCTGCCCACGCCCCTGGACGTCGGAGAGGTGCACGGTCACAAGGTGGGCGATGAGTCCGTGGAGCTTACCCGTAAGCCCTCCGATGACTCCCCGCTGTCTGCTCTGGCCTTCAAGATCGCCGCTCACCCCTTCTTCGGCAAGCTCACCTTCGTGCGTGTGTACTCCGGCACGATGGAGCCCGGCGAGCAGGTGCTCAACTCCACCAAGGAGAAGAAGGAGCGCATCGGCAAGCTCTTCCAGATGCACGCCAACAAGGAGAACCCGGTGGAGTTCGCTCACGCCGGTAACATCTACGCCGTGATCGGCCTGAAGGACACCACCACGGGTGACACCCTGTGCTCCCAGACCGACCCGATCATTCTTGAGTCCATGGACTTCCCGGACCCGGTTATCAAGGTCTCCATCGAGCCCAAGACCAAGTCTGACCAGGAGAAGCTGGGTGTGGCCATCCAGAAGCTCTCCGAAGAGGACCCGACCTTCACAGTGGAGCTGGATGCCGAGTCCGGCCAGACCATCATCGGCGGCATGGGCGAGCTGCACCTTGACGTGTTCGTGGACCGCATGCGCCGCGAGTTCAAGGTGGAGGCCAACGTGGGTGCCCCGCAGGTGGCTTACCGCGAGACGATCCGCAAGGCCGTGGAGAAGCTGGAGTTCACCCACAAGAAGCAGACGGGTGGTTCCGGTCAGTTCGCTAAGGTCATCATGGCCTTCGAGCCCTACGCTCCCGCCGAGGAGGAGCTGGAAGAGGGCGAGTCCGCGATCTACAAGTTCGAGAACGCCGTGACCGGTGGCCGCGTGCCCAAGGAGTACATCCCCTCCGTGGACGCCGGTGTGCAGGACGCCATGCAGTACGGTTACCTGGCTGGCTTCCCGCTGGTGAACATCAAGGCCACGCTTCTCGACGGCGCCTACCACGAGGTGGACTCCTCCGAAATGGCCTTCAAGATCGCCGGTTCCCAGGCCCTCAAGGAGGGCGTGGCTAAGGCAAAGCCGGTGCTGCTGGAGCCGCTGATGGCCGTGGAGGTGACCACGCCCGAGGAGTACATGGGCGAGGTGATCGGTGACATCAACTCCCGCCGTGGTCAGGTTTCCACGATGGAGGACCGCGCCGGTGCCAAGATCGTCAAGGCCAAGGTGCCGCTCTCCGAGATGTTCGGTTACGTGGGTGACCTGCGTTCCAAGACGCAGGGCCGCGCTAACTACTCGATGGTCTTTGATTCCTACGGTGAGGTTCCCACGAATGTCGCCCAGGAGATCATCGACGAGCGCAACGGCAACAAGTAGCCCCGCGCTCCGGCGGTGAGGTGCCCTCGGGTACCATCACTGCCACTAGTTGCTCTTCACCGGATTGTGCCCCCGGTGAAGGCCTTGGGTTCGTGAGGGCCTTCTGTGCATCTTGCCTGGACAAGGCGGGCTGGGCAGGCGGCCGTTACGGACCCGGAGGCACATCCGTTATGGGTTCTTGCGTGTGGCTCTGGCTTGATATTCCGTGCGCATAAACCTAGGATTAAGTAACTGGCACGTTGTGTAATTGTCGCCCCTGCGCGGGGTTTCTTTCGCGCGGAGGTGGCACCCGTTAATTACGTGGCTGCGAGAGTCGTAGCCACCATGAAGTCCAGGAGGACATACAGTGGCAAAGGCGAAGTTCGAGCGTACGAAGCCGCACGTCAACATCGGTACCATCGGTCACGTGGACCACGGTAAGACCACCACCACCGCCGCCATCACCAAGGTGCTGGCTGACCAGTACCCGGATGAGAACACTGCCTTCGCTTTCGACGCCATCGACAAGGCGCCGGAGGAGAAGGAGCGTGGCATCACGATCAACATTTCCCACGTTGAGTACTCCACCCCGAAGCGTCACTACGCTCACGTTGACGCCCCGGGCCACGCCGACTACATCAAGAACATGATTACCGGTGCTGCCCAGATGGACGGCGCTATCTTGGTGGTTGCCGCTACCGACGGCCCGATGCCGCAGACCCGCGAGCACGTGCTGCTGGCCCGCCAGGTGGGCGTGCCCTACATCCTCGTTGCTCTGAACAAGTGCGACATGGTTGACGATGAGGAAATCATCGAGCTGGTGGAGATGGAGATCCGCGAGCTTCTCGCTGAGCAGGAGTTCGATGAGGAGGCCCCCATCGTTCACATCTCCGCTCTGAAGGCTCTTGAGGGCGATGAGAAGTGGACCCAGTCCATCGTGGACCTCATGCAGGCTTGCGACGACTCCATCCCGGATCCGGAGCGCGAGACCGACAAGCCCTTCCTCATGCCGATTGAGGACATCTTCACCATTACCGGCCGCGGCACCGTGGTGACCGGTCGTGTGGAGCGCGGCAAGCTGAACCTGAACGAGGATGTTGACATCATCGGCATCAAGGAGAAGTCCACCTCCACCACCGTTACCGGTATCGAGATGTTCCGCAAGATGATGGACTACACCGAGGCTGGCGACAACTGTGGTCTGCTTCTCCGTGGTATCAAGCGCGAGGACGTGGAGCGTGGCCAGGTTGTGATCGCTCCGGGCGCTTACACTCCGCACACCGAGTTCGAGGGCTCCGTGTACGTTCTGTCCAAGGATGAGGGTGGCCGCCACACCCCGTTCTTCGACAATTACCGTCCGCAGTTCTACTTCCGCACCACCGACGTGACCGGCGTTGTGCACCTCCCCGAGGGCACCGAGATGGTTATGCCGGGCGACAACGTGGACATGCGCGTTGAGCTGATCCAGCCCGTCGCTATGGACGAGGGCCTGCGCTTCGCTATCCGCGAGGGCTCCCGTACCGTGGGCGCCGGCCGCGTGACCAAGGTTATCAAGTAATACTTGACCTTTAAGCGCACATGAGGGCCGCTTTCCCGTAAAGGGGAGGCGGCCTTTTTGCATTGAATGAAAAGAGCACAATGAAAGACCCCACCCGCATCGCCCCGCTCATCGCCCTGATACAAGAGGCATGGGAGGCACAGCCGGACTTGGCGTTCTCCGAACTCTGGGGAATCGTGGAAAATCGCGGCATTGGTTGGGGCGCCACGGATGAGCAACTGGCTCAGATATTGCGGGAGATTCTTCGTGAGCGCCCGGTAGCCGTGGGGGAAAAACCCGTACTGGTGCACACCACGGGGCCGGAATACGCGGTGAGTATCCACCCGGAAGAAGGCGCCGTGGTGGTGCGCCACCCACAGCGCGAGCGTCAACCGGCCTGGTGGAGCTTTAACGAGGTCGTCCAGGGGAGGGTGGGGGCTCCCTTGGTGCTCCGCGACAAGGAGGACATTACCCATCGCCTAGGGGTGATTAGCGGTATCGAGGCCATTGCTCCGCGCCCCGGCGATCTCAGCGGTATGCGGCGCAGGCAACTCGGTGATGCCCTCTATGCCTGCCGTTTGGAGGATGGCGCTCTGGTGCTCATCTCCCACAGCATTGAGGTGTACAGCAAAGAAAGGCGCAGCGTGGCTCACTCTACGCTGCGCTGGGAAAAGATCGAGGCCGGCGCGCTGGGCACCGGCCTGGTAGTTCGCCTCCGAGATGGCGGTGAATTAAAGGAATTGGGGAGGATCACCGCCCTCTTAGTGCTCCGTTAGGAGGTGGGAACGGAGGCGAGGTTGATCTTGTACACGCTATCAATATCCATTCCGGGAAGGGCTGCGCGCAGGTCCTTCTCGCTTTCCTCCACTGCCGCGCGCAGGTCCGCCACGTTAGTGTCCGAGGCTGCGCGGATGGTCCAGGAGATGGTGGGTCGGGATCGGTCAAAAGCAACCTTGTGCCGTACTCGCGTCACCCCTGGAACCTCCTCTAGGTATTCACCGAGGGCAGAGGCCGTGCGGCTCACGCTGATGTCAATGGAACCCTGATTGGTGGAGGCCTGGGAGCGCAGGCGGTTGAAACCGCGGCGGCGCAGATTGGCGGCGATCCACCACAGCCCCAGAATCACGCCGAGGATCATGACGGCCCAGAGGGCCACCAGGTACCAGGGGGAATCCTGAGCGGAACTGAGTACAGAGGCGTCAATATTCTCATTGAGCTGCTGAATTGGCTCAAACTCTTGCCAGGAAGCGATACCCCATAGCCCACCGGCCAGGGATAACAGGCCCAGGAGGATGAGGATTATTCTGTTGAGAGCAGAAAGAGCATGGCTCATGCCTGGTCACCTCCGGCGGTATTATCAATGCTGAGTTTGAGGGTCATGGAATCGCCTAGCAGGGGATCAAGGTTCCGGTGCACGTCATCGTGGACGCGCTGCTCCAAGGTGCTATCCCCACTGGTAGCCGTGGCGTGGAGCTTCACGGTGTTCTTGCGCACCTGGGTAAAGGCGGTGGTCACGCCGGGCACACGCTTGGCGGTGGCCGTGGTGTAGCGGGCGATGTCCACGGGCCGCGCCCACAGCGATACCTCCGATTCCAGGGGGAGGTAGCTGCGCTTACGCGGCTTTACCGCGATGAGCAGCAGCAGGAGTCCCACCACGATGGCAACGATAGAAGCCGGAATCATCCATTCCTGGAAGCTCCCCTGAGAGAGATTATCCAGGAGTGGCACAATCAGGCTTTGATCGGTGGCGGCATCGGAATAGTACAGCCATAGCTCGCGGCCAGCCACCACGGCCAGGGCGATGAGCCCAAGCCCTAGCAGGATGGATACCCAGCGCGCGGCGGGGGAGCCTTTGGGCTCTTGGCCGTAGCCGGGTGTCTTTTTATCGGACACGGCGTTCTGCCTCCTCTTGGGCCGGGCTGAGCGGGTGCCACGGAGTAACCGTGATCGGGGTGAGTGGTTGTTGCTGAGCCGTCACCACCTGGGGCGCTTGCTCCTTGGTTGTCGCCACGGTGATGGGGCGCAGCGGAATCTGGCTGGGCCCCTCGGCAATCACTGCGGGGGGAATGGCCTGGGGCTCGCGCACCGTGATGGGACGCAAGGCGGGAAGGTCCGGGGTGGCGTCGATAAGCTCCGCCGTGATGCGCTGTTCACCCTTGATAACTGCTCCCACCAGGATATTGCAGTGGGTCACGCGCAGTCCCGTCATGCCGGTTACCCAGTCGATGATGGTGGCGCGTACCTCTTCCGCGACGCGGGTCACGGGAGCGGGCCAGGTGACGGCGATGAATGCCTCGATGGAGACAACGCCGCGTTCGGGGTCAACGAGGACGTCATAGCGGGGAAAACTCCGCGCCGCGATGCGATCCAGGGCCTTGCCCACCTGCGTGGTGCCGGGGACAGATTGGGCGGCGGCCGCGACGATGCGGGATACGGCGCGTTCCGTGATGAAGATGCGGCCGCGCTCACTCACCCTTTACCACCTCGGCCGGAGGTAAGGCTATCCCAGAGAACTCGGAGGTCAATGCGGCCTTCGATCTGCGCTCCCACGGCACCGCCGATGGCGCCCAGGAGGAGCGCGAGAATGAAGCCGCCGAAGCCGCCGATAACGGTGGCGAGGGCTACGGCAAGGCCAAAGGCGATGCCGATGAGGGTCAAGTTTTTCATGAAATCTTCCTTGATTTCAGTAGCGTCGTGATGGTGGCAGTTTTAGGCGGGGGAGGTCTCGGTGACGTCCGCGATCACCACATCGGTGGGTAGCCCCGTGGATGTGGTGACGGTGCGGCGAACACTCTCGGCAAGATCGTGAAGGTTGGACGTGGCGCTGAGATCTGCCACGAGGTGTACCTCCACGCGGTTGCCCTCACGCAGCCGTAGTCCCCGCACGCGCTTTCCTGGGTACAGGAGGGAGGCCTCGCCGAAAGTTCCGGCGTGGAGATCCGCCACACCGGGGAGTGCGCATAGGGTGCGCACTAATTCCTCGGCTTCCTCGTATGGCAGGGGATCGGTAACGGACACAAAGCCTCCTTGGGCGTGCGGTGAATAGAAGGTGCGGGGCAGGGACGTTACTGCACGCGGCGGGGAGCGTCCTCGGCGGGCTGCTCGGTGGTCTCTTCGTCGTCGCCCAGGTCCAGGTGAACGTCGGTAACGGTGACGTTTACCTCGGTAACCTCCAGGCCGGTCATGCGCTCGATGGCGCGGATGATGTTGCGGCGGATGGCCTCGGCCAGCTCGTGGATGGCAACGCCGTACTCAGCCACGATGGAGAGATCCACGGCGGCCTGGCTCTCGCCTACCTCTACGTCAACGCCTTGTTGGACGTTATCGGAGCCGCCGAAGGACTCGCGGATGGAGCCGAGCATGCGAGCGGCGCCGCCGCCGAGGGCGTGCACGCCGGAGACCTCGCGGGCAGCCAGGCCGGCGATCTTGCCCACCACCTGATCCTCGATCACCGTGCGGCCGTGCTCGGTGCTCAGAGCATCGTTGCGGGCCACCTCGGAGGAGGTGTTCTTGGTGGCGTCCTGGTTGTTCTTGGTGTTCGTGTTCTTCTCAGCCATGATGCTCCTTTGTATGTATGGCCTGTTAGTAGGTACGTCGGCCAGTGTACAGATTGGCCGGGGCAGCACCAGGGTGCTCACTATGTAGTGGGCAGAGGGGGTGAAGTAACTCCCCTGCTCAGTGGGGTGAAAAGGGGAAAATAGTGAGGTTTGCATCAAAAGGCTTGGCGTGGTTTAATACCAGGGTTGCTTTAACACGGCGTCGTTTTTCCGTGCCCACCGAGCTTGCTGCGAGGTGATTGCGGGAGGGGCGTCGATGGTGAGGCGAACATGACACCTTTGCTTGCTTCTCTGCGATGAGTGGAGCGGCATGGAAGGCTCCAGGATCGGGGTAGGTCGGCCTAGGTAGGCGCGGCATTCCCGAGAATGGAAACCGGAGAAGGGGCATGGCAAATAAACAGCGGCAGTACGCAAGGGCCACGCTTTCCCGCGATCTTTCGGGGGAAATCCTGGGTTCCTTACGGCTTGACCAGTGCATAACAGCTGGTGGACTGCGTTTTTTGCCTTCGAGGCCTCGCAGTGCATGATCCCGGTGATGTCATGCTGGTCAAGTAAGAAACTGGCGTTGTGCCTGCTGGCCCTGGGACAACGTTATAGAGAACATCAGGAAGCTAATTCCCACCTCTTCACCGGAGCCGTCAAGGCCGGGTGGATGTGGGACGAGCGAGGAAGAGGATAAGCGTGGCGGGACAAAAGATCCGCATTCGGCTCAAGGCCTATGACCATGAGGCGATCGACGCGTCGGCACGCAAGATTGTCGAGACCGTGACCCGTACCGGGGCTCGCGTCATCGGCCCTGTGCCGCTGCCCACCGAAAAGAACGTGTACGCCGTTATTCGTTCTCCCCACAAGTACAAGGATTCTCGCGAGCACTTCGAGATGCGCACGCACAAGCGCCTGATCGACATTCTCGACCCGACGCCTAAGACGGTGGATGCCCTCATGCGCATCGACCTTCCGGCCAGCGTCGATGTGAACATCCAGTGATCGACGATCGACGACAAACTTTGGCGGAGAAGAACTAATGAGTGAAAACGAGATCAAGGGCATTCTGGGCACCAAGCTCGGCATGACCCAGGTCTTTGACGAGCAGAACCGGGTTGTCCCGGTGACGGTCGTCGAGGCCGGGCCGTGCGTGGTCACCCAGATCCGAACCATCGAAACCGATGGCTACAACGCCATCCAGATCGCCTACGGCGAGATCGACCCCCGCAAGGTGAAGAAGCCGCAGGCGGGTCACTACAAGAAGGCCGGTGTGACTCCCCGCCGCCACGTGACCGAGATCCGCATGGACGACGTCTCCGCCTACGAGGTGGGCCAGGACGTCACCGTGGAGATCTTCAACGACGTGGAGTTCGTGGACGTCACCGGCATCACCAAGGGTAAGGGCTTTGCCGGCGGCATGAAGCGCCACGGCTTTGCCGGCCAGGGTGCCGCTCACGGTAACCAGGCCGCTCACCGCCGCGTGGGTGGCATTGGTGGCGCCGCGACGCCGGGCCGCGTGTTCAAGGGCAAGCGCATGGCTGGCCGCATGGGCTCCGACCGCGTGACCACCCAGAACCTGAAGATTCAAAAGGTGGATGCCGATGCCAACCTGCTGCTTATCAAGGGTGCCATCCCTGGTAACCGCGGCGGCATCGTCACCGTCAAGACCGCAGTGAAGGGCGGTGCACACGCATGAGCACTCTGAAGTTGGACGTCCACACCGCAGAGGGCAAGACCAACGGCCAGGTGGAACTCCCCGCGGAGATCTTTGACCGCGAGGCTTCCGTGGCCTTGATGCACCAGGTTGTGAACGCGCAGCTCGCTGCCAAGCGCCAGGGCACCCACGCCACCAAGACTCGTGGCATGGTGCGCGGCGGTGGCAAAAAGCCGTTCCGCCAGAAGGGCACCGGTCGCGCCCGTCAGGGTTCGATCCGCGCTCCGCACTTCACCGGCGGCGGCATCGTTCACGGTCCGCAGCCGCGTGATTACTCGCAGCGCACCCCCAAGAAGATGAAGGCTGCCGCCCTGTGCGGTGCCCTCACCAACCGCGCCTCGAACGAGCGTATTCACGTCATCGAGGAGTTGGTTCCCGGGCAGAAGCCCTCGACGAAGGCCGCTCGCGCCTTCATCGAGCGCCTGACCGATCGCAAGAACGTACTTCTGGTGATCGGCCGCGAGGACCTGAACGCTCAGCGCAGCGCTAATAACCTGCCGAACGTTCACATCCTGAGCCCGGATCAGCTCAACACCTACGATGTGCTCAACTCCGATGACGTTGTGTTCTCCGTGGAGGCTCTGCACAGCTTCATCAACCGCTCCAGCGACGCTGCTGCGGAGAAGGAGGAGAACTAATGGCTAAGATTGCGAACCCGCGCGACATCATCCTCGCGCCAGTTGTCTCCGAGAAGTCCTACGGCCTCATGGAGCAGAACACCTACACGTTCTTTGTGGCTACGGACTCCAACAAGACTCAGATCAAGCAAGCCGTGGAGGAGATCTTCGGCGTGAAGGTTGCCTCGGTGAACACCGTGAACCGCGAGGGTAAGCGCAAGCGCTCCCGCACCGGTTTCGGTCGCCGCAAGGCCACCAAGCGCGCGTATGTGACCCTCCGCGAGGGCAGCGACTCCATCGACATCTTCGGCGGTTCGGCCGCCTAAGGGTGCCGAGAAGTAAGGACACATTATGGCTATTCGTAAGTACAAGCCGACAACTCCGGGTCGCCGCTTCAGCTCCGTTTCCACCTTCGAGGAGATCACTCGCTCGAAGCCGGAAAAGAGCCTGCTGCGCCCGCTGCACAAGACCGGTGGCCGTAACGTACACGGCCACATCACCACGCGCCACAAGGGTGGCGGCCACAAGCGCCGTTACCGCGTGATCGACTTCCGTCGCAACGACAAGGACGGTATCCCGGCCAAGGTTGCTCACATCGAGTACGACCCGAACCGTACCGCCAACATCGCTCTGCTGCATTACGTCGATGGCGAAAAGCGCTACATCATCGCCCCCAAGGGCCTCAAGCAGGGGATGATGGTGGAATCCGGTGCGAATGCTGACATCAAGGTGGGTAACAACCTGCCGCTGCGCAACATCCCCACCGGTACCACCATTCACGCCGTGGAGCTCAAGCCGGGTGCTGGCGCTAAGCTCGCCCGCTCCGCTGGTGCCTCCATTCAGCTGCTGGGTAAGGAAGGCAAGTACGCCGTGCTGCGTATGCCCTCCTCCGAAATCCGCCGCGTGGACATCCGCTGCCGCGCCTCCGTGGGCGAGGTGGGCAACGCCGAGCAGATCAACATTCGCTGGGGTAAGGCCGGCCGCATGCGCTGGAAGGGCGTGCGCCCGACCGTCCGTGGTGTTGTGATGAACCCGGTTGACCACCCGCACGGTGGTGGTGAGGGTAAGACCTCGGGTGGCCGCCACCCGGTGTCGCCGTGGGGCCAGAAGGAAGGCCGCACCCGCAACCCGAACCGTTACTCCAACAACATGATCGTGCGTCGTCGCCGGTCCAACAAGAAGCGCTAAGAGGAGGTAAGTCACAATGCCACGCAGCCTGAAAAAGGGCCCGTTCGTCGATGAGCACCTCCTCAACAAGGTGGATGCTCAGAACGAGAAGGGCACCAAGCAGGTCATCAAGACCTGGTCTCGCCGGTCCACCATCTTGCCGGACTTCATCGGCCACACCTTCGCCGTTCACGACGGCCGTAAGCACGTGCCGGTGTTCATTGATGATTCGATGGTTGGCCACAAGCTGGGCGAGTTCGCGCCCACCAAGACCTTCAAGGGTCACGTCAAGGACGATAAGAAGGGACGTCGATAAGCGATGAGTGAGACCATCACCTCCGCACGCGCCACTGCGCGCTACGTTCGCGTCACCCCGATGAAGGCTCGCCGCGTGATCGACCTGGTTCGCGGCAAGTCCGTCTCCGAGGCCCTGGCTATTCTCAAGTACGCTCCGCAGAACGCTGCGAAGCCGGTGGCGAAGGTTGTTGCCTCCGCCGCCGCCAACGCTGAGAACAACTTTGGTCTGGACCCGCGCACCCTCGTGATCTCCGAGGCTTATGCCAACGAGGGCCCCACGATGCGCCGCTTCCAGCCGCGCGCCCAGGGTCGCGCCTACCAGATCCGCAAGCGCACCAGCCACATCACCGTGGTTGTCGAAAGCCAGAAGGAAGGGGCCAAGTAGTGGGCCAGAAGATTCACCCCCACGGCCTCCGGCTGGGTATTACTTCCGATTGGAAGTCCCACTGGTACGCCGACAAGCAGTACAAGGACTACGTCGCTGAGGACATCAAGATCCGCGAGTTCCTCTCCAAGGGGATCGAGCGCGCCGGCATTGCCGACGTCGTGATCGAGCGCACCCGCGATCGCGTCCGCGTGGACATCCACACCGCCCGTCCGGGCATCGTCATCGGTCGCCGCGGCTCTGAGGCCGACCGTATCCGTCGCTCCCTAGAGAAGCTGACGGGCAAGCAGGTGGCCCTCAACATTCTTGAGGTCAAGAACGTTGACGCCAACGCTCAGCTCGTGGCCCAGAACGTGGCCGATCAGCTGGCGAACCGCGTGGCCTTCCGCCGCGCCATGCGCAAGGCTATCCAGTCCGCCATGCGTCAGCCGCAGGTCAAGGGTATTAAGGTTCAGTGCTCCGGTCGTCTTGGCGGTGCCGAGATGTCCCGCACCGAGCGCTACCACGAGGGTCGCGTGCCGCTGCACACGCTGCGCGCGGAGATCGAGTACGGCGTTCACGAGGCGCACACCACCTTCGGCCGCATCGGCGTGAAGGTATGGATCTACAAGGGTGACGTGGTGGGCGGTCGTCGTGAAAGCGAGATCAACGCCCCGTCTGAGCGTCGTGGCCGTGGTGACCGCGCTGGTCGCCCGCGTCGTGGCGGTCAGCGTCGTAACCGCGCTGAGAAGAAGCAGGAGGGCTAAACGCAATGCTTATCCCCAAGCGCGTGAAGTACCGCCGCCAGCACCGCCCGACTCGTCGCGGCGTATCCAAGGGCGGCAACCGCATCAACTTCGGTGATTACGCCATCCAGGCTCTTGAGCCCGCGTACATCACCAACCGCCAGATCGAGGCCGCGCGTATTGCCATCAACCGCCACGTCAAGCGTGGCGGCAAGGTCTGGATCAACATTTTCCCGGATCGCCCGCTGACCCAGAAGCCGCTCGGCGTGCGTATGGGTTCCGGTAAGGGCCCTGTGGAGAAGTGGGTGGCTAACGTCAAGCCGGGTCGCGTTCTCTTCGAGATGAGCTACCCGGATAAGTCCACCGCTGTGGAGGCTCTGCGCCGTGCCGGCCAGAAGCTGCCCTGCAAGGTCCGTATCATCTCTAAGGAGGACCAGTTCTAATGGCTACCGGTACCCCCGCACATGAGTTCCGCGAGCTTTCCGTGGAGGAACTTGAGACCCGCCTGGCAGAGTCTAAGGAAGAGCTGTTCAACCTGCGCTTCCAGATGGCTACCGGCCAGCTGACCAACAACCGCCGGCTGCGGACGGTCAAGCGCGACATCGCCCGCATTTACACCGTCATCCGCGAGCGCGAGCTTGGTCTGTCCGTTGTCCCGGGAGCTGAGGCTTAATTATGAGTGAGGCAAACGTGACTAAGAAGGAAAAGGGCGCGCAGAAGGTCCGCACCGGCTACGTGGTTTCTGACAAGATGCAGAAGACCATCGTGGTTGAGCTGGAGGACCGCAAGCGTCACGCCCTGTACGGCAAGACCATGCGCACCAACTCCAAGGTGAAGGTGCACGACGAGAATGAGTCCGCTGGTGTGGGCGATCTCGTGCGCATCGCTGAGACGCGACCGCTGTCCAAGGACAAGCACTTCCGTCTCGTGGAGATCATCGAGAAGGCTAAGTAAAGCTCTCTCGTAGAAAACCCGGCTGCTGCCTCCCGAATAGGGGAGTGGTGGCCGGGTTTTCTCATTGTTGTGGCTGTTCAAAACTGCTCACCAGGCCGTGAAAGCCGATGCTGCGAAGCCGGTGCGCGCGGGGCAACGGGGGTATCGAAAGGTGTGTACGAAAGTACCTTTCTAGCTAGATTCACCGCTGTATTTTAGGTAAACGCTAGATGAACGTGCAGTACGGGAGCGTTTCTTGCTGGAGGGGCCGGGCATATCTACGGGTAAACCAGGAAATATCACTACCCCTGGAAACTTTCTTGCTCTATCGAAAAATCGTTAACAGGGTTATACTGCGCACGTAAGTTTTCACAGGCGGCCCCAAGATAGAGTGCTTACCCACGTAGCAAATGCAGGCGGTGAATGCGATAGCTGTGTGGCCACCTGGCCTCCACCTTCAGCGATCATCATTTGAGAAAGGGCGAAATATGCGCTCCAAGATTGTTTCCGCCGTGGCCGCTGCGGCTGTTTCCCTCGGCGTCGTCGTTGCTCCCGCCGCCTCCGCCGCTCAGCCGGTGGTTCCGGGTACCGTTGGCCAGTCCTGCTCTATCGAGGGTCAGCGCGGTCAGTCCCTGACGATCACCGGCAGCACCTTCGAGGTCGAGGGCACCGCTACCGTGGCCAACTACAACGATGAGGACCTGCCCCTGACGCAGACCCTCAAGGAGGGCAAGACCAAGTCCTGGAACATCGGTGGTTCCGTGGACTTTGACCTGCTCAAGCTCTTCCACGTGACCTTCAGCGCCGGCTACCAGTCCAGCCAGACCTGGGAGGTCGGCCAGACCCTCGGCCCGTACCCCGTGAAGCCCGGCTACACCGGTGTGCTGGAGTACGGCTTCCTGAACCAGAGCTTCGAGGGCACCCACATCCGCTGCACCGGCGGCAAGTGGGTTGACACCGGCCGTCCTTACCACGGCACCATCCCCAAGGAGCGCCACGTGAAGGTTTCCATGCGCGCTAACGAGGCCTAATCCCTCTGCACGATATTTCTGCAACAACGCCGAGGAAGAGCAAGGCTATGAAGAAGAAACTAATCACGGCAGTGTGCAGCCTGGCCGTGGGGTTGAGCACTCTGGCGAGCGGCACCGCCGTGGCCGCTGAAAAGATCTCCCCGGATCAGAATGAGCACCGCTCCACCTTCGTCAACGATGACGTGTGCGATCCGATTAAGGACGCTAAGCGCCATCCTTGGGAGCAGTGGATCGTGGACGAGTGGGACCGCTACAACGGCACCACCTCCTTCACCAACACCACCGACCGCACCATCACCTACTCCCTGGAGGTCACGGAGGGCGTGAACGAGTCGGTGAAGGCGATGAGCTCGGGTAATACCTGGGACGTATTCTTCAAGGGTCTGAAAACTCGTTACGGAGTGGTGGAGACCTCCGAGTGGGCCGTGGGCGATAAGCTCGGTCCGATCAAGGTGAAGCCGGGCGAGACGGTGCGTGCCGATTATGGCGTGCACATGAAGGAATTTATCGGTCGCGTGCGCACCTGCGATAAAAAGACCGGTCTGTGGCGCGGCGAGAACTCCTTTGGCAAGTACCATGGCAAGGGTCCGTCCACCCGTTTCGTGGTGTGGCACCGCACCACCGCCGAGGGCGATTACACCCAGAACTACGTTCCGGTGAACGATAAGTGGGGCAAGACCGGCGATAGCGGCCCGGGTTCGCAGACGATTAACGGGAAGGCGTGATCCACATGGCGGTGAAGAAGATCGCTACTGCGGCTCTCGCTTCCGTGGCGGCCTCCGCGGCCCTGCTGACCGGCTCGTTGGTGGTTGCTCCGGCGATGGCGGCGGAGGATTCCTCCGTGGGCCGTACCCCGGATAACTGGACTCCGGTGCAAAAGCTGCGCCCGGTGGAGCGCGGCCCGGAGCCCGGCAGCCAGTGCACCAAGCGCGGCGAGGTTCGTGAGTACGTGGTGCTGAAGGATTCGCACTTCGATGTGGAAGGGCAGCAGTCCTCCTATAACGACACCGATGGTGTGGTTCCGCTTCAGCAGACGATCAAGGAAACCAAGAAGAAGAAGTGGACGTGGTCTGCTTCCGTCACGGTGAAGCTCACCGACGAGATCAAGAAGAAGTACGACTGGGAGTACAACCGAGAGATGTTCTGGTCTATGGGCCAGAACCTCGGCCCCTACGATCTCATGCCGGGCGAGAAGGGCACTATTGCCTGGGGCTTCATCATGGATGATTACACCAGCCAGCGCGTGCGCTGCGGTGCGTCGATGAAGTGGGAGCCGGTGGGCCGGCAGAACTACGGCTCGGCCCCCCGCGAGCGCCACGTAGAGGTAGTTATTAACTAAGCCTCTAGCTCCTCCCGAGTGGGCGGCTGCGCACCGGCTCGGGAGCAGGTAATCGCCGCTGCGGCGGCGCAGGTGTGCAGTATTTCCTCCCAGGAGGTTTGATTCAGCCCCGCCACTTCGGCGGGGCTGATCTGCTTTTCGTCGATGATGCGCAGCAGCGTGCCCATGACGGTATCGCCTGCACCGATGGTGTCTACCACCGTGATGGCGGGGGAGGGGACCGCGGCGCTGAGGGCGTCGGTATGCACGCTGAGTCCTTCACCACCGCGCGTGACGATGACGACGGGGGCGCGCAGCGCATCGAGACCGCCGAAGAAGTCCACCTCCTCCTCGGAGAGTTTGAGAATGGTGACGTAGGGCAGGAGACCAAGCAGGAAATCGCGGTGCTCGGGGGTGGCAAAGGAAGGGCGGATATTGGGGTCGAGGGCGATGAGGGTGCCCCGCCCGGCCAGTTCTTTTAAGACCTCCGCGTAGCGGCTGGCGCCGGGTTCCCAGGCCAGCGAGCAGGTGCCAAAGCAAGCGATGTCCGTGGGTAGTGCCTGCGGAGTGACGAGCCGATCGGCGGTGCCCTCGTTGTAGAAGTGGAAGGTGGCGGCACCGGCGGCGTCGATAGCACTCACGGCGAGGGTGGTGGGTTCGTCGCCGCGCTGGACATGCTCGGTATTGACGCCCTCGGAGCGGAGCCGTTCCGCGAGCGCCTGGCCGAAGGCGTCGGCGGAAAGGCGCGAGTGGAAGGCCACGGTGCTGCCCTGGCGTGCGGCGGCGATGGCCACGTTATAGGGGCCGCCGCCGAGGGCTGGCTTGAGTGGAGCCAAGGGGGTGGGGGATTCGGGGACGAGGTCGATGAGGCCTTCGCCATAAACGCTAATCATGTGTGCTCCTGCGGGGAGGGAAGGGGATGGGCGTGGATACGGAAACAATATACGGAAGTAATCGGTCAACTTCGGGCATGTCCTCGGATAGACTAAAGGCTATGACGAGTCCACATCTCCGTCCCGTCTACCACATTGCCCCGCACAAGGGCAGGCTCAACGATCCCAATGGGGTATTCCTGCGCGATGGTCAGCTGCATGTGCACTACCAATACGACCCCATCTTTCCCGATACCCCCAAGTGCACCGGCTGGGCGCACGCCCGGATGGATACGCGCGGTGAGCGCGCCTGGCAGCCGCAGGGAGGTACCTCGGTGCTGGAGCCCACCCAGCCCTATGACCTGCATGGTTGTTATTCCGGCTGCGCCGTGCCCACGGGCGATGGCGCGGTGCAATTCTTCTATACCGGCAACCTCAAAGTAGAGGGCAAGCGCATCCCCTCCCAGAACCGCGTGTTCCTGGACGGCGAGCCGGGGGAGCCCTCCGCCTACCGCCGCGATGAAGCTAATCCGCTTATCGACGCCCCCACCCCCGGCTTTACCGGACACTACCGCGACCCACACATCACCGAGAACCCCGAGGAACCGGGCACCTGGCGCATGGTGCTGGGCGCACAGACGGAGGAGGAGAAGGGCGCTGCGGTGCTCTATACCTCCCGTGACCTGCACCACTGGAACTTTGAAGGCGCGCTGCGCTGCGTCCCCGCCCCCGGAGCGCAGGAGGGGGGAAGCCCGGTGTTCATTCCCGAGGGCTACATGTGGGAGTGCCCGAACCTGCTGCGCATGGTGGATAAGCACGATGGCAAGGCTTACGACGTCCTGGTGCTCTGCCCCCAGGGCCTTGACGAGGTAGAAGAGATGTTGCCGGAGAACCCGGACGTCTTTCTTACCAACTTTGCCGACCCCGACCGCTGCGGCTACCTCGTGGGCCACCTGCGCGGCACCACCTTCGAGGTCACTCGGGGTTTTAGCGAGCTGGATTATGGCCACGAGTTCTACGCCGCCCAACTGATTGCGGATCAAGAGGGGATCGCGCCGGGCGAAGCCCTCGCGCTGGCCTGGATGGGCATGCCGGGCCGCGACGACGCCCCCACCGCCCAGGACGGCTGGGTGCACATGCTCACCGTGCCGCGCCGCGTCACCCTGCGCGCTGGCCGCCTCTATCAAGAACCCCTGGCACCCGAGGGCGCAGAGTGGAGCACACAGCTGGGGGAGGGAGATACCCGCATCGCCCTGCGTGATACCGCGGGCAACGAGGTGGTGCGCCTGCATTACGACGCCGCCGCGCAGGCCCTGAGCGTGAGCCGCAGCGTGCGCAGCGGCGGTAGCGTGCGCGGCCTGGACCGCGGGGACGGCAATGCCGCGGATACCCGAACCTTCCGGGCCGGACCGGGGACATTGACTGTGCTGCTCGATGGCGCCGCCGTGGAGATTTATGCCGAAGATGGCGCGGCCACCGCCAGCCTCCAGGCTTATCCCGAGCAGGCCTGGGCCACACCTGAGATTATTAACTGAATCACCGAGAGGAATCGCATAGATGGAACACAAGGAAGTCGCCTCCCGCGTTTTGAGCGCGGTGGGTGGCGAGGAGAATATCGTTGCGGCGGCGCACTGCGCCACCCGCCTGCGCATGGTGTTGAAAGATGAGGGTCAGGTGGATATGGCCCGCCTGGACGATGACCCCGACCTCAAGGGCACCTTTAGCTCCGGCGGGATGTTCCAGATCATTGTGGGCCCCGGAGACGTGGATACGGTCTTTGACGAGCTGGACGCCATGACCTCAAAGTCCATCGCCGTGAGCACCGAGGAACTCAAAGAGGTGGCCACGCGCAGCGGCAACTGGTTTACCCGCGCGGTGAAGGTGCTGGCCGATATTTTCGTGCCGCTCATCCCCATTCTGGTGGGTGGCGGCCTCCTCATGGCCCTCTATAACGTGCTCACGGCCAAGGACGCCAGCGATCCCACCAGCACCGCCCTGGTGGATAGCGTTCCCCAGCTTCAGGGCTTTGCGGAACTGGTGAACCTCCTGGCCAGCGCGCCCTTTGCCTTCCTGCCGATCCTGGTGGGCTTTACCGCTACCAAGCGTTTCGGCGGCAATGAGTTCCTGGGCGCGGGCATGGGCATGGCGATGGTGATGCCCTCGCTGGTCAGCGGTTACGAGGTGGCTGCCACTATGAGCAGCGGGGACATGCCCTACTGGGATGTCTTTGGCCTCCAGGTGGCGCAGGCCGGATACCAGGGCACGGTGCTGCCGGTGCTGGTGGTCTCCTACCTGCTGGCCACCATCGAGAAGTTCCTGCACAAGCACCTCAGCGGCACCGTGGACTTCCTGCTCACCCCGCTGCTTTCGCTTCTCATCACGGGCTTTGCCACCTTCGTGGCGGTGGGTCCGGCTATGCGCTGGCTTGGCGACGCCCTGGGCGCCGGCCTCGCCGCAGGCTACGACTTCGCGGGCCCGGTGGGTGGTTTCCTCTTCGGCCTGGTGTACACCCCGATCGTCATTACCGGCCTGCACCAATCCTTCCCGCCCTTCGAGATGCAGTTGTGGGCCGAGGGCGGTTCCTTCATCTTCGCCATCGCCTCGATGGCCAATATCGCCCAGGGTGCGGTCACCCTCGCCGTGTACACCCTGGCGCGTAGCGAAAAACTCAAGGGGCTGGCCGGGGCCACCGGCGTCTCCGCGCTCTTCGGTATCACGGAGCCCGCGGTCTTTGGCGTGAACCTGCGCCTGCGCTGGCCCTTCTTCATCGGCATGGGAGCGGCCGCCGTGGGCGGCACCTTGATCGCGCTGCTCGACGTGAAGGCCACGGCCCTGGGCGCGGCGGGATTCATCGGCGTGGTATCCATCCGCCGCGGCGATTGGACTCAGTTCCTCGTGTGCGCGGTGATCGTCTTTGTGGTGGCCTTTGCCGCCGCCTGGCTCTACGGGCGTTATCTGCTGCGCCAACGCGGTTCCATTGACCCCGATAGCCCCGCCGCGCCGGGTGCCGCGGAGGCGTCGCCAAGCCCGGTGCCGGAGGCGGCGGAGAACGCCACCGGTGTGCTGGCTCCGCTGAGCGGACGCGCCATCGCGCTGAGCGAGGTGAGCGATCCGATGTTTGCGGCCGGGAAGCTGGGTGCGGGCGCGGCCATTGAACCCTCCGTGGGGGCGCTCTATAGCCCCGTGGACGGCAAGGTGATCGTGGCCTTCCCCTCCGGGCACGCCTTTGCGGTGCGCACCAAGGACGCCGAGGGCAAGAATATCGACGTACTCATGCACATCGGCTTTGATACCGTGAATCTCAAGGGCCAGCACTTCACCCCGCACAAAGCCAAGGGGGACGAGGTGCGCGCCGGGGATCTGCTTTGCGAGTTCGATATGGAGGCCATCAAGGCCGCGGGTTACGAGCTGACCACGCCGGTGGTGGTGTCCAATTCCAAACGCACCGGCCCGGTAAACCCCGCGCTCGCCCTGCCACAGGAGGTGGAGCACGGAGCCGGTCTGCTCATGGTGGACCCGCGCGTGGAGGAAAAGCAGCCCAGCGAGGATAAGCAGCCCAGCGCCTAGGGGATTTGATTGCGGGGGGCACCTGGTGGTTTAATGTGCAGGTTGCGCGTGTAGGTCGGCCTGTGGGGTGCGTTCCGAGCCCCCTTGCCGAGACCCTGTGACCACGATGGTTCATCGCCCGCCTTATGGCGGAGTGCACGCTGCGATATGTACATAGACCGCGTGCGCGCAGGGCGGAAATCTGCCGCACATAAAACCAGGTCAGGAGACCAGTAGTGATTCAGCAGGAATCGCGTCTGAAGGTCGCCGATAACACCGGTGCTAGGGAGATCCTGTGCATCCGCGTGCTCGGCGGTTCCACCCGACGTTTTGCTGGCATTGGCGACACCATCGTTGCCACTGTCAAGGAAGCCACCCCCGGCGGCAATGTGAAGGCCGGTGAGGTCGTCAAGGCCGTCATCGTGCGCACTAAGAAGGAGACCCGTCGCCCGGACGGCTCCTACATTGCTTTCGACGAGAACGCCGCCGTGCTCATCAAGAACGATGGCGAGCCCCGCGGTACCCGCATCTTCGGCCCCGTGGCCCGCGAGCTGCGTGAAAAGAAGTTCATGAAGATTGTGTCGCTGGCACCGGAGGTGATCTAAGTGAAGATCCATAAGGGCGATATGGTTCAGGTGATCTCCGGCCCCGATAAGGGTGCGCAGGGCAAGGTCATCCAGGCTTTCCCCAAGACGGAGAAGGTCCTCGTGGAGGGCGTGAACCGCATCAAGAAGCACGTGGCCAACTCCGCTCCCGAGCGCGGTGCCGAGTCCGGTGGCATTGTCACCCAGGAGGCCCCCATCCACGTGTCCAACGTGATGGTGCTCGACTCCGAGGGCAAGCCCACCCGCGTGGGCTACCGCTTTGATGAGAACGGCAAGAAGGTCCGCATTGCGCGTAGCAACGGGGAGGACATCTAATGAGCGAGAATTACACTCCGCGGCTCAAGACCATCTACCGCGATGAGATCCGCACCAAGCTCAATGACAAGTATGAGTACGAGAACGTCATGCAGATCCCCGGTCTGACCAAGATCGTGGTGAACATGGGCGTGGGCGACGCCGCTCGTGACTCCAAGCTCATCAACGGCGCCATCGAGGACTTGACCCTGATTACGGGCCAGAAGCCGCAGATCCGCCGCGCCCGCAAGTCTATCGCTAACTTCAAGTTGCGCGAGGGTATGCCCATCGGCGCCAAGGTCACCCTGCGTGGCGACCGCATGTGGGAGTTTCTGGATCGTCTGCTCACCGTGGCTCTGCCGCGTATCCGCGACTTCCGCGGTCTCTCTGACCAGCAGTTCGACGGCCACGGCAACTACACCTTCGGCCTGACCGAGCAGACCATGTTCTACGAGATCGACGTGGACAAGGTTGATCGTCCGCGCGGTATGGACATCACCGTGGTGACCACCGCCACGAACAACGAGGAGGGTCGCTCCCTCCTGCGTCTGCTGGGCTTCCCGTTCAAGGACGGCGAGGGCAAGATGCAGGCCAAGGAGGCCTAAGCCTCTGCGCATAGAATCCCCCGTGGCGATGAGCCGCGGGGGATTTTTCTTTGGTGCAGGTGGTGCCTCACCAGCGGTAATCGAGGAACTTGCCGTCAAAGGTGATGGTTACTCGGTCCCCTTCCGGATCGGGGCGGCGGGAAATATCGACCTGGAAGTTAATGGCGCTCATAATGCCATCCCCGAACTCTTCGTGAATGAGCGCCTTGAATGCCGCGCCATAAACATTGATGGCCTCGTGGAGGCGATAAATGGTGGGATCGCGCAGCACCGCAGGATCATTCCCGCGCATGGGCTGTGATTGGAGGGATTCTGCGATGGCGTGTGCTTCTTGCTGCTCGAAGCCCAGGAACTCGACGACGCTTTGAGCCTGTTTGGCGGTGAGGGGGTGCTGGCCGAGCAGCGCGGCGGTGCTCCATACCACGGGGGCGTCGATATGCTGGGCGAGGGTTTCCCACGTGAGGTTATGCCGGATGCGCTGGGCGTCGATGAGGGCGGCGGCCTCGTGTTTGGGCAGGATAGGCGTGGTCATGGATACTCCTTGGAATCTGTGGGGGGGGCGTATTGCGGGCGATGGAAAAGGCTATACCATTAGTTACTTCAGCCCCTTGAGTAACATTTGAAACATTATTTTGTTAGGGTTATGGAGGAAATTGCTTCCGGTATGGTTATATTGCTCCCGGCGTGTCCTCGTGAACAAGGAAAAATAACATGAAAAAAACCTCATTGGTGGCTGTACTCACGGCCTGTGCCCTGCTGACCTCCTTGACCCCGGCCGTGGCCTCCGTGAATGGACCGCACCCCGGCGCCCCTTTCGGCGGTTCCTCTGTGCGGGGTGGCGATCGCACCTTCTTTGAGAATCACGAGGATCTCTCCCAGCGCCAGCCCGGCGAGGTGCTGGCAACGCGCAATATCGCCTACAGCGCCTTTGGCCTGCAAACGCCCCTGAACGTGACACAGATCCGCTACGTGACCACCGACGCGCAGGGGAACAAGGTGCACGGCATCACCTCCGTGGTCAACCCGATTGCCCCGAGCAACGGCAAGCTCGTCTCCGTTCACTCCGTGTACGATTCCCTGGACCCCGAGCACAGCCCTTCGCGCAGCATTGCGGGCGATGTGAGCTTTGGTAATCTCGCCGCTTCGGGTGAGACCGCCATGATTATTTCCTTCCTCAACCGGGGCTACTCCGTGGCCATCCCCGATATTGAGGGCCAAGACGCGCACTTCATCGCCGGTCCGGAATACGGAACCACCACCCTGGACGGTATCCGCGCGGCCCTTCACGCCCCGGAGACGGGCCTGAATCAGGATTCCCAGGTGGGTCTGCTCGGGTACTCGGGTGGCTCCATCGCTACCAACTGGGCCGCTCAGCTTGCCCCCACCTATGCTCCCGAGATCAACGACAACCTCGTGGGAGCGGCCACCGGTGGTGTGCTGGTGAATCCGGAAAACAATATCAACTACGTCAGCGGTTCGGTTTTGTGGGCGCCCATTCAGCTCATGGCTATTGCGGGATTGGCGCGTTCCTATGACCTTGACCTTGACCCCTATCTCAGCGATTTTGGTCGCTTCATGGTCAATCGCGTGGAGAAGGCTGCTATCACGGAGGTTCACGGCACGGCCCCGGGCCTGACCTGGGAATCCCTGATGAAGCCGGAGTATGCGAACCCGCGTTCCATTCCGGGCCTGGGCGAGGTGCTGGACAAGGTGAATATGCACCTTGGCCCGAATCCCACCGTGCCCTTCTATTACGCCACGGGTACCGCGGGTGACATCGTGGGTACGCCGGGGAATAAGCCGGGTATTGGGCCTGGCGACGGCGTGATGATCGCTGGGGACTCCAAGGTTCTGGCGGACAAGTACTGCGAGGGTGGTGCTGCCGTGCAGTACGAGGAACTTCCGCTGGATCACATGGGCACCGCGGTGCCGTGGTACGTGAAGTCTGCCGGCTGGCTCTTTGATCGCTTTGACGGCAAGGCGGCTCCCAGCACCTGCGGGGCATAAGGGCACATAAAGTTTGGGCGCGTAGTAGCGCGCCGGTCAAGGGCTCACGGCATTGCCGTGAGCCTTTTTGCTATGCGATTTTGCTTGGAGCGAGGAGATCGGTAGGATTGCCCCTCGGACTTCTGCGCACTTTTGTGCTGCGCCGATGTTCCATAACTGAAACGAACACCTACTTTGTTGTAGGCCCCTCGCCGGGTATGCGCACCGTGTGTGGTGCGGCAGCGAGCACCCTCCGTTACTGAGCGGAGGAGAGCGCAAGTGGCCCAAAGAGACACGGAGAACGCTTCACCGGTGGGCAGGGAACCGCAACGAGAAAGGCAATAGGTCGCTTCTATGACCATGACTGATCCTATCGCGGACATGCTGTCGCGCGTGCGCAATGCAAACCACGCGCACCACGACGTCGTGTCCATGCCTTCTTCCAAGATCAAGGCGAATATCGCTGAGATCCTGAAGCAAGAGGGCTACATCGCGAACTACACCGTCGAGGACGCCAAGGTCGGCAAGACCCTGTCCCTCGAATTGAAGTACGGCCCCCAGCGCGAGCGCTCCATCTCCGGTCTGCGCCGCGTATCCAAGCCGGGTCTGCGCGTGTACGCAAAGTCCACCGAACTGCCGACGGTCCTTGGTGGCCTGGGCGTGGCGATCATCTCCACCTCCCAGGGCTTGCTGACCGATCGCCAGGCTACCGAGAAGGGCGTAGGCGGAGAAGTTCTCGCCTACGTCTGGTAATAGGGAGAAGTGATAAGCAATGTCGCGAGTTGGTAAGGCTCCCATCACCATTCCCTCCGGTGTGGAAACGAAGATTGACGGCCAGCACGTAGAGGTCAAGGGGCCCAAGGGCACCCTGAGCCTGGACGTTCCGGCTCCGATCGCCGTGGCCGTCGAGGAAAACCAGATTGTGGTTTCCCGTCCGGACGATAACCGCAAGAACCGTGCCCTGCACGGTCTTTCCCGTTCGCTGATTAACAACTGCGTGGTTGGCGTCACCGAGGGTTACACCATCAAAATGGAAATCTTCGGCGTGGGCTACCGCGTCCAGGCCAAGGGCAAGAACCTGGAGTTCGCCCTGGGCTACTCCCACCCGATCCTCATTGAGGCTCCGGAGGGCATCACCTTCGCCGTGGACGGAAACACCAAGTTCTCCATCGCCGGTATCGACAAGCAGCAGGTTGGGCAGATCGCCGCGAACATCCGTCGTCTGCGGAAGGACGATCCTTACAAGGGTAAGGGCATCCGCTACGAGGGTGAGCAGATCCGCCGCAAGGTCGGAAAGACGGGTAAGTAAGCATGAGCAACAACGCAGAACAGAACAAGAAGCGTACTCCGGTGGGCAAGGACATCTCCTCGCGTCGCCGCGCTGCCCGTGCCCGCCGTCACTTCCGCGTCCGCAAGAACCTGCGTGGTACCCTCGAGGCACCGCGCCTGGTGGTGCACCGTTCCTCGCGTCACATGCACGCGCAGGTCATCGACGACACCATCGGCCACACCCTTGTTGCCGCCTCCACCATCGAGCCGGAGATCCGCGCGATGGAAGGCGACAAAAAGACCAAGGGCGCCAAGGTGGGCGAGCTGATCGCCCAGCGTGCCAAGGAAGCCGGCATCGAGAAGGTCGTGTTCGACCGCGCCGGTTACAAGTACCACGGCCGCGTTGCCGCGCTGGCCGATGCAGCCCGCGAAGGTGGTTTGAAGTTCTAATGATTGCCACCCAGCAGAACATCAACGGAAGGATCGCGTAATGCCGGGACGTGAACGGCGTGACGGCGGACGCTCCGCCGACGAGAACAAGAAGAACAACAACGAGCGCCGCGGTGGCCGCAACAACGATCGCCGCAACGCTAACGACGAGCGCGATAAGTACATCGAGCGCGTTGTGACCATCAACCGCGTGTCCAAGGTGGTTAAGGGTGGTCGTCGCTTCAGCTTCACCGCTCTGGTGATCGTGGGCGACGGTCAGGGCATGGTCGGCGTGGGCTACGGCAAGGCCAAGGAAGTTCCCGCCGCCATCCAGAAGGGCGCCGAAGAGGCTCGCAAGAACTTCTTCCGCGTTCCGATGGTGGCCGGTACGATCACCCACCCGGTGATCGGTGAGGCCGCTGCCGGTCGCGTGATGCTCAAGCCCGCTGCTCCCGGTACCGGTGTGATCGCCGGTGGCGCCGCCCGCCCCGTGCTGGAGTGCGCCGGTGTGCAGGACATCCTCTCGAAGTCCCTGGGCTCGGACAATGCGATCAACGTGGTTCACGCGACCGTCGCTGGTCTCAAGCAGCTGGTGCGACCCGAAGAGGTGGCCGCCCGCCGCGGCAAGACCATCGAAGAGGTTGCTCCCGCCCGTATGCTGCGCGCTCGCGCCGGACAGGAGGCCTAATCATGGCACTGAAGATCACGCAGATCCGCGGTACCGTGGGTACGAACCCGAAGCAGAAGGCCAACCTTGAGGCCCTGGGCCTCAAGCGCATCCGCCACAGCGTTATCAAGAAGGACAACGCTGCCGTGCGCGGCCAGATCAACATGGTGCGTCACCTGGTGGTTGTCGAAGAAGTGGCAGGGGAGTAGATAACACATGAGCGATATCATCAAGCTCCACGATCTGCGCCCGTCCAAGGGCGCGAACAAGCCTAAGACCCGCGTTGGTCGCGGTGAGGCTTCCAAGGGTAAGACCGCTGGCCGCGGTACCAAGGGTACGAAGGCCCGCAAGCAGGTTTCGGCCGCATTCGAGGGTGGGCAGATGCCTATTCACATGCGCCTGCCGAAGCTCAAGGGCTTCAAGAACCCGAACAAGGTCTACTACCAGGTTGTCAACGTGGGTGACCTGAACAAGGCCTTCCCGGAGGGCGGCGAGGTGACGGTGGCTGACATCGTGGCCAAGGGCCTGGTGCGCCCCAAGCAGCCCGTGAAGGTGCTGGGCACCGGTGACCTCAGCGTGAAGCTGAACGTTACCGCCGAGAAGTTCTCCAAGTCCGCTGTGGAGAAGATCGAGGCCGCTGGTGGATCCGTGAACGCTACCAAGTAGCTTTCGCACTCGGATTAATTTAAAGACCCGCTTCCTTAAATAGGAAGCGGGTCTTTTCTATGGTTGGCCCATGTCTGCCTCACGTCCTGCTGTTCCCGCTGCGATCTCTTCATAACCGGAGTAGATTAATCGCCATGAATACGCAGCTATGGGCCAAGATCGCGGCGATTTTCATGGGTGTGGCGATGGTCATGGAGATTGCCTCGGTGCTGTTCGTGCGGGAGGATGCGCTCCTGTTGAGGGGGCTTTCCCTCGGGAGCGCCATCACCATGCTGGTGGGCGTGGTGCTCTTTTTCCTGCCGAAGGTCTCGGCTAGGCTCACCAAGGCAGTGCTAACGGGGGCGCTCCTGCTGTGGTGGGGGAGGTTGATCGCGGGGCTTAGCACGGGAACCTCCGATGGGGAGGACGTGGTATTCACCGTTATTCTTGCGGCCCTGGGTGCGGGGGTCACGGCTTTGCTGTGGGTGGGGCTACCCAAGCAGCGCGGCGTTATGGCCTAAAGCACTCGTACCCCCGGGTGGGAAAAGCGTGGGGGACTGGTAAGGTAGTGGAGTCAATTGTGTCCGGCGCCCCTAGTTTTCGTGTATGCGGGGCGTAGGGGCTGGAACGAATAGAACACTCTGCCGCGTTGAGTCTGCCTTTGCCGGGTAGGCGGCGTGCGTGGAGCCAGGAGGGTAAGTGTCCGCCGTTATCCAGGCTTTTAAGGATGTTGATCTTCGCCGGAAGATTCTCTTCACCATTGCGATGATCGTCTTGTACCGCGTTGGTGCGCAGATCCCCGCCCCAGGGGTGGATTACGCGCAGATTAGTGGTCGTTTGCGTGAGCTCACTCAGGAGCAGGGCAGCGTGTACTCGCTGATTAACCTGTTCTCTGGTGGTGCTCTATTGCAGCTTTCTATCTTTGCCATCGGCATCATGCCCTACATCACGGCGTCGATTATCGTGCAGCTGTTGACCGTGGTGATCCCGCACTTCGAGCAGTTGAAGAAGGAGGGGCAGTCTGGTCAGGCAAAGATGACCCAGTACACCCGCTACCTCACGGTGGCCCTGGCCCTTCTGCAATCGGCGGGCATCGTGGCCCTGGCGGATCGCCAGCAGTTGTTGGGTGCGGGCATTGAGGTGCTGGTGCCGGATCGCAGCATTTGGGATCTGGTGGTGCTGGTTATCACCATGACCTCCGGTGCGGTGCTGGTGATGTGGATGGGCGAGCTCATCACCGATAAGGGCGTGGGCAACGGTATGTCCCTGCTGATCTTTGCCGGTATCGCCACCCGCCTGCCCACCGATGGCCTCGCGGTGCTCAATAACTCCGGCGGCCTGATGTTCGCTGTGGTGGTGGCTGCGGTGATCGTGCTCGTCGTGGGCGTGGTCTTTGTGGAGCAGGGTCAGCGCCGTATCCCGGTGCAGTACGCCAAGCGCATGGTGGGTCGTCGTCAGTACGGCGGTTCCTCCACCTACCTGCCGCTAAAGGTAAACCAGGCGGGCGTGATCCCCGTGATCTTCGCTTCCTCGCTGATTTACATGCCGGTGCTCATCACGCAGATCGTGTACTCCGGCAACCTGGAGCCCACCGATAACTGGTGGCAGCGCAACGTCATCTCGGTGCTGCAAACCCCCTCTTCCTGGCAGTACATCGTCCTGTACTTCGCGCTCATCATCTTCTTCTCGTACTTCTACGTTTCGGTGCAGTATGACCCGAACGAGCAGGCCGATAACATGAAGAAGTACGGTGGCTTCATCCCCGGAATCCGCCCGGGCCCCCCCACGGCACAGTACTTGGCATATGTGATGAATCGTCTGCTGTTCGTGGGCGCGTTGTATCTTGGTGTGATCGCGGTATTGCCGAATATCGCGCTGGACTTTGGTATCGGTCACCAGGGCAGCGCCGGTATGGGCGCCTTCGGTGGCACGGCGGTGCTGATCCTCGTGTCCGTGGCGTTGACTACCGTGAAGCAAATCGAAAGCCAGCTTCTGCAAAGTAACTACGAAGGGTTGCTCAAATGAGACTCGTACTTCTTGGACCCCCCGGTGCCGGCAAGGGCACGCAGGCCGCTCTGCTCTCGGAGAAGCTGGGCGTACCGCATATCTCCACGGGCGATCTCTTCCGCGCCAATATCGGGGAAGGCACCCCGCTGGGCATCGAGGCCAAGCAGTACATTGATGCTGGCAAGCTTGTGCCCACCGAGGTCACCGCGCGCATGGTGGAATCGCGCCTGGACGAGGCGGATACCGCCGAGGGCTTCCTCCTCGACGGCTTCCCTCGCACCGTGGAGCAGGCAGAAATCCTGACCGCGCTGCTGGAAAAGAAAGGCCTTAAACTCAACGGCGTGCTGAACTTCCGCATCTCGGAGGACGTGGTGGTGGAGCGCATGCTCGCCCGCGGCCGCGCCGACGATAACGAAGAGACGATTCGCACCCGCCTCAAGGTTTACCGCGAGGAGACCGCCCCGCTCATCGAGCACTACGGCTCGGAGATCATCAGCATTGAGGCTGAGGGTGAGGTCAACGAGGTTAACGAGCGCGCCCTGGCCGCGCTGGAAGATCGTAAGTAAAAGCCACTGAGGCCGCAGTCCCCGCAGGGAGGTTTCCCGCGGGGGCTTTTGCTTTGCGACGTCCCGGCGCAGGCGGCGCCCCCCGCATAGGCAACATCCCCGCGCAGGCGGCGTCGCAAAGCACCCTGATGGGAACAAAAACGAGGAGGAACGATGGTATTCCGCACGAGGAAGAAGATTCCGGGTAAGACCCCTGGGGAACTCGACGCCATGCAGGCCGCCGGGGAGATCGTGGGCCGCGCACTGCAAGCGGTGCGCGAGGCGGCCAAACCGGGGGTGAGCACCCTGGAACTCGACGCCGTGGCGGAGGCGGTGATCCGGGATGCGGGGGCCTATCCCACCTTCCTCGGTTATGAGGGGTTCCCGGCTTCCATCTGCGCTTCCGTCAATGAGGTGATCGTGCACGGCATCCCGAGCGCCGAGGCGGTGCTGGGGGAGGGGGATCTGGTGTCCATTGATTGTGGCGCCACCCTCGACGGCTGGGTGGGCGATTCCGCCTGGTCCTTCGGTGTGGGGGAGGTGGCCCCCGAGGTGGAAGCGCTCAATGACGCCACGCGCTGGGTGATGGAGCAGGGCATCGCCGCCGTGGTGCCGGGGGCGCGGCTCACCGATATTTCTCATGCTCTCGAAACGGCCACGCGGCAGGCGGAGAAGCGCTTTGGGGTGCCCCTGGGGATCGTCGATGGCTATGGCGGGCACGGCATTGGGCGAACCATGCACGAGGATCCTTTTCTAGCTAATGAGGGCCGCCCGGGCCGTGGGCCGGTGCTTCAGGAGGGCACCACCTTGTGCGTGGAACCCATGCTCACGTTGGGTACCTGGGAGAGCAAGGAGCTCAGCGATGGTTGGACGGTAGTTACTGCCGACGCCTCCTGGGCCTCTCATTGGGAGCACACGGTGGCGGCCACGAGCCGGGGCCCGAGGATTCTTACTCCGCGTTCCCCGCGCCGATGAGGGAATATAGGCCGATGGAGTCTATACTTGCGGTCATGTCATACAAGCCCCGCCATGCTAAGCCCTCTGCCACGCGGCGTCGGGCGGCCTCCATCGCTGCCGCTGGTACTGCGACGGGTGCCCTCCTCGCTGCTCCTACTGTCGCCTCGGCTGCGGAAACCGCCCCCGCCCCGGCCGCAAACGTGAACCTGGAGCAGCGCGCTCTCCAGGTCCGCGATGCCCTGCACGAGCAGGCCGCGCAGCTTCCTCCCGAGTTGGCCGATCCGGCCCTGCAATTGCTGGATAACTCCGTGGAGACGGCCTTCCCCGGCATCCTGGACGCGCCCACGCAGCCGGCTCCCGCTGTTGACGACGCCGCTGCTGCCGAGGAGCAGCGCCGCGCGGAGGCCGAGCAGGCTCAGGCAGCCCAGCAGGCGGAAGCGCAGCGTGCGGAGGCCGAACGCGCCGAGGCTGCGCGTGCCGAAGAGCAGCGCCGGGCTGAGGCCCGCGCCGCCGAGGTTGCCGATAACCCCTGCCCGGCTGAGGCTCGCGCCTGCATTGACCTCCAGGGCAACCGCACCTGGCTCCAGGAAAATGGCGAGGTCACCTACGGCCCGGTGCAGATGTCCGCCGGTGCCCCCAGCCCGGAGACCGCTACCCCCACCGGAACCTTCTACGTGAACCGCAAGGTGAAGGACGAGGTTTCCTACGAGTTTGACATGGCTCCCATGCCGTATGCGGTGTACTTCACCAACAACGGCATCGCCTTCCACCAGGGAAACACCGCTTTGCTCTCGCACGGCTGCATTCACCTCAACCACGATGATGCGGTGCAGTACTTCGATCAGTTGCAGATAGGCGATATGGTTTACGTCTACTAGTGCTGCGAGGCATGCGGTAACGCGAAACTCTCAGGTGAGTGGGGATTACACCCCACTCACCTTTTTTGATGCCGCCTTTTGAAACCCGCCGCCGTGGCGTGTAGAGTTACCACGGATCATGTCTTAGTTCGTCCTGCGCTCTTGCGCTGGGCTGGCGTGATCTGAACACCTAATGTCAGCGGAGAGTTGGAGGATATGGCAAAGGAAGGCGCCATCGAGGTGGAGGGTCGGGTCATCGAGCCCCTGCCGAACGCAATGTTCAAGGTCGAGCTCGATAATGGCCACCAGGTTCTCGCCCACATCAGTGGCAAGATGCGCCAGCACTACATCCGTATCCTGCCGGAGGACCGCGTCGTGGTGGAACTTTCCCCCTACGATCTGTCCCGCGGCCGCATCGTCTACCGCTACAAGTAATTTTTCGCCTCCTCGCTCCAGGCTCCGCGTACTAATTAGTGCGCGGAAAGCTGCATAACCTTCGGCCACGGTGGCTGGAGCCCTGCGAATCACAGCCCAACGTCCGGCTACGGCCCGGATAAAGCGCTGCGTGGCAGGGGTGAGCGGGGAGAAAACCACCGTAACAACCGGAAAGGTACTGCCACATGGCACGTCTTGCTGGTGTGGACCTCCCGCGCAATAAGCGCATGGAGGTTGCACTCACCTACATCTACGGCATCGGCCCGGCCCGTTCGGCCAAGCTGCTTGAGGAGACCGGCATCTCTCCCGACCTGCGTACCGATGACCTCAACGACGAGCAGCTTTCTGCTCTGCGTGACGTGATTGAGGCTTCCTGGAAGGTGGAGGGTGACCTTCGCCGCCAGGTTCAGGCTGACATCCGCCGCAAAATTGAGATCGGAAGCTACCAGGGTCTGCGTCACCGTCGCGGTCTGCCCGTTCGCGGTCAGCGCACCAAGACCAACGCCCGCACCCGTAAGGGTCCGAAGAAGACGATCGCCGGAAAGAAGAAGTAATCTATGCCTCCGAAGACTCGCTCCGGCGCCCGCCGTACTGGCCGCCGCGCCGTCAAGAAGAATGTGGCCCAGGGCCACGCCTACATCAAGTCCACCTTCAACAACACCATCGTGTCCATCACCGCCCCCAACGGCGATGTGATCTCTTGGGCCTCCTCCGGCCACGTGGGTTTCAAGGGCTCCCGCAAGTCCACCCCGTTCGCCGCGCAGCTGGCCGCTGAGAACGCCGCCCGCAAGGCGATGGATCATGGCATGAAGAAGGTTGACGTATTCGTCAAGGGTCCGGGCTCGGGCCGTGAAACCGCTATCCGTTCCCTCCAGGCTGCTGGCCTTGAGGTCAACTCGATCTCCGACGTGACGCCGCATCCGCACAACGGCTGCCGCCCGCCGAAGCGTCGTCGCGTTTAAGGGAAAGGAAAGGTAACTAACTATGGCTCGTTACACCGGCCCCGCAACCCGTAAGTCCCGTCGTCTCCGCGTTGACCTCGTCGGCGGCGACATGTCCTTCGAGCGTCGCCCCTACCCCCCGGGCCAGGCTGGCCGCGCTCGTATCAAGGAATCCGAGTACCTGCTCCAGTTGCAGGAGAAGCAGAAGGCGCGCTTCACCTACGGCGTGATGGAAAAGCAGTTCCGCCGCTACTACCAGGAGGCCAACCGCCTGCCCGGTAAGACCGGTGAGAACCTGCTGGTTCTGCTGGAATCCCGCCTGGATAACGTCGTGTACCGCGCTGGTCTGGCGCGCACCCGCCGCCAGGCTCGCCAGCTGGTTTCCCACGGTCACTTCACCGTGAACGGCAAGAAGATCGACGTCCCCTCGTTCCGCGTCTCGCGCTACGACATCATTGATGTTCGTGAGCGTTCCCGCAAGATGCTGTGGTTCGAAGAGGCTCAGGAGCAGCTTGCCGACGCCGTGGTACCGGCCTGGATTCAGGTCGTCCCGGATACCCTGCGCATCCTCGTGCACCAGCTGCCCGAGCGCGCACAGATCGACGTCCCGCTGCAAGAGCAGCTGATCGTCGAGCTCTACTCGAAGTAATCTTCTTAGCTCGTCATCCATCCCTTTCCGTCTACCGGCGTCAAATAGCGGGCGCCAAAGGAGAGTTCCATGCTTATTTCTCAGAGGCCTACCCTCACCGAAGAGGTTGTGGAGGAGTCGCGTTCCCGGTTCGTCATCGAGCCGCTGGAGCCGGGCTTTGGCTACACCCTCGGTAACTCGCTGCGTCGTACCCTGCTGTCGTCCATCCCGGGCGCGGCGGTGACCAGCGTGAAGATCGACGGTGTGCTCCACGAGTTCACCACGATCAACGGTGTGAAAGAGGATGTTTCTGACATCATCTTGAACGTTAAATCTATGGTGCTGTCCTCGGATTCCGAGGAGCCCGTGGTGATGTACCTGAGCAAGCAGGGCGAAGGCGAGATCACGGCGGGGGATATTCAGCCTCCCGCTGGCGTGGAGATCCACAACCCGGATCTCCACATCGCCACCCTCAATGAGCAGGGCAGCTTGGAAATCGAGTTCATCGTTGAGCGCGGTCGCGGCTACGTGCCGGCGGCTGCCACCGGCGGTGGAGAGATCGGCCGGATTCCGGTGGATCAGATCTACTCCCCGGTGCTCAAGGTCAGCTACAAGGTCGAGGCCACCCGTGTGGAGCAGCGCACCGACTTTGACAAGCTGATTATTGACGTGGAGACGAAGAACTCCATTACCCCGCGCAACGCAATGGCCTCTGCGGGTAAGACCCTCGTGGAGCTCTTTGGCCTTGCGCACGAACTCAACACCTCCGCCGAGGGCATCGAGATTGGCCCCTCCCCGCGCGAGTCCGAGTTCATGGCTGCCTATGGAATGCCGATTGAGGACCTCAACTTCTCTGTTCGTTCTTATAACTGCCTGAAGCGCCAGGAGATTCACACCGTTGGTGAGCTCGCAGAGTGCACCGAATCGGATTTGCTGGACATCCGCAACTTTGGGCAGAAGTCGATCAATGAGGTCAAGATCAAGCTGGCGAACCTGGGCCTGACGCTCAAGGACGCCCCCGATGATTTTGACCCGACGGTCCTTGAAGGCTACGACGCCGCCACCGGCGACTTCGTGGATGACGAAGCAGAAGATTCCGACGAGTAAGACGCCCGCTCAACTCAATTTTCACACGAGGAGTTATTCATGCCTACCCCGAAGAAGGGCGCACGACTCGGCGGTTCTGCCAGCAACCAGCGCAAGATTCTGTCTAACCTGGCTGCGCAGCTGTTCGAGCACGGTGCCATCAAGACCACCGATGCACGGGCCAAGATGCTTCGCCCCTACGCGGAGAAGCTCATCACCAAGGCCAAGAGCGGTACCGTGGCGGATCGCCGCGAGGTGCTCAAGAAGGTCCCGCAGAAGGACGTTGTGGCCTACCTCTTCAACGAGCTTGCCCCCAAGTTTGAGGGCCGCGAGGGCGGTTACACCCGCATCGTGAAGTTGGAGAATCGCCGCGGCGATAACGCCCCGATGTCTCAGATCTCCCTGGTTTTGGAGGAGACCGTGAGCACCGAGGCCACCCGCGCCACCCGTGCCGCTGCCTCCAAGCAGGCGGAGGAGGCCGCTGAGGCCCCCGAAGCCGCCGAGGCTGCCGAAAGCGCTGAGGAGACCACCGAGGAGAAGTAATCTCCCCGCGGTGCGATCCCGTTCAAGGAGCCGAGTTCACGAGCGTTTGAACTCGGCTCCTTTCTTGTCCCACCCTTCCGGTAGCGTGCTAAGGGTGGATCGAGTAAACACAAAATATCCCGCTCTCATGCTGCTGCTTTCGCTGGTGGCTTGGTATGCGGGGCGAGTGGTTGCCGTCTTGGGATGGCAGGGGGAGTATTCCCTGCGCTTAAACCTCATCGGTGATCTGGGGGTTCATCACTGCGCCCCGATGGAGGATTTCTTTATCCCCAGGGTGGCCTGTAGCCCGCACTATCAATGGTTTATTGCGGGCAGTGCGGTATCGGCCGCGTTACTGGTGGGAGCCGGTGCGTTGGTGATGCGGCAAGGTCGCACGCTCAGCGCGGCGAGGCCGATGGGCCTGGGCTTGATAGCGGTGGGCACCTTGAGGGGCGGGGGCTTAGTAATCAGCGTCGCTGATAATCCCGCCTGGCATTATGGCCTCATGCTCGCGGCGCTCGTTGCGCTGTGGGCGGTGATGGTCACGGCGGCTCGTGCCACCAGAATGCAGCGCGCCATGGTGGCCCAGGGGGCGTCGATAAGCGCCCCGATGGGTGGGCCGCTGGTGCCCTTAACGTGGTTGTTGTGGGGGATTTCGCTGCTGGGCACGGCCCTGTTGATCGCCGCGGCGCTGGGCTCGGGCAGCAGTAATCCCGTGGGGCTGTATCAGCGCCTTGCCGTGGATGCGCCCTCGCTGTGGATGCTGGCTCTGGCCTCGGGGTGGTGGCGCCGATGATTCGCCTGCGCCTGGACCTCGCTTATGACGGCACGGATTTTCACGGCTGGGCCAGCCAGAAGGACCCCGGCTTGCGCACGGTGCAGCGCACGGTGGAGGAGGCCCTGGCCCTGGTGTTGCGGGTGCCCGTGGAATTGACGGTGGCGGGTCGCACCGATGCGGGGGTTCACGCCGCCGGGCAGGTGGCGCACGTGGACGTGCCGGAGGAGAGCCTGCAACAGCGCTCCATCGACGGTGACCCCGCGCGCCTGGTGCGCCGTCTTTCGCGCCTGCTTCCGGAGGATATTCGGCTGAGCGCCTGCACGAGGGCTCCGGAGGGCTTTGATGCTCGCTTTTCGGCTTTGCGACGCCGCTATACATACCGCGTAAGCACCGCCCCCGGCGGCCCGCTGCCCACGCGGGTGCGCGATACGACCCCGTGGCCCAAGCCGGTGGATCTCGGGCTCATGCAAGAAACGGCAGATCACCTGGTGGGCCTGCATGATTTCGCGGCCTTCTGCAAGGCCAAGCCCAACGCCACGACGGTGCGCGATCTCCACATACTGCGTTGGCGCGATCGCTCTACGGAGCAGGAGCCCCAGCTCTATGAGGCGGAGGTGGTGGCGGACGCCTTTTGCTGGTCGATGGTCCGCGCCCTGGTGGGATGCTGCTTGGCGGCGGGGGAGGGGCGCTTTCCGCCATCGAGGGCCCTGGAGCTTCTCGACGAGCGCGCTCGTTCCTCCAGGGTGCCCGTGGCGGCCGCCAAGGGGTTGAGCTTGGTGGGCGTGGACTATCCTGATGATAGAGAACTCTCCGCGCGTACCCTCATAACTCGTGATCGGCGTGAGGCGATACCGCCTTATGCCCCGGTACCTATACACTCTAGGGGTCTCACCTAGACCAAGAAAGGAACCTAAGGCCTCCCTTCATGGATACTGCCCAGATCGCCTACCTCGCGGTATTGATCTTTACCCTGCCAGGATTCCTCCTGAGCTGGGCTTCCGGGATCAAGGTTCCCTGGGCTGCCGCGGCGGCCATGCCGGTGAGTTTTGGGGTGTTTGGTCTTGCGGCCTGGCTGATCGGTCTCACTCCGTGGCGGTACGATCTGCTCTCCGTCACGGGGCTGTGGGTTTTGCTGCTTTTCCTGGCGCTGGCCTGGCGCTATGGCTATGAGCGCAGGTTTGGTTTTGGCTCTGCGCGCGGGGAGCGGGGCCGCTGGCGTCAGCGCCGTGATAAGGGGCGAGACCTGCGCGCTATCGTGGTCTATCTGCACCCGCACGCGGACATTCTTGAAAATAGCGCCGCATTGCGCAAGGCCACGGCGTTGCGGGCCAAGCCCTCGGTATACAAAAATGCCCTGCTGCCCGTGGTAGAGGAGACAGTGGCGCAGGAGGCTGTTGCGCCTGAACAAACGGAGGAGGCAAAGACTCCGTGGTGGAAGAAGCCGGGGAGCTTTGTCGATCCCGCGTGGATCATCCCGGCGGTGGGGGTTATCGCCGGGGCGCGCATCATCATCGGGAAGTCCCTGGACTTTATCTCGCGTGCCCCGGAGGGGCTCAATAACGTTTTCCAGGGATGGGACGTGCAGTGGCACGCCAACGTGGTGCGTTGGATCATGGAATCCGGCATTGCCTCTCCCACCCGCATGGGCGAGCTGCACAACATTGAGACGCAGAAAACGATGTTCTACCCGAGCGGGTGGCACGCCGGCACCTACTTCATTGCTGATATTGGTGGCGTTTCCCCCATTGAGGCGGTCAACGTCGCCAGCGCCGTCATCCCCGGAGTGGGCTTCCCGCTTTCCGTGGGGCTGCTGGCGTGGAAGATGATGCGTGGGCGTTCCATCACGGCTCAGCTTGGTGCTGGCCTGGCGGCCCTGATGATTTTCGGTGCCCCGGCGGGGTACTGGGTGGGCAATTACGTGGGCGCCTGGCCCTATGTTGCCGCCGTGGCACTGACCGGCGTGGTCATCGCGCTCTTTATGAACGTGCCGAGCAATCCACGCTATGGCTTTGCCGCCGCAATGGCGCTCATGGGTGTCACGCAGATGCACCCCTCGGCGGTCACCATCATCGTTGGCGCGTTGCTGCTGTGGTGGTTGTGCTGGCTGCTGTGGGTCCCCGCACGCCCGGCTCACGGTGCGCGCCAGGCGATTATGGTGCGCCTGCGCGACGTCGGATTGCTTGCGGCCACCGGTCTGGGTGGCACCTTGCTGCTGCTCCCGCAGATTTTGATGGGCTCGGAGGTGACCGAGGAGGTCGCGGCCTTCTCCGGGGTGGAGGATATTTCCTACGGAGAGGCCTGGTCCAAGGCCCTGTGGATGAATACCCGCCACGTCAGTGCCTTTGAGGGCATAGACCTCACCTGGGTGCTGTGGGCGGCGGCCATCGGCGGGGTGGCCCTGCTCGTGTGGCGGCGCAATCTGTGGGCGCCGTTGCTTTACTTCTTCTCCTTGGCCCTCGTGGTGAATGCTCTGCGTCCCTTCGGCGGGGTGTGGGGCGATATTCTCAGCCCCATCGGCGGGCTGCACTACTCGATGGCGCACCGCCTCATCATTCCGGTGGCCATGATTCTCTTCGCCGCCGCAGGTATTGGCGTGGCCGTGTTGATTCGCCTGGTGTGCCTCGCCCCGGTGCGCAAGTGGGCCACGGGTTCGGCCATTGCCTCCATCATCGTGGTGATCCCGGTGAGCTGGGGCATTTACGCTAATTTGTGGTCGCAGATCAAGACGGGCGCAGAGTGGGCCATTAACGCCTCCCGCGAGGATGACCGCATGGTGAGCGCGGTGGACCTGCGCGCCTTCGATTGGCTCGCGCGCCAGCCTCACGCCTATGAGGGATACATCATGGGCGAACCCGCCGACGGCCACAGCTGGATGTACGCCTACAATGGCCTGCCCACGGTGATGCGCCACTACGATTGGCCGGCCGATACCAAGGACTCCGATACCCGTCTGCTCTACTGGTGGCCCAACGCACTGGGCGCGGGCAACCCCGACGCCCCGAACGAGCGCAACCACGTGGACGAGGCCGCCGAGCACATGGGCGTGAATTACATCGTGATCTCGCCCGAGAACTTCTGGATGTCCCAGCCGCGCAACGAGCGCATGATGGATGGCCTGTGGTTCACCCCCGGCGTGACTCCGGTGTACGTGGAGCAAAACGTGGCGATCTTTGCCGTCAATGAGGCCTTCACCGATGAGGAACTAGAAAAGATGCGCGAGCCGGGTAATTCCCCCGAGCCGCTTGACGAGCTCCACCCGGTGCCCACCAAGGGCGAGGCGGGAGTGGCTACCTCCCCGGAGGAGGAAAATCAGCCTTACTTCCACCGCCCCACGGAGCCCAATAACCGCGAGGACGTTCCCAGCGAGGACGCGGAAAACGACGCGAACTGGCCTGTGGAGGGCGGCGTGATGGAAGGTGGAGCCCCGATACCCGTGGAATAGGGGTTCTCCCCGCCGCGATAACTGCTAGAGTAAGGCGCGATAGCAGAACTTTCGGGGGAAGGTCCATCGGGGATGCCGCACAACCGCGCTCTATTTCCGCCCACCAGCCACGCCCAGGTTTCCGGGCACCGATTTCTCATGCGCAGGATGCACCACGGCCTCGTGCTGGGTGATATACGCATGATTCACGATCCCCTCGCCACGCGGCAGCGGGCGGCCACCTTCGGCCTGGTTATTACCGTGCTGCTGCTCATGGGTTCGGGTCTCCTCGCCGTCATGGACCCCAAGCCAATGCCGGGCGAGGATACTCCCATATTGCGGGCCGCCAGCGGGGCGCTCTACGTCCGGGTGGGCGAGGACGTTCACCCGGTGCTCAATTTGTCCTCCGCGCGGCTCATCGTGGGCCAGCCCGCAGAACCCGCAGACATATCCGATGAGGCCCTTGCCGAGCTGCGACATGGCCGCCCCGTGGGCATTGCCGACGCCCCCGGCTTCCTCGCCGCCGAAAACCCCGCGGAGGAGGAACGCACCTGGGCCGTGTGCACGATGGGGGATCAGATCACGGTCTCCGTGGGAACACCACCGCTCGCCCTAGGGGAGGGAGAGGCCGTGCTGCTGCGCGATACCACCTCACCGGAGCCAGCGGATTACTTAGCGACGTCCCGGGGCCGCGCGTTGCTGCCTTCCGCTGGTACCCCGGAGGGTGTCGTGGTGCGTCGGCGGCTGGGCATAGAACCGCACTCCCCGGTGTGGACCCCACCGGCTCCCGTGATCGCGGCGATCACGCGGCAGCCCGATATTGCTTTTCCCGCTCGCCTTCCCGAGGTGGTGCACACGGAAGAAGGAGCGTGGATTTCCCAGGCCGAGGGAGCGCGGGAAATTAGTGAGCTGCAAGCAGAAATGCTCAGCGATATGGGTGCGGCCAGCCGTAGAGCCTCGCGCGCGGAGATAGCGGCGCGCCCACAGCTGACCGAGCGGTTGATGTTGCCGGAGGAAAAAGTGCGCGTGCTCGACCCAGGCGATACTGACCTCTGCGTTTTTGGTGAAGAAGGGCAGGTGGGGAGGGCGCCTCACCTCATGCGGCCCGTGCCCCTGCCGGAGACCCATCAGTATCGAGGAGAGTTGGGGATACAGGAGGGCGCGGGTGAGCGGCTTTCCGTGGCGGATTCCTTTGTCACGCACCTGCCGGGGGCCATCGCGGTGGACACGGGCTTTGGTTATCACGTGGTCACCGCTCATGGGGTGCGGCACAGCGTGGCGCAGCGCGAGGGGCTAGAGGCGATGGGTTTTGCGGAAGCCATACCGGGGTGGTGGCCCGCCCTGGCCTTATTGCCGGAGGGTTCCCCGCTTAACGCCGAGGAGGCGCTGCGGGGGAATTAAGCAGCGGGGCTATCGCTTTTAGCACCCCGGTATCTGCCGCCTCTGTATCGCGCGGTGAAACCGGCCGAGAGAGAAAACGCCAGAACACCCACGCAGGCCAAGCCCATGAGGAGCAGGGCCTTGGCTCGGGCCTGGGAATCGGGAGGACCCGGCAGGGTGATAGGAGCCGGTGAGCGATCCGGGAGCGGTGGCGGTAGCACGGCCGCGATGGCCGCTTGGGCGGTGATCGCCCCGTGTGGAGGCTGAGCGGCGGAGAGAAGATGGGCGCGTACCTGGGCGGGGCTGTAATACGGGTGGCGCTCAAGAAGCAGCGCCGCGATCCCGGAGACAACGGGGGCGGCAAAACTCGTGCCTTTGAGTTTTTGGGGTGAGGTGATAAAACCGGAAGGGTCGGGAATACCCACGGCTTTAATCCATCCCGGCCCCGCGGGATTAAGGCCAGCGCTAAGAGCACCTGGTGCCGCCAAACGGAGCGGACCACCGGGAAGGGAGTACGGGGCTAAGCTGTGGGGCTCTTCTAATGCGCCAACGGAGATCACCGTGGGGGAATAGGCGGGATATACCACCGAGGTGTCGGTGCAGGTAACGGAGCGATTACCCGCCGCCGCGATCACCACGGCGCCGTGCCTTTCCGCGTGGTCAAGGGCGGCGTCGAGAGCTGTGGTGTCGAGCGCGTGGGCGCGCTCGGGAGGAAGGCAGGCCACCACGGAGATATTAATGACGCGGGCGCCGCGATCCACCGCCTCCCGGAGGGCCTGCGCAAGCGAGGCGAGGGTGCCGCGGGTACGTGATTCTTCATCCTGGTGGGTACTCGCGGAACTGGATTGCCGGATGCTGAGAATCCGTGCTCCCGGTGCCACGCCATAATCGCGGGCACCGATCACTCCGGCCACGATGGTGCCGTGCCCATCGCAATCGTGAAGCGGGGCGGGTGCCTCCGGTGAGACGAGATCGGAGCCGGGGATCACCTCGGTGAGCTGTTCGTGAGGCGCTACCCCGGTATCAATCACGGCCACCGTGATTCCCGCCCCCGAGGCGAAGGGGGAGCGCGCTGAGTCCGGCGGAGGCGGCGCGGCGGAAAGGGGAATGCCGGCCACGCAGCGTTCCTCGGCGCGGAGGGGAGCCGCGTGGATCGGTGCGATGGCAAGGAGAATAGCGAAGGAAAGCATAAGAGCGGGTACGCGGCTCATAATCCCAACCCCCGGATCGCGGAGAATAGCCCCATGTGGTGAGCACACAGCGGGATGATGGCCGCGATAGCGAGTGATTCGCAGCGCTCCCACCAGAGCATATGAGTGGGCTCGGGTGCCGGGAGGCGCGGTAACCACCACGGCATCGTGAGGCATATCAGCAGGAGAACGAGGGCGAGGAGCGCAAAGACGAGGTGGATACCGGCCAAGAATGAGAGGGCCACCAGCGCGCCGAGCGAGATAATGAGGTGCGCCCAGAGAATGAGCGGATTGCGATGGCGCAGCGCGTGGAGCACGGTGGCGAGTGCTGCACCGAGAAGCAGCGCGGCGCTAAAACCGGCCTGCGCCGGAGAATGGGAAGTGCTGAACCCCAGAAGAATCAGTGCGGGGAGGAATACAAAAGTGATTCCTATATACAACCCCTCGTAGAGAAGGTGAGCGCGCCGGGCTTGTTCCTCCACTGGAATCGCGGGGGAATCGGAAATATCCAGGTTTTGCCCCGAGGAGGGAAGCCGGGGTGGGTGGAGTCCGGCGAGCGAGGTGGAAAGTCGAGGAGAAAGGAATATCGCCAAAAGGGAAAAGAGAATCATTCCGGCGGCCACGGCGGAAAGGCGATGAGTGGACCACCATAGAAGTAATGCGCTGCCGCTGAGAATAAAAATCATGCTGGCGGCGGCGATGATACGCAGCGATATGTTCCGCGCGGCGAGGCCGAAAAGACACAGCGCCAGGGTGGCGCAGAGAAGGGCGGCCAGGAGCGCATACGCTAACCACCCTGGGGTAGCCGTGTGGCGAACCCAGAGAAAACCGGCGGCGGAGGCATGGCCGATTCCGCCGATGATGAGACCGGGAAGGGGCTTAGCCCACAGGGTGAGCAGCAGGGCGATAAGGCAGCACAAGAGGCAGGAAAGCCACGGGTTCAACCAGGTATTGAGAACCGGCATGAGGGCGCACAGAGCCATCGTGGCGGCGGCGTGGGCGCAGTGGAGGGGCGTCACGGATTGGGTGGGCACGGCGGAATCCTCGGCAAGGGCCTCCGTGGCATCGCGGATGACGGGGTGCGGAATCTCCTGCTGAGGCGAGAGAAAAAGCGAGTCTCCATCGCGGAGCCCGGCCTGGGAGAGGGAGGCGGTGGCGTCGATAAGCGTTCCCGCCGCCGTGCGAGCCTGCCAGGGGCGCGGCAGCAGCGGGGCGTCGAGAATCGCGAGGAGCTCATCGAGACATTCCGCGAGCGAGGATTGTGCGGGTACGGCGAGATCGGCTTGGCGGTGATACGACCCTGCGTGCATGAGGATACGAAGCCGCAGCATATGGCTGGTGGTCATGGTGGAAAATCAACTCCCCCGAGTTCGTGGATGCTCGTGCGTTTCCACCCCCATAGCGGAGCACGCTCATCATTTTTCTCCATCATGGTCTATTCTGTGAGCTATGTCCACAGCAGGGGGTTGTGGCAGAGAGCATGACGCACGAGGGGGAGTCATGGAAGCACCTATATCCGGCGACGCCGCGCTATGCGTGGAGTATCGAAGCGCACAGCAGCGCGTACCGGCGCCACCTCGCCCGGAGGGAACGCTCAAAGCACTTCCCGTTCCCCCAGCTCATAAGCCCGCCGCCATGCCGATCCTGCGTCTCCTCATGCCGGTGGTGATGGTGGCGGCGATGGGGGCGATGGTGCTCGTGATGTTCCTTTCCGCGGGCTCCGTGCACCCCATGATGCTCGTCATGCCGCTCATGACCGCTATGGGATTCCTCATGATGTTTTCCCCGCAGGGAGGAAATGACGCGGACGAGACTCGCCGCACCTACCTGCGCCATCTGGCTCAACTCCGCAGAACAGCCTTGGACAACGCCGAGGCGCAGCGCGCTCACGAGGTCCACCGCTACCCGGCTCCCGAGGATATGTGGGCCTTGGTGGGGAGCGAGAGAATGTGGGAGCGCGCGGCGCAGGACGCGGACGCCCTGGAAGTACGGATTGGGGTGGGCGTGACCTCGCTGTGTACCCCCGTTGACGTTGCGGATTCGGGTTCGACGGAGGACTTGGACCCGGTGTGTGCGGTGTCCCTGCGCAGCACCGTGCGGGCGGTATCCACGGTGCCCAATACTCCCGTTGTCGTGCAATTACGGGCCTTTCGCTACCTCTCCATCGCCGGTGAGCAGGCACAACATTGCCTCCGAGCCCTGTTATGCAGCCTTGCCTTCTCCCACGGCCCGGAGACGGTGGGCATTGAGATGCCTCCGGGTTCCGCCGCGTGGGCATGGCTGAAGTGGCTGCCGCACACGCGCCACCCCGAGCGCGCGGCGCACCGCATTGTGGTGGTGGATTCTCCCTGGGAGGGCCGGGAGGCGGGCGAGGCAGAGACGATCGTGGAGGCCGGCGGAGATGGTGCTTTGCGACGCCGCGCCGAGGAGGAAGGGCTGGCTTTGTCCCTGGAGGAGGGGATCTAGGTGCACACGGCCTCGGGGCGAGAAAGGCTAGGTGCCCCGGATTTATTATCGGAGGAACGAGCCTTGGCCGTGGCGCGACGCATGGCCCCGTATCACCGGCGGGACGCTACGGTGCACGCTGATAAAAGTGCACAGGGCGATGACCTCATGCGCTTGATCGGGGTGAACGATAGCGATGATCTCACTGCGGAAACCATGTGGCCCGCGCGCGAGAAAGCCGAAACCCGATTGTGCGTTCCGATAGGAAGAGAAACGCACACGGGCGCACCTTTATGGCTTGATTTGAAGGAATCTGCGCACGGGGGAATGGGGCCGCACGGGCTGTGCATTGGTGCCACCGGATCGGGAAAATCCGAGCTCCTGCGCACACTCGTGGTGGCTCTTGCCGCCACCCACAGCCCCGAAGAACTCACGCTGGTGCTGGTGGACTTCAAGGGCGGGGCCACGTTTTTAGGCCTTGATCGGCTCCCGCATACCTCCGCCGTGATTACGAACTTGGAACAAGAATCGGTGCTGGTAGAAAGAATGCACGACGCTATCTCGGGAGAGATGAATCGCAGGCAAGAGGTACTGCGCGAGGCCGGCAATTTTGCCAATGTGCATGATTATGAGCAGGCGCGGCGCGCCGGGCGAACGGACTTAGAACCGATGCCAGCCCTGCTCATAGTGGTGGACGAGTTTTCCGAATTACTGGGGCAGCACCCGGATTTTGCCGATCTTTTTGTTGCCGTGGGGCGATTAGGTCGCTCCCTTCACGTGCATTTATTGTTGGCGAGCCAGAGATTAGAGGAGGGCCGCCTGCGCGGTTTAGATTCCCACCTTTCCTACCGAATTGGTTTGCGCACGTTTTCCGCCGCGGAATCTCGGCAGGTTTTAGGAGTCTCCGACGCCCACGAGCTCCCCACGGTGCCGGGCATGGGGTTCCTCAAAGCGGGGCCGCAGGAGGTGGTGGGCTTCCGTGCCGCCTATGTATCGGGGCCGGTGAAGCACCGCAGAACCACCGCCGATGAACACCACCGCGTGCGATTTTTCCACGACTGGACGGACGTGGAGCACCACGCAGCCGAGATCATCGAGGTGGAGGAGGGCCGCACGCTTCTCGACGCCGTGGTGGACGCCGCCTGCGCCACCGCGCAGCAACGCCACCAGAGGGCACGCACGCTGTGGCTTCCTCCGCTGCCTGCCGTGGTGGAACTCGCCGGTGTGGTGGAACCGATGGGGGAGCTCAAAGCGGCAGTGGGCATCATTGACCGCCCATACCATCAGCGCCAAGATCCCCTGGTATTAGATTTTGGCGTGGGCGGCGGACACCTCGCGCTGTGCGGAGGGCCGCGCACGGGAAAATCCACGGCGCTGCGCAGCATCGTGGCCTCCCTGGCCGCCACGCATACGACGGAGCAGGTGCGCTTTTATGTGGTGGATATGGGAGGGGAAAGCCAGGAGGTATTAGGCCGCCTGCCGCACGTGGCCGGGGTGGCTAATAAAAAAGATGTAGGGCGCGTGCACCGCGTATTTGATGAGGTGACGGCCTTAGTAGAAGCCGGTCCGCCCGCTGATGGGCGGCAGACTTTTGTGGTGATTGACGGGTGGCACGCCCTGGTTTCCGATTGCGAGGAAGAAGTAGAGCGGGTGACTCGCCTCGTAGCCGACGGCGCGGCGGCGGGCGTGCACGTGCTTATTTCCACCCCGCGGTGGACAATGCTGCGCCCCGCTATCCGTGATTTGATTGATTATCGCCTGGAATTGCAGCTGGGGGAGGCGATGGATTCCCTGATCGACCGCAAAGAACAACAGAAAATACCGGCACGTCCGGGGCGCGGAATTACCCCGGATGGGGAACACATGCTGTGGTGTCTGTGCTCCCCACAAGACATTGCGCACATCACCATTGCCTCTGCGGACCAAGAGCCGGTGCCAAAGCTCAAGATGTTGCCCGATTATCTTCCCCTGGCGTCCTTGGCATCTTTGGCTTCAGACGCTGCGGAAGGCTATCCCCTCGGCATAGGCGGAATACAGATGGATACCGTGTGCTGGCGCGATGAGCATCTTCTTTGCGTGGGTTCTCATGGAGCGGGTAAATCCACGGTGCTGCGTACCCTGATCCAAGGAATAAGTGTAGAAGGAAAAGACCGGGCGAGAATCGTACTGATAGACCATCGCCGCGCTCACCTGGGAGTGGTACCGGAGCATATGTTGGCGGCCTATAGTGCTTCTTCCCCGGCTACCGCGGAGGCATTGCGCAACACGGCGGTGACCTTAAAAGAGCGTATTCCCGGCCCGGATATAAGCGCGGAAGAGTTGCGGGAACGCACCTGGTGGACGGGGCCGGAAATCTACGTGGTGATTGACGATGCGGACCTCGTAGACCCTTCTGCGCTCGCGGAGATTACGCCGCTTTTGCCCCATGCACGCGATATAGGTCTGCGCATGGTGGTGGCGCAGAAATCCGGGGGAATAAGCAGGGCTCTGTATCAGCCTTTTCTCGCGGCACTACGAGACCAAAATCCAGCGGTGCTGCTGCTTAATGCGGATAAGGAAGAGGGCACCATTCTGGGGATGAAACCCACGCAGCAGCCCCCGGGCCGTGGACGCTGGCTCACTCCGGGATCACAACCCGAGGTGATACAGGTGGCCTGCGTGGAGGAGGACGCATGACGACGCTAACCGTGACGATTTTGGAGGAAGCCACGGTTTGTGAGGGGCCGGATACGGTGTACCGATATGACCTGGTGGCTCCGGTACTCACGCAGCCGTGGGCGCTGAAAGCCGTGGTAGAGCAGGCGCAGGCCCTCTTGGATGGGCAGTGGCGGGGTGCCGAGGTGCGGGTGGAATCGGAGGGATACGAGCAGGAAGCCGCCGCCGTGGAAGAGGCGCTGCGCGACGCCGGGGTGGGGCAGAAGGAGGAAATATCAGAGAACCTGGATACCGGCGAAGCCGATGACAGCACGGAAATACTGGCGGATATAAGGAGTGCGGCGCACAGGCGGAGAGCACCCACCAAGGACTTATGGCGGCGGTTTACCTGGTGGCACGCGGCAATGGCGGGGGTGATCGTGGTGGTGCTCGCTCTTTCCTGGTGGGCGGTGGGGGAGAGGTATCCCACCACTCAGCCCGCGCCCGTGGTGCAGTCTGGGGCTGCGGTGCGGTCTGAGTCTGCGGCTCAGTCCGAAGTTGTGGAAGGCTCCGAGGCTGTGGAAAACCCCGAGGGGCAGGGCGCAGTGGAGCGGGAGAAGGCTCCTGCTTCTCCCACCGTGGTGCACGAGATAGCTGGATTAAGGGTGTCCACGGCGGCGGGATTCAGGGCTGAGATGCAGGGAGATACGGTGGTTTTACTCGGAGAGGATGAAGATTTGCGCATCCGAATATCTGCGGATCCGCTTTTCTCCGTACCGCCGGAAGAGGTGCTCAAAGAGGTGCGCGCGACGGTGGAGCGGGACCCCACCCTTAGTGCGGAAAGCGACGAGGAGGGGAAAGTGCGGTATCGGGAAGAACCCGGCGATGGCTCCCAGGTGCAGTGGAGCGCCTGGATAGCGGCGGAGCACCACATGAGCGTGGGGTGTCAGACGCGCACGGCCCCCACGCTGGTGCAGCGCGCAGCCTGCCGGATGGCCGAAGAATCTCTGGGATTGCTGTGAGGTGTTGTGATGCTCTGTGGGGCTGGGGAGGGGATGAGGGACGGGGAAAGAAAATTGAGGGGATGGTGCGGGAACCAAAAGCCTCTGGGCGGAGTCAAAGTAAATAGAAGGCTCCACTGCGGTGGAGTTTTCGCCCGTCACTATTCATTTGAGAGGAAATACGAGGGGGAAAGATATGTCAGGAATGTTCAGAACAGAAGCTGACGTCATGGTGGCCACCGCTGGCCGCGTGGATGACACGAATGGTCAGGTGCAATCCGAATTGACGCGGTTGCAATCGGTGGTCGATGGGGTGAGAGGTTCCTGGGCTGGTAGCGCGCAGGTGAGCTTTGACAACCTCATGGAGCGCTGGAATACCTCGGCGCGAGAGTTGCGTGAGGCACTGACCTCCATCAGCGAGAATATCCGTTCCAATGCTCGCAACTTCGAGGACATGGAAGCACAAAATGCCCAGGCGTTCAGCGCCGTGGGTGGAGCGGGTCTCGCCCTGTAATAGGGCATGGCCACACAGTAACTACCAAGAGAAGGGGGAACACGATGGATCACATTAAGTATTCTTTTGGCGCCATTGAGGCGGCCGCAGGGGACATTCAGGCAACCTCGGGGCGCATTAATGGGCTGCTGGGAGAACTCAAAGCCCTGCTGCAACCGATGGTCGCGGCGTGGGAAGGCGATTCCGCGTTGGCCTATCAGGCCGCGCAAGAAAAATGGGATCGCTCGGCGGAGGATCTGAACCAGATTCTCAGCACGATTTCACGCACCGTTACCCAGGGCAATGATCGCATGGCCGATGTGAACCGCGCGGCGGCGGCCTCCTGGGGCTAAGCCGCGTTCCGTAATCACGGCGGCGGGCTTCGTCATCGCTAGGGCAGGCGCTGGTGCGATGGGGTAGCAACCTTGCCGCCGTGATTATTTTTATGTGTTTTGTTGTATGAACTCGGTGTACTAGAGTTGAACCCCTGTGTGTTGCGCGCACGATGCTTGATCTCGGGTCCCCACCGGCCGCCGTGATCGCAGCGGGGCACACTTATTGGCCGGCAGTCCTGTAGATAAGACCTTCAAGGAGTCACTTAAGTGTCTACTTATCACCCGAAGAGCGGTGACATTACCCGCAAGTGGTATGTCATCGACGCCACTGATGTGGTTCTGGGTCGTCTTGCCACCCACGCTGCTAACCTGCTGCGCGGCAAGGGCAAGCCCCAGTTCGCCCCCAACGTCGATTGCGGCGATCACGTCATCATCATCAATGCTGACAAGGTCGCCGTGAGCTCCAACAAGCGCGAGCGCGAGATGCGCTACCGCCACTCCGGTTACCCCGGTGGCCTTAAGACCATGACCCTTGGTCGTGCTCTGTCCGATCACCCGGAGCGCACCGTGGAAGAGTCCATCCGGGGCATGATGCCGCACAATAAGTTGTCTGACGCTTCCATTAAGAAGCTTCACGTTTACACCGGCTCCGAGCACCCGCACGCTGGTCAGAAGCCGGAGAACTACGAGATCAAGGTGGTGGCCCAGTGACCGAGCCGAACAACAACATCGAGAACAACGTGGCGGATGCCGAGGATCTGGCCGCCGCTGCGGCAGCCACCGAGGAGTTCACCAACACCATCGGTGACCACCTGGTTGCTGAGACCGAAACCGAGGTCGAGGTAGAGGTCGAGCAGGCTGGCGTGGAAGGCCCCATCCAGACCGTGGGTCGTCGTAAGCGCGCCATCGTGCGCGTGCGCCTCGTGCCGGGCACCGGCGAGTTCGTGTGCAACGGTCGTTCCCTGGAAGATTACTTCCCCAACAAGATTCACCAGCAGACCGTGAAGTCCCCGCTGGTGCTGTTGGACCGCGAGGGCCAGTTCGACATCCAGGCCAACCTCAAGGGCGGCGGCCCCACCGGCCAGGCCGGTGCTTTCCGCCTCGCCATCGCTCGCGCCCTCAACGCCTACGCTCCGGCGGATCGCGCGGCGCTGAAGAAGGCTGGCTTCCTCACCCGTGACGCTCGTGCCGTCGAGCGCAAGAAGGCCGGTCTGCACAAGGCACGTCGTGCCCCGCAGTACTCCAAGCGTTAAGTTTTCGCTTTCGCGCACGCCGCTCCTGGTTATCAGGGGCGGCGTTTGCCGTATGTGGGTCGGTGGGCGAGAGTGGGGGCGTCGGCAGGCATAATGGAGCGCATGACTCGACTTTTTGGTACTGATGGCGTGCGCGGATTGGCGAATAAGAATCTCACGGCCTCGTTGGCGTTGAGGCTGGGGGCCGCGGCGGCGCAGGTTCTCACTGCCGAGAAGCAATCATCCAAGCGGCGGCCCACGGCCATCGTCGGGCGCGATCCCCGCGTCTCCGGGGAGATGTTGGCGGCGGCGTTGGCGGCGGGCATGGCCTCTCGGGGCGTCGATGTGCTGCGCGTGGGGGTGCTGCCTACCCCCGCGGTGGCCTTCCTCACCGATGATTACGGGGCGGATATGGGCGTGATGATCTCTGCCTCGCACAACCCCATGCCGGATAACGGAATCAAGTTCTTTTCTGCGGGCGGGCGCAAGCTGCCCGATGCGGTGGAGGATGAGATTGAGGCCGTGATGGCGCAGCTCGTGGAGGAGGGGCCCACGGGGCACGGCGTGGGCAGGGTGATTGAGGAATCGCGCGACGCTCACGAGCGCTACCTGGCTCATCTCCACGAGGCGGTGAAGGTGGATCTTTCCGGTCTGCGCGTGGTGGTCGATGCCGCCAATGGCGCGGCCTCAGAGATCGCTCCGGAGGCTTATCGACGCGCCGGGGCTGAGGTTATCGCCATTCATAACGAGCCCAATGCCTACAACATCAACGATGGCTGCGGCTCCACCCACATCGAGCAGACCCAGCGCGCGGTGCTCGAACACGGTGCTGACCTGGGGCTTGCCCACGATGGCGACGCCGACCGCTGCCTTGCCGTGGACGCTCAGGGACGCGTGGTGGACGGGGATCAGATCATGGCGATCCTGGCCGTGGCGATGAAGGACAATAGCGAGCTGAAAAAGAACACCCTGGTGGCCACGGTAATGAGTAACCTTGGCTTGCGATTGGCGATGGAAGAACAAGGGATCACCGTGGTACCTACAAAGGTGGGCGATCGCTACGTGTTGGAGGAACTCAATGCCTCCGGTTTTAGCCTGGGTGGTGAGCAATCTGGGCACATTATTATTCCCGAGTATGGAACCACGGGTGATGGTGTTCTCACGGGTTTGAGTCTCATGGCTCGTATGGCGGAAACCAAGAAAACCTTGGCGGAATTGGCCGAAGTAATGAAGGTATTGCCGCAGGTGCTTATCAACGTTCCGGTATCTAATAAGAGCGCCATTGCGGGCAATGACCAGGTTATTGCCGCTATGAAGGAGGCAGAGGCGGAGCTGGGAGAAACCGGCCGAGTGCTGCTGCGCCCCTCCGGCACCGAGGAACTCTTCCGCGTGATGGTGGAGGCCGCCGAGGAGGAGCAGGCCCGCAAGGTGGCCGGACAGCTGGCCGCCGTGGTCGCTGCCGTGTGATTTTCCCATAATCTGGCCGTGCTGGGAACCGCTGGGGGTGCGGGGCCAGTCAAAGTAATGGAGAACTCTTTGATTGGCTCCTACCAGCACGAGGGGGATACGTGGAGGAACTATCCATCACACCAGAGGCCGCCAGGGGAATGGTGCGGCGTGGACTTGAGGAATTAGAGGAACGCATAAGAGCGCACCAGTCCGCGCCACCGGGTTTTCCCGCCGTGGCGGCAGGGCAGCAATTTGGAGATTATGGGCGACGCCTCGCAGAGGCATATATGCGTTTACATTCCGTGGAAATGAGCAGAATGCAAACGCTATTGGGGATGTTGCGCTCGACATTGAGGGAAATAGAAGCTATCGACGCCGCGAATAGCCGCCATGCCGAGGACTTGGAGCGCATCGGATGAGCGCGCAAACATACGGCTCAATCCTGGCCGATCTGCACCAGGCCTCCCGTGGACAATATGCGGGCCCGAAGATCGCGGTGGCCGATATTGAACGGGCATTGGGAAGCGTGGAGGGACTTGATCCCGCGGCTATAGGCCAGCACATGAGTTTGGCCGTGGGAAACACGGATGTGACCGGTAGCGGCAAGGGATGGCTGCGTCCACTCTTAGAGATACTCAAGCACGTTGCCTTTGGGCTCATCGGGGATACCGTGGCCGAAGGAGTGCAGGGTTGGTGGAAAAACCGCGGCGATAGCCAGCAGCTCGATGAGGAGGGAAAACAAGCCACCGATGCGCTGAACGATATTACCTGCACCTCCGATACCGCAGCGAAGGAGATCATTTCTGCGCTCGCACAGAGCGTAGCGGTACTGTGCCAGCATCTTCGCTGCCTTAACCCGAGCGCAGGGCTGGAGCATCAAGCGGCCTTTCAATCGACGCTGAGCACGGCTTCCACCCTGGTAGATGAGGCGGCGGGCTCTATTACCGCCCTGTGCCGGGATAGAGATGAGGCAGTGGCGGGTTGCATGGAGAGATTGGTGGAACGCACCAGTCAGGTATGCGAGGCGCCGCAGCCGGCCACGGCGCCGACAGTTTCTACGGCACCCGCGGCTCCTACAGCCCCAACGACTCCTGCGGCTCCGGCGGGGGCCGATACGGCAGCGACACAGAGCGGTGCGAGTCAGCAGTGCGAGAAGGAGCAGCGCACCCCGATTCCTTCTTCGCCGCCTGTTACCGAGCCAGCGGCCGCCTGTGTGTCTCCGACACCGGAAAAGACACTGGGGCCTCCAGTTCCAGCTCCGGCTCCAGCCCCAGTGGGTGAACCGGCTTCATCGTGCGCGACGGCGGGCACTGGTTCTGCGAGTGTTGCGCCTGCTAGTGCTGTGACCGCTAGCACGGTGCCTGCGGGTGCTGTTGATCTTCCTGTGGAACCGGAAACCAAAGAAACTGGTGCTGCCCCACGGGAGTGCGCGCCGCCGCGCGATGCCCAACCGGCAGGCGATCATCTGCCACCGCACGATGGCGCTTCCTCGCGTGATGGTACCCCGGAGCTGGAGGTATCGCCTGCCTCTGGAGCGCCGAGTGCAGAGAAAACATGTGCCGAGAATGAGCCACAAGGAGCACCGGAAAAACCACGCGGGTGTGCTGAGACGGCTGATATGACCGAGATAAAAACGGTGATGACTCAGGCAACAACAGCGGGTTTGGACGCTGTGAAGTGGGGAATGGGCATAGCGCAGCAGGCAGCTGAGGGAGCGCTAGAGGCGGTGGGCTCCTTTGTAGAGGAGGCACAGGAATCGGTGGAGCCGAATCTTGAACCTTGCGCAGATGAACCCTGTGCAGATGCGCCTCGCACAGAGATAGCGGCCTGTGACAATCCTCCGGCGGAAAAGGCGGTAAATGAGGTCGTAAGTTCTGCCACGCCGGAGGGCGTTTGTGGGCAAGAAACCCTAGAATGTCCTCCCGCTGCCCGGGAAGAACCGGCCTCGATGCCACCACCAATGGAGGAATGTGCGGTAGAAGAACCCGCCCCGGCTCCTGCACCAGAGCTGGTAGATCTTGCCTCGGTGCCCGAGCCGCCTCCACCCGCAGAAAAGGTGGCCCACATGCAGGCAGCTTCCAATGCTTCGGTGTCGGGTGAGGTATTTGATGGGGCTTTTGCGGAACCCGTGGTTCCCGTGGCGGAGCAGGAAAGCACAGAGGTAGAACCTGAGCAGCAACCTTCCGTGTCGGCTGAGTCGGCTGAGGTCAATGCGGCGGAAAAACCTTCACCAATAGAGGAACCCACGGAGATAGAGGGAAACGCGGGGCCTCCGGGTGAACCGCGATCAAATGGGGCTAGAAAGGCAGGTGCCTGGTAATGGAATTTGAAGAGTTTGCCCGCCGCTTCCGTGAGCGAGCTACACAGAGAATGTTGGAGTTTGAGGTAGCCCTGGAGCAAAGCCGCCGCGATATGGAAAAAGCGGCGCGGAATAGAAAAAATGGTGGGGGAGTGGCACCGGGAAAGAACACCTCCGCCGATCCTCCTACACCGCAAACGGTGTTACATAAGCATATGTTACGCGAGCCGATGGCACGCGCAGGAGAACCAGGGCAAAGAACAAAAAGACCGGTGCAAGGGGTGCTGAGGAAAAACTGAAAAATCTGCTGCGGAAAATTACAAGGGCATAGAGACCTTGCGGTTGGCGTTAGCCTTTTCTTCGATCTCTTCGGCGCTAAAAGATTCCACCTTCTTAGCGGTGGCCTCGGCGGCGGAGAAACCGGAGTACTTCTTTTCCCCGGCAAGCTGGTGGAGAAGAAAGCCGGTGATGAGGCCGCGCGCGGTTTCTTTGGCGGCGTGCTGGGGGCCAGCGGCCCCTATAAGCAGGTTGCGCAGGGTATTTTCGCTAAAGCCCTGCTGAGTGCCGTCGTTGAGTTCGCGGTAAGCCACTTCACCCTTCCAGTTATGTGCAACGCGGGCGGGGTTCCCGGCGTCGAGAAGCCTATCGCGGCCCGAGCCGAGAATGAGGCCGGGGGCATTCACCGCGCGGGCGGCCTCTTCCGCGGACGGGGAGGTAACGGCCGGGTAAGCACAGACCACCGCTCGCACCTTCTCCTCATTAGCGGAGGCGAGAACGGCGGCTCCGGCTCCCATCCCGTGCCCCACGAGGCCGAGTTTTCCGGGGGAGACAATAACGTTGCCGTGGCCGAGTTTTACTCCGGCGAGGATTTGCAGGCTGGTATTGAGGTCGGCGGCTAGGCTGCGGTGGTCTGGGTTAAAACCGGTTTGAGTATCGGGAGCGGCTACGGCGATACCCCAGCTCGCCAGGTGGCGCAGGGTAGCGTGATAGGCCTTGATATTAGTGATCCAATCGTGCCCAAAGGCGACGGCGGGGATGCCGTTGCCCTCGGCCGGGGTGTACACCTTTCCGGGAAGCCCGGCGTAGGCGAGGTCACCTACCAATACGCGATGTGGCCCGCGCTTGGAGAGTTTGGGCAGATGCTTATTCAGATTCTCAGACACTCCTACAGGATAGTAAACGAGCCAGACCTGTGGGCGGACGCGGGGACGGGTGTGAGGCGCAGGGGACAGGAACGGGGGATAACCACAAAGAAAGAGGCCCGAGGATAACGGGAGGTCCGAAGAAAAGTAAGCAGATGACCTGCGAAGAAGGGCGGTGATGGTGCCTGATTGATCTGTACACTATTGTGGCGCCTATGTGTGGAATCGTTGGATACGTCGGCAACCGCCAGGGCCTCGGCCTGGCCCTTAATGCGCTGCGTCGCATGGAATACCGTGGCTATGATTCGGCGGGCATTGCCGTGGCGAACTCCGGTGGCTTGAACTTTGCCAAGCGCGCCGGGAAGCTCGCCAACCTCGAAGATAAGATCGCGGAGGTTGGCGAGGAGAGCCTGGAAGGGACCACCGCGATTGGGCACACGCGCTGGGCTACGCACGGGCGCCCCACCGATGAGAATGCGCACCCGCACCTTTCCTATGACGGCAAGGTGGCAATCGTTCACAATGGCATTATTGAGAACTTTGCCGTCCTGCGCCCCGAGTTGGATGCGCGCGGCATTGAGATGGTCTCGGAGACCGATTCCGAGACAGCCGCGCACCTCATCGCCCTGGCTTATAACGAGGGCGACACGGCGGGCGATATTCGCGCCAGCACGTTGAAGGTGCTGCGCCGCTTAGAGGGCGCTTTTACGCTGCTGGTGATGCACGCCGATTACCCGGATCAGATTATCGCTGCCCGCCGTTCCACGCCTTTGATCGTGGGCGTGGGTGAGGGCGAGATGTTCCTGGGCTCGGATGTGGCCGCCTTTATCGAGCACACCAAGAATGCCGTGGAGCTCAACCAGGATAATGCCGTGGTGATTAACCGCGATGGTTACGAGATTCTGAACTTCGATGGCACCCCCGCCGAGGGCCGTTCCTTCACGATCGACTGGGACCTCGCCGCCGCAGAAAAGGGCGGTTATAGCTCCTTTATGATGAAGGAGATTCACGAGCAGCCCGCCGCCGTGCGCGATACCCTGGCCGGTCACTTCCAGGATGGGCGCATTGTGCTCGATGAGCAGAACCTCTCCGACGAGGATTTGCGCGCCGTGGATCAGATCTTCGTGGTGGCCTGCGGATCGGCCTATCACTCCGGCCTGCTGGCTAAGTACGCCATTGAGCACTGGGTGCGTATCCCGGTGCAGATTGAGGTGGCCAGCGAGTTCCGCTACCGCGACCCGGTTCTCGGCGCCCGCACGCTCGTCGTGGCGATCTCCCAGTCCGGCGAGACGCTGGACACCCTAGAGGCCGTGCGTTACGCCAAGGCCCAGGGCGCGAAGGTGCTGGCGGTGTGTAACACCAATGGCTCGCAGATTCCGCGCGAGTCGGACGCCGTGCTTTATACCCACGCCGGCCCGGAGATCGGCGTGGCCTCCACCAAGGCGTTCTTGGCACAGGTGGCGGCTAACTACATCGTGGGCCTGGCCCTGGCTCAGGCCAAGGGCACCAAGTACCCGGATGAGATCAAGGAGATTTGGGAGGCTCTGGCGGAGATTCCCGCCAAGGTTGAGGAACTCCTGCCTTCCTCGGAGCAGTGCCGCAACATTGCCACCACCCTGGGGGCCATTCGCACCATGCTCTTCTTGGGGCGCGGGGTGGGTTACCCGGTGGCCTTGGAGGGTGCCCTTAAGCTCAAGGAATTGGCTTATATCCACGCCGAGGGTTTCCCGGCCGGTGAACTCAAGCACGGCCCCATCGCCTTGATTGAGGACGATCTGCCGGTGGTCGTGGTGGTTCCCAGCCCGCGCGGGGTGAAGTTGCTGCACTCCAAGGTGGTATCCAATATCCAGGAGATCCGCGCGCGCGGCGCTAAGACCATCGTGATCGCGGAAGAGGGCGATACCGCCGTGGAGCCCTTTGCTAACTGGCTGATCCGCCTGCCGGAATCCTCCACGATCATGCAGCCGCTGCTGGCCACGGTGCCCCTGCAATTCTTGGCGGCTTATATCGCCCAGGAATGTGGCAATGAGGATATTGATAAGCCGAGGAATCTGGCTAAGTCCGTCACTGTGGAATAATTCCACTGGTGGCACAATAGATCCTCATGGATCTGCTTACTGCTCGCATTGATCTGGGGGCTATTGCGTATAACACCCGCGAGGTGGCGCGCTGGGTGGCCCCCGCCCGCCTCATAGCCGTGGTCAAGGCTGATGGCTACAACCACGGTGCCGTGGAGGTGGCCCGCGTGGCGCTAGCCAATGGCGCGCAGGAGCTGGGGGTGGCCACGCTTGCGGAGGCCATAGAACTGCGGGAGGCCGGGATTACCGCGCCCATTTTGGCCTGGATATGGTCACCGGAGCAGGACATTTCCGCCGCAATCCACCGGGGAATACGCCTGGCGGTCCCCTCGCGCGAGCACGCGCGGGTGCTTATCGACGCCGCCCGCACCGCACAGGAAGCAGGGCAAGGGGGCGTCGATAAGCCGGCGGAAGCCACGATAAAAGTGGAAACCGGCATGCACCGCAGCGGCGTGGACCCGGAGGATTGGGCGGAGGTTTTTGATCTGCTCCGGGATTGCCCGTTCATCCAGGTAACGGGATTGATGAGCCACCTGGCCTGCGCCGATGAGCCGGAGGACCCGGCCACCGATGAGCAGGCCGCGCGGTTTGAGCAGGCTATTGCGCTGGCCCGTGAGCGAGGTTTAGAGGTGCCGGTCAATCACTTGTGTAATTCTCCCGGTGCGCTCACCCGTCCTGATTTGCACCACGAGATGGTGCGCGTGGGGGTGGCTTTGTATGGTTTGGAGCCGGTTGCGGAGCGCGATCATGGTTTGATTCCGGCGATGAGTTGGGTGGGCCGGGTTCTACTGGTTAAGCCCGTGCGCGCGGGGGAGGCCGCCTCCTATGGCTTGACCTGGTGTGCCCCTCACGATGGTTTTCTCGCGGTGATTCCCGCTGGTTATGCCGATGGTCTGCCGCGTTATTGTCAAGGCCACGTGGAGGTGACTGTGGATAACCGGCGTTATCCACAGGTGGGCCGGGTGTGCATGGATCAATTTCTGGTGTGGCTGGGTACAAATGAACACGGAGTTTCCGCCGGGGACGAGGCGGTGATTTTTGGCCAGGGCGGCATGAGTGCCACGGAACTAGCGCAGCGCGTCGGGACGATTAATTACGAGGTGGTGTGCGGGCCGAGGCGCCGCACACAGCGGGTTTATGTGCAGGAGGTAGAGCGGTGAGGGAGAGTTTTCCGGCGCAGGGCTCGCTGCGTTGCGAGCAGGCTGAGGATACCCAGGCCCTCGGAGAGCAGCTGGGAGCGGCTTTGGAGGCCGGTGATGTGGTGCTTCTCGACGGCCCCCTGGGCGCTGGTAAAACCACGCTGACGCAGGGGATCGCCCGTGGGATGGGGGTGCGCGGGAGGGTTACCTCCCCGACGTTTACCATTGCGCGGGAGCACCGCCACCCGCAGGGTGGTCCCGCGCTCATTCATGTGGACGCCTACCGCCTCTTGGGTGAGGAGGCGGGTTCAGGTGCGGCAGGTACCGCCGATCCGGTGGGGGCTCTTGATTCCCTGGACTTGGATTCTGAGTTAGAAAGCGCCGTGGTGGTGGCGGAATGGGGTGGCGGCCTCGTGGAGCAGATCGCTGGGGAGTACCTGTGGCTGCACCTCGATCGCACCACGGCGGTGGAGGAGGACCCCGATTCTGAAGCCAGGATCATATCGTGGCAGTGGCGTGGTGGGGCCTAAGATGAGGTCAGTAATAGTGCGCGGAAAGAAAAGGATGGAAGCGTGATGGCTACGGCAGAGGCGGTAGAAGCCCGCGATGTACAGCGGGGGGAGGCACCCTCTGTCGGCTGGGGCTGGTTGTATGTGCTGGGTGGAATCGTGGGGATCGTGCTCTCTGGCATCATCATGGTGGAGAAGATGAAGCTGGCGGAGGACCCTTCTTACACCACCACTTGTGATCTCAGCGCTGTGGTTTCCTGCGGCAACGTGATGCGCTCCGTGCAGGCGGCGGCCTTTGGTATCCCGAATCCGCTCATCGGGCTCGTAGGCTTTGGCATGGTGGCCCTCATCGGAGCGGCGGTGGCCGCAGGGGGTCGTTTTGCCGGTTGGTTCTGGTTCGGGGCACAGGCGGGGATGACCTTTGCGGTGCTTTTTGTGCATTGGCTGTTCGTGCAGGCGGTGTACGTGATTAATGCTCTGTGCCCTTACTGCATGGGGGTGTGGGCGGTGAGCATCGTGCTTTTTGTGTACGTCACGGCCTTTAATCTGCGAACTTATGGGGATTCGGGCCAGGGGGCTGGTTCTGCCTTTATCCGCGGTTTTGATCGTTGGAAGCTGTTGATCGCCCTGCTGTGGTTGGTGGTCATCGGGGTGGCTATTGTGGTGCAGTTCTGGTCGTATTTTTAGTGCTTGCACTCGAGGGATGAAAGTAGTCTGTATTCTTCCTGTGAGATAGCGCTCATGTGGGGGTAAATGGTGGGGTTATCCCATTGACCTCTCAGGAAAGGCAGGGCTAACTTTTGTGGGGGAGAGGGGATCTGTCCAGGGCCTCTCTCGGTATAGACCGGGAAAGGCGGAGGGTGGAGTGTTCCTTGCTAATTTTCTTATCGCTCTGCGCGAGGGGGTAGAGGCCTCCCTCATCGTGGGGATCTTGGTGGCTAGCTTGGTCAAGATGGATCGACGCGATGTTCTGCCGCGCTTGTGGTTGGGCGTGGCGTTGGCGGCCTTCGTACCGCTGCTCGCAGGAGCGTTGATGACGTGGGGGCCGTACACGCTGACCTTCCAGGCTCAGGAGATTCTTGGCGGTCTGCTTTCCCTCGTGGCCGTGGCGATGATTACCGGGATGGTTCTGTGGATGTCCCAGAACTCGCGGGAGCTCAGCAAGAGTTTGAATGAGCAGACGGCCACGGCGCTGAACAATTCCTCGGGCTGGGGCATCGTGTGGATAGCCGTGATTAGCGTGGGCCGCGAAGGGCTAGAAACCGCCATCTTCGTGTGGGCCACCGTGCGTGCCACCGCTGACGGCGGGCTCTGGCAACCTACGCTCGGCGTGATCTCTGGCCTGTTGGTCGCGGTGTTGATTGGTTGGTTGGTGTATCGGGGAACGGCGCGGATTAATCTGGGGCGCTTTTTCACCCTTACCGGCTACCTCCTCATTGTTGTGGCGGCCGGAATCGTGTCCTATGGTCTCGGGGACCTTCAGGAGGCCGGTGTTATCCCCGGTTGGGGCGTGAGTGCGTATGATCTTTCGCCTTACTTTGATGGTCACATTCCTGGCGTTCACCCCGGAGCATGGTGGTTTGTGCTGGCTGAGGCCATGTTCAACGTCAATCTCGCCCCCACCGTGGTGCAGGTGGTGGGTTGGGTTTCCTATCTCCTCATAGTGCTGCCCTTGTTCTGGTGGCAGCAGCACCGATCACAGGGCAGCGCTGCCCGCAAGAACGGCGCCGTTAACAGCGCCACCAATAACGCTCCTAGCAACAGCACGGCTAGCAACAGCGCCGTTACGAAGGCAGCGCCCGCAGCAAAAGAGAGGTCTTGAGTTATGAAGTTTGTGCGTGTGATTCCGGTTTTGGTGCCCGCCGTGGCGTTGGGTGCGTGCGTGGCTAATGACCCCGAGGAGGTATCGAACGCTCAGGAGACCATCGAGGTCAAAATCACCGATGACACCTGCGAGGTATCCACGGCGGAGACTCCCTCTGGCCGGGTGACCTTCCACCTGCGCAATGAGGGCACGGTGCGCAATGAGTTTGAGGTGCTGGCGGAAGATCGGCTGCGGATTGTGGGCGAGCGGGAAAACCTCGGTCCGGGCACGAGCACGGACTACACGGTGTTGCTGGAACCGGGCAACTACGTCACGGCGTGCAAGAAGAATATGGTGGGGGCCTTGGTGGATGTCCGGGACTTCACCGTCACCCAGGGCGAGGCGGTAGAGGTATCCGCCGATGAGAAGGAACTCATTGACGCCGCGGTGACCAATTACACCGCCTATACGCGCGATCAGGTGGGGCAATTGCTCGCCGCCACGAAGGATTTTGCGGATCTCTACCGCGCCGGAGACGAACAAGCAGCCCGCGAGGCCTATGCTCCCAGCCGCTTGTTCTATGAGCGGATTGAGCCGACCGCGGAGGCCTTTGGTGACCTCGATCCCGCCCTGGATGAGCGCGAGGCCGATCACCAGGCCTCGGAGGAGGCGGGCGAGCGCCCCTGGACGGGCTGGCACCGCATCGAAAAGGATCTGTGGCGCCCCGAGGGATACGAGGGGGAGGACGCCCAAGGGCGAACCGAACTGGCGGATCGCCTGGTATCCGATACCCAGGAGCTTTATGACCTGGTGTATTCCCCGGACTTCTCCGTGACCATCGCGGATATTTCCAATGGCGCCATCGCTCTGCTGGAAGAGGTGGCCACCACCAAGATCACGGGTGAGGAAGAAGCCTTTAGCCACACGGATCTCTATGACTTCCAGGGCAATGTCGAGGGCGCCCGGGTGGCCTATGGCACGGTGGAGGCTTTGGCGCAGCGCAACGATGAGGAGTTGGCGAATACGATCACGGCTCGCTTTGAGGCCCTGCAAAAGGCGCTGGATACTCACCGCGAGAGCGAGGGGTTCGTTTCCTATGACTCCCTGGATGAGAAGGCTCGCCGCGAACTCTCCAACTTGGTGGATGCGCTGCGGGTGCCGCTGGCTACGCTCACCGAGGCCATTGTCTAATGTCCCCCAAGATCAGCCGTCGCGCCATGCTCCTGGGTACCGGCATGAGTGCCGGTACCGCCTTGGGCGGATTCGCCCTGGGGCGGGGTGCGTCGATAAGCCATGCGGAGCAAACAGTGGAGTTCCGCGGGGAGCATCAATCGGGAATCCTCACCCCCGCGCAGCAGCAGATGCTCATGGTGGCCTTTGACATGGTGGGTACGCGCCGGGAAGACCTGGTGGCGTTGCTAGAAAAGTGGACGCTGGCGGCAGAGCGCATGCAGGCGGGGGAGCCGGTGAATACACCGAAGGCGCGCGATGATGTGCCCCCGGATGATACGGGGGAGGCGCTGGGGTTGGAGGCCGCGAGGCTCACGATCACCTTTGGCTTTGGGGCCAGCCTGTTTAAAGAGTCCTTTGGCCTAGAGCAGCGGTGCCCGGAGCCCCTGCAACAGGGGATTCCCCGCATGGCGGCGGAGAAGATTGAGGAAGAGCGCTCGCATGGGGATCTGGTGATTCAGATTTGCGCCGAAGATCCGATGGTGGTGCTGCACGCCATGCACCAGTTCAAGCGCCTGGCTTTTGGCACGGCGGTGGTGCGGTGGATGCAGGTGGGTTATGGGCGCACGGCCTCTACCTCCACGGAACAAGAAACACCCCGGAATCTCTTTGGTTTTAAGGACGGCACCGCCAATATCAAGGCGGAGGATTCTGCGGCGGAGCTCAACGAGCACCTGTGGATACAGTCCGGCGATGAGAGCGGGGCCTGGGCTGCCGGTGGAACGTATCTGTGCGTGCGCAAGATTCATATGATGATGGAGGTGTGGGATGAGCTGATTCTCTCGGAGCAGCAGCGCATCATCGGGCGCGAGAAGATCGAGGGCGGGCCGATGTCGGGTGGTTCGGAGTTTGAAGCGCCGGACTTTAACCACGGCGGCATTGATGTCCACTCCCATTTGTCCACCGTGCACCCCGCGCATAACAACGGAGTGCGCATGTTGCGCCGGGGTTATAACTACACCGAGGGACTCACGGAGCTGGGGCGCCTCCAAGCTGGTTTGTTCTTCATCGCCTATGTGCGCGATCCGCGCACGCACTTTATCCCGGTGCTCTCCCGCATGTCGGAGGATCTGCTCACCGAGTACCTGCAACACATCGCCACGGGTCTTTACCTGGTGCCGCCGGGTATCCGGGAGGGAGATTCCTACGTGGGCCAGCGGCTCCTGGAATAGCCGGAGGTAGCGGCGGGCTATCCTTGGTGGCGTGTTAGTTCTCACCATTGATACAGCCACCGCGGACCTCGTGACGGGGATCGTGGATACCACCGAGCACACCGTGGTATCGCAGCGCATCTTCCGAGAGAACCGCGCGCACAACGAGCTGCTGGTGCCCACCATCAAGGAGATGCTGGCCGAAGAGGGGTTGCGCCTGGTGGAAATGCAGGCGATGGTGGTGGGCTGCGGCCCAGGGCCCTTTACCGGTTTGCGCGTGGGCATGGTGACCGCCGAGGCTCTGGGACACTCCCTGGGGCTGCCGGTACACGGGGTGTGCTCCCTGGACGCCATCGGCTACCAGTTGCGCGAGCATGCGACGGCGCTGGTGGCTACCGACGCCCGCCGCCGCGAGGTTTACTGGGCCACCTACGAATACGGAAAGCGGGCCGAGGGCCCCGATGTGGTGGCCCCGGAATCGCTCTCGGTAGCAACACCTGCGCACCTGAGTATCCCGGAACACCTGGTGGAGAAGTTGCCCGAGTTCCTGGCGGAGGTGCCGCGCAGCCACCTCGGACCCACCCCGGCCTCCCTCGTGGCGGTGGCCGATCTTCAGGCGAAACCCGAACCCCTGCAACCTTTGTACTTGCGCCGCCCGGATGCCAAGGAACCCAAGCAGGTGCCGCGTTCCCCCGCGATCCCGGAGGTGAATAAATGGTGGAGCTGCGAAGGCTAAGCGCCGCCGATGCCCCGCGTTGCGCGGAATTAGAGCAGATTCTTTTTCCCGGAGATAGCCCCTGGCCGGTGCAGGCTTTTGAAAAGGAGATACCCGATCCCTCCTCCTTTTATGTGGGCGCGACCGAAGCGGGGATACTCATTGGCTATGCGGGCCTGGCGGTGCTGGGACCGCGCGAATATCCCGAGTGCGAGGTGTACACCATCGCCGTGGCGCCCTCGCACCAGGGCAAGGGTGTGGGGCGCGCGCTCTTTGACCAGCTCTTACACACCGCCGATCGCTTAAGAGCCCCGGTGTTCTTGGAGGTGCGCACGGATAATGCCCCCGCGATTGGCCTGTATGAAAGTTGCGGTTTCCGCATTACCGGTACCCGCCCCAGGTACTATCAGCCCTCCGGGGCCGATGCGTACACGATGATGCGCGAGGCTACTGTTAAAACATCATGATTATCCTCGGTATTGAAAGTTCCTGCGATGAAACCGGCGTGGGAATAGTGCGCCTGAGCGCCGATGGTCGCGTGGAGGAATTGGCCAATGTGGTGGCCTCCTCGATGGAGCAGCACGCCCGCTTCGGCGGCGTCGTCCCGGAGATTGCCTCGCGCGCGCACCTGGAGGCGATGGTTCCCGTCATGCGGGAGGCACTGGATAGGGCTGGCATTGAGCGTCCCGACGCCGTGGCGGCCACCGTGGGGCCGGGCCTGGCCGGGGCGCTGTTGGTGGGGGCGTCGGCAGCCAAGGGCTATGCAGCGGGCTGGGACGTGCCCTTCTACGGGGTGAATCACCTGGGCGGGCACGTGGCGGTGGCTAACCTGGAGGGCGCGCCGCTGCCGCACTCGGTGGCGCTGCTGGTCTCCGGCGGGCACACCCAATTGCTAGAGGTGGAGGCCGTGGGCAGGCCCATGAAGGAATTGGGTTCTACGCTGGACGACGCCGCCGGTGAGGCCTATGACAAAGTGGCCCGCCTGCTGGGGCTGGGCTATCCCGGTGGCCCGGTGATTGATCGGCTGGCCAGCCGGGGCAACCCCAAGGCCATCGCGTTCCCGCGCGGTTTGACCAAGCGCACGGACGAGGAGCGCGGCCACCGGCATGACTTCTCCTTTTCTGGCCTAAAAACCGCTGTAGCCCGCTACGTGGAGGCCGCCGAGCGTGAGGGTCGCGTGATCTCCGTGGAGGACGTGTGTGCCTCTTTCCAGGAGGCGGTGTGCGATGTGCTCACTATGAAGGCGGTGCGCGCCTGTAAGGATGTGGGTGCCACGGTGCTGCTGCTCGGCGGGGGAGTGGCGGCTAATTCCCGGCTGCGGGAGCTTGCAGGGCAGCGCTGCGCGGAGGCCGGGATCGAATTGCGCGTGCCCAGCTTCCCACTGTGTACGGATAACGGGCTGATGATCGCCACGGTGGCCGCGCAGTTGATTCACGAGGGGGCACAACCCTCGGGGCTGAGTGCGGGTACCGATCCCTCCTTGGAGGTGGAGGTTCCCCTCATATAGCCATTGACTTTGAGAGTTGGGTCACTATAATTTTGGGATAGTGTTTCCTTGAAGGCGGGTGCATGCCCGTCTTTTCTCGTTGAGGGGTGATTCATGGGCGAGCCCATACTGCGCGTCGATTCCCTGCGCAGAGACTTCGCCGGGGGTTCGCGCCGGGTGTTCGATGGGGTGAGTTTTTCCGTGGGCGCCGGAGAGATCGTGGGCCTGCTCGGCCCCAACGGGGCGGGGAAAACCACCACCGTGCGGGTGTGTTCCACGTTGCTCACGCCCACCTCGGGGAGCGTGGAGGTGTGCGGTATCAGCGTCACCGCGCACCCGCGCCGGGCCCGTCGCCACATCGGCGTGGTGCTTGGCGGGGAACGCGGCTTCTACCTGCGCGCCTCGGCGCGCGATAACCTACTTTTCTTCGCAGACATCTTAGGCGTGCCCGGCGCGCAGCGTCGCAAGCGGGTGGACGAGGTGCTGCGCATGGTGGAATTAAAGGACCGGGAGCATGACCCCGTGGAAAACTACTCCCGGGGCATGCGGCAGCGCCTGCACATCGCGCGCGGGTTGCTGCATGAGCCCGAACTCCTCCTTCTCGACGAGCCCACCAACGGCCTGGACCCCGACATTGCGGAGGGCATTACCGCGCTTATCGACGCCCTCGCTCACCAGCACGGCACGGCCATCGTGCTCACCACGCATCTTTTGGGTGAGATGGAGAAGTTGGCCGACCGTATTCACGTGCTGATGAAGGGCCGCATTGGGGTATCGGGCACGGCCCGCGAGATCGCCCAGGCCGCAGGCGTAGAGAGCATATCCACCTTTACTCTCGACGCCGAGGTGGGGGAGGAGGCGTGCCGGCGCTTGCAGACGGGAATAGAGGCGATGAGTGGAGTCACGCAGGTGCGTTTCCGCCGGGTGGATACGCGCTTCCTGTTCACGGTGGCGTGGTCTATCGGAGATTCGGAGGCCCGCATGAGTGAGGTGGCCCTGGATAAGGGGCTGTACTTGGACGATGTAGTCACTCGCCCGCCCAGCCTGGAGGAGGGCTACTTGGCCCTGGTGAGGCAGCAATGATGCCTCTTATCCGCGCCTTGTATTTTCATTTTCGGCTTTTTGCCCGCACTCCGTACTTTGTGCAATTGGCTGTGACCTCCACGGTGTCCATTTTCGTTTTGCAGCTCCTCGGCGCTCGCTATGCGGGAGTGGCAGAGGGGGAGTTGTGGCTGCGCTCCGCCCTGGTGGGCATGTGGGCGGTGAGCACGGTTTCTGCGGGAATCATCGGTTTTCAGCGCTTTCAGGGCACGCTGGCCTATCTGCTTTTGGGGCCGTATCATCCGGCTAAGGCGCTCTTTCCCCTGGTAGCGGCCAGTTCCACCTTTGGGCTGCTGGCCTTTCCATTGGCCTGGGTCTGTGCGGCTATCAGTGGGGCGGAGATGGCCTATCCCGGTGGTGCGGCTCTGCTGCTGGGGATCGTTCTGTGCTGGGTTTCCTGCGTATCGGTGAGCGTGGTCATCGCGCCGCTTTTTGTGCTCACCCCCAACGCCATCACCTATGAGCCGCTGCTCAATATTCCCATCGTGTTGCTCAGCGGCATGGTGGGGTATGGCGCGGTATCCGGGGAGTTCGCCCAGGCGGGCAAAGCTATTCCTATCTTCTGGGCGGCCAGGGTGCTGCTCGATGGGGATATGGCTTCCGCTCCGGTGGCCTGCGCGGTGGCCCTGGCCTGGGGCGCGGTGGCAGTGCTCTTACTCAACCGCATGGTGCACCGGGCCACGGTACGCGCCTCCTTGGAGGTGGTGGGCTGATGTGGCGTGAATCCAGAATGGCCGTGGCGCTGCGGGTGGCTCGCACCAGCGCGCCCTCGCTGCGCACCGTGGGCACGGCGCTGACCACCCTGGCCTTTATCCCGCTGCTGGAGGTTGCGTTATTGGTGACGGTGGCGCGCTCCTTCGACGTCCCTGGGGCGGCCACGGTGGCCTATGCGGGCTTTGTGGTTTCCGCCCTGGGCATGGTGGTGGGCCAGGTGGTTGGGGCCGTGGTGCGCGATCGCGGCATCGGCGTGGTGGAGGAGGCCCTGGCGGTGGCACCGTGGTCGCTCACCTATTGGGGTGGCAAACTCTTCCTGCCTGCGGGCATTGCCCTGCTCACCTCCGCCATGGGCTGCCTGGTGGTGTGGGCCGTAGAACCCAGCCACAGCGCGCGGGTGCTGGGTGTCGCGCTGCTCGGCGTGTTCATGGCGGTGCTGGTGGGCTGCTGCGTGGGCTTGGCCTGCTGCGCGGTGGCGCTGACGGGGCGCGATCCCTTCATGGCCGCCAACGTGCTCGGCGCCCTGCTTCCCGTCACCGCCGGGGTGATCGCTCCGCTGTCCTCCTATCCCGGCTGGTTGCAACCCGTGAGCGCCGTGCTACCGGGCACGTGGTTGGTGCAGTGGCTGCGCGACGCCACCTCGGGGCAGGCGAGCGCGTGGCCGCTGGTGGCGGAGGCGTCGATAGCTATTGCTTGGGCTCTTGGTGGAGTGGCGGGCCTGTACGTGGCGTGGTCGCGCATGCGCTCGGGCAAGTACAGCGGTGAGGTGCTCTAAAGGATACGGAGGGTAAACAGCGCGTGAAATCTTGGTGGCATCTATAGCCAGCGTGAGGCGAAGGCTTTAGCATCGCAAGAGTGACCCAAGGAATCCTTATCACCCCGGACTTCACTTTCCGCGCCGTGGCGGTGGAACTGAGTGAGCTGCGCGAGGCCGAGGCCACGCCCGTATACCTGGACGAATCCACGCCTTTTGTGGCCTACCCGGTGGAGGACGCCGGTGCGCCCAACCCGGCGGCGTCGATGGCACGCAATCAGCAGTCCACCGGTAACCCGGCTTTCTTTGCCGATCCCACCAAGGCGCTCGTTGGCGACGTCGTATGCGTGCGCGCCGATGGCAGCGATGTCACGGAGGAAAACCTCGATGCCGCCGGGGAGATTGTGCGCGCGGCCCAGGCCTATAGCGAGGATTACCCGGAGGAATACGCCCTGTGGAAGGCCGCTGCGGGAAATATTTAGCGTATGAGCGTGGCCGAGGGGCTACCCTTGGCCACTATGGTTGGAAACCTGCTGCGTAGTCCCCGCCGTCGATCTATGGCGGTGGCCGCTTTCGGCACGGTGGTGGAGTGGTATGACTTCTCCCTTTTCTTTTATGTTTCCACGTATCTTGCCGTAGCTTTTTATGCGCCCTACGAGGGGTCTTTTCTTCTATCACTCGCCACGGGGGCGGTGGGTTTTCTCTTTAGGCCCCTGGGTGCGATGGTCTTTGGGCACATTGGAGATCGCCTGGGCAGGCGGCAGGCCTTGGTTATTTCCGCAGGTCTCATGGCAATATCTATGTTCGGCATTGCGCTCATGCCCACGCATGAGGTGATGGGAGGATGGGCCGCCGCGGGAGTGGTGCTGCTGCGTTGTCTGGCGGGATTTTCCGTGGGGGCGGAATACACCGGAATTATGGTGTATTTGATGGAATCCGCCCGCGATGATCGCCGTGGTTTTGCCGCGAGTTGGGCTGCCGCAAACTCCGAGGTGGGAGGACTCTTAGCGGTGGGGCTCAGCGCGGGATTGGCCGCCGTACTTTCGCCCGAGAATATGCAGGGGTGGGGCTGGCGGCTGCTTTTTATCATCGGTGGTCTCTTGGCCGCGGCCATGATTCCGCTGCGCAGGCTCATGGTAGAAACGGATTCTTTTAACGAACAGCAGGAAAAGAAGCAGCCCGCGTCCCCGCTGATTGAGGTGCTGCGCACTCATCCCCGCGCGGTTCTCGTGGCTTTTCTCATCTCTACGGTGGGCTCGGCCACGTACTTCCTCAACATCACCTATGTGCCCTCGTACCTCGATGAGGCCACGGATTTTGATACCTCGGAGTCGCTTTTCTTGGGAGCCTTGGCCGCCGTGGTGGTCATCGCTGTGACCCCCTTCGTGGGCCTAGCGGCAGATCGCTATGGTCGGCGAATCTGCTTTGTGCTCATCGGCCTTCTCGCCGTGGGCGGGGCGATACCGGCCTATCTGCTTTTCCAGGGAGCGAGCACGCAGTTGGCCCTCATCGGTATAGCGGTGCTGGCTATCCCGGCGGCGGGATGGTCGGCGGTGGCGGCCTCTGCGGTTCCAGAGCAGTTCTCAGCCTCCGGGCGCTTTTCCGGTATGGCCATTGGCTATAACCTGGCGGTAGCGCTCTTCGGTGGGTTCTCCCCGATGATCGTGACCTGGCTGATGGATAGCACCGGCAATCCCCTCGCTCCTGCCTACTACGCGGCCATTCTGTGCGCCCTGGCCGGGATACCGGCGATCATGCTCATGCGGGAGCGGGCGCGAGTACCACTAGGAGTAATTGATGGAAACTAAGCGGTTGATTCTGCGTCCGTGGCAGGAAGAAGATAGTGCGGAACTATTCCGCTACGCCTCTGATCCTCTCGTGGGGCCGCGGGCGGGCTGGCCGGTGCACGAGAGCGTGGAAGATAGCCGCGCAAGCATCGCGGGAGTATTGAGCGAGCCGGGGACCTACGCCATCGTGCTTAAGGAGACGGGCCTGCCGATTGGTTCCATCTCTTTGCATACCGGCAGCGCCACCGAGCTCACCGATAGCCCCGATGAGGCCGAGCTTGGCTATTGGGTGGGCGTTCCTTATTGGGGCCAGGGAATTATGCACGAGGCCGCCCGCCGCCTTATCCGTTATGCGGTGGAGGAACAGGGAATCACGGTGCTGTGGTGTAGCTCCAACGCCGATAATGCTCAATCACAGCGGGTACAGGAGAAACTGGGCTTCCGCCCGCACAGCCGTACTCAGGGCAAAGAGGGTGAGCAGGGCAAGGTCATCATGAGTCTGCCCCTTAAGCGCTGCTAGGCGCTGCGGGCCATCCTGCGCTGTTGCAGCACGCCTGCCACGCAAATGGCGGCCACCCACGCCAGCGCCGCGATGAGCCCGCCACGGGTATCCGCCGCCGAGGCCAGGGCCGCGCACATGAGCGCAAAGAATACGAGCAGGCCGATGGCCGTGCCGGTGCCACCGGGGGCGCGGAACTTAGAGGCACCGTGGGCGGCGGGCTCGCGGCGTCGATAGTTGAGGTAGGACCAGATGATCGCTGTCCACACCGCCACGAAGAGGGTGGCGGACATGGAGGTGACCATAGTGAAGGCCTCGATCACGCTATCGCCCACGGCCATGATGATGAGCGCGGAGAAAAGGAAAGCGCAGGAGAGGAAGAGCGCGTTGAGCGGCACGTGGCGCGAGGAGAGCTTGCCGAATACGCGGTGTGCCAGGCCCTTTTGAGCCAGCCCGTAGACCATGCGGGAGGTGGAATAAATGCCGGAGTTGGCCGAGGAGGCCGCGGAGGTAATCACCACGAGGTTGATGATGGTGGCCGCCGCCGGGATTCCAGTGAGCGCGAACATGGTGACGAAGGGGGAGTTCTCCGGGACGATCTCATTCCACGGCGTGACCATCATAATGACGGCCAGGGAGCCGATGTAGAACAGCCCGATGCGGAAGGGAATGGTGTTCACGGCCTTGGGTAGCACCTTCTCGGGGTCCTTGGTTTCCGCCACGGCGGTGCCCACGAGCTCGACGCCCACGAAGGCAAAGAGGGCGATCTGGAATCCGGTGACGAAGCCTCCGAAGCCATTGGGGAAGATACCGCCGTGAGCCCAGAGGTTCTCCACGGCGGCGTGGGAGCCGGATTGATTGGCGTGGCCCAGGCAGATCAACACGATACCCACGATGATGAGCACCACGATGGCAATGATCTTGATGAGGGCAAACCAGAACTCGGTTTCACCAAAGGCCTTCACGGTGAGCGCGTTGAGGAAAAACAGCAGGGCGATGGTGCCCAGAATGGGGAACCACATCGAGAGATCGGGCCACCAGAAGCGGAAATACCCGGTGATGGCCACGAGGTCGGCCACGGCGGTGACGATCCAGCACAGCCAGTACGTCCAGCTCACGGCGAAGCTGGCCCAGGCGCCCAGGTACTTGTGGGCGATGTCGGAGAAGCTGTGGAACTCCGGGTTCGCCAGGAGCAGTTCCGCCATGCACCGCATGAACATGAACAGGGCAAGGCCGATGATGGCGTACACCAGGAGGATAGAGGGTCCCGCCAGCGAGATCGTCTTGCCGGAGCCCATGAAGAGGCCGGTGCCGATGGCACCGCCGATGGCTATGAGCTGAATATGGCGATTGGTGAGGTGCCGTTGCAGTTCCTGCGGCTGGGTTGGGGGCGTGGCGGTCATGGGCGAAACCGTTTCTATCCGGTGAATGGTTTTTTCAAACTTTAGCGCATGGGCGTGGCGGCGGGGCCATTTTGGGATGAGAATGCTTGAACGCTGGCACTCACGGGGGTAGAGTGCCAGTCAGGTTGTCAGACACACAGTTGTTCACCCGCGACGACGGCTGTGCTGGCCATACACAACCGGCACAATCAATAAGCACTTCCCATATGGAGGAATAACAGTGGCAAACGTGAACATCACCCCGCTTGAGGATCGCATCCTGGTTCAGATCGTGGAGGCCGAGACCACCACCGCTTCCGGCCTGGTCATCCCGGACTCCGCCAAGGAAAAGCCCCAGGAGGCCACCGTGATTGCCGTGGGTGCGGGCCGCTTTGATGAGAAGGGCGAGCGCATCCCCGTGGACGTCAAGGAGGGCGACACCGTGATCTTCTCCCGCTACGGCGGCACCGAGATTAAGTACGAGGGCCAGGAGTACCTCATTCTCTCCGCGCGCGACGTCCTCGCCGTCGTCAGCAAGTAGGGGATAAAGCATGGCAAAGCTGATTGCATTTGACCAGGAGGCCCGCGAGGGTATCCTGCGCGGCGTCGATACGCTTGCCGACGCCGTGAAGGTCACCCTTGGCCCCCGCGGCCGCAACGTGGTGCTGGATAAGGCCTTTGGCGGCCCCACCGTGACCAACGACGGCGTGACCATCGCCCGTGACATCGACGTTGAGGACCCCTTTGAAAACCTCGGCGCGCAACTGGTGAAGTCCGTGGCGATCAAGACCAACGACATCGCCGGTGATGGCACCACCACCGCCACCCTGCTGGCTCAGGCCCTCATCACCGAGGGTCTGCGCAACGTGGCCGCCGGTGCCAACCCCATCGAGCTCAACCGAGGCATCTCCGCTGGCGTGGAGAAGGTCGTAGAAGAGCTGAAGGCTCGCGCCACCGAGGTCTCTGCGGCTAAAGACGTGGTCAACGTGGCTACCGTTTCCTCCCGCGATGAGGTCATCGGTGAGATGGTCTCCGGCGCGATGGAGAAGGTGGGCAAGGACGGCGTGGTGACGGTGGAGGAATCCACCTCCATCGAGTCCTCCTTGGACGTCACCGAGGGCGTTTCCTTTGATAAGGGCTTCCTCTCCCCGTACTTCATCACCGACACCGAGGCGCAGCAGGCGATTCTAGAGGACGCCGCGGTGCTCCTGGTGCGCAACAAGATCTCCTCCCTGCCGGACTTCCTGCCGATCCTGGAAAAGATCGCGGAATCGGGCAAGCAGGCGCTCATCATTGCCGAGGACATCGAGGGCGAGCCCCTTCAGGCCCTCGTGGTGAACTCCCTGCGCAAGACCATCAAGGTCGCCGCCGTGAAGTCCCCCTACTTCGGGGAACGCCGCAAGGCCTTCATGGATGACCTCGCCGTGGTCACCGGGGCCACCGTGGTAGACCCGGAGGTGGGCGTGAACCTCTCCGAGTCCGGCACCGAAGTGCTGGGTGCCGCCCGCCGCGTGACGATCACCAAGGACCAGACGGTGATCGTGGACGGCGCCGGTACCGCCGAGGCGCTGGACAACCGCCGCGAGCAGATCCGCCGCGAGATCGAAAACACCGACTCCACCTGGGACAAGGAGAAGGCCGAGGAGCGCCTGGCCAAGCTCTCCGGTGGCGTGGCCGTGATTAAGGTGGGCGCCGCCACCGAGACCGAGGTAGGCGAGCGCAAGCTGCGCGTGGAGGACGCCATCAACGCCGCCCGCGCCGCCGTGCAAGAGGGCATCATCGCCGGTGGTGGCTCCGTGCTCGTGCAGATCGCGCACGAACTGGAGGCCTTTGCCGAGCAGTTCGAGGGTGAGGCCAAGACCGGCGTGCTGGCCCTTTCCCGTGCACTGGTGAAGCCCGCCTACTGGATCGCTGAGAACGCGGGCCTGGACGGCGCCGTGGTGGTGGCTCGCACCGCCGAGCGCGCCAACGGCGAGGGCTTTAACGCCGCCACTTTGGAGTACGGCAACCTCATCGAGCAGGGCATTATTGACCCGGTGAAGGTGACCCACTCCGCCGTGGTGAACGCTGCTTCTGTGGCGCGCATGGTTCTCACCACGGAGGCCTCCGTGGTGGAGAAGCCCAAGGAGGAGGAAGCCTCCGCCGAGGGGCATCACCACCACTAGAAAAGCCGTGGGCTTGTGATAGGTACCCGCTTTCCTGTGATGTGACTAGCATAGGAAAGCGGGTTTCATTATAGATTTTATCTGACTTATTGCATAGGAAATCTATAGATGCGGTCGCGGCGTGCATGTATTTTTGTTCCATGAGGAAAAATTATTTCATCGGTGTCATTGTGGCTGTAGCTATGATTTTTGCTGAGCCGCAAGTGGCTTCCGCGTCTATCGTTGAATAATTTTCCCGCTGTGAAAAATTTGAAAAACTTTGATTTTCCGGAACACTAAATCCCGCCGCCCTCATGGATCTTGTGGGGCAAGTTCCTTCTGGAAATATATTTCATAGCCCCTTGGCTGGGGTAGTGGGGAATCCTGGGGATTACGATATTATGGCTTCTTGGATAAGTATAGATGGCAAGCAGGTAATTCTCCAGCGGTTTGCAAAAAACAAAATAGAAAATAAGCATTTGCTGAGTATTAAAGCTGCGAAATATGTAACACAGGCTGCTCCAAACATAAAGCGAGAAGGCACTACCCATGTTTATTGGCTTCCAATTGATCGGATTCAATGTGGGGCGACGATCTTTAGCTGTAAGCCGGTTGAGAGGAGGGAAATGAAAGCTGTTGTAAACTATCGTGATCTGAAGGACGGAAGGGGAAGTATGGGTATGATTACTGCCTACTGCCCTTGGAGTCAGAAAGTTTATGGTAACGATCAATGTCCCGATTGGGTAAGGAGGTCTCCTCAGTTCCAATGAAGTCGGTGAAATCTGGAATCACTAGGCCGGTCCTTAAAGGCGGCATGATTGAAAGTATTAGCTTCGAGGGGGAAGATTTATCAAACCTTCTCTCTGGTTCTGCATATTTTAGATTGGTGAGTTTTGAGCGTGCAGTTTTGGTGAAGGCTAATTTTATTGGGTCGGAGTTTAAGGGTGTTTCTTTTGCCTTCGCTGATCTGCGTAGGGCTCGGTTCGACGCTACCAACGCCTATGACTGTGACTTTCGCGGTGCTGATGTGCGCGGTGCGCTTCTTCCCGGAAAACCGGAGGAGTATGCGCACCATGAGGGGATGATTTATGACGAAACTACGGAGTTTGAGTACTAGGCGGTGGGTTTGAGGATGGGGAGAGGGAGAACTTCCCACATATGCGGGAAGCTAGTGGGAAGTAGATAGGGGTAAACTACCGCCTCACCTCACCCCACAAGCCGAGAAAACTGAGCGAAGGCCACTAAGAGGCTTGCCAGGGCGATGAACACCAGCAGCGCCCCAGCCAAAAACCGCTGCTCGGGAGCTTCGGGAGCGCTAGCAGGATGGGAAGCCGTAGAAGCGCCCCCAATACGACGTCGATAAGCAAAGCCCAGGGCCACGGCCAGCCCCGCCCCGACGAGGTTCCCGGTGGCCACCTGCTGCACCACGGCGAAGAGGCAGAAGGGAAACGTCCAGGTGCTCTCCGTCCCAATCAGATGCAGCACGGCCGCCATGAGTATCCCCAAAAATGCCTGGGCAAAGGAGAGGGCGGCGATGGGGTCGGTCAGGAGCGCGCGCATGTCGGTGCCCGCCCCGATTCCCACCACTCCGGCGAAGAGGAGGAGGGCGGTGGCGCTGAGCAGCCAATACCAGATGATAATGGTGGCAAGGCGTTGGGGATTACTCAGCAGACTCATGGTTTTCCCTTTCCAGGCGGTGAGCCATATAGGCGCGGATGAGGTAATCCACGGCCACGTTCAGGCCGATGAGGGAGTAAAACTCGCCCACGTGCCACGGGGGATTGAGCGCGCTGGCGCAATAGTGAATATTCCACTGCGCGGCGGAGGCGAGGGGGTTATTGCTCAGTCGCGTGAGCGCGAGGGTGGGCACTCCGCGGAGGGAGGCGGCTCGGGGAATCTCAATGAAGTCTGGGTTGGTGCCTGCCAGGGAGATGAGCACGAGGGTATCGCTGGGCTTCATCATAGGCAGGCTCACCTTCATCTCGGTGAGATCGGTAATCACCGTGGCCTGCTTGCCGTTGGCCATGAGGGATTTGGCGAACTCGGAGGCCGCCAGGCGTTGAGAGGAGCCTGTACCCAGGCAATACACGGTATTGGATTGGTAGAGGCGCGCCACGATGGGCTCGATGGAGAGGGAATCGAGGTGGTCGAGCGTATCCAGGAGATCGTGGCGCTGAAGGGCCAGGGGATCGGGGGAGGGCTGTTCCTCCGATTGTCGCAGCGCGGTGCGGATAAAGTACTTCATCTCCGCGAAACCGGAGAAGCCCAGGCGTTTAGCCAGCCGCATGACGGAGGAGGTGGAGGTATAGGTGCGTTGGGCGATCTGCTGCACGGAGGCTTCGGCGGCCTCGTCCTGGTGGGCGAGGAGATAGGAAAGAATGTCCCGCTCGGTGTCGTTCCAGGTGCCCTGGGCGGAGGCCACAATGCTCTCTAGGTTCACGTATTCCTCCCCTGGCGTGGTCACACAGTTGCCTGCGTAGCATAGCAATGCGCACGGAAGGGGAGGAAGTATCTTTTACGCGCCGGCGTTCACCAGGTTCTCAAACTTGTCACGCACCTGGGGCACGTCCATCCCCACGATCACCTGAACCGCGGTGCCCTTATTCACCAGGCCGAGGGCGCCGGCTTCTTTAAACTCCTCCGCCGCGGCGATCTTGCTTGGGTCGGCCACGGAGACGCGCAGGCGGGTGGCGCAGTTGTTCACGTTGGTGATGTTTTCCGCACCGCCCAGCAGGCGCAGGAAGTCCACGGCACGCTGGGAGAAGGGATCGCTTGCCGACGCCCCGCCGTCGCCACCAGCAGTATCAGCAGCAGAGGTTTCGGCAGCATCAGCAGAAGCAGCCTCACCGGCAGAACCATCACCGGAGCCTCCTGCCACCAGCGCGTCGAACTTATCGCGCACCTGGGCCACGTCCATCCCCACGATCACCTGAAGTGCCTTGCCCTTATTCACCAACCCCAGGGCGCCGGCCTCGCTGAACTCCTCGGCGTCGGCCACCTTGCTCGGGTCGGCCACGGAGACGCGCAGGCGGGTGGCGCAGTTGTTTACGGAGGTGATGTTTTCCGCACCGCCGAGCAGGCGCAGGAAGTCCACCGCACGTTGGGAGAAGGGGTCGTCGGCAGCGGGCTTTTCCTGTTCCTTCTGCGGCGCCTTATTCTTCTTTGCCTCGCGGTATTCCTGCTTGGAGTAGAGCTTGACGTCCTTGTCATCCTCGCGGCCTGGCGTCTTGAGATTGAGCTTGAGAATAAGGAAGCGGAAGAGCAGGAAGTACACCACGGTGAAGCACAATCCCACGCCAATCTGCATGAGGTAGGTGGCGCTGTGCTGCGCCCAGAGGGGGATCCAGTTCTGCGCGGCGACGTCGATAAGCCCCGCGCCCATGTTCCCGGAGAGGCCGAACTGGTACATGATGCCCGTCATGAGGCCGGAGAGCACGGCGTGAGTGGCAAAGAGCACCGGGGCGACGAAGAGGAAGGTGAACTCTAGGGGCTCGGTGATACCGGTGAGCATGGCGGTGAGCACCACGGGAATGAGCAGGGCCAGGATGGCCTTGCGCTTTTCCGGCTTAGCGGTGGTGTAGAAGGCCGCCGCGATACCGATGGGGGCAAAGACCTTGGGGTTGCCGTGCAGGGCGAAGCCACCGCCGGGGAATTGCTCGTTGAGCGGAGCGCTGGATTCGGCGTAGGTGTTGAGGTTATTGACCCAGTGGGCCTGAATACCCTCGGGCACCACGGCGGGGCCAAAGACGAAGGGGGAGTACACAAAGTGATGCAGGCCGGTGGGAATGAGAATGCGCTCTAGGAAGGTATAAAGGCCCACGCCGAGGGAACCGGAGGTCACCAAAATGCCCTGGAGGGAGGAAATACCCGTCTGTACCTGCGGCCACACGAAGCACACCACGAGGGCCAGGGGCAGCATGATGAAGAGGCCCACGATGTACACGAATTGGCTGCCCTGGAAGATACCCAGGAACTCCGGGAGTTTCTTTTCAAAGTAGCGGTTGTGAATCCACACGGCCACGGCGGAAATGAAGATGGCGCCCAGGATGCCGGTATCGAGGGTCTTAATGCCCGCGATCATTTTCAGGCCGGATTCCCCGCCGGCCTCGGCGGCGTAATCAATGCCAAAGGAGGAACCAAAGACCTCCAAAAAGCCCGCCACAAAGTAATTGAAGGTGAGGTAGAGCAGCGCGGCCTCAAGCACGGCGCGCGCATTGGCCATCTTGGCCAGGGCGATGGGCAGCCCGAGCACAAAGAGCAGTTCCATTTGGTTGAACACGGTCCAGGCGCCAGATTCCCAGACCTGCCAGAAGTTACTCCACCAGGTGCCGGGTGCCGCCAGGGAACCCATGAGCTGCTCATTTTGGGCAATAATTGCCAGCGCTACGGCCAAGCCGGCCACGGCGAAGAGCATCACGGGGGCGAGCATGGCGCTGCCAAAGCGCTGCACTTTTTCCATCATGGTCATACACCTTTTCTTTCCAGGGCTTTCAGGGATACTTTAAAGCGCTCTGGCTCACAAACCACCCTCCGTGGAGGATTACGGCATAAGTTCCACGCTTTTGGCACAGATGCCCATTCCTGCGCGCAGATGTGCCCCTGGCGAAGCCGCCGCGGCTTTAGGGTGGCAGGCAGCCCTTCACTCAGCCGCCGAGCACAGCCCAAGGAGAACCCCGCCGTGAAGTTCCTCAGCCTCAATGCGCATAGTTGGTGCGAGGCGGATCAACCCGCCAAAATCATGGACACCGCACGCCTCATCGTGGCCGAGGGGATCGACGTGGTGGCGCTCCAAGAGGCCAATCAACTCCAAGAATCGGTGCCGTGGCGCTCCCCGCGCTTCCGGGGGCCGAGCACCCTAGAGATCGGCGCGGATAATTACGCCCAGGCGCTCGCGGAGGCTTGCGCTCACCTGGGCGAGGAATACGCCTGCTACTGGGTGGAGGCTCACCAGGGCTTTGGCAAGTACGACGAGGGCGTGGGGCTGCTGGTGCGCACCTCGGGCTCCGGGCTCGCCAACGCCAGGCTTGCCGACGCCCCCACGGTCACCGAGGTAGCGATCCTCGTGCTGGCCGAGCACCCTTATGAGGATGTGCGCCGCCGCGTGGCCCTGGCCGCGAAGGTAGACCCCTGGGGCTGGGTTATCTCTGGGCATTTTTCCTGGTGGCGTGCTCGCGGCGAGGAGCTCTTTGCGGGGGAGTGGGGGGTCGTCGATAGCTTTGCCGCAGAGCACGCGGGCGAGCGGATCTGCGTGCTGGGCGACCTCAACAGTCCCTGCACCGTGGAGGGAGAGGGGTACAGCCTGGTGCGCGCCGGGGGGTGGATTGATACCCGCGATGAGGCCCTGTTGGTGGAGGGACATGACACGATGGGGGGAAAGATTGCTGGCTGGGAAGGCTGCGAGCAGGGGGCGCGGATTGATTATGCGCTGGTGAATACGCCGGTGCGGGTGGACTCGCACCGCGTGGTTTTTGATGGGAAGAATACGCCGGTGGTTTCTGACCATTACGGCATTGTGGTGGAACTGGACGTTGACGGAGAAGGAGAATAAAGATGGAAAAGCAATGGTGGCATGATTCCGTGGTGTACCAGGTGTACCCGCGCAGTTTCCGCGATTCCAATGGCGATGGCATTGGCGATATTCCGGGTATTACTCAAAAGCTGCCCTACCTCAAGGAATTAGGGGTGGACGTGGTGTGGCTTTCCCCGGTGTATAGCTCGCCCAATGACGATAATGGCTATGACATCTCCGATTATCGCAATATCATGGCGGACTTTGGCACCCTAGAGGACTTTGATGCCATGCTGGCCGCCGCTCACGAGCTGGGCATCAAAATCATGATGGACCTGGTGGTCAATCACACCTCGGACGAGCATGAATGGTTTAAGCAATCGCGTTCTTCCCGCGATAATGCCTACCGGGATTACTACATCTGGCGCGATGCCGCCGGTTATGCCGACGATGGCACGCCCCTGCCGCCGAATAACTGGGGTTCGGAGTTCGGCGGGCCTGCCTGGGAGTGGGACGCGGAAACCGAGCAGTTCTACCTGCACATGTTCTCCCGCAAGCAGCCCGATTTGAACTGGGAAAACCCCGCCGTGCGCGAGGAAATCTTTGAGATGATCCGCTGGTGGCAGGATCGTGGCGTGGACGGCTGGCGGGTGGACGCCATCGGCACCGCCGATAAGCCCGAGGGCTTCCCCGACGATCCCTACCAGGAGCCGGGCCGGGTGACCTCCTCGATGAAGTTCGTGAATAACCGCCCCAAGGTGCATACCTGGCTCAATATGATGAACCGCCAGGCCTGGGCACGCGATAATGCTATGACGGTGGGCGAGCTCGATGGTCCCACGCCCGACCAAGGCGTGCTCTACACCGCGCCCGAGCGCCAGGAACTCAGCCAGATCATTCACTTCCAGCACGTGAGCCTGGGCAATAGCGAGCGCTTTGGTAAATGGAGCCTGGATCGCCCCGGCCTGGTGGAGCTCAAGGCCGTGTTGGATTCCTGGCAGGTGGAATTACACGGCAAGGGTTGGAACGCCCTGTACTGGGATAACCACGATCAGCCGCGCGCAGTCTCTCGCTTTGGCGACGATAGCGAGGCTTTCCGCGAGGTCTCCGCCAAGGCGCTGGCCACGGCGCTTTATCTGCAACAGGGCACCCCGTACATCTACCAGGGCCAGGAACTCGGCATGACGAACGTGGCCTTCCCCAGCATCGAGGATTACCGCGACCTCGATAGCGTGAACTGGTATCGCACCACGGTAGAGGAGCGCGGGGAACTCAGCGCCTCCGATGCCCTGGCCAGGGTGCATGCCCGCGGCCGCGATAATGCGCGCACCCCTATGCAGTGGAGCGCGCAGCCCCACGGCGGTTTCAGTGGCAGCAACCCGCAAAGCGAGCCCTGGATTGCGGTGAACCCCCGCTACACCGAGATCAACGCCGAGGCCCAGCAGGATGATCCGGCCTCCGTACTGAATTACTATCGACGCCTCCTCACCCTGCGCAAGGGCACGTTGCGGGAGGTGGTGCGCGAGGGCACCTATGAGCCGCTAGACCCGGAAAACTCGAGCGTGTACGCCTACCGGCGGGTGTGGGGAGGCCAGGAATTGACCGTGGTGGTCAATTTCACCTCTGAGGAGGTGGAGTACGAGCGCGCGGGGCTCGGGGAGAAGCAGCGGTTGGTGCTGAGCAATTACGAGGAAGCCGCCACCACGTCCACCCTGCGCCCCTGGGAGGCGCGGGTGTTGTTGAGTGAGGAATAGGAGTGGCGACGCTTACGCAGCTGCACCATGCGCTCTGATTCGCTCATGCCGCCCCAGATTCCGTAGGGCTCGGCTACACGCAGGGCGTGCTCCCGGCACAGTTCCATCACGGGGCAGGTCTGGCAGATGGCCTTGGCTTTATTCTCCCGGAGCGTGCGGGCACGCCCCCGCTCGCCGTCGGGATGATAGAAGATCTCGGAGTTCGCTCCACGGCAGGCGCCGTGGATTTGCCAATCCCAAAGGTCTGCATTGGGGCCAGGGAGCAGGTGAGGCTGCGGCATAGAAGAAGGTCTCCTTGCTACTGGTCTGAATATCAGAGGCGAGTGTGTACCTTCTTGGTGAACAGTAGATTGACAAATGGTTACCAGGGCGTAGCTAAGGCCTTTTAGGGTTTCTTGTAATCGCTTTCACCTGCACTTTCTCCTTAAGGTTAAAAGTAGGTGAACTTTTTATGGGTGCTTATGTTCGGTGCAAAAGGCATGGCTGGCGTATGCTTGATCGGTGCCCATCGCTGCCGAGAAAAGGATAGGACGTGAGCGAAGCCGAAGAAGAGCTACAGGCTCTCGTACCTGATGCGGTAGCGGGGGACCGTCACGCATTGCAGCGCATCATAGAGATCATTCATCCGCTGGTGCTGCGGTATGTGCGCGCCCGAATTAGCAATGGGCGTATTCCCGGAGCTGAGGACATAGCGCAAGATGCCTGCCTAGCCGTAGTACATTCCATTGAGCGCTACACGGATCGCGGACGCCCCTTTATGGCCTACGTGTACGGGGTGGTCAGCCACAAGGTAGCGGATGCCCGCAGAACCGATGTGCGCGATCAATCCCACCCCACAGATGAGGTGCCAGATTCTACGTCAAGGGAGGCGAATCCAGAGGAAGAAGCCCTGGTCACAGACGGTAGTAACAGAGTGCGCGAACTTCTCGATTCACTTAACGAGAAAGCCCGCGAAATCATCACGCTGCGGGTGCTCGTAGGTTTATCGGCGGAAGAAAACGCAGCCATCGTGGGAAGCACCCCGGGGGCTGTTCGCGTGGCGCAACACCGAGCGCTAGCGAGCCTTCGGAAAGAACTAGGACAAGGAGAGTGATGATGAACGATGATCGTCACCAGCAAGAGCTGGATCGCGTCGATGCTTTCCTTGACGACCTCTCCCAAGGCATAGACCCCAGCGAGGGCACGGACCCGTTGGCGGGCATGCTGCTGGAACTGCGTAGCGACGTCGCCAAGCCCATGCCGGAGCCCCCGCAACTGCAAGCGCAGGTGGTGGAGCTGAAAAAGCGGCGCATGAGCCCCGTTTTTGCCGGTTTGCTGGGTGCTGCCGCGGCCACCGTGGTGATCGCGGGCAGCGGCGCGGTGCTGTTTAATGCCGGGCCGGATTCCCCGCTCTATGGGCTTTCCACCACGCTTTTCCCGCGCAGCGAATCCTCGCATGATGTGGTGGAGCTCGCCAGCACTCTCGATGAGATGAATGATCTGGCAGAGCGCGGAGACATGGATGGGGTGCGCCTGCTCATCGAGCAAGCTCGATTCATGGCCAAGGACATTCAGGAGGCGGCGCGGGTGCCGCAGGAGGATGGCCGGCAGCCTGATTCCTCGGCGGGTGCTCCCCGCGGTGCGGAGCGGAATAATGCCAATCGCGACGCCGCTACGACGACGGTGACCGTGACCACCACGGTTCCCGCCCCGGGCTCTGAACAGCCGCAGCGCGAAGGCGAGCGGGCTCAACAACCCGCCCCTGCTCCGGCTACGGAACCGCGAGCGATGGTGACGGAGACCGTTACGCAGACGGTGACCACCACCGTGACCGTGCCAGGTGCAGGGCTGGGCGATAGCACAGGCGCGGGTGCGGTTTCCGATGGTGAGCCGCAGGCGGTGGACCCCACGGCGGGAGCGGCCTCGCCGGTTCAGGAAGCACTTGTAGGATCAAATCAAGATCAGACGGACTCCCTCGGCCAGCAGGAGGGGGCTGGGTTGTAATTACAGGGAGGTGGAACGGCCGTGGATAGGCGGGTGAGTGCTGTCGATGTGGCAGCATATATTGAGGGAATGGTCTCGCTGGACGAGGGGGGAGCGATGAAAATACAAAAACTTACCTATTATGCTCAGGCATGGTCGTTGGCTTGGAGGGGGATACCTCTTTTTGACGATGAAGTTCAGGCATGGCGTGATGGGCCGGTGGTTCCGAATTTATATCGGGAGAATAAATATAAGCGAGTGAACGGAAAGTTAGCCGCTGCTTCGAGAGATCTAAGCGATGTTCAAAAAGCTGTAGTGGAAGCGGTGGTAGATTTTTATGGAGATTTTTCCGCTCAGGAACTTTCTGACCGGACTCATAAAGAGGAACCGTGGCAGCGGGCTCGACGAGGTTTGAAGCAGGAAGAGCGGGGGAGAGAAGTAATTACCGTGAAAGAGATGCGAAACTTTTACATGAAGCAAGCGCTGATGGAGGAACGGCGTAGCGTTCCGAGTGCGCCTTCGGAGACTCTTTCCTCGGCAGACGTGGCGAAAGTGGAAGAAGTTGGCCGCCAGCAAGCGAAAAAGTGGGCTGCCACGCTTGAATGGCTCAAAGATAAGTGATAGATGTTCCGCTATGTCTGCCCATGAAAGATGTGGTCAGATTTAATGAAGAACTATGTGGAAGAAGTCCTACGCTTTTAGACGCAGGGAAGCTAGAGGCCGCTTTGGCGCGTCCGCTCCAAGAAGTTTTTGGAGTGATTCTTTATCCCACTATTATGGAGCGCGCTGCGGTATTGCTGGAAGGGGTTGCCAGGGCTCATGCGTTTATTGACGCTAATAAGCGCACTGCATGGTGGGCGGCCATGACGTATCTAGGGATACAGGGGATTAGTATTTCAGCTCGTTATGAAGAATCTGGCCAAGTAGTGATTGATCTCGTTGAAGGTCGTCATAATCATCACGACGTGACCTTATGGCTCATAGAGAATGCAGATTAAGTGGCTCCGAAGCCCCTTGTGGAATCTCGGTGCCACTCACCGGCAATACCGCTAAGCGTTCTCCTTAATCCACTCCTCAACGCGTGCGGCAACCTCATCGCTATTCTTATCCTGGAAGATAAAGTGCGTGTTACCCGTGATCCCCTCGGCGGGTAGATTGACGGTTACCGCGTTACCACCTGCCTCATTGAGGGCGGCGGTAAAATCGTAGGCGCTTTGGCGCATGCCCTGCCACATAGCGGTGGCTTGAACGGCGGTATCGCCATTATCAATGTAATCGCCATAGTAGAACGCCACGGGAATGTTCTTATCGGCAATGGCCCGGAACTCTTCGCTATCCACCGCCGGGGCGCTTCCTGGTTCAATGGCGACGATCGCCGCCACGTTGTCCGAGTAGCGGGCTGCCGTCCAGCCCGCATTTCCTCCTTGCGAATGAGTGACCAGGATGGGTTTCTTACCGGTTCGCTCATGGACTTCATCGACGGTCGCTGCCAGTGCGCGCGAGACAACCTCGTTGTCATAATCGGCGCCCATGTCTGATCGCATTCCCGTATCGGGGGTCATCTGGCGGAAGAATTGGTTGAGGGATTCCGCGTCGTTGGGGAATTGTGATCCCTCGTAGACTCGTGATTCTCCATTTTCCCAGCGCCCAATGCGGAATTGCGTGTACCACCGCTGGTCCAATGTCTTGGTGCTGATGTCGCCCGAGACGGATGTTTGCCCGGCCTCACCGCGGCGTGGCTGGTCTACAAGGTAGACGCTATGGCCCTGTTTGAGGAAGTAATCGGACCAGCCATCGCGGCCATCGGGGGTGGTCTGCCATCCCATGCGCGATTGTCCGTAGCCGTGGAGGAAAATCATCGGAAGCCCAGATTCATCCTCGGGAATCTGGTACAAGACGTTAGCGTGATCTACGTGAGAGGTTTGGCCTGCTCCTGTTTCCTCCCATTGATCTGCGGGATTGAAGGTTCCTTCGGAGGTGGTTACCGCGCCTCCTGCGGAGAATATTCCCTGATCGGCAATCTGTAGGGCTGTATTCTCGGGGCTCTCGGCGGAATTGTTTTCGGTATCGGTGGCGCAGGCGGTGAGGAGAATTGCTGTCCCCATTACTCCCATGAGGGTATTTATTCTATTTGATTTCATAATATTTTCTTTATCGAGTTTCACTCTTCCGCGTACCAAGCGGACCCGGTACAGAAGAAGGAGGAATAAATGCCTCCGGCGGTTGTGCTGGAGTGAGCGGGCCATGAGAGGTATTGTTTTCTCTCTGGTCCGTGCATACAAAGATAAAGGTTACCTCAAGGGCGGTTCTAACTATCCCGCATGCCATCGAGGTATCCCAGGGCGTAGTCCCAGGGAACGTAGGCGTGAATATCGGGGGCGGCGCCTGGCTCGTGCACGGGGCTGAGGGTGTTTTCTAGGGTCGCGCGCATGTTAGCGGCCAGAATATCCCAGCTAAAGTAATGGTTTTCCTCGCAGTCCTCGCAGAAGAAAAAGATACCTAGGATTCCCTTGGGTTCTAGCAGGGCCTTGAACTCGTGAACCAGGGCGAGGTCGCGCTCAATTCCCAAGCGTTCTTCGTCGGTCAGCGGCGGCATGGGCTCGTCACCGGCGAGGAACGAGGCGGGGTCGTTCGGATCGTCGGCAAAGGGGTCAAGCGGCATCTGAGAATCGAAGTTCACAAGGCCGATCCTATGATTAGGGTATACATACTGGCAATTCCCACGGCGTCGGCGGCTCAGCGGTGCCTGTGAGGTCGTGGAAACAGGGGACGAAAACAGGGGCCACGGGGGCGTCGATAGGCGGCGGGGAAGAGGCTTGGGGGTTATGCGGTTAGAGTATGTAGCAAGCGAAACGAGACCCTGCGGGGCCACCAACAGTGAGGAGAGTTTTATGGTGCAGCACGTGGTTACTGGCGGAGATGATCCCAATAAGGTGCTGCTGCGGGGGCTGACCTTCGACGACGTGCTTCTTCTGCCCGCAGAATCGAATGTTGTGCCCAGCGATGTGGATACATCCTCGCAGTTCACCCGCAATATCCGCCTGGGCCTGCCCATCGCCTCGGCGGCGATGGATACGGTGACGGAGGCACGCATGGCCATCGCAATGGCGCGCCAGGGCGGCATTGGTGTGCTTCACCGCAACCTGTCCGCCACGGAGCAGTCCGAGCAGGTGGAGATCGTCAAGCGCTCCGAGTCCGGCATGGTGACCGATCCGGTGACCTGTTCCCCGGAGATGACCATTGGTGAGGTAGACGCCCTGTGTGCCCGCTTCCGTATCTCCGGGCTGCCGGTGGTGGACGATGAGGGCATTTTGGTGGGTATTTGCACCAACCGCGATATGCGCTTTGAGCCGGATGTGAACCGCCGCGTGAGCGAGGTCATGACGCCCATGCCGCTGGTGAGCGCGCAGGAGGGCGTGACCAAGGAAGAAGCCCTGGAACTGCTCAGCGCCAATAAGGTGGAGAAGCTGCCCATCGTGGATAAGCAGGGCAAGCTGGTGGGCCTGATTACGGTGAAGGACTTTGTGAAGTCCGAGCAGTACCCCAATGCCTCCAAGGATTCTTCCGGCCGCCTGCTGGTGGCCGCGGGCATCGGTACCGGCGAGGATTCCTACGAGCGCGCGGGCCAGCTCGTTGATGCGGGCGTGGACGTGCTCATCGTCGATTCCGCCCACGCGCACAATAACCGCGTGCTGGAGATGGTCTCCCGCGTGAAGAAGGACTTTGGCGATCGCGTGGACGTGGTGGGCGGCAACCTCGCCACCCGCGAGGCCGCGCAGGCGATGGTGGACGCGGGCGCGGACGGCATCAAGGTGGGCATCGGCCCCGGCTCCATCTGCACCACCCGCGTGGTGGCCGGTGTGGGTGCCCCGCAGATCACGGCGATCTTGGAGGCCTCCGCTGCCGCCGCTCCGGCAGGCGTGCCCATCATTGCCGATGGTGGCATGCAGTTCTCTGGCGACGTCGCTAAGGCCCTGGCCGCCGGTGCCAGCACCGTCATGCTCGGCTCCATGCTGGCGGGCACCACCGAGGCCCCCGGCGACATCGTTGTGGTGGGCGGCAAGCAGTACAAGCGCTACCGCGGCATGGGCTCGATGGGGGCCATGCAGGGCCGCGGCCTGACGGGGGAGAAGCGCTCCTACTCCAAGGATCGCTACTTCCAGGCGGACGTGAAGAGCGAGGACAAGTTGGTGCCGGAGGGTATCGAGGGGCGCGTGCCCTTCCGCGGTTCCATCGACACCATCACCCATCAGATCGTGGGCGGTCTGCGCGCGGCGATGGGCTACACCGGCTCGGCCACCATCCCCGATTTGCAGAAGGCTCGCTTTGTGCAGATCACCACCGCTGGCCTGCGCGAAAGCCACCCGCACGACATCACCCAGACCGTCGAGGCCCCCAACTACCACTAATCCCAAGGAGAACTGAGCACCCTCATGCGCGATTACGTTGAGATCGGCATTGGCCGCGAGGCGCGCCGCACCTACCGCCTATCGGATGTGTCCATCGTGCCCTCCCGGCGCACCCGCTCCTCCAAGGACGTGGACACCACCTGGAACATCGATGCCTACACCTTCGATATTCCCGTGATGTCGCACCCCACCGACGCCCTGGCTACCCCGGAGTTCGTGGTGGAGATGAGCAAGCAGGGAGGCATGGCGGTGATTAACGCCGAGGGGCTGTGGGGCCGTCACGCCGACCTGGAGGGGGCGCTCCAGCGCGTTATCGACGCCGCTCAGCGCGCCACGGGGCTCGAATCCTCCGAGGCCATCGGGGTGCTCCAAGAGCTTCACTCCGCGCCCATCGACGATGATCTACTGGCCGAGAGAATCCAGGCGGTGCGCGCCGAGGGCGCCATCGTGGCCGTGCGCGTTTCTCCGCAAAACGCCCGCGAACTCGCCCCCAAGGTGATCGCCGCCGGGGCGGAACTGCTGATTATTCAGGGCACGCTCATCTCCGCCGAGCACGTCACCCAAGGCGGCGAGCCGCTGAATCTCAAGGACTTCATCGGTTCCCTTGAGGTTCCCGTGATCGCCGGAGGCGTGACCGACTACACCACGGCCCTACACCTCATGCGCACCGGTGCGGCGGGTGTGATCGTGGGCGGCGGGGATAATACCAATGGGCTCGCCCTGGGAATCGAGCCCGCGATGGCCACCGCCATTGCCGACGTCGCCGCCGCGCGCCGGGATTATCTGGACGAAACCGGTGGCCGCTACGTGCACATTCTGGCCGATGGAGATATTTCCTACTCCGGCGACGTCGCCAAGGCCATCGCCTGCGGTGCCGACGCCGTGGTGCTCGGTTCTCCGCTCTCCAACGCGGCCGAGGCCGGGGGCAAGGGCTTTTTCTGGCCCTCGGCGGCCGCCCACCCGCGCTTCCCGCGCGGCCTGGTGGAGAGCCCGCAGATGTTCGGAGGTTCGGAGCACATCTCCACCTTGGAGAAGATTCTGCACGGTCCCTCCCGTGATGCCCTGGGACAGCAAAATATCGTGGGCGGGCTGCGCCGCGCGATGGCCAAGTGTGGCTACACTGATCTGAAGTCCTTTCAAAAGGTGGGGCTTGCGGTAACGGGGTAAGAACGGGGATCGGGGGGATTATTGGTGAACGCTTACGCTGAGGTGGCTCTGCCGGAGCCGCCTCTTCTGCGCAGGGTGGCTGGGGTGCGTGCCCTGTGGGTGGAACTATGCGGCGTGGTGGGGACTCTGCTCGTGGCGGCGGCCTCCTTTGTGTCAGGGTGGAGCCGCGCGCTGTTATTCCTCGTAGGGGCGGGATGCGTGGTGCTGGCCCTGCTGATTCGCTCCTATCAGGAATCGCGGCGCAGGAAGGTAGCGGAATTGCGCGAAGCAGCAAAGGAGCGGCAGGCACAGTACATCATTAGAAATCTGAATATGGCCAGCGTGCCTGCCCGTGCAGCGCTGAACCTGGCCCGCAAGCGTGAACAACGGGAATACCTGCACGGGGCGCGCATGATAGTGGTGGAACAGGCGAGGAACCTCGCTGGGCAGAGTGAGGCGAAATTAAGCGAGGTGCGGGCCCATTACTTCGGGGTAGAGCGCATGGGCGATGCCTGGTTGAAGGCGCCGGATTGGGGCATGGCGGGAAGCTCGGGGCGATCCTCCGAGAGGATATTTGCCGCGCCCGATGCAACCTTTATGCGGGCGATGAGGGGTGAGAGCTGTTTGATCGCCGATGCACAGAATCTAGGAGAAGAAGGAAAAGGCCTGCTGCCAGGCTCCTTTGTTGCCGCCCCGGTTTTTGCGGGGAGATGCCTCTATGGCCTGTTACTGGTTGATTCTGCGGAAACGGGCGCTTTTACCTCGGTGGATGAACAGATCGTGATGAACCTAGCCTCCCTATTGGCGGTGACCTTTGCGGCCCAGAAGGAGGTGCCGTACATAGATATGTCTAGAGGAAGCGGTGACTTCCGGGGTGAGGCTCAGTAGAGTGGGAGGGGTAAGAAATCGGGAGGAAAGCAATGAATAATAAAAACGAACCCGTGGCCGGCAACTTTTTTGATGCCACCGATGCCGAGCTTGTAAGCCTCCTCATGGCCGACCCCAAACAGTACTTTCGCAAGTATCCCAATCCGGCGTGGGAGCTGCGGGCCCTTGATGAGCTTGAGCCTTGGCGGAAGCGCCGCAAGGAGCGCAAGCGCCGGTGGTGGTGGAGCTAAGGGGGTGAGAGCCTCGCTCTAGGGGAATTGACACCCCTCGGGTAGGGTAATGGGCTGTGACTCAAGCGCAGCAGACTCATCTCCCCAGCCCGGTTCTCGTTGTCGATTTTGGTGCCCAGTACGCGCAGCTCATTGCCCGCCGCGTGCGCGAGGCCCGCATGTACTCCGAGGTAGTGCCGCATACGATCACGGCGGCGGAGGTTAAGGAAAAGAACCCCGCTGCCTTGGTTCTTTCCGGCGGTCCCTCCTCCGTGTACGCGGAGGGTGCCCCCTCCCTGGACCCGGAGATCTTCGATCTGGGCCTGCCTATTTTTGGTATCTGCTACGGCTTCCAGTTGATGACCAATGCCCTGGGCGGCGAGGTGGCCGCCACCGGTCAACGCGAGTATGGCCGCACGGACATGGAGGTTTCCGGCGGCAACCTGCACCGCGGCTTCGAAGTCACGCACAAGGTGTGGATGAGCCACGGTGATTCCGTGGCCCAGGCACCGGAGGGCTTCGAGGTCACGGCGACCACGGCGGGCGCGCCGGTGGCGGCCTTTGAGAACCCTGCCAAGCGTATGGCCGGCGTGCAGTATCACCCCGAGGTGCTGCACTCCCCGCATGGTCAGGAGGTGCTCACGCGCTTCCTCACCGAGATCGCGGGCCTGCCGCAGAACTGGACCGCCGATAATATTGCCCAGCAGCTCATTGACTCCGTGCGCGAGCAGGTGGGCCCCGAGGGGCGTGCCATCTGTGGCCTTTCCGGCGGCGTCGATTCCGCCGTGGCGGCGGCCTTGGTGCAGCGCGCCATCGGTGATCGCCTCACCTGTATCTTTGTGGATCACGGTCTGCTGCGCCAGGGCGAGCGCGAGCAGGTGGAGAAGGATTTTGTGGCTTCCACCGGCGCTCGCCTGATTACCGTGGACGAGCGCGGGGCCTTCCTGAATAAGCTGGCCGGGGTGTCCGAGCCGGAGGCCAAGCGCAAGGCTATTGGTGCGGAGTTCATTCGCTCCTTCGAGCGCGCCGTGGCCGGGGTGCTCGACGGTGCCCCGGAGGGGTCCAGCGTGGACTTCCTGGTGCAGGGCACCCTGTACCCGGACGTGGTGGAGTCCGGCGGTGGCACCGGCACCGCGAATATCAAGAGCCATCACAACGTGGGCGGGCTACCCGATGATGTGGAGTTCACCCTGGTGGAGCCGCTGCGCCTGCTCTTCAAGGATGAGGTGCGCGCCGTCGGCCGCGAGCTGGGCCTGCCGGAGGAGATCGTGAACCGTCAGCCCTTCCCCGGCCCGGGCCTGGGTATCCGCATCATCGGTGAGGTTACGCAGGAGCGCCTGGAGATTCTGCGGGCCGCCGACGCCATTGCCCGCGAGGAGCTCACCAATGCCGGGCTCGACGAGCAGATTTGGCAGTGCCCGGTGGTTTTGCTTGCGGACGTCCGCTCGGTGGGCGTGCAGGGCGACGGCCGCACCTACGGGCACCCCATTGTGTTGCGTCCGGTTGCCTCCGAGGACGCTATGACGGCAGACTGGGTGCGTATTCCCTATGACGTGCTGGAGAAGATTTCTACGCGCATTACAAACGAGGTAGCAGAGATTAACCGGGTGGTACTGGACGTGACCTCCAAGCCCCCGGCAACGATTGAATGGGAGTAAAACGATGAAACTGGCAGAGGCACTAGCCGAACGCGCGGAGGCACAGCGCCGCTACGCACAACTTCGGGAGCGCCTCAGGCTGGTGGCGCGGGTGCAAGAGGGCGAGGAGCCTGGCGAGGACCCCGCTGCCCTGCTGGCCGAGGCCGAGCACCTGTTAGAGCGCATTACCTGGCTGGTACGCCGGATTAATGCCACGAACATGGCGACGCCCTTTGATAAGGAGCACACGCTCACCGACGCCATCGCCCTGCGCGATGAGGCCAAGGAGCGGCGCACGCTCTATGCCGACCTCGCTAAGGCGGCCAGCACCCGGCAGGATCGCTATTCCCGCAGCGAGATCCGCTACGTGGCCAGCGTGAATGTGGCCGAGATGCGTGCCCTTATGGATACGGCGGCCAAGGAATATCGCCAGTGGGATACGGGTATCCAGCAGGTGAATTGGAGCACCGATTTGATCGAGAATTAAAGGCCAGAAGCAGGTAGCCAATTTTTCGCCTTATCAGCGAGCACCAGGCTGCGACACGCCAGCCTTTATTGCGTGTCTCCATGGCACCCCGTGGGGCGTATGGGGCAGTCGGTTCGAGTCCGGCTCATTTAATGACCAAGCCCATCACACCGCACAAGGGTACCGCTCACAAATAACAGATTATTACCGGGTGCTGGGATAACCGCGAGAATTGGTGAGGGTGGGTAAGGGGCTTTTCTGGCTATGCAGCGCGTAGGGTGGGAGCCTATGAGTGTATCTCTGCGAAACACCGAGGAAATGGCGGTAGTGGTGGCCTATATGGAGGGCCACGCCGCAGGGGTAGTGGACCTAGCGGAGATATATGAAGAATGGGGATTAGAAAAACTCGGGGGTAATTACACGGATTCGCGCTTGCCCCAGGGCGATGCCTTTTTGCTCGCCGCGGCGCTGGGAATCGCGGTCGCCCAGGCCAAGGAGGCCGGGAGAGTGGTGGATCTCGCAGAACTCGGTGGCGGGCAGGGGCAGGTACACTTGTACGCCGACGGCCACCGCATTACCCAGATCGCCACGGCCCTGAAGTACTTTGCGCTCAGCCCCGAGGAACACCGCGTGGCGCAGGAATGGGACGAGGATACCCTGGCCGATCTTGCCGACGAGGCCGAGGAACTGCGGGGGAGGTTGGATTAGCGAGCGGACTACCACGGACGGGCTAGACCGCGGTGGAACTCCGCACGAACTCGGCAAAGCCGGGGGCGGTGAACTCTAGAAAACCGTGCTGAGGGGAATCGACCAACCCCTTATCCATGAGGGAGCGGCGCGCCATGCTGATGTCCGTGGTGCGCGCACCCATCTGCTTGGCGATGTCGCCGCGCCGCACGGGGCCGTCGCCAAGCTGGGCCATAGCCACCATGATGTCTATTTCCCGTTCGGTGGCCTTCATCCAGCGCGATCGGAAAAGAGTTTCTTGCGCACTGGAAAAGTCCTCCCGCGCGGTATTCACGTGGGTGGGCAGAATGATTCCGCCGGGGTCGGGGTCTCCGGCGGCTATCCAGGAGAGGTCGCCTATGAGTTGGAGGAAGTAGGGGTAGCCCGAGGCGAGTCGGAGCGCGGCGTCGGTGGCCTCCGGTGCCCAGTGCACACCGTGGAGTTCGGCGGGGCGGGTGAGCGCGGTGAGCGAGGCGGTTTCGTCGAGATTGTTGAGGTGGACGTAGCGAAAACGCTCGGCAAAACTCACGGCATCGGTGATGACGTCCTGGGTGTGGGAGAGCCCCGCCGTGAGAGCGATGAGGGGGAGGTCGGGGTTTTCCGATTGCATGTGCTGCCAGGCATAAGCCAGGGCGCGCAACCCCTCATGGTCGGCGGCTTGAATCTCATCTATGAGAATCACCAGGCCCTTGTGGGAGTTTTTCTGGGCACTCTCACCAGCTTTTTCCAGCACCGCCTGTAATTGACGCCCCCACCCAGCGCGAACGGGGCTTTCTTGTGTTTTATTATTGAGGGTTACCCCGGCGAAGGAGAAGGAGGCGGTGTCTGTCCACCGATGTGCATAGCGGGAGAACTGCGAAAGGAGTTCTTCAAGGAAGTTCCCGTCACCGGCGGTGACCCACACCGTATGTAGGCCAAGGCGCTCGGCCTCGTGCTGAGCGGTGCGCAAAAGGGATGTTTTGCCCACGCCGCGCGGCCCCACGAATACCTGGATGCGTCCCTCCAAGCGGGGAAAGGAAACCAGCATGGCCAGGCTGCGCTGAATGGAGGTGAGCTGCTTATCGCGTCCAATGATCTCGCGGGCCACGGCTCCGGGGGTATAGGGGCTCGGCTGCATGGGGCTATTTTATACATCTTTATAGATTGGCGATCTATAAAGATGTATAAAGAGCGGGGCTATCGGCGGGCGTCGGTAGGCGGGGCGTCGATATAGGCCAGCGCCCGCGTGCCGTCCACGTGGGGGAAGGTGAGGTAGAGCCACCCGGCGCTTGCGGCAAAGAGTAAGGCGCTGCCCCACCAGGGTGCAGGTGCGATGACGGGGGCGAGCATGAGCGCCAGCCAGAGGAAGAAGAGGGGAAGGAACTGCCAGAGCTGAGGGCGCCAAGGGGCATCCTTTTCTGCGCGATAGGCGCGCACTCGTCCCCGGTAAGGGTGCAGGAACGGGAAGGCGATGGCGAGGGCCGAGCACAGCAGTACCCCGAGGAATTGAATCCCGTAGCCGAGGTCGGTGGAGGGCAGCGCCACGGCGGCGGCCCCGAGCAGGCTAGAACTCAGGCGCACCAGCCCTGGGGTGGGGATGGGGGTGATGCGCGAACGCACATCGGAGTAGGGGAGCATGAATGCAGGTTAGGGCACGAGGTCGATGACGAGGCGGGTGGGGCCGTCGAGAACCTGCACGGAATAGGGCACCTTTTTACTCATGCCCACGATGAATTGGGAGCGCCCCTCGAAGGTGCCTGCGCTGATGACGTCGGTGATATTGCCACCGTCGGTGGGGGTAATGCGATCCAGATGGGGTTCCTCGATGCCGAGGTCAAAGGGATAAACGGTGCCGTCAATGCTCACGGTGAGGGCGGTGGCACCGTGGTACTTGATGGGGTTACCGGAGCCTTGCTGAGTGGGGTGGTCGGTGTAGTCCACGTACCAGCCGGGTTTTCCTTCCCCGCGCATTTCAAAGACCACGCGGTCAAAGCCCTCGTGCACCCCGGTACGCATGGTGGTCACCACGAGTTCGGAGGGTTCTGAGGGGCGCATGGTTTTCATGGAAATGTCGGCATCGCCCAGGGGTGTCAGGCCCGCTCCGGTGGTGGCCTGGGCACCGGTGCTTTCACCGTCGGAGGAACGTTGAGTGGCGGCCTGGGAGGGGGTGGTCGAGGTATCGGATTCCGTGCCGCAGGCGGCGAGTAGAAGGGACCCCGCCGTCACTATCGCTGCCACGCTAAGGTGGCGGGCGCGGCGGGGCGCGGAGGCGTCGATAAGCGCTGACATACTTTTACCGTATACCGTGCGATGAAATATTGTGAAATACATATGGCAAAATGAGACCAAAGTTTAAGGAAAATGTGACACTCAATGTGAATTGCACCTACGGTCACGGCGAACCCCTGGGGAGCCTGCGGTACCAATTCCATCCCGGCACCATGTACGCCCTCACCGGCCCCAACGGCAGCGGTAAATCAACTCTGCTGGCCACCATCGCGGGGGAACTCGCGCCGCTCGACGGCGAGGTGCTTTACGACGCCACCCCCACGAGCACGGGCACCACGGGGGTGTCGCTCATCGCGGAGTCGGTATTCTTCCCCGATCTCACCGTGGGCGAACACCTGGACCTGTTGAAACTCAGAAGAGAAAACATCGTGGAGCCGTGGGCGCTAAGCAATATCCTCAACGCACCCCTGTGGGCGCTCTCCTCTGGGCAGCGCCAGCGCGCTTATCTGGGAATGCAGCTCGGCGCGCACGCCGAGGTATTGCTTATCGACGAACCCGAGCGTCACCTGGATAGCGATTGGACGGACTTTCTCATCGAACATCTGAGATACTTAGGCGAGCAGGGGGTATGCGTGCTGGTGGCCACCCACTCCCCGCGGGTGATGGAGGGCTGCGATGAGGTGCTGCGCCTGGGGGAGGAGTGATGTTTGCGCTGATAGATAAGGCCAGCGATTATCTGTCCCCGATCTTCCTCGGCAGCATCGTGGCGGCGCTGTTGGGAGGCATCTTTGTACGTGGCGTGCAACCGGGGGATTCCGGGGAGATCGTGGCCGCCCCGCTGCGTTGGGCGGCGGTCCTGGCGGTGGCGGTGCTGCTGCTGGTGCTCGCGGAAAGGCTCGTTCCGCTGCGGGGTATCTCCCAGGAAAAGTGGGTGTGGCATTACCGGCCGCGCGCCAGGTTGCCGCGCACCGATAGCGTGACCGCGATTCACCTGGGCATAAGCGCTGTGGTGGGGGCCTTTCTCGGCGCGGCGGCGGGGCACAGCCTGTGGGCTGCGGGAGCGATGGCGGTTGCTGCGGTGGTGGCTCGGGGAATGGTGGGATATGTGAGGGCGCGCGGCGATGATCTGCCCACCTTGCTGCGCGCCGGGCGCACGCGGAAATTGATGGAAAACCTCTCCGGGCTCCAAGACACGGAGGTGGTGGCCGATCTTTTGGCTATCCACTGGCTGCGAGGGCGTTCACGCTGGGGTTCTGGTGCTGGTTCTCGTGCTGGGTGGAGGCGTGGTGCTGCGCGCGGAGGGAGCAGGGGAGGCTCCGCGACGCCCCTGGGCTTGGCGTGGCGCAGACTGTGGCGTCGCTCGTATCTTTTACTGGGCGCGCTGGCCGTGCTGATCTGGCACTGCGCACTCGCCCCGGCCTATGGGGCCGGGGGTGCCTTTATCACCGTGGCTGCCTGGGGTTTTCTGTGCGCCGGGGTGTATCGGGCCGCGGACTTTCGTCGCATGGGTGTAGATTCTGCCTCGCGTTGGGTGTTTTTATTGTGCGCCGTGGGGCTGGGTTCGGCTGGATTGCTGGGTACCGCCGCTTTGTTGGGTTCGGTGGGGCTGCTGGGCCTGGATGGGGTGCTGGGCTCGGCGGGCCTGGGCGTATCCGTGGCCTCGTGGAAGGTACTGGCGGTGCCACTGGTGTGGTTCTGGATCGGTTGGCGGCGCGGGGAGCCCGCGCGGGTGGATACCTTCTCCTTCTTTGATACCGGCATGGGCGTAAGCTTTTCGCCCGAGATTCTGGGCTATTACTTGCGCGGGCTGTGGCCGCTGATTCCCCTCGCACTGATATTAAATTAGGTATGCCTTGCCATTGTTCTTTAAGGTAGGGACCTATGAAGAACTCTCAGCAACGCGCGCTCAGCCGCCGCGGTTTCTTGGGCCTGGGCTTATTGGGCGGTGCCGCCGTGGCGCTCGCGGCCTGCTCTAACGATTCCTCCCCGGAGACCTCCAGCGATAGCACCGGCACCCCGCAGCGCATCGTGGCGCTTAACACCGGGCAGCTCGATACCCTGTTGGCTTTGGGGCTCATGCCGGTGGGCATCGCCACGGCTGCGGCCGACGCCACCGCCTCCACCGGCGTGCCGGACTTCTTGAAGGAGGAGTTCGGGCAACAATTCCTGCTTGATGATATTGAGGTGGTGGGCGAGCGCTCCAACCCCTCGGTGGAAAAGATCGCGGCCCTGGAGCCGGACCTCATCTTGGCTAACCAGCGCGCCGATTCCGAACTCCTGGAACGCCTACGAGCCCTGGCTCCCGTGGTGCTCAGCAATGGCGGCTCGGAGAAGTGGAAAGAGGACCTGGGCATCATCGCGGATGCGGTGGGCAAGCGCGCGGAGGCCGATAGTTTGCTGGCCGATTATGAGCAGCGCGCCAGCGATTGGGCCGAGCAGCGCGGCAGCGGCGGTACCATCTCCCTGGTGCGCAGCAAGGGCAGCCAGTACGTGATGCACGGGGAGCACTCCCTGGCTGGAATCGTGGCCCGCGACGCCGGGTTTGAGCGCCCCGAATCGCAGACCTTCACCGATAAACCGAATAAGGAAATCTCGCCCGAGAACTTCCAGGAATTAGAGGCCGATTACCTCTTTTATTCCTTCTCCGGCCCCGCCGCCGAGATACTGGATAATTCCCTGTGGCTCAATTTAGAGGTGGTACAGCAGGGCCGCGCCGAAAACGTGGACGGTGATCCCTGGTTCCTCAACGCCTCCATCGTGGCGGCCCAGCGCGTGCTTGACGATATGATGGGAGCCATTAGCCAGTAACCGAGCAAGGGGGTGCGCGCATGTGCGCTGTTCACAGCGATGCCGAGACTGTGGCCCAGCGCTGCTCCGATATACACGGTGAACCCCTGCCGGGAACGGCCAAGAAAGGGGACGTATATGTGCTCTTTGAATGGCCCGGAGGCTGGTCCCGCGATGTGCTCGACGGCGGCACCTTTGGCCCCGAACTCAGTGCCCAGATAAAGGCCGCATTAAAAGGAAAAGCCGCACTCCAATTAATCCGCCGCCCCGGCCGCGAGGGGCAGCGCATCGGCGCGCGCCACCGCTGCTACCTGGTGTGGGCGCGCACGGGGCAAATGGAGCTATTGCTTCTCGACGCCCCCGTGGATCTCCTCGCCCTCGACCTCAGCGGGCCGGGGCGCAACGGTGGGCAACGAGTGGATACGCCCCTGATGCTGGTGTGCACGCATGGCCGCCGCGACGTGTGCTGCGCGGTCAAGGGCCGCCCCCTCGCGGCGGAACTGGCCGCTACTTTTCCCTCGGGGCTGGTGTGGGAGACCTCACACACCAAAGGCCACCGCTTTGCCCCCTCGGTGTTGCTCATGCCCTGGGGATATTCCTTCGGTGAACTCAACCCCCAGGCTGGGCGTGACCTGCTGGAACACGCGCTTACCGGCAGATTCTTCTATCCCGCCAACCGGGGCAGCGGGCTCTACGGCCCGCGCGGACAGGTGGCGGAACTCCACGTGGCGCGCAGGCTTATCGACGCCGGGGAGGCACTGCATTACGGTGACCTCACCGTGAGCGATTCCCCCGGGGAGGCCGTGGAGGTGCGGCACCGCGACGGCCGCACCTGGGAGGTGCCCCTCGAACAACGAGAGGTACCAGGGGTGGTGGCCTCCTGTGGGGCTAGGCCCAAGACCGCGCGGGTGTGGGTGGCGGTTTAGGCAGCGGCGAGGAATTGGCCGAGGTCAATGTGTTGATCGGCGGCATCGCGCACCTCGGCGGCGTGGGTGGCAATCACCACGGTGGCACCTTGGTCCGCCAGGGAACGCAACTGCTTGACCACGTTGGCCCCGTTAATGGGATCGAGTGCGCCGGTGGGTTCATCGGCCAGAATGATCTGGGGCTGACGGGCCAGGATACGGGCCAGGGCCACGCGCTGCTGCTCGCCACCGGAGAGTTCGTGAACCACGCGCTTGCGGTAACCGCTGAGCCCCACTGTTTCTAGCGCGGAATCGAGGCGGGCCTTTTGCTCCCGATTTACCGTGGCGAGGTGGATATTGTATTCCACGGTTTTATCGGGAATGAGGGCGTAATCCTGAAAAAGAAAGCCCAGTGAGTGTTTGCGGAACGCGCGGCGTTTTCCAGCCGAGAGGCTTTGAATATCGGTCCCAGCTGCCACGATTGTGCCGGAATCGGCGGTATCCAGCGTGCCGATGCAGTTGAGCAGGGTGGACTTTCCGCTGCCCGAGGGGCCGGTCAGCGCTGTGATGGAACCCTGGGGGCAGGAGAACTCCACCTCCTTCCACAGAGTGCGGGAGCCGAAGGACTTTGCCAGGTGAGAGACGGTAATAGCGTGAGACATGAGGTGTGCCTTCCTAGTGAGCGGGGGTGCGCGAATAGATGCGGCCAAAGTAAGCGGACATGGCTAGGCAGGTGATAGTCCAGAGCGCCGAGATGGCGATGATGGCGGCGATGAGCTCCGGGGTGACAGCCATTGTGCGGAGTACGTCTTGGCCTATGGGGTAGTGGGAAAACTGCTCATAGGTATATTGCCGCCGTACCAACCAGGCGAGGGGTACGAGGAGAAACAGAGCTTCCACGATGAGGAGGCTGGAACGAGCTCGCCACGGGGAACGCCCCATGAGGTCCGTGACGGTGAGGCGCTGCCGGTGGCGTACCTGATAGACCGCAGCCGACCCCACCACGTAGGCAGTGACCACCAGAATAAGAATCACCAGGTTGATTGCTTGGAGCCTCAGATGATCCCTGGCCTGGGTATGCGAATCCTCCCATTGGGAGAAGGCCGTGAGGTGTCCACCGATGAAGGGGCCTGCCTGGGGATCGTCAATGATCTTTTGGGTCGCCTCGGCGCCGGTGGTGAGCACATTTGATTGCGTGGCGCCGGATACGAGATTGCGGTCGGCTAGTCCTTCGAGGCCACGTGAGAGCACGGCGATGGGCAGCCCGCTCACGAGGCTATCGGCTGCGGTGTGCCCAAAGGAGGTGGCGTAGGTAAATACCTCGGTATCGCCGGGAATGGTCTTTTCCCTGATGGTGGGGGCGGGTATTTCCGCGTACTCGGCTTGCCAGTAGATACCCTCACGAGCACTTTCTATGAGTTCTTGAGAGGTTCCCTCGGGAATGACGAGCAGTGCTTCCCCCTGAGTGGGGGCTTCTTGGGGCGGCAGGGCAACCTCCTGCTCCGCAAAGAGGGAATTGGCGAGGATATATTCAGGGTTGCCGGTATTCCCCAGGTTGATCTCTGCCATGAGCAGCTCATTATTTTTATCCGCCTCGCGCAGGGCTGGGGCGACATGGGGGTCAATCTCTCCGATACGGTTGGCGATCCTCATGATTTCTGCCCTGGCATGGGAGCGCCAGGCCTTTTCTTGGTTGTTTTGGTGCTGTATCTCTATGGCGGTGGAGACCACAGAGCCCACGGCGGTAAGGGTGACCACGAGAGCGCAGAGGCGCAGCGCATAGGCGCCAATGGTGGTGGGCAGGCCGGGTATTTTTCCGCTCAGCGCCGGAATCAGGGCGATGAGATGTAGGAGAGCGATTCCCATGAGCAGGCTAACCAGAAGAACAATCCCACCGCAGAGGAGCAGCGCGAGAACTCCTTGGAGGTACAGTCCCACAAGGCTCAGGCCGTTATAGAAATAGAGGGCTATCCCGCTGAGTACAACGCTGATGAAAAGGGAAAGTAAGGCCGTGGGGAGGAGGTCGCGGAGATCGCGCGCGATAAGTGCCCATATCCCGTGCCCGTGAATACGGCGGATAGCGTAGTCCCGCGCCCGAAGAAGCACCCCACCGAGGGTGAGCGTGGCGATGAGGAACATCATGGCGATGATGGTGATGACAATAGGATGATCTAGGAAGTAGGCCCAATTTATGTCATAGGGGGATACAGTAAATCCCATGCTCTCCACGTAGCGCTGAAGTGCTTGGTATTCCTCGGGGCTGCCGGCAACGTGGTAGTCGCCTCCGGCATCGGTGAGCTCTTTCTCTGATAGCGGAGAGACGGTGACCTCTACCTTGGGATCGAAGCCCTCATAACCAGAATGCAACCACTGGGCCATCGTGGAGGAATCTTCCCCGGCGGCAACGTAGAGGTGACGGTTGGTGTCTGTGGACGTGGCTTCAACGTAATTGAGCCCGATGGTGATGTGATGTTCCTCAGCATACTCGATGAGGCTATCTCGGAATTGCTGGGGAGATGTTTCTCCTGACGATTCCTCGATGAGGAAAACCTGCCGAGTAGCGGAGCCGAGGTCGCTATCGCGGAGGTGAGCGAGAGGAAAGGCGATGAGGAAAGAGAGAAGGAAGAGTATGACGGTGGATACGCGCAATAAATGGGACATGATCTTCCTAAAGATAGGGCCTCGCTGCGTTGATGGAATCAACGCAGCGAGGCAGCGGGCGAGGAATTAGCAGAAACGGTAATATGCGGTGTCCTTGGCGTACCAGCGCTTAGGTGCAGATGCGTATGAGGTTTTTCCAGGAGTAACGCACCCGCTATCTGCTTTGAACTTTCCCTGAACAGAAGAAGCATGCTTTGCGCCAGCATGGTAGTAATTCGAGTAAACATTCTTGTCATTGACGCCGTGGTACCAGGTGCCACCATCGACATGCGAAACAGCAGCTAGCGCTGCGGTGGCGCCGCCGGCGATGACGGCACCGGACAGAGCGGTAGCCGCTAGGCTACGGGTGAACTTAGTGCGGATGGACATGGTGTGTGCCTCCTTAAGGCGAGAGAGTGGGAAGAGTCTGGGTGGAATCTGACTCTGATTCAGATAACACACCACGAAGGTGACTTTTTGGTGATGAATGGTAGAACTTTAGATGAACAATGAGGGAACTGTAATCTCATGCACAGAGTATTCCTAGCATGCTGAAGGAGAGGGGTACTCTATACCACAAAGAAACCCCCGCCACCTGCAACGCGGCAGGGTAGCGGGGGCGTCGATAAGCGGGCGCAGTTAGCGGCGCATGATCTTCTTGGAGAGCCAGTTGCCCAGGAACTGGGCGGCCTGCACCAGAATGACGATGGCGATAACGGCCACGTACATGGCCTCATTATCAAAGGCGCGGTAACCGTACACGATGGCAAAGTCGCCCAGGCCGCCGCCGCCGATGTAGCCCACCATCGCGGACATATCCACGATGGCAATAAAGATAAAGGTGTATCCCAGAACCAGCGGGCCTAATGCCTCGGGGATAATCACGGAGGTAATGATTTTCCAGGGGCTTGCGCCCATAGAGCGGGCGGCCTCAATAACGCCGGGGTCAATGGCCACGAGGTTTTGTTCCACAATGCGCGCCACGGTGAAAGTGGCGGCAATAACCATCATGAAGATACCGGCGTCGCGCCCCACGGAAGTGCCCATCACCGCTACGGTCAGTGGCTTAAAGGCCGCAATAAGAATGATGAAGGGAATGGGGCGCACGAAGTTCACCAGCAAATTAAGCGTGGCATATACGGCAGAGTTTTTCAGAATACCGCCCGAGCGGGTGGTATAAAGCAGCACACCCACGGCCAGGCCCAAGAGCCCGGAAAGAATCATGGTGATGGAAACCATGATGAGCGTATCGGCAATGGCGGTGAGGAAGGTATCGCCCAGGCGGTCCCAGTCGGCGGCGAGCGTAGTGGTGGTCATCGGGTGATCTCCTGGATGGTCGTGCTTTCCGCCAAGGTGGCCCGGAATGCTTCTACGGCGTCCTCCGGGCCGCTGAGGCGAACGGTCATCTTGCCAAAACTGTGCTGCTGGAGGGTGGTCACGCCACCGTGAACGATGGAGATGCGCACCCCCGCGTTGCGGGCGGTGGCTGCGGCGGCGAAGAAGCCGGAATCCTCGGTGAGTTCGATGGTGAACAGGCGGCCCTCGTGGGCGAGCAGATCGGCGGCCTCCACGTGGTCGGGGGTGTTGCGTAGCGACGTCGCCACGAAGCGCCCCGCCACCTCCGTGCGCGGCTGCGAGAACACCTCGTACACGCTGCCGTATTCCACCACGCGGCCGCCTTCCATCACGGCCACCTTGTCCGCGATGGAGCGCACCACCTCCATCTCGTGCGTAATCACCACGATGGTGATGCCGAGTTCCTGATTCACCCGGCGCAGCAATTCCAGCACGTCATGGGTGGTCTCGGGGTCGAGGGCGGAGGTGGCCTCGTCAGCAAGCAAAAGCGAGGGGTTGGTGGCCAGGGCGCGGGCGATGCCCACGCGCTGTTTCTGACCGCCGGAAAGCTGTTCGGGGTAATTCCCGCCTTTATCGCCCAGCCCCACAAAATGCAGCAATTCATCCACTCGTTTTTTACGCTCCTCCTTGGGCACGCCAGCGAGTTTCAGCGGGTATTCGATATTCCCGGCTGCGGTGCGGGAGGTAAAGAGGTTGAATTGCTGGAAGATCATGCCGATCTTGCGCCGAATGGTGCGCAATTGGCTTTCTGGCATGCCCACGATATTCGTGCCGTCTAAGAGCAATTCCCCGGAGGTGGCTTGATCGAGGCCATTGATAAGACGCACGAGGGTGGATTTACCCGCGCCGGAATAGCCGATCACGCCCAGGATTTCGCCGGGCTCCACGGTGAGAGTGACGTTATCCACGGCGGTGGTGTCCTTGGCCTGGTTGCGGGCCTTGGCGGGAAATACCTTGGTGGTATTGCGGAACTCAATGCGGGTTCCGGTGCGGGGTGTTTCAGTCATAGATGTACCTGCGTTGTGGTGATGGGATTATTGGGCGCTGCGCAGATCGTTTTCCAGCTTGTCCAGAATCTCCTGGAGTTTGCCGGGGGCGGTCTGTACGTGCACGGAGGTGCCCTTGGAATCCTCCTCCACGGCGGCCTGCACCTCGGTGGAGTGCCAGATCTCCACGAGCTTGGCGATGTCCTCGTTGTCCTTATCCTCGGCCTTGGTCACAAAGGCGTTGATATAGGGCTCGGCCAGCTTGTTATTGGGATCGTCCTGGTAGATGGAGGAGGTGGGATCAATCCCTGCGCGATCCAGGAAGTTGTTATTGATGATGGAGGGGCGGCCCTCCCCGTAGGTCACCGGGGTTTGAGCGGCGTCCACGGGGGTGACGCTCACCTTGGAGGCGGATTCATCAATATCCGCAGGGGTGGGATCGAGCAAGTCCTGGGACTTCAAGGTGAGCAAACCGGCCTGCACCAGCACGTTCAGGGCGCGGCCCTGGTTCACGGTGTCATTGGGGATGGCGATGTTCTGCCCCTCGATGCCATCGAGGTTGGAGTGATCCTTCCAGAACAGGGCCAGGGGCACGATCTCTGTGGAACCGATGGGGGTGAGGTCTTGGTCAGAGCCCACGTTGTAGTTGGCCAGGAACTTGAGGTGCTGGAAGAGGTTAACGTCCAGCTCGCCCTGGGCGAGGGCGTCGTTCGGCGTGCTGTAATCGCTGAACTCCACGGTCTGAAGGTTAATTCCGGCCTCGGAGGCCTTATCCTCAAAGACCTTCCAGGCGCCACGGGCGGAATCGGTGGTGCCGATGCGGATAGAAGAATCGGAGTTCGAGCAGGCGGCCAGCCCAGTGGTGGCGAGCGTGGCTACAACTCCGGCGGCGATAATGCGGCGAAGCTTCATGAGGCGAGGTCCTTTCCTCGTAATCCTGTAGTGATCTGTTAGCACGATAGCAGCCACCGTACCGCTTAGTCTATTAGGGGGAAAGTGCCTGGTCTGTGATCGGGAACAACCTCTAGAGGGCTCCCTCAAAGCCCAGCTGCCGCCAGGCTTCAAAAACGGCTATCGACGCCGAATTAGAAAGGTTCATCGAGCGCCTGGCGGGCAGCATGGGGATACGCACTCGCTGGGTGACCCGAGGATGAGCCATGTGCTCCTCCGGTAACCCCGTGGGCTCGGTGCCGAAGAGGAGGGCGTCGCCAGCCATATACTCCACGGAGGTGTGCCAGGTGCTAGAACACGAGGTAAAGGCAAAGATACGGGAGCCTGGCAGCGCCGCAAAGCAGGCGTTGAGGGTGGGGTGAATCTGCACGTCTGCGAGGTCGTGATAATCCAGGCCCGCGCGTTTGAGGTGCTTATCGTCGAAGTTGAACCCCAGGGGTTCCACCAGGTGCAGGTGCGCTCCGGTATTGGCGCACAGGCGAATGGCATTGCCGGTATTGCCGGGGATAACCGGATTATCAAAGATCACGTGAAAGGGCGCGGGCATGGCCCTCATTGTAGGTGCGCGGCGAGGCAGGAATAATAGGTGCCGTGACTGCGACGAAACTCGATGGAAAGCTTTACCGCGCCGAACTGATAGAGGACCTGCGTGACCGCGTGGCCGCCCTCAAGGAACGGGGTATCACCCCCGGCCTAGCCACCGTGCTAGTGGGGGAGGACCCCGGCAGCCAGAACTACGTGCGCATGAAGCACAAGGATTGCGAGGAGGTGGGCATTACCTCCATCCGCCGTGACCTCCCGGAATCCACCACCCAGGAGGAACTGGAAGCGGTGATCGACGAACTCAACGCCGACCCCGCCTGCACCGGCTACATCGTGCAGCTCCCCCTGCCCAAGCACCTCGATGAGAACGCCATCCTAGAGCGCATTGACCCCGCCAAGGACGCCGATGGCCTGCACCCGGTGAACCTGGGCAAGCTCGTACTCGGTGAACCCGCGCCCCTGCCGTGCACCCCCAATGGCTCCATTCAACTGCTGCGCCGCTTTGGCGTGGAACTCAACGGTGCCAAGGTCGTGGTGATCGGCCGCGGCGTGACCGTGGGCCGCCCCATCGGCCTCATGCTCACCCGCCGCTCCGAGAACTCCACCGTGACCCTGTGCCACACCGGCACCAAGGACCTGGCCGCCGAAACCCGCGCTGCCGACGTCATCATCGCCGCCGCAGGCCAGCCCCACATGCTCACCGCCGACATGATTAAGCCGGGCGTCGCCCTCCTCGACGTCGGAGTCTCCCGCGTGGACGGCAAGACCACCGGCGACGTCCACCCCGACTGCTGGGAGGTCGCCGGTGCCATCTCCCCGAACCCCGGCGGCGTTGGCCCCATGACCCGTACCTTCTTGCTCACCAACATCGTGGAACGGGCGGAACGCCTGGCCGATGAATCCTAAAACCTACCTGGACAATCCCCACGACGTCGCCCTGCCGCCCTCGCGTCTACCGCGCGCCGTGCAGCGGATCATCATGGGGATCTTCCTGCTGGGGCTTGTGGCCAGCGCGCTCTTTGCCTTCACCGAGCACTGGCGCCGGGCTACCTTTGGGCTGGGAGCCTCGATGATCTGGCTGGCCCTTGCGCGCCTGCTCTGCGACTCCCACGTGGTGGGCATCTTCGCGGTGCGCTCCCGGCGTTTCGACGCCCTCTTTAGCGCCACCCTGGGTGCCTGCATGGCCTTCCTGGCGGTCTCGGTGGATTCGTTGGGCAGTTAGGCGCCGCTTAGGCCTCGTTTTAAGTTCTGGGAAGTTCGGCGGCGCGGTCGAGGAAACGGCGGATAATCCGGTCCATCTGGCGGGTTTCCGCCAAGAAGGCATCGTGACCCACGGGGGAGACGATTTTGGACATGCCCAGCAGCCTGCCCAGATTCCGTGAAAGGTGCTCCTGCTGGTGATAGGGGTAGAGAATATCCGTGTCCACCCCGGCGACGAAGATCGGCACCGAGATATTACCCAGCGCCTTATTCAAGCCACCTCGCCCCCGGCCGATGTCGTGGCGATTCAGGGCGTCGGTAAGCGTGACGTAGGAACCGGCATCGAAGCGCTCCGCGAGTTTAGCCGCCTGGTAATCCAGATAACTTTCCACCGCAAAGCGCTGCTGCGGGCTGCGATAAGCCCCGCAGGGATTCTCCCCCTCCTGCGCCGAGGTGCCAAAGCGCTCATCAAGCTCTAGCTCCCCCCGATACGTCAGGTGAGCTATCCGCCGCGCCGTGGCTAAACCTTTTAAGGGGGATTGGCCGGTGTGGTAATAATCCCCGCAATGCCAGTGCGGATCATTTTCCACCGCGGAAATCTGGGCGGATTGAATACCAATCTGCCAGGCACTCGCGCGGGCGGAGACGGCAAAAACCGCTGCGGCTTGCAGGAACTCCGGGTACAGGGCCGCCCATTCCAGGGTGCGAGCCCCGCCCATCGAGCCGCCGATAATCGCATGCACGCGCTCAATGCCCAGGGCGCGGAGGAAAAGGTGTTCCGCATGAACCTGGTCCCTAATGGAGAGGGCGGGGAAGCGGGAACCCCAGGCGGTGCTGGTATTGCTGGTTTTACTGGCGACGTCGGGTGCGGCAGGGTTGCTGCTATCCGGGTGCGGGGAGGAAGGGCCGGTGGAGCCCTGGCAACCGCCCAACACATTGGTGCTGATAATGCAGTAACGGCGCGTATCCAGGGCTTGACCTGGGCCTAAGAGATCGCCCCACCATTGGTCCACGCGGGAATCACCGGTGAGCGCGTGCTCGATGAGCAGGACATTGGAGTGATCGGGCAGGGGAGTACCCCAGCGCTGGTAGGCGATCTGCGCGCCGGGAATGGTGGCCCCGGCCTCGGTGGTGAACGTACCGATGGGCACCTGGGTGAGGAGGCCCTCGGGAGCGAGGTGGCTCATGGCGAACCTTCCGCTAGACAACTCTGTATAGACAGCTTGGTTCGTTATGGTAGCGAAAGGCCGTGCCGTGCGGGCGATTTTCTTTCTCTAGTGCTTCTTGCGGCGGTAGTACACCTGGCGGCGCACGTGGGCTACCACGTTGCCCTCCTCATCCTTGATGTCCACCTCGAACCAGTGCAGATACTTGGAGCCATCGGCGGTTTTGCTCTTGATGAGTTCGATGGTCTGGGGGTCAATCGAAATATCTGCGCTGATACGGCTGCGCCCCGGCTTGACGAACTTAATCTCCGCGCCCACATCCCAGATGTAATAGTCCGAGCCCAGTTGATACATGGACACGAGCATGAAGAAGGGGTCTGTCATGGAGAGCATGGTGCCGCCGAAGGCGGTGCCCACGATGTTTTGGGTGAGTTTATTGGGTTTGTGGGTGACTAGAACGCGGGAGCCGTCCTCCGCTATCTCCTTGATTCTCACTCCGGCGCCCAGGTAGGGCGGCCAAATCTGCATGAAGTGACGGATGAAGCGGGGTGATTGCATGGGTGAAGTCCTCCTGGTTGTGATGTGGGTTAAATGATAGCAGGAGGGTGGATGGTGAGGGGGGATCTGTCATGGGGTGTGGATGCTTAGCGCTGCCCCTATGGTAATGATGATTAAACCAAATAAGCACCTTTTACTGATTTTTCTTTTAACATCCATGCTCCGATTAGGCTACCGAGTACGATATTTGCACATCGGAGAACGCTTATTGTGGATGGAGGAGCATAGTTCATTGCGGCGAGGATTAGGAAGTAACTGGTTGGTACGAGTATGGATACGGGGAAGGTTTGTTTCCAGATAGCGGTGGTGACAGTGGGGATGTGGTGCGTTTTTGCTACCAGGGCTGCTGTCAGTACTGAGAATTGAAACAATGAAGAGAGTGCTATGTATGAAATTATGTTTACGTTTAGATGGGAGACAGAAAAAGAATCCCACAGGGTATAAGAGGTAATGCAGGAGGCTACGATGAGGCCGGGCCATAAATTATGTACTTGTACTGTTTTTGAATGGGTGGGGGTGAGGGAGAGTAAAACTCCAAGTAGCACTATCGGTAAGGCAAGGATTTGCGTGGGGTACGGCATTCCGAGGCGGGGAATTGTAGCGATGGTGATAAGGGTGGGGGAGATTCCTCTGGATATGGGGTAAACGGTTGTGAGTGGGGCTTTGGTGTAGGCCCACTGGAGGATGACTGCATATGTTGTGTGGAGTATTGCGCTGATGGTTGCGGGCCACCATGTTGCGCCGAGGGTTCCTGTGCTTAATGAGTAGATGAGAATTGCGCTCCATAGAGGGGTTGTCCAGGCACTATATGTCCATGTAAATACCATGCTGGATGTCTTGGCGCGTTTTAGTAGTGCATTCCAGGTTCCGTGAAGGATGGAACTCATGCACACGAGTAAGAGTGCGGTTCCAACGTTGTCCATGTAGACACTGTCTACCATAGGTGCGAATGATTCGCAGATGCGGCATTCTGGAATCTATGGCTATAGGTTTGGAACAGCGCTTGGTCGATGCAGGGCGAGCCTTATTGGAAGAGCGAGGGATTGAAGCGGTGACGATTCGTGAAGTTGCTCGCCGGTGTGGAGTCTCGCATGGGGCGCCGCGCCGATATTATCCTACGATAACCCTTTTGTTGGCGGCGATTGCTGAGGGCTGCATGGATGAGCTGAGGGACTCTATTGATGCAAGTGGAGATGGCCTTATGGCAATGGCGGTGGCATATGTTCGCTATGCTGCTGACCGTCCAGATGCTTTTGAGTTGATTACTCGCCATGATGTGCTTAATTCCAGTGGTAGGGGTTTGCGGGCAGTGTCATTATCATTGCTTGATAATTGGTGCGACTGCTGCTTGCGAGAAAACCCAGATTTTACAAAGGAAAGAGCGATAGCCTTGTGGGCTAGCGTTCATGGAGTCGCGGCATTATCGGCGCGGAGGGCCTTGGAAGTTGTTTCTATTGCACCGGAGTTTTTGCTTAAAGAGATTATTCCATCACGCTAAATATGCGTCTCCCCCAGGTCCGGTCGTCCGGCCGGAGCACTGGGGGAGGCGGCTTCCGATCTCGCCGTAACGAGTGGCGTTGTCTTTGATGGTACCCCTACAGCGCCTCAAACCCGCGGCGCAGATCGGCAAGAATATCGTCGATGTGCTCGATTCCCACGGAAAGGCGAATCGTAGCGGGCGAGATTCCGGCGCGCTCTAGGCCGTGCTCGTCGGACTGCGAGTGCGTGGTGGTGGCGGGGTGGGCCACCAGGGAACGCACGTCTCCGATGTTGGCGAGGTTGGAGTGCAGGCGCAGGGCGTCGATAAAGCGCCACGCCGCGTCCTTGCCGCCCTCCACGTCGAAGGAAAGCACGGAGCCGGTGTATTCCAGCCCCAACTTTTCCTTGGTGGCATACCAGGGGGAGGCGGGAAGGCCCGCGTAGTTCACCTTGGTCACCTGCGGCTGCTCGCTGAGGAACTGCGCCACCTTCTGCGCGTTGGCGTTGTGGCGCTCCACGCGGAGGCTGAGGGTATCGAGGCCTTGGAGGGTGATCCAGGCGTTGAAGGGGGAGAGCGTGGCGCCGGTATCGCGCAGCAGGCCCGCGCGCGCCTTAAGGCCGAAAGCGACGTCGCCAAGGTCGGCGTACTTGAGGCCGTGGTAGGCGGCGTCGGGAGTAACGAAGTAGGGGAACACGGGGGTGCCGTCGCGCTCGACGGTCCAGTCGAAGCTGCCGCCGTCCACCAGGATTCCGCCGATGCCGGAGCCATTGCCGGTGTAGAACTTGGTCAGCGAGGCCACCACGATGTCTGCGCCGAGGTCGAGCGGGCGCACCAGGGCAGCGGTGGCAATGGTGTTATCCACGATGAGCGGCACCTGGTGGGCGTGGGCCACGGCGGCGATGGTGGGAATATCGAGCACATCGGCCTGGGGGTTGGCGAAGGTCTCGCCGTAGAAGGCCTTGGTATTGGGACGTACGGCGGCCTCCCAGGAGGCGGGGTCATCGGGGTTTTCCACGAAGGTGACCTCGATGCCCAGGCGGGCCAGGGTGACCTGGAAGAGGGTTTCGGTACCGCCATAGAGGCGCGGGGAGGTCACGATGTGATCGCCCGCAGAGGCGAGGTTGAGGATCGCTGCGGTCTCGGCGGCCTGCCCGGAGGCAAAGGCCACGGCGTGCGTGCCGCCTTCCAGGGAGGCCAGGCGATTTTCCAGAACCTCGGTGGTGGGGTTGGTGAGGCGGGAGTAGATGGGGCCGGCATCTTCCAGGGCAAAGCGCTCCTTGGCGTGCTCGGCGGAGTTGAACACGTAGGAGCTGGTCAGGTGAATGGGCTGGTTGCGCGAGGCGGTATCGGAATCTACCGCCTGTCCGGCGTGAATGGAGCGGGTCTCAAAGTTCCACTGCGCTGCCTGGGAATTATCGTACTTGGTGGTCATGATCTGCCTTCCTGTTGTGCTTGCATGTGAATGGCACCCCACCATAGTGAACCGCTCTGTCTAGATGGAAGATTTATATTCATTCCCACCCTCCCTGTATCTTCTTTGGCAATACTGCGAGAAAGTTAAGCCACTCACATTCCTGTTGGAGATGTGGGGCAGGGAAGGGAGAAAAGCGGTGACCATCCTGCGCAACGAGGCCACGGGGAAGCCCGTGGGCGTGGCAGAACAGCGGCCCTCGGGGGCGTCGAAAGTAGTCATGGCGGTGATCGCCCTGATTGCTGCGGCGGGCTGGGCGGCGATTGCCCTCAATCGTGGGGAGCCCATCAACTCCGTGTGGCTGGTGGCCGCTGCGGTGGGCTCCTACTTCATCGCGTACACCTTTTACTCCCGGCTCATCGCATACAAGGTGGTGCGCCCGCGCGACGATCGCGCCACCCCCGCCGAGCAGCACGCGGACGGCAAGGACTTCGTGCCCACGGACCGTCGCGTGCTCTTTGGGCACCACTTTGCCGCCATTGCCGGGGCTGGGCCGCTGGTGGGGCCGGTCATGGCCGCCCAGATGGGGTATCTGCCCTCAACGCTGTGGATTGTGCTCGGCGTGATCTTTGCCGGAGCCGTGCAGGATTACCTGGTGCTGTGGGTGTCCACGCGGCGTCGCGGCCGCTCGCTGGGGCAGATGGTGCGCGATGAGATGGGGCGCGTGGGTGGCGTGGCCGGAATCGTGGCGGTGATCGCCATTATGGTCATCATCATTGCGGTGCTGGCGCTCATCGTGGTCAATGCGCTGGCGCATAGCCCCTGGGCCGTGTTCTCCATCGCCATGACCATTCCTATCGCGCTGTTCATGGGCGTGTACATGCGCTACCTGCGCCCTGGGCGCATCGTAGAAGTTTCCGCCATCGGCGTGGTGCTCCTGCTGGCCGCGATTATCGCCGGTGGCTGGGTGGCCGAGACCTCCTGGGGTGAACAGTGGTTCACCCTCTCGCCCACGGTGCTGGCCTGGTGCCTCATTGCCTATGGCGTGGTGGCGGCGCTGCTGCCGGTGTGGCTGCTGCTCGCCCCGCGCGATTACCTCTCTACCTTTATGAAGATCGGCGTGATCGCGCTGCTGGCCGTGGGCATCATCATCGTGCGCCCCGAGGTGCAGATGCCCGCCATCACGCAATGCGCCCGCGAGGGCGGCGGCCCGGTGTTTTCCGGCTCGCTCTTCCCTTTCCTCTTCATCACCATTGCCTGCGGTGCGCTCTCCGGCTTCCATGCGCTCATCTCCTCGGGCACCACGCCCAAGCTGGTGGAAAAGGAATCACAAATGCGCATGATCGGCTACGGCGGCATGCTCATGGAATCCTTCGTGGCCGTCATGGCGCTCATCGCCGCCGTGGTGATTGACCGCCACATGTACTTTGTGATGAACGCCCCCGCCACGCTCACCGGAGGCACCGCAGAAAGCGCGGCCACCTGGGTTAATTCCCTGGGCCTGCCCGGCAATGATCTCAGTGCGCAGCAGCTTAGCGACGCCGCCGCGGCGGTGGGGGAGGAAACCGTGATCTCGCGCACGGGTGGCGCGCCCACCCTGGCCTACGGAATGTCGGAGATTCTTACCGATGTGTTTGGCAACGCCTCTCTCCAGGCCTTCTGGTACCACTTTGCCATCATGTTCGAGGCGCTGTTCATCCTCACCACCGTGGACGCCGGCACCCGTGTGGCCCGCTTTATGATGACGGATACCCTCGCAGCGATCCCCGGTATGCAGCGCTTCCGCGATCCCTCTTGGAAGCCCGGTAGCTGGATTGCCACCTTCCTCGTCTGCGGGCTGTGGGGCTCCATCCTGATTATGGGTGTGAGCGACCCCCTGGGCGGAATCAACGTGCTCTTCCCGCTCTTTGGCATCGCCAACCAACTCCTCGCCGCCATCGCGCTCTCCCTGGTGCTGGTGGTGGTGATAAAGAAGGGCCTCTACCGCTGGGCCTGGATACCCGGCCTGCCCCTGGCCTGGGACCTCGTGGTGACCATGACGGCCAGCTACCACAAAATCTTCTCCTCCGACCCGACTATCGGCTACTGGGCGCAGCACTCCCGCTTCCGCGACGCCGCCAACCAGGGGCTTGATTCCTTTGGTAGCGCCTCCTCGCCCGAGGCTATCGACGCCGTGGTGCGCAACACCGCCGTCCAGGGCGTGCTCTCCATTGTGTTCGCCGTGCTGGTAATTGTGGTGATTGCCTCCGCACTGGTGGCTTGTATCAAGGCCATACGGGTGCGGGCCGCCGGTGGGGAACCGGAAACCAGCGAGGAAGCCTTTGCGCCCTCCAATATCTTCGCCCCCTCCGGCCTGGTGGCCACGGCCCAGGAGAAGGAAGTGATGAGGCAATGACGGCTTTGTCTTTGTCGGCGCTGCTGAAAAGGGCCTACTGGTACGTGGCGGAAATGCTGGGGGAGAACGCCTACCACCACTACGTAGAACACCTGCGCGCCCACCACCCCGAGGCCGCCATTACCAGCGAAAAGGAGTTCTGGCGGCACAAGTGGGCGGAGCAGGAGAAGAACCCTGGGGCGCGGTGTTGCTAGGAATCTGATGTGGCTTTTTCGCTATCGCGGGGAAGCCACTTTTCCCTTCGTTCTTCTTTTGATTCTTCCAGTGATATTGCCTGGCGTATGTATGCAATGGTGGCGCTTAATATAACTACTAGAAATGCAAGGCCTAGGGCGATGAGGGGATTGAGTATTGATAGCACAAGGAATATGAGTATAAGAATCCCCATCGTGCCGAGTGCTCCAGACGTGTTCATCTCGTGAGTCTTGTCAATCTCCCTCCTGTAGCTTTGCTGGAGCCTTTGCTTGCGATAATCGCCTATGGAGGTGGATGTTTCCTGATCGCCAAGCTCTTCGAGCCTCACCTGTAGCTCTTTGAGCGCGTTATCGTGCTTTAATTCTTTGGATAGCTTCTGTGAATCTAGTGACTTCACGAGTGGGTTGGTGAGTACCGATAGAAAACGCTTCATTGCTGTGGCCTCGTGTGAGTTTTTGGGGCTTGCTGGTAAACCGTGTTATCTAGTTTCCTCATTCCATCACCTCATATTCCTCTCCACCCGCAGCAATGCTGATACGCAGGTTCTCTGGCAGGCCTTCTTTTTCTAGAACCACGGTGGTGCCGTCCTCGGGGTGGGTGATCTTCTGGTCACCCACAACCACTACCTCCGCGCCGTTGCTTTCCAGTTGCCCGGAGGAATGGGTGGCGGCACACCAGGTATCCCACATCGCATCGTTATTTTCGGCCTTCCAGGTGTTGTTCTCCGCTGCGCCGTGTTTCTCGTTAAGAAACGCGCTGGCCTGCTCAAAGTTATTCCACCCGGAGTAATCGGTGCCCTTGCAATCGCGCAGCACTCCGGGTTCGGGAGCGACGGTAGAAGCAGAAGCCACCGCCGAAGCGCTCGAAGTGCCCTCGGTAGCCTCCGCGCCGCTGCTGCCATCGTCGCCACCGGAGCAGGCGCCAAGAACAAAGGCAGCGGCACAAAGCGGGGCAGTAACGGAGAGGGCGCGTAGATTCATGTCACCCACGGTATGTGATGAGGCCGGGGTCTCGCAGCCGTACCAACCACTAGAACCCAAGCACCTTTCCCCAAAAAACAAGTCAAAAAGAGCCCCCGCCCGGCGAAAAACTCACCAGCGGGGGCTCACGAAGCTCAGAGAGGAACGGGTTAATTACCCCTTAATCCCGTCAATGATCTCGTTGAAGGCGGCGCTCGGGCGCATGATCGCCGTGGTCTTTTCCTCGTCGGGCCAGTAGTAGCCGCCCAGGTCGGCGGGCTGGCCCTGGGCTGCAATCAGCTCGGCGTCGATCTGCTCGGCCTTGGCCGCCAGCGCCTCGGCCACGGGGCCGAAGGCCTCGGCCAGGGCGGCGTCGTCCTGCTGGGCGGCGAGTGCCTGAGCCCAGTAGAGGGAGAGCCAGAAGTGGGAGCCGCGGTCGTCGATCTCGCCCACCTTGCGGGAGGGGGACTTCCCCTCGTCGAGCAGCTTCTCCGTGGCCTCATCGAGGGCGGTGGCCAGCACGGCGGCGCGCTCGTTATCGCCGCCACCCTGGGCAAAGTGGCGGAGGGATTCGGCCAGGGCCAGGTACTCGCCCAGGGAGTCCCAGCGCAGGTGGTTCTCCTCCTGGACCTGTTGCACGTGCTTGGGCGCGGAGCCGCCCGCGCCGGTCTCGAAGAGGCCGCCACCGGCCATGAGCGGCACGATGGAGAGCATCTTGGCGGAGGTGCCCAGTTCCAGGATGGGGAAGAGGTCGGTGTTGTAATCGCGCAGCACGTTGCCGGTCACAGAGATGGTGTCCTCGCCGCGGCGGGCGCGGGCGATGCTGGCCTTGGTGGCCTCCACGGGGGAGAGGATCTGAATATCCAGGCCCTCGGTGTCGTGCTCTGCGAGGTACTTCTTCACCAGGTCGGTGAGGTTGCGGTCGTGGGCGCGCTCGGGGTCGAGCCAGAAGATCGCGGGGGTCTCGGAGAGGCGGGCGCGATTAACGGCCAGCTTCACCCAGTCGCGGATCGGGGCGTCCTTGGTCTGGCAGGCGCGCCAGATGTCCCCGGCCTCAACCTCGTGGGAGATAAGCACCTCACCGGCGGAGTTGCGTACCTCTACGCGGCCGGTGGCGGGAATCTTGAAGGTCTTGTTGTGGGAGCCGTACTCCTCGGCCTTCTGGGCCATGAGGCCCACGTTCGGCACGGTGCCCATCGTGGTGGGGTCGAAGGCGCCGTTGGCCTTGCAGTCCTCGATCACGGCCTGGTACACCCCGGCGTAGGAGGAATCGGGGATTACGGCCAGGGTGTCCTGCTCCTGGTCATCCTTGTTCCACATGTGCCCGGAGGTGCGGATCATGGCGGGCATGGAGGCGTCGATGATGACGTCGGAGGGAACGTGCAGGTTGGTGATGCCCTTGTGGGAGTTCACCATCGCCAGGGCGGGGCCTTCTTCCAGGGCCTTATCAAAGGCGGCGCGGATCTCGGCGCCATTGGGCAGGTTCTCCAGGCCGGTGTAGATGGCAGCCAGGCCGTTCTCGGCATTGAGGCCGGCCTCTTCCAATTCCTCGCCGTACTGGTCAAATACGTCCTTGAAGTAGGCGCGTACTACGTGGCCGAAGATGATGGGGTCGGAAACCTTCATCATGGTGGCCTTGAGGTGAGCGGAGAAGAGCACGCCCTCTTCCTTGGCGCGGGCCACCTGGGCGATCAGGAACTCGTCGAGGGCCTTGGCGGAGAGCACCGTGCCGTCGATAACCTCGCCTTCGAGTACGTCGAGGGCCTTCTTGAGGGTGATCTCGTGATCGTCCGCGCCCACGTGCACGATGGAGAGGGTATCGGCGGCGGGAATGATAACGGACTTCTCGTTGTGGCGGAAGTCGCTATCGCTCATGGTCACCACATTGGTCTTGGAATCCTTGCTCCACGCGCCCATCTTGTGCGGGTGCTTGCGGGCAAAGTTCTTCACGGCGCGCGGGGCGCGGCGGTCGGAGTTGCCCTCGCGCAGCACGGGGTTGACGGCGGAGCCCTTCACGGCGTCGTAACGCGCCCGTACCTCGCGCTCCTCGTCGGTGTGGGGGTGATCCGGGTAATCGGGAATATCAAAGCCCGCGGCCTGGAGCTCCGCGATGGCGCGCTTGAGCTGCGGCAGGGAGGCGGAAATATTCGGGAGCTTAATGATGTTCGCCTCGGGAGTCTTGGCAAGCTCACCGAGCTCGGCCAGGGCATCGTCAAGGCGCTGCTCCGCGCTGAGGCGCTCGGGGAACTGCGCGAGGATACGCCCGGCCAGGGAAATGTCCCGCGTTTCCACCTCGATCCCGGCGGTGGAAGCGAACGCCTCCACGATGGGCTTCAGGGAATAGGTCGCCAGCAGCGGCGCTTCATCGGTGCGGGTCCAAATGATCTTAGCCATAGTCACTCCTCGTTCTTAGATGCACGTCATCTCAACGGCTATCCAGGATACCTCCATATAGGAACACGGGTGCGGCGGGGCCGATCCGCTGACTAGACCATTGCCACTCCCCGGCGCCAATATCCCATGAACGCCACCTGCGAGCGCGCCACCCCCGCCTCCCGCATGAGGTAGCGCCGCAGCCCGCGCACCACCCCGGATTCCCCGGCTATCCAGTAGTACTCACCAGCCCCGGCCTCCTCGGGCACCTCCCACAGCACCTCGGCGGTGCTCACCGCAGGCAGGGCTTCCGGTTCATGCTTATCGACGCCCCCGTGCTCACTCATATGCGCCCGCAGTGCGGCTTCCAGCAGGCTCCCCAGGGGCGCACCCTCGCGCGGCAGCCATTCCACGGTGGCGTTGGGGGCGGCGTCGATAGCGAGGCAATCGGCCTTGGTGGGCACCTCGATATAGGCCCGCACGCAGAGGTGGGGGAGATGAGCGCGCACATCTTCGAGAATGCGGGCGATGGCGGGGGCGGCCGTCTCGTCGCCGCAGAGCGTGACCTCGAGGGAGCGGCCGGGATGGAAAGCAATGCCCGCGGTGTCCTCGGGCCCTCGGCGCGGAGCCACGATGAGCACCTCATCGCCCGGCTGGGCGCTAGCGGCCCACTGGGCGGCGGGACCGGTGGCGTCGCCAGTTAAATGCAGAACGAAGTCCACGGTGAGGCTTAGCCCTGGTGTGATGTGACGGATGGAGTAGGTGCGCAGATCGCCGCGCTGGGCCTCGGGCAAGGCCAACCAATCCCGATACCATTCGGTCGAGCCTTCCAAAGGTGGCAGGGGGTGCGGTGTGCGGGGGACGAGGACCTTAATGCGCTGGTCATATACCGGGCTAGCCGGGGTTCCCACCTCCCTCATGCCCGGCCCGCCCAGCGTGATACGCGCCCAGTGCGGGGAGAGGCGCTGGGCTTCCATGACCTGCACGCGCGTCACGATATAGGACACCGCCTGCTCCTTTCCTTTGGCTAAGGTAGTCCACCCTAACCTAAGGGGTGGGGCCGGTGGAAGGCTCCACGGGCGGTGTCTATTGTGGTGCGCATGACGCTGACCATCACCTCCGTAAACGTTAATGGCGTGCGCGCCGCCACAAAAAAGCGCAGCGAGGACAACCTCGGCATGAACGCCTGGCTGGAAGAAAACAAGCCAGACGTGGTGCTGCTCCAAGAGGTGCGGGCCAGCGAGGGCCAAACCCGCGCCGCCCTGGCCCCCGCGCTAGAGGCGGGCTGGCACTACGCCGGGGCACCGGCGGCGGCCAAGGGACGCGCCGGGGTGGGTATTCTCAGCCGCACCCCGCTTGCCGACGTCTCCGTGGGCTTCGGTTCCTTCCAGGATTCCGGCCGCTGGATCGAGGCCACGGTGGAGGCCTCCTTTGGCGAGGTGCGCGTGGCCTCCCTGTACCTGCCCTCTGGTTCCGAGAACACCGAGAAACAGGACGAGAAGTACCGCTTCCTCGACGAGTTCCAGGAGTTGCTGGCCCAGCGCGCCGAGGAATACCCCAACATGGTCATCGGCGGCGATTGGAATATCTGCCACCGCCGCGAGGACCTGAAGAACTGGAAGGGCAACATGAAGAAGTCTGGCTTCCTGCCCGACGAGCGCGCCTTCATGGACTCCGTTTTCGGCTCCTTCCCAGATGAGGCTACCCAGGTAGAGGCCGGAATCGGGGATTTCTTCGGTGCCGTGGAATACGCCGGGGGCGCCCCGCGCGCCGCCGCCGAGAATCCCCAGTGGTTCGACGTGGCCCGCCGCCTCAACCCGGACGATGCCGGCCCCTACACTTGGTGGACCTACCGCGGCCAGGCCTTCAACAACGACGCCGGGTGGCGCATCGACTACCAGGCGGCCACCGCCGCGATGTTGGAACGCGCCCAGCGCACCTGGGTGGATAAAGCCGAGGCGGTGGAACTGCGCTGGTCTGACCACTCTCCCCTCAACGTCACCTACGCATAATGCTGCTCTCGGTTCTCTATGTAGTAGGTATTACCGCCGAGTCCGTGACCGCCGCCCTCTCTGCGGGGCGGCAGAAGATGGACGTCTTTGGCGTGGTGATGGTGGCCTGCATGACGGCCCTGGGCGGCGGTGTGGTGCGCGATGTCATCCTCAATAACTACCCGCTGACCTGGGTGGAAAAGCCCATCTACCTCATCATCGTGATGGTGGCGGCGCTGGTGACCATCTCGCTTTCCTTCCTCATGCACTACTTCCGGGTGCTCTTTTTGGTGCTCGACGCCGTGGGCCTGGCCACCTTCTCCGTGCTGGGCACCCGCATCGCCCTGGAATTAGGCCACGGATTTGTGATCGCCACAGTCTCCTCCGTGGTCACGGGCGTGGCCGGGGGTATCCTGCGCGATCTCATGTCCGACCGCATGCCGCTGGTCTTTGCCAACGAACTCTATGCCTCCATCTCGGTGCTGGTGACCGTCACGTACATGGGGCTGCTGCACGTGGGAATAACGGAGCACTGGGTGGTGATCGCCACGCTCATCATCGGCTTTGGGGCGCGCTGTCTGGCCATTTACTACGACAAAGGCCTGCCCGTCTTTGAATACCTGGGCCGCGATCAACCCATCGACCCCCGCGTGCGCCTCTCGTACCACTTGCTGCGGCGCGGCTGGCGCAGCGCTCGACGCCGCTCCGGCTACGACGCCGCCCGCTACGCCCTGCTCAACCGGCAGGCCGGACGGCACCACCGCAAACCGAAGAACGAGGATATTCAGTGGTCGCTGAACGTGGAGCTGGATAACAAGAAGCGCCGCAAGCACGCTCGGGATAAGGTGCAGGCCTGGCCTCCCAAGAAGGCCCGCAAGGCCGCCCCCGGTGGTGAATAACTGTGGACGTGTCTTATACTTCACTCCGATAAGACACCTCCCGTTTGATTGGATCTTTTTATGCTTGCGATAGTGTTATTCGTTCTCGGGCTGGCCGGGGTGATCGGCGGCTTCCTGTGGGCCGCGGCGGCCGGACACACCATCGCCGCCATTCTCGCGGCCCTGGTGATCGCCGTGGGTGGCTCCCTCATCACCGCCGCTTGGGCCGTGGTGGCGGATAAGATCAGCCCCACCTCGAAGAAGCTCTAGGCAGCGCATAGATCGAAGGGCGGTTCCCCTGTGCTAGAGGGGAACCGCCCTTTTGTTGTGTTTTGTTGGGGTTGAGGGGGCTGGAGAGGCCGCGCTTGGTTTAGAGGCCGCGCCGCGCGCTGAATGCGGTGGCCCCGAGGGCGATTGTGCTCAGGGGCAGGCAGAAGATGTAGACGCCGGGGATTAGTGAGACATTGAAAAACCCGAGAATGAAACCAAGGATAGCGGCGATGAAAAAAGCGCCGACAAAGTAAAAGAGTGCCCGAGAGCTCTGGGATTGAGATTGAAGGGCGCCTATTGTGCTGCCGAGAACGGCGACAAAGAAGATCGCACAGAAGAATACGCTGAACGTGATGAGCGTCTTTTCTATATGAACTAGCGCTACGGGGGAATCGTTATTGGTGAGAAAGGTGCGGAAAGGGCCGTCAAAGCCATTGATGGCGGTGGTGATGGTGCAGATGATGGACAGGATAAGCGTTATGCAGAAGGCTACGGCAACATTGCTCTCCACCCATTGCTTCCAGGGGGCGCCAAGAGAAAGGGCCGCGCGCGTTTGGGCACCAGGAACACAGAGCAACCCAAAGGTGAGGGGGGAGAGTACGTAGAAAAACCAAAACCCTTGGGCATGAGCGAAAACATCACCTAATCCCACCACCACGGCAATGAGCGCCGTGCCCAGGGTGAGTTCGCGCCGGGAGGGCTGATAGAAAACCTTAAGCATGTGCGTGATTCCTTTCCTGGTACACGAGGGCGTCGATAGCGGCGGCATCATCGGGGTAATCCACGCTGACCTCGGGCGGAGTGTTCTCTATCGCTCCGGCCACGGTGAGCCGCAATATGGAACCCAGGGATTGCTCCTTGACGATGGGGCGCGAACCAGCGGCCTGGCGCACGGCCTCGGCGGGACCACTCAGGGTGGGGAAGTGCGTGCGCAGGGCGTCGAGTGAGGCGGTTTCGCCTAACCGTTGACGATTAATGGGGGTGACGTCCTCCACGATTCCGGCCAGGTCCTCGGAGCGATGCGAGGTAATGATGATGGTGAGTTCCGGGCTGCCCTGCATGAGCCCGAGGATGGCGGAACGCAGGCCATCGCGCGCGGTGACGTCGAGGCCGGTGAAGGGTTCGTCGAGAAGCATGACCTCCGCGCGGCTGGCGAGGATGGTGGCTACGGCGGCGAGTTGGCGCCCGCCCACGCTGAGCTTGCGCACGCGCTGATCGGGGCTGAGGTTGAGCAGTGCGATGATCTGTCCGGCGAGTTCGTGGTCAAAGCGGGGATGAATGAGGGTGGCGGTGGCAAAGTGATCGTGGAGCCTGTCACCGGCAAAGGCGATGTCGCCCCCGGTGGGGGACATCGCGGCAGTGTCCACGCGGCGGGTGCCCGAACGCAGCGGGGTGAGCCCCGCTATGGTGCGCAGCAGCGTGGTTTTACCGGAACCGTTGGGGCCGATGAGGCCGTGCGCGCCGGGGCCGAGCTCCCAGGTGACGGGGGAAAGAATGCCGCGGCGGTCCACGGCGCGGTCAAGCTGGATCATGGTTCTTCCTTTCTTGCTCAATGGCGGCGTGGAGCGCGGCGCTGTCCATGCCTAGCGACGCCGCCTCGCGCAGCAGGGGGCGGATGTAATCGCGGGCGAGGTGTTCGCGGCGCTGATCGAGGATTTGTGCCCGGGCGGTGGGGGTGACGAACATGCCCAGGCCTCGGCGCTTTTCCACGAGCCCTTCTTGGTGCAGGGCCGTGAGTGCCTTGGCGGCGGTGGTGGGATTGACGGAGTGAAAGGTGGATAACTCGTTGGTGGAGGGGGCGCGGTCGCCCTCCGCGAGGGTGCCTGCGGCGATGAGGTCGCGGAGTTCATCGGCAATGCGCTGGTAGAGGGGGCGGGAATCGGCTGTCATGTCATGGGTACCTCCTTCGGTTTCGCACTATACCACTTAGGTGGGTAACCATGTAGGTAGGTGAGGGGGAGGCGCGGGAGGGAAACCTCTACACTGATAAAATATGAGCGAACAGCAGGGGCAGCAGCGCGTCCTATCCGGTATCCAACCCACCGCGGATTCCTACCACCTGGGCAATTACCTCGGAGCGCTGAAACAGTGGATTGAACTCCAAGATGGCTACGATGCCTTCTACTTCATCCCCGACCTCCACGCCATCACCGTGGAGCAGGACCCGCAGGAACTGCGCGCCCGAACCCTGGCCGGGGCCGCCCAGCTCTTGGCCCTGGGTATTGACCCGGAGAAGTCCACCCTCTTCGTGCAATCTCAGGTGCCCGCCCACGCGGAACTAACCTGGGTGCTCACCTGCCTCACCGGCTTTGGCGAGGCCTCCCGCATGACGCAGTTCAAGGACAAGTCCGCCAAGCAAGGCTCCGAGCGCACCTCCGCTGGGCTCTTTGCCTACCCCATGCTCATGGCGGCGGATATTCTGCTTTATCGCCCGCACCTGGTTCCCGTGGGGGAGGACCAGCGCCAGCACCTCGAACTCACTCGCAACCTCGCGGAGCGCTTCAACCACCGCTACGGCGAGACCTTCGTGGTGCCGGAGGGCTTCATTCCCGAAGGCTCGGCCAAGATCTACGACCTCCAAGACCCCACCTCTAAGATGTCCAAGTCCGGCACCAACCCCAAGGGCCTGGTGAACCTGCTTGACGACCCCAAGACCTCCGCCAAGCGCATCCGCTCCGCCGTGACGGATAACGACGGCGTGATCGCCTACGACCGGGAAAATAAGCCCGGCGTATCTAATCTGTTGGGCATTCAATCCGCGCTTACCGGCACCCCCATCGCGGACCTCGTGGCCGCCTATGAAGGCAAGGGATACGGCGCTCTCAAGGTGGATACCGCCGACGCCCTGGAGGCCTTCACCACCCCGCTGCGCGCCCGCTACGAGGGCTTTATGAGCGACCGCGCGGAATTGGAAAACATCTTGGCGCGCGGTGCACAGCGCGCCTCCGAGGAAGCCGCACCGCTGCTGGCCGAGGTTTACGACAAGATGGGTTTCCTACCCCCGCGTTCTTCCTAGAGGTTTGAGCTCCCTCATGGTTTACTGTGGTTCCGGTGGGCACCACAGCAGCCCGCCGAGTTTTTTACCGCGAAGAGAGGAGCCCACCCGTGGCCACCGTCACCAGCGCCGACAAGCGCGATACGGATGAATACGGCATTGAACGCATCCGCACCGACGAGCCAGGAGTGATAGACAAACTCCGCGCCAAGTGGGCATGGTTTGACCACATCATGCTTATGCAGGAGCGCTACGGTCTCATGGGCGGTAACCAATACTCGGCCGGTATTACCTATTTCTCCGTTCTGGCCATGTTCCCCATCCTCATGCTCGTGGTGGCCGTGGCGGCCTCCGTTCTGGCCGCTAACCCCGATCAGCTCTCCGAGCTCCAAGACAAGATCGCGGGCAGCCTGGATGGGCAGATGGGGGATATGGTCAATGAAATCCTCGACACCGCCATCGCCCAGCGCGGCACCGTGGCCGGTATCGGTGCCGTGACCGCCCTGTGGTCCGGGCTCGGCTGGATGAACAACCTGCGCTATGGCATCTCTAAGATGTGGCGCGTGGACCCCACCGATGGCAACTTTGCCGTCAAGAAAATCCTCGATCTCGTGGGTCTGCTCGGCCTGCTGCTCTCCTTCGCCGTGGCCTTCGGCATCACCGCCGTGGGTTCCTCGGGAATCACCACCCGCCTGTTAGAGATGGTGGGGCTTGATGATGTCCCCGGCGTAGGCTATGCCGTCAAGGCCGTGGCTCTTCTCCTGGGCCTGCTGGCAAACTTCCTGGTCATGGCCTGGATGATTATTTTCCTGCCGCGCACCTACGTGCCGCGACGCTCCGGGCTCAAGGCCGCGCTCATCGGAGCGGTAGCCTTTGAGGTCATCAAGCAGCTGGGTTCTCTCTTTGCCTCCAATGCACTGAGCAACCCCGCCGGTGCCACCTTCGGCCCGATTATCGGCCTCATGGTGCTCATGTACCTGATTTGGCGAGTACTGCTTTACGTCTCCGCCTGGGCGGCCACCACGGAGGAATCCCTGGCCGCCACCCCGGTGCCCGCCCCTGAACCCGCCGTGATTCGCGTGCGCAACGAGGTGCAGCAGCCCGGCGTTTCCACGGGCGCGGCACTCGGTGCCGGTGCCGCGCTGGGTGCGGCTGCCGGTGCCGCCGCCTGGCGCTGGTGGAAGAAGAAGTAAAAATGAAGAAGAAGTAAAAATGAAGAAAGCGCTCGTGGTGCTGGCCTGCTGGCTTCCGGCGGAAGCCCTCGTGTGGTTCTTCTACTTTGAGGTGTGGCGGAAACTAGACCCCGCCGGGCTACCGGGGCCGCACGACGATCAGTTTTGGTTAGCCATCGTGGTGCACGGGTTATTACCGCTCTTGATGATCGTGCCCCTGGTGCGGCGTTTTAGCGCCGCTTCTTCCCCCGAGTCACACTGAGCATCACTCCGAGCAGGGCGCAGAGCACCACGATCCCGGCAATGCTGGCGCCCAGGAGGGCGTCGCTACGCTTATCCTCGCTGCTGGCATCGGCATCGGGGCTTTCCGTGGGGGCGGTGGGTGCCGCGCTGGGCTGGTCGCTGCTGGCGGGGGCGTCGTTCAGCGAAGCGATGGAGGCGCCCTTGGGTAGGGCGTAGGCGGCGTGGAGGAAGCGCTGCGCCTGCTCCCAGGGGCGGCCCTTATCAATGGTGGTATCCAGAATCACGGCGGCCAGGCGGCGCCCATTGCGATCCATGCCGCCCACGAAGGTGTGGTTGGCGTCGTCCGTATAGCCGGTCTTGCCGCCGATGCCGTCGGGGTCGTTGAGGAAGAGCCCGTTATCGTTCCACACTTCGTATCCGGGATGGTCCTCGTAGCCGGGGAAGTTCCAGAACTCGGTGTTCACGATGGCCGCGAAGGTCGGATTCGTCCACGCATAGCGATACATGCGGGCCAGATCGGTCACGGAGGTCATTTGGCCCGCGGTATCCAGGCCGGTCACGGAACCCACGTGGGTATCGGTGGCGCCGATCTGCTGAGCCAGCTCGTTCACCTTACGCAGGGCTACCTGCTCGCCCCCGAGGGCTTCCGCGAGGGCCTGGGCGGCGTCGTTGCCAGAGGCCAGCAGCAAACCGTGGAGCAGGTCCTCCGTGGTGTACGTGCCCGTGGTGCCGATCCCGACGGCGGAACCCTCCATGTTCGCGGCCCTCTCACTCACCGGAATCACGGCGTGATAGTCGAGGTCGCGCAGAGCCACCAGGGCAAGCAGCACCTTAATGACGCTGGCCGGGCGGTAACGCCCGTGGGGGTCCTTCTGCGCGATGACTTCGCCGGAATCAATATCAAAAACCAGCCAAGCACTCGCGGTTTGTTCCTCCGGAACGCGGTATCCGGGCGCCGCCGTCACCCCGCAGGAACCCCGATAGGTCACCGGCGGCGGGGTGGGAGCCTGCTGCCCAGGGGCAAGGGCCTCGGAGGTCGTGGTGGGATCGCCGGGGCGCTGCGCGTGCGGGCAGGAATTGGTATCCGGCGCGGCCTCACGCTCCGGGGTGTCGGTGGCCTCTTCCTGGTTGGCGGAATCCTCCGCATGATCCGCCGAGCTATCGACGCCGGGGGCCTGCTGAATCAGCGCCGCCGCGCCGCCCGTAGAGGGAGCGGAGTTGGGCGGCGTTGCCTGCTGGGCTGCGGCGGGGAGCACCGTGCTCAGGCCGAGGGGCATGAGCACACAGGTGGTGGCCAGGATACGACGGGCGGTGGAGTTCAACATCGTGACATATCCTAGACGGCCCCGAGTATTAATCCTCGCATCACCACGGCGTGTTCATCGGGGTAATTTAGGTGCGCGAGAAGCGCTTGACCAGCATTTGCTCCATCTCGCGCCAGTCATTGGAGTGCTGGGTAAAGGGTGCAGAAGGCACGTAGCCGGCGGACTCGGTGGAGCCGAGCATGTAGGAGATGTAGTCCTGCATCCTGGGGTGGGCGAGGAAGAAGGAGTTGAGGGAATCATCCCCGGCCCAGTCGGCGGCGTCGGCAAGCAGTTCGTAGCAGCGGGCCATCTGTGCGGTGTCCACGGAGTCCACGCTCTTGGTGATGGCGTTCTCCATGCCATTGAAGGAGTACACATTATCCGCGTGCACGGTGACCTCTAGCTCGCCACCATTGGCGGCGGTGAGCACGTCCTCCCAGGTGGAGGCGGAGGCGAGATCGTGGTTCTCGTTGGAGATGAGCCAGCGCACCAGGGCCTTGCGGTTATTGAAGGTGAAAATCTCCCCGTAGCGGCCCAGGAATACCGGGGAGCCATTGAGATAGGTGCGCAGCGTGTACAGGGTGCTGCCGTCAATGCTGATCTTGATGGGGTCAATGCCAGCGGCGGCCCACACGGTGGAGTCGTAGGGGTCGGCGGCAGCCTGGGCCTCCTTCTCCCGCTTCTCTTCCTTCAAGCGATTTTCCTCTGCCGCGGCGAGAGCCTGTTCCAGGCGCTCCTTGGCCTGGGCAACCTGGGATTCCTCGGGGGTAATGACCTCGAAGGTGGAATCGAGATCGCGCACGACCTTTTCCCAGTTATTCAGCACCACGCGGCCCACGCCGGACCACTCTTGCTGGCCGTTATCGCCCCGGTAGTGCTCAAAACCGCGCTCTAGGTTGCCCAGAATGGAGTGGGAGGAGAAGAAGCGCGTGGCCTCGGGTGCCCCGCTCACCTCCGCCAGGGCGCGGGTAATGCGCATGGTGGCGGCCACGGACGCCACATTGTCGTAGGAGGCGCGTTGAGCCAGGAGGGAAGGCATGCCGATGATGTCAAAGACCTCGCGCTTGGAGGGCTCCACCCGATTGTCCGGCAACTGAGCAAAGGCCTGCCAGCGGGGATGATCGGTGAGGTCGTGGGAGGCGCCGGATTCCAGGAAGGCCAGCATGGCGGCGGGAGACTCAAAGAAATAGAGCTTTTCCCCCGCGCCGAGGAAGCCCTGCCACTTGGAACCGTGTTCGCGCCATTCCGGTGCCCACAGGGTGTAGTAATCGCCCTCGGTTAGAGATAGCTTCACGGGGAGGATAGCTCTCATGCTCATGGCGGGGATTGTACCCGAGGGGCTAGCCGGTGGGGCGGTAGAACCCCTGAAAGGTCATTCCCATATTGGAGGTGCGCACGGGGTTCTCCTGAACGGGGTCGCCCGCCTCGATCATCATGCCGTTTCCCGAATACATAGCCACGTGCCCATCCCACACGGCTAGGTCGCCGGGTTGTAGTTCCGAGGCATCTACCGGGCGGCCCACCGCCTGATCTTGGGCGAGGCGGGGAAGTTCCACCCCGGCCTGCCGCCACGCCCATTGCGTGAGCCCGGAGCAATCGAAGCCCTCGGGGGTGGTGCCACCCCAGGAATACGGGGTGCCGATCGCGCTGCGTGCCGCGGCCACTGCCTGCTCACCCGAGCCGGTGGGGTCGGAGCTGCTTGGTTCTGTGGGGGTCGGCTCTGTGGGGGTGGACTCTGGGGGAGCTTCGGCAGGTTGTGCTTCTGGCGCGCGGGGAATGGCTTCTGGCTGCTCCGGGGTATCAGCCAGTTGTGCGGCCACGGGGGCGAGATCGGCCTCTAATTGTGTGCTGCGCTGCTGGGCGGCGGCAAGGGCTTGTTCTCCCCACAGGCGGGCCTGGGCTTGGAGCGTGGCCCAGGCGGCGGGGCCACCGGCGGCCTGAGCCGCCAGGAGGGGGATTTTATTGAGGAGATCGAGGGCTATGCGCAGGAGATCGCCGCGAGCCGCTGCGATGAGGTGGTCACCGGCCCCGGCCAGATTGAGGGTGCGTTGCCTATCGCGCAGGAGCGCTTGGGCGTGATCGGTAAGAGGAAAGGGGTCGGGCCGAAAATAGCGTCCCAGGGGAGTAGCCGCTTGGAGATCGGGTACCTCGCGCAGCGCGGGTAGGGGCAAAGGCGCGGGAACCAAGCGCGCGAGGGTGGAAAGATAAGGCAGAAGCGCTATCACGGCAGTGCCCTCCGCTGAGTATCGAGGTGGTGAGCCAGGCCGGAATCGTGGTCCTCCATGCGGTCCACCGCGTGCAGGGAATCCTCGGCGAGGCGCCGACCGTGAGCTAGGAGGGCGTCGTGACGCTGGTGTAATGCGTCTACCGCCTGGGTTAGCTGGGACTGAAAAGCCTCGGTGGCGGGCACGGAGGGAGGAATGGAAAAGGCGGGGGCGGGCTGGGGAGCGCAGCAGTGCGCGAGTTCCGCGGCCAGGCGGCGGGCGTGGGAGAGATCAATACTAAGCATGGTCTCTTAGACTGCCCCCACCGTGGAACGGTTCCCGTGAAATCAGAATGGGGCCACGCGGCTTAGGATAGGCAGCATGGACATCACCGTGATTGACCACCCGCTTGCCGCCTCCCGTTTGACCATCATGCGCGATCATCGCAGTGATAACGCAGCTTTCCGCGCCGCGCTGGCGGACCTAGGGGCCATGCTCATCTACGAGGCCGCCCGCGATCTGCCCGTGGAGCACTTTGATACCGAAACCCCGGTGGCTATCGCGCGCGGTACTCGCCTGGAAAATCCCCCGATTATCGTTCCCGTGATTCGCGCCGGGCTGGGCATGATTGATCCCGCGCTGTCGATGATCCCGGATGCTCAGGTGGGGTTCATCGGCTTGGCGCGCGATGAAACCACCCACGAACCCGTGCCTTATCTGGAGGCCCTGCCGGAGGATTTGCGGGGGCGCGCGGTATTCGTGGTGGACCCCATGCTGGCCACCGGGGGTTCTCTGTTGCACGCGGTGCGTCTCTTAGCCGAGCGCGGAGCCACGGATATTACGGCGGTGTGCATGGTCTCCGCGCAACCGGGGGTGGACGCTCTGGCGGAGTCCGGGCTGCCCGTGCGGCTCGTGACCGCCACCGTGGACCCCGGCCTCAACGAGGATGCGTACATTGTTCCGGGATTGGGGGACGCCGGCGATCGTCTTTATGGCCCGCGGAATATTGATCTCTAGGTGTGGCGTGAAGAGCATTTTCCTCCCTGTATGTGCATGAAGGTGAACTTAATCCCGATGCCCTGGTGCGTACTTTTGGATATAAAGCGAGGGAGAAACCAAGCCTGCACAATGTAATTGGCAGACAATTCCTGTTGTAGTGGGCAGGATGGTCGCTATGAGCGGCGAGGAAAATTGGGTCCAATGGGCGAGCTACGGGCATGCCCTGGGACGCAATCTCAAAGAGCTGCGGTTAATGCGTGGGCTCAGCCAACAGGAGCTTGCGGATCTCGCAGGAATAAGCCGCAATCAGGTAAGCAATCTCGAACGCAACGAGAACACCAGTACCAAATCCTCCGATCCGGTACTTTCCACCGTGTACAAGCTAGCCCGGGCTCTTCAGGTTCCACCCGCGGTATTACTTCCCGGCGTGGGGCACTCGGTGGATCTCATTTGCCACTCGCGCGAGGGGATTGAGGTTTCCTTTGCCTGGCCGAACTCGGAGGAGGATACCCTCGCGTTCCGGCCGCGCGAGCTTGTTGCGCAGTGGCAGCGCTGGAAGCAGGAATCCGAAGGGGATCAACAGTGAGCTCATCGGGGGCGCTACTATAGCCAAATACGCTTAACGCTGATAACGCTGAAAAGTAGCCGCGTTGATGGCACCGATGAGGAGGCGAGAGAGACCCGTGCGCCTGGCAGACCACGTGAGAGCATGGCTAACCGCCCACCGCGACGAAGTAATATCGTGGCGCCGTCACTTACATGCTCACCCGGAACTCTCCCATGAGGAGCACTCCACCACGGCTTTTCTTGCCGAGGTGCTGCGCGAGCACGGCCTAGAGCCGCGGTTATTGCCGGGCACGGGGCTCACCGTGGATGTGGGTGCCCAGGACGCCTCCATCCCCAGGCTGGCGTTCCGGGCGGATATTGATGCCCTCCCGGTGCGGGAGGTCACGGGTCTGCCCTTTTCCTCCACCGCCGCCGGGGTGTCGCACGCCTGCGGGCACGATGTGCACACGACTATCGCGCTCGCGCTGGCCTGCGCCTTGGCCGAGGTGGCGTCGAAAAGCGAAAGCGGGGAGCAGGTGCCCCCGGTGCGGGTGATTTTCCAACCCGCCGAGGAGGTGCTGGCGGGCGGAGCCTCCGAGGTGATCGCCGCCGGTGCCCTCGATGGCGTGGGGGCGATCTATGCGCTGCACGTGGAGCCGAAGCTCCCGGTGGGCAAGGTGGGGCTGCGCAGCGGGGCGATTACCTCCGCCACCGATCTGCTCACCATCGACGTCACCGGCCCCGGCGGACACAGCTCGCGCCCGCACCTTTCTGCCGATGTGGTTTATGGGCTCTCCAAGCTGGTCACGGACTTGCCCGGCTTGCTTTCGCGCCGAGTGGACCCGCGCACCGGAACCGTGCTGGTCTTTGGCTCTATCAAGGCGGGCGACGCCCCCAATGCCATTCCGCAGGCGGGCCGCCTCAGCGGAACGCTGCGCACGGCAGACATGGGCGTATGGCGCACCGCCCAACCGCTGATCGAACAGTTGGTAACCCAGGTGCTCGCCCCCACGGGCTGCGCGCACCGGCTGGATTATCTGCGCGGGGTGCCCCCGGTGCTTAACGACGCCGCGGCCACCGCGATCCTGGCGGAGGGGGCCACGCACCTCGACCCGCAGGCGGTGACGGAGGCCCCGCAATCCTCGGGCGGCGAGGATTTCTCCTGGTACCTGCAAAAAACGTCGGGGGCGATGGCGCGGCTGGGCTGTTGGTCCGGGGAAGGTAACCCCCAGGATTTGCACCAGGGCGATCTGCGGGTGGACGAGCGCGCCGTGGATATGGGGGTGCGCCTTTTTGCCGAGGTAGTACAGCGGCATCGCTTTGGCGAGGGGTAGCAGCGGGGGCGTCGTAGAGCCCGGTGGGAAATAGCGCGGAATAGCCGTTAGCGGGAGGCGCGGGGGCGGGTGGGTTAGACTTGCAGGCGCACTGCACCCCGTGGAATACCAAAAACGACAATAAGCATTTGTGGAGGTTACCCCTTGTCCAAGCGCATCGTTATCATCGGCGGCGGCCCGGCAGGTTATGAGGCCGCCCTGGCGGGAGCGAAGTACGGCGCGGAGATCACCCTGGTGGAAAACGACGGGCCGGGAGGCTCGGCGGTGATTCACGATTGCGTGCCCTCCAAGTCCTTCATCGCCGGCGCCAATATTAAGACCGACTTGCGCCGCGCCGACGCGATGGGCCTGGGCAAGGACGTCACCGAGGCTCGCCTGGACATCGACGCCCTGAATAAGCGTGTACGTTCCCTGGCGAACGACCAGTCCGGGGACATTCGCGCCCAGTTGGAGCGCATTGGGGTGCGGGTGATCGACGGTATCGCCCGCTTTGACGATTACAAGCCCAAGCAGACCACCCACTACATCAAGGCCACTCACAACGCCGATGGCACCGAGGAAATCCTCGAATGTGATCTGGTGCTCCTGGCCACGGGCGCGCGCCCGCGCATTTTGCCCGGTGCCCGCCCCGATGGGGAGCGCATTTTTACCTGGCAGCAGGTCTATGACCTCGAAGAAATGCCCGAACACCTCATCGTGGTGGGCTCCGGCGTGACCGGCGCGGAGTTCGTTTCCGCCTTTGCGGAGCTGGGCGTGCAGGTGACGATGGTGGCCTCCCGCGATCGCATTTTGCCCCACGACGACGCCGACGCCGCCGACGTGCTGGAAACGGTGCTCTCCGAGCGTGGCGTGAAGCTGGTGAAGCATGCCCGCGTGGACGAGGTGGTCAACACCGGCTCCGGCGTGGTGGTGCGCACCGCCGACGGCCGCGAGATCGAGGGCTCCCACGCCCTGATGACGGTGGGCTCGGTGCCCAGCACCAAGGATCTGGGGCTCGAAGGCGTGGGTGTGGAGGTGACCCCCTCCGGGCATATCCACGTGGACCGCGTATCGCGCACCAACGTGGCCGGCGTGTACGCCGCCGGTGACTGCACCGACCTCTTCCCCCTGGCCTCCGTGGCGGCCATGCAGGGGCGCATCGCCATGTATCACGCCCTGGGTGAGGGGGTATCCCCGCTGCGCCTTAAGACGGTGGCCACCGCCGTGTTCACCCGCCCGGAGATCGCCTCGGTGGGCGTGACCCAGCACCAGATCGAATCCGGTGAGGTGCGCGCCCGCAGCATTACCCTGCCGTTGCAAACCAACCCGCGCGCCAAGATGCGTTCGCTGCGCCACGGCTTTGTCAAGCTCTTCTGCCGCGAGCACTCCGGCATCATCATCGGCGGCGCAATCGTGGCCCCCACGGCCTCGGAGCTGATTCTGCCCATTTCCGTGGCGGTGAATAATAACCTTACGGTGAACTCCCTGGCGGATTCCTTTGCCGTGTACCCCTCGCTTTCGGGCTCCATCACGGAGGCAGCCCGCCGCCTGGTTTCCCACGACGACCTGGGCTAATCCGGCAGGCAGGGGAAGCGCAAAGCGGCGTCCCGGCGGTGCGTTACACTACGCAGTAGCTTTTTAACACCGCTCACACTCACATCTGTGAGAAAGGACATCGCTGTGGTAGCGCAATCCCTGCCCACATTTGAAAAAATCCTCGTAGCCAACCGAGGCGAGATCGCCGTGCGGGCCTTCCGCGCCGCCTACGAGGTGGGCGCGGAAACAGTGGCGGTGTACCCCGCCGAGGATCGCAACTCCTTCCACCGTTCCTTTGCCTCCGAGGCCGTGTGCATTGGTGCCGGGGATTCCCCGGTGAAGGCTTACCTCAACATCGACGAGGTGATTCGCGCCGCCAAGCAGACCGGAGCCGATGCCATCTACCCCGGCTACGGCTTCCTCTCCGAGAACGCCACCCTAGCCCGCCGCTGCGTGGAAAATGGCCTGACCTTCATCGGCCCGCCCGCCGAGGTGCTGGACCTCACCGGCGATAAGGCCGCCGCCGTGGAGGCCGCCCGCGAGGCGGGCCTGCCGATCCTCGATGATTCCGAGCCCTCCGAGAACATTGACGACCTGGTGGAGATGGCTAAGGATCGCGAGTTTCCCATCTTCGTGAAGGCCGTGGCCGGTGGCGGCGGGCGCGGCATGCGCTTCGTGGGCAGCCCGGAGGAACTACCCGCGCTGGCTGCGGAGGCGTCGAGGGAGGCGTCGGCAGCCTTTGGCGATGGCCGCGTGTACCTGGAGCGCGCGGTGGTCAACCCCCAGCACATCGAGGTACAGATTCTGGGTGATGCCGCGGGCAACGTGATTCACCTCTACGAGCGCGATTGCTCCTTGCAGCGCCGCCACCAAAAGGTGGTGGAGATCGCCCCGGCCCAGCACCTTAACCCCGAGTTGCGCGAGCGCATCTGCGCCGATGCCGTGGCCTTTGCCGAGCACATCGGCTACCAGGGGGCGGGCACCGTGGAGTTCCTGGTGGATGACCAGGGCAACCACGTGTTCATTGAGATGAACCCGCGTATCCAGGTGGAGCACACGGTGACCGAGGAGGTCACCCAGGTGGACCTGGTGAAGGCGCAGCTGCGCCTGGCGGCCGGGGCCACCCTGGAGGATCTGGGGCTGAGCCAGGAGAAGATCGTCACTCACGGCGCGGCCCTGCAATGCCGCATCACCACCGAGGACCCCAATAACGGCTTCCGCCCGGATACCGGCACGATCACGGCTTACCGCAGCCCGGGTGGCGCGGGCGTGCGCCTGGACGGCGCGGCCATGTTGGGTGGCGAGATCACCCCGAACTTCGATTCCATGCTGGTGAAGATGACCTGCCGCGGCTCGGATTTTGCCACCGCCGTGGCCCGCGCCCAGCGCGCCCTGGCGGAGTTCACCGTCTCCGGCGTGGCCACCAACATCGGTTTCCTGCGCGCCCTGCTGCGCGAGGAGGACTTCCAGCATGAGCGCATCGCCACCTCCTTCATCGCGGATCACCCCTGGTTGCTCCAGGCCCCGCCCGCCGACGATGAACCCTCGCGGATTCTCGACTACCTGGCGGACGTCACCGTGAATAAGCCCCACGGTCCGCGCCCCACCGACCTCAACCCGCTGGATAAACTGCCCGAGCTCCCCGACGAGCCCCTGCAACGCGGTTCCCGCGATGAACTGCTGCACCTTGGCCCCCAGCGCTTTGCCGAGAAACTGCGTTCCCAGGACGCCCTGGCGCTTACGGATACCACCTTCCGCGACGCCCACCAGTCCCTCCTAGCCACCCGCGTGCGCAGCTCCGCCCTCGTGCCCGCTGCCAAGGCCGTGGCGCGGCTGACCCCGCAACTGCTCTCCGTGGAGGCCTGGGGCGGAGCCACCTACGACGTCGCCATGCGATTCCTCCACGAGGACCCCTGGGCGCGGCTGGACGCCCTGCGCGAGGCCATGCCGAACGTGAATATCCAAATGCTGCTGCGCGGGCGCAACGCCGTGGGATATACCCCGTACCCGGACTCCGTGTGCCGCTCCTTCGTGCGCGAGGCCGCCTCCTCCGGGGTGGACATCTTCCGCATCTTCGACGCCCTCAACGATGTGAGCCAAATGCGCCCGGCTATCGACGCCGTGCTGGAAACCAACACCGCCGTGGCCGAGGTGGCGATGGCCTACTCCGGCGATCTGAGCAACCCCGCCGAGGACCTCTACACCCTGGATTATTACCTGCGCCTGGCCGAGCAGATCGTGGAATCCGGCGCTCATATCCTGGCGATCAAGGACATGGCCGGGCTGCTGCGGCCCTCCGCCGCCAAGAAACTGGTGAGTGCCCTGCGCAAGGAGTTTGACCTGCCGGTGCACGTGCACACCCACGACACCGCCGGTGGTCAACTGGCTACCTACCTCGCCGCCGCCGAGGCCGGGGCGGACGCCGTGGACGGCGCCTCCGCGCCGATGTCGGGCACCACCTCCCAGCCCTCGCTCTCCGCTATCGTGGCGGCCTTCGCTCACACCTACCGCGATACCGGGCTTTCGCTGGAAGCGGTGGGGGATATGGAGCCCTACTGGGAGGCTGTGCGTGCGCTCTACGCCCCCTTCGAGTCCGGGATTCCCGGCCCCACCGGGCGCGTGTACCACCACGAGATTCCCGGCGGCCAGCTCTCCAACCTGCGTACCCAGGCCACCGCGCTGGGCCTGGGCGATCGCTTCGAGCTGATCGAGAATACGTACGCCGACGTAAACGCCATGCTCGGCTGCCCCACCAAGGTCACCCCCTCCTCCAAGGTGGTGGGCGACCTCGCCCTCTCCCTGGTGGGTACCGGAGTAACAGCTCAGGAGTTCGCCGCGGACCCGCGCGCCTACGACATTCCCGACTCCGTGATCGCCTTCCTGCGCGGCGAACTGGGCACCCCGCCCGGCGGCTGGCCCGAGGAACTACGCGATAAGGCCCTGGCCGGGCGTTCGGCTGGTGCGGCGAACCACACCGAGATTCCCGCCGAACAGCAGGAGAGGCTGGAATCCAAGGACCGGGCCGACCGCCGCGCCGCCCTCGACGCCTTGATGTTCCCCAAGCCCGCCGCCGAGTTCGAGGAGCACCGCCGCCACTTTGGCGACGTCTCCGAACTGGGAGATAGGGAGTTCTTCTACGGTCTGGTGGAGGGCGAGGAGGTTTCCATCTCCCTGCCGGGTTCCGCGCGCAACATGCTGGTGCGTCTCGACGCCGTGGGCGAGCCCGACGACAAGGGCTTGCGCTCCGTGGTGGCCACCGTTAATGGACAGGTGCGCCCCATGCGCGTGCGCGACCGTTCCGTGGAATCCGTGACGGCCTCGGCGGAAAAGGCCGATCCCGGAGTGTCCGGGCATGTGGCCGCACCCTTCTCCGGGGTGGTCACCGTGAACGTGGCCGAGGGTGATGAGGTATCGGCTGGGGACCCGGTGGCGGTGATCGAGGCGATGAAGATGGAGGCCACCATCTCCGCCACCATCGACGGCGTGATCTCCCGCGTGGTGCTCACCCAGCCCACCAAGGTGGAAGGTGGGGACCTCATTGTTGAGGTGAAGTAGTTCGATTTTGCTTTTACGGCGAGCGGAATAGTCATAACGGTATGTTGTGGCGGTTCTTCTGGCCGTAGGTATAGTGGCGGTATGTCTGGGTACAGGATTGACCGCCAAATGCGGGAGATGGGGGAGTACGTGCGTGGTTGGCGCATGGTCCTGGGGCTCACCGCGCAGCAGGTGGCGGAGCGCGCGGGGATTACCCGCGATACCCTGCGCAAAATTGAGGCGGGAAGCCCTGGGGTGCAGTTCGGTAATGTGGCCCAGGTTTTTCGCGCCCTGGGGATACTGGACCAGGTGGTAGAGGTGCTGGACCCGCTGAATAGCGATATAGGGAGGCTGCGGGCGGGGCGGCTGGAAAAGAAGCGGGCGCGATGAACTCGGTGGAAGTGATGATGGGGGAGGGGGCTGCTCTGCGGCGTGTGGGTGAGGCGCATTTCACGAGGAGTAGGGGGAGGGTTTCGACCACCTTTCTCTATGATGCGAATTATCTTTCCCAAGGTGGGGAGAATATTGATCCTGCTCTGCGGTTGGTTCCGGGAGCGCAGTACCATGATGGGCTGCTGCGTTCCTTTGCGGATAGCACCCCTGATCGGTGGGGGCGGAATCTTATAGAAAAATCAGAGCGCGCTCGTGCCCGTGAGGAGGGGAGAACACCTCGCCGCCTTGATGGACGTAGATTTTCTCTTGGGGGTCAGTGATAACACGCGCCAAGGTGCACTGCGCTTTCGCTCGCTGGGGGAAACGGATTTTCTAGGCGAGCCGTCTAAAGTTCCGCATCTTATCTCTTTGCCTGAGTTGTTGCGGGCAAGCGATGAATTAATTTCTGAGGACGATCCTGTAGAGGCCATCAAGCATCTTTTGGATACCGGAAGCACGGGGTTGGGTGGGGCGCGCCCCAAGGCTTCCGTGCTATTGGAGGATGGCTCTTTGGCAATAGTGAAGTTTCCTCATGGAAGTGATCGCTGGGATGTGATGGCGTGGGAAGCCACGATGCTTGATCTTCAGGAAAAAGCTGGAATTGTGGTTCCACAGAGACGATTGATTCGAGTGGGCCGCCGTAACGTTTTGGTGGTGCGGAGGTTTGATCGTGGCAAAGACGGGGCTCGTATTGGCTATATGAGCGCCATGACGGCGACGGAATCTTCCGATGGCGACCAGCGAGATTACGCTGATATAGCAGAGGCGATGCGGGATATATCTTCCTCGGTTAAGAAAGATCACCGCAGTTTGTATCGTAGGGTTATTGCTAATGCCGCATTGGGAAACACTGACGATCACTTGCGGAATCACGGGTTCATTGCTGTGGGTGGGGGCTGGGAGTTGAGCCCTGTTTTTGACGTGAATCCGAACCCCGATATTCATAACCGCCGAGCCACCTCTGTCGTGGGTACGGATACATTTCCTGATGAGGTAGGAGCGGTTTTGGACCTGGCGGAAGAGTGTGGCATGAGGCTGGAAGGGGCGAAACGGGAGTTGCTGCGTATCGCAGATTCCTTTGCAGATTGGGAAACTCTGGCCCGCAACAATGGTATTGCCCAGCGGGAAATTCTTATGATGGCTGATTCTATACGGCCACGTTTGGGGGCTATTGCTGCAATTGGGGATAGGTAGTAGGCGAGAGTATCCGTCATAACATGGTGTTATGACGAGTTGAATCGTCGTATGGCATGGATTGTTGTTCCCTTGCCTGCACTATCATGGTGAGTGAGTCTTTGCCGTTGACCTTCCGCTATAGGGAGAGTGCCGATGACAAGGGCTTATTATTTTCTCAAAGGGCGATAGAGGTGATGGCGGGGGCGCTAATTCCTGTATCAGGCGAATTATCTTCCCGCAGTCGGAAGATGCTAGGAAGCGTTGTGAGTAAGAAGTTGGGCAACGCGGCTGGGGGAAATGTCGAGAAGATACGCGGAATCCGTGACGTTGAGGCCTTGCGATTGCAGTTCGGAAGCCACTTTTCTTGCCTTATCGGTGGCATATTGTTGAGCCTGTGCGGCTGCTTTAGTGGCTTCACGGCTCGTTTCTGCATCATTAAGTGCTGAACCAATATCGGGAGTGATAATGATGGAGAGATCATCATGGTTGAGGCCTGATTCTTCCGTACCCAAATAATCACGTACTTGGCGTTCGGCATCATGCAGATATTGAACACTCGTGGCGCGGCTTTCATCGCCCTCAATGATAAGATCCCAGCCTTGTTCCCATTTTTGAGCGGAAACAGTAACAGTATTCATATCATTCCACCTCTACTATTCCTGTGAAACACGGGCGATGGCCTTGAGTGCGGCACGTGTGACGGCCGGTGAAACCTCACGGGTGGACGTGATGATAACCGGACGGGTGAGGTCGGGGTGTTCCCATATTTCGTGGTCACCCTTGCCCTGGCGGATCATCTGGAAACCCGCAGTGTGCAGCCGATGAACCGGTTAGCGTTAGTTCATCGGCTTGCCAACGGTGCAGCTTAGCTCGCACCGTTGGCAAGCAACACAGGTGTGGCTATTTAATCTCCAACATCTGCTCGCCCTTGGTCACCCCGGTGCCAGCCGCCACGCTCAGCCCGGAAACCACGCCGGATTTATGGGCCTTCACCGGGTTTTCCATCTTCATGGCCTCCAGAATCACCACGATCTCACCTTCGGAAACCTCTTGGCCATCCTCCACTTCTACCTTGATGACGGTACCCTGCATGGGAGCCACCACGGCGTCGCCCGACACCGCAGCCTTGGCGCCTTTGCTGCGGCGACGCTTCGTGCGCTTCTTAGCGCCGCCCAAGCTAAAATTTGCGGGAAGTGCTACCTCCACGCGGCGTCCGTCGATCTCCACGATCATGCGGTTGAGGGTGGAGGGCTCGGAGGGGTCGGCAGCCTCGGAATCGTCAAAGGGCTGTACCGGGTTATCCCAGGCCTCCTCGATCCACTTGGTGTACACGCCAAAGCCGTGTGAGGTTCCGATGAAGTCGGGATCGTCCACGATGGCCCGGTGGAAGGGGAGGACCGTGGGCATTCCCTCCACCACGAACTCCGCCAGGGCGCGGCGGGAGCGGGCAAGGGCTTGGTCGCGGTCTTGGCCGTGCACGATCAGCTTGGCGAGCATGGAATCGAATTGCCCGCCGATCACGCTGCCCTCGCGGATACCGGAGTCCACGCGCACGCCGGGGCCACCGGCTTCCCGGTAGCGGGTGATGGTTCCGGGGGCGGGCATGAATCCGGCGCCCGCGTCCTCGCCGTTGATGCGGAACTCAAAGGCGTGGCCCTGGGGGGCGGGGTCCTCGGTGATGCTCAGCGGCAATCCGGCGGCGATGCGGAACTGTTCTTGTACCAGGTCGATCCCGGTGGTCATTTCCGTGACGGGGTGCTCCACCTGAAGGCGGGTATTGACCTCTAGGAAGGAAATGAGTCCATCGGAGCCCACCAGGTATTCCACGGTGCCCGCGCCGTAGTAGCCGGCCTCCTTACAGATTGCCTTGGCCGAGGCATGAATGGCATAGCGCTGTTCATCGCTGAGGTAAGGGGCGGGTGCTTCCTCCACGAGCTTTTGGAAGCGGCGCTGTAAGGTGCAATCGCGGGTGCCCACCACAATGACGTTGCCGTGCTTATCGGCAAGCACCTGGGCCTCTACGTGGCGGGCCTTGTCCAGGTAGCGCTCCACGAAACATTCGCCGCGGCCAAAGGCGGAGACGGCCTCGCGGGTGGCGGATTCGTAGAGGTCCGTTACTTCTTCTTTGGTATAGGCCACCTTCATGCCGCGTCCGCCGCCACCAAAGGCTGCCTTGATGGCGATGGGAAGACCGTGCTCCTCGGCAAAGGCCAGTACCTCGTCAGCCCCGGAGACTGGATTTTTGGTGCCGGGGGCCATCGGAGCCCCCGCGCGCACCGCGATGTGGCGGGCGGCCACCTTATCGCCCAGGGTGGCGATGGCCTCGGGGGAGGGGCCAACCCAGGTGAGGCCGGCGTCGATAACGGCCTGGGCAAAGTCCGCGTTCTCGGAGAGGAAGCCATAGCCGGGGTGAATGGTATCGGCCCCGGCCTTGTGGGCGGCGTCGATAATTTTAGGAATGTTGAGATAGCTCTCGGCGGAGGTCTGCCCGCCAAGAGCAAAGGCTTCGTCGGCCAGTTCCACGAAGGGCGCGTTAGCATCGGGCTCGGCGTAGACCGCCACGGTGGAGTAGCCGGCCTCCCGGGCTCCGCGGATAATGCGCACCGCGATTTCTCCGCGGTTAGCCACGAGCACCTTGGATATTTCTCCTGCCACTTGGGTTTGAGCCTCCTGCTTAGCGGTTTGCTTCCTTAAGGTCGGTGCATCGCTAGGGGCCGTGCCGCGTTTCTTTCCTATTTTGCCTAGAAAAGAACCACCGGACGGTGCATGCACACACAGGGGAACATGCTACACACTTACCGGTGGAAAGCGGGAAGTGAAAGGAAAAGGGGATACGAAAGATCCTTATATTAGGGGACGTTTAAAGGCTTAAGATTACCCGTCGATGGTGATGGGCATGCGCACCATGTTGCCCCACTCGGACCACGAACCGTCATAGTTGCGCACGGAGTTAAAGCCAAGCAGATACTTCAACACGAACCAGGTGTGCGCGGAGCGATCGCCCAGGTGGCTATAAACCACGGTGGGCTGATCGGGTTCGAGGGAGTGGTACTGGCGCTCCAATTCCGCGCGGGTGCGGAAATTATTGTTGGGGTAGATGGCATTTTCCCAGGGGATATTGATGGCGGTGGGAATATGGCCTGCTCGCAGGGCGGTTTTTTCCGCGGGGACGGTGGCGTCGCCCGTGTACTGGTCGATGCCGCGGACGTCGATAAGCATGGTCTTGTCGCTGCACGCGGCGCCGAGTACCTCATCGACGAAGGCGCGCGCGGGGGCGTCGTGACGCTCCACTACGGGGTAATCGGTGGCGGGGTAATCGGGCACGGTAAAGGAGGTGTCGCGCTCCTCGGCCATCCAGGCATCGCGCCCGCCGTCGAGGAGGCGCACGTCCTTGTGGCCGAAAAGCTGGAATACCCACAGCGTGTAGGCGGCCCAGCCGTTAGATTTATCACCGTAGATCACCACGGTGTCATCCCGCGCGATGCCTTTGCTGCGCATGAGGGCGGCAAAGCCCGCGCCGTCGATGAAGTCCCGGCTAATGGGGTCGTTGAGGTCGCGCTGCCAGTCGATGCGCACGGCGCCGGGGACGTGCCCAATATCGTAAAGAAGGGAATCCTCATCCGATTCCACGATTCTTAAACCGGGTACTCCGATGCGCGCGGAAAGCCATGAGGCCGATACCACGCGCTCGGGGTGGGCGTAGTCCTGGAAGGAGGGGTGGGGATCGGCGGGAACGGGCATGATTTTCTCTTCTTTCTGTTGGGTTTTATGAGGAAAAGCGGATTTTATGCGTTGCCGTGAAGCAGCCGCGAGGCAACGGTCTAGCGGAATACACAATAGTAGTCTGCGGGATAAATCATCACCACCGCAGGAGGAATGTGGCGTTTCCTACATTGACCTTTCTGTAGGTGAGGGCATCACGCAGCGGGCCTACACTGGGCGATGGGGCCGGTGAGGAAGGCCCCGCGTCCCCGGCGATGGCCGCGATGGCCCAGGGCTGGCGACGCTCCCCGTTGTGGCTCAGAAAGGGTTTCCCTCCGTGCATAAGGCAATTGTGGTCTTTGAGGTTGAAGGCGGCTCCGACAAATACTTTGACGGGCACCGCAAGGACACCATGCCCATCGTCAACGCCATCAAGGACGCCGGGTGGCACTCCGAGGTGGTGTACTTCCGCCCGGAATGGTCCGAGGACCTATACACCTACGTATCCGAGAACTTTGACGCCTACATCTCCCGCGTGAACCCCGGGAACATTCCCGGTGGGGAAAAGGGCTACTTTGATCTACTGACCAAGCTCTCCGACGCCGGCCTGGTGGGCATGTCCACGCCCGAGGAAATGATGGCCTACGGGGCCAAGGATGCGCTGGTGAAACTCAACGACACCGACCTCGTGCCCTCCGATACCGCCGCCTACTACGACGTAGAATCCTTCCACCAGACCTTCCCCACCTCCCTGTCCTACGGCGAGCGCGTGCTCAAGCAGAACCGCGGCTCCACCGGCTCCGGCATCTGGCGCGTGCGCATTGCCGACGCCGCCGTGGCCGAGGCCTCCACCCCCGGTACCGCTCTGCCGCTGGACACTAAGCTCAAGTGCACCGAGGCCGTGGACAACCACACCGAGGAGCGCGAGCTGGGCGAGTTCATGGACTTCTGCGATCAGTACATCGTGGGCGATAACGGCATGCTCGTGGACATGCGCTTCATGCCGCGCATCGTGGAGGGAGAGATTCGTATTCTCCTGGTGGGAGCGGACCCCGTGTTCGTGGTGCACAAGAAGCCCGCCGAGGGCGGCGAGAACTTCTCCGCCACCCTCTTCTCCGGGGCGAAGTACACCTATGATTCCCCCGAGGCATGGCAGGAACTGGTGGACCTCTTTGCCGAGGTGCGTCCCGTGATCGCGGAGAAGCTGGGCGGCGATAATATCCCGCTGATCTGGACCGCGGACTTCATGCTGGATACCGCCGAGGACGGCAGCGATACCTACGTGCTGGGCGAGATCAACTGCTCCTGCGTGGGCTTCACTTCTGAGCTGGACATGGGCATCCAGGAGAAGGTGGCCCGCGAGGCTATCTCGCGCGTGGAGAAGAAGGGCTAAAGGTCTCCGCGGCTGTTGTGAGAACCCCTGCGCTGTGACGGCGCGGGGGTTCTTTGCCTGCGGGGCCGGGAGCGATAGGGGAGCCGCGGAGAAACGCCAAAGGGGCAGCATCTCTGAGAAACAGAAGAACGCCCAAACGGCCCGGCAGGGCACCTACCCCAGCAGCGTGCGCACGGAGTCCGGGTCGGCGTCGGAAAGCATTTGCCGGCAGCGGTCATACTCCGAATCCTCCCCGATGGCCTTGGCGGCTAGGGCCAGGGCCGCGATGGCGCGCAGCACGCCTTGATTGGGCTCGTGAGAAAAGGGCACGGGACCCCAGCCCTTCCACCCATTCGCACGCAAGCGATCAAGGCTGCGGTGATAGCCCGTGCGGGCGAAGGCGTAGGCGGTCAGGCGAGCCTCGTCGGTGTCCGCCTCTTTGAGGGCGTCTTCGGCTCGCACCGCCCACACCAGGGGGCTTTCCGGGTGCGCCAGCGCCGTGCCGGTAGCCCGAAGATCGGAGCCCTGGGCGGGGTCGGCGGGCAGCTGGACGGGAGGGGGAGCGAGCATATCGTTCATATTCATGTGTACCACTCTAGTGATCTGTCTACACCTGGCCGCCGAGCGTTTGTGGCCTCGTGCCTAGCGCTTGTTTCCCTGCACCCTGGCGGAGAACCGGGAGAGCGGCTTGAGCGCCCAGTACATGAGCTGTTCCACCGGGCCGCGGCGGAAGAATCGGAACCAGATCATCGCAAAGACGATGGGGCCAAGCATATTGGCAATGGCAAAGCCGGGCTCTGCGATGTGCCCATTGGCGTTGAGGTAGCCGATGGCGAGGATGTGGCCCACGTAGGCGGTCAGGGGCATCTTGCCCAGATCGCGCAGCGGATACACCAGATCATTGAAAAGGATATTGCGGCAGGCGATGAGGCACAGGCCGATGATGAAAAGCGAGATACCCGTGGAGGAGACGATCTCTGCAATGGAACCCGAGTGCGGCACGTAAATGAGCAGCCAGGAGTACCAGTCGGTAGGAGTGACGCCGAAGGCGTTGTGCAAGAGGAAGTCCGTGGCCTGCTCGCCATCGGGGTGGAAAATGCTATAGCTTTCCTTGAAATCGCTCAGGGTGAGGAAGAGCCAGGAGCCACCAAAGCCGAGGAAGAACAGGGGAGCACCAATGGCCACGAGCCCGCGGGCGGCATGATCCGTGGTTTCCGCGGCAAAGAGGTACTTACCGGCCGCCACACCGGCGAGGAACACCGGAATCCAGGAGAGGAGCGGGAAGAGCCCGGTGGCAAAGAGATATTGCCAGAACTCTGACCACTGCCCGTCCGCGAGCAGACCGGGGGTGGGGGTGGCTCCATACATCGGGGGGTCGGGCAGCGCTTGGCGCAGCTCAAAGGAGATGAGCGGGAGGAATAGCGCGGAGGCCGCCGCCGCGAGAGTCACGGTGAGGAGGTTGAGCCTAAACACCAGGGGAGCCACGAAAATATACAGGAATCCGTAGGTGACCAGGATAACGATGGGCCCCACCGAATCCAGGGATATGGCCAGGCCAATGGCCACCAAGATGATGCCGCGCCCCACTAATTGCAGCACGGAGGTCAGCGTGTCTCGGGATTTGGTGAGCAGCACCACGGAGAGGCCCGCGAGCACGGCAAAGAGAATCGAGGAACGCCCCTCGAAGGCGCGGCGCAGGATATTATCACCCCACATGTGCCCCCAGGTGTGCATGTAGAACATGCCGATGATGGCCAGCGAGCGGGCGAGGTCGATGCCGTCAAGGCGGTTGGACCTGGGGCTGCTGAGCCTGGTGCGGTAGGTGAAACGGCGGGGGCGGGTAAGAGCGTGAGCGGGAGACATGCGTGATTTAGGATTCCCAGAAATCGGAGACATTCAAGCCGAAAGAATAAAGGGCGCGGCGCACTAATGGTAGCGAAAGTCCAATAACGGAGGAAGGATCGCCTTCAATTCGATCAATAAACCACCCACCGAGGGCCTCCAGGGTGAAGGCACCCGCACATTCCCAGGGCTCAGCGGTGGCGGCGTAGGCCGCAATATCGGCCTCGGTGGCCTGAGCAAAGGTGATGGTGGTGCGGGCGGTATCCACCTGGGTGCGCCCCTGCGGGCCAAGAACGCAGTGCCCGGTGAGTAATTCCGCCGTGCGCCCGGCCTGGGCGCGCCAGCGGCGTATCGTTTCTTCCTCGGTATGCGGCTTGCCCTGAAGCTCTCCGTTAAGGAGCAGCATGGAATCGCAGCCCACCACGACGTCCTGGGGGTACTGTTGTGCCACAGCCTGAGCCTTGGCGCGCGCGAGGGCCGCAACCACCTCTGCGGGAGGGGTGCCCTCGGCGAGGCGAGACCGCACGGCATCTTCATCCACCTGCGTGGGATGAAGATGCGGCTCTATTCCTGCGGAGCGCAAGATCGCACGGCGGGAGGGGGATTGCGAGGCCAAAACAAGGCGCATATCTGCTCTTCCTGTGCGCGGATCAGTGATAGGGCACGGCGCTAAAAGCGCGGGGATTAAAGGGACGCGGGGTGTAGCGATCATCGACGCGCCCCCAGCGGTCGCCGTCGATGGAGCGGCGTCGCTCCGCAGCCCGGGCCAGGTCCCCGAGCGCTTGGCGCAGGGCCTCTACCTCCACCTCATCCGGGGAACCGGAAAGCACCCGGAGGCGAGGGGTAAATATATCAGCCATATTTTCTCCTTAGAGTGCGATATTGCCGTGCTTCTTGGCGGGCGGATAGGTGACCTTGCGATCCAAAAGACGCAGCCCCTCTACCAGCTGTCCACGGGTTTGCTCCGGGGGAATCACCGCGTCCACCATGCCGCGTTCGGCGGCCTGATAAGGCGAAAGGTGGCTCTCATCGTATGCGGCGGTGAACTTCTCCTTGAGAGCCGCCACATCCTTGCCCTTGCGCTCGGCCTTGGCCAGCTCAGCGGCGTGAATCTCCGGAACGGCCTCCTGGGAGTGCATGGCCGCGATCTGCGCGGTAGGCCAGGCAAAAGCGAGGTCTACCCCGAGGTCCTTGGAACCCATGACCACCCCGGCCGCGCCGATGGCGTGGCGGGCGATCACGGTGATGGTGCCCACGGAGGCCTCCGCGTAGGCATAAGAGAGCTTGGCGACGCCGCGCACCGTGTGGTTATCCTCCCCCTCGCCAGAGGTAAAACCGGGGGCGTCCACGAAGGTCACCACGGGGATATTGAAGGCATCGCAGGTGCGAATGAAGCGGGCGGCCTTCTCGGCGGCGCGGGAATCCAGGAGACCGGAGTTCTCCTCGGGCTGATTAGCCACGATCCCCACCGCGCGGCCCTCAATGCGGGCAAAGGCGGTGATGATATTGGCTGCCGTGGCCTGCTGAACCTCTAGCGTGGCCTGACCATCGACGACCTTGGCGATGGCCTCGCGCATGTCATAGGTGGCGCTGGGAGCATCGGGGATGAGCCCATTGAGTTCCTGATCGGCGGCGGAGATATTTTCCGCGACGGAGCCGGTGATGCGGGCCTCCACCGGGCGCGGGGCCTCGGCGCGATTATTAGAGGGGAGGTAGCCCAGGAGTTCGCGCAGGGCGGCCACGACCTCGGCGTCGCTATCGGCTACCACGTGAGCGGAATCGACGGGCTCGGAATCTTCTACCTGCTCCAATTGCATCCGCGCCTGGCCGGAGACCGCGAGGGTGAGATCGGCGGAACCCGCAAGCAGAGCGTGCGGGCCGGAGGCGGTTCCGGTGAGTACCGCGATCTGCGGGATGACGCCGGAGGCCTGGGTGGAGGCCGCCAGAATACGCGCATAAAAGGACAGCGCCGCAGTGCCCTCGGCGGCGCGCGCTCCGGCGCCCTCGATGAAGGAGACGAGCGGCACGCCGGTCTTGGTGGCCAAGCGGTAAATCTTCAGGATCTTCTCGCCATATACCTCGCCCAGGCGGCCGTCGAAAACGCTGGCGTCCTGCGCATAGACGCATACCTTGCGCCCTTCCACGGTGCCGTAGCCGGTAATCACGCCGTCGGTGGCGGGGCGCTGGGAATCCAGCCCGTACTCGGTGACGCGGTGCCGCGCCAGAGCATCGACCTCCACGAACGAGGAGGCGTCGAGAAGCGCCTCGATGCGTTCGCGGGCGGTCAAGCGCCCGGCCTCGTGGGCGTCAGCGATGGCGCGATCACCCACCGGAGCCTGTGCCTCCGCGAGGCGGGCGGTGAGATCGGCCAATTTGCCGGCAGTGGTGGAAAGATCAGTCATGGTTGCACATTCTAGGCGGTGCCCGTGGCGGCAGCGGGGGCGCGGGGTCATCGGGCGGCCGCCGTGGAAGCCAGAGGGCCAAAAGTGCCTCTAGAGTGGTGCGCATGGATGAAGAACTACTCCGCGAACACCTCGGCAATGCCGCCGCTGCTTACGCGCAACTACGCGTGGTGGCGCAGACCGGCTCCACGAACGCCGATCTCCTAGCCCAGGCCGACGCCCCCGATAGATCCGTGCTCATCGCCCGGCACCAGACCGCCGGACGCGGCCGCCTCGACCGCCACTGGGAGGGGGTTCCCGATAAGCAGATAGCGGTATCGGTGCTGTACAAGCCTGGTATCAAGCTGGTAGATCGCTTGGGTTTGCTGCCTTTGGCCGTGGGAGTGGCCGTGACGGATGTGGTGCCCCAAGCCGGATTGAAGTGGCCCAATGACGCCCTCATTGAGGGCAAGAAAATCTGCGGAATCCTCGTGGAGGCCGCCGACCTCGATAGCGCCCCGCGCGTGGTGGTGGGCTGCGGCCTGAATCTCTCGTTGAGCAAAGAGGAACTTCCCGTGGCCCATGCCACCTCGCTCATGTTGGAGGGAATTGACCACGATCCGGCGCGTGTGGCCGCCGCGCTGCTCGAAGCCCTGGAAAACCGGGTGCAGCAGTGGTACCAAGGTGCCCCGGAACTCCTGCGAGATTACCGCTCCCGCTGCACCACCCTGGGGCAGGCGGTGTGCGTGGAACGCTGGGGGGAACACATCGAGGGGCGCGCGGTGGATATTTCCCCCACAGGAGCGCTGCTGGTGGAAACCGCCGAGGGCCGCCAGGAGTTCTCCGCCGGTGACGTGACGCACCTGCGCCCCGCCACGTAGGCTGAGAGGTCATGGCAGGTTTTAGCCCCGAGCCCAGGGAAAAAGTGGTGGTGGATGTTTCCGCCCCGCTGAGCACGCTGACCTTCCCCGCCCTAGAAGCAATCCTGCTCACCGGGGTGGTCTGGATCATCATTGGCTACCTCGACCGCCCCGAGGTCACCGTGGGATTGGGGCTGCGCAACGCCCTGGTGGGGCTCTGGGCGCTGGGTCTGTGCTGGCGGCTCGTGCTGCCCCTGTGGCGCTCCCGCCATCAGCGCTTTATGGTGACCACCCGGCGTATTCTCGTGCGCGGTCCGGGGTTGCGGGCACGCACCGATGAGGTGCCGCTGCGGCAGGTGCGCGGGGCTAAAAAACGGGGCCGAGGGCGCCTGGCCCTGGGGCTGATGGGCTATGACCGCCCCCTTATCTTTGCCCGCATACCCCGCCCCAAGCGCGTGGCTCAGGCCATTACGGCACTCACCTACTGGTAGGGGCTGCGGGGCTCAACAGCCCCCGACGCCCCGACGGCCCCGCAAGTCAGCCCTCCCCGCCCCCGAAACCCCTTACTCCGCCTCCTGGCTGAACTGCGCGGCGTTGAGCTCGGCATACACGCCGCCGTGGGCGAGCAATTCCTCGTGGGTGCCCTGCTCCACGATATTGCCGCTTTCCATCACCAAGATGACGTCCGCATCGCGGATAGTGGAAAGCCGGTGGGCAATCACAAAGGAGGTGCGCTCGGCGCGCAGGGCATTCATGGCCTCCTGCACCAATACCTCGGTGCGGGTATCCACCGAGGAGGTGGCCTCGTCCAAGATGAGCAGCGCGGGCTGAGCCAGGAAGGCGCGCGCGATGGTCACCAACTGGCGCTCACCGGCGGCCAGGGAGCCGCCGTCGGCGTCGATCAGCGTCTCGTAGCCCTCCGGTAGCGAGCGCACGAAGCGATCCACGTAGGTGGCCTTGGCCGCGGCGAGCACTTCCTCATCGGTGGCGTCCAGGCGGCCATAGCGAATGTTCTCCATGATGGTGCCCTCGAAGAGCACGGCGTCCTGGAGCACCATGCCCACCTGGGAGCGCAGGTCGCGCCGGGAGAGTTCCCGAATATCCGTGCCGTCCAGGGCGATCCGCCCGGAATTGATCTCATAGAAGCGCATGATGAGGTTGACCAGGGTGGTCTTACCCGCGCCGGTGGGCCCCACGATGGCTGCGGTTTGACCCGGTTCCACGCGCAGGTTGAGGCCGCTAATCAGCGGCTTATCGGGGGTGTAACTAAAGGAAACGTCCTGGAACTCCACCAGGCCGCGGGCGCGGCCCTGCACCTGGGCGGTGGCGCGATCGGGCTGCTGCTCCTCGGCGTCGAGAAGCTCAAAGACGCGCTCGGCCGACGCCACGCCGGACTGCAACATCTGCATCATGCTGCCCAGCTCGCCCAGGGGTTGATTGAACTGGCGCGAATACTGAATGAAGGCCGTGGCATCGCCCAAGGTCATGGAGCCGGAGGCCACGCGCAGGCCGCCGAGCACCGCGATACCCACGTAGGAAAGGTAGGAGATGAACTGCATAATCGGCATCATCATGCCGGAGAGGAACTGCGCGGTAGAGCTGGCCTTGTAGAGTTCTTCATTGCGCTCGTTGAAGTCCGCCACGGAGGCCTCCGTGCGGCCAAAGACCTGAATGATCTCGTGGCCGGAGAAGGATTCCTCCACGTGCCCGTTGAGTTGGCCGGTGGAGCGCCACTGCGTCGTGAACTGCTTTTGGGAACGCGAGCCGATCACGCCGAGCACCACGGCGGTCAGCGGCAGAGAGAGCAGGGCCACCAGGGCGAGTTGCCAGGAAACCCAGAACATCATCACGGTAATGCCAATGACGGTGAGCAGGGCGTTGAGTGCCTGGGCTAGGGCCTGTTGCAGGGCCTGCTGGATATTATCGACGTCGTTGGTGGTACGCGAGAGCACATCGCCGCGCTTGCTCGTATCGAAGTAGGAGAGCGGCAGGCGGTTGATCTTGGCCTCAACGTCCCGGCGCAGGCCGGACACCGCGCGCATGACCAGGCGGTTGAGGATGAAGCCCTCCAACCACATGAACAGCGAGGCCGTGGCATACAGCCCGATGATAAGCGCGATGAAGGTACCCAGGCGGGAGAAGTCAATGCCCGCGCCGGGGGTGACGTCCATGCGGCTCATCATGTCCGCCAGGGTGTCCTGCCCCTCGGCCCGCAGCCCGGAGATAATCGCCTCCTTGGGCACACCGGCGGGCAGCTGGGAGCCGATAGCACCGGAGAAGATCACGTCCATCGCGTAGCCCGTCACGCGCGGGGCGTAGACGTTGAGTGCCACGGAGATGGAGATGAGCGCGACCACGAGGGCCAATTGCGCCTTATACGGAGAGAGCAGGCCCAGCAGGCGGGTGGCGCCCGCGCGGAAGTTCTTGGCCTGGCGCGGGGCGGAACCGCTCCACTCGTCCACGCCCACCTTTTCTTGGAGGTCCAGGATTTCCTGGTCGGAGAGTGCTTGATTGTCCTGTGCCATGATTAGCGCACCTCCTCGGAAGCCTGAGAATCGGAAGCCTGGGAATGAACGATGTCGCGGTAAGCCTCGGAGGTCTCTAGCAACTCGGCGTGCGTGCCCCGAGCGATGATCTCCCCGGCCTCCATCACCAGGATCTGATCGGCCTCCATGATGGAACTCACTCGCTGAGCCACCACGATCATCGTCGAATCGGCCATGCGCGGAGTCAGGGCGGCGCGCAGGCGCGCGTCCGTGGTCATATCCAGGGCGGAGAAGGAATCGTCAAAGAGATACACCTTGGCCGGGGCCACGAGCATGCGCGCAATGGAAAGGCGCTGGCGCTGGCCGCCGGACACGTTGGTGCCACCCTGGGAAATGGGCATATCGAGGTCATCCACAAAGTCCGCCTGCGCGGTGCGCAGCGCGGCCCACATCTCTTCCTCGCTGGCCTCGGGATTGGCCATCGCCAGGTTGGAGCGCACGGTGCCGGAGAAAAGATAGGGCTTCTGCGGAACCATGCTCACGCGCTCGACGATCCCCTCGCGGGCCATCGACGCCACCTCCGCGCCGTCGAGAAGCACCTGGCCCTGAGTGGCGGTGTAGAGGCGGGGGATGAGACCCAGCAGTGTGGTTTTGCCCGCGCCGGTGGAACCGATGATCGCGGTGACCTGGCCGGGGCGGGCCTCAAAGGAGAGGTTATGCAGCACGGGGGCCTCGGCGCCGGGGTAGGAGAAGGAGACGTTCTTGAACTCCACTACGCCTTCCTTGCGCTCCGGGACCACCGGGTTGGCGGGCTCCACGATGGCGGGTTCGCGCTCCAAGACCTCCGTAATGCGGTTAGAGCAGACCAGGGCGCGCGGCAACATCATGGCCATGAAGGCACCCATCATCACGGCGGTGAGGATCTGCATGAGGTATTGGAGGAAGGCCGTGAGAGAGCCGACCTCCACGGCCCCGGCGTCCACCCGCTGCCCGCCGAACCACATCACTGCACCGGTGGCGAGGTTCAAAATGAGCATGATGATGGGGAAGAGCAGCACAAAGAGGTTACCGATGCGCACCGAAAGATCGGTGAGCTCGGCATTGGCCTTGGCAAAGCGGGCCTCCTCGTGATCCTCGCGGGTAAAGGCGCGCACCACGCGGATACCCGTGATCTGCTCGCGCAGCACGCCGTTGATGGCGTCGATCTTTTTCTGCTGGCCGGTAAACAGCGGCATGAGCCGGGCGATGAGCAGGCTCACGGCGGCAAAGAGCACGATCACGCTCACCACCACCAGCCAGGACATGCCTGGGTCCTCGCGCACGGCCATGATGATGCCGCCCACCATCATGATCGGGGCGGGTGCCACGAAGTTCAGCATCATCATGTAGGTCATTTGCACCTGCTGCACATCGTTGGTGCCGCGGGTAATCAGCGTGGCGGAGCCAAAGTGCCCAATATCTTCCGCAGAAAAGCGCGAGACCTGCCGGAACACATCGGAGCGAATATCGCGGCCGGTGCCCATCGAGGTGCGCGCGCCAAACCACACGGCGATGCACGCGCTAATGACCTGGAGGAAGGCCACGCCCAGCATGATGGCGCCGAGGTTCCAGATGAGATCGACGTCCCCGCGCGAGACGCCTTCGTCGATGATGCGCGCGTTGAGGGAGGGGAGGTACAGGGTGGCGAGTGTAGAGATTGTTTGAAGAACGAGGATCGCTATGAGAGCGCCGGTATAAGGCCGGGCCCGCGAACCAATCAAGCGTAGGAAGTTCACCCGGCAAGGCTAGCAATGTTTGCGAGGGCGGGCACGGGGGAAGAGACGGGGAAATGACTATAGTAAGCAGCGTGAATGACGCAGTACAGGATGCCCCAGGAAATCCCGCAGCCCACGCACCCGGTCAGCCGATTGTGGCCGTGATCGGTGATGGTCAATTGGCCCGCATGATGCAGACCGCGGCCATCGAACTGGGACAATCCGTGCGTCTGCTTGCAGGCACCCGTGAGGCCTCTGCCGCCCAGGTGGCTGCCGACGTCCTCCTGGGCGACTACCGCGAGATCGACGCCCTGCGCGCGGCGGCGTCGGGAGCCAGCGCGGTGACCTTCGATCACGAGCACGTACCCAGCGAGCACCTGCGCACCCTCATTGAGGAAGGCGTGAGCGTGCAGCCCGGCCCACACGCCTTGCTTTATGCCCAGGACAAGCTGGAACAGCGCACCAAACTCGGGGAACTGGGCTTCCCGGTGCCCCGCTTTAGCCCCGTGACCTCCCCGGAGGAGGCCGCGGCCTTTTTCGAGGAGGTATCTGGCGCGGTGTGCCTCAAGGCCCGGCGCGGCGGCTACGACGGCCACGGGGTGTGGTTCCCCAAGGACCTCGCAGAGCTGGAAACCTTGGTGCTCGACCTCCTGGAACGCGGTGTGGGCCTCATGGCCGAGGAGAAGGTGAGCTTTGACCGCGAACTCTCCGCGATGGTGGCCCGCACCCCCTCCGGCGAGGTGGCGGCCTGGCCCGTGGTGGAATCCGAGCAAAGCGATGGCATTTGCCACCGCGCCATTGCTCCCGCGCCGGAGATGAGCCCGGAGCAGGCAGCATCTTTGCAGCGCCTGGCCTGCGAGATCGCGAGCAAACTGGACGTCACCGGCGTGCTGGCCGTGGAACTCTTCGATAAGGGCGGCCAGTACTGGATTAATGAGCTGGCCATGCGCCCGCACAACACCGGGCACTGGACCCAGGATGGCTCCCTGACCAGCCAGTTCGAGCAACACCTGCGGGCCGTGCTCGACCTTCCCCTGGGGGCCACCGATCCCGTGGCCCCCGTGACCGTGATGGTCAATACCTTGGGTGGCCCCGAGGACCCCGCCGAGCCGCTGCCCAGCCGCATGGCCCAGGTGTGGCGCCGCTTCCCGGCCGCCAAGATTCACCTCTACGGCAAGGAACACCGCCCAGGGCGCAAACTCGGGCACGTGAACCTCAGCGGTACCGACGCCGCCGCCACGGCCCGCGAGGCCGACCTCGCCGCGCACTATCTGGTGTATGGGCGCTGGGCCGATGGCTGGGTGGCGGAGTAAATGAGTGGAACTTTTCAGCAGAGCAACGTGTAGCGAAGAAGGAGAATACAGCGATGACCCCTCAAGTAGGCCTGATTATGGGTTCCGATTCCGACTGGGACACCGTGGCCCCCGCCGCCGAGGTACTGGCGGAGTTCGGCGTGCCCTTTGAGGTGGGGGTGCTCTCCGCCCACCGCACACCCGAGCGCATGCTGGCCTATGCGAAGAACGCCCACGAGCAGGGCATTAAGGCGATTATCGCCTGCGCCGGGGGAGCGGCCCACCTGCCGGGCATGGTGGCTGCGGCTACGCCCTTGCCGGTGATCGGTATTCCCCGCGCTCTCAAGGACCTCGACGGCATGGATTCCCTGCTCTCCATCGTGCAGATGCCCGCCGGGGTGCCCGTGGCTACCGTCTCCATCGGCGGGGCCAAGAACGCCGGCCTGCTGGCGGTGCGGATTCTTTCTGCCGGCGATGATTCCCTGCGCCAGAAGATGATCGCCTACCAGGAAAAGATGGCCGCCGAGGTGGAGCGCAAGGACGCCGCCCTCAAGCAACGCCTCTTGGGAAACTAAGCGGCCCATGCCGGTCTTGGTGCTGGGTGCCCGGCTCACCGAGGGGGAGGTGGGCCCCATGCTGGCCGCCCGGCTCCGCACGGCGCTGGATTATTGGCGCGAACACGGGTCGGGTAGTGCCCTCGTTGTCAGCGGCAAGGACGAGGCCCCCGCGATGGCCGATTGGCTGCGGCGGCACGGGGTGGCCCCGGAGCACATTGTGGTGGAGGACAAGGCGGAATCCACCAATGAGAACCTGGAAAACGCGCACCGCCTCCTGCCCCAGGCCGGGCGGTGGGTGGTGGTGACCAACGGCTTCCACGTGTGGCGCACCCGCCTGTGGATCTGGCATTTGGGGCTGCCCATGAGGGTGCTGGCGGCCCCCACCGTGGGGCGGCGGCGTCGGGTGATGTACCTGCGCGAGGTCGCCGCCGTGGGTCACTCCTCGCTGCGCATTGTGTGGCGGCGCTGGGTGGAGCGGTGGAGGAACAGATAAGAGCGAGGCACGCGATGGCAGGCTAGAGACGCAGGGTCACCTTCTCTGCCTCCGCGATAGCCTGCAATCGCTCCGGGCCGACGATCCCGGAGACTACCACGGCGGATCCACCCACGGCCAGCGGTTCGAGCACGGTGCGTTCAAACCCCTGGGTATCCGTCCACCCGGTAGAGAGCACCCGAGATTCGGCGGGGAGATCGCTGCGCGCCGCGTAATCCGCGATCTTGGGGGTGGGGGAGAAGAACTGATCGCCGTAGAGGCGCACGACGGGTCCGAAGTCCACCGTGCCCAGGGGGAGGGTTCCACCGGTCTCGATCACGCCGCGGCCAAAGGGATCGTCGGTGACGAGCACGAGGTCACCCGCGGGGTTCTCCGGCACGCGATCGAGGGCGCAGAACTCCACTTCAACCTCGGCATCGGCCTCAAAGGTATAGGTCACTCCCGCCGCTATCGCGCCCAGGGCGATCGCGCAGGACTGCCACCCGCAGGGCAGGGCGATGCCGATGCGGGAACCGGGGGTGAGATCGAGCTCTTCGTAGAGCATGTTGGCCACTTTGGCCGCCCAGTTATCGAGGGTCTGGGCGGAGAAATCCAAGCGAGCCCCGGTGAGCTCGTCGTAGACGGTAAGCCGGGGCCGGGCCGGGTCCGCTTGCAAAAGGTGCGCGAGGAGTTCCATGCCCACGATGCTAGGCCATTTTTAATTCACGCAGCGGGGCCCGTGCCCACCGGCGTCGATCTTCGGGGCCACCTCGGCGGTGCCAAAGTCCGCTCCGGGCTGGCCCACGGCCTCCTCCACCTTGGGGGCCGCGCTCGTGGTGGGCGCGGTTTCCTCCGTGGCCATCGCGGCGTCGTCGCGGGGGCCGGTGTAGTCCTCGGCGGTGACCACGATGAGGGTTCCGGGCTCCAGGGATTCGTTCACGCTGATGGGGAGGTTACCCAATTTATCGGAGAGTTCCTGGGCGGCCGGGTCCTCGGCGCTGGGGGCCACGATCTGGCTGGTGGAGTACACCCCCGGCAGGGCGTTGGTGGTCTCCGCGATGGTGTAGCCGGTCTCGGTGAGGTGCGCGGCCACGGAACCGGCGAGGCCGGAGATGGAACCGGCGTTGAGCACGGTGATGGTGGCCGGGTTCTGGGGCGCGGTGGATTCCTCCTCGGTGTGGTCCTCGTTGGCCTCCGGGGCGTCCTCGCTGGTCTCGGGCTCCTTGGAACCGAGCAGGGAGTCCATATATTCGTGGACCTGGGCGGTGTCCACGGTCACGATGGATTCGCCATAGTCGCCGGTGCCGTCGATGGAGGTCACCGGAATGGTGTTGAATACCACGTTGCCTCCGGCCAGGTTGGAAAGCTGCGTGGCAAAGCTCATGATGTCCATGTTCTCGTCAAGCACCACGGAGCGCTCCACGGCCTGACTCATATCTCCCAGGCGCGAGGGATTGGTGAGCGTGCCAGCGGAGAGCACCTTATTAACCATCGAGGCCATGAAGGCCTGCTGGCGCACCACGCGGTCAAGGTCCCCGCGGGGCAGGCCGTGGCGCTGGCGCACGAAGGCGAGGGCCTGGTGGCCGTCGAGGGTCTGGGTTCCGGCGTGGAAGTTGGCGCCGGAGAACTCGTCGTTTACGGCCTCGTTGAGGCACACGTCCACGCCCCCCACGGCGTCGGTAAGCAGCACGAATCCCAGCAGCCCCACCTCGGCGTAGTGATCCACCTCGATCCCGGTGAGGTCCGTGACCGCGGAGATGAGCCCGGCGCGCCCGGCCTCGGTGGATTGCTTTTCCACGCGCTTTTCGTCCGTGACGCCCTCGCTGTGCAGCTCGTCCTCCTTGGCGGTCTTATAGCTGCTAAATACCCCGTTGATCTTGAGGTTTCCGTAGGTGTCATCGCGGATGTAGGTATCGCGGGGGATGGAGACGGCGGTGGCAGAGGTGCCGTCGTTGGGCACGCGGATGAGCATGATGGTGTCGGTGTTATAGGCGCCTTCCTCGTCCCCGGCGCGCAGGGCGTCGAGTTCCGCGCGGCTCAGCGGCTTACCCTGGGCGTCGGTACGCGAATCCGATCCCACCAGGAGAATATCGGTGGCACCATCGGGGGCGGAGCCCTTGGCGGTGGCTCCGCCGAGTTGGAGGTTGCCGGCCGAGGCGAGTTGGGAGCCCAGGCGGCCCACCGCGAAGTACCCCAGGGCGGAGAGGAGCAGCACGAGCACGGCGAGTACGGCGAGCAGGGTTTTGAGCGGCTTGGAGCCCGCCTGGGCCAGGGAGATGCCTGCGCGCGGCGGGGCTTGGATATTGCGCGAGGGGCGCGGTGAGGAGGGCTGGGAGGGCGGGGGCCAAGAATGCTCGTTCACTGCGGGGCTCCTCCAACGTACGGGGTCTCGGGTGCCCATCCGGGTACAATCCGGGGGCAAATACGTCAAAAATCTACTCCAAAGGAGTGTATCGCTGTGAAGGTGGTTGTCACAGGCGCCGCGGGCCAGATGGGGAGATGCCTGCGCCTGTGCGCACCCTCGTGGGCACGGGTGACGTGGTGTGATAAACGGCTTCTCGACGTCACGAGCCCCCGCTCCGTGGGGCAGTCGCCGGTGCTGCGCGGGGCGGACGTAGTGATAAACGCCGCAGCTTTTACGGCGGTGGACGCGGCGGAAACCCACACCCCGGAGGCCACGGCGCTCAACGCGCAGGCCCCAGGCCTACTGGCGCGCCGCTGCGCGGAGGAGGGCGCCCACCTCATTCACCTTTCCACCGACTATGTTTTTGGCACCGCCGCCCCGCGCCGCCCTTTGTTGCCTGGCGACGCCGTGGCTCCCGATACCGTCTACGGCCGCACCAAGGCGGAGGGGGAGCGCGCGGTGGTAGCAGCCGGGGGAAAGCATACGGTGGTGCGCACCGCGTGGTTATTCAGCGGGAACGTCTTGCCGGAGCACCGGGACTTCGTGAGCACCATGCTGCGCCTGGCAGACGAGGGGATCAACCCCACGGTGGTCAGCGATCAGACCGGCAGCCCCACCTTTGCACTCGATCTCGCCCGCGCGCTGTGGCACGTGGCCGCGGAGGAAACGGGCAGGGGAATGATGCACCTGGCGGGTACCGGCCAGGCCACCTGGTATGAGCTGGCCTGTGCCACCTTTGAGGCGGCGGGCCATGATCCGGCCCGCGTGCAGCCGGTGAGTAGCGAGCAGTATCCCACGGCGGCGCACCGCCCCCCGTGGTCGGTACTGGATTCTTCCCCCTCTGGCCGCTCCCTCGAACTTCCCGAGTGGCGCAGCGGCCTGGACCGGGCAGTCAGGGCTACACTTTCTGCACCATGAGCCCCGCGCCCCTTGCCGTTATTACTGTTACATTCTCCCCGGGCCGCCACCTGCCCGCCCTGCTCGATTCCCTGGGCGCGGCCACCACGCTGCCCACGCACGTGTTGCTGGCCGATAACGGCTCCACCGATGGTTCCCCCCAGGCGGCGGTGGGGCCGGGGGTGGAACTGCTGAATACCGGGGGCAATCTGGGCTATGGGCGCGCTATTAACGCGGCGGCCCGCCACCTGGCCCCGCGCCGGGAGCGTGGGGAGATTAACGGTGAGTTCTTCCTCGTGGTCAATCCCGACGTGGAGTTCACCCCCGGCTCCATTGATGAGTTGCTGGCTTGCGCCCGACGCCGCGACAACGCCGCCGCCGTGGGGCCACTGATCCGCCAAAACGACGGCAGCGCTTACCCCTCGGCCCGCGCCCTGCCCTCCCTGCGCACCGGCATCGGGCACGCCCTGCTGGGCAATATCTGGCCGAATAATCCCTGGACGCGGGCCTATAAGGCGGGGGAGGACATGAGCGAGGAACGCCGGGCGGGGTGGCTCTCCGGTTCCTGCTTGCTGCTGCGCTGGGCGGATTTTGAGGCCATCGGCGGCTTCGACGAGCGCTATTTCATGTACATGGAGGACGTGGACTTAGGCGACCGGTTGGGGCGCGCCGGGAAGGATAACGTGCTTTGCCCCACGGCGGTGATCGAGCACGATCAGGGGCATGTGGCGCGCCGATATTCCGGGGTGACGGTGCCCGCGCACCACGCCAGTGCCTATCGTTTCCTGGCCGACCGCTTGCCGGGGTGGTGGCGCGCGCCCCTGCGCGGCGCGCTGTGGGTGGGTCTGCGGGCTCGCGCGGCGGTGCTGCGGCTGCGGGGCTAGGTTAGGGGGCGTCGATAAGCGGGGTCAGGGTTTGCCTGCCCTCCGCGTGTCTCACTGCATGGGAGGGGCCGGGGTGCGAAAATAATTCTCGCTATCGCCTGTGCGTGCGCGGGCTGAGACGAAAAAAGAAGGAACCACGAAGTAGCGCTATGCCGAATCCCAAGCAGACCGACGCCGTGATTCTTGTGGGAGGCAAGGGCACCCGCCTGCGCCCGCTGACCACGAGCACGCCTAAGCCCATGCTGCCCACGGCCGGGTACCCCTTCCTGGAACACCTCTTGGCGCGCATCCGCGCCGCCGGAATGGAGCACGTGGTGCTGGGTACCTCCTATCGCGCGGAGGTCTTTGAGGATTACTTTGGCGATGGCTCCGATTTTGGCCTGGAAATCGAGTACGTGGTGGAGGAGCAGGCGCTGGGCACCGGCGGCGGTATCCGCAACGTCTACGACCGCCTGCGCTACGACACCGCGATGGTATTTAACGGCGATGTGCTCAGCGGCATGGACTTAGGTGCGCTGCTGCGCACCCACGAGGAGCGCGAGGCGGATCTGACCCTGCACCTGGTGCGGGTGGCTGACCCCAGCGCCTTTGGCTGCGTGCCCACCGACGCCGAGGGGCGCGTGCAGGCCTTCCTGGAAAAGACGGAGGACCCGCCCACCAATCAGATCAACGCGGGCTGCTATGTGTTCCGCCGCGAGCTGATCGAGCAGATTCCCGCGGGCCGCGTGGTGTCCGTGGAGCGCGAGACCTTCCCCGGCCTGCTGGCGGAGGGCAAGCGGGTATTCGGGTACGTGGACGCCGCTTATTGGCGCGATATGGGCCGCCCCGATGATTTTGTGCGCGGCTCCTCCGATCTCGTGCGCGGTATCGCCCCCTCCCCGCTGCTGGAAGGACGCGCCGGGGAGAGCCTGGTGGACGATTCCGCCGGGGTGCGCGACGGCGTGATCCTGGTGGGCGGCACCGTGGTGGGGCGCGGCAGCGAGATCGGTGCGGGTTCGCGTATCGACGACACGGTGGTCTTTGACGGCGTGACGGTGGAGCCCGGCGCGGTGATCGAGGATTCCATCATCGCCTCCGGGGCGCGCGTGGGGGCGAACGCCCGGATCAAGGGCTGCGTGATCGGTGAGGGCGCGCAGATCGGCGCGCGCTGCGAACTCCTTGACGGCATGAGGGTGTGGCCCGGCGTGGTGATCCCCGATGGAGGAGTGCGCTTTTCTACCGATGCTTAGGCTCAGCTGAGGATTGTGCACAGAAAAATCGGCACCACTATATATAGAGCCCCCGAGTGCCACCCCCGGACGGTAAGAGCTGTGACTACTGTGGTTTATGGTGTTCTTGACGTGCTGCTATGGAAAACGGCGGTGAAAAAGGCGCCGTAGAGGTTGACGATATGTAGTGACGTGGTGTTGAATCTCAACAGTGTAAGCAACTGTTGGATACGGAGAAGGGACCGTGGCGTGGAAGACATGGCCGACGACGCCACACTCCGTGGCGGCACCGCAGCCAAGCTGACTCTTGACGATCTCTTCGGGGCGGTAGAGCAGGAATGGCAAGAGCAGGCCCTATGCGCGCAGACCGACCCCGAGGCCTTTTTTCCGGAAAAGGGGGGCTCGACCCGCGAGGCCAAGCGCATTTGCCGGGCGTGCAGCGTGCGCGATGAGTGCCTGGAATACGCCCTTGAGCACGACGAGCGCTTTGGTATTTGGGGCGGGCTTTCCGACCGCGAACGCCGCCGCCTGCGGCGCGAGATTTCTTAAAGAGTGCGGAGAGATAGAGCCTCCCGTTTCCTGTGAAAGGTAAGCGGGAGGCTCTAATACTGTGCTCAGGTGGTGTTCGTACTCAGGCGCGCTGCGGGGCGCGATTCCTCGTGATGGCGGAATATAGAATAGCCACCACGAGCAGGGGGATTCCGCAGAATACCCAGGCGTAGAGGATTCCCAGGGACCACAACCCCGAGCCGTCGCCCAGCCCCGTGATGAGGGTATCCACGCAGTAATAAAGAGCGCAGCCCACCGCACCTCCGAGCGCGAGGCCGAGTGGCCCGGCGATCTGGTGGTGGGCAAAGCGGGCGCCCACAGGCAACAAAATGATGAGGATGATCGGGAGCGCGAAGGCCACGATGTCCTCGTTATTGACGGCGCGGGGGAGTAGTCCGAGCACGAAGGCGCTGATGAGCAGGCTGACGATTGCGGCTGCCGTGCCAAGGAGCCAGGTAGACCCCGTGGCCTGGGCAGAAACGCGGTGAGGGGTTTTACGTTCGATCAGGGCGATGATCCCGCCGCAGAAAAGGGCGGGAAGAATAATCATGAGTAGGGCAAGCAAACTGACGGATACGAGCGTTTCCTGCATGATGCTTCCTTTATTGACTAAGGAGGGCGCTCACAGAATAAGGCGGCAGGGCAGGCGGCGCAATAGATGCTTACCACTGAAAATCAGGGTTAATATCCCTCGGGTCGAGGTTCAAATAGGCCGCCACCAAGGCCGTGAGAATGGTGGCGAGGAGTTCGCGAAGTTCCTCCGTGGTATCGGCGCGCTGCTCCACGGGCATGCGGAAAAGCACGATCCGCGAGCGGGTGGGATTGCCCGCCGCGTCCACCCCGGCGGGGATAATGCGGCCCAGGGGAACCGGGCCGTCGGCCACGATCTCGGGGGGCAGCACCGTGAGATCGGGGCGCAGTTGCATGCGGGGCACGGTGTCCACGGCCACGTCGAGGTTGGCGAGCTGTTCGTGGAATTGGGCGGCGAGGGGGGCGTAGGCTTCGAGCACGGCGGCGTCGAAAAGCTGCCTCCTGCTGCGGTAACGCGGCAGGGTGGTGGGCAGGAGCGGCCCGCGCAGTCCGCGCTGCCGACGATCCCGGAAAGCCCTGGTGTACATGCCCGCAAGCCTACGGCGTGGGTGGGGCCGGGCCGTGGTGGCGCGCCGGTGGGGTATTCAAATCTCAAGTGGAGGTCTAGACTCTATGGGCGTGAATCAATTTCGTCGCTGTTCCCGTCCCGGCTGCGGCAAACCCGCGGTAGCCACGCTCACCTACGCCTATGCGGAATCCACGGCGGTGGTGGGTCCGCTGGCGCCGTCCTCGGAGCCGCACAGCTGGGATCTGTGCGCGCACCACGCGGAGCGGATTACCGCCCCGCTGGGCTGGGAGATGCTGCGCGTGGAGGGAATCGACGTTGACGAGGACGAGGAGCTGACCGCCCTGGCCGAGGCCGTGCGGGAGGCAGGCCGCTTTTCCACGGGGCTCGTGGCGGGTCATGATCCGCAGGGGGAGGAGGCCGCGGATCACGCGCTGCGTCCGGATACCTCGGTGCACCCGGTGCACCGCTCCAAGCGGCTGGCGGAGGAAAAGCAGCGGAGGCGCGCACACCTGCGTGTGGTGCGTGATGAGGACGAGGAGAACCCTTAAGTCCCACGCAGCCACTAAGCTAGGGCGGGTGACCATGCACACCGACCCAGGAGGACTTTCTTTTTATGCGCACCCGTGAATCCGTCTCTGCCGTGATTAAGGCCTATGATGTCCGCGGTGTCGTCGGGCGCGATATTGATGCAGAGTTCGTCCGCGATGCCGGGGCGGCTTTTGCCCGCCTGCTGCGCGAGGAGGGGGAAACCACGCTGGCGGTGGGCCATGACATGCGCCCTTCCTCCCCGGAATTATCCCGCGCCTTTGCCGAGGGTGCCACCAGCCAGGGGCTTGACGTGGTGTTGCTGGGGCTGACCTCCACCGATGAGCTGTACTTTGCCTCCGGCTCGCAGCAGTGCGCGGGCGCGATGTTTACCGCCAGCCACAATCCGGCGGAATATAACGGAATCAAGCTTTGCCGCAGCGGTGCGCGTCCGGTGGGCCAGGATACGGGCCTGGGCGATATTTCCCAGGCCCTCGTGGAGGGCGTGCCGGCGTATGAGGGCGAGCCCGGCACCATCTCCGAGCGCGACGTGCTGGGGGAATACGGCGCCTACCTGCGTTCCCTGGTGGACCTGAGCGAGATTCGCCCGCTGGTGGTGGCGGTGGATGCCGCCAATGGCATGGGCGGGCTCACCGTACCGGCGGTATTCGAGGGGCTGCCGCTGGACGTGCGCCCCCTCTACTTTGAACTGGACGGCACCTTCCCCAACCACGAAGCCAATCCGCTGGAGCCGAAGAACCTGGAGGACCTTCAGCGCTTTGTGGTGGAGCAGGGCGCGGACATCGGACTGGCCTTTGACGGCGATGCCGACCGCTGCTTTGTGGTGGATGAGAAGGGACAGCCGGTGTCTCCCTCGGCCATCTGCGCGCTGGTGGCGCAGCGCTATCTGCGCAGCAACCCCGGCGCCACGATCATTCACAACCTCATTACCTCCCACACCGTGCCCGAGATCATCGAGGAAAACGGCGGCACCGCCGTACGCACCCGCGTGGGCCACTCCTTCATCAAGGCCACGATGGCCGAGCACAAGGCCGTCTTTGGCGGCGAGCACTCCGCGCACTACTACTTCACGGAGTTCTTCAACGCGGATTCCGGGATTCTGGCCGCCATGCACGTGCTGGCCGCCCTGGGCGCGGGTGAGCAGCCGCTTTCCGAGCTCATGGGCCAGTACAGCCGCTACGAGGCCTCCGGGGAGATCAACTCCACGGTGGACGATCAACAGGCCACCACGCAGGCCGTGGTGGAGGCCTTCAAGGATCGCGCGGAATCGGTGGATACTCTCGACGGCGTGACGGTGCAGCTCGCCGGAACCCCCGCCTGGTTCAACGTGCGCGCCTCCAACACCGAGCCTCTGCTGCGCCTCAACGCCGAGGCTCCCACCAAGGAGGAGATTGACGCCCTGGTGGCCGAGATTCTGGGGATCATCCGCGCTTAAGTAACGCTATCCTCGGGGGCATGACCACGCCTTCCGCCGAGATGATGCGCTTTTACCGGGTGGCCTATGAGGGCGCCCAGGTGCGCACGGCCGCCCAGCTCACCGAGGTACCGGAACTTGTGGGCCATCGCCCGCGCAGCGTGGTGGTCATCGCCACCGACACCATCGCGGAGGCCAGCGCCCGCCTACTCATGGCGCTCAAAGCGCCGTTGCGGGTGCCGGTGGTGGTGGCGCGCACCCTGCCCAGTTATATCGGGGCGTTGGACACCGTGGTGATCGTGGGGAGTCGCGCCGAGGACGAGGAGGCCGCCCGCGCGATGTCCGTGGCCGCCTCGCGCGGGGCGACCGTCGTTTATGCAGGTCCCGCGGAAGGGCCGTTGCGCGAGGACGCTCCCGAGCGCGCCGTGCTTCTCGACGCCCCGCAGGCCGCTCCCGCCCTTTCTCCCGCGCGCACGCTGGCCGCGGTGGGAACAGTGATTGATCTCATGGAGGAAGATCCTCACCTCGTCGCCACCCGCCTTCATCACCTGGCCGATGCCGTGGATGAAGAGGTGGAGCGCGTTCATCCGCAGCGCGAGGAGGTGGTCAATCCCGCCCGTCAACTGCGTTCTTGGTGTGCGGGAGCGCAGATCATGCACACCGGGCACGGCCCGATAGCCCAGGCCATAGCCGAGGTGGCCGCCCGCGTGTGGAGCGCCTACGAACTGCCCAGCGGGGTGGCAGAACCACAGGAACTCGCCGGAGCCACGGCTCAGCGCGATCCGTTCTTTGATCCCTTCCTCGACGCTGCTCCCGCAGTGCTACCTTTGAAGGTCGTTGTGTGGACCTCCCCGGAGGCCCTGATACCCGGCGGCTTGGAGCAAAATACGCCCGCGGCCGCCCAGGGGCATACCGCCGAGGCGCTATGCCTGATTGCCCGCGCCCTGGCGGCCACGGTACCGCTGGATTCGTAGGGCGCACGGCGCAAGCAAGAAAAGCAAGAATGAGGAGAAACACCACATGGATAAGCTCAACGGGATTATTCGGGCCTACCCCTGGGGATCGCGGACCCTCATTCCCGGCCTGCGCGGGGAGCCGGTTCCCTCGGAGAACCCCCAGGCCGAACTCTGGTACGGCGCGCACCCGGCCTCACCCTCGGTGGTGGCCGCCACGGGCACGCCTCTCGACGCCCTCATCGCCCAGGACCCAGAATCACACCTGGGCTCCCGCGTGCGGGCCGCCTTTGGTGATCGCCTGCCTTTCTTGCTGAAACTCCTCGCGGCGGCCGAGCCCCTTTCCCTTCAGGCCCACCCCTCCAAGACTCAGGCGGAGGAGGGTTTTGCCAGGGAGAATGTGGAGGGAATCGACCTTCATGCGGCCCACCGCAATTACAAGGACGATAATCACAAGCCGGAACTCATCGTGGCGCTCACGGAGTTCACCGCGATGGCGGGCTTCCGCCCCCTAGATCGCACCCTCGAACTCTTCGAGGCCCTAGACTGCGCGGAGGCGCAGCGCTACCTCGCCATGCTGGATAACCAGGGCGAGGAAGAAAATAACCTGCGGGTGCTCTTTACTACCTGGATCACCATTCCCCACGCGGTGCGGGTGAAGCTCATCGAGGCCATCGTGGAATCGGCCCGCCCCCTGGCCGGGCGCGAGGACTGGATCGGCGGGGTTCTGCGCACCGTGCTCGACCTTCAAGAGCGCTACCCCGGAGACATCGGAGTGCTGGGCGCGCTGCTGCTCAACCACATTCACCTGGAACCCGGCCAGGCCATCTACCTGGACGCGGGCCAGCTCCACGCCTACGTGAAGGGCATGGGCGTGGAGATCATGGCGAACTCCGATAACGTGCTGCGTGGCGGCCTGACCTCCAAGTACGTGGACGTGCCGGAATTGGTGCGGCTGCTCACCTTCGACTCCCTGGTCAATCCCACCGTGGAGTGCGATGCCGATGGCGCCTACCCGGTGCCCAGCACGGAGTTTCGGCTTAGCCGCCATGAGGTTGGCTCCGGTCAGGAGTTGAGCGTGGACCACGATGGCCCCTCCATCCTCATGTGTACGCAGGGCACGGCCACAGTAAAGGGAGATTCGGGGGAGGAGCGCCTGCACGCCGGGGAGGCCGTGTGGATTCCTGCCTGTGAGCAGGAAGTGGCGGTATCCGGTGCTGACTCGGGAGAAGCCGAGGTGTTCTGGGCGCGGGTATAACCGCGAGGTTTTATGAGTTCGGGATTTCATTCCCGGCGCGCTTAATCCCGCCGCGCGGAAAAGAGCGCCGAGGGAAGAGCAGCCTCGGAGGCAGCAGGCTCTTCGCTGTTGCCGCTATTGCCAGCGGCGGGCTCGCTCGTGGCCGGGGCGGGGTCGTCGGTAGCCCTCGGCTCGGTGGGAACCTCGGCGTCCTCCGGCACGCGGCGCAGTCCGCCCTGTTCTTCCTGCTCCTCCGAGGTGGGATTATTTTCCTCGCCCAAGGGGAGGGAGGGGATGGGGAGCTCGGAGATGCCGGGGAGCTTAGAGATTTCCTCCTGGGCCTGCTCAATGGCCTCGGAAAGGGAGGGGCCATAACCGCTGGGCTCATCGGGAGTGGGAGTGACGTTTTCGCTGGGGGGTGTCACGGGAGTGCGGGTCGTGGGCGCGGCGGGCTCAGCGGGAGGCTGCGGGGCCTCGGAACGCTGGGCTACGGGGGCGTCGGCAGTTTCGCGGGGCGCGGCGGCAAGGGCGGTATTCTCCCCGCCATTGCCGCTATCCTTGCCGAGGTCCTGCGCGGAGATGCTATCGGGGCGATAGATCTTCGTGGGCTTTGCACGCAGCAGGGTGGAGGCATCCTCGTGTTCTTCGCGCTGCTGCGCGGCCAGTGCCTCCGGGGCCGCGGCATCGCGGTGCGTTGCGGTTTCTTCCTGCTCGCCGGACTTCGTGGTGGTGGGTGCGCTGGTGGTTTTGTCGACAGCGGAGGTTTCTTCTGCGGTGGAGTGCTGGGAGCGCGCCGCTGCGGAAGGAGGAGACGGGGTGGACACCCGCCACACGATCACGCCGATGGCGGCCGCGGCAAGTATGCCCACGGCAATAAACACCATCGCCTTGCGCGTGTTTATGTTCACCTGTCTTCTCCTCTTCCCGATGCCCCGTGCCGGGGATATTTTCGGTGTGTTTTACTGGCGTGCTGCGCTCGTGCCGCCTGGGGAATATCGCAGCCGGATGAAAGTAACAACCTGATAACGAACTTATCAGAAGTGAACGTTAAATCAAGAGCATCTTTTTCCCACCACGCGGCCACCACCGAGCCCGCAATGGCGCGTAAGTTGGCACAGTGTATGGCGCGGTACCACCCAGCAGGAGGATGCTGGCGCGGGACGGGATACAAGAAAGGAAAGAACATCATGGGTGCATGGGATATGTCCATCTTTGCCGAGGAAGCCAACGAGGAGTTCCTAGAGGAGCTGGGCAACCTCGACGAGGCCGAGATCGTGGAGGCCATTCGGGATGCCTGCGTGCTGGCCGCCAAGCAGGATTCCCCCAGCGAGGAGGAATACCTCAACGGCCTGGCCGCCGCCACGGTGGCGTCGATCTGGGCGGGGGCGCCGTTTTCCGCCGGGGAGGTGGCCGACGCCCACCCCTTCCTGCGCGAACTCATCGGCGCGGGCGATGAAGAATTGCGCGAGGTTGCCGGGGAGTTGCTGGAAAACGCCGATACCCAGGAGGACCTTGAAGTGTATTTGGAGGCCCTTTCCTAGCGCTAAGGTAGTGGGGGAGAATCCAACCCTAAAAAGGAGCACCCTCCCATGAGCACTCCCTTGCCGTACAAGGTGGCCGATCTGAACCTCGCTGAGGCGGGCCGCCACCAGATTCGCTTAGCGGAACACGAAATGCCCGGACTCATGGCCCTGCGCCGCGAGTACGCCGAGGAGCAACCGCTGCGGGGCGCGCGGATCGCGGGTTCCATTCACATGACGGTGCAAACCGCCGTGCTCATCGAAACGCTCACGGCCCTGGGCGCCGAGGTGCGCTGGTCCTCCTGCAACATCTTCTCCACGGACGACGCCGCCGCGGCGGCCGTCGTGGTGGGCACCGGCACCCCCGAGCAGCCGGAGGGGCCGGCGGTATTCGCCTGGAAGGGCGAGACCCTGGAGGAATACTGGTGGTGCCTCGATCAGATCTTTGACTGGGGCGAGGGCGAGGCCCCGAACATGATCTTGGACGATGGCGGCGATGCCACGATGGCCGTGATTAAGGGCGGGGAATACGAGCGCGCCGGGGCGGTACCGGAGGATATGCCGGATGATTCCGATGAAGAGGTGGCCTTCCACGCCATGCTGCGCCGGGTGCTGGCTGCCGACGCCCGCCGCTGGACCCGCACGGCGGAGACGGTGCGCGGAGTCACCGAGGAGACCACCACGGGTGTGCACCGCCTCTACCACTACGCCCAGCAGGGCACCCTGCCCTTCCCGGCGATGAACGTGAACGACGCGGTCACCAAGTCCAAGTTCGATAATAAGTACGGCACCCGGCACAGCCTCATCGACGGCATTAACCGCGCCACGGATATGCTCATGGGCGGCAAGAACGTGCTCATCTGCGGCTATGGCGACGTGGGCAAGGGCTGCGCGGAGGCGATGAAGGGCCAGGGCGCTCGGGTGAAGGTCACCGAGGTAGATCCGATTAATGCCCTCCAGGCCCTCATGGAGGGATTCCCCGTGGTCACGGTGGAGGAGGCCATCGCGGAGGCGGACATCGTGATTACCGCCACCGGCAACCTGGGGATCATCACCGTTGAGCACATGCTGGCCATGAAGGATCACGCGGTGCTGGGCAATATCGGCCACTTTGATAATGAGATTGATATGGCCTCTCTGCTGCACCGCGAGGACGTGAGCCGCCAGAACATCAAGCCGCAGGTAGACGAGTTCACCCTGCCCAACGGGCGTTCCATCATCGTGCTCTCCGAGGGGCGCCTGCTCAACCTGGGCAATGCCACCGGCCACCCGAGCTTTGTGATGTCCAATTCCTTTGCCGATCAGACCATTGCGCAGATCGAGCTCTTCCGCAACGCCGAGCAGTACGGCAAGGAGGTGTACCGCCTGCCGAAGATTCTGGATGAAAAGGTGGCGCGTATCCACGTCGAGGCCCTGGGCGGCTCGCTCACGGAATTGAGCAAGGAACAGGCCGAATACATCGGCGTGGAAGTGGCGGGACCCTTCAAGCCGGAGCACTACCGCTACTGATGATTATTTGCGTAGAAGGCATCGACGGCGCAGGGAAGAACACCCTGGTCAGCGCCCTGCGGGCGGAGCTTGGGGCGGAGAGCCTGGCCTTTCCCCGCTATGCGGAATCCGTGCACGCCCAGCTCGCCAGCCGCGCCCTGTACGGGCAGATGGGCGATCTGGTGGAGTCCGTCTACGGCATGGCCACCCTTTTTGCGCTGGACCGTCACGGGGCGTTGTCTCAATTGCGGGAATATGAAAACAACGGCCTCCTCGTATTAGATCGCTACGTGGCCTCCAATGCCGCCTATTCCGCCGCTCGCCTGGCCCCGAAGGGGCAGCAGCGGGCCAAGGAGGTGGTGGAGTGGGTCTACGACCTAGAGTTTGAGCAACTGGGCCTGCCGAGGCCCCACCTCCAGGTGCTGCTGGATACCGCACCCCAGGTGGCGTCGGCACGCGCCCAGGCGCGGGAGCGTAGCGACGCCACCCGTACCCGCGATCAGTACGAACGCGACGGCGGCCTCCAGGAGCGCACTTACGGTGCCTACCGGGAGTTGGCGCGGCAGCAGTGGGCGGGGCCGTGGCTGGTAGCCTCAGAGCCGTCGGAGGTAATCAACGCAGTGCGCGATCTCGTGGAGGGAAAATAAAAAGATGATGCCCAAGATCCTGGTGGTAGACGATGACCCCGCGATCTCCGAGATGCTCACCCTGGTGCTAGAGGGGGAGGGCTTTGCCACGGTGGCCGTGACCGATGGCATGGACGCGGTGCCCACCGCGCAGCGCGAGGCCCCCGATCTCATCCTGCTGGACCTCATGCTTCCGGGAATGAACGGCGTGGATATTTGCCGCGCTATCCGCCAGGAATCCACCGTGCCCATCGTCATGCTCACGGCCAAAACGGACACCGTGGACGTGGTGCTGGGCCTGGAATCCGGCGCCGATGATTACATCACCAAGCCCTTTAAGTCCAAGGAACTCGTGGCGCGTATCCGCGCGCGCCTGCGCCGCACGGACTCCGAGCCCAGCGAGGTCCTTGAGGTGGGCGCCGTGACTATCGACGTCCCCAGCCACTCCGTGCGCAGGAACGGCGAGGAGGTGGCGCTGACCCCCATCGAGTTTGACCTCCTCGTGGAGATGGCCCGCAAGCCCGGCCAGGCCTTTACCCGCGATGAACTCCTGGAACGGGTGTGGGGATACCGCCAGTCCGCCGATAGCCGCGTGGTCAACGTGCACGTGCAGCGCCTGCGCTCCAAGATTGAAAAGGACCCGGAGAACCCCACCATCATCCTGACGGTGCGCGGGGTGGGATATAAGACGGGCTCGGGGGAGTAGCGCAGCTTGAGGCAGAGACTAGCGCAGTGGCGGGAATCCGCCGCGGAGTCCTGGCGCACCTCCCTTCAGGTGCGCGTGATCGGCTCGATGTTCGTGGCCACCTCCGTGGTCATGCTGATCCTCGGATTGGCGATGATCTCGATAGTCACGCAGCGTTTGGTAGATAGCAAGATCAATACTGCGAACTCGGAGATTGAGCGCGCACGCATCGCCGTGGAGCAGCAGATCGCGGCCACCTCTCCCAATAACGCCGCCCAGGTGCGGCTGAACTCCGCGCGCGCCGCCTTGACCAATAGGACGGGCGTGGAGGCGGACGCCGGTGCCCCCTATGAGCCCGTCCTCATGGTGGCCCACGAGGACACCGTAGAAGTCACCTCTCCGCAGGGCTTTGATATTCCCACGAGCCTGCGCAAGTTCGTGAGCGAGGGGCAGGTATCCACCCAGTTTCACGAGGTAGGCCGCAGCGATGGTAGCCGCTATAACGCGCTGATTATCGGCAGCCCCACCAGCTCCGATATTCCCGGCCTCCAGGTGTACCTGGTGCTCTCGATGGAGAACGATGAGGAGACGATGGCGCTGATCCGTGGCCTCATCTCCACGGCGGCGGGCATCGTGGTGGTGCTCCTCATCGGTATCGCCTGGCTGCTGGCCCAGCAGGTGATTACCCCGGTGCACTCGGCCTCGCGGATTGCCGAGCGTCTGGCCGCGGGACACCTGCGCGAACGCATGTCCGTGGAGGGCGAGGACGAGATGGCCCGCCTAGCCATGAGCTTTAACACGATGGCGGAATCGCTCTCCAAGCAGATTCAACAGCTCCAGGAATACGGCGATCTGCAACGCCAATTTACTTCCGACGTCTCCCACGAGCTGCGCACCCCGCTGACCACGGTGCGCATGGCGGCGGACATGATCGCCATGCACGCCGATGAGTTCGACCCCGGCACCCGCCGCGCCACCGAGTTGATGACGGCCGAGCTCGATCGCTTCGAGGATCTTTTGGCAGACCTGCTAGAGATTTCCCGCCACGATGCGGGCGTGGCCGATCTGAGCGAATCGCGCCTGGATATTCGCCTGTGCGTGAAGGAAGCCTGGCGGCAGGTGGAGCACCTGGCCGAGGAGATCGGCGTGCAGGTGAACTTCGAGGGCCCCGACGAACCCCTGCACCTCACGGCGGATTCCCGCCGCGTGGAGCGGGTGCTGCGCAACCTCTTGGCTAACGCCATTGACCACTCCGAGGGAAACCCCGTGACGGTGACCTGGGCGGGCAACGAGGAGGCCGTGGCCGTGACGGTGACCGATCACGGCGTGGGCCTGCGCGAGGGCCAGGAGGAACTGGTGTTCAACCGCTTCTGGCGCGCCGATCCCTCCCGCAAGCGCCACTCCGGGGGAACCGGGCTGGGCCTGGCTATCGCCCAGGAGGACATCATTCTGCACGGCGGTATTCTCGACGCCACGGGAACCGAGGGGGTGGGTTCGCAGTTCCGCGTGGTGCTGCCGCGCATCCCCAATGGGAAGATCGAGCACAGCCCCTTGGAATTGGAGGCCCCGGAGCCGGAGGAGTCAGAGGAGTTAGAGCCGGAGTTGCCGGCGGTGCCGGACGCGGAGGCGTCGGCGGCGTCGGAGGCCTTGCCAGCCGAAGAAGGCTCCGAGCAGCCCTCAGCGGAACCCGCCGCTGAATCCTCCAAAGAGCCGGGCCCAGGAGAAGCGTCATGAGTATATGGAAGAAGAACACCCTCGCGGTGATCGCCGCGGTGTCCTCTCTGAGCCTGATCGCAGGGTGCAGCACGCTGCCCAGGAACTCGGAGCCCAGGGCCCTGCGCCCCTTTAGCTCGGCGGTGCAGGAACCAGAGCAGACCATCGTTCCCGAGGACGGGGCGGACCCAGGGGTGCTCTTGCGTGATTTCTTCCAGGCCTCCGCGAACCCCTCCCAGAATTATCAGTCCGCCAGGGCCTTCCTTTCCACGGACATCGCCTCCTCCTGGCCCCGGCAGCAGAGTATCCGCGTGATCGAGGGAATGGAGACCAGCACGGAGGCCGGTTCCACCAATTCCAAGCAGACGCTGAGAATCCGGGCCAACGTGATCGGTGAACTAGATTCCGAGGGCTCCTTTACCCCCTTGAACGAGCGGATGGAAACCTCCGTGGTGTTCGAGCGCAACGAAGAAGATCAGTGGCGCATGACCACCCTGCCCGGTGTGGTGGTCATTGAGCGCATGGACCTACGCAATCACTACGAGCCGCGCATGCTGTACTTCCCCAGCAAAACGGTGAAAACGCTGGTGGCCGATCGCCGCTGGGTGTACCGGGGCCAGGAGGATACCCGCGATACCCTGCTGGGAATGTTGCTGCACGGGCCGAGCGAGACCATTCGCACCGCCGTGGAGAACCCGATTCCCCAGAACGTCTCCCTTTCCGTGAGCGCTAATGGGGTGCTGCGCTTTGCTGGGATGAGCAGCCTGGATCGGGAACAGCGCATTGCCTTTGCCGCCCAGGTGGTGTGGACGCTGGCCAGGGCAAATCTGGCAGGCCCCTATGACATCGAAATCGACGGCGCCCCGGTGGACGAGGGCCTAGAGCGGATCACCACCGATGACGTGGCGGAGTACAACCCGGAGGTGGGTTCTACCTCGGTGAGCCCCCTCTATGCCGTCTCCGAGGATGGCGCTTTGGTCACGGTTTCTGCGACCACGGCGGAGCCGGTGGCTGGCCCCCTGGGTTCTGCGGAGTCGATAGAGCAGGCGGATATTACCGCCGATGGGCAGATCGCTTTTACCCGCAGCAACGGGGAGCGCAGCAGCCTGTTCCTGGGGCAGGTGACGGGGCGCGTCGAGGAGGTCTTAGAGGCCCCCAGCATCACCCGTCCCTCCTTCGAGCACGGCACCACCGCCGCCTGGACGGTGCTCGATGGCACCGAGGTGGTGCGGGTGGTGCGCTCCGCCAGCACCGGGGAACTGGTGCAGACCACGGCGAATACCTCCGGGTTGCCCACGAATGAGCAGACCGAGGGGGAGCGAGCCAGAATGACGGATCTGCGGCTTTCTCCCACGGGCGCGCGGGCGGCGATGATTATTGATTCCCGCGTGTACGTGGGAGTCGTCGATAAGTCCGAGGCCGGCGGGCGCTCCATCATCAACGCGGTGGAGGTTTCCCCCCAATTGGCGGGCCGCGTGACCGCCGTGGATTGGAACATAGACGGCTCCCTCCTGGTGGGAACGAGCGAGGCCGGCAGCCCCCTGCTCAGGGTAGAGCTGGACGGCTCGGAAACCACGCCCATCGCCTCGGCCATGGTGGCCGCCCCGGTAACGGCGGTGGCGGCCACGGCGGCCCGGCTCTACCTCACGGATTCCCTGGCCATGCGCATGCTGCCCGATACCCCCTCGGGGGAGGAAGCCTACTGGCGCGAGGTCCCCGGACTCCAAGGAACCCGCGCCACCCCCATCGTGGTGCATTAAAGTGGTGCACTAAATACGGGGCTTTGGGGGGTGGAACTGCTGCTGCCGCGCCGGTGCGCGGGATGTGGGGAGCCGGGGCATGTGCTGTGCCCCCGGTGCCGCCTCCATTGGGCGCGGCCCCCGCAGCGCATCAGCCCGCCGGTCGATCCGCTGGTTCCGGTGTGGTCGCTCGGGGTGTACGGCGGTGTGCGCCGTCAGGTGATCCTCAACCTCAAAGAACGCGGTAATCGGGCGGTGTACCCCTACGTGGGCGCGGCCCTGGCCGCGGGTTTGCGCACGCTGCACGCCAGGGGAGAACTCCCCGAGGAGGCCGTGGCGCTGGCGGCCCCCACCAGGGACCGTTCGGCGCGGCTGCGCGGCGGGGATCACGTCACGGCCTGCTGCCGGGCCGCGGGTATTCCCTTGGCTCGGGGTGTCCTGCGCTACGGCCCCTCGGTGCGCGATTCCGTGGGGCTCAGCCGCGAGCAGCGCCGCCGCAACGTGGCCGGAGCCGTGCGGATTCGCGGGGCGGTGCCGAGCCAGGTGGTGCTTATCGACGACGTCCTGACCACCGGCGCCACCCTGGAGGCCGCCGTGGCGCGGTTACTGGTGCACGGGGTAGAGGTAGCCGGGGCGGTGGTGTGGTCGCACGCCTAGAGGCTTTTAAAAGAGTGACAAGCGGGTAAATGAACAGTGCCTTTGAACGGCCTGGCCTGGGCATGGGGGTTTCCTTGGGTAAATGGGAAGTAAATAAATCGCCCTCGCGCCACCTTAGATCTGGGTATCATGGGCCCTGGACACATGACGTCCACCACCTACTTCTAGGGAGGTAAGAAGATGTCCACTGCCATCAACGGCAACGAGTCCCTCAGCCCGGAAGCTCAGGTTTCCATCACCGGGCGCAACGTGGAGGTCCCCGAGCACTTTGCCGAGCGGGTACACACCAAGCTCGCCAAGATCGAAAAGCTGGACCCCACCCTCACCTCGTTCCACGTGGAATTGCAGCATGAACCTAATCCGCGCCGGGAAGCGCAGAGCGATCGTATTCAGATCACCGCCACCGGCAAGGGACACATCGCCCGCGCGGAGGCCAAGGAGGATAGCTTCTACGCGGCGCTAGAGACCGCGATTGCCAAGATGCAGCGCTCGCTGCGCAAGGTGAAGGCTCGCCGCTCCATTTCCCGCTCGGGGCACCGCGCCCCCAAGGGCGTGGGAGAAGTCACGGCGGACCTCGCGGCGCAGGCCGATAAGGCCCGCCAGGAGCAGGGGCGCTTTGACGTTGACCCCTATGCGGATTCCGTAGAGGACGTGCTGCCCGGCCAGGTGGTGCGCACCAAGGAGCACCCGGCCACGCCGATGTCGGTGGATGATGCCCTTTCCGAGATGGAATTGGTGGGCCACGATTTCTACCTCTTCGTCAACGAGGAGACGGGGCGGCCCTCCGTGGTGTATCGCCGCCACGCCTTTGACTACGGTCTAATCTCGCTGACCGCGGAGGAAGAAGAGGCCTAGCGGGGCGTCGATACTGCTCACACCGCTGCCGACGCCGTAGTCGGTGGCGGTGTTACACGTATGCCGGGCCTGCCGCGTACACTGTCGGAGGATATTTCTCTAAATTGCAAACCGCCCTCATCAGAGTAAGGACTTGTGGGAAGTGCTAGGACTGTCGAAGTTGCTCCGCGCCGGCGAAGGCCGCACCGTGAAGCGTCTGGCAAAGATCGCTGACGACGTTATTGCCCTGGAGGACACGTATGCCGCGCTGAGCGACGAGGAACTGAAGGCAAAGACTGCCGAGTTCAAGGAGCGCCTGGAAGAAGGCGCAAGCCTGGACGACGTGCTGCTCGACGCCTTTGCCACCGCGCGCGAGGCCTCCTGGCGCGTGCTGGGCCAAAAGCACTTCCGCGTGCAGATCATGGGCGGCAGCGCCCTGCACTTTGGCAACGTGGCCGAGATGCGCACGGGTGAGGGTAAGACGCTGACCTGTGTGCTGCCCGCTTATCTCAACGCGCTCTCCGGCAAGGGCGTGCACGTGGTTACGGTGAATGATTACCTGGCCAAGCGCGATGCCGAGTGGATGGGCCGCGTGCACCGCTTCCTGGGCCTGGAAGTGGGCGTGATCCTCTCCGATATGCGCCCGGAGGAGCGCCGCATCGCCTATGCCGCGGACATTACCTACGGCACGAACAACGAGTTCGGCTTTGATTACCTGCGCGATAACATGGTGCGCTCCACCGATGAGGTGGTGCAGCGCGGGCACAACTACGCCATCGTGGACGAGGTGGACTCCATCCTCATCGACGAGGCCCGCACCCCGCTGATTATCTCCGGCCCCGTCAACGGTTCCTCCCAGTACTTCAGCGTTTTTGCGCAGCTCACCCCGCGCATGCGCGAGGGGATTCACTACGAGGTGGATCACCGCAAGCGCACCGTGGGTGTGCTGGAAGAGGGCGTGGAGTTCGTCGAGGATCAGTTGGGCATTGAGAACCTCTATGCCCCCGAGCACTCCCAGCTGGTGAGCTACCTCAATAACGCCATCAAGGCCAAGGAGCTCTTTGAGCGCGATAAAGATTACATCGTGCGCAGCGGGGAAATCCTCATCGTGGATTCCTTCACCGGCCGCGTGCTCAGCGGGCGCCGCTACAACGAGGGCATGCACCAGGCCATCGAGGCCAAGGAAGGCGTGGAGATCAAGAATGAGAACCAAACGCTGGCCACGGTGACCCTCCAAAACTACTTCCGCCTGTACGAGAAGCTGGCGGGCATGACGGGTACCGCCGAGACCGAGGCCGCCGAGCTGCACCAGATCTACAAGCTCAACGTGGTGCCCATCCCCACCAACCGCGAGAACGCCCGCGTGGACCACTCCGACCGCATCTACAAGACCCAGGAGGCGAAGTTCGCGGCGGTGGCCGAGGACATCGCGGAGCGCCAGCGCGCGGGCCAGCCGGTGCTGGTGGGTACCACCTCCGTGGAGCGCTCCGAGTACCTTTCCCAGTTGCTCCAGGCCAAGGGCATTAAGCACAACGTGCTCAATGCCAAGCACCACGAGCAGGAGGCCGAGGTCGTGGCCCAGGCGGGCCTGCCCGGAGCGGTCACGGTGGCCACCAATATGGCCGGCCGCGGCACGGACATCGTGCTCGGCGGCAACCCCGATATTCTGCTGGATATTCAGCTGCGCGAGCGCGGCCTGGACCCGGTGGAGGACGAGGAATCCTACCAGGAGGCCTGGGAGAAGGAGTTGCCCAAGGTCAAGGAGCGCTCCCAGGAGCTTGGCGACGCCGTGCGCGAGGCCGGTGGCCTCTACGTGCTGGGCACCGAGCGCCACGAGTCCCGCCGCATTGATAACCAGCTGCGCGGCCGCTCGGGCCGTCAGGGCGATCCGGGCGAGACCCGCTTCTACCTCTCCATGCGCGATGACCTCATGGTGCGCTTTGTGGGGCAGACGATGGAAAACATGATGAACCGCCTCAACGTGCCCGACTATGTGCCGATTGAGGCCAAGATGGTGAATAACTCCATCAAGGGTGCCCAGGCGCAGGTGGAAAACCAGAACTTTGAGATGCGCAAGAACGTGCTCAAATACGACGAGGTGCTCAACGAGCAGCGCAAGGTGATCTACCGCGAGCGCCACGACATCCTGGAATCCACGGACATCAGCGAGCACATCCAGAAGATGATCGACGAGACCATCGAGGCCTACGTGGACGGCGCCACCGCCCAGGGCTACGTGGAGGACTGGGACCTTCAGGCCCTGTGGCACGCCCTGGAATCCCTCTACGGCCCCACGGTGGAGGCCCAGGAGCTCATCGACGGCACCGAGTACGGCTCCGCAGGCGAGCTCACGGCCGATCAGCTGCGCGACGCCCTGCTTGCCGACGCCCACGCACAGTACTCCGAGCTAGAAGCCAAGGTGGCCGAGGTCAGCGGGGAGAGCCAGATGCGCGATCTGGAGCGCATGGTGATCCTCCCGGTGATTGACCAGAAGTGGCGCGAGCACCTTTATGAGATGGATTACCTCAAGGAGGGCATCGGCCTGCGCGCGATGGCGCAGCGCGATCCTTTGGTGGAATACCAGAAGGAGGGTGGCGAGATGTTCCAGGCCATGAATGATGCGATCAAGGAAGAGACGGTGCGCCAGCTCTTCATGCTGCGCAAGCAGTTCGTGGGCCAGCAGGAATCCGAGCAGGGGACCCAGGAAGAGGCCTAACCGCTCGGTGAGGTAGGCAAAAGGCGGGGAGTACTCCCCGCCTTTTGTGCTGCTACCACAATATTCGGAACTGGGTGATGGTCTCCGCCCTGGTGCAGGCGGTGAATCCATAGCGCACTCCGCCGATCTCGCAGGTGCCGTAGAGCTCGGCGGTGCCCTGGTCGCGCGCCTGATCCCGTAGTCGGTCCCGCAGATGGAGGGAACATAGCCGCACCGGCTGCGGGGGACGTCGATGGGCGCGGGCATAGGAGATAACACCGGGGGAGAAGAAGCGCGGATTGAGTTGGCGCAGGGGGCGCTGCCCGCAGAGTACTTCGAGAAAGATCACCGCCTGGGCGCGCAGCTGTGGGCTCGGCGTGGATACCAGGGGCGTCGGGGTGTTAGCGGGGGTTTCCGGGGTATCGGAAACGTAGATTTTCAGGTGGCTATAGCCGGGTACGGGTATGAGCAAGAGATGTCTGCCTTTCTGGACGAGGGCGCGAGGCAGACGCGGGCTGGGCTGAGTATCATTGTGGCACGAAAGTGACGTGTAAGAGAAGGGAATGGCGTGCGAGGACTCATCGTTGATTACGTGGGCGTGCTAGACGGCTCCGAGGAGGATCAGCGCCGCTGGCGCAACCTCTTTGCGGCGGCCAAGCAGAACGGCGTGGCCACGGCCATTTTGTCCAATGATCCGGGTGGCCCTGGGGCCGAGCCGATCCGGGAGTGGGAGTATCGCGGGATCGTCGATGCCGTGTTGCTTTCCGGGGAAATTGGGGCGGAAAAGCCCGACGAGCGCGCGATGAGCATTGCCGCCGATACCCTGGAACTGCCCATGCGCGATTGCGTGCTCATCGACGACTCCATCGTCAACGTGCGCGCCGCCGTGGAGGCGGGCCTGGTGGGCGTGCTCTATCAGTCCTTTGATCGCACGGTGGTGGAGATCGTGGGGCTCTTTGACATCGAGGGAGAGTTCTAGCCCATGCGCGTGTACATCCCCGCCACCTTTAGCACCCTGTGCGGGCTGAACGAGTCCCGCGTGGTTACCGCGCGCTCAGGCTGGGCCTTTGCCGTGACTCCGGCCCTGCGCGAGTTCTATACCGAGGGTGATGAGGAGGAGATCGCCCACGCGGCCTTCCAGGACGCCGCGGAGGCCTCTATTCGCCTGCTCGCCGTGGGCGATGAGGGGAAGTTCCCGAACCGTCGCGTGGTCATCTCCGCCGACGTCCCCGATTCCCACGCCACGCTGAGCCCCGATCACGGGGAATCGGTGGTCAAACTCAGCCCCGCGCAGGTGAACCTGGTGGACGTGGCCGCCATCCACGTGGACGTGGCGGAATCGGAGGAGGCCACGGCCAAGGCCATTCAGGCTATCGACGCCGCCGATATGGGCGATGAGGACGCCGAACTCACCGTGGGCGATGCCCTGGATAACTTCATGGCCTGGTACGACCCCAGCGAGCTACCGGTGCTGGTGGAGTTGCTTTAATCCCAGTCCACGTTGGTGCGCAGGGCGCTCAAAAGGGAGCGCACGGCCTGCACGCGGCGGGCGCTGGCACCATCGAGGCCGTCGAGGCGGCACTCGGGATCGGCGGGCGGACCCATGTGGGTGCAGCCCCGGGGGCAGTCCTGGGCCACCTGGGCGAGGTCCTCAAAGACGCCCACCACGGTATCGGCCTCCACGTGGGCCAGCCCGAAGGAGCGGATACCGGGGGTGTCGATGATCCAACCCCCCGACTCACCCGGCAGACGCAGGGCCACCGATTGCGTGGAGGTGTGGCGGCCCTTGCCCACCTCGGAGACCTCCCCCGTGGCGCGCCCAGCCTGGGGGACGAGCCGATTGACCAGGGTGGATTTGCCCACCCCGGAGTGCCCGATCACGGCGCTGGTGTGCCCGCCGATGAGATCGAGGAGATCGCCAAGATCGTCGTTGACCCCGCAGGTGAGCACGGGAACGTGGAGATCGGCAAACTCGGCGGCAAAGGAGCGGTGATCGGCCAGGTCCGTCTTGGTCAGGCAGAGCACGGGGCGCAGCCCGCCCACGAAGGCGGCGATCAGGCTGCGCTCCACGAAGCCCGCGCGCGGCGGGGGGTCGGCCACCGCGCACACGATGAGCAGCAACTCCGCGTTGGCTACCACGATGCGCTCGTAGGGGTCGGTGTCGTCGGCGGTGCGGCGCAGCACGGAGGTGCGCTCGGCTAGTTTTACGATCCGGGCCAGAGTGCCGGGGGTGCCGCTGGTATCGCCCACCAGGCCCACGCGGTCGCCCACCTCGATGGGGGTGCGGCCCAATTCCCGGGCTCTCATGCACACCACGGGGTCCGTTGCCCCATCGAGCACCACTCCCCAGCGGCCGCGATCCTTGGTCACCACCATGCCAAAGAGGGCGTCGCGGTGCTCCGGGCGATTCTTGGTGCGCGGGCGCGAGCCCTTGCCGGGGCGCACCTTCACATCGGATTCGTCGTAGCGGCGCCTAGCCACGCGCCATCGCCTCCCACATGGCGTCAAAGCCCGGCAGAGTCTTGGCGGTGGTGGCCACGTCGTCCACCGCCACTCCGGGCACCCGCAGGCCGATGATGGCGCCCGCGGTGGCCATGCGGTGATCGTCGTAGGCCTTCCAGAGGCCGCCGTGAAGATCGGAGGGTTCGATGCGCAGCCCATCGGCGGTTTCGGTGCAGGCGCCGCCGAGGTTATTAATCTCCGCAGCCAGGGCAGCCAGCCGATCGGTCTCATGCCCGCGCAGGTGGGCGATGCCGTGCAGGTGAGATTCCCCCTCCGCCAGGGTAGCCAGGGCGGCCACGGTGGGGGCGAGTTCCCCGATCTCGGACATATCGAGGTCAATGCCCTGGATGCGGCCCCCCACCGGGCCGGTGATTTCCAGGCCCGTGGAATCGTTGATGATGGTGCCGCCCATCGCGGTGGCGATGCGCCGGAAATGATCCCCGGCCTGGGTGGTAGCGGTGGGCCAGCCGGGTATGCGCACGGTGCCCCCGGTGACCAGGGCCGCGGCCATGAAGGGGGTGGCGTTGGAAAGATCGGGTTCGATCTCCCAGGTGCCCCCCGCGATGGGGCCGGGGGCCACCGTCCACCGCGCGGTATCCACCTCTACCTCCACGCCGGCCCGGCGCAGCATCTCCACCGTCATCTCAATGTGGGGGAGGCTGGGCAGGGTTCCGCCCCGGTGAATCACGGTGATTCCGCGCTCGTAGCGGGCGGCGGAGAGGAGCAGCCCGGAGACAAACTGAGAGGAGGCCGAGGCATCTATTTCCACGGTGCCGCCCGCGGGGACGCCGTGGCTTTCCATGCGGAAGGGCAGGGCGTCGCCGGTGATCGTCACGCCGAGGGTGCGCAGGGCGTCGAGAAGCGGGCGCATGGGGCGCTGGCGGGCGCGGGGGTCGCCGTCGAAAAGCACGGTGCCTGTGGCCAGCGCAGCCAGCGGGGGAAGAAAGCGCATGACGGTGCCCGCCAGGCCGCAGTTCACCTGCGCGCCGTGGAGTTCGGCGGGGGTGACGGCGATGGTGGTGGGATCGGATTCCGAGGTCTCGATGCCGGTGCCCATTGCGCGCAGGGCCTCGCACATGAGATCGGCGTCGCGGGAGCGCAGCGCGCCGCGCAGCGTGGAGGGGCCGTCACCCAGGGCCGCGAGCACGAGGGCGCGGTTGGTCATGGATTTAGAGCCGGGGACTTTCTGCGTCCAATTCAGCGGGCCGGTGGCGGTGGGGGCCTGCCAGGCGGCGGGGGAGGAATCACGATCAGGCACACCCCCATCATAGAGATCGCGGCAGTGCTTACAATGGTGTGCGTTGCCCCTTGCCCCACAACCGAAAGGCCGCATCCCGATTATGGCGGACCCCGAGCTCCACCAGCGCTTTGAACAAGAGGCCTTGCCGCTGCTGGATCAACTATATGGCGGAGCGCTCAAGATGACCCGGAATCCCGCCGACGCCGAGGACCTGGTGCAGGAGACGTATATGAAGGCCTTTCAGGCCTTTGATCGGTTCCAGGCCGGTACCAATCTCAAGGCGTGGCTCTACCGGATTATGACGAATACGTACATCAACTCCTACCGGAAGAAGCAGCGCCAGCCGGTGCAAACGCCCACGGAGGAGATGACGGATTATCAGCTCTACACCACCTCCTCCCACGATTCCACGGGGCTCGTGTCCGCCGAGGTGGAGGCGCTCAAGCGGATGCCGAATCAGCAGATCGTGGACGCCCTGGACCAGCTGCGCGAGGATTACCGCATGGTGGTGTACTACTCCGATGTGGAGGGGCTGGCCTACAAGGAGATCGCGGAGATCATGGATACTCCGCTGGGCACCGTGATGAGCAGGCTGCACCGCGGAAGAAAACAGCTGCGCGGGTTGTTAAAGGAAGTGGCACAGGAACAGGGGATTGGCCTCGACCACCCTGAGAATAGCGAGAAGGCTCAGAAGGTGAAGCAATAATGTCTGATTCTGATAAGGAACCGTGCGGTTGCCAGTGCACGGAGGTTCAAGGGGAGATGTCGGAGCTTTTCGACGCCGCCCTCAGCCCCCAGGAGTGCGAGGCACTGAGGCAGAAGATAGCCAGTTGCCCCGAGTGCTTTTCCCGCTTAGAGCGCGAGGAAGCAATCCGGGCGCTCATGCGGAGCTGCTGCGGCGCCGACCACGCCCCGGTGATGTTGAGGCAGAAAATTACCGCTCAGATCCGCATTGTGCGCGGCTGAGGGGCTTGTAGTGGCTCGTGTGCCGCTATAAAAACGCTGGTGCCCGGTAGCGTCCTCCTTTGGGAGGGCTACCGGGCACCATGCGGCTTCACGGGGAACTTCTTTTTAAGAGTTCGGACGCTTGCCGTGATTTGCGGACTTCTTACGACGGTCCTTGCGCTTGCGACCACGCTTGCTCATGATGACTCCTTGTGGGTCGTAGTAATAGTACGGAGGACAACCCCACCAATTTTAGTGGGTAGCGGGGCTGGGGAGAAAATTGACGCCGTGTTTTTTGATGTGCCGGGTGCTTAGACGGTCATGCGCATGCGGCGGCCGCGATTATTGCGGCGCTTGAGGGCGCGGCGCTCGTCCTCGGACAGGCCGCCCCATACTCCGGCGTCCTGCCCGGTTTCCAGGGCCCAACGCAGGCACTGCGAGGTGACGGGGCAGCGGTTGCACACGATCTTGGCCTTAGCGATCTGGGCGAGGGCGGGGCCGGAGTTGCCAACGGGGAAGAACAGCTCGGGGTCTTCGTCGCGGCAAACGGCTTCGTGGCGCCAATCCATGATGTTTCTCCTTAATTTATTAGCGCCCGCAGGGGGCGCGGTGTGGTGAATACAGCGGTGGGCACACCAGAAGAACCCTGTGAGGGGTGAGGGGGCGGGTAGCGCGGTGAGGGGCGGGGGTCTCGTGGCCCTGCGTAACGCTGCGTTAACCTTCTGGTGTTTCCACGTTCACGTCCGGTTCACTGGCCGGTCGCTTTGGGTACCTGGAAATAATGGCACGCATCAACAATCTTGGCTAGGGTTATGGCCTAAAAAGTGCTATAAATCACAAAATATAGTGCCTTTGAGGGGTACTGGTTGGGGCTGGAGGGGTTTTAATTTTAGTGAGCCTACCCTTATTTAAAGCACTGAACTGGGACTTTTCGGAAGAGTGAATCAAACTATCTGTGTCCCATAAGTCAAATCACTCTGTGCCTACCCAACCCCCGCCATCACTTTCTGAGCGGGCGGGCGCTGCGCGATAGAATTGCCCGCGTGAGTATGACACCCCCTGCCCCCGCCCGCTGGGCGGCGATCATATCCATCGTGCAATCCCTCGTGGGAATCGGCTATGCGATTCTGCTTATCGTGCGCCAACTGACGGGCGCCCGCGATGAATCCATCGTGAGCGATAGCCCCAATGCCGCGTGGGTGGGATTGGGCACCGCGATCTTCTTCCTCCTTATTTTTGGCACCGTCGTGGTGGGGGCTGCGGCGGTGCTGCGGGGCCGGGGGCGTCTGGGGCGTGGCCCCATCATCATGCTCAATCTCATCTTGGTTCCCATATCTTTCAGCATGATGGGGGCTGGGGCCTGGCCTCTGGGGTTGGCCACGGGCCTTTCCGCGGCGGCGGTGCTGGTGCTCATGTTTAGCCCCAGCGCGGTGGCCTGGGCCAGCCGCGTGTACGAGGGCTAGAGCTTTAGAACGAAAGCCGGTATCCCACCGTTGTATCGTCCTGGCGCTCCACCAGCGTTTCTCCCACTACTGAAAGGGCGAGGAAGGAAGGGGTGTGCGGGCGGGAAACCTCAAGGGTGCGCTCTACGTGCGCGTTCTCGGCGTCGGCTACCGCAATACCCGAGGCGGTGGGATAGAGCAGGCGATCCGCGACCCCGGCTCCGGTGCCCTCGGCGTCCTCGATAACCTGCGTCACGCTGAGATCACTGGGGTGGAAGAGGTACAGCCGCTGACCATCAAACCAACTCATGCGCGTGGGAAGATCCGCCGTGAGGGGAGACAAGACCTCATCCGGGGACGTTTCCTCCATGAGGGGAGACGCCTGGACCTCGCGGCGGCTGAGTTCCGTGCCCTCTTTGTTATAGGAGATGAGCTGCGGGGTGGTGCCCGGTACATACACGGCGGCCGCGCTTTCCCCCACGGCCACCAGCCACGCCTGGGCATGGGGGAGGTGAACCTCCCCGGTGATCTTCGGCTCGCGGGAGGATTCCGGGGTGGCCTCCTGCAAGCGCAGCCACGAGCCATCCTGATCGGGGCAGGTCTCGGTCACGGCCAGGAGATCCTTGCGGGTGAGCGCGGAGCTAAGCGAACATTCCTCGTGGGGTTGCAGCTCTGGTTCTTGTTTGGCCTCTACCTCGCCGTATTCCACCGTGCGCACCAAATCGGAGCGCCATAACTCCACGTGCTGCGCGCTTACGGTGCCCACGCGATCGTTGGAGGATATGGCGGAGGTGAACTCGCTGTTGCGGGAACTGCGGGTGTGCTTGTACTCCCCGGTTTTGGCGTTCAGCGCCACCACATCGCCGCAGCCGGCATGGGTGCGATACGTCACTACTACCGATCCCCAGGCGGCCCCCAGGGAGCAAATCTCGGCATCATCGCGCCCATAGCTCCAGCGCACCTCACCGGCGGCATCGCGGGCGTAAACAGAATGAGCATCGCGGGTAAAGGTGAGCCCATAGGAATACAGCGGCTTGCTCACCCCCGGCGTTGGCGCATCGGGCACCCGCCAGGATTCCTGCAAGCCGGTGGGCACCGCGCTCAGCGAGGGCGGTGCCTGGTATTCCTCAAGGTTGGGGCTCGGATGAGCGTCCCTAATCGGGGCGGTCAACACCACCCCGCCCACCGCGAGGGCGGCCAGCAGCCCCAGGGCAGCCGTGGCGGCGAGATCGCGCCGGGTGCGGCGCAGCGGGGGAGTATTCACTGGCGACGCCTCCCGCGCCCACTGTTTTTCTGCCCCTTCCTGCTCCCGCGCGCCAGGCCCGAGCGGGCCGGTGCAAGACCAAAGACGCGGCGCGGCGGCCCCACGGAATCCCCCGTGTTCGCGTCGAGGTCAAAGGCCTCAATGAGCTCCGGGGAGGTGGAAAACCACTGCGCGGGTTCGCCAAAGCCCAGGGAGTTCTCCTCATTGATGATCTGCCACTTATTTACCTCGTCATAGCCGATGAGGGTCACCGCCGTGCCGCTGTGGCCCGCGCGCCCGGTGCGGCCAATGCGGTGAATGTAGGTCATGGGATCGTCCGGCACCTGATAGTTGATGACGTGGGTGACGTCATCGACGTCGATGCCGCGCGCGGCGACGTCGGTAGCCACCAGGATCTCAAAGCGGCGATCGCGGAAGGCCTGGAGGGAACTCTCACGGATATTTTGCGGTAGATCGCCATGTACGGTGCCCACGGTGAAGCCCGCCTGAGCCAGATCCTCTGCCAATTGGGCGGCGGAGCGCTTGGTGCGGGTGAAGATGATGGTGCGTCCGCGGCCGGGAGTCTGAAGGATTTTGGCCAAGATAGCGGGCTTATCCATGCGGTGCGCCTGGAAGGGGATCTGCCGGATGCGATCGTGGGTGGGTTTTTCCTCGCCCACCTCGGCGCGGATATGCAGGGGGTGATCCATGAACCCGCGGGCCAGCGCCAAAATCGCGCCGGGCATGGTGGCGGAAAAGAGCATGGTCTGGTGCGGGTGGGTCAGCGCCTTCATGATCTTTTCCACGGCGGGAAGGAAGCCCAGATCCAGCATCTCATCGGCCTCGTCCAGCACCAGAATGGCTACCTGGGTGAGGTCGAGGGAACCAGAGGAATGGAGGTCGAGCAGGCGGCCGGGCGTGCCCACCACGACGTCGGCCCCGCTGCGCAGGGCGTCGATCTGCTCCTCGTAGCCCCGCCCACCGACGATGGTAGCCACGGTGAGGGGAAGATACGCGGCGGCGCGGCGCAGATCCTCTCCCACCTGATCGGCCAGTTCCCTGGTGGGGGCCACTACGAGGGCGCGGGGGGTACCGTCGAGCTCGGGAATATCCGCCGCGTCAAAGACCCGATCGAGGAGGGGAATACCGTAACCATAGGTTTTACCCATGCCGGTGCGCGCCTGACCGATGATGTCGCGGCCGTCGAGAGCACGCGGCAGAGTGAGTTCTTGGATGGCGAAGGTGCGCTCTATCCCTCTCTCCCTGAGCGCGTCCGTGATTTCCACGGCCACGCCGAGTTCCGCGAAGGTTGGGCTGTTGCTTCCTACAGACACACCTTAGATACTATCGACACCTGACTATGATGGTTCCATGACCGCCGGACCTCCGGTGCGGAACCCTTAAAGAATCTCCATGTACGTGTCGAAGAGGATGAAGGCAGAGGCTGTAGAGGCTATGGACATCAAGATCGGTTTTCAAGAGTCCCCGCGGGAACTGGTGGTGCACGTGGCTGACACCGGTGCGGATCTGAAAGAGCGCATCGCACAATCCCTGAGCAGCGGCGAAGGCGTATTGGAACTCCAGGGCACCAAGGGGCGAACCTACCTGGTGCGCAACGCCACCGTTGCCTACGTGGATATGGGTGCCACCACCCCCCGTGCCGTGGGCTTTGCCGGGGCCTAAATGGCCTCCTCGGACAGTGCGCTGGTGCGTTTTGCCCGCGATTACGGCTGGCGTGCCTATGCTATTCCGGTTCTCGCGGTCATCACCGTATGGGTGTTGTGGGATATGGTCACCGCTCCCGCCTCGGAGGAAGGCTCCCAGGCTGAAGTGACGCAGGACACCCGCACGGAGGGGCAGGAGACCAAGCGAGGCCCAGTGCCCTCCGACGAAGGGGATTTGAAGGTTGCCGCAGACCGCCTCCCCGCGGGAGGTACCTACACGGAACGCGGAAACGGAACGTATCGCGTGATTGGCTCCCCCGGGATGAAAGTAGGGGAGGGCAAAGAAAAGGTCGTGCGCTACGTCATTGAGGTGGAAGGCGGCGTGGACACCGCCGGCCTGGGCGGGGATGACGCCCTGGCCTCCATGATTGATGCCACCCTGTCTAACCCCAAGGGCTGGACGCATGATTCCGCCTATCGCTTTGAACACGTGACGGACTCGGACGATCCCACCATGCGGATTCAATTGACCTCCGTGGGCACCACGCACGAGTTGTGTGGCACCAACTTGGAGATGGAGACCAGCTGCTTTTATTCGGCAGGCAACCGCGTGGTGATTAATGAATCCCGTTGGGTGCGCGGAGCCACACCCTTCCAGGGCGATTTGGGCAGTTACCGCCAATACCTCATCAACCACGAGGTTGGCCACGGTCTCGGCTTTTCCGAGCACGAGCCCTGCGCGCGCGACGGCGAGCTGGCTCCGGTGATGATGCAGCAGACGTTGAGCTTGAATAATTCTGAGCTTGCCGGCTTTGACCCCAGCGAGGTTTATTCGGACGATAACGCCACGTGTAAATACAACCCGTGGCCTTACCCCAAGGTGGCACCGTGAATAAAGTTGCAAAACCAGCACAGATTTTCCCGCTTGAGCCCCGCTCGGAGGGGTTGCCAGACCAGGTAGCGGCGGTTTTTCACGCGGAAGGCGCAGAACCCACCCCGCTTGGCAGCGCCTGGGATCACGGGTGGCGCATCGGCACCGTGGCGCTCTCACGTGCGGTGGGGCCGCACGTGGCGTGGTCGGCGCGGGTGCGCGATCGCCTCGACGTGCCGGGGCTCAAGGTAGCGCGCCCCGTACGCTCCACCGATGGGCGCTTTGTGGCCGGAGGCTGGCGCGCCTCCACCTTCCAGGAAGGCTCGCTGGTGGCCCGCGTGGACGAGACCATCGTGGCGGCGCTGCGTCTAGAGGCAGCCTTGGTGGGGGTCAGCGAGCGCCCCGATACGGGTGGGGACGATATTTTTTCCGTGGCCGATCGCTGCGCGTGGTCCCCGGACGTGGGTGCCGTGGACATGGAACTAATGGATGCTCGCCTGAGGGAGGTCATTCAGGATCTCCGCGCCGCCCGCGAGGACATTGACGCCCCGGTGTGCATTGGACACGCGGATATGCTGGGCACCACGATCTACGCGGAGGGTGAGGGTCCGGTGCTTACCGACCTCGTGGGGGTACTGCGCCCGCATGGATACACTGCCGTTCAGGCGATGGTGGATGCTTTGCTGATTGAGGCCACCGACGAGGGCGTCTTTGAAAGGTTTAGCCATATCCCCGAGGCAGAGCAGTTGGCGGTGCGCGCCGTGCTATACCGCGCCTACGTATGTGCCCAGGTCGGAGGGGTGTATACGAACATTGTTTCGAACATTGAGAGGGTTGCTCGGCTGGTGCTGTCCCGCCTATCTGCCACAATGTGAGGCATGACCGAAGCATCGCTATACCCCCCAGCCCCCGAGGTTCGGCTCACCGCCCGGCGGCGCACTGAGGGGGAACGCCGGTGGGAAGAAATACCGGGGGGCCTGCCGCAGCGGGGGCGCTGGCGAGTGACGGGACCGGCGGGGGCGGGGGTGAGTTCCTTCCTCGTGGATACCGCCGTACAGGCCATCGCTCACGGCGCGGACCCCTCGGGTGTGCTCATCGTCACCGCCTCCAAGGACGCCGCGGGCAGGCTTCGCCGGGAGCTGACCGAGCGTCTTTTGGCGGGCCAGGGCCGCTACGCCGCCGAGGAACCCGCGGTGCGCTCCATTCACTCTTTGGCCTTTGCCCTGTTGCGACACGTCAGCGAGGAGAAGATTCGCCTCATCACCGGCGCGGAGCAGGACGCGGTGATACGAGAATTACTGGCGGGCCATGCCGAGGAAGGCCGTGGCCCCTGGCCTGCGGATTATGTTCCAGCCTTGGAACTGGTGGGCTTTGCCCGCCAATTGCGCGATTTCCTGTTGCGAGCCGCCGAGCGGGGAGTGGGGGCGGCGTCGCTAGAAGAGCTGGGGCAGCGCTATGGAAAGCCTGCTTGGGAGGCGGCGGGAACCTTCCTGCGGGAATACGAGCAAACAATGGCTCTGAGCGAGGCACATTCCTATAGCGCCTCGGAATTGGTGAACGTGGCTTTGCGGGCGCTGCGCGCCGAGCCCTCCATACTCGATGGCCTCTGGCACACGGTGCTGGTGGACGACGCCCAGCACCTCGATCCGCTCTCCGGGGAACTGCTTTCCCTCCTGCTTGATCGCGCACGCCTCGCCGTGGTGGGCGGCGACTCTGCACAGTCCATCTTCCGTTTCCGGGGGGCCTCGCCGGATTTCTTACGCAACCTGCCGGTGGAACACGAGGTGCACCTGCCGGAATCGCGCCGTAAGCCCGCCAAGGTCATCCACGTTGCGTCCTCGGCGGTGGCGGAGCAGGCCTTTTATACCAATGCGTTGCGCCGCGCCCACCTCATTGACGGGGTGCCGTGGAGCGAGATCGCGGTGATCGTGCGCTCCTCGGGGCACATTGACCCCGTGCGCCGCGTGCTCCTAAGCGCCGGTATCCCCGTGCACATCGAGGCCACGGATATGGTGCTGGCCCAGCAGCCCGTGGTGGCGGGCATGATTCTGGGAATCAAGGCGCTGCGCCAACCGCTCGACGCCACAGAGCTTGAGGACCTATTGCTCGGCCCGGTGGGCGGTGCGGACCCGGTGACCCTGCGCCGCCTGCTGCGCGGCCTGCGCCGCTGGGAGATGTCCACCCGAGCGATGGTCACGCTGCGCCGCCTTATCGACCCCGCTATTCCCCACGATGAGGAGACCGAGGAGGGGTTGCGCGAGGTACTCACGGAGCGCGAATGGGACATTCTCACCCGCATGCGCGAAGTACTCGGCGCGGCCTCCGTGGCGCGCAATGATGGCGGCTCCGTGGAGGAGGTGCTCTGGGAATTGTGGCAGGCCACGGGCCTTTCGGAACGCCTCTCCGCGGCAGCACTGCGTGGCGGTGCGGCGGGCTCCCAGGCGGATCGTGACCTGGACGCTATGATGGCGCTTTTCGACGCCGCCGGTGACTACGTGGAGCGCCGCCCCAATGCCAGCGTGGACGCCTTCATCGAGCACATCGAGCAGCAGGAATTGCCCACGGGCGTGCGCGATCGTCGCGCGGCGGCCCCCGAGGCCGTCACGGTGCTCACCGCTCATGGTGCGGCGGGCCGCCAGTGGCGCGCGGTATTGATGGTGGGGGTACAAGATGATGCCTGGCCCGCTCTGGGGGAGACGGGCACGCTCTTTGAACAAGAGGAGTTCCTAGACCTGGTGGACGTGGGCATTGACCCCGAGGTGATTATCGGCCGCACCAAGGAGAAGATGGAAGAAGAGCGCCGTCTTTTTCACGTGGCGGCCAGCCGGGCCACCGAGTATCTGGCGATCACCGCCGTGGAGGAAGAGGACGAAGAGGTCAAGGAGCCCTCGCGTTTCCTCGAAGAGGTAGAAGGTGCTCAGCGCGTGGAGGCCGCTTCTAGCGAGGTGGCGAGCACGGAGGCGGAGGGGAGCGAAGCTCCGCGCTTTGCCGTGCTCTCCGTACCCGCAGCGGTAGCGGAACTGCGCCGCGCGGTGTGTGCCGAGGAGACCTCGGAGGCGGTGCGCCGCCAGGCGGCCCGGCAGTTGGCCCGATTGGCCGAGGCCGGGGTGCCCGGAGCGCACCCGGAGCAGTGGTGGGCGGCCAGGGAGGCCTCCACGCAGGAGACCCTGGTGGTGCCGGGTAGGGTGCGCGTTTCCCCCTCTCGTATTGAGGCGCTAGAAGCCTGTCCGCTGCGGGCGGTGGGGGAACGTTACCTCTCCACCGAGGACGCCCCGCATCTGCTCAAAGGCTCGCTCGTGCATGCCTATGCCGAGGCCCTGGCCAGGGGGGTGGAGGCCGATAAAGCCAAGGAGATCGTCACCCAGGCCTGGCTGGGTTCCCAGGATGGCCCGCAGTGGCGTGAGGAGCAGGTCAAAGAAGAGTGGGAGCGGCTGCTCACACGCACCTGCTCCTGGATTGAGGCACGCGGTGTGGCCGTGGGTGTGGAGATGAATGTGGCGGTGCCCATCGGGGAATCGGTGGAGATCGTCGGGCGCATGGACCGCTTGGACAAGGACGCCGCGGGAGACCACTACATCGTGGACCTTAAAACGGGAGCCTCTGTCCTTCCTCAGGCCAAGGCGGAAGAGAACATGCAGCTGCGGGCCTATCAATTGGCCCTGGCTCGTGGGGAGATTCGCGGCGGGGAAATAAGAGCGGGCAGTAACCACCCCCAGATTGGCGGCGGGGTGCTGGTCTATCCGGCTACGGACGCTCAGTCGGTAACCACCCGCGAGCAGGCGGCGCTGACCCCGGAGGAATTGGCCGAGGTGGAGGAGCACCTGCCCACCCTGGCCGAGGAACTGCGCGGCCCACACCTGCTGGCCCGCGTGAACGAACACTGCGATAAGTGCGCCTTAAAGCTGGTGTGCCCGGTGCAACCAGAAGGGAAATCCACCGTTGCTTGCTAAAACCACGGGGCAGATCAGCCCTAACAAACTCGCCGCCCTCTTAGGCCGTAATCAACCCACGGAGCAGCAGGCGGAAGTGATTGCCGCCCCGCCCGGTCCCATGCTTGTGGTGGCCGGTGCCGGTGCGGGCAAGACGGAAACGATGGCCTCCCGCGCGGTGTGGCTGGTGGCCAATGACTATGCGGAGCCGGATCAGATTTTGGGCCTCACCTTTACCCGCAAGGCCGCCCAGCAGTTGCGCCAGCGTATCCGGGGCCGTCTGCGCAGCCTGGCGCTCAGCCCAGCACTGAGGGATGTGGACCCCAGCGGGGAGTTGGCCAAGCACCTGGAAAACGCGCAGCCGATGGTGCTCACCTACGATGCTTATGCGGGCCGCCTGGTCAAGGAGTACGGCCTGCTGGCCCCCGTGGAACCGCAGGCCAGGCGCATCTCGGAGACGGAACTATTCACCATCGCCTCCCGTGTGGTGCGCAATTATCGGGGTGTCCTCGGTGTGGAACACACCCCGGATACCGTGGTGGATAACCTGCTGGCCCTGCATGGGGAAATGCTCAATCACCAGATTGAGCCGAGGCAGATCTGGGAGGAATCAGAAGCCCTCATCAAAGATATGCAGGACCTCCCCCCAGCTAAGGGCCAGCGCAAAGAACTCAATAAGACCATGCAGAAGTGGCTGGCCGCCCAGGAGCACCGCCTGCAATACCTGCCCCTGGTGGTGGCTCTGCGCGAGGAACTGGCCAGCCTGAGCGTGGCGACCTTTGCCGAACACATGGCGGTGGCCGCCCACCTGGCCAGCAACCACGATTCTGTGGGTGCCATGGAGCGGCGCAGGCACCGCGTGGTCATGCTCGATGAATACCAGGACACCAGCCATTCCCAGCGCGTGCTGCTACGCGAACTCTATGGTCGAGGCAAGGATTCCGCGCTCACCGTCAATGCGGTGGGCGATCCCATGCAGGCCATCTACGGCTGGCGCGGGGCCACGGCGGCCAACCTAGAGGCCTTCATGGAGGACTTCCCGGCGGGCGAGCACCCGGCGCCCAAGAAGGAACTCACGGTGAGTTTCCGCAACCCCGATTCCGTGCTCCAACTCGCCAATGCCGTGTCCACCACGGTGCTGGGCGCTCCCGATAATCCCCAGCGCACGGTGGCGCCCTTGGTGGCCTTCGGGGAGGAAAAGGGAGAGGTGGAACTTTCCTGGTTTGCCACCATCGAACAGGAGCGCGCCTGGGTGGCCGAACGCATGGCGCGGCACTATGAGCAGGCCCAGCGCGAGGAAAAGCCCTTTAGCGCCGCCATTCTCGTGCGCGCCAATAAGCACAGCGCCCCGCTCGCCGCGGAACTGGAACAGCGCGGGGTGCCCTGCGAGATCGTGGGCTTAGGCGGGCTTATCGACGTCCCGGAGGTGGCCGATGTGCTCGCGGTGGCACGGCTGATGATCCGCCCCTTTGACGATGCCGCCGCCCTGCGCATCCTCACCGGCCCCGCAGTGGGGCTGGGTTGGGCGGACGTGCGCGCACTTTCCCAGCGCGCCCGCAACCTGGCGGGGCGTGCCCGCGCGGATCGGGACCCTGTTGTGGAAGAAACGCGAGACCCGGAGGAGAAGCTGCGCCGCATGGTGGCCGAGGCTCTGCCCCTGGATAGGGAGCAGAAGGCGGGGCTGGGTGATGCCGTGGCCGATCTGGGCGAGGGGGCTGGAATCAGCGAGGAGGGCCGCCGACGTGTGGAATCCCTCGCCTCAAAGCTGCGTTTGTTACGCACCCGTAGCCTGGGCAAGCCCTTGGTGGAGATTCTGGGTGATATTGAGCAGGTGATGGGGGTGCGCACGGAGGTGCTGGCGCGCCGTGATCCCTTTGCCGATGGCGCGGTGGGCACCGTGCACCTGGATCGCCTCTTAGAAGAGGCCTCGGGTTTCTCTGCCATTCCGGGGGCCACCCTGGGTGGTTTCCTGGATTATTGCGATCTGGCTCGTTCCAAGGATCGTGGCCTGGAACCGGGGGCGGTGAGCCTGCGCAGCGACCGAGTGCAGATTATGACGGTGCACAAGTCCAAGGGTCTGGAATGGGAATACGTGGCGGTGCCGCACGCGGATAAGTCCACCTGGGATACCAAGGCGCAGACCTTTCTCACCCAGATCAAGAGGGTTCCGGCCACCCTGCGCGGGGAGGTGCAGGAGGCCACGAGCGCGAGCCAGGATAGCCCGGTATTCCTGCCTGCGGGAGTAGAAAACCGCAAGGAGTTTGAGGAGGCGGGCAAGGAGTATCTGGCCGCCGTGCGCGAGGCCGAGGCCGAGGAGGCCACGCGGCTTTTCTACGTGGCGCTCACCCGCACGGAGCGTTGCCTCATGGTCAGCGGTAGTTCCCTGCGTGGGGCCACAAAGCCGGTGGCCCCCTACGCTCACCTGGAAGCCCTCAAAGAGCAGGCTCCGGGGGGCGTCGTGACGTGGTACGGCGCCCAAGACCTCGCAGATGGCGAGGAACAGGAACTTCCCAGCCCCCCGCCCCCCGCCGAGGCTCGGTTCCCCGCTGCTGGGGTCCCGGCGGCCTTAGGTAGGGGAGCGGAAGCAGTGCGCGCGGCCCTGGAAAATCTGCCCGCTCAGGAGGAAGGCGAGCTCTTTAGCCAGTGGGAGGCGGACGTGACCGCGCTGTGTGAGGAGCAGGAGGCCCTGAGTACCCCCGTGGTGGAGGTGGAGCTCCCCGGTGAACTCACGGCGAGTGACCTGGTGAATCTCAAAGCAGACCCAGTGCAGTTTGCCCGGCGTCAGCGCCGCCCCGTGCCGTTTAAACCCAATTCCTATGCCAAGCGCGGCACGGCCTTCCACGAGTGGTTGGAGGAGCGTTTTGGTGGCGCGGGCTTGCTCGATGAGGACCAGTTGCCGGGCCTGGGAGAGCCGGAGGAAACCCCGGTGGATGTGGAGCGGCTGAAAAAGGCCTTCCTGGAAAGCGAGTGGGCGCAGCGCACGCCGGTGTATGTGGAGCACCCCTTTGAAGTGAGCATTGGCGAGGCGGTGGTGCGCGGGCGCGTGGACGCGATCTTCCAAGATCAGGAAACCGGCGAGTGGATCATCGTGGATTGGAAAACAGGAGCTCCGCCGATGGGGCCGCAGCGCCGCGCGGCGGAGATTCAGCTGGCGGTGTACCGGGTGGCGCTGAGCGAGCTTTTGGGTACGCAGAATATCCGGGCGGTGTTTCACTACGTGGCCTGGAATCGTACCTTGGAGCCGGAGCATCTGCCGGATCGTGAGGAGTTGGCTCAGCTCATCACACAATCCACCCGGGATTCTTAGGTGCCATCCCACGGGGACACAGAAGGGGATTAAGGTGTCAGGGGATCGTTAAGAAGGCAAGCAAGGAGGAGCGGTGGCTAAGAGATTTCGGGAGCGTTTTCGCGCCGATGGTCAGCTCAGCGCCATGCCGGTGCACGCCCTCCTCGGGGTGATCTCCATTCCGGGCAAGCCGCGCAGCAGCCCGTGGGTGCTCATCGGTACCCGCGTGGGCTATGCGCTCATCTTGCTGGTATTTGTGGCGGTCATCGTCTACATGGACCGTGATGGCTATTCGGAGCAGCTCACCTTCATTGACGCGCTGTATTATTCGGCCGTCTCGCTTTCTACCACGGGATATGGCGATATTACGCCGGTCACCCAGGGTGCACGCGTGGTCAATATCTTGCTCATCACCCCCTTGCGCATCGCCTTCCTTATCATCTTGGTGGGCACGACGCTCTCGGTGCTCACGGAGGAATCGCGGAAGTCTCTGCAAATACAGCGTTGGAGGAATCGAGTGCGCAATCACACCATCGTCGTTGGCTATGGCACCAAGGGACGTTCCGCCGTGGCGGCTTTGCTTGCCGACGGCGTCCCGGCCCACCAGATCGTGGTGATTGATACGGACCGCGTGGCGCTATCCAAGGCTGAGAATCAAGGGTTGGTGACGGTACATGGCTCGGCTACCAAGGCCGATGTGCTCAAGATCGCAGGTGTGAGCCGCGCGCGTTCCGTGGTGGTGGCCCCCAACCTGGACGATACGGCGGTGCTCGTCACGCTATCGGTGCGCGAGCTCGCCCCGAGCGCCATGATCGTGGCCAGCGTGAGGGAATCGGAAAATCAACACCTCCTGGAACAATCCGGGGCGGATTCCGTGGTCATTTCCTCGGAGACGGCCGGGCGCATGCTAGGCCTGGCCACCGTGACCCCCTCGGTGGTGGAGATGATGGAGGATCTGCTTTCCCCGGATGAGGGCTTCTCCGTGGCGGAGCGTCCGGTGGCCGAGGACGAGGTGGGAGCGAACCCGCGCCACCTGGCCGATATTGTGTTGGGCGTGGTGCGCTCCGGGGAGCTGTACCGCATTGACTCCCCGGAGGCGGAAACGGTGGAGCCGGGGGACCGTCTGCTCTACGTGCGCCGCGTGATGGGTCAGGACGTGGACGATCTATGAGTCAGTCGGCATTGAATCTCGCTGACCTCGACGAAGATCAGCGGGTAGCGGCCACTGCGCCGCGCGGCCCGGTGTGTATCTTGGCGGGTGCGGGTACGGGTAAAACCCGCACGATTACCTATCGCATGGCCCACCTCATTGGTCAGGGCTTTGTGGCCCCGCAGCGGGTGCTGGCGGTAACTTTTACTTCTCGGGCCGCCGGAGAGATGCGCGATCGCCTCAATCACATGGGTATTGGCGGGGTGCAGTCTTTGACCTTTCACGCGGCGGCGCTGCGCCAATTGCGCTACTTCTGGCCGCAGGTGGCGGGCGATTTGCCGTGGAAATTGTTGGACAATAAGTTCCCCCTGATTGGCCGCGCTGCGCGTGGGGCAGGGGTAGAACCAACCACGGAAATGCTGCGCGATCTGCTGGGCGAGATCGAGTGGGCCAAAGCCTCCCTGGTCACGGCGGACGAGTACGCCGAGCGTATCCAGGGCACCCACCGCACCCCGCCGACCTCCGCGCAGAAGGTGGCGGAGGTGTACCGACGCTACGAAGCCGCCAAGACCTCACACGAGGGCATGCTGTTGGACTTTGACGACCTCCTTTTGCACACCGCCGGAGCCCTGGAGAGTTCCCAGGCGGTAGCCGAGGAGTTCCGCGAGCGTTACCGCAGCTTTGTGGTGGATGAGTACCAGGACGTCACACCCCTTCAACAGCGGGTGCTCGATGCCTGGTTGGGGGAACGCGACGACATCACGGTGGTGGGAGATGCCAACCAGACGATTTATTCCTTCACCGGGGCCAGTCCGGAGAATCTGCTGCGTTTTTCCCGCCGTTATCCGCACGCCACGGTATTGAAGTTGCAGCGCGATTATCGCTCCACTCCGCAGATCACGGAGCTGGCCAATGAGGTTATTGATAAAGCCAGTGGCCGCCTGGCGGGTACCCGCTTGCGTTTGGAAGGTATGCGCGCGCCCGGCCCGGAGCCGGAATACCACTCTTATGCCGATGAACCCACCGAGGCCCGCGAGGTGGCCGGGCAGATTCTCACTCTGCTCAGCCGGAGTGTACCGGCCTCGGAGATAGCGGTGCTCTACCGCATTAACTCCCAATCGGCGGCCTTTGAACAGGCGCTTTCCGAGGCCGGAATTGTCTACCAGGTGCGCGGCGGGGAGGGCTTCTTTCAGCGCGCCGAGGTCACTCAGGCCATTGGGCAGATGGTGCGGGCGGCCAATGCGGGCGACCTCCCGGATCTTCCTCTGGGCGCCCTGGTGCGCCGGATTCTGGCGCCCCTGGGTCTTACGGAAACCGAACCCAGCGGTGCCCAGGCCAGGGAGCGCTGGCAGCTCTTGGGAGCCCTGGCCGATCTCTCCGAGGAGTTGGCCAGGGATATTGAGGGCTTGGACTTATTCGGTCTGCTCGCGGAGTTGCGCCGCCGCGCGGATTCCAAGCAGCCCCCCACGGTGCAGGGGGTCACTCTGGCGAGCTTGCACGCGGCCAAGGGCCTGGAGTGGGACGCGGTTTTTTTGGTGGGCCTCACCGAGAATATGTTGCCCATCAGCCATGCCATTAAGGCCGGTGACCACCAGATCGAGGAGGAGCGCCGCCTGTTCTACGTGGGTATCACCCGCGCCAGGGAGCACCTGCATCTTTCCTGGTCGCTGGCGCGTCAGGAGGGTGGCCGGGCCTCGCGCAAGCGCACGCGATTCCTCGACGGGGTGGCCCCGGAACTCGATGTGCGAGAGGTGCCCCCGCGCAGCACCAAGGCCAAGCGCTGCCGGGTGTGTGGCCGCCCCCTGCACGGGGCCACGGAGAAGCAACTGGGCCGCCACGAGGATTGCCCCGCGGGAGAGGACGCCGCAGTATTCCAGGGGCTGCGGGCCTGGCGCAGCGCGCTGGCCAAGGAAATGCAGAAGCCGCCCTATATCGTGTTCACCGATGCCACCCTCGTGGCTATCGCGGAGGCCCTGCCCGCCACGGAGGAGGAGCTGCTGGATATTTCCGGGGTGGGGCCGGTGAAGGTGGAGAGCTTTGGGACCTCGCTGCTAGAAACCCTGGACGCCTACCGCTGAGGGGGCGCACAGCACGCAGCGCGGGTGGGCTGCTAGCGCGCTGCGTTCCTCCATATCGCCGGGGCTATAGGGGGAGAGGCGCAGTACCTCGCCGGGCCTCAAGGTCATCGGGGCATGCCCCGGAGGCTCGGGTTGAACGCCCGCCAACCAAGCACCCAGGGCGCTCAACCGAGCCGCCGTGGCGTGGAGAACAGTGGCGGGGGAGCGGGCGGAATCCCGTTGGGCGAGCACGGGGAACCAGCGCGGGTCCTCCTCGTTGCGGTGCAGAACGTAGCACAGCGGGCAGGGGCCTGCTCCCCGGAGGCGTAAGGGGCCGATGATCCCCTGGGCGTCGATAAGCAGGGCGGGCAGGAAGGTGGGGCAGTGCGCGAGGAGCAGCGGGCTGAGGTGGGCGTAGCGATCCGCGCAATCAATCACGAGCACCGGGCCGCGCGCCTGAGCGAGGTCGCGCGCACCGAGGGCGTGGCGCACGGTGAGCCCGGATTGGCGGAGCAGGTCGGCGCTGAGCCGGGCTAAGGGGCTGCGCCCCACGATGGTCACCGGCCGACGCAGGTGGGAGGGCACACGCAGCACCCGATAGGCCAGCAGCTCGTGGAGGAGGGAGGCGGCGGCCAGGGGTGGCAACCCCGCCTCGCACAGGCGCGCGATGACCTCGGTGCGCGCTGTGGGCTGGCGCAATTCCCTCAGAGCCGTAGCGACGGCTCGGGCGTCGGGCACCTCGATAATTCCGGCGCGCCGGGAATCCACCCCGCATTGCACGTGCCGTTCATCGCGCACCAACACCTGCGCGGCCTGGGCGAGTACCACCATATCCATCGTTAATCCCCCGTTTCTTCCCTCCACAGATACAGCATAGGTACACTTCCGTGGCATGTCCGCTGCACAACCACAAAGCGCAGAAGAACCCGAGGTGGAGGTGATTGCCTCGGCGCGGCGTCGGAAGTCCGTGCAGGCGCGCCTGGTCGATGGGCGGATTCAGGTGCGCGTGCCCGCCGCGATGAGTGCGGCGGATCGGGAGCACGCGGTGGCGCAGGTGGTGGCCTCGTTGCGTCGCAAGATTTCCACCCGCGATAGCGCCGAGGAGCTAGAGCAGCGCGCCCGCAGGCTCAACGAGCAGTACTTGGAGGGGCGCGCCCGGGCCACCTCGGTGCGGTGGGTGAGCAATCAGAGGCACCGCTGGGGTTCCTGCACCGTGGGCACCGGGGAGATTCGGCTCAGCGATCGGCTTCGGGAGGTGCCGGGCTATGTGCTCGACGCCGTGCTGATCCACGAACTCGTGCACACCTTCGTACCCGGCGGGCACAACGCGGAGTTCTACCGCTGGGCGGACCGCGCCCCCAAGGCCGAGCGCGCCAGAGGTTTCCTGGAAGCCTATCAACGCTATGGGGAGGGGCAATGACCTTTCTGGAGCACCTGCGCGCCGCCGCAAAAACCGCTACCGCAGGAACCCCGCTGCTTCTCGACGGCGGCCTGGGCACCCACCTAGAGCAGCGCGGCCATGACATCAGCGGGGCGCTGTGGTCCGCCCAGATTTTGGAGGACAAGCCCGCCGAGGTGCGCGCCGCCCACGCCGATTTCTTCGCCGCCGGGGCGCAGATCGCCACCACTTGCTCCTATCAGGTGACCTTCGAGGGCTGCGGGCAGCGCACCCAGGACCTGCTGGAATGCAGCGTGCGTCTTGCCCGCGAGGCGGCCCGGCAGGCGGAAGAAGCCACGGGCGAACCTCACTGGGTGGCGGCGTCGATAGGCCCCTATGGGGCCGGGCCGGGCGAGGGCACGGAGTACGACGGCGCCTATCGCAAGAGTGCGCGGGAACTGGCGCGCTGGCACGCACCCCGCGCGGAGATTCTGGCGGGCACCGGCCCTGACCTCCTCCTCGCGGAAACCATCCCCTCCCTTATCGAGGCCGAGGCCCTGGCGCGGGTGCTCTCTGACATGCCAGGCACCACCCCGGTGGCGGTGAGTTTCACGGTGTCAGGTGGCCGCCTGCGCGATGGGTCCAGCCTGCTCGACGCCACCCGCCTGGTGGAGCAGATTCCCACCCTGTGCGCGGTGGGGGTCAATTGTTGCAGCGCCGGGCAGGCCCGCCAGGCCCTCAACCTCCTGGCCCAGGAAACCACGGTGCCGCTGCTGGCCTACCCCAACTCCGGGGAACGCTGGGACGCCGCCGCCCGGCGCTGGGTATCCGCACCCCAGGAATCACCCTTGGCGCTTATCGACGCCCCCGTGGCCCTTCTCGGCGGCTGTTGCCGGGTAGGCCCTGGGGAGATCGCCCGGCTGGCGCAACAACGAGATAGTAGATAGCCAGGCACAACACCACGAAGGGGACGCCGAAGAGGAGAGCGGCCACCTGATTGGGGTCGAAGGCCACGGCAACCAGGGAGACGAGGCAGGCGGCCAGAGTCAGGTAGGGCACCCAGGGATAGCCGGGGGCGCGGTAGGGGAGATCGGCCAGCGAGCCACCGGCGGCGAGGTAGGCGCGCCGGTAACTCAGGTGGGCCACCACAATAATGATCCACACGGCCACCACGGCAAAGCCCGCGATGGAGACCAGGGCCAGGTACACCCCACCGGGGGAGAGCACGCTGTTGAACAGGGAGAAGAGCCCGCCCGCCAGGCTCACCGCCACCGCCAGCAGGGGCACGCCCTTGGCGGTGGTGCGCCCAAAGGCGGCGGGTAATTGCCCCTTGTGCGCCAGGGAATAAAGCAGGCGCGAGCAGGCGTAGAGGCCGGAGTTCCCGGCCGAGAGCAGGGCGATGATGACCACGATGGCCATGAGGTCCGCGGCATAGGGGATACCGGCCTGCTCAAAGACCATCACGAAGGGGCTGTTCTCCACCGTCTCTTCGGCAGCCTCCCCGTTGGGAGAATAGGGCAGCAGGGCCGCGACCACAAAGATCGCGCCGACGAAGAAGAGCAGCAGCCGCAGCAGTGTGGCGCGCAGGGCCCGTGGAATGGTGCGCTGTGGTTCGGCGGTTTCACCGGCGGTGATGGCGATGAGTTCGGTGCCGGAGAAGGCGTAGAACACCGCCAGGGTGGTCAGCGCCACACCGCTCAACCCGGTGGGAAAGAGGCCCTCGGGGGTGAGGAAGTTCCCCAGGAGCGGGGCGCCGGAATCGGGGGCGCGCCAGCCCAGAATCAGGGCGGCGCCGAGAACGATAAAGACGACGATGGTGGCCACCTTGACGGTGGAAAACCACGATTCCGCCTCCCCGAACCAGCGCACGGAATAGGCATTGAGCCCAAAGAGCGCGGCGGCAAAAAGGAGGCACCACACCCAGGTATCCACGCCGGGGAACCAGCGGCCCATAATGAGTGCGCTGGCGGTGAACTCCGAGGCCAGGGCCGCCACCCAACACAGCCAATACAACCAGGCGGTGACGAAGCCTGCGGCGGGCCCGATGGTCTTGTGCGCATAGGTGGCAAAGCCCCGGAATCGGGGAAGGCCACGGCCAATTCCCCCAGGCTTGCCATGACCATCCACGCCACGGCCGCGCCAATGAGATAGGCCAGCACCGCTCCCAGCGGCCCGGCCTGGGCGATGGTGTAGCTGGAACTGACGAAGAGCCCGGAGCCGATCACTCCGCCCAGGGCGATCATCATGAGGTGCCGGGAGCGGAGAGCGCGCTGCACGCCCTGGGATTCCTGAGCCGTCATGTGCAGTGAGACTAGCCCAGGGGCGAGATATTACTGGGAACCGTCCTCCCCTTTATTTTCATCCTCGCTCTGGGAATCATCCTGGGAGTCCCCCTTGGAGTCCTCCGCCAGGCGCTTTTCCAGCTCCTCAATCTCGCTGATGGGGTCAAAGCCGTGCACGCCGCCCTCATCGAGTAGGCCGTCGATGAACTCGGCGGAGTTATCCAGGTCCTCGGCGGTGGGGAGGAAGTCCGGGTGATCCCACACGGCGTCGCGCCGCTCCACGCCCACGGCCGTATCCACGCGCCGCCACAGTTCCATCGCCTCGGCCACCTTGGGGGCGGAGAACTCGATGCCCACCACCTTGGCAAAGGCCTGTTCGGCAGAGCCCCCGGTGGCGCGGCGGCGTCGCCACGCCTCATTCATCGCGGCGGTGGAGGGGATGCGCTCGCCCATCGCCTGAGTGACCACGTATTCCACCCAGCCCTCCACCAGGGCCAGCAGGGTTTCCAGGCGGGACACCGCACCCGCGTTGCGGGAGCTGATCTTGGGGCTCATGTCCATGTTTTGCAGTTGCTGCATGGCCTCCTGGATGGCCTGGGGATCGCCCGAATCCAGGTTCAGGCCGCGGGCGGCCTCCTCGATGTGGGAGGTATCAATCACCAGGCCTTGAGCGTATTCCTCCACGGAGGAAACCAGGCGTTCCACCAGCCAGGGCACGTGGTGGAAGAGGCGCTGGCGGGCCACCTCTCGGGCGCAGATGTATACCAGCACCTCCTGGTGCGGCACGTTGAGATCCTTGGCCACCCGCTCGATGGTGGTGGGCAGAATCGCGGTGACCCCGGCGGGAGCCACGGGCATGCCGAAGTCCGAGCCGGTGAGCGCCTGCCCGGCGAGGTCGCCCAGGGCGTGCCCGAGTTGCATGCCAAAGTTCATGCCGGACATCTGCTTCATCATCTGGCTCATCGGCCCCATCATCTGCCGGGCCTCCTCGGGCAGGGAATCCAGCTGTGCCTGGTTCATGTTCTCCGCCACGGGGGTGACCATGCGCTTCCACATGGGCATGGTCTTATCCAGCCAATCCTCGGGTGTCCACGAGGCCACCGAATTATGCGCCTCGGGCAGCGCGGTGGCGTCGCCAAGCCATAGTTCGGCCAGGCGCACGGATTCCGCCACGGCCTCGGCTTCTTTCTTGGGAATGTCCTGGGTATTGCCGCCTAATTGCTGGCGGGCAATGCGCTGGGCGAGGTCATAATTAACGGGCCCGGCCCCCTCCGGTGAGTTCATGGAGGAACCCATGCCGGAGAGCATTTGCCCAAACTGATTCAAAATATCGCCCAGGCCGCCGCCGCTAAAGCCGAAGGCCCCAAAGGGCTGCTCCCCGCGCCGCTTATTTTCATCGTCATCGTCGCCGTTGTTATTGCCGAAGGAAAAACCAAAGCCGCCGTTATTCATAGCACCAACCTACCGGCGATCTGAGGGGTTGAGCCATCGAATATGCAACGCTGAGAGCGAACACGGGTAGCCTAATGCGATGTGAACCGCCGAATCCGAACCGTCGCCTGGGGAGCGCTGCCCGTTGTGGCGCTCGCCGTGCTCGTATCCACCGACCATATTCCCGGCACGAATATCGCCCTGACCGTGCCCTATGCCGCAGAGGGCACGGGGCCGAGCGTGGATACTTTGGGGCAGGTTGAGGGCACCGACGTCGTTGAGGTGGAGGGGGCGCAGACCTATCCCACCACCGGGCAGCTGAATATGACCACGGTGTCCGTGCGCAGCAATATGACTTTGGCGCAGGCCACCGCGCGCTGGCTTTTCACCGATGATTCCCTGGTGCCCATCGAGCAGATTTTCCCCCCGGGAAGCACCCCGGAACAGGTCAAGGAGGCTAATGCGGTGGCCTTCAATACCTCCGAGGCCAGCGCCACGGTGGCGGCGTTAAATCACCTGGGCCGTCCCCTGCACGTGACGGTGGCGGGCACCATTGAGGACACCCCGGCAGCCGAGCACCTACGAGAAGGCGATGTGATTACGGCGGTGGACGGCACGCCGGTGGATAAGCCGGGCCAGGTACGCGATCTCATCGGGGAGCGCGCGCCGGGGGATGAGATAACCCTGGCGGTGAGCCGCGAGGGGCATTTGGCCGACGTCGCGGTGCAGCTGGGGGAGGACCCGCAGGATTCGCAGCGCCCGCGCCTGGGGGTGCTCATGGGGTCGGAATCGGCCGATGGGGTGAGCGTGGATTATCACCTCAGCGATATTGGTGGCCCCTCGGCCGGCATGATTTTCTCCCTGGCCGTGGTGGATAAACTCACCGAAGGGGAACTCACTGGCGGCAAGTTTGTGGCGGGCACGGGCACTATTGCCGAGGACGGCACAGTGGGGCCGATCGGCGGAATTAAGCACAAGGTGCGCGCGGCGGCGGATTTGGGGGCGGAGCTTTTCTTGGCCCCGGAGGCTAATTGTCAGGAAGCGTTGACGGGCCTGCCGGAGGGCGGGGATACCGTGCTTGCCTCGGTGAATACCTTGGATGATGCCATCACGGCGATGTCGGATTTTGCCGCCGGGCGCGAGATAAAAACCTGCGGTAATTAGTCCTGCGGTAATTAGATATGGCAACTATTTGTGGCAATGAGTGGAAAGTCCTGTAGATAAGGCATTGTGATTTATGGTGGGGTGGGCTACATTAGCCGGGTGAAAAATATGAAAAAGACTTTTGCCGCCGCCGCTGCGGCCCTGGCGCTGGCGGTATCTACCGCTCCCACCTCCGGTGCCATCGAAGGCGGCCATGACGCGATTGCTACGCCGTGGTCCGCCAAGATACTGGTGAAGGGCCTGTGCAGCGGTTCCGTGATCGCCCCGAACTGGATTCTTACCGCCCAGCACTGCGTGGGAGATTATCAGGCGGGTACCGTGCGCATCGGGGAGCGCGCGGAGCAGAGCTTTTCCGTGGATCGAGTGGTGGTGGACCCCGGCGGCAGTGATGTGGCCCTCGTGCACACCGCGCAGCCCATGCCGGTGATCCCGGCGGCGCTTTCCACCGTGGAACCGGTGCGGGGGCAATTCAGCCAGACGTCCGGGTGGGGCGCGGGGCGTTTCCCCATGCAGCAGGGTAGCGCGCGAGTAGAGGGACGCTATACCGATAACGCACGCGGCGGGGCTTCGATGTTCGTCACTCGTGGGGTGGAGGGAAACCAGGAGCCGGGTGATTCCGGAGGCCCCTTCCACATGGGACCGATGGTCTTTGGCGTGCTTTCCTCGGTGGGAGCCAAGGACGACGAGGGGCACGTTGGGGCTAATTACACCTCCGTTGCTCCGCTGCTGCCCTGGGTTTATAGCACGATCGCTCCCGTAACTGGTTCCGTTTAATTCTGACTTTGCTTGAATGTGCCCGGGTCGTCGCCACGCGGGTGTGGGGCAGGCGTAGCCTGAGTTCTTATGACGATGAAATTGCCATCATTCCTTCGGCCCCGCCGCCAGCCCACCCGCTCTCAGAAGGGCACCCGTATTCTTTTGGGTGCCTTCATGTCCTACGCCGGTTTTTCGCACCTCACCTTCCACCGCAAGGACTTCCAGGATCAGGTGCCGCCGTGGTTCCCGGCTGATCCCGACGCCGTGGTGATCGGCTCCGGCATCGCGGAAATGGGCCTGGGCGCCGCGCTGCTGGGGCTGCCCAAGCACCACCGTCTCACCGGCTTGGCTCTGGCGGCCTTCTACGTGCTCATTTTCCCCGGCAACGTGGCTCAGTACGTGGAGCGCCGCGATTCCTTCGGGCTCGATACCGACGCCAAGCGCAGGGCTCGGCTCTTCGGCCAAATCCCGCTCATCGCCGCCGCGCTGTGGGCTGCGGGGCTCCCGGAGCGTCGGCGCTAGTCCTTCTCGGGGCTTTCCGACGCCCCCTCGGCCGCAGCGGAGGTCGTTCCCGCGGCGGTACTAGTGCTGGGGGTGGCGCTCGTGGGGGACTCCTCGGCGTCGGCAAGCCCCAGCTCAACGATGCGCTTTTCGGGGTCCACCTTGTCGGAGGAGACCAGTTGCTGCATCACCAGGCCCTTTTTGTTATCCACCACGGTGATAACGGCGGAGGTACCCAGGGTGGACCACCCCACCACCATGTCCCCGGTATCGCGCATCACGTGAGAACTGCGCAATTGCGTGAGTTGCTGGGTGCTGGAGGTGGCCTTGGCGGAGGAGTCGTAGAACTGGAACTGGCCCACCTCGGAGCCGGAACACTCGTGGGAACCCTCTAGCCCGTTCGGGGTGCAGGAATCGAACTTCTCAAAGAGATCTTTGGGGGCCAGGGAAGAATAGGTGGCGGCCACCTGCTCTACCTCCGTGGCTCCCTTGGTTTCGCTGGGAGTAGTGCTCGTGGAGGAGTCGGCGGCCTGCGTGCTTTCTGCTTCGGCTTCTTCTGCTGGCTGCGTGGTACCGGAAGAGCAGGCGCTTAAGCCGAGCCCTGCGGCAAAGAGGAGGGGAAGGGCCTTCCACTGGTTGCTGCTGCGCACGGCTGTGTTCTCCTTATGCTCCTGTTTTCTTGGCACGGCGACGGTTCTTATCTTAGACATCGAAGGCCGTGGGGTCTTGCTCCAGCCCGTAGCGTAGGGCCACAATCACCTCGGGGGCTACGGCATCGCCTCCGCGCAGCTCCACCTCATCCTGGGCGAAGCTCCCGGCGGCCTCCATCTCCTCCTCGGAGGGGCGGCGCTGCACCAGGGTTAGTTCCTCCCCGCTGCGCAGAACCCCAGAAAAAAGCCGCGCCTGCTGGGGCAGGGCTTGCTCGCCCTCGGAGGTATCGCGGAAGCGAATCTCCTGGGCCAGAATTACGCCCTCTACCTGGGGCGGCCAGGCGATGCGGGAGAGATAATCCGCCAATTCCGGGGAGCCGGGGGCGAGGTCGGGGAGGGAATCTTGCACCACGAGGGTCAGCGCCGCGCCCTCGGAATCATCCACGTGCTCGGGGATGTATTCGCTGGGTACCAGCCCAAAAAGCGTGGGGGAGGCATCCCATCCCTCGGCGTGGATGAAGTCTACGGCCTCCATCATGGCGCGGTTGAGTGCTTGCTGGGCTTTGGCGGGCATGGGTTTCCTTCTTTGGCTTTTCGACGTCGGGTGCTACAGGTGGGCTGCTGCCGCTGTTGCTGTGATGTCGGGCGGCGTCGGCTGCATTTGTCGATGGGGCCGCGTGTGGTCAGTTATCCCTCTGCTTCCGTATGGTAGGGGAATACGCTTATATCGCGTAATACACGCTGTCATCGGCATACATATATGGTAAGGAGCCCACGTTGGCGAATGGTTTTTCCCAACCGTCCACTCCCCTCAAGCGGCCGCCTAAAGCTATCGGCTGGATCGTTGGCATTCTCGCCTTTGTGGTGATGCTCGCTCCCATCGTGGTGGGGTTTTATACGGATTGGCTGTGGTTCGGTGAGGTTGATTTCCGCGGTGTCTTTTCCACCGTGGTCATTGCCCGCATTGTCCTCTTTGTTCTCTTTGGCGTGGTCGCCGGGCTGATTACTTGGCTCGCGGGGTACTTCACCTGGCGCAATCGCCCCAAGGAACTCTACGGGCACGATCTCAATTCTCCCGTGCACCAGTACCGCAAGGTGATCGAGCAGTCCGTGCGCGGCCTGTTACTCGTTATTCCCATTTTCGTGGGAATCCTGGCGGGTTTTGTGGGGCAGAACACCTGGCGCACCGCCATGCTCTTCCTCAACCGGGAATCCTTTGGCACCACGGACCCGCAGTTCGGCAAGGACTTAGGCTTTTATGCTTTTGACTTGCCTTTGCTGCGTATTTTGTCCTCCTCCCTGTCCCTCTTGCTGGTGATCGCCTTCCTCGTTTCCGCCGTGGGTTTCTACCTCCTTGGTGGTATCCGGGTGGGTAACCAGGCCGCCGGGATGAAGGGCCAGGTGAGCCGCGCGGCGCGGATTCAGTTGGCGGTGATTGCCGGGCTGTGGATGCTGGTTAAGACCTTCGGGTACTGGCTGGATCGCTATGACCTGATGAATAACGCCAATGAGACCTTCACGGGTGCTAGTTACACGGATATTAATGCCCAGCTCCCGGCCAAGATCATCCTCATGATTATCTCCCTGGTGGTGGCCGCGGCCTTCTTCTCTGCGGTGGTTATCAAGGATCTGCGTATTCCGGCCCTGGGTGCGGTGCTGCTGCTCGTTTCCTCTTTGACCATCGGGACGGCCTGGCCGCTGCTCATGGAGCGTTTCTCGGTGAACCCCAACCGCGAGGCCAAGGAGCGCGAGTACATCGCCCGCAATATCGAGGCCACGCGCACGGCCTATGGGCTCACCGACGATAAGGTCACCTACCTGGATAACTGGGGAGCCGACGGCGCCAGCGATGAGAAGGTGGCCGCCGATGAGGCCACGATCTCCAATATCCGCCTGCTCGACCCCGACGTGCTCAGCCCCACCTTCACCCAGCAGCAGCAACTGCGGAACTTCTACGGCTTCCCGGAGACCCTTTCCGTGGACCGCTACGAGGCCGAAGGCGAGATGCGCGATTACGTGGTGGCCGCCCGCGAACTCAACCCGAACTCCCTGCGGGAGAACCAGGCGGACTGGATTAACCGCCACACCGTGTACACCCACGGCAATGGTTTCATCGCCGCGCCCGCGAACAAGGTGGACGAGGTGGCCCGCGACGTGGGCTCCACCCGCGGTGGCTACCCGGTGTACACCGTCTCCGATCTCCAATCCAATGCCTCCGGCAATAGCGACGCCGAGAAGCTGGGCATGAAGGTGGACCAGCCCCGCATCTACTTCGGCCCCGTGATTGCCTCGGCGCGCGACGGCGCGGATTACGCCATCGTGGGCGATACCGGCAACGGACCGGTGGAGTACGACACCGACGACCAGAGCTACACCTACACCGGCCAGGGCGGCGTCGATGTGGGCAACTGGGCTAACCGTGCGGCCTTCGCTCTGAAGTACCAGGAGATGAAGCTCATTCTCTCCGATCGCGTGGGCTCCGATTCCAAGATTCTCTTTGACCGCGATCCCCGTCAGCGTGTGGAGAAGGTGGCTCCCTGGCTCACCACGGATTCCAAGACCTACCCGGCCGTGATCGACGGCCGCGTGAAGTGGATCGTGGACGGCTACACCACCCTCGACGCTCTGCCGTACTCCACGCGCACCTCCCTGCAAAACGTCACGGAGGACGCGCTCACCCCCGATGGAACCACCCAGCGCCTCATCAATAACGAGGTGGGCTACATCCGCAACTCCGTGAAGGCCACCGTGGACGCCTACGACGGCACCGTGGAACTCTATGAGTTCGATACCGAGGACACGGTGCTTAAGGCCTGGCGAGGCGTATTCCCCGACGCCGTGAAGTCCAACTCCGAGATCAGCGAGGACCTGCGCGAGCACCTGCGCTACCCGGAGGACCTGTTCAAGGTGCAGCGCGAACTGCTGGCCCGCTACCACGTGGACGATCCCCACGTGTTCTTCACCAACGATGCCTTCTGGTCCGTGCCCGCCGACCCCACCGATGACAGCGGCAAGGAACTACCCCAGCCGCCGTATCACATCGTGGCGGCCCACCCTCAGACCGGAAACCCAGCCTTCCAGCTCATCACCCCCTTCCGCGGCCTTCAGCGCCACTTCCTTTCCGCGCACATGACGGCCACCTCCGACCCGGAGAATTACGGGCACATCACCGTGCGCGTGCTCCCCACGGACACGCTCACCCAGGGGCCACGCCTGGTGCAGGACACGATGAGTTCTTCCGACCAAATCTCCCGCGACCGCACCCTGTGGGAGGGCACCAACGATCTCAAGGACGGCAACCTGCTCACCCTCCCGGTGGGCGGGGGAGAGATCCTGTACGTCGAACCGCTGTACTCGCAGCGCAAGAACCAGGATTCCGCCTTCCCCAAGCTGCTGCGCGTGCTGGTGAGCTACAAGGGCTCCATCGGCTATGCGCCCACCATCTCCGAGGCGCTGACCCAGGTGGGCATTGACCCGCGCGCCGCCCAGGAGATTCGAGAGGTAGACGGCAGCACAGCTGAGGGTTCTGCCGATTCTGCTGATTCCGCGGAGTCTACTGATAAGCAGGAAGCCGCGACGCCGACGCCGCCCGCCGGTGGTTCCGGCGCCCAAGGCGAGGCCATCGGGCGCATTAACGACGCCCTGCGCAAGCTGGAGGACGCCCGCGACGGCTCCTTCGAGGAGTACGGCAAGGCTCTCGACGACCTCGACCGTGCCGTGGAGAACTACCGTTCTGCGGAGAATAACTCCTAAGGCTCGGGTTCTTTCTGGTCTGCTCCCTGCTTGCCGTTCGAAAGGCGGTGAGCAGGGAGTTTGTTCTTTGTGGGGATAGTGCGTATAGTTCCTACACGTCGCCAAGGCGGCGCGATACTGAAAAGTATTCGACGCGGGGTGGAGCAGCTCGGTAGCTCGCTGGGCTCATAACCCAGAGGTCGTAGGTTCGAATCCTGCCCCCGCTACCATCCTCCGGGAATCCCCTGAGACCACGGTCTCCGGGGATTCTTGCATGTCTGAGGCTACCACCCGACGGGGAAGCAGATCCGTGATATCCACCCCGAAAAAATCAGCCGTACTATAGAGATCATCGATCGACCAGGCGACCTGGCCGAGGATTTTGCGACTGACGCCCTGGGGACTGATGTTCAGGACAGACCCCAGCTCTTTGCGTGTTCCTCGGTTGCGAAGCATGAGGTTATTTACTTTTAAGCCAATGGCTTCACTTGCACTCATGGATGCGGGTTTTGCTGTCATGACTACATGGTAGCCCACTCAAAGAATAAGTGCAACTCAAAGTTGCACAAGCATCAAGCGAGTGGCATTCTGTGACTATGGATGAAATTAATAGTTTCATATTTGATGATTGTGGATGGGTGAGTCCTGCTGAGGTGGGGCGGATGGTGCCTGGTGGTGTGTCCGGGCAGGCGGTCAGGGGGTGGTGTCATGCGGGCAGGGTGCCGGGTGCGTGGCAGACTCCTGGTGGCCGATGGCGTATCCCTGTGTCTGCGGTGGAGGCGATCATCGCGGGGGAGGTAGCGGCATGAGCGCGTCTGCTGCACTGCTGGCCGAGGTGCCACCGTCACCGATGATCGGGACCCCGCGCGCTGTCGCGTCGGGGGTAGACGTGCTGTTGATAGGGTCACACCGTTGCCTGCGTCCTGCTTCCCGCCTGTCCCCGGTAGAGATCGGCCCTCCCACCACGATCAAGCATGACTCGATACGACAGGCCGCTACAGTACCCGTGGCTGGTGTGGCTGCTCGGGTGTGGCACGGGTGGGCACCCCATCACTGGGATTATCCCATCAGTGCGATCCCGCTGACGCACCACGAGGACACGCGCTACTGTGATGCCCTCCACGGGCTTGCTACTCAGCTCGCTGCCGACCACCTCATCCCCGATGTCCCGGATACCACCAGTGTGGTCATCGACCCGATTGTGATGGCGCACCCCCATGCATCGGGCACGCAGCACGATCCGGATGCCCTTGAGGACTACGCACATGGCCTGATCCGCCCTGTGATGGACGCGGCACCCTGCGGCCTGATCGGCCTTGTCATCCACGGCGAGGAGCCTGACCCTTGGCTGGGGAGGGGACTAGTCGGTGTGGGATATCACTGGGAAGACCATCAGTGGGCCTACCAGGCGTGTTTTATGCCCCTGTGCCATGGTGTACCGCGTGCCTGGCTTACACGCCGCCACACCATCGACCCCGATGATGAGCTCCCCCTGCAGCTGCATTTATGGCCGCACTTTTTCGTGCGGGCCCCGCAGCAGATCGCCGTGATGCTACGTCGTACCCATCGCATAGGTGCTCGGAAGTAGGCATGAAAATACCCCCTCCGCAGAGTAGAGGGGGTACTTGACCCGTTTTTCCTGAGAAGGAAAACCCGAAAATCATCTAAAAAAGAGGGAGAACCTCTTGTGAAGGAGGATAGCATGGCACAGTCCCACCCGCAACCTGAATCTGTATCAGCTGGTCCAGCCCCGGATCTTTGGGGTACCTGCCACTACAACAGCGCTACTACTGGTGATCGCCACGCGGGGCGTTATCTGCGCTGTCGATGGCAGGACTACCCGTATAGCCCAGCGCCACCAGGTCTATACGGGCGGCTACACCACGTGTTTTTATCCGACGAGTACGACCTCGCCTACGGCATCGCCGTGGTGGGGTTAGCCCGGCAGGTTGCCGCCCGGGTGGATATCACCCAGGTGTGCCAGCGCGTATGTCAGATCGATTGTCGGTCTGGGGTGGCCACCATGGATACAGGGACACCCCTAAGGATTGCTAGTGGTGATCTTCACCGCGTCTGGCAGGTGCTGCCTGCTATCCCGCAGACCACGGCACTCGGGGTGGTGCTTGGGTCTGGGTGTGATGGGCGGTCTCATTGCCTCGCGCAGGAGATCGTAGCGGTGACATGCTCCTGGGTTGATCACAGCGCCCAGGTGGCCTACGAGGCCGTGCTTTGGCCGGTCGAGGCTGCCGGTGGGGATTGTTCTGCTGTCACCGCTGAGTACTTCTTCTGTCATCCTGTTGATCGCCTTTGGGTGAGTCTGCGTGGGCACCGATGTGGGGATCGCGTCGTGACGGTGGCCGAGTGCGCCGCGCCGATCGTGGACACCGCTGAGATGGTAGGAGATTTTATGGCTGCGGTGCATCAGCGCTTGAAAGGGGATCGTGATGGGATTCGTTGAAATGGGCATCGTCGTCGAGCACGTCACCACGTTAAAGCCCGGGCCGAAGTTTACTCTTGCGATGCTGGCGGATCGTGCAGATAAGAAGGATCGCGGTGATGGTAAAGCGGAGTGTTGGCCAAGTATCCGTGAGTTGGTACGAAGGACCGCGCAGTCGCGGTCAACGGTGCTCCGCCAGCTGAGCTTCCTGCATGAGATCGGGATCATCGACATCGAGAAGCGGTGGTGCGTTGATGAGGGCGGCCAGGCCCGCCAAGCGACCAAAAAGTACGTCATCGATCTCCCGGGAATCCTGGCAGGCCGGTTCCACGGCGAGGATATCCACAGGGTTATCCACAGGCCTAAAAGACGGGAAAATCAGGATGAGGCACCTATGGGTGTCAAAATGACACCCATACCCAAAACCGCAGGTAAGGCTAAGGGTGTCAAAGTGACACCCAAAGGCGAGTATGGGTGTCAAAAACCCCCGAGTATGGGTGTCACTGGTGACACCCCTAGAAAGATAAACATAAATACCAACCCCTCCCCCTCCATCCCCCTCGGCACCGACGAGCCAGACGTGACGACCGGGCAGGGGCGGGACGGCGCTCACGCGCCTGGGGCGGGGCAGGATCCCCGAGAGGAATTTTCATCATCGCCGCGAGGTGATCATCTTGGCGGGATCGGCCCCGATTCCACGCCCGAGACCGGCCGTAGCGATGCGACGCCGGATGCGGCTGGGTACCCAGCCGAGTCTGCGACTGCTGAGCTGTGTGACGCTCCTGCCGTGCGCTTATCTGGCGGGGATGAGAATCCTGCTCCAGATGCCGCGGGTCCCGCTTCTGGGGCTGCTTCTCAGAATGCTGGAGTGGGGGTGATGATCCCAGATGGGGCAAAAACGCGCGAGAAGGGCCTTCTCGTGAATGAAAACCCCTCCAGTGGTACCGAGGGTAACATAGGGGGTCTCGACGCCGGAAAATGGCCTTCAGGTGAGATGGTTGAACATCACGAGGATCCTGATTTGCCATCTGCGGTTCGGGTGGATGATTGGGAGTTGATCCAGGGTGCTCTTCCCGAGGCGATGCAGGATCTTCCGCCGAGGGAGGTCCCAGGGATCGCGGAGATGATCCGCCAGCGGATGCGTGGCGGTTGGACGTTACGTGGATTGCGTAGCACCCTTGGTGCACGTGGGTTACCGAGTGAGGTGAGGTATCTACCGGGCTTGGTGAAAGCCCGATTGCGTGATGATGTGCCACCGTATGCGGCACCCCCGAAAAAGCCTGGTGGTAATGCGAGTGGGCATCCGAGCAGTTTTCGTGCGCCGAACAGACCACGACCAGACGAGCTGTTGAGCCCGCAGCAGCGGGTGGAAGCCCGGAAACATCGTCGTGCGCTTATCGATCAAGCTTTATCGAGGAAGCCATCGTCACGAGCGACAACGGGGAAAGGCAGGGGTATGGATGATTGCTCAGGATAGAGGTTTGTCGGTTTTTGTGGTCGTGCGCGCAGCGCGCGACTTGGTCGGCGTAGATGGCCTGGGGTTTTGTGGTTTTTGGGTGGTGATGTTGCTGGCGTTGGTGTTGGGTGTGGTGGTAGTGCTTTGGGTCTGGTTGGTGGCGGTGTGTCGATGATTTTGTTGCAGGTTTTGGTAGGGTGATGTGTGTTCGGCTGTTGGTGCCTGTGTGTGGTGGGGGTCGAGGGTTTCCCCGCCCTGCGCGGCGGCTTCGTGAGCGTGAGAACGCCGATGGGAGTCAGGTGGCGTGATGGAGTCCAGGAAAGGTGTGAGCTTTCGTGACAAGGAAAAAACGTGTGGAAGCTGCGTTGGCTGCGCGGCGGGAGAAAGCACTTGCTGATCGCGATCGTGAGCTTGTAGCGCTGGCGAAGGTGGACGCAGCGTTAGTAGAGCTTCATTACGCACGCGTGGAGGTGGGGCGTGCTCTTAAGGGCGCGCTGGAGATCATGTCGCCACGGATATTGACACGAGAGACGGGGCTCAAGCCTGCGGAGCGTCGGAGGCTGGTAACGCTTGCAGAAGAGCTGTCGAAAGATGCTGCGGGGGAGACTGGGTTGGGAGGCCAGGATGATTGCGATGAGGAAAAAGGATCACCTGAAGGCCGGGATGCGGGTGGGGCTTCTGGATCGTGTTCAGTGAGTGATGCAGCTGCGAGTGGGGATTGAGTCCGGACCGTGGGATGATCCCTGTCAGGCTTCCGGTGCCTCACGTGGGGGAGGGGTGCATCTGCAGCGGTATTTAGGTGAGTGGTCGTGTTCCCCTGGTGTACGAGGATCGAGGTTAGGGCCTAATATAAGGGGCAAGAAATGAGTCACGGTAACCTGAGTAAACCCGAGTATGTGCCACCGTCGTAATAGGTGAGCCAGTCGGTGGCCTCCCAGTAGCGCAGCGAGTCCGGGTAACCCTTGGTCAAGGCGTGGGCTTACCGGACGTCGCTGTAATCGGCGGGGCGTACCGAATCCAGGCTCGTCTCAAAATCCTCTGGTGGCACATACCCCGGCTGGTTCTCGACCGTCTTAGCGAACCGGGTGGCCGACCGCCAGATGGACTCCACCTCCGCCTCGGGCAGCGGCGGGGTGCGGCGGACGGCCTTGCGGTCACACAAGGCGCGTGCCTCATTGGTCGTGCCGAGGCGAATCAGCACCCTGCCAGCAAACCTCGACAACGTCGCATTACGCGAGCCTTCCTCGATGGCCTGTGTGGCGTCATCCCACTGGGCGAACACGTCCTCATCCACCGCGTCAGCAAGCCAGGCGTCGACGGTGTGGTCACCCTCGACCACGGTGACCTGCGGAGCATTGTGGCCGTAGGTGAAGCATCCTTTACGTTTGTGAAGATGAATGCGTTGTTGACGTAGTGAACCGGTATGATTCCCGTAGACGATCTACGCGCTCTGCCGATCCGATGCTTCAACAATCCCGCATCGGCGATTGCTGAGCGGCTGGGTTAGCGATGGGATGCGATGAACCTCGATGAGAGGAGGCAGTGATGGCTCGAACAACACCGTTCAGTGAAGTGATTACTGTCGTGCGTCCGCTCATGAAGGGCACTCGAAAACTCGACGTGTTCACGGCCGAGCTCATCGCCATGAGCATGCAAGCAGACCAAGACGCTCACGGCGAGCGGAGCGCCCTTCAACTTCGAAGTGTCGCGTTGTGGAAGGGGGATGTGAATGGCTCGTCACTATTGCTCGCGAACCTCGCTAGTGAGATCGCTAGCCAACGCGACGAGGTCACCTTCGGCGGCAACATCACCCGCAAACGCCCCATCGGTAAGGGCAATACCAACGTCGAAGTCACTAGTACCAACTCCGGCGTTGAGTCCGGCACCTACAAGAGCCGACACACCAAGAACCACTGGTTAGTAGGCTCGACCCTTTTACAGCTCATCGGCTACGAGAATCCCGAGAAGCTCATGGTCATCACGCGCCAGGACTTCAAGACCAAGGCCTTTACATGGCGGACCTTCTGGCCAGCCTGCTGCGCCTATGAAGACCGGATCGCGAGCAAGCCATCTGTTCTCTTGCCATCCCAAAACACGTCGGCGACTGCAGCTAAGTGTGCGCTTGCAGCTCTCATTACAGGACGGGACTACGGGGCATGGGCACGAGACGAATCAACAGACACGAAGAAGCTCAAGAACAACGCAGTCATTGAGTATCTTGAGCGGCAACCAGAAAAGCTTGCGATGCGTATCGAATCGATCAAGAAAGCTTTAGGCACTAGCAATGAGGACGAGATCAAGCACCACATCAGCGAGATAAGCCAGCGCATGGAGCCGGTCCAGCAGAGCATTGCTCTAGCCATGGCAGAGGGGCAACGGATCGTCGGGCAGCTCCAACAGGTGCGTGAAGGCCTCGCAGAATCAAGTGCTCTGGGGGCCCGCTACGAAGAGCTCGCGGCGTCCTACCGGGTACGCATCGACAGGCTCGATTTCGTCCAACAAGGCATGCATCTATTGAGCGAGCGCCCTGCGGCCCACTCATGCCCAGTTTGTGACAACAAGCTCGACCCAGCGATGCCCAATCATGTGCCTGATTCCACCGCCGCAGAGCGTGACGAACTAGTGCAGCGCCTCGCAGATCTCAATCAGACCTTGCGCCAAATGGGCGACGATCAAGGAGCGCCGCGAGAAGCAGTTCACGAAAGGCACCTTCAATCCACTCGGAGAGTTCCCCGAAGTTCTGGACTGCGATGGGCACCAATCTGCTCGACACGCTCGGTGCGTGCGCGTTCCCAGCACTCAAGACGGCCACGTTTTCACGACAGCTGTTCGATGCGACGATCAATGGCAAGAGCAAAGCCAAGCAAGGCAAGGGCTACCGCTCCTTCGTTAACATCGCCGTCATGCTTGTGCTTCGCGACTACCTCGCCAGCGATGAAGCCAGCCACAATCCCGGCCTGCTGGTCATCGACACACCCCTGCTGGGCCTCGATGACTAGCAGCTTGACCCGGAGTTGATGGACGTCCGCGAAAAGATCCCTCAAGCACTATATGAGCACTTCATCAACGTCTAAGACCATGGCCAGATCATCATCGCCGACAACACCAAGTTCATGCCGGACCTCGACACCATTGACAAAGATTGCAACTTCATCCGCTTCACGAGGCGCACTGACCAAGGACGCTTCGGGTTCCTCATCGATATGACTGACGAAGACCTCAACGACAAGGAGGAGACCGATGACAACTAGTCGAACTTTTAGCTATAAGCGGCTGTGGAAACTCCTCATCGACAAGGACCTCAATAAGACACAGCTCCAAGACCTCGCAGGAGCCAGCCCCGCGACCATGGCCAAACTTGGCAAGGCGCAAACGTGACCACCGAAGTCCTTACATGAATGTGCGAAGTCCTCGACTGTGATATTTCCGACATTTGCGAAGTTATACCTTCTAGTACAGGAAAAGGAGTTTTGAATGCGGTGGTTATCCCTACTTAGTTGATGGGGTATTGACTTTTCGGCGAGCACGCAAGCAAAGAGACTTCTACTCATGATTGACGAAAGGATTAGTGGCTTTGGAGGGTATCGGAACCCAAGAGGTACTTGTGTCTGAGGAGACCGTCTTGAATCGAAAAGTGATAGACTACGCCGATTTTAGCGAGTTTCAGGCTGTCGGAAGTCCTCATTACCAGTTGCAAGTAGAGGCTCCCGAGGGTTCTATATTTCAAGGAGACTCGATCAGCTGGCTACAGTCATTAGATTCTGGGTCAGTAGACATGATTTTTGCTGACCCGCCATACAACATTAAGAAGGCTGATTGGGACAGCTTTGAATCACAAGAAGCCTACATTCAGTGGAGCATGGAGTGGATCAGTGAAGCAAGTAGGGTACTGAAGTCAAAGGGCAGCCTTTATGTCTGTGGTTTTTCGGAGATTCTTGCCGACCTAAAGCATCCTTCCATGAAGTACTTTGCAGGCTGTCGTTGGCTTGTTTGGCACTATCGAAACAAGGCCAATTTGGGAAACGACTGGGGACGAGCGCACGAGTCAATTCTTCACTTCAGGAAATCTAAGTCGCAAAAGCTGGCTGATATTGACCATATACGGATTCCTTATGGAGCTCACACGCTGAAGTATCCATCACACCCCCAAGCGGACTCGTCTGCATTTGGGAAGGGAAAAATCAAGAGAGATAATTGGACTCCTAACCCAATGGGAGCAAAGCCGAAGGATGTAATTGAGGTACCCACGACGTGTAACGGGATGAATGAAAAGACTCCTCATCCGACACAAAAGCCAGAGGAACTCGTAAGGAAGTTCATATTTGCTGGAACGACTTCGGGGCAAGTAGTGCTTGATCCGTTCTCAGGTTCCGGTACTACAGCGGTCGTCTCGGCTCAGCTAGGCCGCCAATTTCTTGCATGCGATCTGGATCCTGAATACAACAGCTGGGCGGCATCACGCCTGAAGCGAATCCAAAAACGAACAGAAGACGAGTGGTTTGAATATGATCGCTCTAACGCGCAGAGGAGGGAAGGAATCCGATGAACGTAGATCGCCTCCGTCGATGGGTATCGGATAAGGAGAGATTTCAGAGCCTAGAAGGATATGTAGCTTTTGCGCGGGCATTTTGTGATTTCCGAGCAGAGCAGGGATTTCAGGCCGAGCTTGTGGCAAGGAACAATCCGAGCTACCGATTTCTTCAATACAAGTCAGAGGCAGACTATCAACTCACCCGACCGATAAATTCTGATCTCTTCTACACGCCGGATGATCTCGATAGCGCCGTTCCTTTATTCCGCGAAGCGCTAGAAATGGTCCGTGACAGCGAGCAGCACACCGATGTACATAGAGAGTCGCTTAATCGTGCTATTTACACCTTTCAGCAATCTATAGGAGCGTCTCTGGATGCCTTGCCCGCCTCGCGTTCTAATACAGCAAGGAAGGTAAATGGGGATCTTTTTGAGCGCCTTATTGGCCTGACTATCGAATCCTGTGGAGTCGATTGTCGATCTGGAGTTCTCACGATTCCTGTGAAAGATTCGGAAGACAATGAACTTTTCGGAATGAAATACCAGCACGACTTGATGGTCGAGGTGGAGGGTGAGCTAAGGGCGATTGGGTCAGTAAAAACTTCCAGTAAGGACCGCCTGGACAAGGTTTTCATCGATAAGTTCCTGTACAACAGACTGACCGGGGTTGCTACACCACATTTCGCGATCTTCTTACATGACGTACAGCGAGCCGGAAGAGAACCTAACTATAGAACTTCAAATACGTTCCTCCCTGGGCATTTCAAAGGATACACGGTCAAGCTAAACGCATTAGACGGCGTCTACTACTGTGATCTCCTTCCTCAGATGGAGACGGATCCTCTACTGGCCGCCCATATTGATCGAATTGACAAGTTCTATATCGACGACCTACCCCGTTTCATCGAGCAAGCCCCAGATAATGATGCTGATGTTCGAGGGGATCGTCCAGTGGAAGCAACCGACTGGCACCTCGACACATAAGAGATAGTTAGAGCTCGTCAAGGTTGAGAACACTTGTGGAGTGCCTTAGGTTTTAGGTCCAGGTGGCTTAAGTATTGTCCATTGATGCCCTGCCTGTGGGCGGGGAGGAGAGAATGGATAAATGGTCAAGAAGTTCAGTAAACACACTCCCGAACAGATTGTTCACAAACTCGATAAAGCTCGAGAACGTGAAAGAAACAGGATCAAGCACGGCTCAGATCTTAACCAAGCTCGATATCAGTAAAGCCACACTGAATCGACGGCAGTCACCGTACGCGGCGATAACCAAGAACCAAACCAAAGAACTCCAGCGACTGCGCGAGGAAAACACCCGCCTCACACACCTACTTGGCCAGGCAGAGCGAGAAAAACGGCATGGAAAAAATTATCGAAGGCAAATTTCTGAGCCCAGCTCGCCGCCATGATGCCGTCTGGCACCTAGTCGAGCTGGGCTACTCCCAACAGAGACGCTTGCCAGATCGTCGGGCTTTTTTACAGCGTCTATCAGCATGCCAGGACCTGCGCCAGGGAGCCTGATACATACGCGCAGCTGCGCGAATGGATGCATGACTTCGCGCGTGATCACCGCCGGTGGAGACACCGGCGCGCCTGGAGGAGCGCCCTGGCTGAGGGCCCTCAGGGCATGCCGAGAAACCTTCCGTCGCCTCTGGTGTGAAGGAAGGGCTACGCGTCCTACCGCGCAAGAAGCCTACACGTGTCAATAGCCACGGCCTGCGAGATGTTCTGGGCCGGACAATACCCGCGCGATGTGTATGCTTTGGATTTCCAGTTCGATTCGACGTGGCATGGTAAAATGATCAAGATCTGCAACATCATCGATAAATACACTCGCGAGCACGTCGCTATCGCCTATGCCCTAGAAGACTGGGCGGCTAAGGATGCAACGATCCAAGCGTTCATCCCGCCAGGTCAGCGGTGATATAACGGGTATGTCGAGTCTTTTCACAACCGGATGCGAGACGAACTCTTAAGAAGAAAACAGCATCGAGAATCTCGAGCAGGCGGGCGTGCTTATCGCCTTTTGACAAGTGGCCATGTCGTATTATGCGTTGCGAACGCGGTTGCCGGTTACCCACGTGCTCGGGACTTGTATGATTGAAGATGACGTGCGCAATGTTGACTGGGATGATGTGGCGGTGAGCTATGGGGCAGCAAGCGCGGTCTAATCCAGGACAGCCTTGGGAGCAGCTGTCTCTTTTTCCGTGCCCTACTGCTACGGAGAGGCCTCAAGAATCAGGTTCGGGGAAAAGGCACCAGTCTCGCGTGAAGGTTGTGTCGTCCTTAGAGATCACCGAGGCGGATCGGCAGCGCTTCTACTCCCATGTGGTAGCCGCGGATGAATGCTGGATCTGGGTGGGAGCTATCTCCACTCCCGATGGTTATGGGCGCTACACCTGGCAGCATGATGGTGAGCAATGCACGATGTCCGCACACAGGTTCTCGCTTTGCGCCAACGGGGAAAAGATTCCTCTCGGGATGGTCGCTGAGCATCAGTGCAATGAACCACTGTGCGTGCGGCCTGGGCCGGGCCATGTTGTAGTCTCAACGCAAGCGGAGAATCTTTCCTACGCAGTCCGTACTGGGCGCCATGCAGGTAGCCTTCCCGGGGCCGGGCAAGACCGCGTTGCTCTAGCCATGGCAGAGGGGCAACGGATCGTCGGGCAGCTCCAACAGGTGCGTGAAGGCCTCGCAGAATCAAGTGCTCTGGGGGCCCGCTACGAAGAGCTCGCGGCGTCCTACCGGGTACGCATCGACAGGCTCGATTTCGTCCAACAAGGCATGAAGACGTCCGTATTGACCATAAGACTCGACTACGCCAATCTGTGGAAGCTCCTGATTGACAAACAACGAAACAAGGAAGACCTCAAACGCGAGGCAGGGGTATCGGTAGCATCTATAGCGTGTCTCAACAAAGGTGACAACGTCACCACAGACACCCTGCTACGCATTTGTCAGTACTTGGATTGTGGACTACCAGAAATCTGCGAGATCGTACTTGTTGACTCACCTAACGAGTCGTAAGGTAATGAAGCGAATTAAACGAGGGATATCGAATGCTCGGTAGAAACGGCACTAGAAATACAGATAAGCAACCACTCTGGGAAGCATCCACGAGTCAAGAAGGCAGCCAATACAACTCAGACGTTTTCACCATAGATAAGGAGCATTCACATGGCGAATGAGCGCAGCACGGATCAGTTCGTTCGAGATATGCTGCGAGACATCGGTTTCACGCGGCCGTGGGAACAGAGCATCAATGATGCACCCGCCTATCTCTATGAAGCCATGGAAGGCGCTTCGAAAGGGCAGGGTGGCGGTCGAGGAAAGCCAGAGTTCGTTGTCGAGTCAGGCGAGTTCATCGTTGTCATCGAAGACAAACCACGTGCTGATCAGATTGTGAAAACCACCGATGATGGTGCCGTTGATCTGGAGTATCCCGCGCGACAAGACTTCGCTCTAAACGGTGCGATGCACTATGCCGAGATATTTGCTGCGAAGACAGGCAAGAAGGTCTTTGCCATCGGAGTGGCTGGTAGCGAGACACACAATGCCATTCAAGTAGCTTTCTCAGCACCACAGCGAGCTCCTAAGGTACTTGACAAGCAGATTGATACATTCACGAGTTTTTCGCCTAAGGCGATTGATGAGTTCTATCGAGTAGCGGTGCTTGGAGAGCTTCCTCAAGAGGAGAAAAGCGTCCGCGAGATTCGCAAAGTCGCAGCGGAGCTTCACGAAGGTATGCGTAACTACGCGTCGTTGGAGAATGAGCACAAAGCCACCCTTGTCTCCGCAATCTTGCTAGCTCTGAAATACCGGCCGGAACTTGTTAACGACCTTACTGGCGAGAAGCGCAATGGCTATCGAGACGGGGAAAAGGTTTATCGTGCCGCCCAGAAGTACCTAGAAAGTGACGAAGCAGATCTCGGGCCCAAACAAAAGATCGGCATCATGTTCGACCGCTTCAAGTTCATTCAGCGCCATGTACTCCTGAACGCTCACAACAATGATCTTGGGAAGACCCCGTTGTGACACTTCGCGGAGGTTCTGGATCGAGACGTATTCAAAGTCGTATCTGACCCAACCTATTCGGCGTTTGACGTGCTTGGAAACTTCTACGGGGAGTTTGTCAAGTACGGCGGATCGGACGGCAATTCCCTTGGCATCGTGCTTACACCACACCACATCACGGATTTGATGTCGGAGCTTATCGACGTCAACTGTGATGACGTTGTTCTAGATCCCACAGCAGGCTCAGCATCCTTTCTTATTGCGGCGATGCGTCAGATGTTCAATGACGCAGTAGTCAGGTTCAAAGAAGACTCTGACAAGCTGGAGGGTAAACTCAATGAAATCAAACGGTTCCAACTCCATGGCGTAGAACTGCAGGAAAAGCTGTTCGCTGTTGGAACGACGAACATGATTCTTCGAGGGGACGGTAAAGCGAACTTCCAGCGCAATTCGATCTTCGACGTAACACGTGACGGATTCTTCCCCTATGATCCGGAGCGTCCAGGACGGCTAGAAGGTTTTACAAAGGTGCTGATGAATCCTCCGTATTCACAATCGAAGGACAAGACGACTCGACATCTTTCTGAATTGTCGTTCATCAGCTACGCGCTTGACTTGTTGGAAGTACGAGGGCGTTTAGCCGCTATCGTCCCCCAATCGGCGATGGTAGGCAAGACCCGCGAAGACAAGGCCTTGAAGGCCGCAATCATGAAGAAGCACACGCTTGACGCAGTGCTGACCATGAACCCTGACACATTCCACGGCATCGGGACTCACGTCGTAGTTGCACTGTTCACTGCAGGGGTGCCTCATCCTGAACACAAAAAGACAGCTTTCATTGATTTCAAGGATGACGGATATAAGGTTCGCCAACACGTCGGACTTGTAGACGATGGGCGGGCCGAGGATCGTCGCAAGCATCTAATGTCAGTCTTTAACGACGGCGTACCAGACGACACGCACTTCATCGTACGTACTGAAGTCACGGCGACAGATGAGTGGCAACACAGCTACTTCTATTTCAATGACCAGCCACCAACAGAGGAAGAGTTCCTTTCGACCGTTGCCGACTACGTGACCTGGCAAGTCAACATGCACACGCATGGACTGGGTGATCTCATCACCCCGGCCAAAGACGTAGAAAAGGATGTCAAATGAGCATCTACGACACGCTGAAATTCCAGCCAATGCTGATTACTGACGTGTTTGAGTCGATGCAGGCATCTCAGGCGTGGTACGACAAGAACAAGGTAGTCAGTTCTGCTGGGCAGTTTGCATATGTGAGTCGGTCCGCAATGGCTAACGGCCTTGAAGACGTCATCGGGAAGCAGAGTCTTCCCCCTAATCCGGAACACGCGATCACTATTGGCGTTGATACACAAACAGTCTTTTATCAACCCATGCCGTTCTATACGTCAGTGAAGATTCAGGTTCTCCGACATCATCGACTAAACGAGCTTACAGGGCCGGTCCTTGTGACACTACTTCGGCAACAAATGGGAAAATTCCAGTGGGGTAACGGAGCATCCCTGGTCCGCTTGAAGGCAACAAAGATCATGGTTCCCGTGACCGTTTCCAGCTCGGGTGAAATCGTCGTCGACTGGGACGGCATATCCGAATTCGGTCGCGAACTGTTTACTGAAATCCACACACGCACACACACCGTGCTCGACCATCTGTCACGGATCATGTCGGGGAGGCACCTGTGCTGACCTTCGAGCCAATGCTGATCACGGATGTCTTTCAAACGTATAGGCAGGTGCCTTCCTGGCTAAACTTGAACGAGGTTGTAGCGGGCCTCGCCCTTTATCCCCACGTTACGAACTCGGCCAATGCCAACAGCGTTGCGGGTTTTATCAGTGAACAACAGCAACACCCGAATCCAGGAAACGCAATTACAGTTGGTATCGACACACAGGTGGTGGCCTATCAACCGGTACCGTTTTACGGTGCGACAAAGGTATTTGAGCTCCGATCCTCTTCGCTAAGTGAGGCAAGTGCCCTTGTGTTGGTGGCTAGCCTCAAACGCGCGTTAGAAAAATTCTCGTGGGGACATAAGGCGAGTGCAACTAGATTGGCGAAGACGCGCTTTATGGTGCCGGTCAGCTATGACAATGACGGCAACCGTAAGGTCGATTGGGATAGTATCGAGCTGTACGGCCGGTGGCTCATTGCACAAGTTGAAAGTCGCATGAATTGTGCTTTGCCTGCGTGAGCCATGAGTAGAACTACCCCCTCAACCTGAACTCGCCAACGCAGGGCGCACTCCGCACCCCCTCCTCGGTTGATGGCGTTACACGTCAGCGCGGAACGGCTCATGGAAGCACACGCGAAGCCGCCCGCATCCAGACCTTCCCCGACCGCTATGCCCTCCATGGGGCCTAGGTAGAAGCACTACGTCAACTCGGCAACGCCGTGCCCGTCCACCTCGCCCAGATCGTGATGCTCAGCGTGGCAAAACACCTCGAACGAGACACCGCCATGCGTCACATACACCAACTGCCCATTCAAGGACACCTCCGGGCGGTGAGCTAAATGATGGCCTTCGATCCCCTGTCCTTATGGCAACCTCGGTGTCTCCATCGCCCGCGCCCTAGACGACGAACCCGTCGTCCTATTGACCGAAATCCAGCGATTTGATGGTGCTGGGATCTATGCCTTGTACTACACCGGCGACTTTCCCGCCTACGAGCTCCTCGCTGAGTGCAACCGCGAGCAGCCGGGCTTCTGGGTGTTGTACGTCGGGAAAGCGGAAGCCGAAAGCGCCCGGAACAGTGAAGCGGACCAAGCGACCGTCACCGTAGGAACAAAGCTGTTCAACCGCGTGCGCAACCACCGGAGTTCCATGAACGCCGCCTAAAACCTGCACGCAGAGGGCTTCCACGTGCGTATGCTCGCGGTAGCACTCACCTGGATACCGCTTGCCGGGGTGGTGGCTATCCGACTGCACTGCCCCCGCCGTAACCTGTGTGTGCTTTGCTCTGAGGTTGAATCTCGTCGCCGGACTCGTTGCCCCTAGGCAGCTCAGTCTGGGCGTGCGTACCGCGCAAACTTTTTTGTTGGTATGCCATTCATGGTGAGACTGAGCCGGATCGGGGATCGCGCTGACTGTGGTGCGGCGGCAGGGCGTATGATGGTCCTATGGCGAATACCGATAGATCTCTCGTAGCCATGACTGGCTCCTTCTAAGAGCCAGGATTGACGTGAATTCCAGCAAGCCACGGGTGCGACCGCGTCGGGCTCTCACGCATACGCCCCTGAGCCCACGCGAATCCGGACACCCTGACAGCAGCAACTTTGTATCCGTTGGGAGAGGTGCTGTATAGTGGGTTGCAATAGATCCCCGGTCAGGCCTCTTCCCCGTGAGGGGAATGCACAAATGACCGGGGCCTTTCATTTCTATGGAGGCATACCCGATGCCGAAGGATTGGTTGAGCTACGAGCAACAGGTAGAGCTACTCGGTCAGCGCGGTATGCGCATCGATGACGAGGCATCTGCAGCTGAATTTCTCGCGCGGGTCAACTACTATCGCTTCTCCGGATACTTCCGGCATTGGCAGCATGACCCAGCACGGGGCGACAACCAGTTCTTCAAGGGTGCCTCATTTGAGACGATTCGCGCTCTCTATGACGCAGAGCAGGAGCTGATGGCTGTCTGTGATGAGCTCCTGCACCCCCTTGAGGTTCTCTTACGCACCCGGTTCGCCTATGCCTATGGTTGCCGTGTTGGGGTAACCGGGATGTTCGCACGCGGTAGCACCCACCTGGATACCGCTTGCCGGGGTGGTGGCTATCCGACTGCACCGCCCGTGATTTTCCTCTGGGTGGGGGGGGGACGGTCCATGATGTGTATCGTACCGTGTCGAAATTTTTCCCCCTGATCGGTGTGTGGTGTTGTGTGCCTCCTATGGCCCCGACTGGGTAGACGAGAGGGTAAGAATGGGCGTTCCTCCTTAACCTACACACCTGGTGCAAACCTTCTCATGATTATTCCAAAACTGATAGAATGAGCGGGTCTCTCTGGAATCTCGCGGATGCGATCATATGGTTGGAAAATATCAACGTGATAGCTAAGCGATGTGAATGGATTTTCGTTTCAATCTAGCTTCACAGCATTTTGATGTGCATGACCATCTCTCGTCTTGCTGTTGTATCGCTTCGGGTAGCTATTTATCTGCTGAACTCGCTTGATCCGTACATGGGCGGTCTCACTATTGAGCGTCAACGACGCGCGTGGGGCCAGGCATCCACTAGTTCGAAGTTGTTGTTGGTTTTTATCTGGCAGTTCGATATGGTTATCCTATGCTTTCTGATGTAAAGAGATCCTGGCTGTGTGCTGGTGGTCTTGTCTGCGGGGTCTTTGCCCTGATTGCGGTGCCCAATGTCATTTCCCACGCTCTCCCCCCACTTCATGAGGTCAGTGAGCTTAAGGCGGTTGAGCTTGGGGAGGGTGAGGCTTCTGTGGTTCTGGAAGATCTTGAGTGCCGTAACGATTCCCTGAGTCTTATGACAACTTACCATTGTGGTGACGCTAAGGTATCTACTATAGCGGTTGGGGTCACCGATGATCCTGACTTGACTCTTCGGCGTATGCTTCGTGCGGCGCATTCATCGAAGCTTCCGATGCAGAATTCCACGCAAGACGGACAGTTTCATGTTTTGTCTCTTGATTCTATGCAGGCCGAAGAGCTCGGTATTTCTCATGTTGATGAAGCCGAGAAAATTCTTGCAGTTTCTTTCGAGAAGAACGGCAAGGAAGTTGTTACTGTCATTACGGGGAACATCTCCGATGTGGATAGTGTTGCAGAAAAGATAGGAGATAATGTAGGTGATTAAGTCTTCCAGCCAAGAAACTAATCGGCTTCCTTTTGTTTTAATTTTTATTTCCGGTCTCTTTGTGGGGGCGGTAACTATTTATCGCAATATTGCTGCTACGCTTCAGTTTAATCCTACGGGCGTGATCCTGGGTTCCCTTTTTGGCCTGTGCTACATTGTTATTTTTAGTTCTCTTTTCTTTTTATTGAAGCTTCTTCCTTCTCGGTATGTGGTGTGGCTTCCTGCTGCGATTTTATGGGGCTCGGGAACTGTGACGACGCTCGTATATGAATCGGGGCAGGGGATGAGAGATCTTTTTCCTCAGCTAGGCCTCTCGATTTTTGCCGCATCCTTCGCTGGCGCGTGGCCAGAAGAGATTGGCAAGGCAGTTGGGGTCCTGTTAATACTCCTATCTTTTAGGAGTTTGAATAAACCTTGGCATGGTCTTGTTGTAGGTTTTTTTGTCGGGCTCGGTTTTACTATTCTGGAGGATATTGGCTACGGATCTGTTGCTGGTTTGTTGGATCCTTCTTCTGATGTCTCTGGTGTTGTTGGTGTGTGGATGATTCGGACTCTTGCTGGACCTGCCCAGCACGCAGTCTATTCTGGGATTATTGGTTTTGGTCTGGGCCTTGCTTTATTTAGTGAGGGGAGGTATATGCGTTGGCGTTGGGGGGTGGCGGCGGCGTTCTTTGCTCTTGGCTTCGGCTGTCATTTCCTGTGGAATATTTCTCCTGAGTCGATGGCGGTTAGTCTTGTGGCAATGGCCTCTGCGGCAGTCATTGGGTATGGTGCTTTCATTTACCTCGCAGTAAAATGTTATAGGGAGAATCGGGAGATGAATTCTGTAGGGTTATGATATATTCGAGGATTGTATACCTGTTTCACCACGATTTTTTTAACTAGCCCTTGTGAAGTAGCTCAGTTTGATTGGACTTGTTTCAGAGATTCCCTGACCAAGGGGCGGCAAGAGTGCTCTTGGAGGCTCAGCGCTGGGGTGAGGATCGACTCCCGGAGGTGTGACCTGTGTGTGAGGTCGTGAGGACTCCGTATGTGCTTGAGTCTCGCCCTGGGTATTTCTGGTGCAGGGAGTCTGCATGTAGGGCGGAGTTCACTGTGCGCACGGGGACGGTGATGGAGCGCTCGCATATTGGTTTGCATAAGTGGATTTTCGTGGTCTATCTGTTCGTATCCTCCCGCAGGGAATCGGCTCGGTGCAGTTGTCGCGCCAGATTGGTGTGACTTAGAAGTCTGCATGGTTCATGCTGCAACGCCTGCGCGCTGCGTGCGACAATGAGGCTCTTGGCCTTTTACCGGTGTGGTAGAAGCAGATGGGACTTACGTCGGTGGCAAAGAACGCAACAAGCATGAGTCAAAGAAGAATCATGATGGACGCGAGCCTAAGGGGAAGGCTGCTGTTGTGGGTGTACGCACTCGTGAAGGCAAGGTGACGGCCAAGCATCTTCCCGATACGACTCCCGTCACGATCATGGATTTTCTCAATAGCACCATTGGCCGGGAGACAGTCCTCTACAGTGATGAGCACCCCGCCTACCGCGGATGGGGCAACCACAATAGCGTCAACCACTCAGCAAAGCAGGTTGTTGATGACAGGATCCATACCAACGGTATTGAGTCTGTATGGTCAGTACTCAAGCGCGGCATCGTCGGTGTGTACCATGTCGTAAGCCTTGCGCACCTTCGGCTCTATCTTACGGAGTTCAGCTTCCGACTCTCCCGCTGCCGCATGAGCCTAGAACAACAAGCAGTCGACGTGTTGGCAGTGATGATAGGAACACGAATCACCTACAAACAGGTAGTGGGAAGGTGAAGGTGTCGTTAGGGCAAGCGTGGCCAGCTCAATTCCTTTCAAGGCCATGCGCTGTGGTACTTTCAAACGCGTGTCGATCGATGTTCGTAGGCCGCTTGTAGTGGATCTGTTCGCTGGTGCAGGGGGGTTGTCACTCGGTCTAGAGCAGGCTGGATTCGACATCGCGGCTGCTGTTGAGTACGACCCAGTCCACGCTGCTGTCCATGAATATAACTTCCCTTACGGGAAAACATTTGCGCGAAATGTAGCCACGATCAGTGGTCGGGAGATTCGGGAGAAATCGGATATTCGCGACCAGGAAATCGCCTTGGTGGCCGGAGGGCCGCCGTGCCAGGGATTTTCACTAATCGGCAAGCTTGCGATTGATGATCCACGTAATGCCCTACTGAAGGAATATGTTCGACTAGTTGTTGAACTGAAGCCACGCTATTGTCTGATGGAGAATGTCTCTGGTTTGGTAGTAGGTAAGCACCGTCAACTTCTTGACGAAGTGATCGCTTTGCTAAGGGATGGTGGATACCGCATCCTTGAGCCGTATCGCGTTTTGCAGGCAGCTGATTATGGGACGCCACAATCGCGCAAGCGGATGATTCTCCTTGGTGCAAGATCGGATGTCCCACTTCCTGATTATCCCGCGCCCACCGTCACTCCACGAAGCATAAAGGGCACCATAGTGACCTCAACCGATTTGCCGATAGGGCCCAGCGTGCGTGAGGCCATCGAGGATATACCGGATGCGGATTCCTTTGAAGAGTTGCTTCATGTCGACTCCGTGAATACAAAGTGGCCCCTCTCGGCCTCTTTATATTCCAAGTATTTACGTGGCGAAAAGTCTGACCCGTTGGACTTCTCGCGCCCACGTCCCCTTACTCCCGAACTACTGTCTTCATCTGCGCGTACTATTCATACGGAAAAGTCAATTACGAGGTTCGAGCAGACTGAGCCCGGAACGACAGAGCCGATTAGTCGATTTTTGCGACTTCATCCCGATGGTATTTGTAATACATTACGTGCGGGCACTGCGTCGGACAGGGGGGCAGTTTGTCATCCCCGTCCAGGCCAAGGGCGGCTCAGACGAGATTGGCATCACTCAAGCCGAACAGGACTTGGCTGTTTGTTCTCAGCGATGGCCGGACATGATCGCACGTCCTGTCGCAGCACAGTTTGCTAGCGACGGTCTAATTGCGTTATTTGAACTCGAAGTACAGGACAACGCCATGCGTGTCAGGAACGAGGCTCATTACCAACTCGTTCCCGCTGATGAAATTACACCTGACGACATCGCTTCATATAGAATCGGTTATGATCATTAACCAGATGACGCCGGTTGCGGGCATAAGACTCTCGTGGTGAGTCAAGTATATGGGTCCCTAATTTTTTGCTGTCGGGCCTGCGTAGTAATTCGGTGGTATCGCTTCCTTGGGCTTTCACCGCTTGATATTGTGTTGTCGGTCAGCAAAGTTAGATGGTGAAGCTCACGGAGGATCTGGTTGGAATCTATACGAGCAGCGGGGACCCGCTCCGAGCGTGGAGGATACATCATCCTATCCACGAGTCCCGGTTCAACGTGGTTTACAGCCGTGGGGTTTAGAATGTGCTCTTTGTGCAGTGGTGATCGCAAGGAGGCAGTACGGTAAAAGGGGTTGCGTCGCGTGCGCGTGTATCACGCGTAAGCCACGTACGCCGTAGCAGAGCCCCGTAAAGGTTGTATGCTGCAAGCCCATAGTTGAGGCCTTTCGGCACCCGTGTGCAGCGTAGAATCTCGGGAGCAGCCTTCACGGAAGTTGACTTGACTGTGCCCCTAGCGTTGATTCCTTTAGGCCTGAATTCGTTCACATGAATCTCTTATATGTTTCCCACATGCGTCGTATCACGTTCTTACCGATTTCCGAAATGTATCTATATACTTGTTCTTAGGTTGCAAGTTTTACAAACTTCAACCTTCGAGGTAGGTAAGTTTCCTTAGTGGATTTTCTTTATTTAAAGAAGGAGGTATAGATTTTGCAATCTCGCATTATTGGTGTTGATGTTGTGAGGGCGATTGCAATTATGGGTATGATTGTCGCTCATATGGCTTCATTGCTGTGGACTGCAAAAGTTATTATTTCCGGTATTCCGGCTGCTTTGTTTGCAATTATCGCCGGAACAACCCTGATGCTCGTAAGCGCAAATAACAATATTGATAGTTTACTGCGGATACTTGTACGGGGAAGTATTATTGTTCTCGCGGGAATTGTTTTATTGCCGGTGGGTGGTGAGATACAGATCGTCCTTGTTGCCATGGGATTATCTATGATTCTGCTATGCTGGGTACCGCCTTTTCACTATAAGTGGAAAATTGCACTTTTCCTGGCGTCTATGGTGATCGCAACGGTACTGTATTCATCACGGCCTTTGCCGAATACCTATCCGATCATGGCATGGGTTTCGTATTTCCTTGCGGGTATGATTCTCTACGAGGTGTACATTAATCCTCATAGGAATACCCAGCGGCTACGTTTGTTCATTACCGCTGTTTGCTTACCTATATCTATGGTAGGGCTGTACTTGAGGTTTGAGACAAGCGTTCCGAACTGGCTGCAATTTACTGGTCATAGCGGAGCGCTAGGGGAAATTCTGCTCTCTGTCGCACTCTGTGCTGTCATCATGCATATCTGTCTAGTTGTGGGAGATTATGTACCGAAGCTTTTGTATCCCTTTGCTGCTCTTGGTTCCATGTCCTTGACTTTCTACATTGTCCATATTCTTACTGCTTATTACTGGCAGAAGAACGTGGTCCTATATTCTACGGCAACTGCAGTAGGGTTTATTGCACTGTTTATTCTCGCTGCTAGTTTATGGAAGAAAAAATTTCACCAAGGGCCAGCCGAGCGGCTTGTTTCCATGTCGGTAAATAAGATCGTTCCGAAAGAAAAGGAGAACTAACTATGGTGGCATCAAGAATAGTCCCCTTCGTTATTGCTCTGGGAATTGCAGTTTCCACCACTGTACCATCTTATGCACTGGAACACGCTTCATCCGCACCAAGTAGTGAAGAGGCAAGTTCTGTTGCTGCTCTTAAAATTGGAAAAGTTGGTAGCTTTGGTAACTGCACGGGTACTCTTATATCTGATCAATGGGTTGTTACTGCTCGGCATTGTCTACAGTCCACGGATAATCAAGGGAGCCAAGTGCGCTTAGGCGGCAAGGTCTATAACGTGGATGCGTGGGCTGTATCACCGGTCTCTGATGTTGGTCTGCTGCGTCTTGAGGAGAAGGTGACCGATATTCATCCTGCTGACATAGCCGACAGGACTCCTCAGGAGGGTGAAAAAGGTAATTTTTACGGGTGGAGTAATCTTTCTAGGATGGCAAGGAAGAACCAGCTCCCTGTGTCTGAAATGAAGGTCGAAGAGGTTATTGGGCAAATTGGGGGTGGCTCTGAGGGTGCTGCTCAATTTGATGAGAAAGCAATAGATTTTAAGGCGGAAATTCCGTCGGGGGAAAATGAAGAATTCCCGGCTGAATCTGCTGCGGCACCTATGCTGATGGGCGGAACTCTTATGGCTACGAAATCTGTTTCGGGTGCGGGGGTACAGGCAGGGGATTCGGGTGGGCCGTTCTTTGTGGAGGGGCGGCTCGCAGGTGTCATGACCGCAGGTACTGATGTGGGCAACCCTGATCTGCCGTCGCAAGGGGCAGCAATCACTGCTCTTAGTGATAGTAAAGATTGGATTCAGGGCATCGTCAGCGGTCGAGATGCTAAAAGTATTGTGACGCAGTCTGAGTGTAGCATACCCGCAGTTCCTCAGACTGCGGGGGAGCATATGTGGTTCTACCTTGCTATCGCTGTTCTTGGTCTTATTGGCGCTACCGTGTTCCAAAGATTTTTAAGGTGATCGCGATGACATGCCACCACCGCTATCGTTGTCTCGCGCGGTGGCGGCTGCCTAAGACCATATGGTAGCTTTTTATAAGCCCAAATTGTGGTATATGTCATGTGGTCTCTGCTTGTAGGTCTGGATCATTTCTTCTATTCTAGGATATTGCCTGTACTTGCAGGAATTTTCCTATTCTGGAAGGATGTGCGCTATCTCATGAAAGCTTTACGGCTATCGCTTGCCTGTGCTGCGGCTATAGCGACTTTTGCTGGGGGGGCGCAAGCTCTTGCTGAGCCTGGATCGAGCGAATCGGCGTTCGGCGCTGGTGGTGATGTGCTTGAGTGGACTGGCATGGGGCCGCAGGGGGAGCGTGCTGACGGTTTTGTTGATGTGATGGCAAAGCAAGGTCTCACGGAGGACATTAGCCCCTTGGGATCTAATGTGGCATGTGTGCCGCAGCCTGGAGAGAATCCCGTGATTCTTCTGCACGGGCTCAATTCCAACTCGTACCAAACTTTTGCTGCTATGGCCCCAGACCTTGCTGGTATGGGTAAGTGTGTGTATGCCTTTAACGTGGGTAAGATTTCTGGCACTCTGGAGCCGGATGGAAGCTCAGTCCTAGGATCGATTCCGATGTTTAGGGCTATGGCTCCTATCAATGATTCTCTTGCGGAGATCAGCGAAAAGATAGCCCAGGTCAAGGCCATGACTGGCGCGCAAAAGGTTGATCTCGTCGGGCACTCAGCCGGTGCTACTATCGCCACAGCTTATACGAAGCAAGTCCACGGTGAAGGTGTGGGTACGGTTGTCTCGATCGCTGGTGTTCTTCACGGTACCGGGTTGCTGGGAGTGTCCTACGGGCTTGAAAAGCTCAACGGCCTTAATGGCATGGGCAACCTTGTGACTGCTTTGATTGCCAGCCCGAGTGTGCGTGACCTGCTGCCTAATAGCGACTTCAACAAGGCCCTGCACGATGGTCCCATCGAAGTGCCCGGTGTGAAGTATGTTTCTATCGCTAGCAAGTTTGATGAGGCCGTTACCCCCTTGTCTGCGGCGCAGTACACGGATCCTGGAGCAGAAAACTATGTTCTCCAGGAAGGCTGTAGTCTGGATGCCTCTGAGCATCTTGGTATCACGTACTCGCCCCGCGCGATTGCTATGACGGCTCGAGCCCTAGGGCGCGACGTGGAAGTTCCGTGTTCCCCCATGACTGCATCCTCGGAGAACAGCTCTCCGGAGGTGGGATCGTCGAATATTGCGACGTTGCCTGGAGTTGTGGATGGTTTCAGCCCTGTCGATGAGATGTCTGCTCGTCTGTCTTCCTAGCGCTTATCGCTTTTAGCTTGCTAGCTTGCTGGCATGTCAGCAAGCTAGAATGCCAGCTTGCTAGCTAGATACTCTAGGATACATGCAGTTGACCAACTCCTATACGAGTGTCTTTCCTGAAGAGATACTGTCTCGCTACTAGATACAGGAGACGCGTAACGCTGCGACGATTTTGCAGGCTACCGAACCGTTACTATTCAACGAGCTTGTCATCGCGCTCAACGAGTTCGAGGTCATCACTGATGATCTGCTTCTCGCAGGCGGTCAGGAGTCTGGCCTCGCACGCCGTTTCAACGAGAGTTTCCGCTCACGCGGTTGGCGCGAGGCGCGCGTCTGTACAGTCGCTCTGCCCGGCGTTCCGTGTGATGCGCTCCTGCTCGTACTGTTCTCAGATTTGCCCAGTTTCAATGCCTTTACGGGCTCTTTTATCGCTTGGCACCTTCATCCTTACGCGCCATCGCCCTACATACCGCACGTCAACTAGGGGCACTCGAACTCGCAAAAAATCCTGGCCAAACAGCCGGAGGACACTTCGAAACCGCAGTAAAGAATTTCGTTGAAGCAAGCTTTCCTCACCTCTCAGCTGTTCGGCTAGGGAATTGGACTGTGCAGAACGTCGGAGGAAAACGCGCCACTGATCACGTGGCTCACTTTCACCCTTACCGGCATCTTGATGATCTAGCGCGAGCAATCGAGCTCAATAGAGAGCTGCAGTCGATCCTCGGCAATTCTTACACTGTCAGCCCGGATGTGCTGCTACTGCGTGATGCCGTGACTGACGAAGAGCTCAACTCTGGTATGGAGCAGGTCGTTGACGATCTCACAGGGCTCATGTCGCCATTCCGTGCGTCCAACGCAATTCGCCAAGACGAGCTAGCAGGCCAAATACCAAAGTTCGTCCATGCTGTCATATCTTGCAAATGGACTATGCGAAGTGACCGATCGCAAAATACGAGGTCGGAGGCCCTTAACCTCATTCGGAATCGCAAGGGTAGGACGCCACACATCGTTGCGGTTACTGCAGAGCCTTCACTGTCGCGAATTGCGTCACTGGCGCTGGGTACAGGAGACATTGACATCGTCTACCATGCTTTCCTCCCAGAGCTGATGCGCGCTGCCGAAGAGGTGGGCACCGATGATGCACAGGAGATGTTGGAGACCCTGGTCAAAGGGGATCGATTGCGAGACATCGCGGACATGCCACTTGACCTTGCGGTCTAAAGACGAAGAAGTCGACGCAAGGTTCGATGGCCACGAATTCTTCCTGTGCTTCTTCAAAGTTCATGGGTCGCCCGTTTCTCTCTTAGCTGATTCAGGGTGGTGCCCGTTGCTTTGGGGGTACGCATCCCGGATCGCTTCGCCGAACATGGTGGCAGTGGCGCTGAGGAAGTCGGGGGCGTACTGGCGGAGATCTCTCGGTTGTACCCCTTATGATGCTGCGAGTATCTTTATCCTTGCTGGCTTGCTGGCTTGCTGGCTTGCTGGCTTGCTGGCTTGCTGGCTTGCTGGCTTGCTGGCTTGCTGGCTTGCTGGCTTGCTGGCAAGGCAGCGTGGTGGATGCTGCAGTAGGTTGTGGCAGCCCCCTGGCTGTCGTGAAAAAGAGGGGGCCACGTATCCCGGAAAGGATATGTGATGTTCCTGATGAGACCAGCTGAGCGGCAGCTTCATCGCTTCTGTGGTTAGCTGCGCGATCCTGGTGGTGGTTTTCGCCTCCGCTGTGGTGGTCGAGACTGGCCACCACAGCGGAGGCGCTAGGCGCACAAGCGCCGAATATGAATCTTATATACATCATCTACGTGCTATAGACCGGAATGCGCATAAGGAAATTGCCCTCCTGTGTGGGAGGGCAATTTCCTTACTGCTATTCGGAGTCTGACATGACGTCAGCCATGTCAAGTTCTAATACCCAATCGGGGCATGGATAGAGGATTTCCTGCGGTACGCAGCCGTATTTCTCGTAGTACACGTACTTGTATCCGTGAAAACTTTTGTCGAAGGGATTTTCCCCTGGCTCTAGAGTGGGTGTTGGGATCAGGGTCCCTTCACCATTTCTTATCACTCTTTCATTATGCTCTTTTACATAATTATCTTTAGTCTCCTCTAGGATAGTTCCGGAGAATGCAAAAACCATTCCGAATAGTCCCCATAGAAAAGCAAGGAGCGCAGAAAATGGTATCATGAATATAGCTCCGACTGTGCGACTGATGATTCCCTTGCCTCGGATGAAGACGAGAAGGGGGAGACCCAGTAGTATTGCCCAGAATATGATTCCGTAGATGCTGGCGGTGGCGGAGGGGATGTCAAGAGCATGGATTGTGGTTGTCATGAACCTCGGCTCTTTTCTCTTTGGGGTGTGGCGGCGTTGATGTGTTTAGGTCTCGTTGTCATCTAGGTAATCCTCAATGAGATCGCTCAGGAGAGATTCCATCGTGATTCCCCGCATTCCTGCATGGGCTTTGAACCTGCTTCGTAGGGAAGCATCGATCCTGATGGCTAGTTTAGGACGATTGTCCTGTGCTTTAAGCATAGTGTCTTCGGCGCGTGTGATTTTCGTGGTCGGTCGCGTGCGCCGCGGAAGCATGCTGTTCATGGTCTAGGCACTTTCCTTCAGTCTCATGGGTCCTGCTATGGCATCGGCCAGGGAATCATATCCGTGTAGGTAGCCTGAAGGGTTGGTGCCCCACATGGCTTTGATTTTTTGACGAAGTGGAATCACGGTTCGGAAGGTTGGGACATGCTCGCTTTTCAGTGCGGACCTCATGTTGTTTAACGCATTGGTGCCTAACCGTGCGCTGGTGATGAGGACTCGCACGGTCTTATCCCCTGCTAGAGCGAGCGTGTCCCACATGCGGTCCACTTCAATTTCGCTGGGACTGGTGGGGATGATGATCTCGTCGGCCACCTTGATTGCTGTGTTGATGGCGGCAGTTCCACCAGGCGGACAATCGATGAGGACGTAGTCGGTGTTCGTGTGGATACGGGTGAGGGTCGTCGGATTGGCCACTGTGACGGAGAAGTGTAGGGGGTTGCCATTCTCTGCGGCTTGGGCCTCCCACTCGGATGCGGACCCTTGCGGGTCGGCATCGTAGACTGTGACGCTATATCCGAGACGGGTGAGTGCGGTTGCGAGGAGGATTGTGGTGGTTGTTTTACCTGTGCCCCCTTTAAGGTGGCAGATGGTGATGATGGTGCTCATGATGTTTTCTCCTGTTGTGGTTCTGGGCAGCTGAGTCGAATTTCTGTGGCAGTAGTGATTTTGTGCAGGCTGCTCGGTGCGACTTTGGTGTATCGGCGGGTGGTTTCTAGTGAGTTGTGTCCTAGTGCTTCTTGTACGGCGAGGATGTCATGTGTTGCGTGGTAGGCGTGTGTGGCGAATCGATGGCGTAGGGAATGGAGGCTCCAGCCTTCGGGTAGTGCTTTGGAGGCGATGATCCCAATTCTCCCCGGTGAGAGGTGTCCGTTGATTGCTCCGGGGAAGAGCCAGTGCTGGGTCGGTCCCATGAAGGTGGTGATGGCCTGATGTAAGGAAGGGGTAAGGGGGATAGTTCGGATTTTGTTTCCTTTTCCATGGACGGTGAGGTAGTGGTGGCCTTCATGGGTGACGATGTCGTCCCGGTGTACCACTGCGATCTCTGACCTGCGTAGTCCTGCTTCTGCGGCGAGTCGTAAGATGAGGCTTGTTCGAGGGTTATCGGTGAAGAGTGCTCCTGTGAGTTCTCCTTCTGGTATCGGTCGAGGTGTTCCTGTGGTGCGCCGAACCGAGGGCAGTATCTCTGTCGGGTTGTTTTCTGCCTGGTACCATTTGCATCTCCAAGTGAAGAAGGCGCGGGCTGAGGTGTATAGAGCGTGGCGGCTTTCCGGAGACCAGTCGCGACTGCCTGACCAGAGGATGATGTCTCTGGAGGTGACCAGGTGTGGGGGTGTGGTGATGGATCGTGCGATATAGCGTAGGTGGCGGATCCGTGTGTCGATAGATCGGGGACTGAGGGCGGAAGCTCGCAGGTAGATTTCCCACTCGCGGAGTTCATTCTTCCATGCATTGGGAATGCCGAGTGGGTATGGGCTGTCTGATATAAGCATGTGATAATCATTACTCCTATCGTGCCTACGGGCGAGGTCTTTCTGTCAAACTTCTTTGCCAGCTTGCTAGCAAGGAAGCATGCTGGCATGTCGGCAAGCTAGCAAGCTAGAATGCCAGCTTGCCAGCTTGCTAGCTTGATACCCCGGAGGTCGTAGGTTCGAATCCTGCCCCCGCTACTAGGAAATATCCCCTGACCAGCAACTATGTTGGGCAGGGGATATTTCTATGTTTGGCCTGTGCGCTGGAATGTCCCTTTAGGGCTTATTTTTCTTTTATAGTCTCTAACCGTGGAAGTGCTCCACTACGATGCTTTTAATAACATCATTTGGAGACTGGTTGGTATCAAGACAAACTTGAATAATGGCAGCGCGTATCTCTTGGGGAAAATGATGGAGCATGGAGGCTGGTCCCTCTAGCCATGCGTCGGGAGCAATGTCGTAGCCTGCTTCGGCTTCGGTAACCATGTCATCTAGTTCTTCCTGCGTGAAACCACTAATGTGGTCTCCTACTTTGTAGGAACTATCGGGAGTGATGTTGAGGTTCATGCCTTGTTCTTTCTATTGCGGTACTGAGACTTAGCTTCATATCGTGGATAGGGCAGCGATATATCCAATGTAGAACCATGTAGGCGTCCAGTGGCTTAGCAGCAGACCTTCCCCGTTCACCCAGCCAAACACCTCCACTCTTGCTAACGTGCTGGCTATGTCACGATTCTTCTCCCGCGTCACCGCATTGACCGCCACCGCCCTTATCACCCTGAGCACCGGAACCGCTGCCACCACCGCTCACGCAGCCAGCAGCACCCCGGTGATTCCCGGCCTCCCCGCACTCCCGAGCCTCCCGGCTCTTCCCGGAGCAGACTTTGGTTACAGCCCCTATCTTCCGGTTGGTTCCAGCGCACCCTACGCCCAGCCCCAAAACCAGGCCCAGCCGCAAGAAGAGCCCACCCCCTTCGACCTCCAAGCCCACCGCGGCGGGCGAGGGGAGTACACGGAGGAGTCTGCCACCGCCTTCGAGAGCGCCGTGGCTCAGGGGGTGAGCACCTTGGAACTCGATATTGTGGTGGCCGAGGACGGCACCCCCGTGGTTTGGCATGACCCGGTGGTCCAGGAAGATAAGTGTTCCGATACCGCCCCGGCCACCCCCAATGATCCGGAGTTTCCCTATGTGGGCAAGGACGTCAATAAGCTCAATTGGGCGCAGTTGAGCACCCTGAACTGCGATAAGAAGCTGGAGGCTTACCCCGAGCAGCAGCCGGTGGTGGGCAATAAGATGATTCGGCTGAGCGATGTTTTCGCCATTGCGCAGAAGGACCCGGCCATGCGCTTCAATATTGAAACGAAGATTGAGGCGGAAAACCCGGAGCAGTCGGCCACCCCGGAGGAGTTTGTGGCCGCCATTTTGCCGGTTATCCGCGAGCATAACGCCGTGGAGCGCAGCACCATTCAGTCCTTTGATTGGCGCTCCCTGCCGCTGTTCAAAGAGCAGGAGCCGGGTTTGACTTTGGCAGCGCTCTACGATGAGACCACGTGGAAAGAAGATTCTGCCTGGATTGCCCCGATTGATTATCGGGAGGTAGGTGGGGACGTAAATGCGGCGGCAAAGCAGCTCGGCGTGCAGATTCTCTCCCCGGATTACACGATGCTCACTGCTCAGTCCGTGGTGGAGTCCCAGGAGCAGGGCTTGCAGGTGCTTCCCTGGACGGTAAATGAGGCCGCGGATATTCACCTTATGCTGGATTATGGTGTGGATGGCCTCATTACCGATTATCCGGGCCGCGCATTGTCCATCCTCAATGAACGGGGCATAGCGCTACTTTAGGCAATAGGCACCCCGCTGAGGTATTCCCACGGGAGTATCCCACCAGAAAAGTAGAGTCATCACCGCCAAGTAGCACAAAAGAACGGCGCAAAAAGAAAAGCGGGGCCTAAGCCCCGCAGTTCCGCTTAAGCGGAATTAGCCGAAGATGGCTTGGAGAATCACCACGCTCACCGCGCCCACACCGGCGGCTGCCGGAATGGTAATCACCCAGGCCAGGGCGATGGGCTTCATGAGATTCCAGTTGGCGGCGCGATTGACGATGCCCACGCCGAGTACCGCGCCGATGAGGATGTGGGTGGAAGAAACGGGCAGGCCAAGCAGGGAGGCGCCCATCACCACGGCTGCGGCGGCAAGCTCCGCAGAGAAGCCAGAGGCCGGGTGCATCTTGGTCAGGCCGGAGCCCACGGTGACGATCACGGTGCGGCCGATGAACCAGAGGCCACACACCAGGGCGATGCCGCAGGCGAGCAGCAGCGCGGGGGGAACCTCGGCCTTGGAGTTGATCTCGCCGGTCTTGAGCACGTCAAGCACGGCGGCAAAGGGACCAACGGCGTTGGCGATGTCGTTGGATCCGTGAGAGAAGGCAAAGGCCGCGGCGGTAAATACCTGCAACCAGGAGAAGAGCAGGAAGGTGGACTTATCGAGGTCTTGGCGCTTCAAGGTGCGGGCAAAGATGAATACGGCCATCCACACGGCGGCACCGATCATGCCCATGATGAGGAAGTTGCCCACGTTGTCGATGTTCAGGTGCAGGTTTTTCAGGCCCTTGAACAGCATCATGGCGGTGATGATGATGGCGCCGAAGGCTGCTAGCAGGGGCACCCAGCGCTCTAAGGCGCGGTGCGCCTCGACGTCGTCGGCCTTGGCTTCGATGTCGTAGAGCTCGCGGTAGTAGTCGGATTCCAGATCATCGCGGGTGTAGTTGCCGCGCTGGGTGGTCACGGCGTCGCGCGCCATAGCGTTGGTGTAGGAGATCTGCTGAATCTCGCTGAGCCGCTCGAAGGATTCCTTGTGGCGGTTCTTGAGTTCAAAGCGCTCTTGCTTGATGGCGCGCAGTTTGCGGTCGGCCTCCTCGTTGTACACGAGGATGCCGCGCTTGATGGTGCCAAAGAGAAAGTACGCGGCCACGCCGCCGAGCACGGGGGAGAGGAACCAGGAAATAACGATCTGGCCGATCTGATCCCACTGCACCATCTCCCAGCCGCCGCTGTGATCGCGGAAGCCCACGCACAGGGCCGCGCCGACGATACCGCCCACGATGGAGTGGGTGGTGGACACCGGCCAGCCCATGCGGGTGGCCACCAGGAGCCAGAGGGCGGCGCCCAGCAGGGAGGACATCATGATGTACACGAAGGTCATCGGCTCCATGCCGGTGGAGTCGAGATCGACGATCCCGGAGCGCACGGTCTCCGTCACGTCGCCACCGGCGAGGATGGCACCGCCAACCTCAAAGACGGCGGCGATCATCAGAGCCTGTTTCATCGTGAGCGTTCCGGCGCCCACGGAGGTACCAAAGGAGTTGGCCACATCGTTACCGCCGATGTTAAAGGCCATGAAGAAGCCAAAGACGATGGTGAGGATGAGCACCCCGTAGTGAATGGATTGGTCGACTTCCCCAATCGCCCACAGGACAAAGGTGCCAAAGGTTACTGCGAGTAGAAGCCCAAAGGAAAGATGCCACCATTTGTCGCCGGTGGCGGTTTGTGCGCTTTGTGGAGCCGCCGCTTCAGACATAATAGAAAAAGTCCTCGGTGTAAGAAGGTATTTCATGTATGCTCTTTTGTTCTTTAGCAACAAAGCGTGAAGAACGTTGAGCCAGTCACATATTTATAGAGGGTTAAGGTAAACGCGGAGTTAACCAAAAAGTCTAGATATTAAAAATCGCGTGTCCCGCACCTAGAGGAGGGGAACGAGGCGGGAGGCCAGGGGGATGAGGTTCTCGATGAAGTACAGGGCATTGGCTGCCGACGACCCCTCCACGGTTGCCGTGCTGCCGGTGGCAAGGGCCGGAATGGGGATAAGGCTACTGAGGGATAGGGCAATGGCGGCCAATGCAACCACGCCGAGAAGGGGAGGGGGCTTCATGGGGTTTCCTGAGCGCTAGATGGGGGTAAGGAACTCTCATGATTCTAAGGCTAAAGGTCTGCTTGGCTCAATGCGCATGTGGCAGATGTGGCTAGAGTGACATTTTTTCGGTTCGGGAAACGCGGCATCGTCCGAGGTAAAGGCGCCTTTTTCGAGAAAGCCGGTGCTAAGGTCTGGCCTAAGGCTGGCTGATTGCCGTAGAAGAGCACTAGGCTGTGCTGCGTGCATACGTTCTTTTCCCTCTTGAAACGTCGGGCCGGAGTTGCCGCCGGGCTCTTCGCGGTAGCCTCATCGCTCGCCGCTCCGGCCGCGAGCGCCGCCCCGGCGGGCAATATCGTCACCCTGGGCGATTCCTTTACCGCCAATCCCTCGGCGCTGTACAAGAACTTCGGTGGAGTCGTGCCGGGCCTGGTTCCGGAGGACTACCCCAATCAAGAGGGCTGCCTCCAAGCCCCGGATAACTGGCCGCGCCTTGTGGGTCAGCAGGTGGGTGCCGCGGTGGCGGATTGGTCCTGCACCGCACAGACCTCCCGCACCATGTTGGGCCGCCTGGATCGCGCGATAGCCACGGGCGATCTGCACGCGGAAACCCGCGCTGTGGTCATGGCCATCGGCATGAATAACTTTGGCCCCTTTGGCGTGAAAGATGGCACCAACCCCCTCGACGGCCCCAGCCATCGCCAGGCCTTCCTGGACGATATTCGGACCGCCACCCAGCGCATCCGCGAGGTAGCCCCGGAGGCCAAGATCGTGCTCTCCGGCATGCCCTCGGTATCCACGGGGCCTTCATTCTGTGCGGTGAATATCCACCCGGATAATCCCGGCCTAGTACCGGGCGGCACTCATATCCCGCTGTTGGGCGAGGTGGAGGATGAAAACTCCTCGCGTCAGGCCCAGGCCGCCGCGGAAAACGGCCTTACCTTTGTGAACCTGCGCGATAGCACCAGGGATAACGGCACCTGCGCGCCCAAGGATTCCGAGCGCATGGTGGCCGGAATCGTGGACTTCACCAGCCCGCAGTGGAATATCGTGTTCCATCCCACGGTGGTGGGTTCGCACTTCATGGCCGATCAGATCGCCCCGCACGTTTAAATAGGCCTAAGCCCACAGCGCCGCCAAGACCTCCTCGTGCAGGATTCCATTGGTGGCCACGGCATTGCCGCCGTGCGGCCCAGGGGTGCCGTCGAGGGCGCTAAACCGTCCCCCGGCCTCCATGACCAGGCAGGAGAGGGCGGCCAGGTCCCATAGCGATACCTCGGGCTCGGCGGCGATGTCCACCGCCCCCTCGGCCACCAGGCAATAGGAGAAGAAGTCGCCATAGGCGCGCAGCCGCCAGGTGCGCTCGGTGAGCGCCAGGAAGGAATCGCGCAGGCCCCGCTCCGCCCACCCCTCCAAGGAGGAAAAGGAAAGGGAGGCATCGCTGAGGTCGCTCACCTGGGAAACATGCAGGCGGGTCGGTTCGCCCCCGGCAAAGGTGCGCCAGGCCCCCTCATCGGTGGCGGCGTACCAGCGCCGGGCCAGCGCCGGGGCGGAGATCACGCCGAGGGTGGGGTGGCCGTCGATAAGCAAACTAATGAGCGTGGCCCACACGGGCACCCCGCGCACGTAGTTTTTGGTGCCGTCGATGGGGTCGATGATCCACTGGCGGCCCTGGAAAGAGGGGGTACCGCCGAACTCTTCCCCCAGCACGTCATCCTCGGGGCGTGCGGCGGCGATCAGGGAGCGCAACTCGCGCTCGCAGGCGAGGTCGGCATCGCTGACCGGCGTCATGTCCGGCTTGGAACTCACCGCGAGGTCGGAGGCCTCGAAGCGGGACAGGGTGATGGCGTCGGCGGCGTCGGCAAGGCGCAGTGCGAGGTCAAGGTCATTCATGGGTGGCCTCCAAGAGGGTAGCGATGTCATTAACGGCGGCGGCATTACCCGCAATATGCCAGTTCACCCCACCGGCGCTGACCACGCGGGTGCTGCCGCCAGCCCCTTCCACCAGCGCCTTGCCTGGCAACCAATCCCAGGCGGGCACGCTGTGCTGCACCCAGGCGCCCAGGCTGCCATCGGCCACGCTGGCGAGGTCCACGGAACCCGCGCCGAGCATGCGCAACGTGGCCGCCCCTAGGGCCGCGGCCTGCCAGGCGGCGCGCACCTCCGGCTTGGCCATCCAGGTGGGGTGCAGGTAAGTGGCGAGGCTGATCTCCGCCAGGGGGGTATCGCGCAGCGTGGCGACGCCCTCCTTATCCCGCGTGGTGGGCAGCTCCGGCCCGCCGCACCAGGTATAACCCATCGCGGGACGGTGCACCGCGCCCAGAATGAGCCGGGTGGGGTCCTGGGGCGAGCCCTCCACCAGCGCCAGGGCGGAGCACCAATAATCCGAGCCGGAGGCGAAGTTATAGGTGCCGTCCACGGGGTCGATCACCCAGGTGCGGCCGCTGCGGCTTTCGCGCGCGGCGCCCTCCTCGCCCAGCAGCCCATCCTCGGGGCGCAAGAGATTCAGCACCTCAGCCACGAAGCACTCGGCGGCGCGGTCGGCATCGGTGACCACATCGGTGCGCGAGGTCTTGTAATCGGTGGTGATTCCGCTTTCCCTCATGCGCCAGGCCAGGCGTCCGGCATTAAAAACGAGCGCGGTGGCAAGGTGCTCGTCGGGGTCCTCGGCGTGCGCCACGGCAAAGGTCTTGGCCAGGGCGTCCACCATATCTTCTAGGCTGGCGGGCTGTTCTGTGGGTTTCGTCATGGTCTCTATTGTGCCCCAAGGCCGTGGCGGCGTCGGGTGAGGCACAGCCGTGATGTTTTCTCGTAACACCCTTGACGGCACCGGATTCCTTGGCAACCATGATTCTCATGGATTACCCCAGCGTGTTCCTCTCCATTCTCCTCGTGTGTGCCCTCCCCGCGGCGATGGCGGCGGCTCTCATAGCCTTCTACCGCGTGGCGGAGCACAAGAACCCAGAGCGTTGGGATACGAGCACGGGGCCGCAGTGGTGGGCGGTGCTGCTCCTCGCCCTGCTCAGCGGGGTGATCTGGATGATCGCCTGGTACTCCTGGGGCGGTGGGGCCGCGCGCAATTCCTATCCGCTTTGGCAGGTGCTCGGCTCGGTGGCCTGCGTGGTAGCCGGCACCGTCGGGCTGGGTTTCTGGGCGCGGTGGCGGCTCAGCGGCCCCCTGAGCGCGGCGGTGGGCACGATGATCGGGGTGTGCCTGGCCTTTGGTTTTGGCGAGGTTGCCCAGGATTCTACCGGGCAATCGGCGGCGGGGCTTCTTCTTCTCGCCGCTGGCGGCGGGTTGGGGCTTTTCCTGGTGAGCCTGGCGGTGACGGCCCTGCGTGTGCACGGCGTGCCTGCGCCGAGCAGCACCGAGTGAGTACTGAGCGGTACCGAGTGAGTGCTGCGCGGCATCGGCAGCCCCTGTGAGCGGCGAGGCAGGCTACCGCAAGATGGGGGAGGGGAGCCGGTAGAATAAATACCCATGCGACCGGAAATTACGTCAGATCTTCAGGCCCTTGACTCCACGCTGACGACCATCGAGCGCGTGATGGACCCCGAGGAGATGGCGGCGCGCGTCCGCGAGCTAGAGGCCCAGGCCGCAGATCCGAGCCTGTGGGATGACCCCGAGCATGCTCAGGGGGTGACCACGGAATTATCTAATGTGCAGGCGAGATTGCGCAGGCTCAAGGATCTGCGCAGCCGCCTGGACGATCTTCCGGTGATGTACGAGCTGGCCGAGGAGGAAGAAGGCGGCCTGGACCTGGCGGATCAGGAGCGCGCCGATCTGCGCGAGGCCATCGAATCCCTGGAAGTAAAGACCATGCTTTCCGGGGAATACGATGCCCGCGAGGCCGTGATTAATATTCGCTCCGGCGCGGGTGGGGTGGACGCGGCGGACTGGGCGGAAATGCTCATGCGCATGTATATCCGCTGGGCGGAAAAGAACGAACATTCCGTGGACGTGTACGACATCTCCTATGCCGAGGAAGCCGGCATTAAGTCCGCCACCTTTGTGGTGCACGGCGATTACATGTACGGCCAGCTCTCCGTGGAGCAGGGCGCGCACCGCCTGGTGCGTATCAGTCCCTTCGATAACCAGGGGCGCCGCCAGACCTCCTTTGCGGAGGTGGAGGTGCTGCCGGTGGTGGAGCAGACCGATCACATCGAGATTCCAGAAACCGAGGTGCGCGTGGATGTGTACCGTTCCTCGGGGCCGGGAGGACAGTCGGTGAACACCACCGACTCCGCGGTGCGCCTCACCCACATTCCCACGGGAATCGTGGTGACCTGCCAAAACGAGAAGTCGCAGATTCAAAACCGCGCCTCGGCCATGCGGGTGCTCCAGGCAAAGCTGCTGGAACGCAAGCGCCAGGAAGAGCGCGCGGAGCTCGACGCCCTGGGCGCCGGAGGCAATGCCTCCTGGGGCAATCAGATGCGCTCCTACGTGCTGCACCCCTATCAGATGGTCAAGGATCTGCGCACCGGCTACGAGGTGGGAGACCCCTCCAAGGTGCTCGATGGCGATATTGATGGTCTCCTGGAATCCGGTATCCGCTGGCGCATGGCCCAGCAGCAGGAGGAATCGGCGTAACAGCACGGGGCTTATCGACGCCGCTCCGGGGTGAGGTCGCAGGCGGTGCGGTGGGGCGCGCCGGGCATAAACCTTTCACTTTCGCCACAGGCGTTTCATATGTCCTGGGAGTTCGCTACACTCATCAAACGTGATTACGTTCGACTCCGTCACCAAGGTCTACAAAACCTCCACCCGGCCCGCGCTCAATAAGATCTCGCTCAAGATTCCGGCGGGGGAGTTCGTATTCCTCATCGGTCCCTCCGGCTCGGGCAAGTCCACCTTCCTGGAACTGCTTATTCGGGAGGAAACGCTCACCTCCGGCAATATCCACGTGGGCGATTTCCACGTGAATAAGCTGCGCGGCAAGCAGGTTAACGAGCTGCGCCGCAGCATCGGCTACGTATTCCAGGATTTCCGCCTGCTGCCCAAGATGAGTGTGTATGACAACGTGGCCTTTGCCCTGGAGGTCATTGGCACCAAGCGCCGCGAGATTGATAAGTCCGTGCCCGAGACCCTGGAACTGGTGGGCCTGGCGGCCAAGGCCAACCGCATGCCCGGCGAACTCTCCGGTGGCGAGCAGCAGCGCGTGGCGATCGCGCGCGCCTTCGTGAATCGGCCGTCGGTTTTGCTTGCCGACGAGCCCACCGGCAACCTCGACCCCGATACCTCGGACGGGATCATGAACCTGCTCACCCTCATTAACCGCACCGGCACCACCGTGATCGCCTCCACACACAACGCCCGCGCCGTCAATGACATGCGCCGCCGCGTGATTGAACTCAAACTCGGTGACCTCGTGCGCGATGACGCCCACGGCGTGTACGGCGAGCGATAAGAAAGGCATAGCCACGAGATGAATACCGGATTCGTGTTCCGCGAGGCCTTCAAGGGCCTCGGCCGCAATATCACCATGACCATCGCGTTGGTGATTACCACCGCGATCTCCCTGGCCCTGCTAGCCACCGGTTTCCTGGTCACCCACATGACCTCGGAAACCAAGCAGATTTACCTCGATCGCGTGGAGGTGATGATCCAGCTCGACGAGGAGATTTCCGCCAAGGATGAGACCTGTAGCTCCGATGAGTGTCAAGAGGTCTACGAGGCTCTCGACGGAGCGGAGGGAGTGGAGTCCGTCAAGTTCCGCTCCCGCGAGCAGTCCTATGAGCGATTCGTGGAGGTCTTTCAAAACACCGACCCCGAGTTGGTGAAGGAGACCGATAAGGACGCCCTGCCCGCCGCCCTGCACGTGCGGCTGACCGACCCGTTGGATACCACCCCCTTGGAGGCCGTGGAATCCATGAGCCAGGTCTCCGAGATTGTGGATCAGGTGGACGATCTTCAAGGTGCCACGGATAACCTCGATTCCGTGCGTAACGCCACCTTCCTGCTCGCCGCCGTGCAGGCCGTGGCCGCCATCTTCCTCATCGCCAACATGGTGCAGATCGCGGCCTATAACCGCCGCGATGAGATAGCGATTATGCGCATGGTGGGTGCCTCGCGTTGGTACACCCAAGCGCCCTTCGTGATCGAGGCCGTCATTGCCACGCTCATCGGCGCGGCCTTCTCCACCCTGGGACTCTTCTTGGGCAAGGCCTTCGTGGTGGATAAGGCGCTCTCCGGGTTGTACGAGGCCCGCCTGATTGCCCCCGTGACCAGCGGCGATATTTGGTGGGTGGTGCCGGGCGTGGTGCTTGTGGGTGTGATCTTTGCGGCGCTTACCGCCCAGATCACCCTGCGCTCCTACGTGCGTAAGTAGGCCATATGTGCCCGGTTTGCACGCCGGGGTAGCATTGCTAACACTATGGCCAAGAAGAAGAAAAAGAAGGTGGTGGGCGGCGCCGGGGTGATCGCCAGCAATCGCAAGGCCCGGCACGATTACACCATTCTGGAAACCTACGAGTGCGGCATTGCGCTCGTGGGCACGGAGGTGAAATCCCTGCGCGAAGGCAAGGCCTCCCTGGTGGAGGCCTTCGCCACCGTGGACGACGGCGAGGTATGGCTGCGCCACCTCCACATTCCCGAATATTCCCAGGGTTCCTGGACCAATCACTCCCCGCGCCGCGTGCGCAAACTCCTGCTGCACCGCCGCGAGATTGATTCCATCATGGGCAAGGTGCGCGATGGCCGCAAGACCCTCGTGCCGCTCTCCCTGTACTTCAAGGGTGGAAAGCTCAAGGTAGAGCTGGGCTTGGCGGAGGGCAAGCAGGCTTACGATAAGCGCCAGAGCATCAAGCGCCGCACCGAGGAGCGCGAGATCGTGCGCGACCTGGGCCGCAAGATTAAGGGTGTGCATGCGTGAGTATCACGCCGGTGAAGGTGCATGACCTTATCGCGGAGCGCGCGGACGCTCGTGGCAGCATAATTCTGGTGGATCGGCTGTGGCCGCGTGGGGTAGCCAAGAAGGATCTTGCCCTCGACGCCTGGCTTGCCGACGCCGCCCCCAGCCCCGACCTTCGCCGCTGGTTCGGACACCAGCCGGAGCGCTTTGAGGAGTTTGCCCGCCGCTATCGGGAAGAATTGGGGGAGCCTAACCCGGCGGTGGAGAAGTTGCTTTCCTTTGCGCGGCAGGGGGACCTCACCCTGCTCTATGCGGCGCGGGATAGGGATTGCAACCACGCGGTAGTGCTCGCACAGTGGCTTGCCCACGAGGTCTCTCGGGGGTAGGGTGAGTAAATCGCAAAGAATAGGCACGACCCACTTTGCGGCAAAGGGGCCGATCTTTGGTTTCGACTCCGCGAATCTCATCAGGGGAAGCGTGCCGGTGCAGGCTAGAGACCACCGTTAAGCGTCGTAGCACACTGATAAGCGCCGAGAACACTCAGCGCGATTACGCCCTCGCTGCCTAATTAGCGAGCGCGTGTCTGTCAGCCCGGGGATAGTCCCTGCCCCGGAACCTGGCATCGACTAAGGGACTTGCTTTAAGGCTGCGTCAGCGGGGCCTTAAAGGACACCTACCGCCGACTGGGCTCATCATCTGGACGTGTTCGTCCGATCCAGAGAGCCGAGCAGAGATTCCGCGCGAACTGCGCACGGAGAAGCCCTGGTGAGGTCTCGGAGGACCCGGGTTCGATTCCCGGCGGCTCCACTGATTAAGCCCCTGAGCAAGTATTTCTTGCTCAGGGACTTTCTGGTTTAGGGCTTTTGTGGGGTTGGCTATCCTGGTGCCCATGAGTATCACCGTGAATATCTACTACTCGGGTGTGGCAGGCGCGGCTCGGAAGTTTGCCGAGGAGATGGAGCGCAGCGGTACCGCCGCCAAGATTAGGGCTGAGGCAGGAAATCTCCGCTATGAATACTTTGTTCCCCTTGACGCCCCGGAGACGATTCTTCTCATTGATTCCTGGGAGAATCAAGAAGCCATTGATAAGCACCACGCTTCGCCCATGATGGACGTTATTGCGCGGCTGCGGGATAAGTACGACCTGCACATGAAAGTGGAGCGCTATATCGGTGATGATACAGCCCCCGAAAGCGATGCCGAATATATCCGTGACTAGCGGGGAATAGGCGTGGGGTGGGCTTTGTTGTACCGCACATGACTTCATTGTTTGAGCCCTTCAAAATTGGCCGCTACACACTGAATAACCGCATTACGATGGCTGCTTTGACCCGCCAGCGCGCAGGCCGCAGCGGTGTGCCCGTGGAGATGCACGCGGAGTACTACGCGCAGCGTGCCTCCGCCGGTTTGGTGGTCACGGAGGGGACCTTCCCCGCGGTGAGCAGTCGCGCTTTTCCGGGGCAGGCGGGCGTCGAAACGCAGGAGCAACAGGACGGCTGGACGCGGGTAGCTCGGGAGGTGCACGAGCGTGGCGGGCTACTTTTCATGCAGGTCATGCACGGTGGTCGCATGTCGCACCCGGATCTGCTGGAGGGGCAAGCCCCGGAGGCACCGAGCGCTATCGCCTCCGGAACTCAGGTGCACACCTTCGATCACAAGGTGGATGCGGCCGTGCCGCGTGCTTTGGAGGCGGAGGAGATGCCGCGCATCGTGGAGGAGTTCCGGGCGGCGGCGCGCAGGGCTATCGACGCCGGGCTGGACGGCGTGGAGATTCATGGTGCTAATGGCTATTTGCTGCACGAGTTTTTGGCGCCTTCCTCCAATCAACGCACCGATGAGTTTGGCGGTAGCCCGGAAAATAGGCGCCGCCTGCCGGAAATGGTGATCCGCTCGGTAGCGGAGGAAATTGGTGCGGACCGCGTGGGATTACGTCTTTCCCCCGAACACAATATTCAGGGCGTTCTGGAAAATGATTCTGATGATGTTCTTGCTACCTATCGAGGACTGCTAGAGGGGATTAGCGACCTTAAATTGGCGTATGTATCCCTCCTGCATAAGGACGCGATTACCTCGGAACTTATCGGCGCCCTGGTGGAGGCCGCGCGGTCTAATGGGGAAACCAAGGTGATTCTTAATACCGGTTTTGCCACGGTCACGGATAAGGCAGAGGCGGAAGAACTGCTGGCCAGCGGCCGTGCCGATGCCGTGGCGGTGGGGCGCGAACTTATCGCCAACCCGGATTTGGTGCGCCGCTGGGAGGAGGGGCTGGCGCTGAACACCCCCGACCCCGCCACCTTCTATGCCAGTGGCCCGCGCGGTTATACGGACTACCCGAGCGTATAAATACCAGGAAGAACCTCGGGGTCATGATTGACAAATAGATGCTTGACCCGAGGATCTTGTTGGGCTGCCCGAGCCCAATCTAGAGATTGTGAGGCCATTGCCTTATCCACCACCACGGATGGGCGCAGCCCCTCGTCGAACGATGGGCGACCATATCCTACATCGCTACCAAGAATCACTACCTCGCGCGGGTCGTCGCCAAGCACTGATGTTTCCTGTGGAGATACCTCTGTGTTGCCGCGGATAACCGTGGCGCAAAGTCCCCAAGAGTGTCCTGGCACATTGACCATAAGAATCGAACCATCGCCAAAGACGTCCCAAGAACGCTGAAAGGGGCCAAACCGGGTATCCCAATTGAAGGTTTGCAGATCAACCCCGGACCACTCATGGGGGAGGTAACGGGCGCGATCTTTCTCCGTGGCTCGTAACTCGGTGGCAGAAACCATGATGCGGGGTGCCTCCCGCACGAGGCGTAGCCCGTCGGCATGATCGCAGTGAAGATGGCTCATAAGAACAATATCGAGATCGCGCGGATGAATACCCCGCTCCTCTAATTGCTCGCTGATGGCGGCCCTTCGGGGTGCCTTGTTTATCGGGTTTGCGTATCTGCCCGGCACGGGTTCGATTGACGGTGTGCCAACCGGTGTCAATGAGGGCAAGCCCGTGCGCTGATTCAATGAGATAGCAAGATACTGGCGCGGCGATGATGTGCTGCTTTTTGCGGCCGACGTGCGTCCAAGCAAGAGGAGGATCAGACTCACGGTGGTAGGGGAGGGCTTCGTCAACGATGACGGTGCCCGTATGGAGAACTTCGATCTTGGTAGTCACGGGCCTAAGTATGTCAGAAGGTGTTGTTAGATGCTTATTGGTGAGGTTTGAAAATGCCTTTTGAGCTGGGTGTTTGTGTGGTGGTGGGGTGGTGTGTAAATTAGTGCGAGTCGCCGCGACAAGGCCCACCCCACACAATCAGGGGTGATCGCCGTGTGGTGGTTGTGTTGTGTGAGAACTCGATAGCGTACC
>NZ_LKEV01000002.1 GCF_001412085.1 Corynebacterium lowii
AAATAATCACCAGAGGGATGACCCCAATGGGAATTAAGTGTCCCATTACATAATTTTCCTCATGCCACCCAATGATAATCGCATAGATAGGAAGAACAAAAAGAACAAGGAACATAAAAACTCTATACGCAGAATAGAAGATCCTCAATATTATATTCATACCATTCACCCAAATCCCGCCAGAACCATTCCTACCCACTATCCCTTCTTGCAACTACAAAATATCACACTAAAGATCGGTAAATATAAAACAAATCAATCGACACTACCCCCTACATTCAAGCATTGCAAAGAACTATTTGCAATGTATCGTACACCTGATATGTTACTTCTCAAGAGGGCCTTAACTTGATCCAGGTCAGCGCTACCCAAAAAGCAGAGTTCATGTAAATATCCCCACTTTTTCTATAGAAATTTACTTCTAGACAACATTCTCCCCTCCTCTATATTCCACTCTCCCTTAATAAGAAAACCGGGTACTGTAGTGCGACTTTCATCATAAATAGTCTCCATGATCTCTGGCACTATAGAAAACTTTTTTCGAAGATCAACGATAATACAGTTATTCCATATATACACACGGCCAGCACATCGATCAGGACATAAGATGGCAACCTTAATAAATAAACAAGATCAGACTACCAGCTGAGCCTATTAAGGCCCTACTTCCACCACCAGGAAAACCGAATCCGAATAAAATTGCTAATCCAGACACGAACGATAGAAAAGTGAGAATAATTCCAATACGCACTTGATAAGTCCTGACTGTAAAAACATCATCAGGGATAACCCTTGCTATCAATCCACCAAACCTCCTATTCCAGTAAAGAGCAAGAATCATATAGAACCCCAGTATGCACATTAGGAAAAAACTAGTAGACATAGTAAATATATACCACTCTCCGTTTGCATAGGAGTAGATCATCGTATAGAGAACCAAGCCAGAGAAGCTACAAACAGCAAAATCTAACCAGGTAAAACTTTAATTATTATCCTTTTCAACATTATATCTTTCTAGACTGTTGAACGATTTTAGTCATGCCAAACACGGAATAGACATTGTCAGTTCCTACCTTTCTCATCCAACAAGCTACTGTTCTCTAAAATCTTAATAATCTCTTTCCGGCCAACAGTTCCATAAATTGCCGGATCAATATTTATATAAGTTTGCTTACGGGAAAAGCTACGCGAACCCTGGAAATCAACCTTCTCAATATTCCATTCTCCGCGAACGGTAATGTACCGGATAAAAATAGATCGACGCCGCTCGGTAAACGTAGCAGTTCCCGGAATTAAACTACTCCTGCCCCTGCCCGTTGCCTGCAAGAAATTCTTTTCAATGACAATGCCAGTGACGCCAAGATTACCGCCCCAGAGAAGCAACCAGGTAATACAAGCAAGAAAAATACAGTCCATAATAGAATACCAGACGAGCCCACCAATCTCATCTTCGATAAATAATCCATACAATGTCGAAATATCACTTAGCACTAAAAGATACAACGCGGCAACAAAATACCGCACGAAATAGCTTTTTGCCTCGAATCTCTCTCCAGGTTTAAAATCAATAATCCGTCCATTAATCCATCCCAATACTCTAGGAAAAGCTAATGAGGCTAAGGATACTAGAATAATAGAAAACCCCACAGGCATCAACCCTAAGAGGTAAATAGGGTCATCAAGTATAGCGCTGGCATATATAACGGCAGCCGTAATGGCAATGCATAATAGTATTATCACAACATAATCAATAACAACATCTTTGCTATTATTTTTACGATACGCAGCCACAGGCTCACTCCAAAGGATCATTCCCCATTAGGATAAACTAATAAAAAGCTACCCTACTCCCCCAGAAACACCCACGCACCATTTTCGCCCAATTAATTTCACAGTCCGAGCCCCACGCCCCAATACCACCTACACCACCCCCACCTTCCACAAAAAGAGGCAGCGCCCACCCCAGGCGCTGCCTTTTCCCCTTCCGCCTTTATCGGCGGCCCCCTTACTTCTCCCCCGTCACCTCCGCCACCACGGCGTCGAGAGCCACCTCACGCTGGCTATGCTCGGCAAGGTTCTTCACCGCCACGGTTCCGGCCTCTAATTCCTGGTCACCCAGTACCAAAGCAATGCGCGCACCGGCGCGGTCGGCCCCCTTCATCGCGCCTTTGAGTCCGCGGTCCCCATAGGCCATATCGGCGGGCACCCCGGCGGCGCGCAGGTCGTTGATGAGCCGCGCCATCACGCGCTTGGCCTCACCTCCCAGGGCCACGCCATACACCTCCACGCGCGGTGCACTCAGGTCGATGCCCTCGGCTTCCAAGGCCAGCACGGTGCGGTCCACGCCCAAACCGTAGCCGATGCCGGAGAGGTCTTGGCCGCCGAGCTGGGCCAGGAGGCCGTCGTAACGCCCTCCGCCGCCGATGCCGGATTGCGCGCCGAGGCCGTCGTGCACGAACTCAAAGCAGGTCTTGGTGTAGTAGTCCAGGCCGCGCACCAGGCGCGGGTTTATCTGGTACTGCACGCCCATGTCGTCGAGCAGCCCGGTCACGGTCTCAAAGTGCTCGCGGCTCTCGGCGGAAAGGTGGTCGAGCATCAGCGGGGCCTCGGCTACCATCTCGCGCACCTCGGGGCGCTTGTCGTCGAGCACGCGCAGGGGGTTGATCTCCGCGCGGCGGCGGGTTTCCTCGTCGAGAGGCAGGTTGAAGAGGAAGTTTTGCAGCTTCTCGCGGTATTGCGGGCGACAGGTGCTATCGCCCAGGCTGGTCAATTCCAGGCGGAAGCCGCTGAGCCCCAGGGCGCGGTAGCTGCGATCGGCTAGGGCGATCACCTCGGCGTCGAGGTCCGGGTCATCCACGCCGATGGCCTCCACGCCCACCTGCTGCAATTGGCGGTAGCGCCCGGCTTGGGGGCGCTCGTAGCGGAAGAAAGGACCGGAGTAGTAGAGCTTGGCCGGCAGTTGTCCGCGATCAAGGTGGTGTTCGATCACCGCGCGCATCACGCCCGCGGTGCCCTCGGGGCGCAGGCTTACCGAGCGGCCACCGCGATCCTCAAAGGTGTACATCTCTTTGGTCACCACGTCGGTGGATTCGCCTACACCACGGGCAAAAAGTTCCGTCTCCTCAAAGACGGGCAGTTCAATGTGCTCAAAGCCGGCGTTGCGGGCCTGCTGTACAAAGGTATCGCGCACCCGCACGAATCCCGCCGAGGCCGGGGGCACATAATCGGGAACTCCCTTGGGCGCTTTATGGGCCTGATACTTCTTCTTTTCGCTCACCCCCCATACTTTAGCCTCCGGCCGCGCGCAGAAAGGGGTTGGTGGCCTTCTCCTGTTCCACGGTGGTTTCCGGGCCGTGCCCCGGCAGCACCCGCAGCCCTGCATCCAGGCTCGCCACTGGCCCGCGCAGCGTGGCCAGCATCGCCTCGGGGTCGGAGCCGGGCAGGTCGGTGCGCCCTATTCCGCCGCGAAAGAGCACGTCACCGCTCCAACACACCTCCTGGCCCACCAGCAGCACGCTGCCGGGCGAATGCCCCGGTGCAGGCAGCACTCGGTAATCCTCTCCGGCAATGCGCACCTTATCTTCTAGCTTTTCGACGTCCCGTGCGCGCACCATCGACGGGACGTCGAAAAGCTCCCGCAGCAGCGGCCCGCCGTCGAGCATGTGTTCATCGGCGGGGTGGATATGCACCGGCACGCCGAAGTCTCGCGAGAGTTCCCCGGCGTCGCGGATGTGGTCGATGTGGCCGTGGGTGAGCACGATGGAACTCACCGTGAGCCCTGCCTTTTCTATCTCTTGGCGCACCAGCGGCGCGGCTCCCATGCCGGGGTCGATGATGGTGGCCTCGGTGGTGCCCAAGGCCACATAGCAGTTTGTGCCCAGCGGGCCGCAGGTGAGCGTGAGGATCTTCATGCCCCAACGCTACAATATGACCGTTAACCCCGTACCGCCGATTAATGAAGCTGAGGTAACTCACCGGGATGAATAACGAACAGCGAGGCCAGGAGGCCCTTCAAGAACTCGATCGCGCCCTGCGCGGCCGCGATCGCGCCGAGAAAACCAAGCCACTGCTCGTGGTGTTTATGGCTGCGGCCGCCATTCTCATCCTCGTGGGCGGCATCGTTTATGCCGCCACCCGCGATGGTGCCGATACCGTCGCTGAGGATAGCAATGAGCTGCCCACCCCCGAGGTACTCGCCATGTCCCGCGAAACCCCGCTGGATAACACCGTCACCTGCGAATACCCCGATAATGGCGAGGCCGCCAAGGCCGTGAGCAAGCCGCAGACCAAGGACGTGCCCGCCACCGGCACCACCACCGTGACGCTCAACACCAACCAGGGCGCCATCGGCATGGAGCTGGACCGCTCCGTCTCCCCCTGCACCGTCAATGCCATTGCGCACCTGGCCAAGGAAAAGTTCTATGACGATACGGTCTGCCACCGCATGACCGGCGGCGGTGCCCTCAACGTGCTCCAGTGCGGCGATCCCTCCGGCAACGGCTCCGGTGGTCCCGGCTTCACCCTGCCCGATGAGTACCCCACCGATTCTCCCGAGGGGGAGGATACCCAGGTGATCTACCCGCGTGGCTCCATCGCAATGGGTAATACGGGTACCCCCAACACCGGCGGTTCCCAGTTCTTCCTGAACTACCAGGATTCCACCCTTGCTCCCACGTACACCTACTTCGGTCAGATCAATGAGCAGGGCCTAGAGACCCTGGATAAGATCGCGGAGAAGGGCATCGAGGGCGGCGCTCTCGACGGCGCCCCAGCCGAGGAAGTGCGGATTCAAACCGCCACCGTCTCCTAAATAAATAAAAATAACCGCCCTGGGGATTCAGGGCGGTTATTTTTATGCCTAATTAGTCACCCGATAAACGTCAAAGACGCCCTCTGTATTGCGCAGGGTGGTCACCAATGCCCCTAGTTGCTTGGTATCTGAAACGGCAAAGGTAAAGCGAATGGTGGCGATGTGATCGTCCGAGGCGTGCGAGTTCATGGCCACCACGGAGAGCTTTTGCTCCGTAATAGAGCGGGTGAGGTCCATCAACAGGCCTTCGCGGTCCAGGGCCTCCACCTGAAGGGTGGCGCTAAATACCGAACCCTTCTGCTCCCCCGCCCAGGCCACCGTGATGAGCCTTTGGGTTTCCGCCCGCAGCTTCTCCGCATTGGTGCAATCGGTGCGGTGCACCGATACCCCGCCGCCGCGGGTGACAAAACCAAAGATCTCATCGCCGGGCACCGGCTGGCAGCACTTGGCCAACTTTGCCATCACGTCCGGGCTGCCCTCCACCAGGATTCCCGAGTTATCCGCCGTGGTGGTGGCCTTGGAATTGATGATCTCGGTAAACGGGGTGCGGCTGACCAGCTCGTCCTCGGCGGCCTCCTGATCCCCAAAGACCGCCATGAGGCGGTGGGCCACCTGCTGCGCCGAGATATTTCCCGCGCCAATCGCGGTATAAAGGGCGTCCACGTCTGGGTAGTGCAGCTCCGCGGCCACCGTTTTCATCGACTGCGCGGTAAAGAGCCGGTGCAGAGGCAGCCCCCCGCGCTGTACCTCGGCGGCCAGGGCATCGCGCCCGGCCTCTAGGTGCTCCTCGCGGCGCTCCTTGCTAAACCACTGGCGGATCTTGGCCTTGGCCCGGCCAGAGACCACAAAGTCCTGCCAATCCCGCGAGGGTCCGGCATTTTCATCCTTGGAGGTAAAAATCTCCACGCGATCGCCGGAATTGAGTTTGGTTTCCAGCGCCACCAACTTGCCATTGATCTTGGCTCCGATGCAGCGGTGCCCCACCTCCGTGTGCACGGCATAGGCGAAGTCAATGGGAGTGGAATCCACCGGCAGATTCACCACATCGCCCTTGGGGGTAAAGGCAAAGATCTGCTTGGCGGTGAGGTCATAGCGCAGCGAGTCCAAGAACTCGTTGGGGTCCGCCGCCTCCTTCTGCCAATCCAGCAATTGACGCATCCAGGCCATCTGATCCACCTCGGCCTGGTCGCCCTTGTGGGAGCCCTTGGTCTCCTTATAGCGCCAGTGCGCAGCAATACCGAACTCCGCGTTGTAGTGCATCTCATGGGTGCGCACCTGTACTTCCAGGGGGCGCCCGGAGTTCGTCATCACCGTGGTGTGCAGGGATTGATACACCCCAAAGCGCGGGGCGGAAATATAATCCTTAAACCGCCCCGGCATGGCGGAAAAGAGCGCGTGTACCACGCCGATGGAGGCGTAACAGTTATGCACGTTATCCACCAGCACGCGCACCCCCACCAGATCGAAGATCTCATCAAAGCTATGGCCGCGCACGATCATCTTCTGGTAAATGGACCAGTAATGCTTTGGCCGCCCCATGACCTCGGCCTCGATGTTATTCTCCCGCAGCGCGCTCTCTAGCTGCTCCTTGATCTCCGCCAGGGCGCGGTCGCGCTGCGGGGCGCGGTCCGCCACCAGGCGCACGATCTCGTCGTACTTCTTGGGGTACAAAATGGCGAAGGAAAGATCTTCCAGCTCCCACTTCACGCTCGCCATTCCCAGGCGGTGCGCCAAGGGGGCGATCACGTCGAGGGTTTGCCGGGCCTTCTTGGCCTGCTTCTCCGGGGGCAAAAAGCGCATGGTGCGCATGTTGTGCAGGCGGTCGGCCACCTTAATCACCAACACGCGGGGGTCCTGGGCCATCGCCACGATCATCTTGCGGATGGTCTCGGCCTCCGCCGCAGCGCCCAGGGCCACCTTATCCAGTTTGGTCACCCCATCTACCAGGCGGGCAACCTCCTCACCGAAGTCTCCGGTGAGATCCTCCAGGCTGTATTCGGTATCCTCCACCGTATCGTGGAGCAGGGCCGCCACCAGCGTGGTGGTATCCATGCCAATCTCCGCGGCGATGGTGGCCACGGCCAGCGGGTGCGTGATGTACGGCTCCCCGGATTTCCGATACACCCCCTCGTGCAGGCGCTCCGCCGTGGCATAGGCGCGATCTAGCAATTCCCCATCGGCTTTGGGGTGGAATTGCCGGTGGATACTCAGCAGCGGGTCCAGCACCGGATTGACCTTGGTGCGGTTACCAGTGAGGCTGCGTGCCAGACGCGCGGACATACCGCGCACTCCCACCGTGGTACGGGGTTTATCGGGGCGATCCTGGGTCATAAAAGCCGCCTTATTCGCTAGGGATGGACAACAACGAGGGGGCTTGTACCCAGCTTCTCCCGGCCGCCGAGGCCGGGCACCTCTAATACCACGGCGTGCCCGACGACCTCGGCACCCGAGCGACGCAGGAGGGAACCCGCCGCCACGAGGGTGCCTCCGGTGGCCAGGACGTCGTCGATAAGCACGATCTTGCGCCCGGCAAGGTCCATTCCCTCGGCGGGAATCTCCAGGCAAGCCGTGCCGTATTCCAAGGAATACTCCTCGCGGATCACTGGAGGGGGCAGCTTTCCTTTCTTTCGGATCGCCACCACGCCCAGGCCCAGCTCATAGGCCACGGCCGAGCCCAGCAGAAAGCCACGCGCGTCCAGGCCTCCGATGAGTTCCGCGCCGCAATCTCGGGCAGCCTGGGCCAGGGCCTTGATGATCTCCCTAAACGCCTCCGCATCGGCCAACGCCGGGGTGAGGTCTTGGAAGATCACTCCGAGCTCGGGAAAATCCTTGACGTAGCGGATGGTGCGCTCTAGCGCCGCCGTGGCCTGCGGAAATTGCGTTGTTCCCACCGTGTTTTATTCCTCGTTTATCTGCCAGCGATCCAGGTTCCAGCCAATGCCGGTGAGTCCTGTGTACACGTTCACATTATCCACCGCGGGATCGACCGCAAAAGTGCGGGGCTGCGCCGCCAGCGGAATGGCCGGAATCTCCTCCCACAATTGCCGCTCCGCATTGCGCAGGGCCGGTATTTCCGTGTTTTCCAATTCCATTTCCCCGTACTCCGCCACCGGGTCCACGGCGCGTAGCACCGCATCCATCTTCTCCGTTCCCGGTGCCGCCGTGCCCACCAAGGAATCCATGTCTCCGCCCTCGGCGGAAACGTCCACCACCGTGATTCCTGCGGGCTCGCAGGATCGTCGAATGGCCTCCACCATGTCCGCCTTGCGCTGATCCGGCCCCATGTATCCGATGCGCACCGTGCTACCGCGCAAAGCCTCCGCGATAGTCACGTCCACGCCCAGGTGGGGATCGGCAATATCGGCCAACTGATTGCGCAGCGGGTCGGTGGCTCCCACCATGTACGTGGCCGTGGGAGGAACCTCCACCCCGCTGGCCGCAGAAGAAGCCTGCGCCACGGCAGCCTGGTCCACGCAGGCCGCAAATTGCCCGCGTGCCTCCTGGGAAGCAAAAACCCCATCATCACCCAGCGCCAGCGTATCCGTGAGCGCCCCCGGCTGGGAATACACGTCGTAGGGGTGATTCTGCTCCTGCTCCTCCACCCACTGCTTATTGCCATTGCTCACATCCGCTACCCGAATGTGTGCGCTCTCGTTGATCTTCTGGGCGTCGGCAGTGCTCGGCCACACCGTGAGATGTTCAATGCCCGCGGCATCGCCGTAATAGGACTCGTTGCGCGCCAGCACCACCTCGCCCTGCTCGCCCACCTTCTCGATGCGGTACGGGCCCGCCGATACCTGAAGCTCGGAATCAAAGGAATCCAGGTTATAGCCCTCGTGCCATACCCGCGCCAGGTCTACCAGGGCCGGGCGATCGTTATTCACCAGGGCATTGGTGAGCTGCTGCTGAGACATGCCCGCCTTGCGCGCGATGGAGTGAGCGGGCAGCACCTCGCCGGGGCCAAAGAGATTGCGCCAGCGCCCACCCATATTCTTCTCAAAGACCACCGTGAAGGTCTTAGCCCCTGGGGTACATTCCAGGTTTTGCACCTGCTTCATCAACGGAAGGTGCGAGCCAAAGAGCCCGGACATCTGCCCGGCCTTGTAGGTGAGCAGAAAGTCCGTGCAGGTAATTTCCACGCCATCAGAGAACTTCGCCTCCTCAGAAATCGTGTACACCACCTGGCGATTCTCCCCCGGAAGCACCTGGGCGGTGGCCAGATCCGTATTCGGGATCATCTGCCCCGCGGGTCCCGGCGTGTACACCCCCGGATAGACCCTGCCCGATAGCACCTGGGCGTTCGTTGAGGCCCCCAGGGTGCTGCCCGCATTCGAGGTGGCCAGCGGGGAGGAGACCAAATACGCCGGATAATCCGTGGTAGCGGCCTGCGGGGCGGCATCCTGAGTCTCCGCGCCGCAGGCAGCGATCGTCCAGGTCATCATCGCCGCCGCGATACCACCTAGTATCTGAGTCGCCGCTCGCTTGGATGTACGCATCTCTCCGTCCTCCGCTTCCTCCGACGATCTTTTTCTTGACTCCCCGCGCGCTTTCCCAGCCCTAACCCTGCGCTACAGGGCGGAGCTCATCGCCGGACAGGATGCGCCGGCCGCTCAGAGAAAGCGACCGGCGCGGTAATCATCTCAAGGGGAGATTATAGTAGGGCCCCTCCGCAAAACAGAGTTAGACCTGCGGGCGCCAGGTTACTCCCCCGCTATCCCCTTCACCGGAGGGATTCGGGGAGCGCACCGTGCGGGTACCGTGTTCCTCGCGCTGATCGCTTTCCGACGCCCCTGCGACCCCCGACGCCCCCGCAGCAGAAGCGGCCGAAGCACCCGGAACCCCGGCCTTGCCAGCCCGGTAGGCCGCCACCTCCTCGTTATGGCGGCGCACCTCCTTGGTGCGGTTAGCGATACTCACCAGGATCGGGGTGGCCAGGAAAATCGAGGAGAATACGCCCTCGATCACGCCGATGAGCTGAATAAGCGCAAGATCCTTCAGATCACCCACGCCCAGCATGCCCACGGCCACCACCAGGAGGGCCACGATGGGCAGGGCGGAGATCACGGAGGTGGAGATGGAACGCATCACCGTCTGGTTCACCGCTGCGTTGGCGGCCTCACCATAGGTTTGGGTGCGCGATCCCATGATTCCGGCGGTATTCTCCCGCACCTTATCGAACACAATCACCGTGTCATAGATGGAGAAGGAAAGCACGGTGAGCAAACCGATGATCGCAGCCGGGGAAACCTCAAATCCAAAGAGCGCGTAGATTCCGGCGATCACCACGGCGTCGATCAGCAGGGCGATCATGGCCGCCGCAGCCATCTCTCGCTTAAGCCGCACGGCGATATAGAAGAAGGCCAGCACCAGGAATACGATCATGGACATCACCATGCGCTTGGTGATGGTAGAACCCCAGGATTCCGAGACGGTGGAATCCCCCACCGCATCCGGGGTGGCCTTACCGGCGGCGTCCTTGGGCTGGTAGGCCTCAAAGAGAGCCATGCGGGCCTGCTGAATCTGGTCCTCGCTCAGACGCTCGGAGTTGATCTCTAGCGTGGCGGTCGAACCGGAACCCACCACCTGCGTGAGCTCCGGGGTTACTCCCGTGGATTCTTCAAAGGTCTGCGCCACCTCCTCAGAGTTGAGTTCCGCTGCGGGCATGCTCATCTTGGTGCCGCCCTCGAAGTCAATGCTCATGTCGAAGCCGCGCACGCCCACCGCCGCGATGCTCAGCACCACCAGGGCGGCCGTAATCCAGTACCACAGGCGGGAACGACTGATGAAGTCAATGCCGCCCTCGCCGGTGTAGAGGCGATCAAAAAAGTTCATCTTGGGGCTCGTAGCTTGGTTGGCAGTCTCAGTGGTGCTCATCGTTTCTCCTCCTCAGAAACCGCCGAGGCAGCAGCGCGACGCCCCTGCGCCAGGGCAAAAACCTTGCCCATGCCGTTAACGGCGGGCTTGGACCAGAACGGCTTGCGGGCGGCTAGTTGCATCAGCGGGGCGGTGATAAGGAAGGTCACCACCAGGTCGAACACCGTGGTCATACCCAGAGTAAAGGCAAAGCCCTTGACCTCGCCCACGGCGAGGAAGTAAATAACCACCGAGCCGATGAGCGTGACCATGTTACCGGTAATCACCGTGCGCTTAGCGCGGTCCCAGCCGCGGTGCGTGGCCGAACGGAAGGTATGCCCCTCACGCACCTCATCCTTAATCCTCTCGTAGATCACCACGAAGGAGTCCGCCGTGGCACCCAGGCCGATAATGAGGCCCGCGATGCCGGAGAGGTCCAGGGAGTAATCCACCCAGCGACCCAGCAGCACCAGGGAACCGTACACGATGATGCCCGAGCACAGAAGGGTGAACAGGGAAATGAGGCCGTACAGGCGGTAATACGCGAACACGAAGATCACGATGGCCGCCATGCCCACCGCACCCGCGATGAGGCCGGCCTTGAGGGAGGCCTCACCCAGGGAGGCCGGAATCGTCTCCGTGGTGCCGCCCGATTCGCCGTTTTCTCCGGCGAAGGAGAGCGGCAGGGCGCCGTAGCGCAGGTTATTGGCCAGCGTCTGGGCCTCTTCCTGGGTGAAGTTACCCGTGATGGAGGTGGCGCTGCCCACGGGGGTGGCTTCCTGGATATTCGGTGCGGAGATCACCTGGGAATCCAGGGTAATAGCCACTTGTTGTCCCGTGTACTGATCCGTGAGCTTGGCCCAGGTTTCCGAGCCACCGCCGGTGGCAAAGGCAAAGCTGATCTGCATTTGCCCCTGTTGGGAGTCATAGCCACCAAAGATTTGCTTGCTCGTATCAATCTGCGCACCGGAAAGGCGCGTGCCGTCCTCGCCCGCCTGGCCTTCGAGCACCGGGGCGGGATCGAGCAGCATCACGCCATTGGCTCCGGGCACGCCGGTTTGCATGCTGGGATCGCAGGTCACCAGGGGCTTAGCGGGGTCATCGGTGCCCTGAAGAGGGTCGATGGAACCATCGCAGGTGAGCAGGGTGCTGGCGGCCAATTGCGCCGTGGGGTCCTCAGACTGACGATCGGAGCGCAGCACCTCCGTGAGTTCCTGGCGGCGCTCGGTGGCCTCGATGGAGTTCTCGGGCTCCGGCAGCGCCGTGGCCGTGATCTCCGGGGCCGTCAGCTTCTCCTGTCCCTCGCCCACGGTGGTGTTGATATTCTCCACCATCGTCTCTATCGCGGAGGTGGCATCTTCCTTGCTGATAACGCCATACTCCACCCAGCGGTTAGCCATCTCCCCCACGGTCTTGGGGTAGGACGCAAGATCGGGGGCGCCTCCCTGTGCCACGGGGCGGAAGAGCAGCTTGGAGGTCTGCCCCAGGGCGCGCGCCTGGGCGGTGTCCTCTCCGGGCACGGTGATAACCAGGGTGTTGCCGTCGGTGATAACGGAGGCACCGCTCACGCCCATGCCGTTCACGCGGTTTTCCATGATCGTGCGAGCCTGCGCCAATTGCTCCTGCGTGGGGTCATCGCCCTGGGGCACCAGGGTCACCCGAGTACCACCCTGCAAATCAATCCCCAGCTTGGGAGTGGCGTGGCGATCACCGCTAAAGAAGATCAAGGCGTACACGATCATCACGAGGAGGAGGAATCCCCCCATCGCTTTCTGCGGCCACGTGCGGCTCGCCTTTTTTGAAGCCCGTGCTCTGGGTGCTGACACTACGTATTCTCCTCATTGGCTCGCGCCCTATGAATCCAAACCAACATGGTACGTTATAGGCGGGCCACCGAGCACGCGGGCTACTGGTTTTCCGGGTGCTCCCGCTGCTCTAGCTTTGCGACGTCCTCCCCTGCCGCCGCGGGCTGCTCGGCATTGAGGTTGCGCACCACCGCCAAGAGTTCCCAGGTGGTGACCATTCCGGGGGCTATTTCTAGCTCCACCTGATCCCCCTGTACCGCCACCACAGTACCGTGCACGCCGGAGGCGGTGACCACCCTATCCCCCGTTGCCAAAGATTTCTGCGTGGCCAAGATCTCTTGCTGGCGCCCGCGCTGCTTGCGCACCAGGAGGATCTGCGGGATGAGAAACACCAAAAGTAAGCCAAGGATAAAGAGCATTTCCATGCTCTTCACTATAACTAACCCCCGATGGTGCCCTCCGGGGGTTCCAGACCCAAGTGCCGCCACGCCCGCGCCGTCGCCACGCGCCCCCGGCCCGTGCGGGCGATCAAACCCGCGCGCACCAGATAGGGCTCGCACACCTCTTCCACCGTGGCGGATTCCTCCCCCACCGCAATGGCCAGGGTATTAACCCCCACTGGGCCACCGCCGTGGCCGCGCACCAGGGCACCAAGCACCGCCCGATCGAGGCGATCAAGGCCGAGCTCATCCACATCAAAGATCTCCAAGGCCCCCTGCGCTGCCGCCAGGTTCACGTGGCCATCGGAGCTCACTTCTGCGAAATCCCGCACGCGGCGCAACAACCTATTGGCAATGCGCGGCGTGCCCCGAGAGCGCGAGGCAATCTCCGTGGCTGCCTCGGCATCCACCGGAACGTCTAGAATCTGGGCGGCACGGGTGACCACCTTGGTCAGATCCTCCACATCGTAGAACTCCATCTGCGCGGTAAAGCCAAAGCGATCCCGCAGCGGGCCGGTGAGCATTCCCGAGCGCGTGGTGGCTCCCACCAGAGTAAAGGGGGGTAGGTCCAGAGGAATCGAGGTGGCCCCCGGCCCCTTGCCCACGATCACGTCAATGCGGAAATCCTCCATCGCCATGTACAGCATTTCCTCCGCAGGCCGGGCAATGCGGTGAATCTCGTCGATGAAGAGCACGTCACCCTCCATGAGATTGGAAAGCATGGCCGCGAGGTCCCCCGCGCGCTCCAAGGCCGGGCCGGAGGTCATGCGCAAGGAGGTGCCCAACTCCTGAGCCACGATCATCGCCATCGTGGTTTTACCCAGGCCGGGCGGCCCGGAGAGCAGCACATGATCGGGCACCACGCCGCGATTCTTTGCCCCTTGCAGCACCAGGGAGAGCTGATCGCGCACCTTTTGCTGGCCGATGAACTCCCCCAGGGACTTCGGGCGCAGGTTCTTCTCAATATCCTGTTCACCCGCATTCAACCGGGGGCTCACCTCCTGCGAGGGGCCTGGGGATTGCACCTTGAACTCGGTGCGCTCAATATCGGACATTTAGCCTTTCCTCCCCAATCCGGCCAGGGCCGCGCGCAGAGCCTGCGCCGTATCCAGATCCGGCTGCTCGGCCAGTACCTGTTCCACGGCGGATTGCGCCTGCTTCTCGGGAAAACCCAGCCCCATGAGCGCCTCTACCACCTGCGGGTGCGCGGTGGTGGGGGCGTCGATAGCCGTACTTGATTCCACCACAGGAGCCTCACCTGCAAAGTGACTCACCTTATCCTTGAGTTCCAGCACCATGCGCTCGGCCATGCGCTTACCCACGCCGGGAATCCGCTGCAATTGCTTGGTATCCCCTGCCGTAATGGCTTGGGAAAGCTCCACGGGATTCAGCACGGATTCCGCGGCCAGGGCCAGCCGCGGCCCCAAACCGGATACGCCTTGGAGCACTCCGAACATCTCCTTGCTGGCGGCGTCGGCAAAGCCATAGAGCACCATCGAATCATCCTTGACCGACAAGGTGGTCATCACCGTGGCCTCCTCGCCCCGGCGCAGCAGCCCCAGGGTGGCCGGGGTGGCGTGGAAGAAATACCCCACCCCCGCGCATTCGATCACGGCCCCACCGAGTTCCACACTCAGCACGGTGCCTCGCAAAGAAGCAATCAACGTTATCCTCCTTGATATATGCGGGTGCGCTCTAGTAGGGGTGCTCGCCAGCAGTGGCACACCGCGAGCGCCAGGGCATCGGCGGCGTCGGCGGGCTTGGGGGGCTCGCTGAGCCCCAGGATTCGGGTAATCATAATGGTCATCTGGCGCTTATCGGCACGTCCGTTGCCGGATATTGCCTTTTTTACCTCGCTGGGGGTGTACATGTGCACCGGGATATTGCGCTCGGCGGCGGCGAGCACGAGCACCCCCACCGCATGCGCGGTGTGCATGACCGTGGAGACGTTACCGCGCTCAAACAAGCGCTCGATGGCCACCACGTCCGGGTGGTATTCATCCATCCATTCCGTCACGGCGTGAGAAAGGCGCAGTAGGCGCTCGGAGAGTTCCGCCCCCGTGGGAGTGCGCACCACCCCCACGGCAACGGGGAGCACGGCGCGCCCGCGGCCGGCCTGCACCAGGGAGAGGCCGCAACGGGTCAATCCGGGATCAATCCCCATCACCCGCAATCCCTCTAAGTTCACGCCGCTCCTTTCCTTCGCACAGTAGCCCTTCGGCCCTTCATTTTTAGCACATAATTACGAAAATCCCGGTTCCGCCGGATTACTCCGACCGAACCGGGCTGCACCGGGCTGAGCCTGACTATGCCGCAGCTGCGCCGTTTAGGCTTCCAGCGCCGCCAATACCTCGGGGGAAAGGCTCATATTCGTGTACACGTTCTGCACATCATCGGATTCCTCCAAGGCGTCCACCAGGCGGAAGATCTTTTTGGCGTCATCCGCTTCCAGCGGCACCTCCAGATCGGCGCGGAAATCCTGTTCCGCGTCCTCCACCTCAATATCGGCCTCTTCCAGGGCCTTCTTTACCGCCGTGGCGTCCTCGGGGGCACTGACCACCTCAAAGAGATCGCCCACGGTATTGACCTCCTCGGCACCCGCATCGAGCACCGCCATGAGCACGTCGTCCTCGCTGAGTTCTCCCTTGACCACCTGAACCACGCCCTTGCGGTTGAACATGTAGGAGACCGCGCCGGAATCAGCCATGTTGCCGCCGTTCTTGGTCATGGCAGTGCGCACCTCGGTGGCCGCGCGGTTGCGGTTATCCGTGAGACATTCAATGAGGATGGCTACGCCGTTGGGGCCATAGCCCTCGTACATGATGGTCTGCCAATCGGCGCCACCGGCCTCTTCGCCGGAACCGCGCTTGCGGGCGCGCTCAATGTTGTCATTGGGCACGGAGGCCTTCTTGGCCTTCTTAATCATGTCATCCAACGTGGGATTGGCCGCCGGATCGCCACCGCCCGTGCGGGCCGCTACCTCAATATTCTTGATGAGCTTGGCAAACTCCTTGCCGCGCTTAGCATCATTAGCGGCCTTCTTGTGCTTGGTGGTTGCCCATTTAGAGTGTCCTGACATCTCGTGGGTCCTTTCTCGCCGCAGTACCGCGGGCCTACCACTCGCCTGGAAAGCAGGCGAGGAGGCATCACGGCAGAGATAACGGCATCTCCGGGTATGGTTTTCCAGCTCGCCCAATTATACGCAGCCGCAGCACCTCCGGCGCGCCCCACCCCGCATTAGGGTTTCTTGAGCGTGCGGGTAAGGCCCTCTTGAGCCACGGAGGCCACCAGACGCCCCTCCTGGGTATAAATGCGCCCCGTACACAGCGCACGCCCCTCGCTGGCACTGGGGGAAATCTGATCGTAGAGCAACCACTGATCCACCCGCACCGGCTCGTGGAACCACAGCGCGTGATCCAGGCTCGCCATTTGCACCGGGTGATCGCGGTGCGGGGCCATCGCCCCATACAGAAGGGTCATATCCGACATATACGCCAGCGCGGCGGCGTGCAGAGCCGGATCGTCCGGCAATCTCCTACTGGCGCGGAACCATAGGCGCTGGTGCCCATAGCCCTGCTCCCCGTGGTTTTCCACCATGCGGAAATTCCAGTCATCCCAATCGTCAAAGGCCAAAAGATCGCTTTGGGGAGGCAGATATTCGCGCCCGGTGCTCAATCCCTCCGGGGAGGGCACCTCCGGCATGGAGACGCTGTGCTGCGGGCCGGGATCACCGGGACGTCGAAAGTTCACGTTCCCCACGAACAGGGTGCGTTCCCCCTGCGCGGCGCGCACGGCAAGGTTGCTATAACTACGCCCCCGACGCACCGGGATGACCTCCACCGTCATCCCCTCGGCGGCATCGCCACCCGATACGAAGTATCCGTGCAGGGAATCCACCACCTTATCCTCACCCAGCGCTGCAATAGCAGCGGCGAGACTTTGCCCCACGACCTGCCCGCCAAAGGTGCGCTTTTGCTGCGTTCCCGAGGCAATACCCTTCCAGGTATTAGCGCCGTGGGGGGCAAGGTCAAGGATCTTTTCCACGCTCTCCATATGGTGCTCCTCACATCTTTTACTTCAGCTGCTTCACACCGTAGCGCTTTTATCACCGCCACGAGAGCATTTCGGAGACATTGCGGGCTGCTTTATTGTGCTTATCGACGCCGCTATGCCTCTGGTGCATGGGGAAGTTCAAAGTACACCGGTAGCGGTGCGGTTCCCCCCAGCCTCAGCGCCCGCACGACGGGGCGAGTACGCAGGGCACGAGTATCCGTTACCGCGTCATTATAAAAACGCCAGGCCAAGCCCACCCGCGCCGAGGCATCCACCACCTGTGGGGGCAACGAACGCGAGGGTGATGAGGCGACCTTAGCCAAGGATTCTTCTAAGCGCGCCTCTAATAAAGCGCGGCGATCCAGCGAATACATGGAGTAATCCACGCTCAGAAGCTCCCGGGCTGGCGCGGCGGCCTCCGGTATCAGGGCCTCCACCAAGCTAGCGCGGCGATCCAGGCTGGCCTGCAAGTTCTGCAAAGCGGAATCCGTGCGGATATGCAGCCGATTAAGCCGCTGGGCCGTGAAATAAGCCCAGGCCACAGCCATCGTGAGCACCACGGCCAGTACTATCCACCACCCCATCAGCGCACCTCCACCACGCTTCCATCCGCCACCGTTTCATACACGGCGAAAACATCGTCAGCCACCGTGGACCAGTCATAGCGATGAGCGCGCTTCAATCCCGCGTTTACCAATCCCGCGCGCCGCTCAGAATCGCGCAATAAGAGCTCTAACTTTTCCCGCAGATCCTCGGCCGAACCATTCTTAAACAGCACGCCAGCGGGATTATCGCCCTCTGCGTCGCACACCGCAGAAAAGGCCTCCAAATCACTCGCCACCACGGCGCACCCTGCCGCCATTGCCTCTACCAAAACAATGCCAAAACTTTCTCCCCCGGTGTTAGGAGCCACATAAATATCCGCGCGCCCCAAAATCTCCGCCTTTTCTGCATCGCTCACGCGGCCCACAAAATCCACTCCCGGCACCGTGCGCGGTTTTCCGCCCCCGATCACCGTGACCTTGACCGGCTGAGATAAGCCGTGGAGAGCGTGCAGCAAAATATCTAGCCCCTTACGGGGTTCATCAATGCGGCCCAAAAAGACAATCTCTGGCACTGTGCCCGGCGTGCGATCATCCTTCCGGGCCTGGTGATACACCTTCGTATCCACGCCATTGGGAATAAGCACAGGGTCTCCCCCCAATTGCTCCACCTGCCAGCGCCGAGCCATTTCCGATACCGCAATACCGCCGCGTATCTTTTCCAAATACGGGCGCAATACCGGCAGCGCACACTTTAATAACCGCGATCCCGAGGCCGAGGCGTGGTACGTGGCCACCAACGGGCCGGAGGCACACATCATCGCGGCCATAGAATAACTGGGCGAATTAGGCTCATGGATATGCAGCACATCGAAGTTGCCCCGCTGTACAAAGGCACGCACGTTGCGGAATACCTGCGGCCCAAAAGCCAGGCGGGCCACCGAGCCGTTATAGGGAATGGGAATGGAGCCGCCGCCGCGCATCACATACTCCGGCAGTTCCGCCTCCTGAGTCGCAGGCCCCAACACCGCCACGTGATGACCACGCTTTCTCAGTATCCGCGCGAGATCCAGGATATGTGCTTGCACACCACCCGGTTCGTCAAAGGAGTAAGGGCATACGATGCCAATTCGCATGTGCTTAGGTTTTCCCCTCTGCTCGGCGCTGCTTACGCAAAAGAACATCGCGGGGCCACAGTGGTTGCAGCATATGCCAATCCTGCGGGTGCGCGCTGATATTGCGCTCGAAGATCGACGCCACCTCTTGCACGGTGGGCTGCACCTCCCCCACCGTCACCTCTTCTGAGATGGAAAAACCCCATTCGGTTTTCCCCTCAAACCAGCAATGCACCACATGCAGGGCCGCCCCCGTTTGGCGGCATAGTTCCACCGCGCCCACCGGCATGGACGTGGTTTCTCCAAAAAACTCTACTTCCACGCCCTTGCTCTTAATGTCTCTTTCCCCCAGCAGGCACACCACCTTGCCATTATTCAGAGCCTCCTTGAGGTGCGGGAAGGGCGGAGTATCACCGGACAGCGCAAAAATATCGAACCCCAGCTCAGAGCGATAATCCACAAAGGCATCAAAAAGGGCCTCCGGGCGCAGCCTTTCGGCCACTGTCACCACCGAGCCAAAAATATCCGTGCAATATACCCCGGCCATATCCCAGTTGCCCGAATGGGGCAATACCAAAACGGCTCCCTTGCCCTTGTTCATCGAGGAGACCAGGTATTCCTCCCCCTCCACGACGCTACGCAGATGGGGGACCAGGGCGGGATCGGCCACCTGCGAGGGAAGCCTAAAGGCCTCCATCCAATAACGGGCATAAGAGTGCATGGAGGCCCGCACGAGGTCCTTGGTAACGTTCTCCTGCCCCACCACGCGGGCTAAGTTACGGCGCAGCTGCTCCATGCCCCGGCCGTTATCGCACGCAATATCCGCACCGCGTTCAAAAAGCCACCGCGCCCATTTTTCGGGGAGGTAGCGCACCACGCGCCACCCCGCGAGATAGCCCACCGTGCCGAGATCCATGTGCCGCCCTTTCTTCGGGTTAGTTCTGCGCGGTTATTTTTGAGTGTCCTGTGCGCTCGCTTCCTGCGAGCCCGCCGGCGGAGCGGAAAGCTGACCCGCCAGCGGAGAACGAGAGGCCATGTACAGGCGTTGGACCACGGTAAATATCGAGCCCACCGCCAGAATCCACACGGCCACATCCACGGCATAAGGAACTCCCATGCCGTGCAGGCCAATGCCCACCAAGCCAATGATAAGCCGCTCCGGGCGTTCGATGAGCCCGCCCACCATCGTGAAACCGCTGGCCTCTCCCCTGGCCTTCACATAGGAGATCACCTGGGAGCACACCAGCACCACCAAGGACGCCGCCACCAAGGGCTGCGAGGCCTCGTAGGAATACACTAGCCACCAGGTGATAGCGGAGAAAAGGGCGCCGTCGGTGATCCGGTCACAGGTGGCGTCGAGAGTGGCACCGTACTTGGTGCCCCCGCCGCGCAGGCGTGCCATCGTGCCATCGATCATGTCCGTGGCGGCGAAGAAACCCGAAAGCACCGCCGCCCACACCAAGTGGCCGCTGGGGATCAGGATGACGGCCACGGCGATGGTGAGCACCGTCCCCGCCACCGTGATCGCATTGGGGGAAAGCCCCACTTTGAGCAGAGCGGAGGCCACCGGCTCAACGACGACCGCCGCCGGGCGCCTGCCATAAACGCTAAGCATGAGCATCCTCCTCCGCGATCTGTGCCCACCCTTCGGCCAGAAGCGCGCGGGTATCTCGCAACGTCTGCGGAAGAACCTTGGTTCCGGCCAGGACGGTCATAAAGTTCGCGTCTCCCGACCACCGCGGCACCACGTGCATGTGGAGGTGATCGCGCACAGAGCCACCCGAGCCCTGCCCCAAGTTGAACCCCACGTTCACGCCCTGCGGGCGCGCAACCCGCTTGAGGGTACGCACCGCTCGCTGCGCAAAGGCCATGAGTTCCGCGCTCTCCTCGCCGTTAAGCTCTTCAAGCTCGGCTACCTTGCGATAGGGAACCACCAGCATATGGCCCGTGTTATAGGGAAAGAGATTGAGCAGGCAATACACGCTCTGGCCCCGGGCCACGATGAGGGATTCCTCATCGCTGCGCCGGGGGGCCTCCACGAAGGGGTCCTCTAGGGGCGAGGCCACATAGTTCATGCGGTAGGGAGCCCACAGCCTTTGCAGGGCATCGGGCTCTCCCGCCCCGCTATCCTGCCAAGTTTCCGTAGCGGAGGTGTCCGCAGCGGCGTTATCCGTGGCAGCGTTGCCAGTGGCGGCGTCGTCGGTAGCGGTGGTTTCCGTAGCGGTATTTCCCTTAGCGGCGCTGTGCAAGGCGGGCCTCATTTGGCTGTTCGTTGATCCGATCGCTCACCCAGGAGGCAATGAGGTTCACGGCCTCGTCCACGGGTACGCCATTGATCTGGGAACCGTCCAGGAAGCGGAAGCTCACCGCTCCGGCCTCCACGTCGCGCCCACCGGCCAGCAGCATGAAGGGAATCTTGCCGGTGGTGTGGTTGCGGATCTTCTTTTGCATGCGATCATCGGAGGAATCCACCTCGGCGCGGATACCCCTGGCGCGCAGGGCCTGCACCACGGTGTTGAGGTGGGGTACGAACTCATCGGCCACCGGAATACCCATCACCTGACGGGGAGCCAGCCAGGCCGGGAAGGCACCGGCGTAGTGCTCTAGCAGCACACCAAAGAATCGCTCAATGGAGCCAAAGAGCGCGCGGTGAATCATAATCGGGCGCTTCTTGCTCCCATCCGGGGCGGTGTATTCCAGCTCAAAGCGCTCCGGCAGGTTGAAGTCCAGCTGCACGGTGGACATCTGCCAGGTGCGTCCGATGGCGTCGCGCGCCTGCACGGAGATCTTCGGGCCGTAGAAGGCCGCACCGGCGGGGTCCGGCACCAGTTCCAGGCCGGACTTGGTGGCCACGTCCTGCAAAATCGTGGTGGCGCGCTCCCATACCTCATCATCGCCCACGTACTTATTCGGGTCCTTGGTGGAGAGTTCCAGGTAGAAATCGTCCAGGCCGTAATCGCGCAGCAGGGAGATGATGAACTCCAATACATCGGTGAGTTCCTGCTCCAATTGGTCCTCGGTGCAGTAGATGTGCGCATCGTCCTGGGTAAAACCACGGGCGCGGGTGAGGCCATGCACCACACCGGACTTTTCGTAGCGATACACCGTGCCAAACTCAAAGAGCCGCAGGGGCAGTTCGCGGTAGGAGCGCCCACGGGAATCAAAGATGAGGTTGTGCATAGGGCAGTTCATGGGCTTGACGTAGTAGTCCTGCCCCGGCTTGATTTCCTTGCCCTCAGCGTCATGCTCGGCGTCGAGCTGCATGGGCGGGAACATACCATCGGCGTACCAGTCCAGGTGCCCGGACTTCTTGAACAAATCGCCCTTGGTCACGTGCGGGGTGTTCACAAAGGAATAACCCGCGGCCAGGTGGCGCTGGCGGGAGTGCTCCTCCATCGCAAAGCGCACGATGCCGCCGTCCGGGTGGAATACCGGGAAGCCGGAGCCAATCTCATCGGGGAAGCTGAACAGGTCCAGCTCGGAGCCCAGGCGGCGGTGGTCGCGTTTTTCCGCCTCCTCCAGCATGGTGAGGTATTCCTCCAGGGCCTCCTTGGACTCCCAGGCCGTGCCGTAGATGCGCTGCAAACCGGCGTTGGCTTGGTCGCCACGCCAGTAGGCGGCGGAGGTGCGCATGAGGGCAAAGGCCGGGATGTACTTGGTGGTGGGAATGTGCGGGCCGCGGCAGAGGTCAAACCACTCCACTTCCCCGCTGCGGGGGTTCACGTTGTCGTAGGCCGTGAGTTCCCCGGCGCCGATCTCGGCGGCCTCATCGGAATCGGGGTCCACGTTGCCCTTGTCCTCGATGAGTTCCAGCTTGTAGGGCTCGTGGGCCAGGGCCTCGCGGGCCTCTTCCTGGGATTCCCACACGCGGCGCTCAAAGCGCTGGCCGGACTTAATGATCTTCTTCATCCGCTTTTCCAGCGTGCGCAGGTCCTCCGGGGTGAAGGGCTCGGCGGCGTCGAAGTCATAGTAAAAGCCGTTCTCAATGGCCGGACCGATGCCAAGCTTGGTGCCGGGGAACTCTATCTGCACGGCCTGGGCCAGCACGTGGGCTGCGGAGTGGCGGATCACGGAGCGTCCCTCCGGGGAGGCAGCGGGCACGAGCAGGAACTCGGTATCCACCTCCGGGGCGTGGGAGAGATCCCGGAGGTTGCCCTCGGGATCCTGAGCGCACACAATCGCCTCCGGGCCCTTGGTGGGAAGTTCCAGTTCCCTCATCGCCTTGCCCACCGGGGTACCAGCGGGAACCAGCAGGGCCTGCTTATTGGCGGGGTGTTCAGCGGGGTTCACCATATTGTTGCGCTCCTCCTTGCGCTCATGCGGGAGACGGCATACCGGGCCGCCCCCGCTACTGTCATGCCTCCGCCCAGGCTTTCCCGCTCGGTGTTTGCTTTTCGACGCCGCGCCCAACGGAGCACCGGCGCAGCGCAATCAGGTAGCAGAGAAGCCAGGACAGTAACCGCTGAACAGCTTACCCCGAGCGGGGTCAGGCGAGCAGTTCGGCTCCCCAAAAATCTCCCCGGCCTGCATCTGTTCCCGGCGGAATAAAGTACACAGCCGAGCCAATATGCGTGATCCACTGGTTGAGGCGATCGGCCTCATCCAAGCGCTGCTGAATCGGCGTGAATTGCACCATCGGGTTCTTCTGGAAGCAAATAAATATCTGCCCGGAATTGGAGCGATCTTCCGCGCCCGGTTCCGGGGCGATGTCCCAGTTATAGGGGCGGCGCAGAATCTTTTGCTCCGGATGATCCGCCGGGGCCGTAGCGCGCGCCATGTGACTATTCGGGTCAATGGCGGGGAGGCCATAGCCATCGCGGGCCTCAAAGTCTGCGGGCGTGTGTTCCTCTCCCCCGGATAGCGGGGCCCCGCTATCAAGAGTGCGGCCCACCACCACCTCGCGCGAGGAGCGGTCTAATTTCTCCCACTCGTCCATGTGCATCTGGATGCGCCGCACCACCATCGCGGTTCCGCCACGCTGCCACGGTTCCCCCTCGTCAATCCACACCTGATCGGCTAATTCTTCCTCACCGCGTGGGTTGATCGTGCCGTCTTTTTGCCCAAAGAGGTTGCGCTTGGTCTCACCGCGGTTGTTCCCCTGGCCCGCCGAGGGCCCATTGGCGGAAACGAACCCCTGCTGCAACCAGGCCACGTCCGCATAATCGGAACCGGAGCGCACCATATTGCGCATCGCGTGAGCCACGGTGAAGGGATCATCGCCGCAGATTTGCAGCACCAGATCGCTCTGCCCCCAGCGCTCATCCAGGCGATCCTGCGAGAAGGACGGAAGAGGGGCCAGCCACTCGGGGCGTCGATAAGCAATGCCCGCAAGATCAAAGAACCTCGGACCAAAGCCACAGGTGATGGTCAGATTTGCCGGGCGGGAGGTCAGTTCCGGTTCCAGGCTGCCGCGCGGGGTGCGCCCGGCACACAGCTCGCGGGCGTCCTCCGTCCACAGCCGGAGCAGCCGCTTCAACGCCTGCTTATCTGTTCCCTCCTGCACAGAGAAAGCCACCAGGTTAAGGTGCGCCTGCTCCGGGGTGGCAATCCCCGCCTGGTGCGGACCATCAAAATCCACCGTGCTGGTGGCGGGGTCTACTATCGACGCCCCGGCTTCCTCAGCCCCCTGCGCGCAGCCCGCCAAGGCGAAACCGCCCGCAGAAAGGGACAGGCCGGAGAGGAATCCCCTGCGACTCAGCGAGGTCATCTGGCCTCATCCTTCCTAGTGGTGGTGCTCTCCGTGGCCTTGCTCGCCCTGGTCTCCTTGATCCAGGTCACCGTAGTTCTCATCGCCGGCGCCGATGGTGCGAACCGGAATCGGATCGAGCTCCACCGAAGAGCCATCCGATAGTTCGAGGGTCACGGTAATCTCATCCCCGGCGGCCACGGGATTGGCATAGCCCATCACCATCATGTGATCCCCACCGGGCTTGAGCTCGTGAGAGCCGTGCGCCGGGATGGTATAGCCACCCGATTTCTCCCGCATCACCCCATCTACCACCTCATGCAGCTGATACTGGGCCTCGCCCAGGGAGGTGGTAAAGGACTCCACCGTGACATCCTCATCGGTGTCATTGACCAGCGTTCCAAAGATACTGGTCATATCGTTATCCTCCCCCTTGGCACGCACCACGGCGTCGTCAAGGCGCAGGGAGGCTTTCGACGCCTCTGCAGAGGTCGTTGCCGCCGCGCTCGACGCCCCGGAGTCGCCCTCGTCATTCGAGCAGGCGGCCAACGTCAATCCCAGGGCCAGGGTCACAATGCCAGCACCGATTTTCACGCTTTTCATGTTCTTTACTCCTTAGTAAAACGACGCTGCCGCGCTATAGCCAGCACCACAACCGCCGCTAGGACCAGTACCCCCGCGCCGCCGATGATCCATGCCAGCGGCCCGGAGAGGGACGGTTCCTCATCCTGGTTTTGTTCCTCGGCGGAGGCGGTTTCCTTTGCCTCCCCGGCCACGCTAAAGGTGGTCTTTCCCCTGGTAGCGTGACCATCCGAGGAGGTGATCTGGAAGCCCACCGTGTAATCGCCGGCACCGGGGTGAACGTCCTCGGGCACCGCAATGCTTACCTCCTGACCGTCCAGCTCCGGTTCCTGAGAAAAAAGAACCTCGTTGGTGGCGGAATCGCTCACGGCCACGGTATTAAAGGTGTCCTTGGGGATACCGGAGAAGGTCAGCACGATCTCCCGTGGAAACTCCTCCACGGTGCCACCATCCTCCGGGGTGGCGGCAATCACGCTATCGTGAGCGCTCACGGCGCTGGGGGCCATCGCCCCGAGTGCGAGCATCACCGCAACGGAAGCGCCTATGCGGGTGCGAACGATCTTTGCCACCAAGATTCACCTCGATTAATTCCAGATTGATACGGATGAGAACAGGATACTCGGGCCGATTTTCCAGCACGGAATCCTATGAGAGGAGTCGCGGTGGGGCGCAGAATAGTTCCGGTGCTGCTCGTCACTCATATTGCCGGGGCGTTAAACATGCGAAAAACCGCAAGATAGCTTTTACTATCCTGCGGTTCTTGATTGGTGGTCCCAGCTGGGATCGAACCAGCGACCTTTCCGGTGTGAACGGAACGCTCTTCCACTGAGCCATGGGACCGTAGCTTGCCGTGTGGCTTGCGAGAAATAAGTTAACACGCGGCGGCTTTCCTCTCCTAATTCGCTGGTCAAGATGGCTATTGCGGCTTGAAGGTGCACAGCACAGAGGTAAACGCACACTCGTGTAGTTACAAGCACGGAACCTTCCCCGCGCCAAGGCATTGGCCCGTGACGCCGGTCAATGGGGCACGGAACAGGCGATTTGTTTTCCGCGCCCCACTCAGGCTAGAGTTTGTCAACGCACAACGACGGCACAATAAAGCCATCGAAAGTGCAGTGCGGATGTAGCGCAGTTGGTAGCGCATCACCTTGCCAAGGTGAGGGTCGCGAGTTCGAGTCTCGTCATCCGCTCCGGGTAAATCCCCTGTTTCGCGCGTTTAGCTCAGCGGGAGAGCGCTTCCCTGACACGGAAGAGGTCACTGGTTCGATCCCAGTATCGCGCACAGAGGAGAAATCCTCGATGCGGATGTAGCGCAGTTGGTAGCGCATCACCTTGCCAAGGTGAGGGTCGCGAGTTCGAGTCTCGTCATCCGCTCCAGTACGTCATGTACTATGAGGCGGTTACGCCACGGTGGAATGGCCGAGTGGTGAGGCAACGGTCTGCAAAACCGTGCACACGGGTTCGATTCCCGTTTCCACCTCCATTGTTTCGCGCGTTTAGCTCAGCGGGAGAGCGCTTCCCTGACACGGAAGAGGTCACTGGTTCGATCCCAGTATCGCGCACAGAGGAGAAATCCTCGATGCGGATGTAGCGCAGTTGGTAGCGCATCACCTTGCCAAGGTGAGGGTCGCGAGTTCGAGTCTCGTCATCCGCTCTCTTTTAAGGCCGCACCCGTGAAAATACCGGGTGTGGCTTTCTCGTTTTCCCACCCTTCACCGTAGTAGCCTGTGCCCCATGACTGGCCTCAACCATCTGCTCGGCACCGATCAGGATGACGAACTTACAGTCCGCGGAATCATGGTTTCCACGCTCACCGGTTCCGCAACGATCAAGCATCGCTCCCAAGACCTCGGCAATGACACGGACCATGCACTGCTCATGGCCGTGCGGGATTGGGCCGACGTGGTTCTCGTGGGCGCAGGAACAGTACGCGCGGAGGATTACGGAGGGGTACAGCCCACCCCATCGCGCCCCCGCCCCGCCCCCATCGCCGTGCTCTCACGCGGCCTCGATTTCGATTTCCACGCGCAATTCTTCCATAACTTCACCACCCCACCGATCTTCCTCACCCCTCGCACCACCCTTGAATCCCCCGCCCTCGCCCCCCAGCGCCAGCTCATTGAGGAGATAGGAGGCCGTATCCTCCCCTGCGATTCCCCCGCCGAGGCCGTCTCCGTTCTGCGCGCCCAGGGTTTTAACAAGATCGCCTGTGAGGGCGGCCCCAGCGTCCTAGGAGCCCTCATCGAGGCCGACCTCATCGACGTCATGCACCTCACCTTTTCCCCCATCCTGAGCTCACGGGTGGAACTCCCCCTGGTGCCATTGGCGCAAGAAAAAGAAGAAGCCGCCGTGGTATCCCACCTCAGCCTGGAACACACCGCAGTGGACGAGGATTCTACGCTGTTCCTGCGCTATCGGCGTATAAGGTAATGAGGGTGCCTGTAGCCCTACGATCCCTGCAACACCGCCTGGACAACACCTTCGTAGCCCAGCGCCCCATCTCCGCTGCGCCCCCGCGGCTACCGGGTGGTCCGAGGTGGCTCAGCGCCACGTTGTGGCTCTTTGCGCTCTTTTCCTGGCTTCGGCTGCTGATCTTCGACGCCCCCGCGCACAAGGGCACCGATGATTTCTCCACCGTTTTCCAAGCCCTGCGCCGCTTTCTCGACGGTTCGGTGGTGTACAACGAGTCCTATCAGCACGTGGACCCGCACTACCTCTACAATCCCGGCGCCACGCTGCTGCTCAGCCCCTTCGCCTTTGGCAATGCTGCCGACGCCGCCCGCACCTGGTTCATGGTGGCCAATGCCGTAGCGATCATCGTCGCTCTCCTGTGGCTGGCCCGCCTGTTTCATATCCCATCCGGCCATTGGTTCACCCCCTTGGCGCTCATGCTGGCCAGTCTCACCGAGGCCGCCCGCAGCACCGTCTTGTTCAATAACATCAACGGTATTCTCCTGCTGCTCCTGGTGGCCTTCATCTCTTTGACGCTGCGCGATCGCCAGGTTGCCGCGGGCATCATGCTGGGGCTCGGGATCGTCGTTAAGCCCTTGTTTGCCCCGCTCCTTGTTCTCGCCTTGGTGAAGTTCCAGTGGCGCACCATCGCCAGCGCCCTCGCCGTAGTCTTGGCCCTCAACGCCGTGGCCTGGCCACTGATGAATCAGCCGGAAAGATATTTCACGGTGGTTACCCCCTATCTGGGCGAGGTTCGCGATTATGCCAACTCTTCCCTACCGGGCCTGGCGATGTATTTTGGCATGCCCACGGCTCTGTACACCGCGCTCTTTTGCGTGGTGGCCGCCTGCGTGGCCCTAAGCGCCGTGGTGTTGCTGCGCTGGCGTCATACTGACCCGCTGCTGTGGTTGGTCACCTCTTCTTCCCTGATATTCACGGGGGTATTCCTTCTTTCTTCCCTGGGGCAGAAGTACTATTCCCTGCTGCTCCTACCCCTGCTTTTCACCGTCACCCAGGCCCGCAGCGTGCTCCACCACTGGCTGCCGTGGGTGGGAATATATCTCTTCCTCGGCCCCCAGGGTTTTCCCTCCGATTCCTGGTATACGCAGTACATACTCGTTATCCTCACCGCTCCCGTGGGCTGGGCGATTCTTCTGCTAAGCGCCACGGGTACCATCCTGGGCTGGTGGCGCAGTGAGTCCACACCGCCACCACAACCACCTCAGCAAGCACCACGACGAGCGCGCCACGGCGCCCCACAACGCAATAATCTCCCCGCTCGCCGCGTTACTCAACACAGAAGGACCCCACGAAGGAGGCATAACCATGACTGATTTCAAACTCATCACCGATGCCCAATGGCGCGAACGCCTCAGCGCAGAGGAATATCGCGTGCTGCGCCAGGCCGGTACGGAGGCCCCGCACGTGGGCGAATACACGGATACCACCACCGAGGGCGTGTATTCCTGTAAGGCCTGTGGCACTGAACTATTCCGTTCCACGGAGAAGTTCGAGTCCCACTGCGGCTGGCCTTCCTTCTTTTCCCCCAAGGACACCGATACCGTCATCGAGCGCGATGATTACTCCCTGGGCATGAAGAGGACCGAGGTGCTTTGCGCCTCCTGCGGCTCGCACCTCGGCCATGTTTTTGCCGGTGAGGGTTATAACACCCCCACCGATCTGCGTTACTGCATCAACTCCATCAGCCTTTCCCTAGAGGAAAAGCCGGTGGAATAGTAGGCCCCGCTCAACCTCGCTCTACGCCAGGCCATCGAGCAGTTCTGCGGCATTATCCACGCGCCGCCCGCTGTAGAAGGGCACTTCCTCGCGCACGTGCAGGCGGGCCTCGGTGTAGCGCATCTTGTGCATGAGATCCACGATGCGATCCATGCTCCCGGCCTCAAAGGCCAGCATCCACTCGTAGTCTCCCAGGGCAAAGGCGGTGGTGGTATTGGCGCGCACATCCTTGAAGCTGGCGGCGGCGCGCCCGTGCTCGGCCAGGATTCGGCGGCGGTCGGCGGGGTCGAGAATGTACCAGTCGTAGGAGCGCACGAAGGGGTACACCGTCATCCAGCGCTCCGCTTCCTCCCCCATGATGAAGGAGGGCAGGTGAGACTTGTTGAACTCCGAGGGGCGGTGAAGGCCATTGCCGCACCAGACCAGCTCGGAAACCTGACCCAGGGTGGTCTCACGGCGGAAGGTGTTGAGGGCTGCTTGCAGGTCGGAGAACTCCTCGGCGTGCCACCAGATCACAAAGTCCGCCTCGGCCTTGAAGCCGGAAGCCAGGTAGACGCCGCGGACGGTGACCTTCCCGGCGTCGGCAAGCTCATCGAGGAAGCGCTGCACCTGCGCGGCGGCCTCGGTGCGCTCGCTGCCCAGGGCGCCGGGGGCGGTGCTAAAGACCGCCCACTGGGTGTAGCGCTGTAGTTTGTTGAGTTTTTCCAGGTCAAGTTCAGCCATGATCTGGCGACCTTCCTTCCACTATGAGACTCATAGGAACGTACTACCCCATCATAAGTTGTAGATACCGCCGATGCTTCCACCCGCCCCTCGGCGCGCCTTCACAGGAAGTAGCGCCGCAGTGTCTACCTTGGTGGGCGTGATACGTTCCGATTCCTCAACGACGCCCCAGCCGCTCCCCCAGCGGGCACCGCAGGATTCCCAAGCATGGCCCGCCGCCTTCTCAGCCGCGGTGGAATCCATGCACGCGGCCCGGCTGCGTCCTGAGTTATCCCTGGGCACCATTCGCCCGCCGCAACGCCTGGCCCCCTATAGCCACGCCATCGGCCTGGAAGTACACCACGGTGAGGTGGATCTGGTGCCCCAGGACACCGAAGGCGATGCCTTTGGCCGCCTCATCCTGCTCCACGACCCCAAGGCGGAGGACGCCTGGGAAGGGGCCATGCGCCTGGTGGCCTATATCCAGGCCGACATGGACGATGAGGTAGCCGCCGACCCCCTCCTGCCCGAGGTGGCATGGCAGTGGCTCACCGAGGGCTTAGAATCCCAGGGCGCGGAACTGAGCAACCTGGGTGGCACCGTGACCTCCACCTCCTCCGTACGCTATGGAGAAATCGGTGGCCCGCCGCGCGCATACCAACTAGAACTGCGCGCCTCCTGGACGGCTAAGTCGGAACAGCTATCCCCCCACGTTCAGGCTTTTGCCGAGGTACTAGCACACGTGGCGGGACTTCCCCCCGAGGGCGTGACGGAGCTTTCGCGCCCGCGCTCATGAACCCTATTCCCCTGCTCACCCCACGCGAGGGAATACCGGAACTCGCCCGCAGCGGCGAGGACTTCCGCCGCGCCGCCCACCTGTTGAGCCAGGGGCGTGGCCCCTTTGCCATCGACACCGAACGCGCCTCTGCCTACCGCTACGACGACCGCGTATTTCTTCTCCAGGTGCGCCGCCGGGGTGCGGGCACCTTTCTCTTTGCCCCCGAGGGGCACCGCGCGGAACTCAGCGCGGCCCTGCGCCCGGTGCTGGGCGCAAAACCCTGGGTGCTCCACGCCGCCCCCTTCCGATCTGCCCAGCCTCTATGAACTGGGATTGCGGCCCAGCCGCCTCTTCGATACAGAACTCGCGGCGCGCCTGGCCGGATACGAGCGGGTCAACCTCGCCGCCATGACGGAAGAACTCTGCGGATACAGCCTCGCCAAGGGCCACGGTGCCGAGGACTGGTCCACCACACCCCTGCCCCAGGAATGGCTGGCCTACGCAGCTCTAGACGTGGAACTCCTCCTTGAGCTCGCAGAAGCATTGGCAGAAATCCTCGATCAACAGGGCAAACTGACCTGGCTAGAGCAGGATTGCGCCGCACTCATCGCGGATACCACCCCGCCGCGCCACCACTGGACCGCGCTCAAAGGCCTGGGCCGCCTGCGTTCCGGGGAACAGCGCGCCCGCGCCCGCAGCCTCTGGCAGGCACGCGATGACCTAGCCAAGCGTATCGACGTCGCCCCCGGCACCCTTCTCTCCGATAAGGTACTGCTCGCCATCGCCGCCGAACCTCCGGCGCGGCCCGGGCACCTGTGGACGATACCTGGTTATTCCCGCCGCTTCGACGAGCACAGCCGCACCTGGTTTGAGGCTGTCAAGCAGGCCCGCGCGCTCGATCCCGCCGAGGACACGGCACCGGCCCCCTCCCCGGTACCGCCTCATTCCCGCTGGCCCCACCTGGCCCCGCGCGCGGCCGCCCTCCTCAGCGAGGCCAAGGAGGCATACCGCCTCTGTGCCGAGAACCTGGGAACCCCCGCCGAAAATATCTTGCGGCCCAAGATCATGCGCGCGGCCATCTGGGAGTTCGCGGAGGAAGAAAACATCCACGATTCCGCCGACCTACGCGCCTTTCTCTCCCGCCGCGGGGCCCGGCCCTGGCAGGTAGAAATCAGCGCCGCCGTGCTCGGGCCACTGCTATGGGGCTTTCCCCGAGTCTAGGATTCCTCGGGGTAAAGAGCGCCGAGCCAGCCCTCAATGCTGGCCGTCATGGAGGGAGCATCGAGGCCCACCTCGCTCAGCAACTCACCCCGGGAGGCATGGGCCGGGAATACATCGGGGAAGGCCAGGTGACGCACCGGGGTATCCACCTCGGCGGCAGCCAAGACCTCGCTGATCTGGGCACCGATTCCGCCGCGCACCACGCCATCCTCGATGGTAACCACCAGGTCATGATCGGCCGCCAACGCAATGAGCGATCCCGGAATGGGAGATACCCAGCGGGGATCAACTACCGTGACTCCCACCCCGGCCTCCGCGAGGTTCTGTGCGGTCGTCAGGGCCTCCCCGGCCAGGGCACCGATGCTCACGATGAGCACATCCACCGCGTCCTCCGGGCCGTCGCTGTAGCGCAGCACCTCCACGCCGTCATCAAGCTGCCCCACGGCCGGTATCGGCTCCGGCACCTCCCCCTTGGGGAAGCGCACCACCGTGGGGCCCTCCTCCACGGCCACGGCCTCGCGGAAAAGCTCGGCCAGGCGCTGCCCATCGCGGGGGGCGGCAATCGCCAAGCCTGGAACCAGGGAGGCAATCGCCAAATCCCACACGCCGTTGTGGCTGGGGCCGTCCGAGCCGGTGACCCCGGAACGATCGAGTACCAAGGTGACCGGCTGCTTAAGCAGGGCCACATCCATGAGGAGTTGGTCGAAGGCTCGGTTGAGGAAGGTGGAATACAGCGCCACCACTGGGCGCAGACCTCCCAGGGCCAGGCCCGCCGCCGAGGTCAGCGCGTGCTGCTCCGCGATACCGACGTCAAAGAAGCGCTCCGGGTATTTTTCACCGAAGGGGGCCAAACCCGTGGGACCCGCCATCGCGGCGGTAATCGCCACCACGTCCTCGCGCTGCGCGCCCAGGCGCAGCATCTCCTTGGAAAAAATGGAGGTCCAGCTGGGGCCCTTAGCCGCACCCACCGCCCGGCCGGTCTGCGGATCAATCACCCCGGTGGAGTGCATGAGATCGGCTGATTCCGTGGCGGCGGGGCCATAGCCCCGGCCCTTTTCCGTGACCACATGCACGATAATCGGCTCATCATAGTCCCTGGCGTATTCCAGGGCGGTATCTAGCGCTTTGAGGTTATGCCCATTAACCGGCCCCACGTACTTCATGCCCAGCTCGGGGAACATCTCGGTGGGAATGACCGAGGATTTCACTCCCTCCTTGAAAGCGTGCAGGGCGGCAAAGGCGTGTTCTCCCACCCAGCCCAGAGATTTGAGGGTGCTCTTGCCCTGTTCCATCACTCGGTCATAGGTGCGCATCATGCGCAATTCCGCGAGGTTTGCGGCAAAACCACCGATGGTGGGCGAATAACTGCGGCCATTGTCATTGACCACAATGACCACCTTGCGGCTCTTATCCGCCGCGATATTATTCAGCGCCTCCCAGCACATGCCCCCCGTCATCGCGCCATCGCCCACCACGGCCACCACGCTGCGATCTCCCTCCCCACGCAATTGGAAGGCCTTGGAAAGGCCATCGGCATAGGAAAGGGCCGCAGAGGCGTGGGAGGATTCCGTCCAGTCGTGCTCGCTTTCTCCGCGATCGGTATAGCCGGAGAGCCCGTCCTTCTTGCGCAGGGTATCAAAGCGATCACTGCGCCCGGTGAGGATCTTGTGCACGTAGGACTGATGAGAGGTGTCAAAGATCATGGGATCACGTGGGGAATCAAACACCCTGTGCAGGGCCACTGTGAGTTCCACCACCCCCAAATTGGGGCCAAGGTGACCGCCGGTGGCGGAAACCTTGGCCACCAGGAAATCCCGTATCTCCTGGCATAACCGCTCCAATTGCTCAGCATCCAGCGCCTTTAGGTCTGCGGGCGACGATATTGCACGGAGAATCTCCATCAGTCTGCTCGGCTCCTTCTGCCTCACACAGGCGATTAGCGTTTGCTCTACTTTACCCCCGGCGCTCCCCTGGAATAAGTAGGGCCATCACTTCACTGTGGTGCGTACCGGGGAAGGCGTTAATCAGCTCCATCTTCGCCACGCCATACCCATTTTCCCCCCACGCACGCAGATCGCGGGCAAAGGTGGCGGGATCGCAACCGATGTGCACCACCGCTCGCGGGCCCGCCTGAGCAATCCCATGCACGACGTCGGCCCCCGCACCGGTGCGCGGGGGATCGAGTACCACGGCCTGCGGAGCGGGCAGGGTACCCAGGCAACGCTCCACGCGGGAGCCGCGCACCACCACGTCATAGGGCTCTAAGCAGGGCTGCGGCGTATCCGTAGCCGCGTGCGAGGCATCCACGGAATAGATCTTGGCCCGCTCTCCCAGGGCCGTTGCCAGCGGAGGCACAAAGAGTCCCACACCGCCGTAGAGATCCCAGCCCACCTGGGGCTTATCGCCTTCTCTGTTTCCCAACGCCTCGCTCAGCCAGCGTTCGATGCGCTCGCTATAGGCCTCCGGGGCGCGGCGGTGTGCCTGCCAAAAGGCCGTCACCGGAAAGGTGAAGGTATGCCCCGCCACCGTGTGACTCACCTCGGAGGGCCCCTCCAAGGCCTTATCAATGCGCTCCGTGCGACGCCCCCGCGAGGCCTTGCGCGTTTCTACCACGTGGCGCTGCCCATCATCGCCCATCACAGCCACGACCTCCGCGCCGGGGCGGAACGTGCGGGAATCAGAGCCCACGATTCCCTCCAGCAGGCCTTCTACCGGCTGCGAGCAGGCCACCTCGCTCACGATCTCGTGGGAGCCTAAGCGACGCACCCCCGCGCGGCCCTGGGCGTCCACCCCCAGGCGGGTACGGGTGCGCCACTGGGAATCGGGTTCCAGGGCCGTCACGGTGAGGTTATCCACCGTGAGTCCGCCGATGCGCGCGAGCTGATCGCGCAGCACCTCTTCTTTGAGTTGAAGCTCCGCCTGCGGGGTCAACGCCGCATAATCGCAGCAGCCAGCCCCGTGCCGGGCGGCCTCGCAGCGCCAGGGTCCGCGCATGTCCGAGGGCTCGATAATCTTTTCCACCTGGCCGCGCAGGAAACTGCGCTTGGCCTTGGTTACGCGGACCTCCGCGGTATCGCCGGGAAAAGCCCCGGCCACAAAGATCACGCGGCCATCGACCGTGCCGATCCCTTCCCCGCCGTGGGCCATGCGCTCAATGCGCACGCGCACCGTCGTGCCCAATTCCACTGCGCCTAAGTCCCCGCCGGTTTCAGTGTTCGTCATCGAAGCTCTCTTTCTCGGTTTCCCCTACCGCTGCCTTCTCTACCGCCTCAACGGCCGCGTCCGCGCGGCGCACCATGAAAATAGTAAATACCGTGACCACTCCCGTGAGCGGCCAGCCCATGAGGATGCGCACCACGGCCAAGATCGTGGTGGAGGAATCATCGTAGAGGTACTTCTGCACGAAGAAGCGCGCGAAGAACACTATTGCCCAGCCCAACGTGGCCCAGGCATAGGCGCGACGAGCAGAGCCGACGGTACGCCAGGCCATTTCCTCGCCGTTGAGGCCCTTCCAAATCACGCCCACCAAGGGCCATCTCAGCGCAATGGAGATCAACGCCGCCGCGCCAAAAACGAGGGAAACCCAAATGCCGTAGAGGAAGTACCCTTTGGCGTCGCCCACTTTCCAGGCGATCACGGCGCAGATAGCCACGCCGAGCACCCCGGAGAAAGCCGGTTGCAGAGATTCCTTGCGCAGCAAGCGCCATACGAAAATCAATATGGCGGTGCCAAAGGCCGCGATCAGCGCCGGAGTAAGCCCCCAGAGCGTATTGACCGGGACGAGCACCAACACCGGGAGGGTGGAGGAGACGAGGCCGGTAAACCCACCCATCTGCTCTAGCAAGGTGGGTTCTGCGGTCTCTACGTGTTTATTTTCTTCCACGGAGGTCTTAGGCCTTCTGCTGGTCTTGCTGCTGTTGCTCGCGCTGTTGCATGGCCTGGTTCACCTGATCCACCAGTTGCTTGGGCAGCGCCACCGGGAGGGAATTGCCCGCCAAGATAGGCTGCTCACCGCGGTACACGAAGGTACGGGCGGCCAGTTCGCGCCCCAGTTTTGCCAGGTCATCGGCCATATCCACGGGGCCAGCGAGGGTGAAGCGCAGCATCCAACGCGGACCATCCACACCAATAAGGCGAATCACACCGGCAGAGCCGCGGGTGACTACCTCGCGACCCCAGGGACCATCCTCCACCTCGGGATCAAGGCCATCGCCTCGCATTTGATCCACGATCTCCGTCACGGCCTGACGCCACTGACTGCCAGAACGCGGCGCGGCAAAGGCCACCGGGGTGATGCGTCCGTAGCGCGTCACCACGTGCAGCATGCGAGGACCCTGCTCCCCCATCTCCACCTGCACCTGAGACTCGGTGGGCAAGGGCAGCTTCAAAGAACCGAGGTTAAGAATACCGCCAGCAAAATCGGAGAAGTCAAAGTCCTCAATGTCCACGGAATCACCGTCAAAGGGGCCAGTCTCCCCATTGATGGCGTCATGGGTGGGAGCGGTATATCCCCCGGTCTCTCCCGCGTTGGGCACCTGTTCCACCTCGGGGCTCACCTGAGCCGCTGGGGAGCCCTGAGTCTCCGCGCTGCTCACGGCCTCCGCAGCGCCCACCTGCTCTTCTTCTTTAGCCTTGTCCTTCTTGCCAAATGGCCACAGAGCCATGCGGAAATCACGTCCTTTTTGGTTTTCTTCGGAAAGATTGCTTTTTACTTCAACGCCCTAGGATAGCGCCAAGAAAGCAGCGCGCACCTTAGCCAAGGCCGGTAGAACCGTATCCACCGGTACCTCGATCCGTCTCATCGAGATCTTCGACCTCGCAGAAATCCGGAAGTTCCACCCGCTGCACCACGAGCTGAGCTATGCGGGTGCCGCGCTCGATGTGAATGGGCTCCCGCGGATCGAGGTTAATCAAGCACACCTTAATCTCTCCGCGATAAGCGGCGTCGATCGTGCCGGGGGTATTGACAATGCTGAGTCCCTGGCGAGCCGCTAGGCCGGAACGCGGATGCACCAGCCCCACGGTGCCCGGTGGCAGGGCAATAGCGATGCCGGTACCCACCAGTGCCCTTTCTCCGGGGGCGAGATCAAGGGTGTGCGCGGCATAGAGATCCGCCCCGGCGTCAGTGGAAAAGGCTCGCTTAGGCAGGGGAATATCGGGGTCAAGGCGCTTGACCTTAATGGCGTCGATCGGATTCATGCGCTCCACCCTACGACCCTGACGAGTCCGCCACATAAACAAGCGTATTTCCTCACGTGAAGTCGCGGCCACCGGTGTCGTAGGATTGATAGCCGTGATTGATTCCGCTTCTCCCGCGCGCACTGTTCTTTATCGGGAACGCCAATGGGTACCCGCATACTGGTGGATTCTCGCGTTCGGCTTAGTGGCCCTTCTCACCGCCCAGATCGCCCACAATCGCTCTACCGTGTGGCTGATCGCCCCGGCTATTGTCTTTTCCCTCTTAGCCGTGTGGTTACTCACCTGGCTTTCTTCTACCGTCATCCAGGTGGAACGCGATGAACACGGCGTTCGGTGGTTGCTGGCGGGAGGCGCGATTCTGCCGGATAACGTCGTGGATCGCAGCCTGGCGGTGCCCGCCACCGCCAAGCGCAATGCGATGGGGCTCCAACTTGATCCCGCGGCCTTTGTGGTTTCTCACGGATGGGTACCGGAGATGGTGATGATCGTGCTGGACGATCCCGAGGACCCCACTCCGTATTGGCTCATCGGCTCTAAGAATCCCGAGGCCCTTCTTGCGGCCTTCCTCCCCGAAAAACAGGGTTCTGAGAAACACAGCGAAGAACGGGGCTAAACCTCCTCACCACTTTCACCCAGAGTTTTCTGCGCAACATTGATATTCTGCGCGATATGGGCCTCGCAGCATATCTCTCTCCCCTTCTCGGAACTCTTCTTCTCAGCGCCATCATTCATGTCATGATCGCTTCTATTCAGAGCGGAGACTTCCCCCGGCAATCCGTCCTTGGGCTGCGGACTAAGGCCACGTTGAGCTCCGATCAGGCGTGGATTACCGGGCATCGCGCCGCCTTGCCCATGCTCAAAACAGTAGCGTGGGCGGGCTATATTGGCGCGGCCTTATTGGTTATTCTCTTTGTGTTCTTCCCCCAACCGCGCCCTTACTCCCTCATTACGGGGCCGGTGATCCTGCTCATCTGCCAGGCAATAGCGCTGGTCTATGCGGCGCGGCAGGCAAATCGCGCCGCCCGCAGTGCAAATTAAAACCGGCGCTCCACAACTTATCCGCGAACTATCCGCAAGGCCGGTGCCACAGCCTCTTTGGGGCCTTTAACTGCACTAAGCGCAGTCCTGGCAAATCACCGAGCCGTCATCCTCCACGTGAGAGATGCGGTTTTTGCGCTGCACCAGGAAGCAAATGGAGCACGTGAACTCATCGGATTGCCGCGGAACTACGGTGACGTTGAGTTCTTCGCCGCTGAGGTCCATCGTGGGCGGTTCAAAGGAATCGACAATCTCCCCGTCCTCATCCATCGAGGAGTTTTCCGCCTCGGCGGCCTTGATTCCCTCTAGGGAATCCGTTTCGAGCTCGTCCTCGGCCCTACGGCGCGGGGCATCATAATCGGTAGCCATGCGGTTCACCTCTGGCGTCGTCGTTGTACCACGCCGCTCCCTCCTGCTCCCGTAGGCCTGAGCGAGCTGGCATTGTGTTCTTGGACGCGCATATTAAACCACTCTCACGGCCCTGTCATATCCCCTGGACAAAAGCAATTTTTGCCACCCAAGACTCTGCCCAAGGCAGAGCCCTTGCTACGCGCCTAATTGTGGGCCCGCCCCGGCGGCGTCGAGAAGCTCCGCCAATGGCTCCGCGATCCCCGGTGCCGCCACCAGGACCCGGTGAAACTCTCCGCCCGGCACGGAAAGCGCCGGGGTATGCACCACGGCACCAGCTTCCTGGGCGATGAGTGCGCCGGCGGCGTAATCCCAGCAGTGAATCCCGTGCTCGTAGAAGGCATCCACACGTCCCTCTGCCACCGCGCAGAGGTCAAGGGCCGCCGAACCCTGGCGGCGAATATCGCGCACCTCGGGCAGTATCTTCGTGAGTGCTGTGGCCTGCTGCTTGCGGCGGGCCGCCTGATAGGAAAACCCGGTGGCCACGAGTGCCTGAGCGAGGTTTTCCTCGCGCGAGGCTCGCATATCCTGCACCGCGCCGCCGCGGACCACCTGCGCCCCGTATCCGCGCGCGGCCCGGTACACCGAACCGCCAGCGCCCTCAGTACCCCCAGCCGCATTAATCACGGCCCCGGCGATCACGTGGCCGTCTACCGCCGCAGCCAGCGAGACCGCATAGTTCGGTATCCCGTAGAGGAAGTTCACCGTGCCATCAATGGGGTCAATGATCCACGAGACCCCCGTGGTGGAGCGTTCCTCAGTGCCTTCCTCCGCGATGATCCCATCGCCGGGACGCTGCCGCGTGATCGCCTCCACCAGCAATTCTTCCGCCATCGTGTCCACCACGGTCACGGGATCGACGGAGGAGCTTTTCGTGAGGGTATACGGGCGCAGGTCTCCGAGTTCCCGGCGGCGTCGCTCGATGGCATAAGCTGCCTCACGCACCCAATTTTCAGCGAGATCGCGCAGCATTATCGGTTGGTGGTGATCCATCATGCCCCCTATTGTGCCGATTTTTGTACACTCTGAGGCTATGAGCAGCATCGGATTTGGCATTGATGTAGGCGGATCTGGCGTCAAGGGAGCCCGCGTGGATCTTGAAAGCGGAGAGTTCGCCTCCGAGCGCATCAAGATCCTCACTCCCCAACCCGCCACACCGGAAGCCGTCGCGGAGGTCGTCGCGCAGATCGTGGAGCAGGCGCAGTGGGAAGGCCCGGTGGGCATCACCGTTCCCGGCATCGTGCGAGATCAGGTGGTGGAAAGCGCCGCCAATATTGATTCTTCCTGGATCGGCACCAATGCCCAGGAACTATTCTCGCGCCACCTCGACGGCCGCGAAGTCACCGTGCTCAACGACGCCGACGCTGCCGGCCTCGCTGAGATCACCTACGGTATTCCCGAAGCCTCCCGCGGCCCCGTCATCTTTCTCACCCTGGGCACGGGCATCGGTTCCGCCATTCTTATCGACGGCCACCTGTACCCCAACAGTGAGCTCGGCCACCTGGAAGTCGATGGGAAGGAAGCGGAACGCCGCGCCTCCTCCGCCGTCAAGGAGCGCAAGGATCTGAGCTATAAGCAATGGGCTCAGCGCGTGGATAAGGTGCTGCATACTTACGAAGAACTTTTCTCCCCCTCCCTATTTATCGTGGGCGGAGGCATTTCCCGAAAGTCGGAGAAGTGGATTCCGCTGCTCACCTGCCGCACAAAGGTGGTTCCGGCTCGCCTGCTCAATACAGCGGGTATTGTGGGTGCCGCTATGATCTCGCAACAAGATTCTGCCTCTTAGCAGATTGCCTGCTACACTGGGCGTTCGTTTATTGTGGCCTGTTTCCTAGAGGTCACGCACCCTAAACGATTATCGCGCCCGGAATCTTTCCGGGCCGCTGTTGGTTGTAAACGGGTATCATCCTTGGATGTTTGAGGAAGCATAAGCAAGTCGAAAGGGCGTACGTGGTAGCCACCACTACTTCAGAAAACTCCGGTGCGGAGGATAACGGGACCCAGCGTTCCGCGACTACCGCCACCGTGAAAAAGACTGCGAAGAAAACCGCACGGAAGGCTGCTCGCAAGGCCGCCCCACGCAAGGCTGCCGTGGCAACCACGGATACCGCAGCGACCTCTGCCACTCCGCCAGATTCTTCCGGTGCCGAGGAAACCGCTCCTGCAAAGAAGGCCACCAAGAAAACGGCGAAGAAGGCCGCCAAAAAGACGGCCCGCAAGGCTACTAAAACCACCAAGGCCACCAAGACCGCGGCGAAAAAGACGACGCGCAAGACGGCGGCTAAGAAGAGCACTTCCCGTGCAAAGACCAAGAAAGATGAAGCCCCCGCTCCCGTGGAGGAGGATGAGACCCTCACCGAGGAAGAACTCTCCCCCCAGGACGAGGATCAGGACTTTGATCCCACCCTCGATGAGGGCGACGAGGACTTCGTTGACGCGGACGTAGAGGATCAAGAGGACTCCACCGAGGACGAGGAAAACGAAGAGGACGAGGGTTCCTCCGTCTGGGACGAGGACGAATCCGCCGCCCTGCGCCAGGCCCGCAAGGACGCGGAACTCACCGCTTCTGCCGACTCCGTGCGCGCCTACCTCAAACAGATCGGCAAGGTCGCCCTGCTCAATGCGGAGCAAGAGGTCTCCCTGGCCAAGCGGATCGAGGCAGGCCTGTATGCCACCTATCGCATGGAGCAGATGGATGAGGCCTTTGCCGCCGGGGATAAAGACGCCAAGCTCACCCCGGCCGTCAAGCGCGACCTGCGCGCCATTGCCCGCGATGGCCGCAAGGCCAAGAACCACCTGCTAGAGGCCAACCTGCGCCTGGTGGTCTCCCTGGCTAAGCGCTACACCGGGCGCGGCATGGCCTTCCTTGATCTCATCCAGGAGGGCAACCTCGGACTTATCCGCGCGGTGGAGAAGTTCGATTACACCAAGGGATACAAGTTCTCCACATATGCAACCTGGTGGATTCGCCAGGCGATCACCCGCGCTATGGCCGATCAGGCCCGCACCATCCGTATCCCGGTACACATGGTGGAGGTCATTAACAAGCTCGGCCGCATCCAGCGCGAGCTCCTGCAAGACCTGGGCCGCGAGCCCACCCCGCAGGAGCTGGCAAAGGAAATGGACATCACCGAGGAAAAGGTGCTGGAAATCCAGCAGTACGCCCGCGAGCCCATTTCCCTGGATCAGACCATCGGTGATGAGGGCGATAGCCAGCTGGGTGACTTCATCGAGGATTCCGAGGCCGTGGTGGCCGTGGATGCCGTCTCCTTCACGCTGCTCCAGGATCAGCTTCAGGACGTGCTGCATACCCTCTCCGACCGCGAGGCCGGGGTGGTTAAGCTCCGTTTTGGCCTCACCGATGGTATGCCGCGCACTTTAGACGAGATCGGCCAGGTCTACGGAGTCACGCGAGAGCGTATTCGCCAGATCGAATCCAAGACCATGTCCAAGCTACGCCACCCCTCGCGCTCGCAGGTCTTGCGCGACTATCTGGATTAATCAGTACGCCTGAATATCTACCAGGCGTACTGATATAGGAAGGTGGCCCGTTTCCCATGTGGGAGACGGGCCACCTTCTTTATTTCTTAAGAGAAGAACGGAACCGAGATATTATCCGCGATGCACTGTTCCTGCTCCGCGGAACCCTCCGGGTAGGTATTCACGCAGGCCTGAATCTCATCGGCGCTCTGCGCCACCCCGACCACAAAAACAAGGCTGATGAGGAAGGAGATCACGGAAAGCACCAGCCCCACCACGGACATGCCCATGCGGCGCCCCTCCGTGGGGTTCTTCTTGGCCTTAACCACCGCGATGATGCCCACCACGATGCCCACCAGACCCACGATGATGGGCAGCACGAGGGTAAGCAGCAAGGCCGCGGAGGCAATGCCAATGCCGAGCGCCCACGGGGCCACCTTATTGCGCTCCTGGGCGTCCACCGTCCAGGCTTCCTCTGGGTTAACGGGCGCCTGTGGTGTCGGCTCCGCGAAGGCGGCGGACTGATCCACCTCCATCGGTACGGCTACCAAGGGAGGATCGTGTTCCTCCGTCTGCTTGTTCTCATAGGGGTTCTGAGAACCACTCATCGTGCCATCCTTTCCACAGACGCTCGCATTTTTATGGAAGCCACCTTAACACTTTAAGGTCTCTACGACAGGATTAGTTTTTCTGCGGCGCCCATTGCTTTTGCAGGCCCTGCTTGCCGTAGCTCAACCGTCGATGCAGTTTCTCTAGCGGCCCCGATACGCCGAATCGCTCTAACAGAACCGCCAGCGCCACGGTTACGGCCCAGACTCCCACAGCGATCAGCGATTTACCGGTAGCACCCATGCCCTCCGCGATATTGAGGGTAAAGGGCAGGATCACCACGAAAAAGACCACGGATTGCGCCACGTAGCCGGACATCGACCTCTTCCCCAGCGCCACCAGGGAATAGATCGCCGGGTTCATGGAACCCTCGCGGTCCCAGCGCCGCTGAGCGGGCTGTACCGCGAGGGCGATGGCCGCCACCAATCCTGGGCCGGTGATAAAGCCCGCTGCCTGGTTGAGGGCGTATAGCGGCGTGGTCCAGGAGGCAGGCAGTACCCCTATCTCGGCCAAACCCCACGGCAGGCCCACGAGGAGGATGAAGGCAAAGGCGATAGCCGCCCAGATTTTTAGGCCCCGGCGATGCGCGGGAACCTCGTGCAGCATAAGGGTGCGCGCCATGAGGAGGCCCACGATCATGGGAGGGAGCAAGGCGCTGTACATGAGCGGGGCGGCCAGCGTGGCGCCAAAGACCATAGAAAGCCCATTGAGCACGTATTCTCCGTAGGAGGAAGCCAGCACAAAGGGCTCGCCACGGAATAGCCCCATACCAAAGTTCAGTGCCGCCGCTACTGCCCAGATCACCCCGGCTATCCACATGAGGGTTTTATTACTCAGCCCAATGAACAGGGTCAGAACCAAGCCACACAGACCATAGCCGAGCATAATATCCCCGAAGAAAAGAAATGTCATGTGGATCAAGCCAAAGAGGTACAGCCACGCATATCTCTTAGCCAAAACGGCCTGGGCCTTTCCACGGGGATAACCGCGCCGCAAAAGGCTCAGGGAGATCATTCCCACGCCAAAGCCCAGCAGGGTAGAAAACATGGGCAGGCCGCGCACGTGAACGAACATCGTGCCCAGCACCACCGTGATCTTATCGGCCACGGAGCCGTCCCTGATTCCGCCTAGCCCCGCGGCAGCCATCGCCTCCCCCGCCGGTGCCCAGGCCATCACCACATTCGCCAGGGCAATGGAAAGCAGCATGAGGCCCCTGGCTACGTCGGGGGCCAGAAAGCGCTTTTTCACCGCGTGGTTATTATTCCGTTCCTCCGGGGGTGCCATTCATGCCTTTCTTTAAGAGATGTGCTTTAAAAAGCCGTGGAAGTTTCCCCTCAATATAACTTCCCCACCCCGGCCATGCCACCGCAAAAAGCACTACCACTTGCGCAAATAGGCAATGCGATCGCGCAATTGCTCCGCCGAACACATGGCTGTGGGCGGTCCCCCGCATACCCGGCGCGCCTCGTTATGGATGGAGCCGTGGGGCCTGCCGGTGCGCGCGGCGGTGATGGAGACAATCGCGTTGAGTTCCTTGCGCAGGGTGGGCAGCTCCTCGCTAGCCACCCTGTCGCGGGCGGCCTTGGCCCCCTCGGAGGCCTGGGCCTTGGCCTGGCGTTCCTTTTCGCGTTCGGCCTCGGCGCTGCGGGCGTCGAGCTGTTCTTTTTCTCGCTTGCGCAGCAGGGCGCGCATTTGCTCGGCGTCGAGCAGGCCTGGCAGGCCCAGGTAATCGGCTTCCTCGGCGGAACCGCTCAGCGCCCCAGTGCCGTAGGTGGAGCCATCGTAGATGAGGGAATCGAGTTCGGCCTCCGCGCCCAGGGATTGATAGCTGCGGTCTAGTTCCGGCTCGTTCTTTTCCTTATTGGCCTCGGCCAGCAGGTCATCGTCGAGCCCATCAGAGGGGCGATCGGGCTTGCCCAGCACGTGATCGCGCGACTTTTCCAGCTTGGAGGCCAGGTCGAGGAGCACGGGCACGGAGGGCAGGAATACCGAGGCGGTCTCCCCTGGGATGCGCGAGCGCACGAAGCGCCCAATCGCCTGGGCAAAAAAGAGCGGTGTGGAGGCGGAGGTGGCGTACACCCCCACCGCCAGGCGGGGCACGTCTACGCCCTCGGAGACCATGCGCACCGCCACCATCCATTCATCGGTGGAGGCGGAAAACTCCGCGATGCGCTCGGAGGCCCCGGCCTCATCGGAGAGCACCACCGTGACCGGGGTGGAGGAAATCTTGGCGAGGATCGCCGCGTAGGCGCGGGCGGTCTTGGTATCGGAGGCGATCACCAGCCCTCCCGCATCCGGCATGTTCTGGCGCAATTGGGTCAGGCGGGTGTGCGCGGCGGAAAGCACGGCGGGTATCCACTCGCCGCGCGGATCGAGGGCGGTGCGCCAGGCGCGGGCCGTCTGCTCGGCGTTGAGGGGTTCACCCAGGCGGGCAGCGTATTCCTCGCCCGCGCTGTCGCGCCAGCGAGCCTCGCCAGAGTAAGCCAAAAAGACCACGGGGCGCACCACGCCGTCGGCCAGGGCGTCGGAGTAGCCGTAGGTGTGATCGGCCTGGCTCACCAGGTGCCCCTCGCCGTCCTCGATGTAACGCACAAAGGGGATAGCGGAGTCATCGGAGCGGAAGGGCGTTCCAGTCAGCGCCAGGCGGTGTTCGGCATCGGCGTAGGCCTGGCGGATACCGTCGCCCCAGCTCTTGGCGTCGCCACCGTGGTGAATCTCGTCGAGGATCACCAGGCTGCGCCGCGCGGTGGATACCGAATAGTGCTTGAAGGGGTGCAGGGCCACCTGGGCATAGGTGACCACGATGCCGTCATGGGAGGCGTTGACGGCATCGGTATTGCGGAAGTTCGGGTCCAGCGAGATTCCCACCCGCGCGGCAGCCTGGGCCCACTGCACCTTGAGGTGTTCGGTGGGTACCACCACGATGATGCGGTCTACGGTGCGGTTATCGAGGAGTTCGGTGGCTACCCTCAGCGCAAAGGTGGTCTTGCCCGCGCCGGGGGTGGCCACCGCAAGGAAGTCCTTGGGTTTGCGCACCAGGTAGGCGGTCAGTGCCTTACGCTGCCACTCGCGCAGTTGCCCTTTTACGCGGCCCGTCACTTTTTGCGCAGGCCCTTATATACGCGCTCGCAGTCGGGGCACACCGGGGAGCCCGGCTTGGCTTGTTTGGTCACGGGGAAGGTTTCTCCGCAGAGTGCCACCACCATGTTTCCGCTCACGGCGGATTCCACGATCTGGTTCTTCTTTACGTAGTGGAAGAACTTAGGGGTGTCGTTATCGGTGGTGGTTTCTTCCCTGATCTCGGGGCGATCAATCGTCGTCGTGCTCGTACTCACCCCACCCATCATGCCCCACACCTACGGGCGGAAGCCACATGTGGGTCTACCCTGGGTGCATGGCTTCTCAAGGTGATGCTTCCGATAGCGCCCCCGAGCCCGCCGAGACTATCGACGCCCCCGTCGAAAACGTCCCGGCGCGCCGTCGCGGGTTTTCGGCGCCCCGGCTGCGGCGGCGTCGAGTAGCTCTCATCACCGATGCCCAGCGCACTCCCGAGCAGAATCTGCGCCACCGCGAGCGCCTGTACGGGGTGGTGCAGGGCGTGCGCTTGCCGCTGTTGGGCCTGGCCATGCTGACGCTGGTGGCCTGGGATAACTGGATTATCGCGGGTGCGTTATTCTGCGTATCTATTCCCCTGCCGTGGATTGCGGTGGTGCTTGCCAATGGGCGCGGTGAGCCGCGCGATCCGCGCTCTCCCAAGGTGTATAAGCCCGCATTGGCGCGCGAGCAGGCCATCGCGCAGCTTCAGGCCGCTGAGCGAACCCCCGAGTTGCCCCCGCACGAACGCCCTACCCCAAAGGATGAATAATTTATGCCTCTTTCCGCTCTGGCGGGTGTTGCCCGTGAGCTTTCTGTTTTCCTTCAGGACGTCGATTGCACCGTCGAGGGCGTGCGCGCACACTTAGGCGAATCCGCCTATGCCGCCCTGTATCGGGGTGAGCCGGCGGCCGTGCGCCGCGCCGTGCCCGATGATTCCCCTCTTTCCCTCGCTATCCGTCTCTTCCTGCTGCGCGATGAGGTTCCTGTGGCTCAATGCCGCGCGGTGCTGGGGGAATCGCTGTGCCAGGGTCTCGTGGAGGCTCAGGCCCTTGAGGTACGTGCGGAACTCGCTCGCATGCTTATCGACGTCCGCCCGCACGTGCTATCAGGCCAGAACCACTGGGTCTTTTCCGATGCCGATGCCTCGGTAACCCAGCACGTCCCCGGCCCGGATCACGTTCTGGGTGTGGGGGCCGCCAGCATCTCTCTGCTGCACTCGGTGCCCACCTCTCCGGTGGAGAGCCTGCTCGATCTCGGGGCTGGCTCCGGGATTCAGGCTTTGGGCCAGTGGGATTGCGCCCGCCGCCTCACCTTGACCGACGTGCATCCCCGGGCCCTGGATTTTGCCCGCGCCACGCTGGCGGGGGCGGCGGCCACCTCTGCGCGTCCGGAGGCTCAGCGCTCCGAGGCCCAGAACCCCGAGGTGGAGGTGTTGGAGGGCTCCTGGTTCGAGCCGGTGGCCGGGCGCCGCTTTGACCGCATCGTGAGTAACCCGCCCTTCGTGGTGGGTCCTCCCTCCGTGGGCCACGTCTACCGGGATTCCGGCCTGGCGCTTGACGGCGCCTCTCGCCTATTGCTCTCCCAGGTGCACGAGTATTTGAATCCGGGTGGCACCGCGCACCTGGTGGCGGCCTGGGTGCATCGGGAGGGGGAATCCTGGCAGTCCCGCGTGGCCTCCTGGCTGCCCGCCCAGGGGGTGCGCGCGTGGGTCTTGCAGCGCGACGTGGCCGATCCCGCTCTCTACGTGGGCACCTGGCTGCGTGATGAGTCCCTTGATCCCCGCTCCCCCGAGGCCGCCCGCCGCAGCGAGGAGTGGTTGGATTTCTTTGAGCGCGAGGGCGTTACCGGGGTGGGCTTTGGTTTTGTGGCCTTAGAGCGCCTTGAGGAGGGCCAGCCCAGCGAGGTCGTGGCCGAGGAGATTCACCAGGAGTTCAGCGATCCCTTGGGCCCCGAGGTGGAGGAGTATTTTCTGCGCACGGGCTGGCTGCGCCAGGTGCGCGGTTCCGGGGAGATTCTTTCCTGCCGCTTTAAGCTGCGCCCCAGCGTGGCCCGCGAGCGCGTGGAGGTGGCCGATGCCGCCACGGGGATGGGTTTTCGCCCCGCCACGCAGCGCCTGGTGCGCATGGATGGGCCGCGTTTTAGCCACGAGGTCGATGAGCACATCGCGGCCATCGTCTCCGGGCTGCACCCGGAGGGGTTGTGCCTGGGTGAGGTCATGCAGCTCTACTGCGCCGCGCGCGATATTGATGCCGAGGCGGTAGCGCCCGAGGTCAGCGCGGCGGTGGTCGATTTGGTGCGCCACGGGCTGCTCCTGCCCGCCGACGTGCTGGCGGATACTTCGCACGGCGAGCCCGAGCACGGCGACGTCGAGGAGGCGCGATGAAGGCGGTTCTCAGCCGGGTGAGCCGGGCGAGCGTGACCGTAGCCGGGGCCGTCGTGGGTGCCATTGAGGGGCCGGGAGTGCTGGCCCTGGTCGGTGTGCACCGCTTGGATAGCGATGATGACGTGGCCACGATGGTGCGCAAAATCGCGGAGTTGCGGCTCCTCGACGGCGAGGTAAGCGCTCAGGATAGCGGAGCGCCGGTGTTGGTGGTGAGCCAATTTACCTTGCAGGGGCGCACCGCCAAGGGGCGGCGTCCCTCGTGGAGCGAGGCGGCGTCGGCCGCCCAAGCTGAGCCGCTTATCGACGCCGTGATAGCCGGGTTGCGCGAGCGCGGACTCGCGGTGGAGCAGGGGCGGTTCGGGGCCGATATGCAGGTGGAATCGGTCAACGATGGCCCCTTTACCCTCCTCGTGGATACCCGCGGGAACTAATCCGATCACCTGTGCGTTATACCGGACAGCATCGGTGAGAACGAGGAGGCTTTTATGACACAGGCGTCGGTAACCGAGTTTAGCTCTCAGGAACAGGATCGCGGCAGCCGCCGAAATCAGACCAACGATAATCCCTCAGCCGACCTTGTTCGCGTTTATCTCAACGGCATTGGTAAAACCGCTTTGCTCACCGCCGAGGATGAGGTGGAGTTAGCCCAGCAGATCGAGGTGGGCTTGTATGCCGAGCATCTTCTCGCTCACTCCGAGGAACCCCTGACCCGCGCCAAGAAGCGCGACCTCAAGGTCTTGGCCCGCGAGGGTAAGAAGGCCCGCAGCCACCTGCTAGAGGCCAACCTGCGCTTGGTGGTCTCCCTGGCTAAGCGCTACACCGGACGCGGCATGCCCCTGCTGGACCTCATTCAGGAGGGCAACCTCGGGCTTATCCGCGCGATGGAGAAGTTCGATTACGCCAAGGGTTTTAAGTTCTCCACGTATGCAACCTGGTGGATTCGCCAGGCCATTACCCGCGGCATGGCCGATCAATCCCGCACCATCCGCCTGCCCGTCCACCTCGTAGAGCAGGTCAATAAGCTCTCCCGGATTAAGCGCGAGCTCTATCAACACCTGGGCCGCGAGGCCACCAACGAGGAACTGGCCGAGGAATCCGGCATTGACGAGTCCAAGATTGAAATGCTGCTGCGCCAGTCCCGCGACCCGGTGAGCCTGGATATGCCCGTGGGCGCCGATGAGGAGGCCCCGCTGGGCGACTTCATCGAGGACGCCGAGGCCGCCGACGCCGAGAGCGCCGTGGTGGCTTCCCTGCGCCACTCCGATATTCGCTCCGTGCTCTCCACCCTGGAGGATCGGGAGCAGGACGTCATTCGCCTGCGTTACGGCCTTGACGACGGCGTGCCGCGCACCCTCGATCAGATCGGGCGCCGCTTTGGGCTTTCCCGCGAACGGGTGCGCCAGATTGAGCGCGAGGTAATGAGCAAATTGCGCGACGGGGAACGCGCCGACCGCCTCCGCGATTACGCCCAGTAATTGCCCTCCCCACCCGCTCCTGCCCACCATATAGCGGCGAGGGGCGGGTTTTGCGGGTATTGTGATGGACATTCCTTAGCGCGAAAGAACACAACAAAGAGGTAACAGTGAAGGATCTCGTCGATACCACCGAGATGTATCTGCGCACCATCTACGAGCTGGAAGAGGAAGGCATCGTTCCCCTACGTGCTCGCATTGTGGAGCGCTTAGAGCAATCCGGCCCCACGGTGAGTCAGACCGTGGCTCGCATGGAGCGCGATGGACTCTTGCACGTGCGCTCGGATCGCAGCCTGCAACTCACCGAGGAGGGCCTCGCCCGGGCCACCGCCGTGATGCGCAAGCATCGCCTAGCCGAGCGTTTGCTTACCGACGTTCTCCACCTCAATCTCGATCAGGTGCACGACGAGGCCTGCCGTTGGGAGCACGTGATGAGCGACGAGGTGGAGCGCCGCGTGATCGACGTGCTTGACGACGCCTCCTACTCCCCCTTTGGCAATCCCATTCCGGGCTTGAAGGAACTGGGCATTGATAGGGAGTCCGCCCGTGAGCGCGGGGTGCGCCCCGTGGAACTTCCCGAGGGTGAGGATATTCCCGCCCTGCTCCTCCAGGTCAATGAGATCGTGCAGATGGAGCCGCGCCACCTACGCGCCCTGGCCGATGCCGGCATTGAGATGGGTTCCGAGGTCGTGGTGCGCAATGAAAACGGCCTGGTGACCCTGAGCAAGGGCGACAAGACCATCGAGCTTGCCGACGATCTCGGCCACGCCGTGCGCGTGGAACCGGTGGAGGGCTAAAGCACCATGAAACTCTTGGTGACCGGCGGGGCCGGCTACGTGGGCAGCGTGTGTTCCCAGGTTCTTATCGAGGCGGGCCACGAGGTCACCATCGTGGATAACTTCTCCACGGGCAACCGTGACGCCATAGCCCAGGGGGCGCGCCTGGTGGAGGGCTCGGTCTCCGAGGTGATCGACGAGGTGCTTGCCGAGGGCGGCTTCGAGGGGGTGCTGCACTTTGCGGCCCGCTCCCTGGTGGGTGAGTCGATGGAAAAGCCCGATGAATACTGGCGCGATAACATGGGTACCTCGCTTGACCTTCTTGAGGCCATGCGCCGCCACGGCGTGAATAACCTAGTCTTTTCCTCCACCGCCGCCACCTACGGCGAGCCGGAGACGGTACCAATTACCGAGGACTTCCCCACCCGCCCCACCAATACCTACGGGGCCACCAAACTCTCCATTGATTACGCAATCTCCTCCTATGCCTCTGCCTACGGCATCGGGGCTACCAGCCTGCGCTACTTCAACGTGGCTGGGGCCTATGGGCGCATGGGAGAGCACCGCGAGGTGGAAACCCATCTCATTCCCCTGATTCTCCAGGTGGCGCTGGGCCAGCGCGATAAGATCCTCATTTTTGGCGATGACTGGCCCACCAAGGACGGCACTGCGGTGCGCGATTACATCCACATCCTCGATCTGGCTCAGGCCCACCTGCTGGCCCTAGAGAGTAATACCCCTGGTGAACACCGCATTTATAACCTCGGCTCCGGGGAGGGTAACTCGGTGCTAGAGGTAATCCAGGCCTGCCGGGACATCACCGGGCACCCCATTCCCGCGGAACTGGCCCCGCGCCGCGCGGGCGACCCCGCCGTGCTCATCGCCTCCTCGGAGCGCATTATCCGCGACCTTGGGTGGAATCCCACCCACACCGATATTCGCACCATCGTTTCCGATGCCTGGGAGTACACCCGAGTACCCCATTAAACGCATTACATTGTGATTTGTGGCATAATTCCTGCATGGTAGTCACAAATCGCAACCGAGCCCTTCAGGGAACCCTCGGGTTATCCCTGGCTATGGGCATCGGCAGGTTCTTCTATACCCCCATGCTGCCGCTGATGATCGCGGCCCTGGGCTGGTATTCGGGTCAGTCCGCCTGGATCGCCACCGCCAATTACCTCGGTTACTTACTCGGCTGCATACTCATGGCTCGCGGGATGATTCCCCTGCGCGCCCCATATTTCCGAGCAACGCTGATGGCCTCCACCCTCTGTCTGGCCGCCATCGCCTTGACCCCGCACCTGGGGTGGCAGCTCCTCATCCGATTCCTTTCCGGGGTTTTCTCCGCCCTCATCTTTGTGTTCATCACCCAGGCTTTGCCCCGGGTGGTGCGCCAACCCACGCACATCGGGCTCGTCTACGGCGGGGTGGGCTGCGGCATCGTGCTCTCCGGGCTCGTGGTATCCATCCTCGGCTCGGTACTTGGTTGGCGCGAACTCTGGTTGTGTGCCGCCGTACTCAGTGCCCTGTTGAGCCTCGTCGTGTGGACCTGGCCCGTGGAAAAGGGGCAGGCGGATTCCCCCACCTCAGTGGCTCAACCTGCCTCCGTGTCAGGGCGGCCCGCCTTGCTCAAGGTGGGATACTTCTTTGAGGGCTTCGGCTATATCATCATCGGCACCTATCTGGTGGTGCTGGCGGAGCCGGTATTCGGTGCTACGGCGGCCGCACTCACCTGGATCATCGTGGGTCTTGCCGCCGCCCCCTCCCCTATGTTGTGGTCTCAGGTGGCGCAGCGCTGGGGTCGTAAGGCGGCGTTGCGCGCCTGTTATGGGCTTCAGATTCTCGGAGCCATCACGGCGGTGTTTGGCTCTTCTACCATCCTGCTCATCGTCGCGGCCCTGCTCTTTGGCTCCACCTTCATGGGCGTGGTCATGCTCAGTATCGCCACCGGCACGCAAGCCGGTATTCCCCACGCCTCGGCCACGTTGACCACCTGGTATAGCGTGGGACAAGTCCTAGGCCCCGCCCTCGTGGCCGTTGCTTTGGGAGATTCCATCGCCACGGCCTTCGTGGTGGCCACCGTGGCACTGGTTCTCGGTTTCCTCTTTACCCTCGCCTCACGGCTATAACCTCTCTTGGAATAGGGCTCATCCCATGATCGCTTCTCCGAACCTCACCCGGCGCGCCGTGCTCTGCGCCGCCGGGCTGATTCTCCTCGGCTCGGCCGGGATACAAACCTCCTCTGCTATCTCTGCGGGTCTCTTTTCCTCCTACGGCACCTTTGGCACCAGCGCCCTGCGCATGATTATCGCCGCCCTGGTGCTTCTACTCCTCGTGCGCCCTTCTCTTCGCGGGCGGGAGCGCTCGGAGTGGATGGGCATTGTGGTCTATGGCGTGGCGATGGCTCTGATGAATCTCTGCCTGTATAACGCGATTGATCGGCTCCCCCTCGGGGTGGCGGTGACCTTGGATTTCCTCGGCCCCTGTGCGGTGGCGCTCATGGCTTCTCGCCGTCTCAAAGAGGGGCTGTGTGCCGGGGTTTCCCTGCTGGGCGTGGCCCTTATTTCCGCTGGCCCCTGGGGGTATTTTGATCTCATCGGCTATGCGGCGGGGTTGGGTGCGGCTTTCTTCTTTGGGTTGTACACCGTCTTTGCCGCCAAGGTAGGCAAGGCCGGAAGTGGCCTGGACGGATTAGCGCTCTCGGTCACCGTGGCCGCGCTCATCACCTTGCCCCTGGCTCTTCCTCACCTGGGGCAGGTCAGCGTTTCCGGTTGAGGGCTGCTGGCGGCCTCGGCGGTTATTGGGGTGGTTATTCCTTATTCGGTGGATACCATCGCAGGCGGCCTTACCTCCGCTCGCGTGATCGGCACGCTCTTTGCCATTGACCCGGCGATGGGTTCCCTGGTGGGGTGGCTGCTGTTGGGAGAGACCATCAGTGCCGTAGCCCTGGTGGGTATTATCCTCGTCGCCTGCTCGGGAGCCTTGCTGGTGTGGCTCTCGGAGGCTCCCAAAGAGGCACCCGAGGAGACACCGAATCAATCTGCTCACACATCACCCGCCTAGCCGTACACATCGAGAATGGCCCTCGATCCACTCCGCACCGTTTCTAGTACTCCCTCGAAGCCGCAATGGTTGAACAACTGGCGCATGAGGTACGTCAGGCGGTGCTCCGGCATCTCCTCTTCTGCCGCGTGAAGGGCAAAGTGCACCCGCCAGCCCCTTCCACTGCACATGGCGGCCACGCTGTAGAGGCACAGCGCATTGGCGCGTATCTCGCCCCGGGTTTTCCTTGCGATGGCATAGAGCATGGTCAGGGCCGGGTCGGGGTGCTGGAAGATGAGATTGATGAGGGCATCGCGCAGCAAGCAATGCCCGAGGAGCAGGGCGAGGTGTTCTAGGGCCTGTCGGTCCTTGGGTCCGCGTTCTAGGAGGTCGCGAGCTTCTTCCATGATCTCGGTGAGAATCTGCGGGTTCTTTGACGCCGCAGCGGCCAGGCTCTGAGCCTCTGCGGGCTGAGGGTATATCGCTTCTTCTTCGTCGCCCTCCCGCGAGAAATACGCGGCGGCGTCCCCACGGCTGGCCTCGGGTAATTCCCCGTGGGCGATGAGGGTTTCCATCGCTGGCGCGTTGATAAGGGAATCAATGGTGCCGCGTTGCCATCGCGGCGGGGAATCGGGGGAATAGACCAGCTCGTATTTCCCTGCGCTAACGATCTCCTCGGTGCGCCAACAACCGAGCATGCGTGCCCCACCCTCGTGGCTCCACCGCGCGATCTGTTGGGCCATGCTTTTCTCTTCCGCCTCCACCCTGCCGACCTCGCGCGGAGCAATGAGAAAGACCACCAAGGCGTCGATATGCAAGCCAGAAAGGTGCATGCAGGCCTCCTTGAGTGTGCTCGGCGGGGAGTTCATGGGAACGCGGAGCACGGGGCCAAGGAGTAAGTATGTGCACCGGCGGTATTGAGGCCTAGGAGAATGATGGATTCTGTGGGATAAAAGCCCAAGATCGCCGGGATATTGGAGAGCAGATAGCCGGGAGCGGTGGAGCGGAAAGAACGTGTCATGCCCGTAAGTGTTCACGGCCTTATCCAAGAGCCCAAGGGGTCGATCGAGCGGCTGTGGATACTTGTGGGTTATCCACAATGCCCGTGGCTCCCCGCCCCCTTGCGGCGTGCCTTGTGCTTCTTGCTGCCGTGGCCGTCGCCTGCACATCGTCCCTGCCCGTCTCTTCTGCTGAAAACGCGGCGGGCCGCTACACTAGGCGAACACTTCGGTGTTCAAGGCCGGGCCTACCGGGGTCGAGCCGAGATCACGCCGGGATAGCACCAAGATCGCTCACAGTAATCTCCCAGTGTAAGAAGGAATTTTTATCGAGCGATCGGGAATTATCACGGTGGCTTCTCCGTTGCACCGGGTAGATCGACAAAGGAGGACTATCATGCCGGAAGAATCACGCCGCATGTACAAGCTGGAATACCCGTCGCCGGAGGTTTCCGCGGACGGAAACACCGGCCCTACCCTTATCGTCGCCCTGCAAGGCTACGCGGACGCAGGCCAGGCCGTGAGCGCGAGCGCCGATCACCTCATGGCAGCGCTGGAAAACCGCCTCGTGGCTTCCTTTAATACCGATGAACTCATTGATTACCGCTCGCGCCGCCCCACGGTGACGATGGAAAACAATGAGGTCACCAAGATAGAAAAGCTCGCCCTGGCAATGCGCGTGCTGCGCGATATTCAAGGCCAGCACTTCTTGCTGCTCAGCGGCCCGGAACCGGATCTGCGCTGGGATGCCTTTACGCACGCCGTGGCGGATTTGGCCCGCAAATACAACGTCAGCCGCGTGGTGAGCTTGTATTCCGCGCCCATGACAGTGCCGCACACCCGCCCGTTGGTAATCTCTGCCCACGGCACGAGCCCGGAACTCATGCAGGACCTCTTCCGCTTCGATGGTTCCGTGGTGCTGCCGGGTTCTGCGGCCCTGCAACTGGAATCTGTACTCGGTGAGCAGCGCACGCCGGTAGCGGGTTTTACCGCCCACGTTCCGCATTACGTGGCCTCCTCCCCCTACCCGGAGGCCACCTTGAAGCTGCTGCGCTCCGTAGCGCACAACGCTCACCTCGATCTTCCCCTGCAAACCCTAGAGCGGGATTGGGAGCGCGTGGCTCAGCAGTTGAGCGAGCAGATGGAAGACTCCGCCGAGATTCAACACGTGGTGGGCGCCCTGGAGCAGCAGTATGACGAAGAGGTGGAGCGTTACCGCACCCGCCACCCCAAGGCCGTGCTCCCCGGCGAGGAGGACGTGCCCAGCGGGGAAGAAATTGGCGAGGAGTTCGAGCGCTTCCTAGCCAACCTCGACGAGGAGGAATAGGCGGGAGCTTATCGACGCCCCCGCGCTGAGGTCTCAGGCAAAGAAGGTCTACTAGGGTGGGGTGGGTGAACCTCTCCCAGATGCTCCCCGACCTCAGCGAAGTACCGGAATCGCTCTTTGACGAGTCCATCTTTGATTCCTTCCTCGCCTGGACCCGCGAGCGCGGAATCACCCTGTACCCGGCCCAGGAGGAGGCCTCACTGGGCATACTCGCGGGCGATAACGTCATTTTGGCCACGCCCACGGGCTCGGGAAAATCAATGGTGGCCATCGCCGCGCACTTTATCGCTATGGCGCGGGGGCAGCGCAGTTTCTACACCGCCCCCATTAAGGCCCTGGTGAGCGAGAAGTTCTTTGCCCTCTGCGATATTTTCGGCCCCGATAATGTGGGCATGATGACGGGCGACGCCACCGTCAACGGCAATGCCCCCATCATCTGCGCCACGGCGGAGATCGTGGCGAACGTTGCGCTGCGCGACGGCGCCAAGGCCCGCATAGACCAGGTGGTGATGGACGAGTTTCACTACTACTCCGACCCCGAGCGCGGTTGGGCCTGGCAGGTGCCGATCCTCGAACTCCCCCAGGCGCAGTTCTTGCTGATGTCCGCCACCCTCGGCAATACCGAGGCGCTGCAAAACGATCTCACCTCCCGCACCGGGCGCACCACCTCACTGGTGGCTGGGGCCACCAGGCCGGTGCCCCTGGACTTCTCCTACGTGTACACCCCGGTGCATGAGACCATCGAGGAGCTACTCGACGCCGGGAAGTCCCCCATCTACGTAGTGCACTTCACCCAGCGCGAGGCCACCGAACGCGCCCAGGCGCTCACCTCCCTCAACATGGTCGATGCCGCGGGCAAGGAGGCCATTGCCGCAGAAATCGGGGCCTTCCGCTTTAGCACCGTCTTTGGCAAGCAACTCTCCCGCCTGCTGCGCAAGGGCATCGGCGTACACCACGCCGGGATGTTGCCCAAGTACCGCCGCCTGGTGGAAAGGCTCGCCCAAAAGGGTCTGCTCAAAGTGATCTGCGGCACGGATACCCTGGGGGTGGGAATCAACGTGCCCATCCGCACGGTGCTCATGACGGGCCTGGCTAAGTTCGACGGCACCCGGCAGCGCATTATGAAATCGCGCGAGTTCCACCAGATCGCCGGACGCGCCGGACGCGCCGGCTTTGATACCGAGGGCACCGTGGTGGTGGAGGCCCCCGAGCACGAGATTGAGAACTGGCGGCTGCGCGAGCGCGCCGGAAGCGACCCCAAGAAACTCAAGAAACTGCGTAAAAAGCATGCCCGCGAGGGCGAGGTGAGTTGGAGCGAGCGCACCTTTGAGAAATTAACGCAGGCCGAGCCGGAGCAGATGACCTCTCAATTCAAGGTATCTAACTCTATGGTGATTAACCTCGTCTCCCGGCCAGGCAATACCTATGAGCACTTTGAGCACCTTTTGCGCGGTAATCACGATCCTCGGGCCAAGCAGAATAAGGATATTCTCACCGCCGTGGAATTGGGGCGCGGGTTGTTGCGCGCAGAGATCGTCGAAAAGCATGGGAAGGGCTACCGACTCACCCGGGAAATGCAGCGGGACTTTGCCCTCAATCAACCCCTCTCCCCCTTTGCTTTAGCCGCGCTCTCCCTCTTAGACCCGGAATCGGAAACCTATACCCTCGATGCGATTAGTACCTTCGAGGCCATTTTGGACGATCCCCGCCCCATCCTCATCGCCCAACAAAAAGCCGCGCGCGGGGAACGCATTGCCGAGCTCAAGGCCGAGGGCGTGGACTATACCGAGCGCATGACCATCGTGGAGGAAGTCACCTGGCCCATGCCGCTGGCGGAAGAACTCGACGATGCCTTTGAGACCTTTGCTGAGGGCGCGCCCTGGGCCCGAGAGTTTAGGCTCAGCCCTAAATCCGTGCTCCGCGATATGATCGAGCACGCCATGACCTTCTCCGATCTGGTGGCCACGTATTCCCTGGCCCGCTCGGAGGGGGTGGTGCTGCGCTACCTCACCGATGCCTGGCGTACCTTGCAGCACTCCGTGCCCGCGGAATATCGCACGGAGGAATTGGAGGATATTCTGGTGTGGCTTGGGGAATTGATCCGCCAGGTGGATTCCTCCCTCGTCGATGAATGGGCGCAAATGGCCGACCCGGATGCGCCCGTTTCCCAAGAATTAGTGGATCAGGAATTAGCCTTTGGCGTGGAGGACCCCACGGCACTCACCGCTAATAGGCGGGCATTTACCATTATGGTGCGCAATGCCATGTTCCGCCTGGTGGAGCTCTTTGCCTGGGAGAAGGAGGAGCGCCTAGAAGAATTGACGGATTACCTTGATAATGCCCCCGACTTCCCCGCTGCGATGGACGAATACTTCGATCAGTATTCCGAACTCGATACCGGGCCGAGTGCCCGCGGGCCCGAGTATTTCCGCCTGGATACTGGCACCGATGCCAAGGCCCGGCAGTGGAAAGTACGCCAGATTTTCAAGGACCCGGTAGACGATCATTCCTTTGCCTACGAAGCCGTGGTGGACCTCGACGCCTCCGACGAAGCGGGCGAGGTGCGCTTTGCCTCCCTGCGCATTGATTCCCACTAGGGGCCTTTCTGCGCGCAGAAACCCCAGCGCAGTTATCAATGGCTCCCCGTATATCTCATAGGTTATGGTAATGAGCATGCACAATAAGGAGTATCGGCCGACTCTTGCCCAGTTGCGGACCTTTGTGACCATCGCGGAGAACAAACACTTTGGTACCGCAGCGGCAAAGCTTAATATCTCGCAGCCCTCGCTCTCCCAGGCCCTATCCGCGCTAGAAAACGGCATCGGCATGCAGCTCATTGAGCGCTCCACTCGCAAGGTCATCGTTACCCCCGTGGGTGAACGACTCCTGCCCTACGCCAAGGCCGCCCTCGATGCCACCGATATTTTCGTGGCCCACTCCCGCGGCTCCTATGGCCAACTCATCGGCCCTCTTTCCCTCGGCGTGATCCCCACCATCGCCCCCTATTTGCTGCCCACCCTGCTCCCCCGCTTGCAGCAAGAATATCCCGAATTAGAACCCCGCATCGTAGAAGATCGCACCACTAATCTGCTGCACATGCTGCGCGAGGGGCGTATCGACGCCGCCCTGCTCGCCCTGCCCACCGAGGCCCCCGGGGTGGTGGATATTCCGCTCTACCAGGAGGAGTTCGTGGTCGTCGTGCCGGACTCGCACCCGCTGGCCGGGCGCGATGATCTTAGCCTCCAAGCCCTCGATGATCTACAACTTCTGTTGCTCAACGACGGCCACTGCCTCCACGACCAGATCGTTGATCTTTGCCGCAAGGCCGATCTCAACCCCAGCCAGGCGGCGGGTTCCATTACCCGCGCCTCCTCGCTGACCACCATCGTGCAACTCGTGGCCGGTGGTTTGGGCAGCACCCTCATTCCCATCAGCGCCGTAGAAGCGGAATGCCAGCGCCCCGGTCTGAGCACCGCCTCCTTCGCCCCCGGAGTAAGCGCGGAGAGGCACGTGGGGCTGGCATACCGAGCCTCCAGCTCCCGGAGCGCGGAGTTTACCAAGCTCGGGAGCACCATCACCCGCGCCTACCGCGCGGCCGTGCCCCTGCGCCAGGAATCTGCGGTGTACTAATTACGAGGCGGCGGGGAGTTCTCCACCGCTGGCCTGGCGGTATATATGCGCCATGCTCAGGTACATAGCGGGAGCCAGAATCAAAGCGCCCAGGCCGAGAGTGATGAAAGCGCCGATAGCCACCACCAGGCCTCCCAGCGTGGCGAACAGCAGAACCTGAAGATAATTGCGCTTTCCGGCTTTAAAGCCCTGGGAAATAGATTCGCCTATCCCATTGCCGTCTGCGGCGTACCAAGACCAAAAGCTAAAGAAGGGATTTATGAGCATCACGGCCAAAAAGAGCAATACCGCCACACTGATAATCACCGCCATAGGCGGGTTTGTAGCTATGAAGATTGTGGCCGCAAGGAGTGCGACAACCACAGCGATAACCAAGTACACAAGCCCCTGAATGATAGAGACCGCCAGCACCTTCAAATAGGCAACATCGCGGAAGAAGTCACCCAGCGATACTCGATCTTTGCTCACCTGTACAAGCGCACCCGTGAGAAGGAAAGGCGTAATGAGGAGCTGTATGAGACCGAGAACCCAATCCGTCCACGAGGTCTCCATCGTGGACGGAGCGGAGGGATCAGAAAAATCCATGGCGGCAAACACACCGGCTACGGAAAAACCGATCGTCAGTAGCCCCAGCACCAGGGTTCCAATGATCCAGATGGGCCAATTGCGGAATACCGCCTTAAACGCCCAGCCGATAGCCAGGGGTACATCAGCCTTGCCCGTGCCTCGCGTGGTCACGCTTTCTTGCGCCCAGTCCGGGGTGCCCTGCGGATACTGAGGGTAGCCCTCAAACCCTGAAGAGTCCTCCGGGTGCGGCGTGGAAGGATAAGTCATGGATCTCCCTTTCTGCCTTCATCGCGTATTGAGTCACAGGCCATGCTACCTATATATCCTCAGCCGTGTATTTCCCCCACCTAAGCAGCAGGCAGCGGGCCACCATAAGCCTGGCGAGAAATATGGGCATTAGCCAGCAAAAATACAGCGGGGAAAACCAAGAATCCCAGACCCAAAGTGAAGATGCACAGCAGCCCCACCGCTATCGGAGCCAGCAAGCCGTATAGTAAGAGCGCCCAGTAATTTCGCTTGCCGGCCTCATATCCTTTGCGCACAGCAGATCGAAAAGTCTCCCCCTCCGCAGCGAACCACGCCCAAAGATAAACCAAGGGGGTAACAAAAATGGTCGCAATACCACCCACGAACAAGGTCACAAAGCCCATCATTGTCAGTATCACCTGAGCGTCACCACCGGCGACATTTCCCAAAAGTTCCAGCGGCTGCACCACAATAAGATACAAGGAAAGCGCAAGATTCACTGCCAGTGCAGCAAAAAACACATTGCCATAGTTGAGGTTAATGAAAAAGTATTTCCATTTCCCTCTTTGATGATCTACTTACCCAAGGGCACCCGCATAAACGAAGGGAGTGAGCAAAATGATAACCAGGACACCAACAGCGTTACTCAGAATATCAAGAGCTCCTCTGGGAGATCGTAGTAATTACCCGGCCCCATCACCGCCATAATCACTGCCGCCGCAAAGATTCCCACGACGAAAAATCCCAGCAGCGAACCCAAAATCCATACGCGCTTATTCCGAAAGACTGTTTTAAAAGCCCAGCCCAAGGCCTCAATCACATCCACTTTCCCAGGAACTCTGATCTGCTCCTGCCCATAACTGGGGTAGTCCGGATACGCTCCAGTGGAATAATCCATAACGTTTCCTCCCTACAACAGGTGATACAATCCGCAGCCCATACTACCCAGCATTGGCCCACCAGCCCGGATACCCTAAAATCGGCTCCTAGCATGAATAAAGATCACATCGCCGCCCGCCTCCCCCACGTCCCCATCGCCCAGGAGCGCGCTTTGCGACGCCGCTTCCGCACCGCCTCCACGCCGCAGGACTGGGAGGCCCTGCAACGCGACGTCGATAAGGCCTGTGCAGTCGTAGAGCGCCGGGCTGCGGGAATCCCCGAGATCACCTTCCCCGAAGAGCTCCCCGTGAGCGCGCGCCACGATGATATTGCCGAGGCGATTCGAGATAATCAGGTGGTGGTGATCGCCGGTGAGACGGGTTCCGGCAAGACCACGCAGATTCCCAAGATTTGCCTGGAATTAGGCTTTGGCCGCCGCGGCCTCATCGGCCATACCCAACCGCGCCGCCTGGCGGCCCGCACGGTGGCCGAGCGTATAGCCCAGGAGTTGGGCCAGGATATTGGGGAATCGGTGGGTTATGCCATTCGCTTTGATGATCGCGTGAGCCCGCATACCGCCGTCAAACTCATGACGGACGGTATTTTGCTCGCGGAAATGCAGCGTGATCGCTTTTTTAATGCCTATGACGTCATTATTATTGACGAGGCCCATGAGCGTTCCCTCAATATTGATTTTCTGCTGGGCTATCTGAAAAGGCTGCTACCCAAGCGCCCCGACCTCAAGGTTATTATCACCTCGGCCACCATCGACCCCGAGCGCTTTGCCCAGCACTTTGCCGATGCCCACGGCAATCCCGCCCCCATCGTGGAGGTATCGGGGCGCACCTATCCCGTGGAGATACGCTACCGCCCCGATGATGAGGACCCTGATGCCCTCGTCCACGCCATCGAAGAACTCATGGCGGAGGGGCCTGGCGATATTTTGTGCTTCTTTTCCAGCGAGCGCGATATTAGAGATGCGATGGAGGTTCTAGAGGCAAAGAAATGGCGTAATACCCACGTTCTTCCCCTCTTTGGCCGCCTTTCTAATCAGGAACAGCACCGGGTATTTTCCCCTCATTCGGGGCGCCGGATTGTGCTTTCCACCAATATCGCGGAAACCTCGCTCACGGTGCCCGGTATTCACTATGTGGTGGATACCGGCACCGCACGCATCTCGCGCTATTCCACCCGCACCAAGGTGCAGCGCCTCCCCATCGAACCTATCTCCCAAGCCAGCGCCAATCAGCGCTCGGGCCGTTGCGGGCGCGTGGCCGAGGGCATAGCTATTCGCCTGTATTCGGAAGAGGATTTTGCCTCCCGCCCCGAGTTCACCGACCCGGAGATTCTGCGCACCAACCTCGCTAGCGTGATTTTGCAGATGGCTTCCCTCAAGCTGGGCGATATTGCGCAATTTCCCTTTGTTCAACCTCCGGAGGCCCGCCACATCCGCGATGGCCTGAATCTTTTACATGAGCTGGGAGCCATCTCTCAGCGCCACCACGAGGGGCTACCCAAACTCACCCGCATTGGGCGCGACCTCGCCCGTATTCCCGTGGACCCGCGCCTGGCCCGCATGCTGGTAGAGGCGCATCGCCTGGGCTGCCTGTACGAGGTCATCGTGATCGTAGCCGCCCTGACCACCCAGGATATTCGAGAGCGTCCCCTCGATCACCAGGCGCAGGCGGACCAAGCCCACGCGCGCTTCCGCAATAAACGCAGCGACTTCCTCAGTTATCTTCAGCTCTGGGATTATCTAGAGGAAAAGCGCAAGGAACTCAGCGGCAATGCCCTGCGCAGGCTTATGAAGGCGGAGTTTTTGCACTATATGCGCTCCCGAGAGTGGCGCGACCTAGTGCGGCAATTGCGCGAAGTATCGCAGCAATTGGGCTGGAATATCCCCGACCCCACCGGCAATGCCGAGGCCATTCATTGCAGTTTGCTGGCCGGTTTGCTCATGAATATCGGCCAGAGAGACGGTGACTCTAAGGAGTTCCACGGCACCCGCAATACCCGCTTTATGGTTTTCCCCGGCTCCGCGCTGGCAAAAAAGCCCCCGGAGTTTGTGATGGCCGCGGAATTGGTGGAGACCTCGCGGTTATGGGCGCGCGACGTCGCCGCTATCGACCCCGCCTGGGTGGAACGCCTAGCCGGTGACCTGCTCAAACGCCAATACTCCGATCCCGCCTGGTACCGCTCCAAGGCGGCCGCGATGGTGCAGGAAAAGGCCACCCTTTACGGAGTCAGCATTTATGCCGACCGCACGGTGCCCTATCACCGCGTGGATCCGGAAGGCGCCCGCGCCCTGTTTATCCGGCACGCCCTCATCGAAGGGGATTGGGCCACCCGCCACCACTTCTTCCACGAGAACACCGCCAAACTCGCCCGCGCCGCCGAGGTGGAGGAGAAGGCTCGCCGCCGTGGGCTGGTGGTTGATGAGGAAACCCTCTTTGAGTTCTATGACCAGCGCCTACCGCGCACCATTACCACCGGAGCGCACTTTGATTCCTGGTGGAAGAAAAAGCGACGCGAGGACCCCACCGCTCTGGATTTCTCTCCCGAGGCTCTGCTCCATGATTCCGCTCAAGAGATTACCGAAGATCTCTTTCCCGATCGCTGGGGAAAGTTCCGCTTGGAATATACTTTTGAGCCCGGTTCACAGCACGACGGCGTGCGCGTGCTCATTCCCGTGCCCATGCTGGCCAGCGTCGATCCCACGCCTTTCCAATGGCTCGTCCCTGGCATGCGCGAGGAACTCATCACGGAATTAATCCGCGGTCTGCCCAAGGGGCTGCGCCGCAGCGTGGTTCCCGCCCCGGATTTTGCCCACAACGTTCTTCCTCTCCTCGATGCAGGACAGGATTTACGCCAATCCCTCGCCGAAGGGCTGCGGCGGCTGGGCGGCACCGGTATCGACGCCACCGATTTCTCTCTTGCCTCTCTCCCGCCGCATCTGCGCATGACCTTTGCCGCGATTAATAAGAAGGGCAAGATCGTGGATTCCGATAAGGACGTCCATGCGTTGCGCCAGCGTCAGGCCGCACAGATTCGCTCGTCGATGGATCGGCTCGGGAGCTATACGGAGACCACGACGGCCGAGCAGTGGACGGCACAGACTTTGGGTGCTATTCCCGAGACCGTGGCCACCAAAGTCGATGGTCACCAGGTCACCGCCTACCCCGCATTAAGTCTGCGCGAGGGCAGGGTGAGCGTGGTGGTTTTTCCCACCAAGGCCGCAGCCGAACAGTCCATGCTCACCAGCACGCTGACGCTGCTCATGCGCAGCATCAAGGTCAATGCCAAGCAGATGGTCAAGGGGCTGCCCCTTCAACAGCGCGTGGCTATCGAGCATTATCCGCACGGTGGCGATGAAGGCCTAGTGGAGGAGGCTCGCGTGGCCGCTATCCGTGATTTACTCATGGCCGCTGGTGGTCCCGTGCGCGACCCAGAGAAGTTTGAGCAACTACGCAAGGCCATTGAGCCCAAGGTAGCCGGAGAAGCCCGCCGCGCAGTGGTCACCATCGCTCCCGGTCTCGTTTCCTATGAGCGAATTAAGGAGGAACTGACGCACTGGGAGGGGCCCGCCATTGATGACATGAATCGGGAGCTAGAGTTTCTTCTTCCGCCCAAGGCCCTCATCGTGCATGGTATTCAGAGGCTCAAACACCTTCCTCGTTATCTCCAAGCCATGAACCTGCGCTTGGAGGAAATGCCCCGCGATCCCGATAAGGATGCTGACCGGCAGGATGAGGTCGATGCCGTGCGCACTCACTTGGATAAAGCCCTGGCGAAGAAGCCAAAGGGTGCTGAGAAAAGCGCACAGGTCAAAGAGATTCAATGGATGATTGAGGAGTTTCGCGTGAGCCTCTTTGCCCAGCGCTTAGGCACAGCGTATCCGGTGTCTCGCAAGAGGATCACCCGGGCCATTGACAAGCTCTGACAAACTCTAGCTCCCGCGGTTAGCCACGCTGGGCGCCTTCCCTGGCGCGGCGGCGCATGAGGCGAATCTCCTTTTCAAAGTCCTCCGCGCAATCGAAGGACTTATATACGGAGGCGAAGCGCAGATAGGCCACCTCATCGAGTTCCCGTAGCGGTTCCAGGATCGCCAGGCCAATATCGTTGGCATTGATTTGGGAGCTTCCGTGACTACGCACCGTCTCTTCCACCTGCTGTGCCAGGCGTTTGAGCGCGTCATCGGAAACATCTCGTCCTTGGCACGCTCGGCGTACACCAACGATCACCTTGTCACGACTAAAAGGCTCCGTTACGCCATTGCGCTTGACCACCAGGAGGATGGCCTTTTCCACGGTGGTAAAGCGCCCCGCACAATTGCTGCACTCTCGGCGGCGTCGGATAGCGGCTCCCGCATCCACCACGCGGGAATCAATGACGCGCGAGTGGGTGTGATGACAAAAAGGGCAGTACACGGAAAGCACATCCTCCTGAGCTGGAAACGGGCGTAGTAAATGTGATCCATTCTATTTCCTCATCGCGGCTGCCCCAGCATCGCTGTGCTACTTGGGTCGGTCTGGGTAGCCACCGTCGAAGGTTCCTGGCCGTCATCCGCTAGGAATACCCCTCCCAAGACAATGCTTAAGCCAAAAGCGCCACCCACGAGGTAGGTGGTGAGGCGATCGCTAAAGCTGCGTCGCGTGGGTGTTCCCGCCCCTTTTTCCCGCTGTGGAGAAGAGTGTTCTCCCCCAAGAAAAGGGTGCTCTATCGAACGGGTGAGTGTTCGAACATGGGAGACAGAAAGCGATTCCACCGGCTCCCAAATGGCAGCGGGAGGAGCCGCCTCAAAGGAAGCAGAACGGGAGTTATCCAGGGGAGAAAGAGAGAGTGTCATGGGATTCCTTTCATCGGTGCCGCCAGCATAAAGCGGCGGTGGGACATATCGAATACTTAGGAACATGACCCTAGATCAAGTGTTCGATAGAAGCGTTCGACCCCTGTTATACCACCCTCCTCCTCCACCGTCTAGCCCACGGGAAAAATTTTCGAACACCAGTCCCAAATACCCTGCCCGGTTGTGTAGAGTGAAGTGCATTGGAACCGCACAGCGAAGGAGTTTTTCATGCCACGCTCGTCCAACCGCACGGGAAGCAACGCCGATACCCCCGACCTCTCCGCGCTTTCTCCGCGGCAGCGGCGCATCTTGGAGGTCATCCGCGATGCCGTTGTACTGCGCGGCTACCCGCCGAGCATTCGAGAAATCGGTGATGCCGCAGGACTACAGTCCACCTCCTCCGTGGCTTACCAGCTAAAAGAGCTGGAGAAAAAGGGCTTTCTCCGGCGCGATCCCAATAAGCCGCGCGCTGTGGACGTGCGTCACCTGCCCGGTGATAGCCCCGCGCCGCGTTCCTCCGCCCCCAAGGCCACACAGCCCCCCGCCGATACCCCGCCGCAGGCCGCCGCCACCTCCTACGTGCCCATCGTGGGCAGCATAGCGGCAGGTTCCCCCATTCTTGCCGAGGAAAATGTGGATGATTATTTTCCTCTTCCCAGCGAGGTGGTGGGCGACGGGGATCTCTACATGCTCAAGGTCTCCGGGGAATCCATGCGCGACGCGGGAATCCTGCACGGTGATTGGATCGTGGTGCGTTCCCAGCCCGTAGCGGAGGAAGGAGAGTTCGTAGCCGCTCTCATTGAGGGGGAGGCCACGGTTAAGGAGTTTCACCGAGACTCCACGGGAGTATGGCTACTTCCCCACAACGAGGCCTTTGACCCCATCGACGGCACCCATGCGCACATCATGGGCAAAGTGGTATCGGTGATGCGAAAACTGTAGGAAAATCACCCCCATAAGAGGGGAATCTGCGCATATCCCCCTCCCCTTTCCCACTTTCTGACCTCCCCTTTCAATCCGAGCCCACACTAGCTCAACTAAAACCACAAAAGAATGTGTGCTTTTTATGGAAAGATGGAGGCTGAACAGAGTTCCGTATCCCGGATATGTCCGATTGGAAAGGAAATACCGTCATGTACGCAGAGGAACGCCGGCGTCAGATCGCCGCACAAACTGCCGTGGAAGGCAGGGTGAACGTGACGGACCTTTCCCGCAAGTTCAACGTCACGGCAGAAACCATCCGCCGTGACCTCGCGGTTTTGGATCGAGATGGCATCGTGCACCGCGTACATGGAGGGGCCGTCGCCACCCAGTCATTCCAAACCACCGAGCTTTCCCTTGATGCCCGTTTGCGTTCCGCCCCCACGGCTAAATCTGCCATCGCCCGCGCGGCACTCAACTTCCTCCCGGATACCCCCGGCGGCAGCCTCTTCCTCGATGCCGGCACCACCGTCACCGCCCTCGCAGACCTCATCGCCGATGCCCCCCAGGCGCACCAGTGGCCCATCGTCACCAATAGCCTGCCCATCGCACTGACGATGGCCAATAAGGGCCTCAGTGAGATTCAACTACTCGGCGGATCGGTGCGTGCGATCACCCAAGCGGTAGTGGGCGATACCGCGCTGCGCACCCTCGCCCTCATGCGCGCCGATGTGGCCTTCATCGGCACCAATGCACTCACCCTCGATCACGGCCTTTCCACCGCAGATGCCCAGGAGGCCGCTATCAAATCCGCGATGGTCACCAATGCCCGCCGCGTGGTAGTGCTGTGCGATTCCAGCAAAATCGGCAACGACTACCTAGTGAGTTTCGCCGCCATTGGCGATATTGACGTGGTGATTACCGATGCCAATGCCCCCGAATCCTATGTGCAGAGCCTTCGGGATCGAGATGTGCAGGTGGTTCTCGCCTCCTAGCGCCCCCACCCACGCCAAACCCCACCTGCACACGTCCCGCGCTGAGGCCAGAATTATACGGCCAGCACCGCAGGCACGGCATCGCGGGCTTCGGAGGCACCCTCGGAGGCCAGGGCGGCGTCGGCAGCAGACTGACACTGCTCCAAAGTGACCTCCGCGAGCTGCGCACCCACCCCGGCCACGGCGGTGGACGCAGCGGAAAGGGAGTTCACGCCCAGCCCGGTGAGCACGCAGGCAAGCAGCGGATCGGCGGCGGCCTCGCCACATACGCCCACGGCGGTGTTGGTATCGCGGCCCACCACGCAGGTGTGCTGAATAAGGCGGAGCACGGCGGGCTGCCAGGGATCGGTGAGGTAAGCCAGCTGGGAGGAAAGGCGATCGGCGGCCATCGTGTACTGGGTGAGATCGTTGGTACCGATGGACACGAAATCCAGGTGCGGCATGATCTTATCGGCCATGAGCGCCGCCGCCGGAACCTCAATCATCGCGCCCGGAGTCAGGCCGCGCTCCTTACACAGGGAGGCAAACCACTCGGCCTCACGCGCGGTGGAAACCATCGGGGCCATCACCCACGTGGGAGCCTGGTCGCCACGCCCCTGCGCGGCCTGCGCAATCGCATCGAGCTGGCGGGTGAGCAGGGCCTCGTTATCGCGGGCGATGCGCAGGCCGCGCACGCCCAGGGCAGGGTTTTCTTCCTCGCTCATGTTGGCGTAGGCAATGGGCTTATCGGAGCCGGCATCCAGGGTGCGCACCACCACCTTGGACTCGGGGAAGGCCGCAAAGACCTTGCCATACAGCGCCGCCTGCTCCTCCACCGAGGGCTCCTCGGTAGCGGAGAGGAAGCTCATCTCCGTGCGATAAAGGCCAATGCCCTCGGCCTGGGTTTCCGAGGCAATGCGCGCCGCGTTCGCGTCCTGCACATTGGCCAAAAGCTGCACCCGGTGATCGTCCTTAGTGCGGGCCGGGCCGGTCCACTGGGCAATCTTGGCGGCGCGCTCCTGAGATTCTTTGACCATGCGGGCGGACTCCACCGGATCGGCACCGCTGCGCACGGTGCCCAGGGAGCCGTCGATAAGCACTTTTGCCCCGCCTGGAACTCGCGGATGGACGAACCTGCGGCGACGATGCAGGGCAGGTTCAGCTGGCGGGCGATAATCGCCGTGTGGCTGGTGGGGCCGCCTAATTCGGTGACCAAGCCGCGGTAGTGGTCGATGTCGAGCGCGGCGGTATCGGCCGGGGAAAGATCATCAGCAAAGAGCACCGCCTCGCCGTCGATGGCGGGCAGACCCGGTTCTTCCTCACCCCGCAGCTGCGCAATCACGCGATCGCGGATGTCCTTCAAATCCGTGGTGCGCTCGGCCATGACCCCGCCTGCGGCGTTAAACATAGCCACGAACTTGGCCGTGGCCTCTACCACGGCATAGGGAGCGTCCGTGCCCGATCGGATATTCTTACGCACCGCCTTGCGCCATCCGCGGTCACGCACCATGCCCGCCGTGGCGGCCAGCACCTCGGCGGCGGGGCCTTCGGCGTTTTCGGCGCGCCGATCAAGGCGCTCGGCTACCGTATCCGCGGCGCTCACGAACCGCTCATATTCACCATCGCGGTCCTCCTCCGCAATGGTGTGGCCGCTGGTGGGAAGTTCGGGGCGCGGGCGAACCCAAACAACGTCCGCATAGGCGATGCCCGCGACCACACCGGTCCCCTTGGCGATGAGGTGGTCAGAAGCGTTATTTCCAGAACCTTCGGTCATGCGCCCCACTCTAGCCGGGAAAACGCGCACCATGCCACAGCAACGTGCCCGAACACTCGCATATCCCACCCAAACAAACATCTGATCTCTTGACTTTCCCCCATCGAAAGAAAGAATTAAGACATAATCAAACATCAATAGTGACGTTCGTCTCTACCTGTCGAGCCTGTCCCCGTACTGTCCCCCATCTATCCCCAAGGAATCTCCGTGATCCTCACCTTCACCCCTAACCCCAGCGTAGACACCACATTGACGCTCTCCGAACCCCTCGCCCCCGGCTCCGTGCATAGACTCACGGACATTACTCGGGTGGCCGGCGGAAAGGGAGTCAACGTCGCTCACGCCGCACACCTCGCCGGGCACCCCACCCTGGCGCTCTTCCCAGCCTCCTCCCGCGATCCTTTCGTGGAACTAGCCACCCAGGCCGCCATCCCCTTCCAGGCCATCGAGATGGATGAACGAGTGCGTACCAACACCACCGTTACTCAACCCGACGGCACCACCACCAAGCTCAACGGTCCCGGCCCCCAGATCAGCGAGGAGCTCCGCGAGGAACTCACCCGCGAACTCGTAGCCGCCGCCCAGCGCGAGGGCGCGCAGTGGATCTCGCTCTCCGGTTCCCTGCCCCCCGGTGTGCCGGTGGGGTGGTACGGGGACCTCGTGGCAACCCTGCGCACAGCGGTTCCGCACGCGCGCATCGCCGTGGATACCTCCGACGCCGCCATGATCGCCCTGGGTGAGAGCTTCCAGCACTCCACCCCTCACCTCATCAAGCCCAATGGGCTGGAACTGGGGCAACTGGTGGGCACCGATGGCGAGCAACTAGAGGCCCAGGCCGAGCAGGGTAACTTCGGCCCCACCGTAGAGGCCGCGCGCACCATCGTGACCCAAGGGGTCGAATCCGTGCTGGTGACCCTCGGTGGAGCCGGGGCCATTCTGGTTACCGGCGAGGGAGCCTGGAAGGCCACGCCGCCGCCGATCTCCGTGGTCTCTACCGTGGGCGCCGGGGATAGTTCCCTAGCCGGGTACATGCTTGCCGACGCCGAGGGCACTACCCCCGCCGAGTGCCTGCGCCGCGCCGTGGCCTACGGCAGCGCAGCCGCCAGCCTCCCGGGCACTACCCTGCCGCGCCCGGATCAGGTCAATATCGCAGACACTCACGTCACGGCGATCGAGCCCACCGCCGAATCTCTCTAGCCTACAAATACATATCTGCTAAGGATTTTCCTATGACATCCCCGATCATTACCACCGACCTCGTTGGTCTGGACGTCGATTATGGCGGTGATCCCGCCGCCGTCATCGAACACCTCGCCGCCCTCGTCGCCGCCACCGGCCGGGCTACCGACGCCACCGTGCTCGCCGCCGATGCCCCGCGCCAGGGAGGAAAAGGCCGGCACCGGTGTACCCGGTGGCGTGGCCATTCCCCACTGCCGCTCCGAGGCCGTCACCGAACCCACCTTGGCCTTTGCCCGCCTGAGCCGCCCCGTGGACTTCTCCGGCCCCGATGGGGAGGCCTCCCTGGTCTTTCTCATCGCCGCCCCCGCAGGCGGTGGCAAGGAACACCTCAAGATTCTCTCCAAACTCGCCCGCGCCCTGGTACGCAAGGACTTCCTGGAAGGACTGCGCGGGGCCGCCACCGCCGAGGAGATCGTGGAACTCGTCCTCGGAGTGGTCAATGCCGCACCGAAGAAGAAGGCTGAGGCTGTAGCTTCAGCCCCGGCGGCGGAAGAAAACACCTCCGGCCCCACCCGCGTGGTCGCCATCACCGCCTGTCCCACCGGCATCGCGCACACCTACATGGCTGCCGACGCCCTCACCCAAACCGCCGAGGGCCGCTCCGACGTCGAACTCACCGTGGAACCTCAAGGTTCCTCAGCCGTTACTCCCCTCCCCGCCACCACCATTGAGGCCGCCGACGCCGTTATCTTTGCCACCGACGTGGGCGTGAAAGATCGGGAGCGCTTTGCGGGCAAGCCCGTGATCGAATCCGGGGTCAAGCGCGCCATCAACGAGCCCGGTGTGATGATTGACGAGGCCATCGCCGCCGCGAAAAACCCCAACGCCCGCCGCGTAGCCGGTGGTTCCTCTGCCGCCTCCGAGGCCACTGGCCCCGAGGAGGGCAAGGGGCTGGGTTGGGGCAAGCGCATCCAGCAAGCCGTGATGACCGGCGTTTCCTACATGGTGCCCTTCGTGGCCGCCGGTGGGTTGCTGCTGGCCCTGGGCTTCATGCTCGGCGGCGAGCAGGTGGGCAACTACTGGCAGATACTCGCCACGCAGTTCTCCCTGAACAACCTGCCCGATCAGGTCATGCTCATTGGCGGTCAGCTGGTGGACTTTGAGCGTTCCGGCCTTTCCCTCTACCTCGCCGCCGTGCTCTTTGCCACGGGCAAGCTCGCTATGGACTTCGTGGTAGCCGCCCTTTCGGGCTATATCGCCTACGCCCTGGCTAATCGCCCCGGTATCGCCCCCGGTTTTGTGGGCGGCGCTATCTCCGTGTTCCTGGGTGCGGGCTTCATCGGCGGCCTCGTCACAGGTATTCTCGCCGGTCTCTTTGCCATGTGGGTGGGTTCCTGGAAGGTACCCCGTTGGGTGGCCTCGCTCATGCCCGTGGTGATTATCCCGCTGCTGACCTCGATGGTCGTGGGGCTGACCATGTTCCTGGTGCTCGGCCGTCCGCTGGAGGCCATCATGACGGGCCTGCAAGACTGGCTCAACTCCATGTCCGGCTCCTCCGCCGTGCTCCTGGGCATCATCCTCGGCCTGATGATGTGCTTTGACCTCGGCGGCCCCGTGAACAAGGCGGCCTACCTCTTTGCCACGGCGGGGCTTTCCACCGGCGATGATTCCTCCATGAAGATCATGGCCGCCGTGATGGCGGCGGGAATGGTTCCACCCATCGCGCTTTCCCTGGCCACCTTCCTGCGCCCGAGCCTGTTCACCCCGGCCGAGGAGGAAAATGGCAAGTCCTCCTGGCTCTTGGGCCTCTCCTTCGTCTCCGAGGGCGCCATCCCCTTCGCCGCCGCCGATCCGCTGCGCGTGATCCCCTCGATGATGGCCGGTGGCGCGGTCACCGGAGCGCTGAGCATGTCCCTGGGCGTGACCGCTAATGCCCCTCACGGAGGTATCTTCGTGCTCCCCGCGATCTCTCCGGCCCTGGGGTGGCTCCTCGCCCTCGTGGCGGGCGTGGTGGTATCCACCCTCGCGGTGGTTCTTATCAAGATGGCGTGGCCCAATAAAGCGGTGGAACAGGCCGCGAACCTGGCACCGCAGACCGCGCACGCCTAAAATGTATTAACGAGCATTTCTTACTCTCACCGTGCCACCGAGCGCGGAAGAAAGGACAATCATGGCCTCTAAGACCGTCACCGTTGGTTCTGCCGTGGGGCTGCACGCCCGTCCCGCCTCCATCATCGCGGACGCCGCCGGAGAATACGATGAGGACATCTTCCTCACCCTGGTAGGCAGCGATGAGGATGACGAGACCGATGCGGCTTCCTCTCTGATGATTATGGCCCTGGGCGCCGAGAAGGGCGATCAGGTCACCGTCACCTCCGAGAACGCCGACGCCGTGGAGAAGATCGCCGCTCTCATCGAAAAGGATCTGGATTCCGAGTAAGAATCCCCCTTGCTAAGCAGGTACCGCCGGTACCTGCTTTTTTATTGGCCGCCGACGCCGCGCTGACTAACGCTGCCCCTGGCTCTGAGACTCTGGCTGGGGCTCTGGTTTCAGCGCGAGGCCAATTGTTTACCCTCCCCCAGGTGGGTATAAAGCCAACGCAACACGGGATAACACACGATGATTCCGGCGCTGCCCCAAGCAATGCCCTCTAGCTCCACGGAGCCAACGGAAAGGGTGAGGTTACCGATACCGGCCACCAGGGCCACGGCAACGGCGGTGAGATTTACCGGATCGTGGAAACTCACCTGGTTATCCAGCCAAATGCGCACCCCCAGCATGCCAATGAGACCGTAGAGCACCAAGGTCGCCCCGCCCAATACCCCGGTGGGAATGCTGAAAATCAACGCCCCGAACTTAGGGATGAAGGCCAAGACCACGGCGGTGACAGCCGCCACCCAATAAGCGGCGGTGGAATAGACCCGCGTGGCAGCCATCACGCCCACGTTCTCCGCATACGTGGTAGTGCCCGAACCGCCGAACCCTCCGGCAAGGGTGGTGGCGAGGCCGTCGGCAAGCAAAGCCTCCCCGGCGAGATCGTCGAGATCGCGCCCGGTCATGGCTGATACCGCCTTGACGTGGCCCACGTTCTCCGCAATGAGCACGATCACCACCGGCAGCGCGAGCAGTACCGCCGAAAGGCGGAACTCCGGACTGTGGAACTGCGGTATCCCCACCCAGGCCGCCTGGGAGATGGCCTCGCGGGCCTCGGCTGCGACATTGCCCGTCATAGCCGCAAAGACCCAGCCCACCAGCACGCCCGCGAGGATACCCAGGCGGGAGAACATGCCGCGCCCAGCCACCGTAAAGACCATGATGCTGAACAGGGTTACGGCGGCCACAAGAGGCTGGGAGGCAAAGTTATCCGCCGCCGTGGGAGCGAGATTAAGCCCGATGAGTGCCACGATGGCCCCGGTCACGGCGGGCGGCATCACGGCGTCGATAATGCCCCTGCCCGCCGCCTTGACGGCCACGCCCACCGCCACCAAGACGAGGCCTGCGGCCATGACCCCGCCGAGCTGCACCGCAATCCCCTCGCCCTGGGTGGCGGTCAGCGGTGCGATGAAGGCAAAGGAACTACCCAGGTAGCTCGGCAGACGGTTGCGGGTGAGCAGCAGGAATAACATGGTGCCCAGCCCGGAGAAGAGCAGCGTGGTATTCACCGGAAAACCCGTGATCGTGGGCACCAAGAGCGTGGCGCCGAACATCGCTATCACGTGCTGCATACCGATGCCGATGGTGCGCGGCCAGCTCAGGCGTTCCTCCGGGGCCACCACCGCTCCGGGGGCGATCTTCTTACCGTCGCCGTGGACGGCCCACTTCATCATGGCCGTTCCTCGGCGGTCTCGTGCGGCCCCACAGCCACCTCAAACTCACGCAATTCCTCGGCCAATTGCCGGGGCAGGCGCACGTCAAGACGGGTGCCGGAATCGGTGTATTCCTCGCCCAAAATGGTGCCGAACTCATGCACGCGGGAAACCACATCTCCCCTGGTAAAGGGCACCTCCAAGAGCACGTGGCTATCGAGGGTGTTGAGGAAGAGTTCGATGCGCGATTCCAGCTCCCCGATGCCCTCCCCCGTGGCGGCGGAGACGAATACCACGTCCTCGATCACGTGGCGCAATTCCGCCAGAGCCAGAGAATCGGCAATATCCACCTTGTTCACCACGATCACCTCCGGGGGTGCCGGGGTGCCGGTTTCTTTCACGATGTCCGCAATCACGTGATTGACGGCCTGAATCTGCTTGAGCGGGAAGGGATCGGAACCGTCCACCACGTGCAGCATGAGGTCGGCGTCAAGCACCTCCTCCAGGGTGGACTTGAAGGCCTCCACCAACTGCGTGGGCAGGTGACGCACGAAGCCCACGGTATCGGTGAAGATGATGGAGCGGCCATCGGCCAACTGCGCCTTGCGGGTGGTGGGGTCCAGGGTGGCAAAAAGCGCGTCCTCCACCAACACGCCCGCGCCGGTCAGGGCGTTGATTAGCGAGGACTTCCCGGCGTTGGTGTACCCGGCAATGGCAATCTTGGGGGTGAGCGAGGCGCTGCGCCGCGAGCGCTTGATCTCGCGGGAGGTTTTCATCGCGGCCAGTTCCTTGCGCAGGCGGGCCATATCGGCACGCAGGCGGCGGCGATCGGCCTCGATCTTGGTCTCACCGGGGCCGCGCAGACCCACGCCGCCATTGGACCCGGCGCGCCCGCCCGCCTGGCGTGAGAGGTTGCCGCCCCAACCGCGCACGCGGGTAATGAGGTATTCCATCTGGGCCAGGGATACCTGCGCCTTGCCCTCCTTAGACTTGGCATGCTGGGCAAAGATGTCCAAGATCAGCATGGTGCGGTCAATGACCTTGGTGTTCAGGGCATTTTCCAGGGCCACCAACTGGCCGGGGTTGAGTTCACCATCGCAGATCACGGTGTCCGCGCCGGTGGCGGCCACAATATCGCGCAGTTCCTCCACCTTGCCAGAACCCACATAAGTGCCGGAATCGGGCTTATCGCGGCGTTGGTAAAGCATTTCTACGACCTCGGCGCCCGCGGTTTCGGCCAGGGCCGCCAGCTCGTTCATGGTGGCCTCTACCTCGGCCAGGGTGCCCTGCGTCCACACCCCCACCAGGATCACGCGCTCCAGGCGCAGTTTGCGGTACTCCACCTCGTAACCATCGGCCTGTTCCTCGGCGTGAATGGTGGTCTGGCGGTTTACTCGGCGCAGGGAGTTGCGCTCGGAGAGATCCAGGTCGCCCACGGTGGGCTCATCCCCGCTTATCGACGCCCCGCCATCGGCACCGGAGCCGGCAAAGGCCTGTGCCAGGAGGTCATCGTGGGAATCGGTGGAATCCATTGGGTTTTTCATCGCCCCTTATTCTCGCACGTGACCACCCATTGACTCACATTTGCCTTGGGGGACTAGAGTTTGAGCCATGAGCACGGATCTTGCAAGCATCGGCCTGGGTTTTTCCACGTGGCAGGAGGCCGTGGAGGCCGCCATCGCCTCCAACTCCTTGACGGTGACCGGGGAGGTGCGCGGGGGCCAACTCATCCAGTTCTCGGATCGCTCCGGCGCCCAAATCAATATCTTGGCGGTGGAGCCCTTTGCCACCTTCGCGGGCTTTGATTCCGTCACTCAAACCTACGCCCACGTGGACATGCTCAGCGATGTCGTAGCCCTGTGCGAGATCGTCGATCCCCTGGGCAATTCCCTATCCACCGTCACCTGCAATCTCGCCCAGGGTCCGCTCTTGGCCGAGGACGGCCAGCAGCAGTTCCAGCCCCTCGCCGTGACCGCGCTGAGCATTGATACAGCGGTTTATCCCTCGGCGGTTGAGTATGAAAACGCCACCGGGGAGGTGCTCGGCATGATGATCTCCGAGGGCGCGCAGCACGTGGCCGCGGGAACGGGAGCCACCGCCCCGGATGCCTCCGCGCAGTTCTCCGCCCGCGTACTAGAGGCCGAGTACCGCACCGCCGGGCTGACCGGCCAGCGCTTCATCCACGCCACCGTGGATGGCCCCTTCCCCTTTGACCTCTGCCTTCCCGACGCCCCCGAACTCCCCCAGCGCGATCAGGTAATCGCAGGGAAAGTCATGCTCGTGGCCTCCATCAAGGGGCCGGTGGGTGGCGGCTGCTGCGGTGGAGGCGGCGGTTCCTGCGGCTGCGGGGGCCACTAACTCACAGGCTGGTGTGCCCCACCGCCACGATCTCGGAGGGGCCGGTGAGCGTGGCGTGGTCCTCCTTGATGCGCACGGTCACCTCGCCGCCGGGAATCCGCACGGTGACCTCCCCGGAAGTCTGGGCGGCGTCGGCAAGCGCGGCCGTGGCCGCCGCCACGGTACCGGTGCCGCAGGAAAGAGTTTCGCCCACCCCGCGTTCCCACACGCGCATATTCACCGCGCCGTCTACCAGGGGGGTAAGCACCTCCACGTTGACGCCCTCGGGGAAGAACTCCGTATCCCACTCCGGTTGGCTCAACGGCCATTGGCGCAATCCCTGCGCGTCCAGGCCCGGAATCACCGCCGCCAGGTGCGGGTTGCCCACGTTAATGCCCAGGCCCGCGAACTTCTGCTGGCCCATCTGCGCGGTGGAAAGTCCCTCCACCTGCACCGGACCCATGTTCACCGATACCGTGGCGTGCGTCTGCGTAGCCTCGTGTACCTCTACCTCGCGCTGTCCGGCGCGAGTATCCACGATAAAGCGCGAGGATTCCACCAGGCCCCGGGAATAGAGCCAGTGGGCAAAAACCCGCACGCCATTGCCGCACATCTCGGCAATGGAGCCATCGGCGTTGCGATAATCCATGAACCACAGGCCCTCGCGGCGCACCACGCGCAAGATGCCATCGGCCCCTAAGCCCTTGTGACGATCGCTCAAGCGCGCCACCCGCTCGGGGCTGAGCTCGATGGCCCCCTCCTCGTCGGGGATAATGATGAAATCATTACCCGTTCCGTGGCCCTTGGCATAAAACAAACCTTCTTGAGTATTCACCCCAACCACTCTAGCGCTTGGGCAAAGGTATCCCCGGAGGCCTCGATCCAGTGGATGCGCGGATCGCGGCGGAACCAGGCCCGCTGACGGCGCACATAGCGCCGCGTGCCCATCGTGGTGCGTTCCCGGGCTTCCTCCCAGCTCATCTCCCCGGCCAGGGCGTCGAGTACCTGGGCATAGCCGATGGCGCGCCCCGCCGTGGAGTCGCGGCGCAGCCCCTTCTCCTCCACCAGGGCCTTCACCTCTTCTATCAGGCCGGAATCAAACATCGCCTGGGTGCGCGCGGCGATGCGTGGGTTGAGCCACTCGGCCTCGGTGCGCAGCCCGATAATGCGGGTATTCCAGCGCGGCGGGGCTCCGATCGGCGGCTGGCTGGCCTGATAGGGCTTCCCGGTGAGTTCGATGACCTCTAGGGCACGCACGGTGCGGCGGGGGTCTTGGTCCTCGATAATCTCGGCGGCCTGGGGGTCTATCTGCGCCAACTCCGCGTGTAGGGCCTCTACCCCGATCTCCTCTAAACGCTCCTGCCAGCGTTGGCGAGTGGCGGGATCGGTGGGGGGAAACTGCCAATCATCGAGCAGGGACTGCGCATAGAGCATGGAGCCGCCCACCAAGATAGGGGTTTTACCGCGAGCGCGAATATCCTCCACGTCTGCCACCGCAGCGCTTTGATACCGCGCCACCGAAGCCGCCTCCGTAACCTCCCAGACGTCGAGTTGATGGTGCGGTATCCCCTCGCGCTCCGCCACGCTGAGCTTGGCCGTGCCAATATCCATGCCCCGGTAGAGCTGCATGGAATCCACGTTGACCACCTCACCGCCCAGGTGATGCGCCAGCGACAGGCCCAGGGCGGACTTCCCCGAGGCCGTGGGACCCACCACCGCAATGGGCGTCGGTGCGCTCATAGTTCCCACTCCGCTACGTAGCGCCCCACCCCGGCGGTGGCATCGGCATCGACCAAGCACGCGCGCTGGGGGCTCAGAGCCGCTAACTCGCACCACAGTTCCGGCTCGATGACGCCCGCGGCTTTCAAGGCCTCACTATCCATGCCCCCATGTTCTGTTGCTTGGCGACGCCCCGCCAGCAGATCGCGGCACCACTGATCGGCGTGCGTCGCGGCGTCGATAAGCGAAAGCGGGGCGCGGGGGGTTAAACCCGCGGAACCATCCACCGCCACCACCGTGAGTACCCCCTCTTCGGGGGTACCCACGCGTTCCCTTACCTGTGTGATCTCTGCACGAGAATTGAGCACATAGCGCATCACCAACTCCGGTAAATAGTGCCCGCCACCAACCTGAATCCCCGGGGCACCCCAGGCGCGAAAGCTCCCCTCATGGGCGGTGAACCAGCGATCATCGCGGCTTCCTACCAGGTGAATGGGAAGATCCGGGTACTTATCCGCGCTCCGACGCACCAGGGCGCGCAGCCGCCACGCCGCCTCATCGCGGGGAGCCAGCTCTGCGACGAGAGCTGGGCTTCCGGGCATCACCAATACTTTCGCTGTCACGTGAGATAGATTAACGGGTTCCTCATGACTCGCAGGGGTCGGGCCTGTACATTTGATAGTTGCGATGCGTGATGGTCGCGCTCAGCGCGGCGCAAGAACTCGAACAAAGGACGTGCTTTCCGTTATGACTAATCAGCCCGCCCCCAGCCCGGCACAGCTAGCTAAGAAGAAGCCTGCCCCCGGCCTGCGGCCCGCAGCCCAGGCCCCTGCCGCGCAACCTGCGCCCAATAATCCCGCGCAATGGGGCCGAGTGGAAGCCGATGGCACCGCATGGGTGCGCACCGGCGATGGCGAACGGTGCATAGGTCAGTACAAGGCCGGCTCCCCCGAGGAGGGACTGGCCCACTTTGGTGCCCGCTATGACGATCTCTCCACCGAGGTCTCCCTGCTGGAATCACGCCTGCGCCTTCACCCCGAGGACGCCAGCGCCATCCGCTCACAGGCCCAGGAGATTCGCAGCCAGCTCGACACTGCCAAGGTCATTGGCAACCTCGACGCCCTGGATACCCGCCTCGCGGGCATCATTACCAACTCCGATACCGCGCAGGCACAGGTGGCCCAGGAAAAGCAACGCCGCCGCGCAGAAGGCATCGCCGCCAAGGAAAAGCTCGCCGCCGAGGCCGAGGAGATCGCCGCCAACTCTACCGAGTGGAAAGCCGCCGGCGATCGTATTCACGCGATTCTTGAAGAATGGAAAACCATCCAGGGCGTAGACCGCAAGACGGACGATAAGCTCTGGAAGCGCTACTCTCGCGCCCGCGATTCCTTCAACCGCCGCCGTGGCTCCCACTTTGCCGACCTCGATCGCGCCCGCGCCCAGGCTAAGCGCTCCAAGGAAGAACTGGTGGAGCGCGCCCGCGCTCTCCAGGACTCTACCGACTGGGCCGAGACCGCCCGCGCCTTCCGCGATTTGATGAAGGAATGGAAAACCATCGGGCGCGCACCCCGCGAAACCGACGATGCCCTCTGGGAGCAGTTCCGCAGCGCCCAGGATCACTTCTTTGACGCTCGCACCGCAGCCAATAACGCCCGCGACCGCGAATACGCCGATAACGCCGCCGCTAAGGACGCACTATTAGAGGAGTACCGCTCCCAGATCAATCCCGAGGAAAACCTCGAAGCCGCCCGCGATAAACTCGCGGAGCTGCAAGAAAAGTGGGAGCAGATCGGCTATGTGCCCCGCGGCCAGGTGCGCGAGTACGAGGACAAGATCGCCGCCGTGGAACGCTCCGTGAAGGAGGCCGCCGATAACAAGTGGCGCCGCACCGACCCCGCGGCCCAGGCTCGGGCGGCTCAGTTCCAGGCCAAGGTGGATGACTTCACCGCGCAGGCCGAACAGGCCGCCGCCAAGGGAGATGAAAAGCGCGCCGAACAACTGCGCGCCCAGGCCGCGCAGTGGGCCGAGTGGGCCAACGCTGCGGCACAGGCCGTGGAGAATCGCTAAGTCAAGAAAAATCCCTTGTGTGGCCCGTAGTTCTGAGCCCGCACAAGGGATTTTCTCTAGCTTTTTATTCCGCCTTTTTATTCCGGGCCGCACGCTGCGCGGCGCGGGCACGGCGGTCGTCGAGAAGCAAGGGATTATCCTCTTCCCCACGGCGCTGTTGCTTGATGAGCGCCGCGCGCTGCACATAGCCCACCTCATCGAAATCCTCCGTGCGGGCGCGCTGCTGAGCAATTTTTTCCTGCTCCGGGGAACGGCTCAGCGCGATCATGGAGTACACCACCACGGCAGCGATCACCGAGGCGATGGCCAGATACATTCCCGGCCCCGCACTCGTGGCGGCCTCTGCCCCCGGACGAGTCTGGCGGAGCCACAACGCCAGCAGAGCCTCCACCAGGGCCACGGTGCTAAACATCCACGCGATGAGGGCAAAGGCCGTGCGGCGCAGGGTAAGGGTGAGCGCGGTGAATACTCCCACGCCTAAGAAGGCGCAGGTGCTAAAGACGTACTCGGTGACCTTCACCCCGGCCGCCGAGGCGGCATCGCTATGCACCAGCACCTCAAAACCGCTCACCCCCGTGACCTGTGGCAAAAAGAGAGAAACCACGTAGAAGATAAAGACACCCAGCAGCACATAACCGGGGGTACCCAGCCATAGCTTTGCAGCCGCCTTGCGTTCCAACGCGGCCAATTCTGCCGCCGAGTGCTGCTTTTGTTCTTCCGCCATGTTTTCCTGCCTCGGTGCTTCCTGCCTCGATGAATAAAGCGTTGATCGGCCCGCTTTGGGGCCGTGTTATGCCGACGTTAGGCCCACGCTATGCCAGTACTAAGCCCGAGGACGCAGACCCGGCATGCCCAAGCCCACTCCCACCGGAGCCGTGGTGGGGGTGCGTCCCATCTCGGCCATATCTCCGGCTCGGGTGCGGCGGTGCTGCGCCACCCCGGAATCCGCGATCAAAAAGAACGGGGTGGAATCCGTGATGGTCACGTGTACCACGTCACCGGGGCGAATAGACTCCGCGGCCCCGGTGGGATCGAAGTGCACCAGGCGACCATCGCGGGCGCGCCCGGACATGCGCTGCGTGCGGTGGTTCTTGCGTCCCGCCTGATCCTGCACGATGAGTTCCACCTGGGTGCCCACCAAAGCGGCATTATCCTCGGCGCTGATGCGCTCTTGGAGGGCGATCAGGCGCTCGTAGCGCTCCTGCACAACCTCCTTGGGCACCTGCTTTCCCATCTCGGCCGCCGGTGTTCCGGGGCGCGGGGAATACTGGAAGGTAAAGGCGGAACTAAAGCGGGCCTTTTCCACCACATCCAGCGTGGCCTGAAAATCCTCCTCCGTCTCACCGGGGAAACCCACGATGATGTCCGTGGTGATCGCCGCGTGCGGAATCTTAGTGCGCACCTCCTCAAGAATCCCCAGGAACTTCTTGGTGCGATAAGAACGGCGCATGGCCTTCAATACGGCATCAGAACCGGATTGCAGCGGCATGTGCAGTTGCGGGCACACATTGGGGGTTTCCGCCATAGCGTCGATCACATCGGAGGTGAACTCCGCCGGGTGCGGGCTGGTGAAACGCACACGCTCTAGCCCCTCGATGGAGCCACAGGCGCGCAGCAGCTTGGAGAAGGCCGAGCGATCTCGCTCTAGCTCGGGATCAGCAAAGTGCACGCCATAGGCATTGACGTTCTGACCCAGAAGTGTCACCTCCGTCACGCCCTGATCGACGAGCGCCTGCACCTCCGCCAGGATGTCACCGGGGCGGCGATCGGCCTCCTTGCCACGCAGCGAGGGAACGATACAGAAAGTACAGGTGTTATTGCAGCCCACGGAGATAGATACCCACCCCGCATAGGCGGATTCGCGCTTGGCCGGGAGCACCGAGGGGAACTCCTCTAGCGCCTCCACGATCTCCACCTCGGCGCGGTCATTATGCTGCGCGCGATCCAGCAAGGCCGGAAGGGATCCGATGTTGTGGGTACCAAAAACCACGTCCACCCAGGGAGCCTTGTCCACCACGGTGGAGCGGTCTTTTTGAGCCAAGCAACCCCCCACGGCAATCTGCATGCCTGGGTGCTGGTCTTTCACTCTTTTGAGCTGGCCCAGGGAGCCGTACAAGCGGTTATCCGCGTTTTCGCGCACCGCGCAGGTATTAAACACCACCAAATCCGCCTGGGTATCCGTGGCGGCGGGCACATACCCGGCTTCCTCCAAAAGACCGGAGAGGCGCTCGGAATCGTGCACGTTCATCTGGCACCCGAAGGTCTTGACCTCATAGGTGCGGGGGTGGGTTTCTTGCTGCATCACGGTGCCACATTCTAGTGCGGAGGGCCGGTGAGAACCCAAACCCGGTTTATCCGGCACCGTTATCCCCCAAGCACCTGATAGCGCTCGTCAAGCGCCTCGCGGGCCAGGGCCAGGGACATGCCCTCGGAAAAACCACGCCGCGCCAATACCCCCACCACGCGGCGTAAATCCTTTTGACGCTCCTCGTAACTTTCCGGCACGGCCTTAATGCTCCGGGCCTTCTTTTCCGCAAAGGCACGAGCGGTGGCGCGCTCATCCTCATGGCTGATCTGTTCCAAAGCCTCGCGGCGATCCTGCTCCGCCACTCCTTTTTCTTGGAGTTCGCGTGCTAAAACCCGCGTGGACTTCCCTCTTCTCCGGGAACGTTGCCGCACCCACTCCTGAGCAAAGGCGGCATCATCGAGCAGCCCGGCCCCTTGGAGATCATCGAGAACCTCGGTCACCAAGGCCGGATCATATTCGGCCTTGAGCAAACGTTGCTGAAGTTCCTGGCGGGACCGCGCCCGGTGGTCTAACAACCCCAGGGCACGCTCGCGCACCTTGGCCTTTGCTTTCTCAGCCTCCGCATCGAAGAATCCCTGCGGTTGATAGTTGGCAATAGCTGCGCGCAGGCGCTCAAGGGTTTCTTCCTGGTTAGCCATTAATCCTCATCGTCAAAGTCCACGTTGGGCACCACGTCCACCGGATCATCACTGAGTTCATCGCCGTCCTGGGCCTCCTGGTTGGCGTACTTACCCACTCCCAGTTTGGCTAGGATTTTCTGCTCGATCTCATCGGCCAGGGCGGTGTTCTCCTTCAAGCTCAGGCGCACCTTCTCCTTGCCCTGGCCCAACTGATCTCCCTCATAGGTAAACCAGGAGCCGGACTTTTTAATGATTCCGTTATCCACGCCCATATCAATAAGGGAGGATTCCCGGGAGATGCCCTCGCCATAGATAATGTCGAACTCAGCGATCTTGAAGGGCGGGGACATCTTGTTCTTCACGATCTTGATTTTGGTGCGGTTACCCACGGCATCTTGGCCATCCTTGAGCGTCTGGATACGGCGCACATCGCAGCGCACGGAGGCATAGAACTTCAGGGCCTTACCGCCCGTGGTGGTCTCGGGGGAACCAAACATCACGCCGATCTTCTCGCGGAGCTGGTTAATAAAGATGGCGGTGGTACCGGAGTTATACAGCGCGCCCGTCATCTTACGCAGCGCCTGGCTCATCAGGCGCGCTTGCAGGCCCACGTGACTATCGCCCATCTCTCCCTCAATTTCGGCCTTGGGGGTTAGGGCCGCCACGGAGTCCACCACGATGATGTCAATGGCGCCGGAGCGCACCAGCATATCCGCGATTTCCAGGGCCTGCTCGCCGGTATCGGGCTGGGAAACCAGCAACGCATCGGTATCCACCCCCAGTTTGCGGGCGTAATCGGGGTCAAGGGCGTGCTCGGCGTCGATAAAGGCGGCAATGCCCCCTTCCTTCTGAGCCGAAGCAATAGCGTGGAGAGCCACGGTGGTCTTACCCGAGGACTCTGGGCCATAAATCTCCACGATGCGCCCGCGCGGGAAGCCACCGATGCCCAGGGCCACGTCGATGGCGGTATTTCCCGAGGAAATGGCGCGCACCGGAGGGCGCTTATCCTCGCCCAGGCGCATCACCGCGCCCTTGCCGAAGTCCTTTTCAATCATCGCCAGGGCGGCGTCGAGAGCCTTTTGACGGTCCTCGGCACCTCCTTTGGCGGAAGCGTTGCCAGTGGTCTTTTTCTTTGCAGCCATGTTCTTCCCTTAATGAGTTATTGTGTTCCTGTTTTAGACCCCAGCGAGGCCCTTCCGGTTCCCCGTGCTGCGGTTAGCACCCACCCTAAACCGGCGGCGTGACACTTTCGAACATACACGCACGCATGTTCGAATGGCAATCGTTCGATACTCCCCCAACACCCCCGGATACCTCAATTAAACACCGTTCAAGGTAGATTCTCTAGCATGAATCCAGCTCTACGCTCTCTCACAGATCTCTCCCTGTCCGCCGTTTTTGCCGCGCTCATCATAGTCTTGGCCTTCGTCTCCATCCCCGTGGGCAGCGCGGGTGTACCCATCGTTTTGCAAAACGCCGCTTTCATTCTCGCCGGGCTCGTTCTCGGCCCGCGCCGCGGCCTCATCACCGTTGCCATCTTCTTCGCCCTGGGTATCGTCCTGCCCGTTCTCGCCGGTGGCCGCAGTATCCCCCAGGCCCTCTCCGGCCCCACGGTGGGATATATCATCGGCTATATCGTCTCCACCGCGCTTGCCGGATTCCTCGCTTATTATCTGCGCGGTAATCGCTACCTCGTTTTCAGCATCGCGGCCATCGTGGCGCTCTTTTCCCAATACCTCTGCGGAACCATCGGACTCATCGTGCGCGCGGATATGAGCCTCGGCGCCGCCATCGCGGCCCAGGGTTCCTTCGTGCTTATCGACGCCCTCAAGATCCTCGTCGCCGTCGCCGCTGCGGTAGCGATCCACGCGGCGCTTCCGCAACTACTTCGCCCCGGTACCTCCCATGCCTGAGATCGTTTTTGAGGGCGTCACCGTTGATTATGGCGCGGGAGCCATTCTGCGCAATATCAACGCCACCCTCACCGAGCATCGCATTGGGATCATCGGGGCTAATGGTTCGGGAAAGTCCACCCTGGCCCGCACCATCAACGGCCTTGCCACCCCGAGCGAGGGCCGCGTATTGGTGGATGGCCACGACGTGCAGCAACAAGGCAAGCGAGTGCGCGAACTGGTGGGCTTTATCTTCTCCGATGCCGATAACCAGATCATCATGCCCAATGTGCGCGATGATGTGGCCTTTTCCCTGCGTAAGCGCAAGGAACTGAGCAAAAAAGAGCGCGCGGCCCGCGCCGAGGAAGCCCTCGCCAGCATGGGACTCGGCGGGCATGAGGAAAAGTCCCCCCACGTGCTCTCCGGCGGGCAGAAGCAACTCCTCGCGTTAACCTCCGTACTCATCGGCCAGCCGCGCATCGTCGTGGCCGATGAGCCCACCACGCTGCTCGATCTGCGCAACCGACGCCGTATTCAACAGCGCTTTGCCGCCTTGGAACAGCAACTCATCGTGGTCACCCATGACCTCGACCTCCTGCGTGACTTTGACCGCGTGCTGTGCATTGATGGCGGGCGAATCGTCGATGATGGCGAACCCGCCCCCGTGATTGAGGCCTATATTTCCCGCATTGAGGCCGAGCGATGAAAACACCGCGGGCAGCAGGCGCAACCGGAGCCTTCCCCCTGGGAACCTACGTTCCTGGGCGCTCCCCCCTGCACCGGGCCAGCGTGGGCCTCAAGCTCTTTCTCGTGCTGGGGTACGTGCTCGTGGGGGCCATCGCGGTATCCTCCCCGTTCGCCGCCATCCTCTACACGCTGCCCTGCGTTCTGGGCTACGCACTGGCGCGTATTCCCCTTGGCATTGCCTGGGCGCAGTTCTGGCCCCCGCTACCGATTCTGCTCTTCCTGGGTGCTTTTCAGTGGTGGCAAAACGGCCTGGCGCACGCGGCCACCGTGGTTATTACCCTGATGGCCTCCATCATGGCAGCCTGTTTGCTCACCCTCACCACCACAATCGCGGAACTCATGGAGGGCTTAGAGCGCGCCTTCTCCCCCTTGGAGCGCTGGGGGTTCCCCGCCGAGCGTTTTTCTTTGGCGCTCTCCCTCACCCTGCGCATGATTCCGGTGCAAATGAGCACCGTGAGCGAGGTTCTTGAGGCGCGTAAGGCTCGCGGAGCCTCGTGGAGCGCGCGGGCCTTCCTCACCCCCGTGCTCATTCGTTCCTTACGCCGTGCCCAACTCATCGCGGAGGCCCTGTGGGCGCGCGGAGCAGGCGATGATAGGGGTGCTAGCGGGGGCGTCGATAAGCAGGCTTAGGCCTCGCCGCGCAGTTCCCGCATGCGCTGAGCCACCGCATCGTCTACCGGGGAGGACGCGGGAGCACCGGAGTTCAACTCCTTCGCCTGGGAGGACTGGCCGCCATTCATTTCCTGGCGAATCTGCTCCAGGCGGGAGTGCCCCGCCATCTGGATACCGGCCTGCTGCACCTCGGCCATGCGGGCCTCCACGGAGTTTTCCGCCAGCTCCGCCTGCCCCAGGGCGTTGGCATAACGGCGCTCGATCTTATCGCGCACCTGATCCAGGTTGGGCGTGGAACCGGAAGTGAGGGCGTTCATGGATTTCACCGATTCCGCCACCTTCTCCTGCATCTTGGCCTGCTCCAGCTGGCTGAGCAGCTTGGAGCGCTCGGCCACCTGTTGCTGGAGCTTCGCGGAGTTGCGCTCCACGGCGGCCTTGGCCTGCTGTGCCTGCTTAATGGCCTGGTCGTGGAGCTGCTTGGTATCCTCCACGGACTGCTCCGCAGTAACTAACTGAGCGGCAAAGGCCTCCGCGGCGTTTTCGTATTCCACGGCCTTCTTCTCATCGCCCTGAGCGCGGGCTTGATCGGCAAGTTGAAGAGCCTGCTTGGTATTGCTCTGGAGCTTCTCGATCTCCTCCAAGCGGCGGTTCAACTGCATCTCTAACTGACGCTGATTACCAATCACCGCTGCGGCCTGGCGAGAGAGCTCCTGGTGCTGCTTCTGAGCCTCCTCCATCGCCTGCTGGATCTGCACCTTGGGATCGGCGTTCTCCTCAATCTTGTTATCAAAGAGCGCCATGAGGTACTTCCATGCCTTGCTAAACGGGTTTGCCATCGTAAGTTCCTCCTTATGAGTAGTCAGTGTGCATGGTACCGCGTTTATGCGCCCGTGCCCCAGCGTGCCCGTGTCCCAGTGCGCCCGTGCCCCAGTGCGCACTGCTGCTGAGAAACACCGGGAACAAAACACTCACGCAGAGAGTTAAACAATGTGATGAGTACACACACCGCTCTTTTGGATACTCGCCCCATCTCCGGGCGCCGCACCCCGCCGCGCCCGGAACCGCTCCTGCGTGAGGCCCTGGGCGAGGCGCTGCGCGCCTTCCGCGCCGAACAGCGCATCACGCTGCGCGAACTCGCAGAGACCGCACGCGTTTCCCCCGGATACATCTCCGAACTGGAACGCGGGCGCAAAGAGGTCTCCTCCGAGCTGCTGGCCTCCGTGTGCCACGCCCTAGGCGTGAGCGTGGCCGACGTCCTCATTGAGGCCGCTGGCTCGATGGCGCTGAGCGACGTCGCGGAGGAACTGGCCACAGGGAACCTCACCGAGAGCGCCCCGACCGAGGCCTAGCCCCCTCGGTTTCGCCCTCTTTTTGCCGCGCGGGGCAACCCAGCCAAGCCGCCTCCCTGAGCGGCTATCTCTGTGCGAGGTCTAACAGCCCCGCCAACGCCCGGCGCACCGATTTCTCGCGTATCTCCGCGCGATCGCCGGAAAGATGCAGGCATCGAGCCTTCCATAAACCCGGCCCCCAATACCCCAGCCACACTTCCCCCACGGAGTGACCGTCCTGGGAATCGGGGCCCGCCACTCCCGTCAGCGATACCGCCCAGGTCGCACCCAGACGCAGCGCGGTTCCCCGAGCCATGTGCAGCGCCGTGGCCTCAGCCACCGGGCCGTGTTCTTCAAGAATCTCTGGCGACACACCGGCAAGCGCAGATTTCAACTCCGTGGCATACACCACCAGGCCGCCGCGCAATACCGCCGAGGCCCCCGGTATCTCCGCGAGGGTGGCACTGGTCAAACCGGCAGTGAGCGATTCGCAAAAGGCCACCGTCTCGCCCCGTCGCGTTAAGCACTCCACGACGTCGCGGGCCACCGCGTTATCCTGCATCGGCCCGCTTCATCGCGCCGAGCGGTCTGCGGATGCCGAGGGCTCTGCGGGCGGTTCCAGCGTTGCAGGCTGGCGCTGAGCATCGAGAATATACTGCACGCCGGTGACCACGGTGACCGCCACGGCGGCCCCCATCACCAGGTGCGTGGGCCACGTCATCCACTCCGGCAACGGGCAGAGATACAAGGCCACGCCCAGGGATTGCAGAACGGTCTTGATCTTTCCGCCTCGGCTCGCGGGAACCACCTTCCCCCGGCGCAGGAGCACCATGCGCCAGAGGGTAATTCCCAGCTCCCGCACCACGATCACCACGGTGATCCATACGGGCATGGCCCCGGTGATATTCAGGCACACCAGGGCACTAATCATCAGGGCCTTATCAGCGATGGGATCGGCAATCTTGCCGAAGTCCGTAACCAACCCCCTGGAACGGGCAATATCGCCATCGAGTTTGTCCGTGAGCATCAACGCGGCAAAAACGCCGAAAGCCGCCCACATCCAGCCGGTATGAGTATTATCCGCGCGCAACACCAGCCAAACGAAAACAGGGACGAAAACGATGCGCAGGCAGGTCAAAAAGTTAGGCAGATTCCAGTTAGAAGGAGCCTGCGCGGGGGACCCGCCGCTCGCCGTCGATGCACTCACGCCCATCACTGTACTCCCTAGCTATCGGCAGGTGCCCCCGCAGCCGCATCCTTCTTGTTCTTCCACAGGGAAGCGATCACCGTGATGGTCAGCACGCCCACGATCACCAGCAGGGAGGTCTCCGTGCTGATCTCCGGGACGCCGTGCACGGACTCGCCGCCATTGATAAAGGGCAGGTTATTTTCATGCAGAGCATGGAATACCAGCTTCACGCCGATGAAGGCCAGAATGATCGAAAGGCCATAGGAGAGGTAGCCCAGGCGATCCAGTAGGCCATCGAGCAGGAAGTAGAGCTGGCGCAGGCCCAGCAGGGAGAAGGCGTTGGTAGTGAATACCAGGTAGGCCTCCTGGGTCACGCCGTAGATGGCCGGAATGGAATCGAGGGCGAACATCACATCGACCATGCCGATGGCCACCAGGGCCACCATGAGCGGAGTGAAGTGGCGCTTGCCGTCCTTCTTGATCGTGAGGTGATCGGACTCGTAGGTCTCCGTCACCGGCACCACCTTGCGCACCAGGCGAATCACCAGCATGTCCTGGGGGTCCTTCTCCGGGAGATCGCGGACCTCGGCAATAATCATGCGCGCCGCGGTTACCAGCAGGAAGATACCGAAGAGATAGAACACGTCCGACCACGCATTGATGATCGAAGCACCCAGCAAGATGAATACCAGGCGGAATATCAAGGCCAGGGCGATACCGATGAGCAGCACCTTTTGCTGGTACTTCCGAGGAATCTGGAAGGCACCCATGATGAGGGCGAACACAAAGAGGTTATCCACGGAAAGGGCCTTCTCCGTGACGTAACCCGTGAGGTATTCCATGCCGTGCTGGTGATCCCACACCACATAGACGAAGCCGCCAAAGAGCAGTGCGATACCCACGTAGATCAAGGACCACCAGGCGGATTCCTTGATGGTGGGCTCGTGCGGGGTGCGCACGTGGGAATAAAAATCAAAGATAAAGAGTCCGAGGATCACCAATCCGGTGACCGCCCAGATCCAGAAGGGAACAGTCATGCTGCCTAAACCTCCGGTTCGATGGAAAAGATAACCGGAGGTCTCCCCCACTCGCTTGGAAGCCGAGCCAGCATGACCGGGGGCAGCACGTTGAGCGCGCTACCAGCCGTGTTGACGATCAATGCCGTGGGCGGGGTACTCCCCTCCAATGAGGAAACATACTAGCACTAGAAGGCCCCACCCGTGGGGTTGTAGGTGGCCTCCACGCTGCGCGGTTCGCCCATCGCGGCGTCGGACGCTCCCGAGCCTGCCTCGGCGGGCTCAACCCCCTCTTCCTTGGGGGCCTCGGCGGGGTCGGCGCCCTTAATCATCCAGATAATCGTATCCAGTTCCTCGGGCTTGACCAGCACCTCGCGGGCCTTCGAGCCCTCGGAGGGCCCCACCACACCGCGAGATTCCATGAGGTCCATGAGGCGGCCGGCCTTGGCAAAGCCGATGCGCAGTTTGCGCTGGAGCATGGAGGTGGAACCCAGCTGGGAGGTCACCACCAGTTCCACGGCTTCGAGCAGGTCGTCCATGTCCTTGCCGATGTCCTCGTCGATCTCCTTCTTCTCCGCGGCCTTCTCCTCGGTCACGCCCTCGGTGTAGTCCGGCTCGGCCTGAGACTTCGCGGCCTCCACCACGCGCTGAATCTCCTCGTCGGTCACAAAGGAGCCCTGCAAGCGCTGCGGCTTGCCCGCTCCCTGGGGGATGAAGAGGGCGTCGCCCATGCCGATGAGCTTTTCCGCCCCACCCTGATCCAGAATCACGCGGGAGTCGGTAAGCGAGGAAGTGGCAAAGGCCAGGCGGGAAGGCACGTTGGTCTTGATAAGGCCGGTCACCACGTCCACGGAGGGGCGCTGGGTGGCCAGCACCAGGTGGATACCCGCCGCGCGGGCCTTCTGGGTGATGCGCACGATGGATTCCTCAATCTCCTTCGGTGCCGTCATCATCAAGTCCGCCAGCTCGTCCACCACGCACACGATGAAGGGGTAGGGGCGGTATTCGCGCTGCGAGCCCGCCGGGGCCTGAATCTCCCCGGAGCGCACCTTGCGGTTGAAGTCCTTGATGTGGCGCACCCGCGCGGCCTTCATGTCCATGTAGCGCTGTTCCATCTCCTCCACCAGCCATTGCAGGGCCGCCGAGGCCTTCTTCGGCTGGGTGATGATGGGGGTAATGAGGTGCGGAATCCCCTCGTAGGGGGTGAGTTCCACCATCTTCGGGTCCACCAGAATCAGCCGCACCTCCTCCGGGGTGGCGCGGGTGAGCAGGGAAACGAGCATGGAGTTCACAAAGGCGGACTTACCCGAGCCGGTGGAACCGGCCACCAGCAGGTGCGGCATCTTCTGCACGGAGGCAGAGATGAAATCACCCTCAATGTCCTTGCCCAGGCCGATGAGCATGGGGTCGCGGTTTTCCACCGTGGCCGGGGCGTTGAGCACATCGGCCAGGCGCACCATCTCGCGGTCCGTATTCGGTACCTCGATACCCACGGCGGACTTGCCAGGGATAGGCGTGAGCAGGCGCACGTTATCGGTGGCCACGGCGTAGGCGAGATTGGATTGCAGATTGGTGATCTTGGAGACCTTCACGCCCGGCCCCAGTTCCACCTCGTAGCGCGTCACCGTGGGACCGCGCGAAAAGCCAGTCACGGCGGCATTAACCTTGAACTCCTCGAATACCGCCGTGATCGCCTCAATCATGCGATCATTGGCCTCGGAGTGCTGGCGGGGCGGTTCCCCGGCCACCAACAGGCTCGTGGAGGGCAGGCGATAATCGCTTTCCGACGCCCCAGTGGCCGCCGGGAGCACGGAAAACTCCTGCTCCTCCTCGGTCTCCTCTGGTTCGGGTTCCGTTACCGGCTCTGGTTCCGGCGCGGGAGCCGGTGCCTCCATCGACGAGCGCGCGATGATCGCCTGGCGGATGGATTCCCGGCTAGCGCTCACGGCGTCGCGACGCGGAGGCTCGCTAGGTGCCTCCTCCTCTTCCAAAGCGGGAAACTCATCGGTATCTTCCACCGAGGGGGCCACGGGTGCGGCGGGCGGGGCCTTCTTTTTGCTCTTGGCAGGCTTAGCGGGCTTGGGGCGCGCGGCGGCAAAAAGACCATCTTCTGCCGGTTCTGCGTCCTCAAAGTCCTCAAAGTCTGCGGGAGGCTCGGGCACGTAATCATCGTCGTAACCACGCGGCGCGGGGCGCTTCGCCCGAGTTCTGCGCGATGCTTCCTCAGCGCGGCGTCGCTGGGTTTGACGCCCCTGCGCTCGGCGCTCTAACTCTTCCTCCACGTGGGCGTAGGCGTCCTCAGAATCCTCTTCTTCCCGATCCGCATTGGCGGAGCTGCGGATCAATTCCACCACGTAGTCGTACCCCTCGCGCACAGTAATACCCGTGACCTTGAGCGCCCCGTAGAAAATCACCAGGGTCAAAATCGGTATCGCCAGGTAGCGGCTAAAACCCATCGCCAAGATACCGCCGGTATAGGCCCCCACCAGGCCGCCCGCGGCATCCCTACCGGCGGCACTTTCCGGGTCACCGGCCAAGAGATGAATGAGCCCCAGCATCGCCACCACGATGAGCGCCGTGCCACCCGATACCCGCAGCAAAACCTCGCGGGGCTGCCGCGCCCCCATCATCAAGGCCACCGCTAGCGCCACCAAAGCCACGGGCAGCACAAAGGCCCCGGCTCCAATGACAGTGTGCACACACTTGGCGATGAACTCCCCGATGGGACCCGCCACGTCGAACCACACCGAGGCCCCCAGCACCACGGCCACGCCAATGAGGCTGAGTCCAATGCCATCGGAATGTTCCCGTATCCCCTCCATCAGGGAGGAATCGGGTTGCTCCTCTACTTCCTCCGGTGCGGGTGCCGGAGCGGCCTTCTTTTTTGTTCTGCTGCTACTGCTCATATCCTCCGTTTTCTGCTCATCGTCCTCACGGCCGCCACCCATTCCGCCGCCGAGGCGTCGGCTCAGCCTTCCCACTCCCCCAGCCGCCGCGCCGAAGAGGGAGCCGATTCCGCTGCCCACAGCCCCCAGGGCGCTACCGGTGCGCTCCTGGGAGGTCTCCGCCGCGCGGAAGGCAGCCGTGGCGGGCACGGCACCGCCTTCGCGGTGAATCACCGTGGTGCGTTCCTCTGAGCGGCGCGTACCACCGGGCCGCGTGCCGGAACGGCGCGACCTCGGGGTGGAAGAACTCGTGGCAGACATGCGCACCAGAATAGTTCCTTCCCACCCCACTATTCACATGCGCCACACCAGAGGGGCCGGAAAACTTTACCGTACCCTAAAGTCAGCCCTACAGGCTTGACCTAATGGGCTCTTCCCCCTCAATCTCCACCTCCACCGCCGAGCGACCAAAGCACCAGAGCATGACCTCCCCCGGCTCGCCTTTGACCCGCAGCACGGCGTCGCCACACTTGACCACCCCGCGCCGATCCGCCGCCACGATGGGACGCATTCCTCTGCCTTCGAGGATCACGGGGCGGGAGTTACCGCGCAGAAGCAAGGGGGCCATGCGAGAGCATTGGCCCCATAGCAACTCATTGACTCGCGCGGAGAAATCACGGGGTTCCACCACTCCCCCACCCCGGCGCACGTCCTCGTGGTGCACAAAGTGCTCGGCGGTATTGCGCAGGGCGTAGCTAAGCCTCCCGATGGTGCCCGGCCCGGCTCCCCATTCCCGCACCACCGCCTCGTAGGGGCGGGCTTTCTGAGCGCGGGTGAGGTTATCCAAGTGGCCCGATAAAGCAGGCACCATAATACCCGCGAGGGCATCGGGGCGGCGTTCCCGCAGCCAGAGGTGCACCGCCATATCCTGCGTCAGCCAGCCCTCACACAGGGTGAGAGCCTGCGGCCCGAGGTCGAGGAGGAGATCGCGGAGCTTCGCACGCTCGGTGGCAACAAAAGACATGCGCCCCAGCATATCCCGCTGGGGCGCATGAGGGGGCAAGATCTTTTTAGAGGGAATCTTCCCCAGGCTCGCCGGCGTCCACGGAATCGGAACTCATGGGGATCACCGTGGGCATAATCATCGGCTCACGACGCCACTTCTGCTCCACAAAGCGGGAGACCTTGCGGCGCAACTGCTGCACCATGCGGTAGGGATCATTCTCCCCCTCTGCGGCGAGGTCGTTCATGGTGGTTTCCGCCAACTCACGCACCTGCGGGATGATCGAGCGATCGTCCTCGGCAAAGCCCTTGGTCTCCACCTTGGGAGCCTCCAGCAGGCGGCCGGTGCGGTTATCAATCACGGCGGTGATGCTCACCACGCCGCCCTCACCCAGGGAGGCGCGATCGGCCAGGACGTCGGAATCCACCTCGCCCATCGTCACGCCGTCCACGTAGAGGTGGCCCACCGGAATCTGGCCCACCACGCGGGCGTGACCATTTACCAGGTCCACCACCACGCCGTTCTGGGCCAGCACCGTGTGGTCCTCGCGCACGCCGGTGGCAATCGCCAGTTCCTTGTTGGCGCGCAGGTGGCGCCATTCGCCGTGCACCGGCATGGCATTGCGCGGGCGGGCGGCGTTCCAGAGGAAGAGCAACTCGCCTGCGTAACCGTGCCCAGAGGTGTGCACCTTGGCGTCGCGGCCGGTCACCACGGTGGCGCCGATCTGAGCAAGCATGTTGATAACCCCGAACACCGCCTCCTCGTTGCCCGGAACCAGGGAGGAGGAAAGGATGATGAGGTCACCATCGCGCACGGTGATCTGGCGGTGCTCGCGGCGGGCCATGCGCGAGAGCGCGGCCATCGGCTCGCCCTGGGTGCCGGTGGTAATCAGCAGCACCTTGTGCGGAGCCATCTTGGCAGCATCGTCCATCGAGACGATGGTGCCGCGCGGAGCCTTGAGGTAACCAAGTTTCTCGGCAATCTCCATGTTGCGGATCATGGAGCGGCCGTTGAAAGCCACCTTGCGGCCCGCGGCCACGGCGGCATCCACGGCGGCTTGAACGCGGTACACATTCGAGGCGAAGGAGGCCAGAATCACGCGCTGCTTGGCCTCGCCCACCAGGCGCTTGAGCGCGGGGGCGATCTCCGCCTCCGAGCCCGATACGCCGGGGGTGGTGGCGTTGGTGGAATCGCAGAGCATAAGGTCCACGCCCTCGTCGCCAAAGCGGGACAAAGCAGGAAGGTCGGTGGGGCGGCCATCGGTGGGGGTCTGGTCCACCTTGATGTCGCCAGTGTGGATCACCAGGCCCGCGCCCGTCTTGATCGCAATGCCCAGGCAGTCCGGCACGGAGTGGTTCACGTGCCAGAAGCGCAGGTTGAAGGGGCCGCGATTCTCATTGGAATCCTCATTGATCTCAATGAGCTTGGGGCGCTGACGGTGCTCCTTACACTTGGCGGCAATGAGCGCCACCGTGAAGCGGGAGGCCAGAATCGGAATATCCGGGCGCAGCTTGAGCAGCCACGGAATAGCGCCAATGTGGTCCTCGTGCCCGTGGGTAATCACCAGGGCGTCCACGCGGTCCAGGTGCTTTTCAATGGGGCCGAAGTCCGGGAGAATCAGGTCCACGCCCGGCTCATTGGAGCTGGGGAAGAGCACGCCGCAGTCCACGATGAGCAGGCGGTTATTATACTCAAAGACCGTCATATTACGGCCGATCTCGGAAATACCACCCAGCGCGTAGATGCGCAGGCCGTTCTTGGGGGCCTTGGGCGGGGCCGGGAGGCGCTTGGTGAGGTCCGCGCCCTGCATGGACTTCACCACGTTGCGGCGGCCACCGTTGTTGCCGCCGCCATTGTGATTGCCGTTGCCACCGTTGTTGCCTCGGCCACCGCGACGCCCCCGGCCGCCTCGGCGGTTGTTGCCGTTGCCGCCGTTACCGTTTCCACCATTGCCACCACGGGAGCGGTTCGAGGAGGAATCGCCCTTGGGGCCGTTATTGTTGTTTCCGGCGTTGTTCTCCGCGCCCTCGGTTTTGTTCTCTACCTTCTCGGGTGCTTGGAATACGGGGGCCTCCTCCGGGGGACCCGCTTTACGAGTTACTTTGCGGGAACGGTTGCGGGATTCGCTCATATTTATAGAACTCCAGCTTTCTGCATGTCATGGCGGAGTTCCTCCACCTGCTCGGGGGTGGGAGCCACCACCGGCAGGCGGGGGTCGCCCACCTCGATGCCCTGCAAGCGCAGGGCAGCCTTTGCGAGGCTGACACCGCCCAGACGAGCCTGGGCGCGTATCAGCGGATTGAGTGCGGCGTTGATTTCTCTAGCTCGAACGAGGTCGCCTTCCTCGAAACTGGTGTGCAGCAAGCGGAGTTGCGGGGCAGCCACGTGCCCGATCACGGAGACAAAGCCACTGGCTCCCAAGGAAAGCCACGGGAGGTTCAGGGGATCATCCCCGGAGTACCAGGCCAGGCCGGTCTCCGCGATGAGCGGGGCGGCCGCCGCCATATCGCCCTTGGCATCCTTTACTGCCTTAATGGTGGGCAGTTCCGCCAGCCTCCGAATGGTATCCGGGGCCAGCGGGGTCGCGGTGCGGCCAGGAATGTCATACAGGCAGATCGGCAGGTCCGTCGCCGCAGCAACGGCCTCAATATGCCGGTACACCCCCTCCTGGCTGGGCTTGGAGTAATAGGGCGTGACCACGAGCAGGGAATCAGCTCCCGCCTCGGCCGAAGCCTTGGCGAGGCTTATCGACGCCCGCGTGTCATAGGTTCCCGCGCCCGCGATAATGCGCGCGCGATCTCCCACCTCCTGCTTGACTGCACTGAGCAGGGGCAGCTTTTCTTCCACGGTCACCGTGGGGGATTCCCCCGTGGTGCCGCCGAGAACGAGAGAGTCGCATCCACTGTCCACCAAATGGGAGGCCAGCCGGCGACCAGCTTCAACGTCCAGGTCCCCATCCTTGGTCAGGGGGGTGACCATCGCAACGCTGACTGTGCCGAAGTGCTCGACTCCCGCCTTCGCTGTTAAACCTGTGCTCATGCCCTTAAACACTACAGTCTTAGCGAAAAAATAAAAGCAGCGCCCCGCGCATTAATCCATTCCGTAGGCGCTTTCCACCCCCGGCTCCCCGCCGGATACCTCCTCCAAATCCACAAAGAGCGCCGGTGCCACGGGCCGCAAGATGCGCAGCAGTTCCACCGTTAAGGCTCGCGATTCGGAATCGGCGTGCTCGGCCCCAAAGCCCACCATCACCTGCCGCCATGCCCGCATGGAGGCGGTGACCACCAACGAGGTAGCCACCGCCGCCGGAGCCACGGCCTGGGCCGCCTGGCGAGCCTGCCAGGCCTCCCACACGGCATTGCGCTCCTCGCCCTTCTGGGCGTCGAGAGCCTCCACGAATTGCTCGTAGGCAAAGCGGGCATCGTCCATGCTGCGCAAGAAGAGATCGCGCAGTGACTCGTCCTGCGCGATCATCGGGGGAATCACCACCTCTAATTCCTGCTCCTGCATGGCCGGGGTGGCGCGGGTGACGGTCATGTCTCCCCTGCCCGCCAATACCTCCGCGCAGCGACGCGATAGCCCCGTGATGTACACCGTGGCGGTGGCATGCGCCAGAAGGTCCCACCGGGCTACCTCTTGGAGGTGGCGCAGATAGGCCGCCGTGCCCTTAGTGCGCGGGCGTGGGTGCTCTAGACTGCCGGATTCCACGCGCCCGGCGAACTCCACCACGGCCTCTGCCGCCGTGGCCTGCTGCTCGGGAACCCAGGGCCCCTCGGGGGTGGTCATGGTCGGTTGGCTGAGCAGGTGTACCCGCAGGCGGGCCTGGCGCGTCATTTACAGCCCCAGGTAGGAATCCAGGCCCACCACCAGGCCGGGGTGCTGGGCCACCTTGCGCACGCCCACCACCACGCCGGGCACGAAGGAGGTGCGATCGTAAGAATCCTGGCGGATCGTGAGCGTTTGGCCCTGGGTGCCAAAGATGATCTCCTCGTGTGCGTTCATGCCCTGCATGCGCACGGCGTGCACCGGGATACCGTCCACGGTGGCACCGCGAGAGCCGTCGAGGGCCTGCTCGGTGGCGTCGGGAGCCGGGGCAAGGCCCGCTTCTCGACGCGCCCGCGCGATCCCCTGGGCGGTATGTACCGCCGTGCCAGAGGGGGCGTCCAGCTTATTCGGGTGGTGGTACTCCACCACCTCGGCGGACTCAAAGAAGGCCGCCGCCTGGCGGGCAAAGGCCATCGCCAGCACGGCAGAGATGGCAAAGTTCGGCGCGATGAGCACGCCCACCTCGGGGTTTTCCTCGCACCAGGCGCGCACCTGGGCCAGGCGCTCCTCGTCGAAGCCGGTGGTGCCCACCACGCAGTGAATACCATTCTTGATGCAGAACTCTAGGTTCCCCATCACCTGAGACGGAACAGTGAAGTCCACGATGACGTCCACGGCGGCGTCGATAAGCTGCTGCTTATCGTCCCCGTGGTCGAGGGCGGCCGCCAGTTCCAGGCCCTCCTCCTGCTCGATTCCAGCCACGATCGTGGAGCCCACGCGGCCCTTTGCGCCCAGTACGCCTACCTTGATGGTCATTGCTTTCTCCTTTTCTGTTTCTTCCACGCTAGCGCAGGCGCTCGGCGCGAACCTCGCTGGGATATTCCTCGGGGGTTATCAGTAGAGCGGCCGCGGTATTGCCTCCGCGATCTCCACCACTACTCGGCCCCGATACAGCTTCTTGATGAGGGGATAGCGCCCTTCCCTCCCCGCCATGATGCCCGCGATATTTCTCAGCACAAGACTCCCTCGCAGCGCGGTTTCTTCCTCTACTTCCTGCAAGTGCTCTGAAGAGGTGAGCGCACGGCCTGGCATCGCCTCAATACCACTGCGGAAAAGTCGTGTGGCTTCCTCACGATGCTCCTTTTCCGCGAGGACATAGAAAGTAAGCAGCCACTGCCCCGGTTCAATTTTTTCCGGCGCGAGAGGGTCAGATTCTTCCTCCTCCGGTACACCTGGTTCCACTGGCGCCTCCGCCAGGGCCTCCGGCAACGGCAGCATATTTCCTCCCCGCGCAAGATACCCAGGAAAAGCCGTGGGTTCATCGTGGTCCTCGAAAAAGAGTTTCTCTGAAACCTCCTCTGCCTCGGGATTCACCCGCAGCAAAGTACAAATGCTGTAGACCTCCATCTCCATCGGATCACCCAGGTATGTCTCAAAACCCGCCTGAGCGCGTAAGTCCCAAAGATGGTACTCATCAAAAGATGTTTCTGGTGTGGAGACAAAAAGAACCTCGCCATGCTCCGGGGGAATCATGGCGAGGCGTTCAAGAAAAAGCCGGTGCGCCGCAGGAAGATCCTGAGGGCGGGCAATAAAGACAGTCGTAATCTGTTCCGTGTGCCAGTTTTCCTTCACACGGAACAGATTAAGCCTTAATCCTCCACCGGCACCAAGGAGAGCTTGCCGCGGTTATCAATGTCCGCGATCTCCACTTCCACCTTGTCGCCCACGTTAATCACGTCCTCCACCTTGTCGATGCGCTTATTGCCACCCAGGTTGGAGATGTGAATGAGGCCGTCGCGGCCCGGAGCAATGGAGACGAAGGCACCGAAGGCCACCGTCTTAACCACGGTTCCCAGGAAGCACTCCCCCACCTTGGGTAGCTGGGGGTTGGCGATGCTGTTGATCTTCTCCACGGCGGCGTCGGCGGCCTCCCCGCTGGTGGCGGAGACGTACACGGTGCCGTCCTCCTCAATGGAGACCTCCGCGCCGGTTTCCTCGGTGATCGCGTTAATGGTCTTGCCCTTGGGGCCGATCAGCTCACCGATCTTGTTCACCGGCACGGTGACCGTGACGATCTTGGGGGCCAGGCCGCTCATCTCGTCGGGGGCGTCGATGACCTCCATCATCGTGTCCAGGATGGTCAGGCGCGCCTCGCGGGCCTGGTCCAGGGCGGAGGCCAGCACGGAGGAGGGAATACCGTCGAGCTTGGTATCCAATTGCAGGGCCGTGATGAACTCCCCGGTACCGGCCACCTTGAAGTCCATGTCGCCAAAGGCGTCCTCGGCGCCCAGAATGTCAGTGAGGGCCACGTACTGAGTCTTGCCCTCGACCTCGCCGGAGACCAGGCCCATCGCAATGCCCGCCACCGGGGCCTTGAGCGGCACACCGGCGTTATACAGGGAGAGCACGGAGGCGCACACCGAGCCCATCGAGGTGGAGCCGTTGGAGCCCAGAGCCTCGGAAACCTGGCGAATGGTGTAGGGGAACTCCTCGCGGGAGGGGATCACCGGCACCACGGCGCGCTCGGCCAGGGCGCCGTGGCCGATCTCGCGGCGCTTGGGCGAGCCCACGCGGCCGGTCTCACCCGTGGAGTAGGGCGGGAAGTTGTAGTGGTGAATGTAGCGCTTGGACTTGGTGGGCGTGAGCGAGTCGATCTGCTGCTCCATCTTGAGCATATCCAGGGTGGTCACGCCCAGAATCTGCGTCTCGCCGCGCTCGAAGAGGGAGGAACCGTGGGCGCGCGGCACCAGGTCCACCTCCACACCGAGGTCACGAATATCGGTGAGCCCGCGGCCGTCGATGCGGAAGCCGTCGCTGAGAATCATCTCGCGCACGATTTCCTTCATCACAGCGCTATAGGCCGCGCGAATCTGCTTGGCGGCCTCTTCTTCTGCGGCCTCGTCCTCGGCAAAGCGATCGAGCAACTGCTCTTCTACCTCGGCACCAAAGGCATCCGTGGCCTCGTCGCGCTCCTGCTTGGCGGCAATCGTCATGAGCTTGCGCAGCTTCTTGGCGGCCTTCTTCTCCACCGCGGCGTGGATCTCCTCGGTGTAGGAGGGGAAGAGCGGGAACTCGCGCTCTTCCTTCGCGGCGCGCTCGGCCAGGCCCTCCTGGGCGCGGCACAGGGTGGCCAGGAAGGGCTTGGCGGCCTCCAGGCCCTCGGCCACCACGGACTCGGTGGGAGCCGGAGCGCCCTCGGAGATGCGCTCCACCACGGACTCGCCCGCGCCGGCCTCCACCATCATGATCGCCACATCTTCCACCGTGCGGCGGCCCTGGCGGCGCTTGACGATGCGCCCGGCCACCACCAGCTCAAAGAGGGCGTCCTCGTGCTGCTGCGCCGTGGGGAAGGCCACCCACTGCCCCTTGGGGTGGGCCTCATCAGCGATGAGCGCCATGCGCACGCCCGCCACCGCGCCGGAAACCGGCAGGCCGGAAAGCTGCGTGGCCGCCGAGGCACCGTTGATGGCCACCACATCGTAGAAGTCCTCGGGGTCCTGGGACATCACGGTAATGACGATCTGCACCTCGTTGCGCAGCCCCTTGATGAAGGTGGGGCGCAGCGGGCGGTCGATGAGGCGGCAAGCCAAGATGGCATCGGTGCTGGGGCGGCCCTCGCGGCGGAAGAAGGAACCGGGGATACGCCCGGCGGCATACATGCGCTCTTCTACGTCCACGGTGAGCGGGAAGAAGTCAAGGCCCTCGCGCGGCTTGCTCGACGCCGTGGTGGTGGCCAGCAGCATCGTATCCTCGTCCAGGTACGTGGTCACCGAACCATCGGCCTGGCGGGCCAACTGGCCCGTTTCAAAGCGCACCTCGCGGGTGCCAAAATCACCATTATCAATGGTGGCTACGGCCTCGGTGATGCCGTATTCCTCATCAAAATTGAACTCTAGGTTCTTTTCGATGTTCTTGAACGGATTATTATTCTCGTTCTTCCTGCCGGGATTGGACTTCCTAGGCAAAGGGGTGTCCTCCTATGAAAAGGTTAAAGCAGCGCGGCGATCGTCGGTGTCGCCTCAATTCCTCGTATCTGCTCTCAACAGCGCCCACCCTAACACGCAGCTAAGCAGCCGCGCACCCCCTACTACTCCCCGCACTCCCCCGCTTATCGACGCCCCGCCACCCCAACAATGCACAACCCCGCCACCCCAGCGCTCAGGAAGCGCATATCAGGGGTGGCGGGGTGGTATGGCCGCGAAGGAATTAGCGGCGCAGGCCCAGGCGGGAGATGAGATCGCGGTAGCGATCCACGTTGGTCTCCGCCAGGTAGTTCAGCAGGCCGCGGCGGCGACCCACCATGAGCAGCAGACCACGACGGGAGTGGTGATCGTGCTTGTGGCTCTTCAGGTGCTCGGTGAGGTTGGAGATGCGCTCGGTCAGCAGCGCCACCTGTGCCTCGGGGGAACCGGTATCGGTCTCGTGGAGGCCGTACTCGGCCAGGATTTCCTTCTTCTTCTCAGCGCCCAGGGACATTGAGATCATCACCTCTTGGTTATTTCAGTCCACACGAAAGATCAACGCAGGCAACTACTGTGGACCGCAGTTGCCAAGCCGCCGTATAGATTAGCAGGTTATTAGGCCTCCTGGGAAACCCTGCCCCAGGCGTCCGGGTACAGGCGCGCCTTGATCGCCAGGAACCACACCAGGCCGAGGATAAATACCCCACCTAGCAACAGGAAGATCACCGAGTAGCTGGCCGCCGCCCCCTCGCTGGCCCCGGTAAACGTCACGCCCTGGAAGGCCATGCCGCTCATCAGGCTGCCCACGATGGCCACACCGATGGAGGGGGAAACATTCATGGCGAGGTCATTAATGCCCACCGCTCGGCCCGATTCGGAGACGTCCACGGTGCCCACCACCGTATCCACCACGGGGGAATACATCATGGCCAGCCCGGCAAAGAAGAACACCGCGCTCAGGCCCACCGCCCAGATTCCGGCCTCCAAGGTGAACGCCGCCATGAAGCAGCCCACCACCATGAGTCCGGCGGCCAGCACGATGCCGGGGCCGCGCCCAATCCAGCCGACGATCTTGCCGGAGAGCATACCCATCGTGGCGCCGATGAGGCTGGCCCAGATGAGCACGAAGGACATGGAGGCCGCGCTATAGCCGTAGAGTTGCGCACCCACCGCGTTAAAGAGCGGGTTCATCGCGTATTGCCCCAGGTAGAACACCAGAATGAGGGAGAGCGCCATGAGATAGGAGCGGTTGCTAAAGAAGGCGGGAGTCACAAAAGCGTGGGGTACCCGAGAGATATAGACCCAGAAACCCACGGCCAGCACCGCGAAACCGAGCAACCACCACCAGGAGTTCATGGTGAAGAACATCACCAGGCTGCCCACGGTGAGTCCGGCGAGGAAGAAGCCCGCGACGTCGATACGCCTAGCCTTGCCGCTGACGTCAGGGAGGTTCTTGTACAGGGAGGGCACGAAGATGAGCGAGAGCAGCGGAATGACAAAGAGCCACACCCAACTAATCTTGGTGAGCTGCCCGGCCGCCACCACGCCCAGGGCCGTGGAGAACTGATAGGCGGCGGTGAAGATGCCAAAGTACACCACCTTCTTCGGCCCCGGCACGTACTTGGTGGCCACCACCAGGTACACCGAACCCGCCACCTGGCAGCCCGCCGTTTGAATGGCGCGGGCGATCACGACCAGACAGATCGAAGCCCCGGAGAAGAAGCCCAGCACCGAGCCCACCACGATGAGGGCGACGCCCACCATCATCAGGCGGCGCAGGGAAACGAAGTCTCCGAGCGAGCCGTAAATGACGCTCACGATGCCCAGCACCACGCCGGGAATAGCGGTAATTAGCGCGGCTTGTTCGGGGGCTCCAAGGTCCTCGCCAATATCGGCAAAGACGAAGTTGAAGGCTTGGAGGCACAAAATGCCAAAGATGAAGATGAATACCAGGCCCGGCATCGCCTTCATGGCGCCGCGTTGTACCTGGGGATCAAGGGTGGCGTTCACTGCAACACCGAGCCGATGCGCGCCATGAACTCCTTGAGGAAGCGGGGCACGTCCACGGCCACCGCGGCGCGCGAGGTGCGCTCGGACTCGTTGAGCCGCTGCTCATCTCCGATAGTGCGCCCACGGGTGGGGCCTTCCAGATCCACCTTGAGGTTGATCGGCAGCAAGGTCACGAGCGAGGGGTCTACCGCCACCGCCACGGCCAGGGGGTCGTGAAGGCCACAGCCGCCCAGGTAGGGGGCGGTGGTCTCGTAGGCCTTAATGTAGTAATCCGTGATGTCAGCCAGGGCGCGGCCAGCCTCTGTGCCCAGGTCGCGCCACTGCTGGGTTTCGGCGTAGGTGAGCAGAGTTTGCAGGGTCACGTCCAGGCCGATCATGGTGACGTCCGCCCCAGAGCGGAAGAGGGCGTCGGCAGCCTCCGGGTCCTGGCTGATATTGGCCTCCGTCCAGGCATTCACGTTGCCGGGCACGGTGAGCGCGCCTCCCATAATCACGATGTGGGCGTTAGCGGCAAAGGTGGGGTCCTTGGCGATGGCGGCGGCGAGATTGGTCATAGGGCCGGTAGCCACGATCACCAGATCATCGCCGTGCTCGCGCACGGAGTCGATGAGGAAGTCCACAGCACCGCGCTCCTCTACCCGGCGCGCCGAGGCCGGGATTTCTACTTCACCGATGCCGTTCTTGCCGTGGATAAAGGCGGAGATGTCCAGAACCTCAAAGCTCTCCTTGGTCTGGGCGTGCGGCTGCCCCAGGAACACCGGTACCTCGGAGTGACCCAGCAGGTCGAGCAGGGCGAGGTCGTTGGCCGCTCCCTGCTCAATGAGCACGTTGCCATAAGTACAGGTCACGCCGATGAGTTCCAGCTCCGGGGAACCCAGCGCGTAGGCCAGCGCCAGGGCGTCATCGACGCCGGTATCCAGGTCCAGAATGATTTTGCGGGTCACGGGGTGTTACTCCTTACTTGTGTGCACATGAAGGTCACCCCATACTTTATCCCCCGAGAATCTCCTGGGCACGACGCACATCGTCGGCCATTGCCTCTAAAAGCTCCTCGATCCCGTGGAACTTCACCATCGGGCGCAGGTGGGCCACGAACTCCACGGTAACGGTGTGCCCGTAGAGGTCGGCCTCCTGACCGATCACGAAGGATTCCACGCTGCGCGGCTCATCGCCAAAGGTGGGATTGGTGCCCACCGAGATAGCGGCGGGATAGCGGCGCTCGGCCACCATATTCCCCTCGATCGGGCCAGAGTCCACCACGGTGAGCCACCCGGCGTACACGCCATCGCCGGGCAGGGCCATAGATTCCGGAAAGTACTGATTGGCCGTGGGGTACCCCAGTTCCTTGCCGCCGCGCCCGGCCCCGTGCACCACCTTTCCGGTCACGCGGAAGGCCCTCCCGAGTGCCCACCTGGCCCCCTCGACGTTGCCTTCGGTGAGGTATTGGCGCACCAGGGAGGAACACAGGCGCTTCCCACCATCGTGATAGAGCCCCACGATGATCGGATCAATGCCGTACTTATCGCACAGCTCCCGCAGGGTGTCCGCGGTGCCCGCAGCGTCCTTACCGAAGGTGAAGTTCTCCCCCACCAGCACCGCGCTGGCCTTGAGGGTATCCACCAGCAGCGAGGAAAAGTAGTGCTCCGGGCTCAGCCCCGCCAGCTCGCAGGTGAAGTTCACCACGAGCACGGCGTCCACGCCTATCTCTCCAGCCAGGCGCAGCCTTTCCTCCAAGGAGGTCAGGCGCGCCGGTGCTTTATCGGGCAGGAAGATCGACACCGGGTGCGGATCAAAGGTCACCATCACGCAGGGTGCTTGGCGACGCCGCGCCTCCGCCACCGCCCGAGAAAGTAGGTGTTGGTGCCCCCTGTGCACGCCGTCGAATACTCCAATGGTGACCACCGATCCCGAAAGGTCGGAGGGAACCGCTGCAAGCCCGTGCCAAATGTTCACGCACCCAGACTACGGCATACACTACGGTGCATGACTGATCCCCTCGCGCGCGCTGGCCTCGTGGTCGTCGATAAGCCCCAAGGTTTGAGTTCTCACGACGTCGTATCCCGGCTACGCAGGGCCTTTGGCACGAAGAAGGTGGGCCACGCTGGAACCCTCGATCCGATGGCCACGGGGGTTTTGGTGGCCGGAATTGAGCGCGGCACCAAGTTTTTAGCCCACATGACCGCCGCCACCAAGGCCTACCGCGCCACCATTCGCCTAGGCCAATCCAGCACCACCGACGACGCCGAGGGCGAGCTCTACACCCACGCCTCCTCTGAACAGGCGGCGTCGATCAGCGACGCCGCCGTGACCGCCGCCATGAGCGCGCTCACCGGGGAGATTATGCAGCGGCCCTCCACCTTTTCCGCCATCAAGATCAACGGCCAGCGCGCCTATGCCAGGGCACGCGCCGGTGAGGAGGTGGAGATTCCCGCGCGTCCGGTGACGGTTTCGCGCTTTGAGCTCCTCGCGCGCCGGGGCGGTGACCTGGACGTGGAGGTGCGGTGTTCCTCGGGTACCTATATCCGCGCCCTGGCCCGCGATCTGGGGGCGGCCCTGGGCGTGGGCGGGCACCTCACCGCCCTGCGCCGCACGGAGGTAGGCCCCTTCTTGCTCAGCGACGCGCTCACCCTGGAGAAACTGGCCGATAACCCTCGGTTGAGCCTCACTCTGGACGAGGCCCTGACCCGCTGCTACCCCATCGTGAACGTCACCGCCCCCGAGGCCGAGGCCCTAGCCAAAGGTCAATGGCTAGAACCGCGCGGTCTCACGGGGGTGTATGCCGCCGTGGACCCGGAGGGGAGCAGCATTGCGCTCATCAAGGAAAAGGGCAAGCGGCTCTCCACCGTTTTCGTGGCCCGCCCCTCTACTCTCTAGAACGCGGGGCTCTAGCGCACCGTTATCGCCGCGTAGCAGTATCCGCCTGCCACCTTCCAGCGCCCGCGAAAGAAGGGCACCGGGGCCGGGCGCGCCAGGATCAGGGCCTCAAAGGTGCCGCCGGGGTGCAACACGATCTCCGCCTCCTCGAAGCCCAACCACCGCTGCGTGAGTGGGAACCACGCCTTGTAGGTGGCCTCCTTGGTGCAAAAGAGCAGCCTATCGGCCCATTCCGCGCCTCCTTGCCGCCACGCGGCCACCGCCTGCTTCTCCCTGGGCAAAGCGATGGAATCAAGCACCCCCGCGGGCAGGGGCTCGGCGGGCTCAATATCCAGCCCCACCGCCGTGGCCGCGCTGCGCGGTGCCACCACCGCGGCGCGCAGCCCCTCGGTGTGGCTGAGCGAGCCGCTAAAGCCCTCCGGCCACAGCGGCATGCCCTTCTCCCCGCGCAGAATGGGAACCTCGGCGGGCACACCCAGTTCTTCCAGGGCGCGGTGCGCACACCAGCGGGCATCGCCAAACTCTGCCTTGCGCTTATCCACCGCGCGCGCCACCAACTGCTGCTCCACGGCCGGTAACCCCCGGTATTTTTCTAGCGACGCCCCCTCAACCCGCAGCGTGCGCCACCGCATTGTAGGGGGGAAAAGCGATTCCATCATGCGGCACCTCCCAGCACCGGATAAGGCCACGGGGTCCGTGGGCGTTCCCGCCACTCCCTCGGATAGCCCAGGGAAACCTCCACGTGTGGCACGCCGTGGACGGTAGTAACCCCCGGCATGTGGAGGTGCCCGTACACCACAGCGCGGGCGCGGTAGCGCTGCGCCCACAGGCGGGTATGCACGCTGCCACACCACAGGGATAGCTCCGGTAGCGCCATGCGTTCTACCGGCTCGCGTACCAGGGGCCAATGATTCACCAAGACCGTGGGCCTGCCGCCGAGGTTGCCCAGGCGGCCCGCGCTATAGCGAAGCCGCTCCCGGCACCAAGCCGCCACGTCCACGAAGGGCTCTAAGGCCAGGGCGTCGATAAGCATGATTCCCTTCTCCCGTGCCCTCTCCACGGTGATTCCGGGCGGGGCCAGCGTGTAGTCGTAGAGGGTGAAAAGCGGCGCCACCGCCGTGCCGAGGAATACCGGATAGGGGTCCTCCGGGGTGTGTATTCCCCCTCGGCGGCAGCGGCGCACCAACTCCGCGTAGCGGGCGCGGCCCCGAAAGGGGTCCTGGGTGCTGCTGAGCAATTCGTGATTCCCCGGTGCCCAGATCACCTCGGCAAAGCGCTTTTTAAGAAGCACCAGGGTATCCATCACGAGGTCGATATTCTCCGCCACGTCCCCGGCCACGATGAGCCAATCACCGGGGTTGCGGGGGTGCAGGCGATCAATGTACTCCCGATTCGCGGGCACCGCGGCGTGGAGATCGGATACCGCCCACAGCGTAGGGGCATCGCTCACGTGCGCGCCCACCTCATCGAGCGGAAGCGCCACACCACGGCCACCAGGCGCAACCCGATGAAGGCCACCAGGCCACACCACACACCCATCAGGCCACCGTCGAAGATATAGGCCAGCCACACGCCGGGCAGGAAACCGCAGAGAGTGGCAATAACGGTGGCGTTGCGTAGGAAGGCGGCGTCGGCGGCGCCGAGCAGCACGCCGTCGAGGGCAAAGACCACCCCGCCCATCACCACCATGAGCACCATGAGCCACCAGGGGCCGCGCAGGGCTTCTAGCACCTGTTCATCGCTGCTGAAGATGCGCGGAATCACGGTGGAACCTGCGGCAAAGCAGGCCGCCAGAAGCGCGGCAAAGATCGTGGAGTACTTGGTAATAGCCATTCCCACCGCCCGGGCCTGAGCGGCCGTGCCACGCCCCAGGGCCGCGCCAGTGAGGGTTTGGGCCGCAATCGCCAGGGAATCCAGCACCAGGGCCAGGAAGTTCCACAACTGCAACATGATCTGGTGAGCCGCCAGCGCCGCCACCCCAAAGCGCCCCGCCACCGCAGCCGCGGAGAGGAAGGCCACCTGGAAGGAGGCCGAACGCACGATGAGATCGCGCCCCAGCACCAACTGCTCGCGGATCACTACCCATCGAGGACGCCAGGAACCCTTATGTTCCCGTATCAGAGCACCGAGGAACAGCAGCGCCACAATGCTCACCCCCACCAGGTTGGCCACGGCGGAACCCACCAGGCCCATGCGCGATACCAGCAGCGGCACCAAGATCGCCCCCGGAATCACCCCGGCCAGCGTGAAATACAGCGGGCGGCGGGTATCCTGCACCCCGCGCAGCCAGCCATTGCCCGCCATAATCATCAAGGTCAGCGGAATGCTTATCGACGCCACGCGCATCCACCGGGCTGCCTCGTGGGCCACCTGGGGATCGCCACTGAGCCACTGCGCCAGGGTGGGGGCTCCACCGAACACCGCCAAGGCCAGTACTAAGCCCACGCCCAGGGCTACCCAGGTGGCCTGCACCCCCTCCGCCACCGCGAGTGCCCTTTTGCCCTGCCCATAGAGCCGGGAGGAACGCGCCGTGGTGCCATAAGAAAGGAAGGTCAGTTGGGTGGTCACCTGGGATTGAATGGTGGCCCCCACCGCCAGGGCCGCCTGCTCCATCCCGCCCAGGCGCCCCACCACGGCGGTATCGAGCAGAAGATAGAGCGGCGTGGCCGCCAGCACCCCGAGGGCTGGCAGCGCGAGAGCAAAAATCTCCCGCACGCTCACCTGCGGGGTTTCTTTGTTCTCTTGCTTCATGCCCTGTCTCCGAATCCGCGCAACACCTCAATCAACTCATCAATGGCCTCTTGATAAGACCCCACCGCCGTATAGCCCGCGGAGGGACGGTGCCCGCCGCCGCCCAGGGCCACCGCAATTTGAGAGACGTCCAAGGTCTCACTGCGCAGGGAAACCGCCCAGCTATTCGCAGAGGTGGCCTTGAATACCACGCCTAAATCGCAGCCTTGGATGGAGTGCACAAAGTCCACCAAAGATTCCACCGCCGAGGCAGAATGACCCACCACATCGCGGTGCTTGGCCACCAGGAGCGCCAAGGAAAGACCATCAATGTTGAGCACGTCAATCCCTGCGAGCACTCGACCCACCATTTTGAGATCGTGGGCGGAAACCTGATCCAAGAGATCTGCCGCCACCTGGCGGGCGTCCACGCCCCTACTCATCAGATCCGCCGCGATGGTGTGCATGCGGGTGCCACCCCAGCGGAAACTTCCCGTATCCGTGACCAAACCGGCATAAAGGCAATGCGCCAGGGGGCGATCTATCTCCACGCCCATGAGATGAAAAAGATCGTAAAGGATCACGGTGGTGGCCTCCGCCTCCACCGCTATGTGGTTCAACGCCCCAAAGCCCTCATTGGAGGCGTGGTGATCGAGCACAATGAGCTTATCCACATTCCGCTCTATCTCCCCGCTCAACAGGCCCGTGCGATCAAGAGAGCCGCAGTCCACGGCCACGTACAAATCAGCCGGGGGCAAGCGATCGCCGCGCTGCACCTCCTGGGCACCGGGAATCGTGTACAGGTTCTCGGCAAAGCGCTGTTCTTGACCGATCATTCCCTCGGCCTCGATGCCCCGCTGGTGCAGGGCCGCGACCAGAGCAGTCACCGAACCAATCGCATCAGCATCCGGGCGCAGGTGGCCAACCACCACTACTTTCTTGGCGGTTTTCAGCCACGCGGCTACCTGCTCTAGATCGCCCACAGCCTCTTAGCGCCCTTCTACTTCATCCGTCTTATACGGGTGAGCGTCCCCCGCCGGAGTGGCGTTGGCCTTCAGACGCGCCAACTCCTCATCGCGGGCCTTGGCTCGGGCCAGCACCTCCTCCATGTGGGCGGAGGCCTCCGGCACCGTATCCAGCGAGAAGCTGAGCGTGGGAGTAAAACGTACACCCAGCTCATTGCCCACGATCTTGCGCAATTGCCCCTTGATTCGCTCTAGGGTCTCGGCGGCGGCCTCCACATCGGGCTCGGCCCCGATCTCCTCGGCGCGCACGGTGTAATACACGGTGGCGTCGTGCAGATCGCCGGTGAGGCGGGCGTCGGTAATCGTGATGAGTTCCACGCGGGGAGCCTTAATCTGGCGTTCCAGCGCGGTGGCCACGATGGTTTGAATGCGCTTTGCCATTCTTCCGGCACGTGCCTGATCGGCCATGTGTATCCCCTTTCAACGATATATTCACGGTAATTCCAGGGCATTGTACCCCGGCGGCAGGACGAGCATAGGAGAAGGCCCACCGCGGGCCAGTTCAACACTGAACTCACGGTGGGCCTTCTGGTGAGATGACGCTTGCGGGCCGCTTATGCCTCGCGCGGCACCTCCACCATCTCGTAGACCTGGATCTGATCGCCCACCACGATGTCCGGGTACGAGAGCACCATACCGCACTCGTAACCAGCGGATACCTCGGTGGCATCATCCTTACCACGACGCAGGGAGTCAATGGTGGCGTTCTCGGTAACCACATTGCCATCGCGCACCAGGCGCACCTTGGCGTTGCGGCGTACCTTGCCGGACTCCACCATACAACCGGCGATGAGACCCACGGCAGATGCCTTGAAGATCTGACGGATCTCCGCGGTACCCACCTCGCGCTCCTCGTAGATCGGCTTGAGCATGCCCTTGAGCGCGCTCTCCACCTCGTCGATGGCCTGGTAAATAACCGTGTAGTAACGGATATCCACGCCCTCGGCGTTGGCCTCCTCGGTGGCCTTGCCCTCGGAGCGCACGTTGAACGCAATGATGATGGCGTCCGATGCCGCCGCCAGCGTGACGTTCGTCTGCGTCACCGCGCCCACGCCGCGGTCGATGATGTTGAGCTGAACCTCATCATCCACCTCGATCTTGAGCAGGGCATCCTCCAGGGCTTCCACCGAACCGGCGTTATCGCCCTTGAGAATGAGGTTGAGGGTGGAGTGCTCCTTGAGCACCTCATCCAGATCCTCCAGGGAGACGCGCTTGCGCTTGCGAGCCGCCTCCGCGCTGCGGCGACGGGCGTCGCGCTGGTTGGCGATCTGGCGGGCCACGCGGTCATCCTCCACCACGAGCAGGTTATCGCCCGCGCCGGGAACACCGTTGAGGCCCTGCACCTGCACCGGACGCGAGGGACCGGCCTCTTCGACGTCCTCGCCGTACTCGTCCACCATGCGGCGCACGCGACCATAGGTATCACCCACCACGATGGAATCGCCCACACGCAGGGTACCGCGCTGCACGATCACCGTGGAGACGGGGCCACGCCCACGATCGAGGTGCGCCTCGATCGAGATACCCTGGGCATCCATATCCGGGTTCGCACGCAGATCGAGGGCGGCGTCGGCAGTAAGCACCACGGCCTCTAGCAGAGAATCAATGTTCTGCCCCTGCTTAGCGGAGATGTCCACGAACATGGTGTCGCCACCATATTCCTCGGGCACCAGGCCGTACTCGGTGAGCTGGCCGCGAATCTTCTCCGGCTGAGCGCCTTCCTTATCAATCTTGTTCACCGCCACCACGATCGGCACGTCGGCCGCCTTGGCGTGGTTGATGGCTTCCACCGTCTGAGGCATCACGCCGTCATCGGCAGCCACCACCAAGATGGCGATGTCCGTGGACTTTGCACCACGGGCACGCATGGCGGTAAAGGCCTCGTGACCAGGGGTATCGAGGAAGGTGATCGTGCGTTCGCCGTCCTCGACCTCCACGTTCACCTGGTAGGCACCAATGCCCTGCGTGATACCACCGGCCTCGCGGCCGCCCACGTTGGCGTTACGGATGGTATCGAGCAGGCGGGTCTTACCGTGATCCACGTGACCCATGACCGTGACCACTGGGGGACGCTGAGCGAGTTCTTCCTCGCCGCCCTCGTCCTCACCGAACTGGAGATCAAAGGATTCCAGCAGCTCGCGGTCCTCGTCCTCGGGGGAGACGACCTCAACGGTGTAGTTCATCTCCTCGCCCAGCAGCTTCAACGTCTCCTCGGAAACGGAAGCCGTGGCCGTGACCATCTCGCCCAGATTGAACAGGGCCTGCACCAGCGAGGAGGCATCGGTACCGATCTTCTCCGCGAAGTCGGAAAGCGAGGCGCCGCGACGCAGGCGCAGCTTCTGTCCGCCGCCATCGGGCAGTTGCACGCCGCCAATGACGTTCGGGGCCTTCATTGCCTCGAACTCATTGCGCTTCTGCCGCTTGGACTTGCGCCCCCTACGCGGAGCGCCACCCGGACGCCCGAAGGCACCCGCCGTGCCACCACGACGCCCACCGCGGCCGCCGCGGAATCCTCCGCCACCGGTCGGGCCACCGCCACGGTTATTGCCACCACGCCCACCGCGGCCGCTATTGGCCGAGGTAGCAGGCATCTGGCCCGGGTTCGGGTGCGCCGGCATCATCGCGGGCGTGGGGCCCTTGCCGGAGCCGCTGCCGCCCGGACGCGGAGCACCACCGGAGCGCTTGGACTGCTGACCAGGGCGCGGAGACTGCTGGCCGGGGCGCGGGCCCCCGCCACGGTTGCCGCCGCTGCCGCCCGGACGCGGAGCGGGGCGATCCCCACCACCGGTGGAGAAGGGGTTATTTGCCACGCGCGGGGCGCGGCCACCCGGCTTCGGGCCGGGCTTAGGCATGGAGCGCGGAGTGGGACGATCGCCACCCTGCTTCGCGCGCTGCTGGCCCGGCTTCGGCGCCTGACCTTGGGCATTTTGCGTACTGCTCTGGCCGGGCTTGGGGGCGGCGGGCTTCTTTGCCGCAGCAGGCCCCGGCTTCGGACCAGGCTTAGCAGCCTGCTTTTGTCCCGCCGGTGCCGTTTGCGCAGCCTGCGCCGTCGGAGCCTGGAAGGCCGGTCCCTGAGCACTGTGAGTGCTGTTTTGGCCGGGCTTGGGGGCGGCAGGTTTCTTTGCCGCAGCAGGCCCCGGCTTCGGACCAGGCTTAGCAGCCTGCTTTTGTCCCGCCGGTGCCGTTTGCTGGCTGTTTTGGCCGGGCTTGGGGGCCGCGGGCTTCTTTGCCGCAGCAGGCCCCGGCTTCGGACCAGGCTTAGCAGCACCCTTCTCCTCGGGTGCCGCACCAGTGGCAGCCTCATAATGCGCGCGCATCTTCTTTACCACCGGGGGTTCGATGGTGGAAGAGGCAGTCTTAACGAACTCGCCTTGCTCCTTGAGCGTGGCGAGCAGCTCCTTGCTGGTGATACCGAGTTGCTTGGCTAGCTCGTGTACACGTAGCTTTCCGGGCACTTCTCTCCTTAGCTGTTGTGCTAGGAAGCGAGAAGCACCCGCGATATGTGGGGTACTTCCCGGTTCCTAGACCTGATTCTTGACGTTCATCGCTGATGCTTCATCGTGTGCTCATCAGTGTTCGGTCTTCTTTCTCATCTGTCCGTTCCGTCCCTAAAACCTCGGAAGCCGCCAGGGCTTCCAGGTAGATATGAACTTCACTCGTGTCCGCATCCACGGGCACCTTCAGCGCGCGCGGGATCGCGCGGCGCTTTTCCGCAAGCTCTAACGCCCCAAGATCCGGGGTGATCCAGGCTCCTCGACCAGGCAATTGACGCTGAGGATCGGGAATGATCCTCTTTATATCCTGGGGATCGACCACCATGCGCAGCAAAACGGAATCGGGGTGGCGCTGCCGGGTGGCAACGCAGGTGCGGATTGGCGTCTTTTGCAACAATCCAGCCCCTTTCCCTTGCTCTTCCTTCTTTTTCGGTGCACAAACCGGACCCTGCGGTTATCAGGGCCGCAGTACAGTGTACGCCACCACCGGCGGAAAACCGTAACCATGATGGAGGGGTGTGTGTTCAATTCCCGAGAGCCAGTACTCCCTAGCTACATAACCTACCCAGCGCCCGCCCCTCACCATCCTGCGCGACGCCAGTACGACACGGGGCCCTGTTCTGGTTCTACAACTCCATAACCCAGTTCTCTCAACTTCTCCACAGCAACGGCGGGATTATCTCGCACCGCAGCCCTAAGTTGAATATCCATCCATTCGTTACGACTTCGACTAATCACATTTTCCCAACCCGTCTTTCCCTCAAAGCCACATTCACCAAGAAGGAAAAAGAGGAAGTCCTCCAGCGAGGGCCGGAACCGATGCCCACCCACGGGAAAGTGTATCCCCTCAATCTTTCCTTGGCGCGCTTCCTTATTCTGTTTAGGTTTATTCCTCATCAACGCTGGACTAAGCCAGGTCCCTGCTCCGTGGAAATGGATATGAGCCACTGGATGAGCAATGCTCTTATCCCTGTCATATTCAAATCGCACTATAGGCGCCGAACCCACCCGCAGAGCATATTGCGAGCTATGCACTGCAAGATAGTCCCCATCCCTATTCGGACACGTCTCAATCGAGATATAGCACGAGTAGAGATCAGAGGGCCTAGACGAGTACATATGCCGTCCCGCGCTAGCTTGAAAACTTAAAGGGATAGAGACCTTAAACTCCGCTCTATCATTTTCCCTATAAATCAGCGTAACCGGCACCGCACCGAACAGAGGTAAGCATTTTCCCAACGTGTCCCATACGGAACGGAAGAAAACCTGCGCACCCCCATGCAGCCTATCAGGCATTTAATTACCTCTCCCCCAAAAGAAATTCAATCCCCACCAGTTCATCATAAATATCGCGATCCGCTTCAGTGAGAACTCCCATATCGGCAAGATAATGCAGATTACGATAGCTCAAACCCGGCCCCTCAATACCGAGGTAAGCAGACACATCAAGCTGAGCTTCCAAGAGCCTTCGACGCTCGCGGAGCCCCTCTTCCGTAACGTACTCAAACTGCAAATCACTCATAGCAGCGCTTCCTTCCCCAACAGTGTCGCCCACAGTAGCACAGCTCCCGATCAATAGACCATATATCTGCCCTACAAAGCCCCAACATGCCTAGCGATATTGCCCTGCCCAATCTCTCGTGAGGGATTTTTGCGGGATCAATCCCCCGCCCCGCGAACACCCCCAAAGTTTTCGCAGGTCAGAACCCCTAGAATCGAGCATTTATTCCGCATCGGAGTGAATATCAATCTTCCACCCCGTGAGCCTAGCCGCCAAGCGCGCGTTCTGCCCTTCTTTACCGATAGCCAAAGAAAGCTGATAATCCGGCACCACCACGCGCGCGGATTGTTCCTCCTCACTGAGGATTTCCACCCGCACCACCTTGGAGGGGGAAAGCGCGTTGGCCACAAACTCCTTGGGGTTATTGGAGTAGTCGATAATGTCGATCTTCTCCCCTCCCAGGGCCTCCATGATGTTGCGCACGCGCTGCCCGCGCGGCCCAATGCAGGCTCCCTTGGCATTGAGTCCTCGGGAGCGGGCCTTCACGGCCACCTTGGAGCGGTGTCCGGCCTCGCGGGCGATGCCCACGATTTCCACGGAGCCCTCCACGATCTCGGGGACTTCGAGCTCAAAGAGGCCGCGCACCAGTTCCGGGTGGGTACGCGAGAGGTTGATTTGCAGGTTGCGCGGGCCGCGGTTTACCCCCACCACGTAGGCCTTCACTCGCTCGCCGTGGCTGAGTTTTTCGCCGGGGAGCTGCTCGGCAGGCAGCAGAATACCGTCCTGGGAGTCCAGCTCGGTTCCCAGTTCCACCACCACGATGCCCTTTTGGTTGGCGTAGGCATCGCGCTGCACCACGCCGGATACCACGGTGCCTTGGAGTTGCTGGTAGTTGCCGTAGGCCACTCCGGTTTCAGCCTCGCGCAAGCGCTTAACGAGGGCGTCGCGCACGGCGGGGGCGGCCACGCCCACGAAGCCCTCGGGGGTGTCGTCGTATTCGGAGGAGACGGTGCCGTCCTCCTCGTATTCGGTGACGATCACGGCCACGGCCCCGGTGGCGGGGTCAATGTCCACGCGGGCGCGCTCGGAATCGCTGGGCGTGGTGCCTCGATAGGTGCGATAGGCCTGGAGGAGAGCCCCTGCTACCGTCTGGAGCAGTTCTTCAACGGGGATTTCCCGGTCGTTTTCGATCGCTTGAAGCGCGCCGAGGTCAATATTCACTTGTTCTCCTCCTGCCACTGCGTGGCTTCCTCGAATGTCATGCCGGTGAGTGCGGTCTGTTCCACCGGCGGTTGTGCGAACTCAATTTGTACCACTGCCGTGAGTTCTTGTTCCAATCGCAGTTCCTCTACGCGCAGGGTTTTCCCCTCCTTGCGCACCAGGATCACGGCATTTTCGTCCTCGGATAGCGCCCCGATGCGCCCGGTTAGGGTCTCATCCCCCACTTTCACTTCCACCATGCGGTTGCGGTTGCGCTTCCAGTGACGCGGAGCGGTCAGCGGGGTGTCCACGCCGGGGGTGCTCACTTCCAGGGTGTAGCCGGGGCCGAAGTTGAGGTCACCTGCGGCCTCAGCGGCGTCGAAAAGTGCGGAGAGCTCGCCGGAGATGGCCTCAAGGGTATCGGAATCGGCATCCACCATGACCCCTACCAGGGATTTCTTGCCCGCACGGTTGATGCGTACCCCCTCGATGGGGTGTCCGTGGGCCTCCACGATGGAGCGGGCGAGGTCGGTGATTTGTTCAGCGCTCGGGAATGGCATGATCCAAGCCTAGCGTGAGGCCGGTATGGTCAATGCACGTGTCTTTCTTCCGTTCCCGCGCCAGCCTTACCCTCGCCGCTACCCTCGCCGCCGCTCCTCTGTTGAGTGGCTGCGAGGTCGATTCCCTCTTTGGCCCCAAGCCCAACGCCGCCGTGAGCGCTCTGGCCCAAGGTGCCCGCGAGGACGCCGAGCGCCTGGAAGGCAGCGATCCGGAACTTTCCGCACTGCGCGGGGAGCAGGCCCTTGCTTTCGACGCCGAGGTAGCCCGGCTCTGCGGCACCCTTGAGGATGGCTCTACCCCCGCCTCTTGCTCCGCTGAAAAAGTCGAGGAAGCCAGCGAGCCGGTGGAAACCACGGGGTTGGAGCAAATCATCGCCACCTTTGGCGACCTCCCGGAGGAATCGCGCCCCCTGGCGGCCCAACAAGCCATTATCCTGGCTGAGGCTACCGGCTCTACCGACGTCGCCAAGGCCGCCCAAGCCGCCAACCTCACCGAGGAACCGGAGGCCGCCGAAGCTGCCCGCGAGGTACTGCGCGGGGAATATGCTCTGGCCTACGGGGTGGGCGTGGCCAAGGCCTTTGGTGCCACGAACCTCAAAGACCTCACCGCCGCCATTAATGAGCGCATCGCGGCACTAACCACCGCCCTAGAGCCCACCGGCGAGGTACCCGTGGCCGAAGCCGGATATGAGATTACCGGGATAGCCTCTCCCACCGACGCCGCCTCTGCCCAGGCCTTCATCAACGCCGCCATTGCCCAGGCGGCCGATTCCTGGGAGGCCGCCGCAGCAGACGCGGAAAGCAACGAGGGCGGTTGGCTCAACCTGGCGATCACCGGGGCCGCCCACGCCGGGCGGTTCCGTTAAGTGCCCGGCTAAACATTCAGCCCCAAGCACCCAGCCCCGTTAAGCCCCAAGCGCTCAACGGAGGCACCTAGCAAAGCTAAGCCCGCACCCACTCCACCAGGGTCTGCGCGGCCTCGGCGGCGGGAACCTCCACGGTCTCCCCACCGCGGCGGCGCACCTCGATAACGCCCTGGGCGTAGCCACGGCCCAGAACCGCGGCGAAGGGCATGCCGAGCAGTTCGGCGTCCTTGAACTTCACGCCGGGGCTGACCTTGGGGCGGTCGTCGAAAAGCACGTCGATTCCCGCTGCGGAAAGTTCCTCGGCTAGTTTCTCGGCGGCCGCAATGGCCTCGGCGTCCTTGTTCGCGGCCACCACGTGCACCTGATACGGGGCCACCTCAACGGGCCAGCGCAGGCCCTTCTCATCGTGCATCTGCTCAGCAAGCACCGCCATCACGCGGGATACGCCAATGCCGTAGGAGCCCATCGTGGGCACGGAGCGCTTGCCATTGCCGTCCAGAATTTGTACGTCGAAGGCCTCGGTGTACTTGCGCCCCAGCTGGAAGATGTGGCCGATCTCGATGCCGCGTTCCAGGGTCAGCGTGCCCTGGCCTGCGGGGGCGGGGTCGCCCTCCTTGATCTGGGCGGCCTCCACAAAACCGTCCGGGGTGAAGTCGCGCCCGCACACCAGGTTCACGATGTGGCGGTTCTTCTCGTCGGCCCCGGTGATCCAGCGCGTGCCGCTCACCACGCGGGGGTCGGCTAGCACGCGCACGTCGTTGGCGGCCAGACCCTTGGGGCCGATGTACCCCTTGACCAGGAAGGGATTTTTCTTGAAGTCCTCTTCGGTGGCTAGTTCCACGGTGGCGGGCTCAAAGGAGGCTTCCAGGCGCTTCATATCGGCCTCGCGGTCGCCCGGCAGCAAGATTCCGGTGAGTTCGGCCTCTTCCGCGCCAGGTTGAGTCACCCGCACCATGAGGCACTTGAGGGTATCTTCCAGCTGCACCTCGCGGCCGTCGATAGTTAAGCCCTCCTCGCGTGCCCAGGCCACGAGGGTATCCATCGTGGGGGCGTCGGGAGTCTCGCACACGCGGGCCTCGGGCTGGCCCTCGATCTCGCGCTCGGTGCCCGGCTGGGTAACCACGGCCTCCACGTTGGCGGCGTAAGCTCCCTCGGTGGCGCGCACAAAGGTGTCCTCGCCGTTGGGGGAAATAGCCAGGAACTCCTCGGAGGCCGAGCCACCCATCGCCCCGGAGGTGGCCGCGCAGATCACGTATTCCAGGCCCAGGCGGTCAAAAATGCGCTGGTAGGCGGCGCGGTGCGCCTGGTAGGAGGCATCAAGACCCTCGTCGTCCATGTCAAAGGAGTAGGAATCCTTCATCACGAACTCGCGGCCGCGCAGGATACCCGCACGCGGGCGTTCCTCATCGCGGTACTTGGTCTGCACCTGGTAAAGCGTGACCGGGAAGTCCTTGTAGGAGGAATAGAGGTCCTTGACCGCCGTGGTGAACATTTCCTCGTGGGTGGGGCCAAGCAGCATGTCCGCACCCTTGCGGTCTTTCAGGCGCAGCAGGGAGTTGCCGTACTCCGTCCAACGCTGGGAGGTCTCATAAGGCTCGCGCGGCAGCAGCGCGGGGAAGAGAAGTTCCTGGGCGCCGATACCATCCATCTCCTCGCGCACCACCGTTTCAATCTTGCGCAGCGTGCGCAAGCCCAGCGGCAACCAGGAATAAATACCGGGGGCAACGCGGCGAATATATCCGGCGCGCACCAGTAACTTATGGCTGGGTACTTCTGCGTCGGCGGGGTCCTCACGCAGGGTTCGCAAAAAGAGCGTGGACAAGCGAGTAATCATGGCCACTGACTTTACCCGTAGGCTATAGCGCATGTTGATCGTCCTCCCCCCTTCGGAAACCAAGGCCCACGGGGGCGATGGCGCGCCACTGCGCTGGGAAAGCCTTTCCTTCCCCTCTTTGAACCCGCAGCGCGCCAGCATCGCCGCCGACCTCACCCGCTTAACGGTGGATGAAGCACTCGCGGTGCTGGGCATATCGGAAAAACTGCGCCCCGAGGCCGAGCTGAGCGCCCGCCTCCTGCATAGCCCCACCATGCCCGCCATTGAGCGCTACACGGGGGTGCTTTACGACGCCCTCGACGCCCCCTCCCTGCCCCCGCAAGCCCGCGCGCGCCTGGCCATCGGTTCTGCACTCTTCGGGGTGCTCGGCGCGGAGAACCCCATCCCCCACTACCGGCTTTCGGCCTCTACCAAACTTCCCGACGCCACGGGAGCCACCCCCACCATGAAGGCCCGCTGGGGCTCGGCTATCACCCAGGCTTTGAGCGAGGTGGAGGGCCTGGTGATTGATCTGCGTTCCGGGGGGTATCAGCAACTCGGCAAACTCCCCGGCGCGCTCACCGTGCGGGTGGAATCCGTGCGCGAGGACGGCAGCCGCAAGGTGGTGAGCCACTTCAACAAGCACTACAAGGGAGAACTGGCCCGCGTGCTCGCGCTATCGGAGACCGCGCCTGCCGACGCCCCCGAGGTCGCCCAGGTAGCGCGCGCTGCGGGCATGACCGTGGAGGAGAACTCCCCCACGGAGCTGACCTTGGTGGTCTAGCTTTCTGTCAGCGAGTTCTGCAAGGCCGCCTCATACACCTCGGCGGTCTGCTCTACGAGGCCACCGATGCGCTGCGTGCCCTCGATAGCGCTCTCCACCACGGTGCCAACTTGAGTGGGGTCCTGGGAAAGGGTATTCACGGCGTCCTGGGTTTGGAGGCGAGCCTCCCCCACTCCTGCCTCAAAGTTCACCTCTGCCACGATCTGCGCGTCCTCCAACGTGAGAGGCTCCTCGGGGACAGTCATCTCCTCGGGAAGGTTCTCTTCCGCCCACTGCGCCTTGCGCTGAGACTCCTCCTCCAGGGTGTACATGGGGGTGTGCAGCTGGGTGGATTCCGGCAAGGTGAAGTGCTCATTGACCTCCCCATCGGGTATGCCATACACCTCCTCGATGGCCACGTCGATGGGCTGGGCGCGCCCACCAAAGCCATAGAAGCCCATCGAGGTCACTCCCAGGGCCTCGCCGTTATTGGGGTCAAAGTTCACCCCACCGGAATCACCGGGCAGGCTCAAAGCGGTATGCCACAGGCCGTTGCTCGTCCGCAGCACCTGTACCCCGCAGGTGCGCCCGCTGGTCTGGCCATCCTTGCAGATAGGCTGGCCAAAGTTATCAAACGATACCTCCCACGGACCCAGGTCGCGATAATCGCGCACCCCGGTCAGTTCCACCGGCTCACCGTGCCGGCGCCCGTACTGATCCACGGAATCGGCCACGCGGGTGGCCTCCACTCCTTCGGGGATTTCCGCAGTGGCCCAGTCCGCGCCGTTGTATTGCACGGCCAGTTGTTCCGCGTTTAGGCTGTCCTCGGCCGGATACACCTTTTCTCCATGCTCGCGCTGGGCGATGAGGCCGTGCTCATCATAGAGCGGAGCATAGACCTCCGGGTAGGTCTCCGTGCCGTCTCCCTCGATTCCATAGAGGCAGTGTCCAGCGCTCACCAGCACGTTCTTGGTGGTGCCATCGGGCAGGGTGACGGTGCCCGGCACACCCTGGGAGCAGCCGCCGGTAGCCTGAATCTCCAAGGGGATGTCAATGGGCTCATCTTCGTAGGCATCCGTTTGCATACGCATCGGAGCACCGGGGGCCACCTCGGCCGCTGAGGCGATGGCGCCTGGGGCGGTGGTCACTGCCACCGCAGAGATCATGACCGCCGAGGCGGTACCAATGAGGTTACGAGTCTTCATTTTCTCCCCTATCTGATTCTTCCGTGTTGTTTGCTGTGTTCACCGTAACTCAGCAAGTGCACCTGTGTCCCCACTTTCATTCATTCCTCTTCCAGAGAGGTTTGGAAGGCCTCGGCATAAGCCCGTGCAGTCCCCTCCAACCGCTCACCCACATAGAGCGCGGTATTCACGGCATTTTCCGCCACCTGCCCCACCTGGGTGGGGTCCTCGGATAGCAGGTTCACCGAATCGCGGGCTTGTACATGCGCCTCGGCCACGCTCTCTGCTATGTTCTGGTCCGCCTTCTTCTTTGCGCTCTCGAAAGTAACTGGCTCATCAAGCGCCTCCGGGGAGTTCTCCTCCATCCACTGGCGCGTTGCCTGCTGATCTTCCTCAAACGTCCTCATGGGAGCATGCGGGGCGGTGGAGTCCGGCAGGGCGAAGTACTCATTGACCTGCCCATCGGGAATGTCATAGGCCTCTTCCAGCGCAATATCCACCGGCTGGGCGCGTACCACCAAACCCCACGAGGCCAGAGAAGATACTCCCAGCGCCTCGCCATTATTGGGGTCAAAGTTCACTCCCCCGGAATCACCGGGGATACCGGTGCCCAGGTACCACAGGCCATTTCTCGTGCGCATGAATTGGATACCGCACGTGCGCCCGCTGGTCTGTCCATCCTTGCAGATAGGCTGGCCAAAGTTATCAAAGGAAATTTCCCAGTCTTGGAGGTCACGGTAATCGCGCACCCCGGTCAGCTCCACCGGCTCACCGTGGCGTCGCCCATATTGATCCACGGAGTCCGCCACACGGCTCATCTCCACGTCGGGCCCGAGGTCAGCGGTGGCCCAATCGGGCATATTAGGTATCCCTAGCTGCGTCTCTATCCAGTGCTCTCCCGGCTCCATGCGCATTTTCTCCCCATGCGCGGCCATAGCGATGAGCTCGTTGCCTTCTTCCAGCGGCGCATAGACGTACACATCGGGCTGTACGTCATCGTCGTCTGTCCCCTTCACGCAGTGCGCGGCGCTCACCATCACATTGCGCTTGCTTCCATCAGGAAGGGTCACGGTACCGGGAACACCCTGCGAGCACGACATCGCCGTAAATACCTCCGGCGGCATATTCTCGGGGCGCTCCATTCCTTCGATTTGCATCCGCATCGGCGCGCCGGGGGCCACCTCAGCGCCATTATCGACGGCCGCAGTGGCGGGGGTTGCCGCAACGGTTACGGCGGGAACACAGGTCAGAGCAGCCATCAGGGCCAGGGAAATACGATTGGTCTTTATGATTCTTTCCTTTCAGTTCTTTCTTTTTCAGTTCACCGCGCGGCGATCAGTAATCCGCCAAGCGGCGGCTCCCAGAAGCGCGATGAGGGTGACGATGATGAGGGTGGCGCCCAGCCTTCCGATCTCCCCTGGTTCAGCCCCCAAGGCCATGACCATAGTGTTACGCATGGGAAGCAACTGGGCGAGTTTATGCGCCCATTCCTGGGGCATAAGGTTCAGTGACATTTCCAGAAGGAATAGATCAAGCACCAACAGCATGACGGCATAGACGGCCCGACCAAAGATGTAGGTGAGCAACACCGCCAGGATGCTAAAGACAATCCATTCGGAGAAAACAGTGGCAATACCCTGCCATTGCTCCTTATCCAGAGCAAAGTCCACTTTGTAACCCAAGGCCAGCACGAGCAACACGGACACCGCCGCGCCGAGAACCGTCGCCGCAGAAAAAGCAGCGATCAGCAAAGCCACCTGGCTGAGCAGGAGCGCAAAACGATGATTGGTGGAGAGGTAGCACCACCCCAGAGTTCCCTTGGTGAGGTCCGCGCCGGGGAGCATGGCGGCCCCAAAGACCATCACGAGGAGAGCAAACTGGCCCGGGTTCACTAAGAATCCGGCAGCCACCAGCTCTTCCTCCTTCCCCGTACCAAAGGCCACCAGGAAACCGATCCCCGCCATGCCCAGGCAGATGATGCCCAGATAAATCCAGGTGGCTCGGAGAGAGAAGAGAGCACGCGCTTGGCTCTGTAAGAATGACACGATGAATAGTCCTTTTCTGTGAGAAGGTTTTAGGAGGCCCGATATTCGGTGGAATCGACGGTGGCGGCCAGGAAGGCTTCTTCCAGGGAGGGAGTACGGCGCTGCAAGCCCGCCACGGTGAGGTCGAGTGCGCGGCACATGGCCCCTACCTCGATGGGGTCGTCCATGCCAAAAACGCGCAGCAGGTTATCTGCCCCGCGCTCCACCTGGATGCCCGCGCTAGCCAGCGCATCTTCCAGCACGTCGGGGCGGTCCACCTTCACCTCGATCACCGTCTCCCCACTGGTGCCCACGAACTCGTCCACGGTGCCCTCACGCACCAACTGTCCACGCCCGATCACCACCAGGCGATCCGCCGTCATGGACATCTCGGAGAGCAGGTGGGAGGAGACCAGCACGGAACGTCCCTCGGCGGCCAGCTCCCGGATGCGATCACGCATCCAGTGCACGCCCTCGGGGTCAAGGCCGTTGACGGGCTCGTCGAGAAGCAAGTGCTTGGGGTCGCCCAGCAGCGCGCAGGCCAGGCCGAAGCGCTGCTTCATGCCCAGCGAGTAGCCGCCCACCTTCTTGTGTGCCACCTCCGCGATGCCCACGCGCTCTAGCACGTCGTCCACGCGGCTCATGGGTACCTTTTGCAGGGAGGCCATCATGCCCAGGTGGGCGCGAGCGCTACGGCCGGGATGGAACCAGGTGGCGTCGAGCAGCGTGCCCACCACTTTGCCGGGGTGGCTGAGTTTGCGGAAGTCCGTGCCGTCGAAGGTTGCCGTGCCCGAGGTGGGGCGTTCCAGCCCGACGGCCATGCGCATCGTGGTGGACTTTCCCGCACCGTTGGGCCCGAGGAAGCCAGTCACGAGGCCATCGGGGACGGTGAAGGAAAGGTTATCCACCGCCTTTTTTGACTTATACGTCTTAGTGAGATTCTTGATTGTGAGCATGGTTTTATCTTCGCCCCCGAACCCCGCTGCCCACATCGCCCTGCGGGTTGAAACCTTAGCTCAGCCTTGAGGATGATTAAGTAGCTCCTGTGGAGATACCACGCCGCGCCTGTACGCAAAAAGCACGGCCTGCACCCTATCCCTGGAACAGGTTTTCATCAGAATATGGCGCACGTGAGTTTTCACCGTGGCCATAGAAACAAACTCGCGCTCCGCAATCTCCTGGTTATTCAGCCCCAGCGCCATAAGGCGCAACACGTGCGTTTCCCGCTGCGTTAATTCCTCCACCGGGGCAGGAGGACTGCTTATCGGCGCCCCCTTTTCCGTCATATCGCGCAGCACATTCGCGGTGACTTTGGGGGATAACACTGCCTCGCCGGAATGCACCACGCGCACGGCGCGCAACAATTCCTCCGGTTGGGCGTCTTTGAGCAAGAAACCGCTGGCCCCGGCCTCGACAGCGCCGCGCACAAAGTCGTGCTCATCAAAGGTGGTGAGCATGATGATTCTGGTTTGTGGGTGCTGTTTCAGAAGCGCGCGGGTGGCCTCTATTCCGTCCATGCGGGCCATTTGCACGTCCATGAGCACCACGTCCGCCGGCTCTTGGGCTAATACCTGGTCACCATCGCTCACGTCCCAAACCACCCGCATATCCGCCTGGGAACCGAGCAGCATCGCAAAGCCCGTGCGCACCAGGGGTTGATCGTCCACCAGCCCCACTCGGATCACTGTATTGTCCGCTTTCATAGGGCCACCTGTGCTTTCACTACGAACTCTCCGTTTTCCCTCTTCACCTCTAACCGGCCTCCCTGAGCCAGCAAACGCTCCTCCATACCAATGAGACCAAAGCCACCCTCATTGGGCTTGCTCTCTGTGGGATTGTGAGATTGAATCAATAGCATTTGACCTTGAGTTTCGACCTTGATCCCACCCGTGGCCGTGGAGGAGTACTTGAGCATATTCGTGAGTAATTCCTGCATGGTGCGATAAATAGTGAATTGAACGAACGTAGGAAGATCCGCAGGAATATCGCCTAAGCCAATAACGGTAAGCTCCAAACCATTGCGGCGAGCATCCGCCACCAGGGCCGCTATATCGGCTACACCTGGGGCCGCGTTACGTTCCCGCCCTCCCTCTTCCCGCAAAACTGAGAGCAAACCCCGCATTTGAGTCAGCGCCTCCCGGGAGGTCTGTGAGATAGTTTCCAAGGTCTCTGCCGCCATCTGCGGGTTCTTAACAGCGTTATATCGAGCGCCATCCGCCAGCGCAATCACCCCGGAAAGATTATGAGCGATAATGTCGTGCATCTCCCTGGCGATGCGGGTGCGCTCTAGGGTTCCGGCGAGTTCGGCCTTCTCTCGCATCAGTACGATAGTTTCGGAGCGTTGACGCAACAGCGTGCCCAGTAGCCAAAAAGCCACAATGGGAATAATTCTACCCGTAAATGCCCCGAGCATCCCCCAGGTATCATACACTTCATGCAAGCGCGCAAGACAAGCGAGAAAAATAACACCAACTATATAGGATATATAAATAATAGAAATGTACCAGCCGCATAAAGTGGCAACGAAATATGAAAAATATATAAGGGCAATGAGAACTATCCCGCCCCCTTCGGACGTCCCAGAAAAAAGCGCAATAGTAACCAATACCCCCACAAATATAATCAAAACATTGGGCGCACGGCGAAAGAATAATGCAACGAGGACCAGCAGGGACATAGTAGTAGCTTTAACCGGCCCCTCATCCCAGTAAGCAGCCACAGTAAGCACAGCAAATAAAACTAGTACTACTTTGCCGGTTCCCCGTGCAATCTTCTTCCACCACGCCGCGCTCATCATTTTCCCCACGCTACCCACCGGGTAGCGCCCCGCGCCTCATTCCTAGGGTTGATTCGCGCTCAACCCCGCCACCTCACCAATCACGTAGGTAGCCGGGGAACGCACCTCGTAGCGCTCCATCGTCTCGGCCAGGGTTCCCAAGTCGCAGCGGAACACGCGCTGTTGGGAGGTGCTGCCCTCCTGCACGATGGCGCAGGGGGTGGTGGGCGCCAAGGGGGCGTCGATAAGCGCCTGAGCAATCGCCGGGGCCTGGCGTACCCCCATGATGACCACGATGGTGCCGCCGCTGCGGGCTAGGGCCTGCCAATCGACCTCCGAGCGCGGGTGGCCGGGTGGCAGGTGACCGGAAACGACGTGGAAGGAATGGACGAGGCCGCGCTGGGTCACGGGTACTCCGGCCAGGGCGGGCACGGAGACCGCCGAGGTCACGCCGGGTATGACCTCGCAGTCAATGCTGTGGCGCAGGCAGTATTCGTATTCCTCGAAGCCCCGGCCAAATACGTAGGGGTCTCCCCCTTTGAGTCGGGCCACGACCTTCCCCGCCTGGGCGTGTTCCACCAGGAGTTCATTGATCTTTTCCTGAGCGGTTTGGCGCTCGTAGGGCAGCTTGGCTACGTCGATGATCTCTTTGTGCGTGGTATCGCACAGCTGGTCCAACTCCCCCGTGGGGCCGAGGTGATCGGTGAGAATCACCTCGGCGCGCTCTAGGGCCTTCATGCCGCGCACGGTGATGAGGTCCCAGGCGCCGGGCCCTCCTCCCACGAGGTAGACGTGTCCGGGGTTGGGCTGTTGTGCTGCGCTCATGGGGCATGAGTGTACCCGCCGCCCCAGCCCAACCAGGCCTTTATAACCAGCAGCCCCGGCAACGCACGAGCCGCGCCTTGCCTCCCGGGAAGAGCACCCAGGGAAAGCAAAGCGCGGCTCGTGCCGCTGCCATGCAGCAGAAGAGTATTAATCCTCCAATTGCAGCGTGCGCTGCGTGCTCTCCCACACCTGAGAGAACATGTCCGGCTCCCCGGCCAGCTTGTGGCCGTAGGAGGGGATCATCTCGATGAGCTTGTCTGCCCAGTCAATCATGCGTTCGCCAAAGCAGCGTTCCAGCAGTTCCACCATCGCCGCAGGAGCAATCGAGGCGCCCGGCGAGGCACCGAGCAGGCCAGCGATGGAGCCGTCGGTGTCATTGACCAGAGCGGTGCCGAACTCTAGGGAGCCAAAGCGCGGGGCGGCCACGGGCTGAATCACCTGCACGCGCTGTCCGGCAATCACCGTCTCCCAATCCTTGCTCTCGGCCAGGGGCATGTACTCGCGCAGGGAGTCCACGCGGTGCTCAAAGTTCTTCAGCACCTCGGTGACCAGGTACTTGGTCAATCCGAACTCCTGGACGGCCACGCCCAGGTAGGAGGGGATATTATCCGGGCGGATGGACTTGAAGAGGTCAAGGTAAGAGCCCTTCTTGAGGAACTTGGGCGTCCACCCGGCAAAGGGGCCAAAGAGCAGGCCGCGCTTGCCGTCGATCACGCGGGTATCCAGGTGCGGCACGGACATCGGCGGGGCACCCACGCGGGCCTTGCCGTACACCTTGGCCTGGTGCTGCTCAATGAGTTCTTCATTGGTGCAGCGCAGCCACATGCCGGAGATGGGGAATCCTGCGATACCGCGCACATCGGCCACCCCGGCTTTGCGCATGAGGTCCAGGGCATAACCACCCGCGCCCACGAACACGAAGTTCGCGCGCACCACGGAGAGATCACCGGTGTGGAGGTTCTTCACGGTGATGCGCCACTTCTTGCCCTCGCGCTTGAGGGCCTTGACCTCGTGCCCGTAACGGAACTGGGTACCGGCGCGCTGGCCGGCGTCGAAGAACTGGCGGGTCAGCGAGCCGTAGTTGATGTCCGTACCGGCGTCGGTCCAGGAGATAGCCACGTCCTCGGAGTAATCGCGGCCGCGCGCCATGAGCGGAAGTTTCTCGGCAAACTCATCGCGGTCAGCGGTGAACTGCATATCGGGGAAGAGCGGGTGGTTCGCCAGCACCTCGTAGCGGCGTCGCAAGTAGCCCACCTGATCCTCGCCCTGCGCCAGGGATACGTGCGGCACGGGGTTGATGAAGTCGCGGGGGGAGGGCAGCACGCCGCTGGTGACCTGGTGGGACCAGAACTGGCGGGATACCTGGAACTTCTCGTTGATCGCCACGGCCTTAGTGACGTCAATCTTGCCGTTCTTCTCCGGCGTATAGTTCAGCTCGCACAGGGCGGAGTGCCCGGTACCGGCGTTGTTCCAGGGGGAGGAGGATTCCATCGCCGCGCCGTCGAGGCGCTCAAACACCATCTGCGTCCACGTGGGTTCCAGTTCGCGGAGCATGGCACCCAGGGTGGCGCTCATGATGCCCGCACCGATGAGTGCGACATCCACCTCGTCGCTGATCTTTGTACTCTCAGACACTTGCTCTTTACCTCTTCATTTTCGTTGCACTGGCGGCCGCCAAGCGGGTCTGTGCCCGTGCGCAGACACCCGCCGAGCCGCTTCCTGCTCACGCGGGCCACAGTCAGTGACCTACACCTTACGCCCCCAGGGGGCGAATCCGCGCATTATCCCACGAGTTTTTGGTATAAAACGGGTGTTCTGCCATGCCATCGCCGCCGAATGACACCCCCGATTCCCTCCCCCGCTTGCCCGCCCGCGAGACTGTCTACACTAGCTCAATATGAATCACACCTCCGAGGAAAGTTTGCACTGGGGCGAGGACATACTGGGGGACGGCTTTTCCGCCACCACCCTGGACTTTGGGCGCGACCCCGACGGCGAGGGGGAGGCGGTGGCCACCCTCGTGCGTGCCGACGCCTCCGTGGGCACTGAATCTGCGCAAGGTAACGGTAAACCTGCGGTGCTGTGGATACACGGCATGACCGATTACTTCTTCCAAGCCCACGTGGCCGAGCAATTCGCGGAGCACGGCTACCCCTTTTACGCCCTGGATCTGCGCAAGTGCGGGCGCTCCCACCGGCCAGGCCAGCACTGGCACTACACCAGCGATCTGCGCCACTATTACCCGGAGCTCACCGCCACGGCCCGGATACTCGTGGAGCGCCACGGCAGCGTCGTTCCGCTGGCGCATTCCACCGGCGGGCTCATCGCTACGCTCTGGCTTGACCACCTGCGCAGCACCGAACCCGCGCTATTCGATTCCGTGCCCGCGATGATTCTCAATAGCCCGTGGCTGGACATGCCCTTCCCCAACGCCGTGGTCCTCGCCACCAAGGCGCTTACCTCCACCGTCGGCAAGGTGCGCCCCCTGCTTTCCCTGCCACAGAAAGAGGTGAGCGCCTACGGCCAATCCCTGCACCAATCCCTCGGCGGCGAGTGGGATTATGACACCACCATGAAACCCCTGGGCGGGCACCGTAAATATTACGGCTGGATCAACGCGATCTTTGCCGGACAGGCGGCAGCCCAGGAGCAAAAGAAACTCCCCACTCCCCTACTCACCCTGTGTTCCTCCCGTTCCTGGTTAGGCCACGAGTACTCGGCGGCCGCCGATAGCGCCGATACGGTGCTGGACGTGGACCAGATTCAGCGCATAGCCCCTATGCTCTCCGAGCGGTCCACGGTGCTGCCCATTGATTCCGCGCGCCACGACGTTTTTCTCTCTACCCCCCTGGTGCGCGAGGAAGCCTTTGAGGCCACCTTTGACTGGCTGGATACTGTACTCAATAAGACTAAATAAATAAGGAAGGAACTGTACCGTGACCAGCCCCACCAAACACTACGGTCTCATCGTGATCGGCTCCGGTTCCGGCAATAGCCTGCCCCCGGAGTTCGACGACCTCTCCATCGCCATCGTGGAGGAATCCCGCTTTGGCGGCACCTGCCTCAACGTGGGGTGCATCCCCACCAAGATGTACGTGTATGCCGCCGACCTCGCCCTAGACACCCGCCACGCCGCCGAGCTCGGGGTCAACGCCCAGGTGAACTCCGTGGAGTGGCCGGCGATTGTCTCCCGCGTATTCGAGCAGCGCATTGACCCCATCTCCCAGGGCGGCGAGGAATATCGGCGCGGGCCGCAGACCCCCAATATCGACGTTTACGATCAACACGCGGTATTCGTGGGCGAGCGCACCCTGCGCACCGGCCAAGGGGATACTCCCGTTACTATCTCTGCCGATAATGTGGTGATCGCCGCGGGCTCGCGCCCCATGATTCCCCAGGTGATCGCAGACTCCGGCGTGAAGTATCACACCAATGAGACGATCATGCGCCTGCCCGAGCAGCCGGAATCGCTGATGATCGTGGGCGGCGGATACATCGCTATGGAGTTTGCCCACGTATTTGAGGCCCTGGGCACCCGCGTGACCATCATCAACCGCTCCGATTCCCTACTGCGCCACCTGGACGCGGAGATCAGCCAACGGTTTACGGAACTTGCCGCCGAGCGCTTCGACGTGCGCTTTAACGCCGAGATTAAATCCCTCACCCAAGACGCTGACGGCGGGATTACCGCTACGCTCAGCGACGGCAGCACGGTAACTAGTTCGCAGCTCTTGGTAGCCACCGGGCGTATCCCCAACGGCGACCGCTTGGAGGCCCAAGCGGGGAACGTGGCCGTGAACAAAGGCCGCGTGGAGGTAGATGAATACGGCCGCTCCACCACCGCCCCCGGTGTATGGGCGCTAGGCGACGTCTCCTCGCCTTACCTGCTTAAGCACGTGGCCAACGCGGAGGCCCGCGCCGTGTGGCACAACCTCCTCCACCCCGAGGACCTACACGCCATGCCCCATGAGCACGTTCCGGCGGCGGTGTTCACCCACCCGCAGATTGCCACCGTGGGGCTCACCGAGGAACAGGCCCGGGAAACCGGGGCGGACGTGACGGTGAAGGTACAGAAATACGCCGATGTGGCCTACGGCTGGGCGATGGAGGACACCACCGGAATAGTGAAGCTCATCGCGGATCGCTCCACCGGCAAACTCCTGGGCGCGCACCTCATGGGGCCGCAGGCCTCCACGCTGATCCAGCAGCTCATTACGCTCATGGCCTTTGACATTGACGTGCGCCAGGCCGCGCGCGAGCAGTACTGGATTCACCCGGCGCTGCCCGAGGTGGTGGAAAACGCCCTGTTGGGGCTGGAGCTGGATTAGGGGTTTACTGCGCAGGCTGTTCCGTAGGCAGCGTAAGAATCTCGTTGCCGTCCTCGGTAATCACAATGGTGTGCTCGAACTGCGCGGTGAACTTGCCATCGCGGTTCTGCACGGTCCAGCCGTCATCCCAGATGTCGTATTCCAGGCCGCCCAGGTTAATCATGGGCTCGATGGTCAGCGTCATGCCGGGTTCCAGCACGTCACGGTAGGTATCGGAATCGTAGTGCAGCACGATAAGCCCGTTGTGGAAGGTGGTACCCACGCCGTGCCCGGTGAAGTCCGTGACCACGTTGTACCCAAAGCGCTTGGCGTAGCTTTCAATCACGCGGCCAATCACGTTGATCTCGCGGCCCGGCTTGGCAGCCTTAATTCCGCGCATGGTGGCCTCGCGGGTGCGCTCCACCAGCAAACGGTGCTCCTCGGAGACGTCGCCAGCTAAGAAGGTGGCGTTAGTATCCCCGTGGACGCCGTTCTTAAAGGCGGTGACGTCGATATTAACGATGTCGCCGTCCTGGATCACCGTGGTATCGGGGATTCCGTGGCACACGATCTCGTTGAGGGAAACGCAGCAGGACTTGGGAAAGTGCAGGTACCCCAGGGTGGAAGGGTAGGCGCCGTGCTCAACCATGTATTCGTGAGCGATGCGGTCAATCTCATCGGTGGTCACGCCCGGATTCACGGCGGCCCCGGCGGCGGCCAGGGCGTTGGCGGCGATGGTGGAGGCCTCGCGCATGGCCTCGATTGTCTCGGGGGTCTGGATGAAGGGCTCCCCGATATTTTCTTGTACCTCGTCCTTCCAGGCGTATTCCGGGCGAGCGATGTGCTCGGGCACGGTGCGGATGGGGGTGGGCTTTCCTGGGGTGAGTTTTGCACGGGTTGCAGACATGCCGCCCATCGTAGTCCCCTCCATCTGTTCACTCAGTCTTAACCCGCTCGCCATATCGGCGCGATAGGTTCGCCCTATGCCGACCTCACTGCCAAAGATGAAACGCCGCCAGTTCCTCTCACTCAGCGCCCTGGGAGCGCTGAGCGCCACGGCCCTCTACCCCACCCTCGCCCGTGCGCAGGCCAGTGCCGCGGCAGGCTCCGGCTTCACCATCGGGGTGCTGCCGGATACGCAGTTTTATTCCCGCTACGCCACCCCGGATACCGGTAATCTCTACCGCGCCCGCTACGGGTCGGAGCCCTACGAGGCCCAAACTCGCTGGCTAGTGGAACACCGCGAGGAATTGGGAATCGCTTTCACCACTCACTTAGGCGACATAGTGGATCAGGCCGAGGTTATCCAGGAGTGGGACGTAGCCAACGCGGCGATGAGTATTCTCGATAACGCCGCCATGCCCTATTCCCTGTTGCCGGGAAACCACGATCTCTCCGAGCAGGAACCCACGCACTTTAGCGAGTACTTCCCGGCGTCGAGAAGCAAAGCCTTTTCTACCTTCCGCGAGCGCTATTCCGCTCCCAATAGCGAGTGCGAATATCACATATTCCATGCCGCAGGCAGGCAATTCCTGGTGCTCGCTCTGGCTTGGCGCGCGGACGACGCCGCCCTTGACTGGGCGCAAAGCGTGCTCAACTCTCACCGCGATATTCCCACTATTCTCACCTCCCACGAGATCACCGGAATTAAACCCGATGGCGAGGTATTCCTCACCGAGGAATACGGCGAACACCTATGGGAGCGGCTTATTTACCCCAATAGTCAGATTTTTCTGACCATCGCCGGGCACCATCACGGCGCGGGATATACCACCCGCACTAATGCGCAGGGCCGCGAGGTTATTCACGTATTGCAGGATTATCAAATGGCCTATCAGGGCGGCAATGGGCTCATGGGATTGCTCCACTTTGACCTCGCCGCCGCCACGCTCACCATGACGGCTTTCTCCCCCTGGGTGGCGCTCAAACCCGTCGAAAGCCTTAATCAATTTGACCAGATACTCCTGGAAGAGCCCGATTCCTGGACGCTCCCGCTGCACCTTCCCCCTGCCCCCGAGGCCACTGCGCCCGACTACACCGAGCGCACCCGCGGCCTCATCACCGCGGGCTACTCCGCCCCGCACATTGACCCCGGCCAACTGCCCACCTCTGCCGAGGATTATCCGCACGTGCCCGCCGCCGTGCATTGGCGCCCCAGTGCCTCGACACCGGGGAGGCTTATCGACGTCTCCGGCAACAATAACCACGCCACCGCCGCCGACCCCGGCGGGCTGCGCATTATCACCGGCGCTCACCCCCTTTCCGCCGATGGCGCGGCGCTGTACTGGCAGCGCCCACACCGCAGTTGGCTGCGCACCGATAAAGACGCTCCGCTGAACTCCCTGACCTTTGAGGAGGGCTACACCCTAGAGACCTTCCTGTATATTGACCCGGCCTTTGGGGAGGAGAATCACTGGATGGGCGCACTGGGGCGCTTAGGCCAACGCGGCGGCGAGGAACCGGAAGAGCCACCGGCGGTAATGGCCGTTTCCTCCCTGCGGGAGGTGCAGTGGTCAGCCGTGGCTACCCAGGGGAATACGGGTGGCACCTCCAATTGGTCCCACGAGGTGCCCGTGGGCCGGTGGCTGCACGTGGCGGTGGTAAATGACCCCGCGCGCGGGAGCATTGAAATGTTTGTGGACCACGCCCCTATCCTGCGCGATGTGCTCGGGGCCAGCGGCCTGGCTACCGCGAATGAGCCCTGGTTAATAGGGGCCTCCATCTGGGCCGGACAACCCGATACGCCTTGGGTGGGCGGTATCGGTGAAACGCGGGTGGTGGCTAAGCCCCTGGGGCGAGAGGAATGGCTGACGGGGTGGGGTAAATAACGGCTAGGAAAGCGCCGCCACCGGAGCCGCAATAGCTGCGCATGCAGCCACCGAAATTGCTAGGCCTCCACCGGTGCGCTTCCAACCGTGCTGCACTAGATCGTTAGCCACGATAGCGGGAAGAATACAGAACACAATGTTTTCCGCACCACCCACTCGATGACCGGTAAGGACCACCACCAGGCCCTCTAATGCCACCACCGTGAGAATGGAAAGGGCGCACAAAACAATAAAACGATCCTTACCAAAAAGCGGCACGCGGCGCGCATAGAGGCTGTATATCGCCCACACTAATCCAGCCGAGGCCGCCAGCACAGCAATGTACCGGGGATTGATGGTGCTGGCCACAAGCAAACCAGCGGTAATGTACCCACCAGTGCGGAGCTTCAAGTTCTTAAGGAACCCATCTTGAATAAGAATCGCGCACAGCACCGAAGCAGCCGCTATTCCAAAGAACTTGGGTTCAGAACGCGGGATTTGTTCAAAGAGCGCGCTAGAGAAGGAAAGCGGCAATGCTACGCTCGTGAGCCACGTAAGCCCCAAGCCCACCAAACCAGAGACAGGACCCATCCATACCAGCGGAATAAGAGTGCGCTTAGGTCCTTGCTTCACCAAGGAATTGCAAAGCATACCCGGAACAATCACGCCGATGAGGGCAAACTCCATTCCGTGAATCTGCTTGCCAAAGAGATACTCGCTGCCCACCACCCATATGGCTCCACAAATTACGCCTACAAAGAGACCAATGGCAAAGATTTGACGCGGACGCGGCAACCAGATTTTGAGGATGACGTACTTAATCAGCAGCCAGGCCACCACGGATACCGCCACCGTGAACACTACATTCCACGGCATGTACAAGGAAGCTGCAAGATACCCTACTGTCAGGGACCCACCCACGCTAACCTGGCGGTGTCGGAAGTAAAGGTAGCTCAGCACCAACCCCACGAGGAAGGTCACGTGAATGAGGTCTACCAGGAAGTAATAGGAACCAAACTCCACGCTGTGCATTAGGCCGTGGCCTCCTTCTGCTCCTCGTTCTTGGCGCCCTTGTCCAAGGTGGCGTCGATGTAGCGGCGCATGGCCGTCACGTGATCGGTGTGGATATTGACCATGCCGAAGATCGCCACGTCGTGCCCCTCAAAGCCCTCGCGGGCGCGGTCCACCAGCACGCGGCCATCCTCGGTGGATTCGGCGTGTTCACAGTCGGCGGTGGTCACGATCTCGCTTTCTGGGAAGCCCTGGTCGATGAGGCGCTGGCGCACCACCTCTTGAAGGTCGCCGTAGAGCACCACGCGGTCAATCTCTTTGCGCAGGTCGGTGCTCACCAGATCGATGAACATGGCGGCGCGGTCGGTGCGGTCGGCGCGATTATTCAGCGCCACCACGCGGCGGCACTCCTCCGGCAGCGTGGTCTCGGAAACGCTATCGAATACCCGCACGGTGGATTCCCAATCATTCACGGCGAACATGGGCACCCAGAACATAGAATCCTGGCCCTGCTGAATCTGCGTGACGGAGGTGGTGCCGGGGTCGGGCTGGGCGGAAAGCATGCCGCGCACGGCGGTATCGGTATCAATGCCCAATTCCTCGGCCACGGCCAGAGCTACCGCTACGTTTTCCTCGAATTGCTGGTAGCTAAAGCGCGGCACCAGGGAACGGGAAAGGTCACTTTCTTCCGCCACGATAAGGCGGCTGTCACGTTCCTCGGCGTGACGGCGAATAATCTCTACCAATTTGGGAGAACGCTCGCCGGTAACCACAACGCCGTTATCTGGCACGGTATTGCACAGCGATTCCGCGATCTCCTCCAAGGTATCGCCCATATCCTCTTGGTGATCCAGGCGCACATTGGTAATCACGGTGATCGGTGAACGCAAAATGGTGGATTGGCAAATCTTTTGGTATTTGGGCTTTACCGCCATGCACTCCACCACCAGGGCATCAATATCCTCGGTGATCCATTCCCTGACAAAGCGGTATTGCTCATTAATGTTGGCCGGGCCGGTGCGGCGAATGGGGTGTTCTTCCGCCTGGCCGTCGATCACGCAGGCATAAGTGCCGGTGGTTTTAGAGATAGTGTTGTGCCCCGCCGCGCGCAATACCCCGCCAATCATGCGGGTGAGCGTGGACTTTCCGCGAATCCCATTGACGTGGACGTTAAAGCGCAGCCCATCCAGGCGGGCGCGATGGGCGCGCTCATGGCGGTGAAAATAGGTCATGGACGTACCGGCGAGGGCACCGGACATCGCAAGAAAAGCAAGCATGGTATCCGTTTTCTTCCTGTGTGGAGGGTAAAAGGGAGTTTCTTCGGGTACTTTCTTTTGCTGTTTTTATCCGCCAGCCACGGCACCACCACGGCGAGAATCAGCGCCGCCTTCCCATTCCTGCCCGGAGCGGCGCACGATACCCGCCCCGCTATCGGCGTCGCTCACGCTCAACGGCTGGCCCCACTCGCGCAGCAACCTTTGCAGGGAACCCTGGCGGGTGAGGCTTTCCTCCCCGTGCATGGTCTCCGCATAAGCGCCGTTGCGGTTATCCGCCCCAAAGTTCGGCATAGCGATGGCCTCGGCGGGGCTGAGCCCCCACTGCGTCATCGCCACGAGGTTTTTGAGGTTATAGGAGGGAATCTTGCGCCCACCGGGGGAACCCAGCCCCAGCACGGACTCACCGGAGCGCACGATCAGCGGGGACATCATGGTCTTAGGGGTAGAAGCGTTGCGACGCCCATTGGGTGCCTCCGGGGCGGCGTCGGCCGTGAAGTTGTCCAGGGAGTTGTTGAGGAAGAAACCCTGCACCATGAGCCCGCTGCCGAAGTTGCGCTGCAAGGTGGTGGTCATAGAGGCCACATTGCCGTGCTTATCCGCCACCGTGATCTGGGCGGTGCCCTCCTCGTCGGAATCCCGGTAGCCATTGTGGCTAAAGCCCTCCAAGGCGGCGGGCTGCGGGTTATCTACGCTGCTCTTTTGATGAATCTCCCCTGCTTTAATTTGCAGGTATTCATCATTGGTAACCACCTGATCCAGGTAGGCCTGAGCGCGATCGGGATAGGCGGCGGGATCGTCCATCCAGGTATTCGCATCGGTGAAGGCCAGGCGTTCGGCCTCCGTCATGAGGTGCGCCGCCGTGGCGCGAGCCACCTCGGTGCCCTCCTCCGAGTAGGGGTCCAGGTGGCCCAGATCGAGGTGGCGCATGATGCCCAGCGCCTCGGCCACTACCATCGTTCCGGTGGCCGTCGAGGGGCTACCACAGGCTTTCGACGCCGCGTATTCCGTGCACAGCGCCTCCCGCGACTCCACCGGGGCGGCGGCCTCACGCACCCACTCCTCCACGAGGGATTGGGAGTACTCCTCCCCTTCCGCCTGCTTCTGGAGCTCGGATCGAATCTTCTCCGCCATGTTCTCAGTCAAGCCGCCCTCGGCGGCCCACTCCTTAAGGAACTCCGCGTAGGGCTTATTGCTCAATTCATCGCCTGCCGCGGGGCGCTCCCCGCTGGCATTGCGCAGCACGGCGCCGGGCTGGGAGAGCCTAAAGGGGCGCTGATTACCATTGATGGCCTCAGCCAGGCGCTCACTGGCCTGGAACCCGGAGGTTCCCAGCTGATAGGCCGGGTCCACCAAATCCTCCAGGGACATCGTGCCGTGGTCCTCGTTGAGCTGGCGCAGCAGGCGCAAGGTCTGCGGCACGCCGATGCTGCTCATGGAATCCTCGGCAGCGTCGGCGGCCTCCTCATCGTTGCTCAGGCTGTGCACGATGGCGTTATAGGAGCGCGTTTGTTGCGTGGCGGCGTCGTAATATACCGCGATGGCCCCACCACCCGGCCCCGAGGATTGCGGTTCTACCAGGCCGAGCACCGCTTGGGCGGCCACGAGGGCGTCGGCAGCACTGCCTCCGGAGGCCAAAACGTCACAGGCGGCGCGGGTGGCGTCGGGATGCGTGGTGGCCGCCATATACGAGGCTGCCGTGGCGGCGGTATCGGACCCGTCCACCTCGCATTGAGAATGTTGCGCGATAGCGGCTTCCGAGGAGGAGGAACAGGCACTCACCCCCGCCCCGATTCCCAGGGTGCTCAGTGCAAGCGCGAGGGCGCGTAGCCCGCGATGGCGCAAAACAATCTCTCCCTTTGTTTCCTTGAGAAACTCTTTATGCACAGAGGTGTTCTGCGCTGACAGTTACCCGAAGATAGCAATGCTACTTAGGTCTGACAACCCTATCTCACACTACTGTGCTGCGTTTTTAGGAAAACAGGGAAAGATTAGGTACTAAAGTATATCCTCCTCCTGCTCCGGATTCTTATACTTATCCAGGGTGCTCAGGAAGTGATCGGTGATCTGAACCGATACCTCGGAACCGCCACCAAGTACCACGAGTGTGGCGAAGGCAATATCATCGCGGTAGCCCGCGAACCAAGCGTGCGAGCCTTCGTTGATCTCGGCCTCACCGGTCTTGCCGTAAATATCCCCCTCGGCCTTCATGCCCCGCGCGGTTCCTTGAGTCACCACGGCGCGCATGGAGCGGCGCAGGTTCTCGATGGCGCCCTGCTCCGGCGCCTCTACCTTCTCGCTCACCTTGGTCTCATGCCCAGTAATCAGCGTGGGCGTGGGGGTATGCCCCGCCGCCGCCGTGGCCGCGCTCAACGCCAAACCAAAGGGGCTGGCGAGGTCCAGGCCCTGCCCATAGCCCGCCTCCGTGCGGTCAAGCTCCGTCTCCCCCTGCGGCACGGAACCGGTAATCGTATCGAGCCCCGGAATCTCATAATCCAGCCCCAGGCCAAACTGCTTGGCGGTATCGGCCAATTCGCCGGGATTGAGCTTGGTGGAAATATCGGCAAAACTCGTATTGCAGGATTGCGCAAAGGCCTGTTCCAGGGGCACGCTACCCAGGGCAAACTGATTGTAATTCACCACCGTGCGGCCATAAATATCCATCGTTCCTGGACAGGGCACGATGGAATCCGCACTTAATCCCTGGTGTTCAAATCCCGCCGTGGCGGTAATCATCTTAAATACCGATCCCGGGGGATATTGACCACTCAGCGCAATATCACCATCCTTATCCGCCTCACCGGTTTGCGCCACCGCCAAAATCTGCCCCGTGGAGGGGCGAATGGCCACCAGCATGGCCTTATCCCCGGAACGGGTATTCACCGCCTCCTCGGCGGCGCGTTGCACGTCATAATCAATGCTCACACCCACCGCCGGGGCCACCTGCGCATCGTGGTATTCCACATCATCGAGGGAGGAACCCTGCTCGTTAACCACCGATACCCGCCACCCAGCGGCACCATCGAGGTCATCCTCCACGATCGTGCGCACGCGCGACATAATATCCGGGGCAAAATCGGGCTTGGGGGTCACCATCGCCGCCTCCGGGTTAAGCCGCACCGCCGACTCCCCGGCGAGCGCCTGGGTGACCTGCTCCGTCACGGCATCGGGAAGCAACGCCACCGAATAATCCCCCCGCGCGCTGCGCAACGTGCTCGTCAGGGACCCCGCCTCCACGGTGGGAACGGAAGGATCGGCCTCCTTGGCCTTCTTCAGCGCGTCCTCGATGGTGCGCGCGGTGCGCGCGGGATCGGAAAGTTCATCGGTATTAACCAGGAGGCGCTGCATGACTCCGGGGCTGAGCAGCGCCACCCCATCGGAACTGACCACGCTGGCGCGCTCGGCGGGCACCGGGCGTAGTTCCAAGTGCTGGTGCGCGCCCAGGGTGGGGTGCATGATCGTGGGCTGCCAGCGCACCGACCAATCCTCGTTTTGCCTGGTGAGCAGCATGGAGGATTCGTAGCTCAGCGTGCGATCACGCGGCAACTGCCATTCCAGGCGGTAGCGCGCCGTGGCGGATTGCTCGCTCACGTCCAGATCCTCCACGCTGGCCTGCAAGCCCTCGGCCTGCAAACCATCCACGCTGGCCTGAATCAGCGGCACCGCCGCCGTGGGATCGTCCAGGTAGCCACCCACCGCGTCCCAATCCTGCGCGGCGATGGCATCTAGAAACTCCTGTGCCACCGGGCGGGCATCCGCCGGCTTAGGGGTACAAGCCGTGAGGCTTATCGAAGCCGTGACCAGCGACAAGAGCAGTGCGGACAACCTTTTCATGGGGCTAAGGTTATCAGCACGCCCCCGGATTTTTATTGAGTGACGCGCACCTTCGAGCCCACGCCCGCGGCCTGAGCAGCGGCCAACTCTTCCGGGTCCATCTGCTCCACGATGCGCATGGCCTCCTCGATCAGGGTCTCCACGATCTGAGACTCCGGCACCGTCTTAATCACCTCGCCCTTGACGAAGATCTGCCCCTTGCCATTACCGCTGGCCACACCGAGGTCCGCATCGCGGGCCTCACCCGGACCATTGACCACGCAGCCCATCACGGCCACGCGCAGCGGCACATCCATCCCTTCGAGGGCGGCGGTGACCTCCTCGGCCAGGGTGTACACGTCCACCTGAGCACGGCCGCACGAGGGGCAGGAAACGATCTCCAAACCACGGGGGCGTAGGTTGAGCGACTGCAAAATCTGGTCACCCACCTTCACCTCCTCCTTGGGATCGGCGGAGAGGGAAACGCGAATGGTATCCCCGATGCCATCACCGAGCAGGGAACCAAAGGCCACGGCGGACTTGATGGTGCCCTGGAAGGCCGGGCCGGCCTCCGTCACGCCCAGGTGCAGCGGATAATCGGTTTGCGCGGCGAGCTGGCGGTACGCCTCCACCATCACCACCGGGTCATTGTGCTTAACCGAGATGGCGATGTCCCCATAACCGTGCTCCTCGAAGAGGCTGGCCTCCCACACCGCAGACTCCACCAGGGCCTCCGGGGTGGCCTTGCCGTACTTTTCCAGCATGCGCTTATCCAGGGAACCGGCGTTGACGCCAATGCGGATGGGAATACCCGCGTCGCCCGCGGCCTTGGCTACTTCCTTCACGCGCCCATCGAACTCGCGGATATTGCCGGGGTTCACGCGCACGGCGGCACAACCGGCGTCGATAGCGGCGAAGATGTACTTGGGCTGGAAGTGAATATCCGCGATCACCGGGATCGGGGACTTCTTAGCAATCGCGGGCAGGGCCTCCGCGTCCACCGTCTTGGGGCAGGCCACGCGCACAATATCGCAGCCGGAGGCCGTCAACTGCGCGATTTGCTGCAAGGTGGCGTTCACATCGTGCGTCTTGGTGGTGGTCATCGACTGCACCGAGATCGGATAATCCGAACCAACCCCCACCGAGCCCACCATGAGCTGACGGGTTTTCCGGCGCGGCGCCAGGGTGGCTGGTGGGGCTTCAGGCATACCTAGTCCGACGGGAATGGACAAGTTCTCATACTCCTTGAAGGGGCAATGCCGGGGCTTTCACCCTTGACATCGCCGTCGAATCAACACTCTTCGGCACTCTTGCCAACGCTCACGAGCATACACTGCCCGCTTTTGGTCAGGGGCCAGAGGCTTTACGGGAAAAGCCGCACCGGATTGACCACATCGGCCACCATAAACACCACACCCAAACTCAGCAACGCCGCGCCGATCGCATAGGTCACCGGCATGAGGCGGGTGTAATCCGCTGGCCCCGCCGGGGCCAATCCGCGCAGACGGCGCAGCCCATCGCGCACCTTCTCATAGAGCACCACCGCCACATGGCCGCCATCGAAGGGCGGCAGCGGTATCAAGTTAAAAATCGCCAGGAAGAAATTGAGGCTGGCCAGGAGCATCCAGAACATTCCCCAATAAGAACGCTCTACAAACTCCCCGCCCGCTCTCGACACCCCCACCACGCTCATCGGACTATCGGCGGCGCGCTCCGCTCCAAAGATAGAGGCCACCACCCCGGGAATCTTCGCGGGCAACTGCCCCAGGGCCTGCACGGTGGAGACCAGCAGATCCTTGGTATAAGAAGCCGTCACCCCGATAGCCTCCACCGGCCCAAAGGTGGCAATGGCATTTTCTACCGGGGCGGAGGCCACCCCAATCACGCCCTGGCCCTGCGGCCCCTCGGCCACCGGCACCTGAATCTCGCGCGTATTCCCCTGGCGCTCCACGCTCAGGGTGATGGTTTGGCCGGGACGCTGCCGAATATCAGCGGCTAACTGCCCAAAGTTCTGCGTGGCCTGCCCATCGAGGGCCACGATCCTATCGCCCGGTTCTATGCCCGCTTGCTGCGCGGTTCCCTCATTGACCTCGGCCACCACCGGGGTGTAATCGGCCTTGGGATTGGGCAGCCCGGAGAACATGGCCACGCCATAGAGAATGAGCACGCCCACGATGAGGTTCATGGTGATGCCACCCAGCAGCACCGCTATCCTCTTCCACCACGCCTTCTTATACATGGCATGTGGTTCTTCCTCCGGGGTGAGCGCGGGGTCCTGGGCCGTCATTCCCGCAATATCGCAGAAACCGCCAAAAGGTAAGGCTTTAAGCCCGTATTCCGTTTCACCCCGGCGGAAGGACCACACCTTGGGGCCAAAACCAATGAAGTAGCGGCGCACCTTCATTCCGCAGGCGCGCGCCACGGTGAGGTGCCCCCACTCGTGCAGGGCAATGGTCACCGCGATTCCCAGCGCAAAAAGCGCTATTCCTATCAGGCCCATCGGCTCTGTGCTCCCTTCCCCTTGTCCTCGGTGTGCTTGGTCTTAGCCTTGCTTAATCGTGGCCAGGAGTTCCTGTGCTCGTTGCCGCGCTTCTTTTTCCACGGCAAGCACCTCTTCTATCGTGTCTACCGTGGCAGCGGGAGCGGCCCAGGAATCGGCTTGGGCAACTACCTTCTCCACCACGTCCACGATCTGCGGAAAGCGTATTGCGCCCGCGAGGAAGTCCGCCGCGGCCTCCTCATTAGCGGCGTTATACACCGCGGGGAAGGTTCCACCGCGCCGCACGGCCTCGCGCGCCAATTCCACCGCGGGGAAGGCGGTATTATCCACCGGCTCAAAATCCCAGGAAAAGGCCTGAGAGAAGTCCAGCGGCGGCTCCGCCTCCGGCACCCGATCCGGCCAACCCAGGGCCAAGGCGATGGGCAACTTCATCGAGGGCGGGGAGGCCTGAGCGATGGTGGCACCATCGTGGAAAGTCACCATCGAGTGAACAATGGACTGCAGATGCACGGTGACGTCGATGGCATCGGGATGCACCCCAAAGAGCAACGCGGCCTCGATGAGTTCCAAGCCCTTATTCACCAGCGTGGCGGAGTTGAGCGTGTTCATCTGCCCCATCGACCAGGTGGGGTGCGCCGCCGCCTGCTGCGGGCTAACCTCCCACATCTCTTCTCGGGTGCGGCCCCGGAATGGCCCGCCAGAGGCCGTGAGCACCAGCCGCGCCACCTCCTGTTCCCGCCCCGATCGCAGGCACTGCGCCATCGCGGAATGTTCGGAATCCACAGGAACGAGCTGGCCGGGTGCCGCGGCCTTCAACACCAATTGGCCGCCGGCCACCAAAGATTCCTTATTGGCTAAGGCCAAGCGAGCCCCGGAACGCAGGGCGGCCATCGTGGCGGCCAGGCCCATCGAACCCACCAGGGCGTTGAGCACCACGTCCATACCCTTCTCCGCAGCCAGGGCCTCCACAAGGTCGCGGGCGGCGTCGGCACCGCTTATCACGGTGGCCCCCAGGGCCTCAGAGACCTCGCAGGCGGCCTGTTCATCGGCCACCGCCACGCGCTGCGCGGGTAATCCGAGGCTGCGTGCCTGGGTAACAATCTGCTGCGGGGCAGACCCACCAGCGGCGATGCCCACCACCTCAAAGAGATCGGGATTATCCGCGATCACTTCAAGGGCCTGGGTGCCAATGGAGCCGGTGGAGCCGAGAATAATGATGCGCTGTACCACGGCACCTATTGTTCACCATCGCCGTGGCGACTCATCCCCAGGGGGCAACCAAAAGATGGATTTCAGTGATCTACCAGGGGTGGAGTTCCGCCGCGAGTTCTTCCTGCCCTGCGCCTGTGGCACAATAACAGGCAGCACTTAAGCCCGCAGTATGTCTATAAGGAGAGATAACGTGGCTGGTTCCCACCACATCGAGCCTGAGATTCATCATGGCGTATCCACTTTGGATGAGCCCTCGGCCGCCTGGGGCTGGCACGACATCGGATTTCGTGCCACGCAGCTCTCCGGTTGGATCTGCGTCATCATCCTGCTGGGCTACAACTTCGGTAACCACAAGGGCCACGTGGAGACCATCTGGCTGTTCACCCTGGCCGCCCTCATCGCCGTGGGATTGCTCTTTCACGCTTTCCGCCCCAAGCTCAGCCAGGTGCGCACGCTGAGCTCCCACAACAAGCCTGTGGGCCACAAGGAGCCCGAGTGGGCTTACCTTCAGGCCACCCTGCAAGGCCCCTACGCCGAGCTCAGCGATAGCGAGTTGCGCGCTCTCAACATTGAGCCCTCCCGCGTGGAGAACCTGCGTTCTCTGCCGCAGCGCTAAACTGACGGGACCGTCAAACTACGGAATCGCTAAAACTACCCGCAGTATTCAAACCGCCGCAGCGCTAAAAGCGGTTTTTCTACAAAATAAAGGAGCCGGGCATGACGCCCGGCTCCTTTATTCGTGCACTACTGAGCAGTTAATTCACCCAAGAACGCACCTTGTTATATATCTCCGGCCAGGTATCCTCCAACTTCGCCGTGGTCTGGCGGATGATAAAGAGATAGCAAACCAGCGGGATAGCCACGCACACCAGCCCACCCAACGCCATGAGCCATATCTGTTTATCCTGGCTCCACCCCAGCGCCATAAGCACGATTCCGGGAATCAGGGGCAACCAGCCCAGGAAGAGAAAGGCAAAAGAACTCACCATCGCAGAGGAAGAATAACCCGAACGATCCGACCACGGATTCGTGCCCGGCTTCGAGGCAGCAAAGGGGTTATTCACGGTGAGCCACAAGCCCATCCCCGCAGCGCTGAGCACCAAACCCAGGCCCGCCAACACCACCAGGGTGGTCACTCCCCGATCCGGCATGAAGATGAAGAGGATCAAGGAATACACCAGGAAAACAACGGCGGGAATCAACATGGAACCAGCGTGACGGGCAAGCAACAGGGTACGCGGCGGTATTCCACTCATAATGTGCAGCCACCCGCCGGGACCATCAAAGCCGAAGTCATTATTAGCCATGCCCGTCAAGATCAGGCACAGAATAGCCAAGCCCATGTAAGCCGAAAAGGAAGTTTGAGTGAGGCCCTGGTAGAGGAAGAAAATCGAAAATACCGGCAGCATAAAAAGCAGACTCTTCATGCGGCTATCTCGCCCCAGATACCGCACCGCGCGGGAAAACACCGCCGCACCGGGGCTATATCGCAATCCCGGCAGCACAATCTGCGGGAAAACATCTTCCGCGCGCTTCTTCTTTTTCTTCTGGCGTTGCTTGCCCACGTGCATCTGCGGCTCTTCCAAATCCTGCGCCACCCCACGCAGCCACAGCCACAGCACCGCGCCCAGGGTCAGCAGCGCTATCGCCGCCTGCACAGCGGCAATGCCCCACTGCCCGCTTATCGACGCCCCGATGGCCCCGCCCACAGCACCCAGGGGTGTCCAGGCCAAAACCCGGCCGAGGGTATCCACGGGAATCTGTATATCGCCACCGGAAAACATAGAGAAAGCAAGAACCAAGGCGATAAAGAACACACCACCCAGCACCGCCATGCGATCCTTACCCATCGCCCCACGGCCTATTTGACGGTTAAGAACGCTACCGCCCACCACCGTGGTGCAAAGGGAGGCCACCAACAGGGGCACAGCGATCACGGCTACTGCTACAGAACCCGCGGCCGTTATCACGAGCAACCCCGTGAGCGCGGTGCACAATACCGCCAGAATAGAGCGGCTTTGGAGGAATATCACCCACCACAGCCCCGAGCGCAATTCCTGGGGAGATACCGGGAAGAGAGCCATATCGCGGGCAGTCACCTGCTGCTCACCGGAGGGCATCATCGCCTCAATCAACACGTAAGCGAACATGCCCAGGGAGATAAACAGCGGAATATAGAATGTTTCCCTCTCCTGAATGAAGAAGAACATGACGAGCCCTGTGGAAAGCATGCCCATGAGGGCGTAGAGGATCACCATAATCATCATGATGAGAATGGCGGGATTAGCCCGAATGGTGCGCCACCACAAGGTCGTTTGAAGTTTTAAGAGCGTGCGCGTCATTGCTGCGAACCTCCCAACCAAGTCAGGGAATCCCCGCTGGCGGCACCGCCCACGGCGTCCACAAAGACGTCGCTCAGCGAACGCCCACCGCGAACCTCCTCCACGCTTCCGGATACCTGCACCTGGCCCTGGTTGATGATGGCCACGTGGCTGCACAGCCCTTCCACCAGCTCCATCACGTGCGAGCTAATCACCACCGTGCCCCCGGAGGCGGCATAACTGCGCAGGAGATTCTGAATGGTGCGGCCCGATACCGGGTCCACGGCCTCCAACGGCTCATCCAAGATGAGCACCTCGGGGTTGTGGAGCAGGGCCAGGGCCAGCAGAATCTTCTTGGTCATGCCCGCGGAGTAATCCACCACGCGCTTATCCCCCGCCTCTTCTAGGCCCAGGGCGGCAAGAAGTTCCCGGCTGCGCTCCTCAACTACGGCCACCTCCATGCCGCGCAGGGCACCCACGTAGCTGAGCAATTCCGGCCCGCTCAGGCGATCAAAAACGGGCACGCCATCGGCCAAAAGGCCCATAGCACGCTTGACTTCCAGGGGTTGCTCCCACGTGTCGTAACCCGCCACCCATGTGTGTCCACGATCGGGGCGCAAAAGACCCGCGACCATAGAGATCATCGTGGTTTTTCCGGCACCGTTGGGCCCTACAATGCCGTAAATAGCGCCTCGGGGAATATCTAAATCAATCTGATTAACGGCAACGGTCCCGTTAAAGGCTTTACATAAACCGCGCACGGCCACGGCCTGCGCGGTGGGTTCGCCCTGAAGCATGAGGGGCACATCCTTTCCCTAGAAAGTTATGGTGCCCTTCATATTAAAATTGCAAGGTAAACAAAAGGTTAAGGCGAACGTAATTAGGCCGAGGCTTCGCGCTCCTCTGCCGCCAATTGCCCGCAGGCCGCCGCGATCTCCGAGCCCTTGGTATCGCGCACCGTGCACGGCACTCCCTGGGCAATCACCCGGCGCACAAACTCATTTTGCCGTTCCTTCGGGGAGGCATCCCATTCCGAACCGGGAGTGGGATTCAGCGGAATCACATTTACGTGCACCTTCGATCCCAGGGCCGCATGGAGCTTTTTGCCCAGCATATCGGCGCGCCAATCCTGGTCATTCTTATCCCTAATCAGCGCATATTCCACGGATACGCGGCGGCCGGATTTATCCGCGTAATAACGCGCGGCATCCAGAACCTCCGCCACGGGCCAGCGGTTATTCACCGGAACCAGGGTATCGCGCAGTTCATCGTCGGGGGTATGCAGGGAGATAGCCAGGGTGACGGACATATCCTCGTCCGCGAGTTTCCTAATGGCTGGGGCCAATCCCACCGTAGAAACGGTGACATTACGCTGCGAAATACCAAAACCCTCCGGCACGGGGCTAGTGATCTGGCGCACGGCAGAAACCACGCGCTTATAATTCGCCAGCGGCTCCCCCATGCCCATGAACACGACGTTGGAAAGCCGCCCGCCCTCCGCCTCCATCGTGGCGGCGGCATTGCGCACCTGATCCACAATCTCTCCGGTGGAAAGGTTGCGATCCAAACCACCCTGGCCCGTGGCGCAGAAGGGGCAGTTCATGCCGCAGCCCGCCTGGGAGGAGATACACAAGGTGGCGCGGTCCGGGTAACGCATGAGCACCGATTCCAGCAGGGTGCCATCGTGCAGCCGCCACAGCGTCTTTTGGGTCTCCCCCTCGTCCGTGGCCGTCTCATTCACCGGGCGCATCAGCGGCGGAAAAAGCGCCTCGCGCACCTTCTCCCGAGCCTGGGCGGGCAGGTCCGTCATTGTGCTGGGGTCGGCCTCATAGCGCCCGTAATAGTGCCGCGCAATCTGATTAGCTCGGAAGCGCGGCAGACCGAGGTCAGTAATTGCCGCGACGCGCGCCTCGGCGTCGAGATCTGCAAAATGCTTGGGGGGCATACCGCGCTTGGGCGCAGCAAATTGGAGCTTGATTGGTTCAGCCATGATGGGCACCATTGTTCCACCTCTTTGGCGGTGAATCTAATCCTGCGCACCCCGGTGTAGCCTCCCACCCACTCGGCACGATTGAATAGAGGGCATGGCTACCGATAAAGAAAGCACGCCCACCTACGATACTGCTGCCGACGCCCCCACCGCTGCTCCCGCTTCAGCCCCCGAGGTCGCAGAAATGCAGGGCTCCCCTGCCAAAACCTCCCCCGCCAAGCCCCAGCGCACCTTTGCCGCTACCACCTGGGCCGCCCTCATCATCGGCGCGCTGCTGCTGATTGTGTTGCTGGTCTTTATCATGCAAAACCAGCAATCCGTGGAACTTACCCTCTTTGCGTGGTCCTTTAGCTTCCCCGCCGGGGTGGGATTCCTTCTCGCCGCCATCGCCGGGGCACTCATCATGGCCCTCGTGGGTGGCGTGCGCATGATGGAGCTGCGCCGCCTGGCCAAGAAAAACTCCCGCTAGGTGAGCAATCCCCTGGTGACCAGGCTGAGCAACAGCCAGGTCACCATCGCCGCCGGGAGCAAACCGTCGAGGCGATCCATCATGCCACCGTGCCCCGGCAACATTCCGGACATATCCTTAATCCCCAGGTCTCGCTTGAACTGCGATTCCACCAAGTCACCCAACGTGGCGCAAACCGCCATGAGCAGGCCCATCGCTAGGCCGAGCCACCACGGGTGACCCAATAAAAACACCACGCACAGCACGCCGATGGTTGCACCGCCTATCAGCGAACCGGCGAAGCCCTCCCAGGACTTCTTGGGGCTCACGGCCGGCGCCATCGGATGAGAACCGAAGAATACCCCCGCGATATAGCCACCCGTATCCGAGGCCACCACGCAGGCCACGAAGGTGATAATGAACATCGGACCGGTGGCAAAATCCGATTCCAGGTGCGAGATGAGTGCCGCAAAGGAACCGAACATCGGTATCCACGTGAGTACAAAGAGTGATATTGCTACATCGCGCACGTAATTGCGGGCCCGCACGCTATCTACCTGGACAAAGAGTCTGCCGTACATCACCACCAGGGCCACGGCCACATAGGCCGCCGCCATACCGCCCACCCCCAGGGGCCAGGTGAGCCAGATCAAAAACTGTCCCCCCACCACCAGCACCGGGCGGCTAATCACATAATCGGCCTCTTTTAGGCGGGTACTGACCTCCCAGGTGGCTAGGCCCACGGCCAGGCTCACCAGGAGATACCAGCCGAAGGGACCCGCCAGCACCGCAGCTATCACCAGTGCGCCCAGCGCCACCCCCACGCCCACCGCGACGGGTAAGTTACGCCCCGCGCTATTTTTAGGTTTAAAGCGCTCAGCGCTGCGAGTACCGATCACGATGATGCTCCTTTCGGCTAACGGTGCAGAACCTCTTTAAACCTCCATCAGTTCCGCTTCCTTGTTGGCCACCACCTCATCCACCTTGGATACGTATTCCTGGGTGGTCTTATCCAATTCCTTCTCGGCGGCGATCACCTCGTCCTCGCCAGCGTCGCCATCCTTTTGCAGCTTCTTGAGCTGTTCCATTCCCTTACGGCGCACATTGCGGATAGCAATTTTGCCGTCCTCTCCCTTGGACTTGGCCAGCTTCACCATTTCTTTGCGGCGCTCCTCGGTGAGCTGAGGCACGGTCACGCGCAGCACGTGGCCATCATTCGTGGGGTTAACGCCGAGGTCGGAGTTGCGGATAGCGTCCTCGATCTCCCCCATGATGGAGGGCTCATAGGGTTTGACCAGAAGCATGCGCGGCTCCGGGACGGAGATGGAGGCCATCTGGGTAATCGGGGTGGGCACCCCGTAGTACTCCGCGATAACTCCGTTGAACATGGAGGGGTTCGCGCGGCCGGTGCGAATGGTGGTGAGGTCCTCGCGGGTGTGCTCCACGGTATTGCCCATGCGCTCTTCGGCTTCCATCAAAATCTCATCAATCATGGTTTGCTCCGCTCTCTTTGTGCTTTTGTTTTGTCAGGCCTCATGGCCACTCCATGAGGCCCTAATCTATCAGGTTTTGCCCCGTGAACTTCTAGGACTTCACCAGCGTGCCGATGCGCTCACCGGCCACTGCGCGTGCGATATTGCCCTCGGTTAGCAGGTTGAACACCAAAATCGGCATATCGTTATCCATGCACAGGCTAAACGCCGTGGCATCGGCCACCTTGAGGTTCTTCTCAATCACCTCGCGGGGGGTGATCTCGTCGTACAGCGTTGCCTCCGGGTTGGTGCGGGGGTCGTCGGAATACACCCCATCGACGGCCTTGGCCATGAGCAGTACCTCGCAGCCGATCTCCAAAGCACGCTGTGCGGCCGTGGTATCGGTGGAGAAGTACGGCATGCCCATGCCCGCACCAAAGATCACCACGCGGCCTTTTTCCAGGTGGCGCGAGGCACGCAGCGGCAGATACGGCTCCGATATTTGCGCCATATTGATAGCCGTTTGCACGCGGCACTCCACCCCCTCTTGGAGCAGGAAATCCTGCAAGGCCAAGCAGTTCATCACGGTACCCAGCATGCCCATGTAATCAGAGCGCGCCCTGTCCATGCCGCGCTGCTGCAATTGCGCGCCGCGGAAGAAATTACCGCCACCGATCACCACGGCGATCTCCGCTCCGGTGCTGGCCACCTCCGCGATCTGGCGGGCCACGTTCTCCACCACATCGGGATCAATGCCCACTTGCCCCCCACCGAACATCTCTCCACCGAGTTTCAGCATGACGCGGCGGTATCCTTCGCTTCTGGCGCTATCCTGCGGAGAGGTCACCGGGAGACTCCTTCTTAAATGTATGCGGCTGGCTTATCCCTGGACATTCTACCGTGCCACACTCCCCAGCCCCGGCTGCGGCACTCGCTCATTTACGCCTCACCCAAACGCGAATTATCCCCAGCCACGAGCAAAGGCCCGCGCGGATCACTCGATCACGCGCGGGCCTCTAGGAACCAAGCAGAATTACTGCTGGCCCACCTCGAAGCGAGCGAAGCCGGTAACGGTGATGCCGGCCTCCTTGGCCACGTCACCCACGGACTTCTTGCCATCGGCCACGGAAGCCTGCTCCAGCAGCACGACGTCCTTGTAGAAACCGTTGAGACGACCCTCCACAATCTTCGGGATAGCCTGCTCGGGCTTACCCTCCTCGCGGGTGATCTGCTCAGCGATGGAACGCTCCTTCTCCACAACCTCGGCGGGCACGGACTCGCGGTTGAGGTAACGCGCCTTCAAGGCAGCCACCTGCATAGCCACGGCGTGCGCAGCCTTCTCGTCCTCACCCTCGTAAGCCACCAGCACACCCACGGCCGGGGGCAGGTCAGCGGAACGCTGGTGCAGGTACACGGAGATGTTCTGACCCTCCAAGGTCACCGCGCGGCGCAGTTCCAGCTTCTCACCAATCTTGGCGGAGAGCTCCTGAAGCACGTCAGCAGCAGTCTTGCCATCGACGTCCACCGCGGCAAGCTCCTCGGCGGAGTTAGCCTTGGCGGCGGCAGCGGCCTCGGCAATCTTGGCGGTGAGATCTTTGAACTCAGCGTTCTTAGCCACGAAGTCCGTCTCGGAGTTCACCTCGATCATGGTGTTACCGGACACCGCGATCAGGCCCTCCAGGGCGTTGCGCTCGGCGCGCTTGCCCACGTCCTTGGCACCCTTGATGCGCAGGTTCTCCACGGCCTTGTCGAAATCGCCGTCGGTCTCATCGAGGGCCTTCTTGCAGTCGAGCATCCCGGAGCCGGTTATCTCGCGCAGCTTCTTCACATCAGCAGCAGTGTAGTTCGCCATTTTTGGGGCGATCCTCCTTGTGTAGAAACAGTTACCGTTGAAAATCGTAGCGGAGAAACGCCGTGCGCGTTGGCCACGATTCCCAAGCGTGTTTATGAGGGGGAATAAAGCAAGAGCCCTCGTGGTGCGCCACCGATATGATCGCGGCGTTCACCCGAGGGCCTACGCTTTTATGGGCGTGATACCCGGTGAGGCTTAGGCCTCCTGGGGAGCCTCAGCGGCGGCGTCGGCTTCTTGAGCCTTTTGCGCGTCCTGAGCTTCCTTCTCCTGGGTATCCCCAGCGGCTTCCTTAGCGGCGGCCAACTGGCGCTCCTCGCGGGACTTCTTGCCCTCGATAACGGCCTCACTCACCACGTGGGTGAGGATGTTCACAGAGCGGATAGCGTCGTCATTGCCCGGGATCGGGTAAGCAACGTCATCGGGATCGCAGTTGGTATCCAGGATAGCCACCACGGGGATACCCAGCTTGTGGGCCTCGTGAACGGCGATGTGCTCCTTGTTGGTGTCCACGATCCACAGAGCGGAGGGCACCTTGTTCATCTCGGCAATACCGCCCAGAACGCGCTCCAACTTCACGCGCTCACGGGTGAGCATGAGAACTTCCTTCTTGGTACGGCCCTTGTAGCCGTCCTCGGCGGCGTCCATAGCCTGAAGTTCCTTCATGCGGGCCAGACGCTTGGAAACAGTCTGGAAGTTGGTGAGCATGCCGCCAAGCCAGCGGTGGTTCACGTAGGGCATACCGACGCGCTCGGCCTCGGTCTGAATGGCCTCCTGGGCCTGCTTCTTGGTGCCCACAAAGAGGACGTTGCCGCCGTGGGCGACGGTCTCCTTGATGAACTCGTAGGCCTCATCGATGTAGGTCAGCGTCTGCTGAAGGTCGATGATGTAGATGCAGTTGCGATCGGTGAAGATGAAGCGACGCATCTTCGGGTTCCAGCGACGGGTCTGGTGACCAAAGTGGACACCGGCGTCGAGAAGCTCGCGCATGGTCACGACTGCCATGGTGTGCTCCCTTTCTTGTAAAAGTCTTTCGGTTTTAAAAGTGCAACAGGTTTTGTTGGTTTGTCCTGCGCCCTGGCGGTAAGGCTGTGGTACTCCAACACCCGGTGTGATGGCCGGGACCACGTCGGAGCGCTATGCCCTTTCCGCGCGTAGTCAGCATTTCTGCCCTGCGGACAGAGACACTGCTGTCGCACATACTAACGCCCCGTTCCCCGTACTTCAAACCGAACCCGTGGCTTTTCCACAGGTAAGCCCCCATGTTTCACTTCCGTACCACTATCCACAGCCCCTTCTTATCGCCCTTCCCACAACCTCCGGCGCGGTGCAGGCTATGCGTTATGACGCACCACCGCCTGCCCATCCCCATAACCCTCTGTGTGGCCCTCTGCACAATCTGGTTGCTGTTTTACGCCCCAGCCGCCCGCGCCTGGGTCTCTCCCACCACCCATGACGCACACCCCGGAGTAGTGCGTCACCCCTATCAACCGCCACAGCACAACTGGCTCTCCGGGCATCGCGGAGTAGACCTCGCCGCTGCGCCGGGCGATCCCATTTACGCCGCAGGGGCCGGAACCGTGGCCTTCGTGGGCGTGGTGGCAGGAAGCCCGATTATCTCCATCGACCACGTCGAGGGAATCCGCACCACCTATCAACCAGTCCACGCCCAGGTAGAGCGTGGCGACGCCGTGGCAGAAGGACAGATCATCGGCACCCTCGGTGGTATCCCCGCGCAGAGACATTCCGCTGATTCAGGCCTGCATTGGGGCGCGCGGATTTTGCCTACCGACGACCGCTATATCAATCCACTCAGCCTGCTACCCACACCGATTATCCGCCTCAAGCCCGTGGATGGGCCTGCTCGTAGACCTTCCGCAAACGCTGAGAACTCACGTGGGTATACACCTGCGTAGTCTGCATAGAGGAATGACCCAGCAATTCCTGTACCTCGCGCAGATCGGCGCCGCCTTCAAGCAAATGCGTAGCAGCGCTATGCCGTAGCCCGTGTGGGGTTAATCCTTCCGCCCCTACCCCACCCGCGGCTACTTCCACGATGCGGCGCACCTGGCGCGGATTGATCCTGCCGCCTCGACTCCCCAAAAACACCGCCTCGGTGGGCTTAGACCCCTTCGCCCCCTTGGCGGCCAATACTGGGCGCCCCTCTCCCAACCACCTCTGCAAGGCCCGGCGCGCGGGCATCCCAAAGGGCACCACGCGTTCCTTATTTCCCTTACCCAGCACTCGCACCGTACAACCCGCTAGATCAAGCCGGGAAAGATCCAGCCCGCATAATTCAGAAACACGAATCCCCGTGGCATAGAGGAGTTCCATCATGGCGTGATTGCGTAGCCCCTCGGGAGTTTCTGTTTCCCCGGCAGCGCCCTTTTCGATCTTCCCCTCGTTTACTGCCTCCGGGTGGCCCTCCATTAATTCCTGCGCCTGGGTAGTACTGAGCACTTGTGGCAGCGTGCGATGCACCTTGGGGGTTTTCAGCCGGATGGATACGTCCGATCCCACATGTCCTTGGTCAAAGGCCCAGCGACAAAAGGCTCGGGCCGCAGCTGTGCGGCGCGCAATGGTGGATCGGCTCAGACCCCGCGTAACGGAATCGGCCAACCACATGCGCAAACCATTAAGGTCCAATTCCTTAAAAGAAGGGATATGCCCGGCAAGATCGAGCAGGTCATTGCGGTAGGCGCGAATAGTGGCCTCTGAGCGCCCCAAAACAAAACGCTGGTACTCCGCAAAATCCTCTACTGCCTCGCCCACCTGCGTACCCGCCGCCTTGTTCATGGCGCCCTATTTTAGGTGGGGTCGGTGGCTCCTTCCACGCGACGCCATTGGTCTCCATCGAGTATCACCAGGTTTTTGCTGCTCAAATCCACCAGCAGATGCACGGTGAGAGGAAGGGAAAGACCTGCACTGCGCGCTATCTCCTGAGTCTCTGCCGCCCCGGTGTCCGGGAGGGCGTCGAAAACGCGCAGTTCGTTGCGGCTGAGCGCCTGAATGGAATCGGGGGCGTAGGTGAGTTCATACTGTTCTTCCACATCCATCGCTCCTACGGCACTGAGCAAGGCGCGAATATCATCGGCGCTGGTGACCATCTGGGCACGGCCCTCACGGATCCGTTCGTGGCAGCCAAGAGACCCGGTTCCGGTAATCGGGCCGGGTACCGCCATCGCCACCCTCCCCAATCCCTCCGCCCAGCTCAGAGTGTTGAGCGCCCCGGAGCGCCAGGCGGCCTCCACTACCACGGTGCCTTGGCTCAACGCCGCCACCAGGCGGTTGCGGGTGAGAAAGCGATGGCGCTGCGGTGGAACCTCGGGCGGGTACTCGGTGACCACCGCCCCGGCTGCCGCGATGGAATCAAAGAGCCTACCGTGGCGCGCGGGATATACTCGATCAATCCCACAGGCCAGCACCGCGATGGTGGTCCCACCTGCGGCAAGGGCCGCCTGGTGAGCCTCGGCATCAATCCCCAAGGCCCCGCCGGAGACGATGGTCCAGCGATGTTGGCTCAATCCGCGCACCAACTGGGCGGTGGCCTGGGCTCCATAGCGCGACTGCGCTCGGGTGCCCACCACGGATACAGCCTGCGCACACAGCTGGGCAAGACTACCGCCGCGTACCCACAGCGCATGGGGTGCCACAGCGTCGGATTGGTAAGTGCGCACGTGTTGGCTCATGCCGGTGCGGGCAAAACCAAACGCGTGCTCTATTTGTTCGGTGGGCCATTCTTCATGGCCTGGGTAAATGAGCCGCGCTCTGTGCGCCTGCGCTATCTCTAGGTCCTGCTGTGCTCTATCCCAGTCATAACGGGTAGCGGTGTGGGCCAAGAGGTCCCCCACCCAGCGTTTTCGAGCACGTATTGCTTCGGCTATCTGCGGAGCCTCGCGCCCCTCGGCCAAGAGCGCCTGCACCTCCCGCGATGGCCCCTCCACCACCCGCGAGAGATAGGCAAAGGCTAGTTCTTCCTGTGTAAAGGTCATGTCTCCCCCTGTACCGATCCGTGGAGGTCTATCGCCTCCGTGATTTCTTTGAGTCCTGGGCGCGTACCACCGGAAAGATCGCTGAGCGTCCAGGCGATTTTGAGAGTGCGATCCACCGCGCGCTGGCTCAAACTCCCCTGAGCCAGATAGCCCTCTAACAGCGCCATCGCCTCCGGGGTGGCGGGAAAGCGACGTCGCAAAAGCGGAGAGGGAATCTCCGCGTTGCACCGCTCGGTGCGGCCGGCCTCCCGCCACCGCCGTGCGGCTCTCTCCCGCGCTTGTTTCACTCTGGCGGCAAGATCGGCGCTGCTCGGAGAGGAACCATCGGCACCCAGGTTGGACCCCACCGCGTGAGTACGCACCACGATGTCCAGTCGGTCACGCAAGGGGCCAGAAAGATTATCCAGGTACGTGGCCCGCTGTCGGGGCGCGCAGCGGCACAACTGTGGTTCGCTGGCCGCACAGCGGCAGGGGTTGGCAGCCATGACCAACTGGAAGCGCGCGGGAAAGAGATATTCGCGCTGCGCTCGCACCATGCGCACCTGGGCGTGATCCAAGGGGGTGCGCAGGCTATCAAGCACCGTGGCGGGTATTTCTGAGGCTTCGTCGAGAAAGAGCACCCCGTGATGGGCCAGGCTCACCGCGCCCGGCTGCGGGATACCGCTGCCGCCGCCGAGCAACCCCGCGCGTGTGATTGAGTGATGCGGGGCAATGAAGGGGGCTCGATATATCGGGCCGCAAAAAGACGGAGCCACCAGAGAATGTACCGCCGTGGCCTCCACTATCTGTTCCGCCGAAAGCGCGGGAAGAATACCGGCAAGACGCTGGGCAATCATAGATTTTCCCGAACCCGGCGGCCCGATGAGCATGAAGTGATGTCCACCCGCGGCGGCCACCTCGGCGGCGCGAATGGCCTGGGGCTGGCCCGCCACCTCAGCAAAATCCCCTATGCTCCGGGAATCAGAAGAATCAGAGCCTAAGCCCACAGGACCAGGCAGTGAGCACTCCCCTAATACCCACTCCATCGCCTCACTCAAGGTAACGGCCACGCGAATATCCAGCCCGGATACAAGCGCCGCCTCTGCCGCATTTCCTGGGGGAATCACGGCACTGCGCAACCCACCGCGCTGCGCGCTAAGCAAGGCGGGAAGCGCCCCGGAGATGGCGCGCAGGCTGCCATCTAGGGCAACCTCGCCCACAACCAGGGTGGAATCTAGGCGCTGCCGGGCGCGCTGTGCTTGCTGCCCACCCAACATGGCGCTGAGCACCGCCAAGGTGATGGCGAGGTCAAAGTGCCCGCCCGACTTGGGTAAGGAGGCCGGGGAAAGAGAAACCACCACCTTGGTGCGCGGCCATTCCAAGCCGCTATTGGCCACCGCCGTGCGAATACGCTCGCGCGATTCCCGCACCGAGGTATCCCCCAATCCCACCACCTGCATGCCGGGCAGGCCCCTACCAATATTGGCCTCCACCGTCACCGCGTGGGCTCTCAGACCGTGCAGAGCCACCGTGTGTGCCCGCCCCAACCTCGTAGTGCTAAGAAGCCCAGATACCAGCTCAGCAGGCACCGCGTTCTACCCCCTCGTAGTGTTCCGTCTCGAACACGGGGATACCGCAACGGTGCTCCGCTACGGTGAGCACCAGGACGTCGAAACGCACCGGTGTCCACGGGCGGCTCCGCAGCCAGGCCGAGGCCGCGCGGCGCAGGCACAATAATTTGCGGCGATCCACCGCCTCGGCTGCCCCAAAGCCACGCCCGCTGCGGGTTTTTACTTCCACGAACACCACGGTGCCGCCTGGTTCCTCCGCGATGAGGTCGATCTCGCCCACGCGGTAGCGCACGTTGCGGTCCAGGATTCGTGCCCCGCGTTCCAAGTAATAAGAGGCTGCGTAGTCCTCGCCTTGCTGGCCCAGCGTCATTGTTGTTGTCATGCCGCTCATGCTGCACCGCTCGCAGCGAGTTCGACAGCAAAGCAAAGCCGCCCTGTGGATAGCAGTGCCCTATCCACAGGGCGGCCCGGCACACCTTGGCAAAAGGTAGAAAACTACTCCGGCATAATCAGATCCGGCTTATCTAGTTCCTCGATATTGACGTCCTTGAAGGTAATCACCCGCACGTAGCGCACAAAGCGCGCGGGGCGGTACATATCCCACACCCACGCATCGGACATGCGAACCTCGTAATATACGTCGGCCCCGCTGCCGTGCGGAATCAACTCCACCGCGTTGGCCAGGTAAAAGCGCCGTTCCGTCTCCACCACGTAGGAGAACTGGCTTACCACGTCACGATATTCGCGGTAAAGAGATAGCTCCGCCTCGGCCTCATAATTATCGAGTTCTTCGGCACTCATCGCTCTCCTATTCCTTCCTTTTAAAACTTCCTACGGCCGCCCGCCACAACAGCTCCGCAGCGCCAAAGGCAACAGCGCCACAAAGGCCAAAAAGGCAGCGCCACGAGCACCAACCTCAACCTCTAGCACTCAACCACTGAGAATGTGCGGCGGCCACGTTGGAGTAAGTGTATCTATGCACCGGCGCGGCACCGTGGCGGCGCACCGCGTCCATGTGTGCCTTTGTTCCATAACCCTTGTGCCCGGCAAAGCCGTACTGGGGATATTCTTCGTCGAGGTCGGCCATCATGTGATCGCGGGTGACCTTGGCCAGCACGCTCGCGGCGGCAATGCACCGCGCGGCGGCGTCCCCGCCGATGATCGGCAGGTGAGGTTGCCTCATGCCGGGGATTTTCACGGCGTCGCTCAGCACATAGCCGGGGGCCTGGTTCAAGGCCACCACCGCGCGCCTCATGCCGGAAACATTGGCGCGCTGGATACCAAAGGCGTCAATATCCTGGGCGCTCACCACGATCACGGACCATGCCACGGCATGCTTTTTAATGAGGGGAAAAAGCCGCTCGCGGGTGGCGGGGGTGAGTTTCTTGGAATCGGTAAGCCGCGCTAATTCCGCGATGGTGCCGGTGGGCAGCACGCAGGCCGCGATCGTCAGCGGCCCGGCGCAGGCCCCGCGCCCGGCCTCGTCCACCCCGGCCACCGGGCCTAAACCCGCGCGGTCGAGGGTGACCTCTAAGGTGCGCAGTTGCGTCAAGCGACGCATCTTAGGCGGCGGCGCCGGTATCCTCGGCGTCCTGAATATCCGGGGAGTCCACCAGGCCAATGCGATCCAGCGGCCAGATGCGCGCCACCGTCTTGCCGCGGATATTCTCCACCGGCACGGTGCCCTGGTATTCATCGCCCATATGAGCGCGGGAATCGGCGGAGCCGGTGCGGTTATCACCCATCACCCACACGTTGCCTTCTGGCACCGTGATCGGACCAAAGTACTCGCCACCACAGGCATCGGAGCCGTATTCAGATTCTCCCACCGGGTCTTGCGGGGGATTCAGAATAAAGGATTGGTCGGTGGGCTTGCCATCCACCATCACCGCGGGGTCGCCCGCCTGGCAGGAAACCGTCTGCCCCCCGGTGGCGATGATGCGCTTCACCAGGTTGTTCTCGTCCGGGGCCACCAAGCCTACGTAGGAGCCGAGGTCTTGGAGGCCGTGAATCACGGGGTTCTCGGAACGCTGGGACACAAAGTTGCCATTCCAGGAGGGGGTGCCTGCAAAGACCACCACGTCACCGGGCTTGGGGTCGGAGAAGTAGTAGGACACCTTTTCCACTGCAATGCGGTCCCCCGCGCAACCCGTACACCCGTGCAGGGTGGGCTCCATCGAGCCACTGGGGATCATGTACACGCGCCCGATGAAGGTTTGCACCACAAAGACGATAAGCAGCGTGATCCCGATGATGAGCGGAATCTCCAGATACCAGGGCAGCTCTTTCTTCTTTTTCTCCTGGGCACCATCGGCCTGGGTATCGGCCGAGGCCGCCGCAGCCGAGCCCGCAGCGCCGTCGGCAGCCGAACCGCCCGCAGGGCCAGGAACGCCAGGAGTAAGGGAAGCATTCGAGGAATCAGTCACGGCACCTGACTCTAGCAGCCGGGCGGGGCGGCACTACTCCACCACGCAGAAAACCCCCGCTATCCTGCTCACAGAGCAAGAAAACGGGGGTATCCACGAGAAAGGAACTAGCGGCGTTCCTTAATGCGGGCTGCCTTACCGCGCAGGTTGCGCAGGTAGTACAGCTTGGCACGGCGCACACGGCCGCGGCGGGTGACCTCGATCGAGGCAATGTTCGGGGAGTGCACCGGGAAGGTACGCTCCACGCCAATGCCGAAGGAGACCTTGCGCACCGTGAAGGTCTCACGGATACCGGAGCCCTGACGGCGAATCACCACGCCGGTGAACAGCTGGGTACGCTCGTTAGAGCCCTCGATCACCTTGACGTTCACGCCGAGGGTATCGCCGGGGCGGAAGTCGGGAATATCGTCGCGCAGCTGCGCGGCATCGACCTTATCGAGAATGTTCATAGCAACAATCCTTATTCTTCGGGAAAGAGGACCCTGGCGGCACTTCCCTTCACAGGGCGCTCGGCCGGTTCGTATCCGTGACATATTTTCGCCGCAGGCCCTCACATGTAAGAGCAGGCAACCAGTGCATTATTCCATCTTGGCTTAAGAAAAACCAAACGCGCTACACTGGGCCCATTGCCTCACGGGAGCCCGGGGAACGCGGGCTGAGAACGCGCTGCGCCGCGCGGACCGTTAGAACCTGCACGGATCATACCGGCGAAGGAAGTCAAGGAGAATCATGCTGGATCTGCGCTGTTATCTGGTCACCGGCCCCGGTAACGCCCCTCACGTGGCTGCGGCCGCCGCACGCGGGGGCGCCGGAGTGGTGCAGGTGCGCAGCAAACCCATCGGTACCCGCGAACTCTTAAGCCTTGCCACCGAGGTGGCCCGCGCCGTGGCACAGGCCAATCCCGCAACGAAGGTGCTTATCGACGACCGCGTGGACGTCGCCGCCGCACTCATGCGACGCGGGGAGCACGTGCACGGGGTGCACCTGGGCCAAGAGGATCTGCCCGTGGCCGATGCGCGCGCGATTCTCGGCCCGCAGGCCATCATCGGGCTGACCACCGGCACCCTGGACCTGGTGCAGCGGGCCAACGAGGTGGCTCCCTACCTGAATTACATCGGGGCGGGTCCCTTCCGTCCCACCCCCACCAAGGATTCCGGCCGTCCGCCGCTGGGAGTGGAGGGCTATCCCCCTCTGGTCAAGGCCACGAACTTGCCCATCGTGGCCATTGGGGACGTCACCCCTGCCGACGCCCCGGCGCTGGCCGCCACTGGTATAGCCGGGGTGGCTCTGAGCCGCGCCCTCATGCAGGCCGGGAACCCCGAGGCCACGGCCCGCGCGGTGGTGGAGGCCTTCGCATGAGCCAGCGGGTATATGTGGTGGGCGCGGGAATCATCGGCCTGACCACGGCCTTTGAACTCAGCGAACGCGGCGTGAGCGTGACGCTGATCGACCCTGCCCCCGCCAGCGGGGCCTCGCATTTTGCCGGGGGCATGCTGGCCCCGGTGGCCGAGGTGCAGTACCGCCAGGAACCGTTGTACCCACTCATGCGGGAATCGGCGGCGCTCTACCCCGATCTCTTAGAACGCCTGGGGCGGGTCACCGATCTGCCGCTGGGCTATCACAATCACGGCACGTTGGTGGTGGCCGCCGACCGCGCCGATGCACAGCACCTAGCCGAACTCACCGAGCACCAGCAGGCTCACGGCATGGAGGCCCAGCGCCTCACCCTGCGCGAGGCGCGCCGCTTAGAGCCCGCGCTCTCCCCCGCGCTGGCCGGGGTGGTTTCCATTCCCAGCGATACTCAGGTGGAGCCACGATTACTCACCGCCGCGCTGCGCGATGCCTTAACCCGGCGCGGGATCACCTTCCTCAAGGCGACAGTCACGGGGCTTAGCGAGGGGCACCTCGATACCGACCGCGGCCCCCTCGATACCCGTGGGGCGCAGGTGGTGCTCGCGGCGGGACTGGGCATGGCGTCGATAAGCACGGGCCTGCGCCTGCGCCCGGTGTACGGGGACATTCTGGTAGCGCGCAGCCCTGGTCTGCTGGACCGCGTGGTGCGCGGTTTTGTGCGTGATAGACCTATTTATCTGATTCCGCGCGGGGAGACGCTGGCTATCGGGGCCACCTCCCGGGAGGACCATCGCGGCGATACCCCGCTGGGAGCCGTGCGCGATCTGCTGGATGATGCCTGCCAGATCGTGCCCGCCTTGGAGGAGGCCGGACTAGTGGAATGGGGCACCGGCGCGCGGCCCGGCACCCCCGATGACCTGCCCTATCTGGGGCGTATCTCCCCGCAGGTTGTGGTGTCCACCGGATATTTCCGCCACGGTATTTTGCTGGCCGCGCTCGGTGGGCTGGCCGGGGCGCGCCTGGCCCTGGGCGAGGCGCCCGGCTTTGACCTCAGCGCCTGCGCACCACAGCGCCATAAGTAAAGGAGAAAGCATGATTTCCTACACCCTCAACGGCAAACTTCGCCAAGGCCCGGCGTGCAGCGTGGCCGAACTCGTGGACTCCGAGGTGGGCACCCGCACCGGGGTGGCCGTGGCTATCGACGGCGCGGTGGTACCCGCCTCTCAGTGGTCGCGCACCCTGGCCGAGGGCAACGCCGTGGATATTCTCACTGCCGTTCAAGGAGGCTAACCATGCTCACCATTGCCGATCAGCACTTTGATTCCCACCTCATCATGGGCACCGGCGGGGCTACTTCCCAGGCGATTTTGGAGGATTCGCTGGTGGCCTCGGGCACGCAACTGACCACCGTGGCTATGCGCCGCCACAGCGCACAAACCGGACACAGCGGGGAATCCCTCTTTGACCTGCTGAAACGTCTGAATATTGCGCCGCTGCCCAATACGGCAGGCTGCCGCACAGCCCGCGACGTGCTGCTGACCGCCCAGCTAGCCCGCGAAGCCCTGGGCACCACCTGGATTAAGGCCGAGGTCATCGCGGACGAGCACACCCTGCTGCCCGATACCGTGGAGCTCATCGACGCCTGCGAACTCCTCGTGGCCGAGGGCTTTACCGTTCTGGCCTATACCTCCGACGACCCCGTGACCGCCCGCCGACTAGAGGACGTGGGAGTGTCCGCCGTCATGCCGCTGGGCTCTCCCATCGGCACGGGGTTGGGTATCCTCAACCCGCACAACATCGAACTCATCTGCCAACGTGCCGAGGTGCCCGTGATCCTCGATGCCGGAGTGGGTACGGCTTCCGACGCCGCCCTGGCGATGGAACTGGGCTGTTCCGGGGTGCTGCTGGCCAGCGCGGTGAATCGCTGCCAGGACCCGGTGGCGATGGCGCGCGCTATGCGCCTGGCCGTGGAGTCCGGATTGCTCGCCCGCCAGGCCGGGCGCATACCTCAGCGCCGCCACGCCCAGGCCTCCTCCACCTTTGAGGGCCTGGCTAGTTGGGCCGATGAGGTGCTGTGATGGCGGTACTTCCGGTTGAAGAGTTACGCCGCGTGGCCCGCCACCTGGCCCTGCCCGGCTTTGGCATGGAAGAACAGGAGCGGCTGCACGCCAGCCGCGTACTGGTGATTGGCGCGGGTGGACTGGGCTGCCCGCTCCTGCAATCCCTGGCCGCCGCGGGGCTGGGCCACATCGTGCTGCTCGATGATGATGTGGTGGACCTGAGCAATATCCACCGCCAGATTCTCTTTGGCGCCAGCGACGTGGGCCGCCCCAAGGTGGAGGTGGCCGCCGCACGGTTGCGTGAACTCCAACCAGGTATCTCGGTGGAAGCACGCCAGGAGCGCCTGGATAATACAAACGCGCTGGACTACTTCCGGGGCGTGGACCTGGTGATCGACGGCTCCGATACCTTCGCCACCAAGTACCTCAGCGCGGATGCCTCCGAGATCACCGGCACTCCCCTGCTCTGGGGGACGGTGCTGCGCTTTAGTGGACAGGTGGCGCTGTGGCACTCCGGGGCGGGTGCTGAGACCGGCGCCCAGCCCAGCGTGGGACTGCGCGATCTCTTCCCCGAACAACCCGCCGCCGATTCCGTGCCCGACTGCGCCACCGCCGGGGTACTGGGAGCCACCACGGCGGTGGTGGCAAACCTCATGGCCACCGAGACCATCGCGCTGCTCAGTGGCCTGCGCCCGGTGGTGCCAGGCACGGTGCTTACGTACGACGCCCTGGCCGCCACCCTGTGCACCTTCCGTGTGAGCGCCGACCCGGCGCGCGAGCCGGTGACAGAACTGGCCGATGATTATGGTGCGGGGGCGTGCGGTGTTGATTCGTCCGGTCTGGCCGGCTCTCTCCTTCCCGAGGTGCGCTCTGGCGCAGCCGCTGCCCTGGACATACGCGAGCCCCACGAGGTATTGCTGAGCGACCTTCCGGCCGATCTTCACCCGCACCGATTGCCGCTGAGCTCGGTTGGCTCTATTGATGACGTCAGCGCGGCGCTGCGCGGCATGGGAGCGGAGAAAGTGGTGGTGTACTGCGCCTCTGGGAAACGCAGCGCGGAGTTTGTGCGCCGCTACGGTGATTTGGGGTGGGAACTGGTGAGCTTGCCGGGCGGGGTGAAAGGGATAGGAGAAAACATATGAAAGACGGTGCTGCGGCGCGCGCACGCCTTTGAGGAATTGGGTAAGAGTATCCGGGAAGTGAAGGGGGCAAGGGCTAACTTTCTCTCATATATTCCCTCAGATACGGCAAGGCAAAGTCCACATAACCCCGCTGTGGAGAATAAATCATCTGGTTAAGAAGCAACCGCTCCCGATAGCGATTGACATATTGGGAACTCACTGCCAAGCGTTCCGCAATAGAGCATATGGAAGAAGGCCCCTCATCTTCCGCCATAGCGGAAAGAAAGTCCCGATCCTTCTCCGATAAATCAGCCACCGCTGGCTCGTGGACAAGTTGGCGTAATTTAGCCCGGGCCTTGTCCACGCCCGCTTGCACAGTCGGCTCATCAATCACCTTCGACGCCGCATAACGCACCGACCATTGGCCAACGAGCTGAATCATAAATGGATACCCAGCGCAGGCCTGTACTGCCTGGTCCAAGGCAGACTTTTCCCAGGATAAACCCCTCTCCTGGAGCGGTATGGATAAACCACGCCGCACCTCCGAAGTATGCACTCCGCGGAGTTCAATGCGGTTTGCCCGGCGTAAAAAGGTGAGTTGGTTAGTGCCATCTTTATCCGAGAGCAGTGGCTCAACCGCAGAGGGGATACCCGCCATTGCCACCGCTATTTGCCTATTTTCGCGTAAGAGATGCTGCACCGTAGTGGCAAACTCGATGATTTCCGCGCGGGATAGATAATGCAACTCGTCCAGAGTAATGAGAAGGCCAGGTATCTCCTGCCCCACTCGCGCCGCCCTGTCCACCTGCGATTCCAAAAGCATGGTGAGGGTATCGCGTAGCGTCAATTCGGGTTGGTGCATCTCCTGGCGCTCCATATCCATGCCTACAGACCCAAACTTGAATCCCCGTACCCTGGCTTTCTCTGTATTCTCACTTTGGCTCAACAGCCGATAGGCATAGTCACGAATACGCGCAACAAAACCCCTCGTGGCGGTTTCAGAAATAACGTGCCACCCGCGTTCTCTCGCCACGTCCTCGAAAGCATTAAGCAACACCGTCTTACCCATGCCACGGGTGCCCTTAATGAGGGAGATGCGCTCGTGACTTCCCGGACCCGAGTCGAGCGCCCAGGAAAAATCTTCGATGTCCCCGTCGCGGCCCACGAGAACTGGAGGACTCACGCCCAAGGAGGCATTGAAAGGGTTGAGAGATGGCACCATGTCCATCACAGTACCCGAGCCTTGTTTATTCTTGTTTAAACTTGTTTATTTTCTACCCAATACCACTTTCCACCCCACCAACACCGCTGCCCAGCCGGCCCCGATACTCAAACCCGTAGCCACCAGGGATACCCAGGAGAAATCAACCAGCCCACCGATCAACCCCAACAAGGCACACAGGAGCACTCTCCGCATATCCGCCAAGCGATCTTCCCCCACCGGAGCCTTCCTCCGAATACTCTCCGCCAGCAGCGCACAAAAGATAAGCTCCACGCCGAGACCAAGCAGCACGCTGCTCACTCGGAAACAGACCGCCAGCACACTGCATAGCCCCACTCCGGTCAAGGTCAATAACCACTTCGGAGAGTTCGTCGTCATGGCTCCCCAGCCTAGCGACCAAACCCGGCGCGCTTAAGGGCTTCGGCCATCGAGCCAGCGGCGGGCTTTCCGCCACCGGAGCCCTGGGAACGACGCGAACCCTTCGCACCGCCGCGACCACCACCGCGCCCGTTAGCACCACCACCAGAGCTCCTATCACCACGCGGCCCCTTACCCCGGCCACCGGCATGACCTTGCTTCTTCCCACCACCTTCGGCACCGGGCTCGTCGTTAAGCCGGAGGGAAAGGGAGATGCGCTTGCGCTCCACGTCCACCTCCATGACCTTCACCCGCACCACCTGGCCGGAGCGCACCACATCGCGGGGGTCGGAGACGAAGGTGTCTGACATCGCGGAAACGTGTACCAGGCCGTCCTGGTGAACTCCCACGTCCACGAAGGCACCGAAGGCCGCCACGTTGCTCACGGTACCTTCCAGGATCATGCCGGGGCGCAGGTCGGAGACCTTTTCCACGCCCTCCTTGAAGGTGGCGGTCACGAAGTCGGGGCGGGGGTCGCGGCCAGGTTTGTCCAGCTCCGCGATAATGTCCGTGACGGTGGGGAGACCGAAGTTCTCATCGGCAAAGTCCTGGGGCTTGAGCTTGGAAAGCACGTTGGTATTGCCGATGAGTTCGGCCACCGAGCACCCCTGGGAGGCGGCGATGCGCTGGGCCACGGGGTAGGCCTCGGGGTGGACGGCGGAGGAATCGAGGGGTTCCGTGCCGCCGTTGATACGTAGGAAGCCCGCGCACTGCTCGAAGGCCTTGGGACCCAGGCGGGGAACCTTGGTGAGTTCCTTGCGGGTAGCAAAGGCCCCGTTCTCATCGCGGTAGGCCACGATGTTACCCGCGAGCGTGGAGGAAACCCCCGCCACGCGAGCCAGCAGCGGCGCGGAGGCGGAATTGAGGTCCACACCCACGCCATTGACGGCATCTTCCACCACGCCGTCGAGGGTGCGGGCCAGGGCGGTTTGGTTGACGTCGTGCTGGTACTGGCCCACGCCGATAGATTTGGGGTCGATCTTCACCAGTTCCGCCAGGGGGTCTTGGAGGCGTCGGGCGATGGAAACCGCCCCGCGCAGGGAGACGTCCATATCGGGGAACTCGCTCGCGGCGAGTTCGGAGGCCGAGTACACCGAGGCACCCGATTCTGAAACCACCACCGGGGTGGGGCGCACTCCCCCGGCCTCCGCCACGGCAGCGGCCACCTCGCGGGCGAGCTTTTCCGATTCCCGCGAGGCCGTGCCATTGCCCACGGCCATAAGCTCCACCCCATGCTTGCGGCACAGGCTAGACAGGATTGCCACGGCGTCCGACCAGCGATTTTGCGGCTGGTGCGGGTAGACGATGGCGGTATCGAGGACCTTGCCGGTGGCGTCCACCACCGCGCACTTCACGCCGTTGCGGTAGCCGGGGTCCAGGCCGAGCACGGCCTTGTGGCCCGCGGGGGCGGCGAGCAGAACGTCGCGCAGGTTCGCGCCAAAGACCTCTAGGGCTCCCTGTTCCGCGCGCTCCTTGAGGCGGGTGCGCGCGTCCAGGCCGGAGGAAACCTCCAACTTGGTGCGCCAACCCCAGTGCACGGCGGAGGCCAGCCACTCGGAGGATTGAGTATCGAGGTCAAAGCGCTGCGCAATCATGCCCTCGTAGAGGGAATCCTCCCCGGCGTCCAGGTTCAAGGTGAGCACCCCCTCGGCCTCACCGCGCAGCAGCGCCAGGATTCGGTGGCTGGGGAGTTTGGTCAGCGGCTCGGAGAACTCAAAGTAATCCTTATACTTGGCTCCCTCCTGCTCCTTGCCCTCCACCACGGAGGAACCCAGGGTACCGCGCTGAAATACCTGCTCGCGTACCTCGCCCACGAGGTCGGCGTCGAGGGCAAAGCGGTCGATGAGAATGGCCCGCGCACCGTCGAGGGCCGCCTTGGCATCGGCGTAGCCCTCGGTGAGGTAGGCCGCGGCCGCCTCCTCGGGGTTGAGCGCGGGGTTGGCCACCAGGACGTCGGTCAGCGGTTCAAGCCCTGCCTCGCGGGCCTTATCTGCCTTGGTCTTGCGGCGCTTTTTGAAGGGTGCGTAGAGATCTTCCAGGCGAGCCTTGGTGGTGCACTCCATAATCAGGCTGCGCAGCAGATCATCGAGTTTGCCCTGCTCCTCGATGGCGGCGAGCACAGTCTGCTTGCGTTCTTCGAGTTCGCGCAGGTAGGTGGCGCGTTCCTCGATGGCACGCAGGGCGGTGTCGTCCAGGCCGCCGGTGACCTCCTTGCGGTAGCGCGCGATGAAGGGCACGGTGTTGCCCTCTTCTAACAGGCGGAGCGCGGCTTCTACCTGGTCGCGGCGCACGCCGAGTTCCTGAGCAATGGTGGCTGCAATCATTCGGATCATTCTAGCGGTAGCCCGTGGCGGCACATTGTGCTAGTTTTACTAGTTGTGCTAGTTCTTATCGGCCCGCAGGACCCCCGCCCCATCTACGAGCAAATCGCCGGACAGGTCACCGAGCAGATACGCGACGGCACCATCGCCCCCGGCCAGCGCCTACCCGCCGCCACGGAACTAGCCGCCTCCCTCGACCTCAACCGCAACACCGTGCTCCAGGCCTATCGCTTGCTGCGCGACCGGGGCCAGGTGGAACTGCGCCGCGGGCGCGGAGCCGTGGCCCTGGCCCCCACATCGCCGCCCCCAAAGATCAACAAGGAAGTGCAGCGCAGCGTGGAGGCGCTTATCGACGCCGCCCGCCGCCACAACCTCTCCCTCGACGCCGTGACCACCCTGCTCTCCCAAGGAGGACTGCAATGAAACGCTTTTTATTCCGCACCGTCTTACCCGTTGGGCTCATCAGCCTGGCCTGCCTTATATGGTCAGCCTCCCTCATTCCTGCGGTGCCCGATCCCCTGGCCGTGCATTTCAGCGGTTCTAGCCCCAATGGTTTTGCCGACCCGCTCGTATTTTGGCTCCTGACCAGCGGCCTCGTGGTGGGGCTTGTGGCTCTGTACTGCTGGCTGCTCGCCCAGGGAGCTGCGCGCGGGCCGATGGCACGATTTCATGCCGCGAGCATGGCCTTTGGTTGCTTTCTAGTCAGCGGCGCACAACTGAGCACCTTTCTCACCCAGAAGGGACTAAGTGACGCCACCCAGGCGACTCTTTCCTGGGGCCACCTCGCCGCAATTTTCGGCAGCGCCCTCGGTGGGAGCGCGCTCATCACCCTGCTTGCCACACCCCTACCTGCGGCGGAAAGCACCGTGATACACCCCGAAGCCCTCGACGTCCCCGCCGGTGGGGCCGCCTCCTGGAACGCCACCCTCACCATTCCCCTTCCGTTTGCCACCGTTCTCGGTTTGAGCACCGCCGTGCTCCTCAGCCTGGGGATATTCACGAACCCCTGGCTGCTGCTCGCAGCGGGTTTCCTGCTTCTTCTTTCCCTGAGCATGGGTTACTGGCGGCTGCGCGCCGATTCTCGCGGTCTCTCCTGCCGCAGCATGCTCGGCTGGCCCCGCCGCAATATCCCCGCCGCCGAGATCGAGCGCGCCGAGGTCACCGAGATTCAGCCGATGAACTGGGGCGGCTGGGGCTGGCGCACCAACCCACGCGGCCAAGCCCTCGTGCTAGGCAAAGGCCCCGGCCTGCGCATGGTACTCCGCAGCAGCAAGATCATGGAGATTACCTGCGAGGATGCCCCCACCGCCGCTGCCGTGCTCAATCACTATGCGGGTGCTGCCACGCGCACGCCGCGCTAACCCCCGGCTCTAACTCCCCCGCCATCGAGGTGCCATACCAATAAGCACCCTCCGGCAAGCAGGCCACCACCGCAGCCGTGGCCTGCCGCAGGTCAAAGATCACTATGACCGGTCACCACGAGCCGATAGAGCACCTGGGCAATGGGTGGGTGCCCCTCCACCTGGGCGTACTGGGTGACCAGCATATTATCGGGCTCGCAGGTGAGGTCCACCTGCTCGGCCCAGATTCCGGTGGGCTCATATCCGCGCTCGCGCAGCGCCTCCGCCATGCCCTCGCTCACCTGCTCCCATTCGGCAGGAATGAGCAGTACGTTAAGGTCCGTGGAAATACTAGGCAAATTAGAAGTACTAGGCACGCGGCCACCCCTGTTCCGCCAAAAAGGCGAGGTCTTGATTATCCAACTCCGCGCTCTCTAATAATTCCGGGCGCACCTCCAAGGTGCGCAGCAAGGATTGCTCGCGCCGCCAACGATCCACCTTGGCGTGGTTGCCGCTGCTGAGAATCTCCGGCACGTCGAGACCGCGCCACTGCCGAGGCTTGGTATAGCACGGCCCCTCTAGCAACCCATCGGAAAAACTATCCTCCTCGTGGCTGCGCCTATTGCCCAGTACTCCGGGAATGAGCCGCACGATGGCCTCCGCGATCACCAGGGCCGCCACCTCCCCACCGATGAGCACGTAATCCCCAATGGATACCTCGCGCACCCGGTAGCGCTGCTGAGCGTCCACTAGCACGCGCTGGTCAATCCCCTCATAGCGCCCGCAGGCGAATACCACGTGTTCTTCGTGGGACCAGGCGCGCGCGTCCTCCTGACTAAAGGGCTTTCCCGCCGGGGTGGGCACGATGAGCAGGGGAAGATCGCGTTCCTCTTCCCGCTCGGTGTACTCGTGGGCGGCCACGCCCTCCAATTCATCGTGGCGGGCGCGATCCAGGTGCGGCAGCGCGCTCACTAGATCGCTGCCCGGCGCGGTACCACGAGCCACATCGTCCAAGGCAGGCCCCCATACCTGCGGCTTCATCACCATGCCGGGGCCACCCCCGGCGGGGGCGGAATCGACGGACTTGTGGGCGTCGGTAGCCCAGGCGCGCAGGTCATGCACACCCACCTCCAATCGCCCCTGCTCGATGGCCTTACCCAAGAGGGCGTGGCGTAGGGGGTCGAGGTATTCGGGGAAAATCGTGATGACGTCCAGGCGCATTAGAGGTCCAACAATCCCTCGGGCGGAGTAATCGTGAGCGTGCCCTCATCCAGATCAACCTCCGGCACGATGGCCTCCACGAAGGGCACCAGGGCCTCCTTGCCAGAGGCAAGCGTGACCTCCAACAGGTTGCGGTGCGGGCCGTGGGTAATGCCGGTGACCTTGCCGATCTCGTGGCCTTCGTGGAGTACCGCAAGGCCCTCTAGTTCGTGGTCGTAAAAGCCCTCGTCGTCCTCGTCCTCGCGGGGTTCGGCAAAAAACTGCATGCCGCGCAGGGAATCGGCCGCCGTGCGGTCCGGCACCTCCTCGAAGGTCACCAGCAGGCGGCCCTTGTGCGGGCGCACGGAGGCCACGGTGAGTTCGCGGTCTTTCTTATTCTGCCGCCCCGTGAGCACCTGGCCCACGGCAAAGCGCTCCTCCGGCTCGTCCGTGGTGGCCTCCACGGATACCTCGCCCCGGATTCCGTGGGACTTAATCACCCGTCCGATCATCAGTTCCATGAGTTAGCAGTGTAGCGAGGGGGTGGGACCGGGGGCACCCGCGCTAGGAGAGTTGGCCGCATACCGATAAACACCCAGGTCAGCGCGCCCCTTCTCCTCGACACGGCCCCCTACTATTCTCGTTGATAGCAAGCAGCTAACCGATACTCCGCAGGAGGAAAATCATGCCCGCCACCACCGCCTCTACCCCGCATATCCAGCCCAAGGACGCACCGATTGCAGAGACCGTGCTCATGCCCGGTGACCCGCTGCGCGCCAAGTTCATCGCGGATAATTACCTGGATAACGTGGTGCAGTTCAATTCCGTGCGCAACATGCTGGGTTTTACCGGCACCTACCGGGGCCAGGAGGTCTCCGTGATGGGTTCCGGCATGGGTATCCCCTCTATCTCCCTGTACGCCTACGAGCTCATTCACTTCTTCGGCGCCAAGAAACTCATCCGCGTGGGCTCCTGCGGGGCGCTGCAAAAGCACCTGGATACCTACGAGATCATCGTGGCCCAGGGTGCGTGCACAGACTCTCGCTTTCTAGAGCAGTACAAGGTACCCGGCACCTTCGCCCCCATCGCCTCCTGGAAGTTGCTTTCCGCCATTCAGCGCGAGGCCCAAAACCAGGGCGTGACCACGCACGTGGGCAATATCCTTTCCAGCGATACCTTCTATGGTGACGATGAGACCGCCGTGGAGCGGTGGTCTCGCATGGGGGTGCTCGGCGTAGAGATGGAATCGGCGGGCCTCTACGCGGTGGCGGCCCGCGCGGGCGTGGATGCTCTGGGGCTCTTTACCGTCTCGGACAACATTCTCACCGGGGCCTCCACCACCCCGGAGGAGCGCCAGAGCGCCTTTACCGCGATGATGGAGCTGGCCCTGCCGATGGCGTTGGTTTAGGGCTGGGCTTATCGACGCACCGCTGCCACCACCGCCTACCGCAGCGCCGCGTGAAGATCCGCCAGCAGGGCCTCCATCCTCGCCTGCGCGGCGCGCTCCTGCTCTGCAACACCTTGCGGCGAGGTCCCTCGACTGGGTTCGATCACCTCGGCGTAGCACTTGAGCTTCGGCTCCGTGCCCGAGGGACGTACGATCACCCGGGAGTCCTCCTCGGTGAACAGCACCATGCCTGGGGTGGGTGGCAGGCCACGGTATCCGGCAGAAAGGTCGGCTACCTCCGTCACGCGAGCACCACCCAGGGAGTCCGGCGGGGTCTCCATAAAACGAGACAATGCAGCGGCCACCTCTTCGGTGCTGACCAGGCGCACCGTGAGCGGGCGGGTGAGGTAAGTGCCATAGGTGGCGTCGATAAGCAGGCCTGTCTCCCGCAGGTCCGTGCGCGCGGCGAGTTCGGCCACGCGCAGGCAGGCAGCAATGCCGTCCTTATCGCGCACGAACTGAGGGTCGGGGCAGTAGCCAATGGCCTCCTCGTAGCCGAATATCAGGCCCGGCACCCGGCCAATCCACTTGAAGCCGGTGAGCGTGGGGGTAAAGCGCAGGCCGTGGCGCTGCGCGATGCGCTCTAGCAGGCGGGAACTAACGATAGAGCAGGCCAACACACCGCCCTCGTGGGCGCCCCGGGCGGCCTCCTCGCCCAAGAGGGCTCCCACGCGGTCGCCACTGAGTTGTTCCCAGCGCTGCGGTTCACCGGTATCGGGACGCGGAATGGCTACGCTGCACCGGTCGGCGTCCGGGTCTACAGCCAGAATAAGCCGCGCGCCCACCCTATTTGCGGTGGCAATGGCGAGGTCAAGAGCACCGGGCTCCTCCGGGTTGGGGAACTCCACCGTGGGAAAGTCCGGGTCCGGCTCCTGCTGTTCGGCCACGGGGGTGACATTGTGAAAACCCGCCTCGCGCAGCACGCGCACCAGCAGGCCGCCACCCACCCCGTGCATGGCGGTAACCACGATCGGCAGGTCGCGGGGCTGCTTATCGACGTCCCGGAGCACCACCCTCACGTACTCCTCCACCACGTCCTCGCCCACGTGCGTTAGCCCCGACGAGGTGCGCGGCACCTCATCGGCGTAGCCCACGGCGTCGATAGCGCTGGCGATCTCGGCATCAGCCGGGGCGATGAGTTGCACCCCGCGCGCCTCCTCGTCCTCCACCACGCGCCCGCCCAGGTAGACCTTGTAACCGTTATCGCGCGGCGGGTTATGGGAGGCGGTGACCATCACGCCCGCCTCGCAGCGCAGGTGACGCACGGCGAAGGCCGTCACGGGGGTGGGCAGGCCCGGCAGGAGAGCCAGAACCTCGCAGCCTGCGGCGGCCAGCACCTCGGCGGCGGCCCGGTGGAACTCGTGGGAGCCGTGGCGCGCATCGCAGCCCACCACCACGCGGGGCCGCTCCACCTGGTTGCTCAGCCACTGGCCCAAACCCCTGCTGGTGCGGGTCACCGTGGCGAGGTTCATGCGGGACTCCCCCGCTCCGATCTCCCCGCGCAGGCCCGCCGTGCCAAAGGCCAGCGGCCCGGCGAAGCGCTCGGCCAGTTCCGGGGAGTTCTGGGCGATGAGCGCGTCCAACTCCGCCCTGGTACAAGGGTCGGGGTCGTGGTCGCGCCAGGTTCGAGCGCGCTCTAGGGTTGCGGGGCTGGGCTGCGCGGGCGGCGTGCCGTCGAAAGCTCTGCCGGGGCTGTGAGGTTCCGGCGCCACGATTAGCCCTCCACCACGGCGCGGCTAGAAGAACAACCCAAGCGGGTAGCCCCGGCGGCAATCATGGCGCGGGCCGTGGCGGCGTCTCGGATACCGCCGGAGGCCTTGACCCCCAGGCGCTCCCCCACGGTCTGCGCCATGAGTCGCACGGCGTGCTCGCTGGCCCCACCTGCGGGATGGAAGCCGGTAGAGGTTTTCACAAAGTCCGCACCCGCGGCCTCGGCGGCGCGACAGGCCCCCACGATCTGCTCATCGCTGAGTACTGCGGATTCGATAATCACCTTGAGCACCACGCCGGGGGCGGCCTGACGCACGGCGCAAATATCACTTTCCACGGCGGCCATATCCCCCTCGCGGGCGGCGGCCACATTAATCACCATGTCGATCTCCTCGGCACCCTGAGCGGCGGCCAGAGAAGCCTCGGCGGCCTTCACGGAACTGTGGTGCGCCCCGGAGGGGAAGCCACACACCACCGCCAGGTGCAGACCCTCGGGGAGGGAAAGCGGCAACTCGGAGGGGGAAACGCACACGGAGTAGCAGCCCAGATCGGCGGCCTCGGCCACCAGAGCCTCGACCTCGCTGGCGGTGGCCTCGGGCTTGAGCAGGGTGTGGTCAATCATGCGGGCGATGTTCGTCATAGCGGGTTCCTCCTGGTGGGGTTGTGCGGGTTATCGAGTCTGAGCAGTGCTTAAGAGATCACGTCGTGGATCAGCGTGCGGGGTGCGGGTGGCTCGGCACCGATGTGGATACCGGGCAGCACGGCCTCCTCGGCGCGCGCAAAGCGCTCCGGGGTGTCGGTATGCAAGGTCAGCAGCGGTTGACCGGGCTCTACCCTTTGCCCGTATTCCACGTGCAATTCTATGCCCGCGGCGGCCTGCACCCTATCCTCCTTGCGGGCGCGCCCGGCACCCAGACGCCAGGAGCCGACGCCGAGCGCCAGGGCGTCGAGAGCATCCACATAACCCGCGCGCTCCGCCCGCACCTCGTGGGTGTGGCGGGCCACGGGCAGGGGTGCGGCCGGGTCGCCGCCCTGGGCCTCCACCATGCGCTTCCAGGTATCCATCGCGCGGCCGCTATCGAGGGCTCCCTCCACGTCGGCATCGCGGATACCCGCGAGTTCCAGCATGGCGCGGGCGAGCGCACAGGTGAGTTCGCGCACGTCACCTGGGCCGCCGCCACCGAGCACTTCGACGGCCTCGCGCACTTCTAAGGCGTTGCCGATGGTGCGGCCCAGCGGTACCTCCATGTCGGTGAGCAGGGCGCGGGTGGACACTCCGGCGTCGGTGCCTAGGTCCACCATCGCGCGGGCCAACTGGCGCGCGGAATCGACGTCGCGCATGAATGCTCCGGAGCCGACCTTGACGTCTAGCACCAGGGCGGAGGTACCCTCAGCAATTTTCTTGCTCATAATCGAGCTGGCGATCAGCGGCAGGCAATCCACCGTGGCGGTGACATCTCGCAGCGCGTACAACTTCCTATCCGCCGGGGCGAGGTCCGCGTTGGCGGCGGCCACCACAGCCCCTACCTCGCACAATATCTCCTTCATGCGCGGGGTGCTCATCTCCGGGGACCAGCCGGGAATCGCCTCCAACTTGTCCAGGGTTCCCCCGGTGTGTCCCAGGCCTCGGCCGGAGAGTTGCGGCACCGCCACCCCAAAACTCGCCACCAGCGGCCCGAGCGGGAGGGTCACCTTATCGCCCACCCCGCCCGTGGAGTGCTTATCCACCGTGGGTTTGCCGAGGTCGGAGAGGTCCAGCGTGCTGCCGCTGGCGATCATCGCGCCCGTCCACTGCGCCACCTCCTCGCGGTTCATGCCGCGCAGGAAGATCGCCATAGCCAGGGCCGCCATCTGCTCCTCGCTCACCACGCCGCGTGTATAAGCGTCCACCACCCAGGCGATGTGTTCCATTTTCCAGGCGCCGCCGTCGCGTTTGGTGCGGATAATATCCACTACGTCAAAAGGCTCTGCGTTATTGACGGTATTAGCTTCTGTGCTTTTCATTCCGGCACCCGGCATGGTGATTGACCACTCTCCTTGAAGGAATTATGCGATCCAATGGGCTTGTATGGCTCCTGCCTGGGAGTTTATCATTCTCACAGGAAAACGATTCTCGGCTTTCTTTCCCTTTGTATCCCCCTGTATCTCACCCCAGGAGGCACCCATGCCCACCGCCTTTGACCCCGACCTCGCGCGCCGGCTTCTCGACGCCGCCCTCGAGGTAGCCCAGCGCGCCTGGGTGCCGTACAGCAACTTCCCCGTGGGAGCGGCGGTGCTCACCAACCACGGCGAGGTGATCTCCGGGTGCAACGTGGAAAACGCCGCCTACGGGGAGGCCATCTGCGCCGAGCGCAACGCCGTGACCACGATGGTGGCGGTGGGCCAACGAGAGGCTGCTGCCGACGCCGCCCCTTCCGCCTCTGGTGCGGTGCCCGCTCCCGTGCCGCAGGTGCGCGCCGTGGCCGTGGTGGGGCTGAGCGCCGCCCCCTGCTGGCCCTGCGGTGCCTGCCGTCAGGTGCTGCGCGAGTTCCACTGCCAGCACGTGATCGTGGAGGACGCTGCGGGTGAACCCGTGATCTTGCCCTTTGAGCAGATTCTCCCCCATTCTTTCGGGCCGGAGGCGCTGGGTGAGGCCGCGGGTTCTGAGGCTACCGATTTCGAGGCCGCCGGGGAGGAGAAATAATCATGGATCGCTTTCAAGGGCTCATCGGCATAGCCTGCATTTTTGCCATCATCATCGGCTTTTCCACCAGCCGCCGCGATATTAAATGGCGCACCCTGGGCGTGGGCTTTGGCCTCCAAGCGCTCTTTGCTCTCTTAGTGCTCAAATGGGAACCCGGCTTCCAGGCTCTCAAGGCCACGGCGGATGGGATCTCTAAACTCATCGAGTTCACCAACGAGGGCACCAGCTTTGTTTTCGGCTCCCTCTTTGACACGGAGGGCAATTCCTTCGTTTTCGCCTTTAATGTGCTGCCCATCATCGTGTTCCTCGGGGCAATTATCGGCGCGCTATATTATCTGCGCGTTTTGCAGTGGTTCGTGGAGATAGTCGGCACGGCACTGAACAAGATCATGGGCACCTCCAAATTGGAATCGGTATGGGCCTCCACCGTGATTTTCTTGGGCCAATCCGAGGCCCCGTTGGTGATTAAACCCTGGCTTCCCAAACTCACCCGCTCCGAACTCTTCGCCTGCATGACGGGCGGCTTCGCCTCCGTGGCGGGCTCCACCCTCATCGGTTATTCCCTGCTCGGCGCACCCCTGGAATACCTGCTGGCGGCCTCCATTATGAACGCACCCGGCTCGCTTATCGTAGCCAAGGCCCTCATGCCGGAAACGGAACAATCCGTGGCCGTCGCCGACGTACGCAGTATCCGCGATACTGAAAACCGCAATATCATCGACGCCCTCGGCGCCGGAGCGCTTTCCGGCGGGCGCATCGCCGTGACCGTGGCCTGCCTGCTCGTGGCCTTCATCGCGCTCATCGCCATGATCTCCGCCGCCCTCGGCGGTATCGGTCACCTCTTCGGGCAAGAAAATTGGTCGCTCGACGGCCTCTTTGGCCTCATCTTCAGCCCCGTAGCTTGGGTCATCGGTGTGCCCTGGGACGAGGCCTCTCTGGTGGGTAACTTCATCGGCCAAAAGACCATCCTCAACGAGTTTGTGGGCTACACCAGCTTCTCCGAACATGTGGACACCATGAGTGACAAAGCCGTCATGCTCACCACCTTTGCCCTGGCGGGCTTTGCCAACCTCGCCTCCATCGCCATTCAGATTGGCTCCTTCGGGGCGCTGTGCCCCGAGCGGCGTTCCGACGTCGCGGAACTAGGCATGCGGGCGCTCTTCGGCGGGTTCCTCACCAACATGCTCAATGCGGCGATTGTGGGGGTGATTGTGTTTTAGAAAGCTGCACGCGAAAAGGGGCCACCAGCATTATGGTGGTCCCTTTTCCCGTCTACTATGAGTGGTCGGCCTTATCCACAAGGTAGGCCATCATGAAGTACAGAGGATCAAGTTCCTCAAGTTCCTTCACCAGCGCATCTTCTTCACCTGTCTCAAAAACTTTACTGATATTGGGATTAACCAAGAGCACCCGCATATTGCCAGAGCCCAGTATCTTCCCAATCACCTCAGTAATCTGCGCTTCCGTCGGACGATCAGGGTCATAGCCGAAGTACCTAAATACATCGATTAGAGTAACCCAATCATCAACCTCATCAATATATTCACAGACCCACTGAAAAAGATCATCGTGAGAGATGGACACTACACATTCACTCCAATCCAGGGAACGCCTTTATCCAAAACCCTACTGTATCTCTTTCCAACCCCGGAGAAAGCAACTCAAAGCTCTCCACCAACCGCAAGGGACTAAACCGCTTACAGTTCACCGCCAGGCTTTCCCCCGCCGAGTTCATCACCCTGCACGAAGCATGCTCAGCTCCAGCAGAAACCTCCTGAAAAACACGGCGAGCGTTCTCATCCCGGTACGCATGGGACCGAATCACATACTCCGGGCGCAAGGGTTGCCAATAACTACTGCTCTTGTTACTGACGTGCATCGTGAGCGAAGTCGGCTCAATATCCGTTAGCCCCGCAAGCACAACTTCCCAAACGGCAAAGAACGGCCGCAGCGGCAACCGGTCACCAATCACTGCCACCGTCAGCAAAAAGGTGGCCCACTCCCCTGCCTCCGGCGCATCGCTTAGCATGCGTGGTCGGTGGTAATAATCGTGAACCTCCCAGAGCGCAGCCGAGCCAATGGGATAATCCTTTCTTTCCCATTCCGATTCACCCGTATGCGCAAAACCCAATATGCGCTCGCAATCCATGAAGTCTCTCAACGGGTCCACGCTCTCATTGAGTATGGTCCCCTGCGGGTAGGCGGCTGCCAGCTCTACACTCACAAAGGAATCGCTCCCACCAATGAGCATGGGCCGCCGTTGCCCCACATACTCCTCAGACACCGCAGTCCCTCCGTTTCGGGGAATAAAACACGCAGGTCACCAAGAAAAAATCACACGGTAGGCAAAATATAACCTCCCATTCACCTGCCCTCAACCTTCCCGTTTCTTTCCACCCCTACGATCACCCCCATGACCGTTTCCCGTCGCCTCTTCCTGGCTTCCTCTGGCCTCGCCACCGCCAGTACTCTCCTCCCCTCCGTCACGGCATCTGCTTCCAGTAACGCTGCCAATAGCCCCCTATCCAGCACTTTCGGCGGCCTCATCCCCGAGCGCCCCGCCCTTACTCACGGCGTCGCCTCGGGCGATGTCCGCCCCGATGGCGCCTTGATTTGGACTCGCGCGGACCGCCCCTCCCGCATGGTCGTGGAGGTCTCCCCCACCGATTCCTTCCACAACGCTCGCCGCTTCACCGGCACAGTGATGTCCCCGGAGACGGATCACACGGGCAAACTCCGCCTGGTCGGCCTGAATACGGATAGCGATGTTCACTATCGTGTCTTTGCCCAGGACCTCGATACGGGCCTGCTCTCCGAACCCGTGCTGGGCACCTTCCGCACCGCCCCTTCCACGCGCCGCAATATCCGTTTCCAGTGGTCGGGCGACGTCGCGGGCCAGGGCTATGGCATTAACCCAGACCTGGGCGGTTGGACGGCGTGGTCACAGATGGCGCAGCGCAACCCAGACTTCTTCATTCACTCCGGCGATACCATCTACGCGGATAACAAGATCGAGGAGTCCGTAACGCTTCCCGATGGGCGTATCTGGCGCAATGTGGTCACGGAGGCGAAGTCTCGCGTGGCGCAGAGCCTAGAGGATTATCGCGGTAATTATGCCTATAACCTCATGGATTCTCATTACCGGCAGTTCAATTCTCACGTTCCGCAGATTGTGCAGTGGGATGACCATGAGACGGTGAATAACTGGTATCCCGATGAGGTTTTGGACCTCCCCGATTATCGCGTTAAGGACGTCAATACTCTGGCGGGCTGGGCGCACCAGGCTTTCCACGAGTGGCAACCCACCGATCAAAGTATGGCCGTGGACGGTCGCATTTACCGCAAGATTTCCTATGGTCCCATGCTGGATATTTTCGTGCTAGACATGCGCAGTTATAAGGACGATAACTCCTTGAATCACCGCGGCACCAAGGCCGATGGTCATATTCTGGGCGCGCAACAAGAGGCCTGGCTTATCCGTGAGCTCCAATCCTCCACCGCCACGTGGAAGGTGGTGGCCAATGACCTGCCGCTGGGCATCATCGTGCCGGACGGCAAGGAGCACCAGGAGGGCGTCGCTAGTGGAACGCCGGGGGCTCCTGTGGGCCGCGAATCGGAGATCGCCCTCGTGCTGCACGCTATCCGCGAGGTGCGCAACGTCGTGTGGCTCACGGCCGATGTCCACTACACCGCCGCCCATCACTATCACCCGGACCGCGCAGCTTTCCAGGAGTTCAGCCCCTTCTGGGAGTTCGTCTCCGGGCCGCTTCAGGCCGGTGCCTTCGGCCCCAATGAGATGGATTCCACCTTCGGCCCCGAGGTGGTCTACGCACATGCCCCGGAGCAGCCCAATACCTCCCCGCTCGATGAGTTCCAGCACTTTGGCGAGGTGGATATTGATGGACAGACGCAGGCCATGACGGTCAAGCTGCTCACCACCCAGGGCACGGAGCTATACAAGGTCACCCTTAGTCCCCAATAAGCCCCCATCTGTTGTATCGTGAGTCACATTCAAGCCCTCGTAGTGAATTAGGCAGAGAGTGACCCATGAGCAACACCCCTTATCCCCACATCTTCCGCCCCCTCACCATCGGGGGCCTCACCCTGCCCAATCGCATCATCATGGGCTCCATGCACACGGGCTTCGAGGACCGCCGGCGGGACGTCGATAAGCTCAGTGCCCTGCTAGCCGAGCGGGCGCGCGGCGGGGCGGGGCTGATTATCACCGGTGGGGTGGCGCCCAGCCGCACGGGGCAGCTAAGCCCCCTGGGTTCCACCATGACCAATAGGCTGCACGTGGCCCATCATCGGCAGGTTACCAAGGCCGTGCACGAGGCCGGGGGCCGGGTGGCTATGCAGATTCTGCACGCGGGGCGCTACGGGGTGATCCCGTGGAAGGTGGCTCCCGGCTCGCAATCCTCCCCCATTCACCCCTTCAAGCACCTGCGCATGAATGAGCCGATTATTCGGCACATCATCGCCGGTTTTGGGCGTGCGGCCAAGCTCGCTCACGACGCCGGGTACGACGCCGTGGAAATCATGGGCGGCGAGGGCTACCTGATTAATCAGTTTCTCTGCCCGCGCACCAATGACCGCACCGACCGTTGGGGCGGCAACACGGAGAATCGCCAGCGCTTCCTCATCGAGGTCATTCGTGCTATTCGACGCCGCGTGCCCGCCACCTTCCCCGTCATCCTGCGGCAATCCGTGGCGGACCTCGTCGAAGGCGGCCAGACCTGGGAAGAGGTGGCCCTCATGGCCCGCCGCGCCGAGGAAGAGGGCGTGGACGCGCTGAATACCGATATTGGCTGGCACGAATCGCGCGTGCCCACCATCGCCACCTCCGTGCCGCGCGGGGCCTTTGTACAGTTCACCGAGCAGTTGCGCGATGAAGTCTCCATTCCCCTCATCGCAGCCAACCGCATTAATACCCCGGAGCTGGCCGAGGAGATTTTGAGCCGCGGCCGCGTGGAGCCGTGGCCCTGGCCCGCCCCTTCCTGGCCGATCCGCACTTTGTGCTCAAGGCCCAGCAAGGCCGGGCGGAGGAAATTAATACCTGCATTGGCTGCAACCAGGCCTGCCTAGACCACATCTTTGTGGGCAAGAAGGTCTCCTGCCTGGTTAATCCCCAGGCAGGAAGGGAAACCACCCTGGTGCTCTCCCCCACCAAACACGCCAAGAAGGTGGCCGTGGTGGGTGCCGGACCAGCCGGGCTCTCTGCGGCGCTCTCCGCCGCGCGCCGAGGCCACAAAGTTACCCTCTTTGAGGCCAGCGGGGAGATCGGCGGACAATTTGCCATCGCCGCCCGTATCCCCGGAAAAGAGGAGTTCTCCGAGACCATCCGGTACTTCCGCACCCAACTAGCCCTGCACAACGTGGACCTGCGCCTGAACCACAAAGTGAGCGCGGAAGACCTGCGCGGCTTTGAGCACGTATTAATAGCCACCGGGGTGACCCCACGCGTGCCCGCCATCGAGGGGATCGACCACCCCAGCGTGATGACCTACGCCGAGTGCGTGCGCGGCCAACGCCCCGTAGGAAACACCGTGGCCGTGATCGGCGCGGGCGGCATCGGCTTCGACGTGGCGGAGTTCCTCACCACCGATTCCTCCCCCACCCTCGACCTAGCCGAATGGGAACGCGAATGGGGCGTGACCCATGACCCCGATAACCCCGGATTCACCATCCGCCCGCAGCCTTCACCACCGACGCGGCGCGTGTACCTCATTCAGCGCAAGACCTCCTCCCAGGGCAAGGGCCTGGGTAAAACAACCGGCTGGATTCACCGCGCGGCGGTGAAGATGAAGAAGGTGGAGCAGATCGTGGGCGCCACGTATGAGCGCATTGACGATTCCGGCCTGCACCTGAGCCTGCGCGATAAGGAGGGCACCGTCACTGGGCAGCGCACTCTAGAGGTGGATACCGTGGTTTTGTGCTCCGGGCAGGAATCGGTGCGTGACCTCATCGAACCACTGCGCGCCCAAGGAACCGAGTGCACCGTGATTGGTGGGGCGGACGTGGCGGCGGAACTCGATGCCAAGCGCGCGATCCTCCAAGGGGCGGAGGCAGCGAGCGCTATTTAGGCGCCTCGGCTTTACTTCTTATCCTTTTTCAAGAATAAGAGCGTCATCACTGCGGAGTATATGAAGAGAAAAGTCGTAACAAAGATGCGCATGGCGTGCTCCTGGTTGCTCTGACCTCGTCTGTAGCGACCATAACTCACGGCGAGGTGAGGCGCACGCCTACTCATGCAAAGCGGCAACCCCGCCCCTGCCTCAAGATCAAAGCCAGAAACAAAAAAGGTGCAACCCCCACCCGGGCGGTTGCACCTTCATTAAGACCTTGCCAGAAAGGCAAGCGCAAAAAGCAGTTTTACTCTGCGGCCTCGGCCTCAGCGTCCTGCTCGCCAGCCTCGGCGGCGGCCTTCTCAGCAGCCAGCTTCTCGGCGGCAGCCTTGGCTTCCTTCTCTTCCTTAGCCTTGCGCTTCTTCTCCACCACATCGTCCACGGACGGGCCGTTGTTAGCCTCGGCCAGGGCCTCGTTGAAGAGGTCCAGCTTGGACTTCTTCTCCGGAGCCACCTTCAGGGTGCCCTCGGCACCCTCGATGCCCTTGAACTTCTGCCAGTCACCGGTGACCTTGAGCAGGGCCAGCACGGGCTCAGTGGGCTGAGCGCCCACGCCCAGCCAGTACTGGGCGCGCTCGGAGTCGATCTTGATGACGGAGGGGTTCTCCTTGGGCTCGTAGATGCCGATGTTCTCGATCACCTTGCCGTCGCGGCGGGTGCGAGCGTCAGCGATCACCACGCGGTAGTGCGGGGTACGGATCTTGCCGAGGCGCTGGAGCTTAATCTTCACAGCCATGCTGGTACTTCCATTCTTGGTCACTGGGCAGTGCGGGCACCCGCCCCGGTTGGGCGGGCCGGTTCAACCCTTGGTTTTAACCTGCGTGTGAGCCTGCTGGCCGGCCGTGGCCGGTACCAGCGTGCCGCAGGAAAGTTCTTGTGCCGCCTCATGTTTCATACATGCAGGCAACCCAAAAAATACTACTACTTCCCCTTACCCTTGCCAAAGTCAAGGTTATTGAGGTCGATATTCTCCATACCCTTGGGCATCTTGGGCATGCCCTTACCCAGTCCGCCCAGGCCACCAAAGCCGCCACCGGATTCCATCTGCTGCTGCAATTGCTGCAACTGAGCCATGTCCGGCATACCGCCACCCATACCAGGCATGCCACCGGGCATCTTCGGCTGAGTCGGCCCCTTCTTAGCAGGCTTGCGCTTGCCGTTCTTGCCCTTGCGGCCCTTGGGCTTCTTCTTCGTAGCTGAGCGCATGCCGCCACCGCCCATGCCGAACTGCCCGGCCATCTTGCCCATCATCTTCTTGGCCTCAAAGAAGCGCTCCACCAGTTGATTCACCTCGGCCACCTGCACGCCGGAACCGGCGGCAATACGCTTGCGGCGCGAGGCGTTGAGAATCTTGGGGTTCTCGCGCTCGGCGGGGGTCATGCCGCGAATGATGGCCTGGATACGGTCGAGCTGCTTCTCATCGACCATTTCCGCCATCTGGTTCATCTGCTTGCCGCCGGGCAGCATCTTGAGCAGGTTGCCGATGGGTCCCATGCGGCGGATCATCAGCATTTGGTTGAGGAAGTCCTCTAGGGTGAGTTCCCCGGAACCGATTTTCTGCGCAGTGGCCTCGGCCTGCTCCTGGTCAAAGACGGTTTCCGCCTGCTCAATGAGGGTGAGCATATCGCCCATACCCAGGATGCGGCTGGCCATGCGCTCGGGGTGGAATACGTCAAAGTCCTCTAGCTTCTCGCCGGTGGAGGCAAAGAGGATCGGCTTGCCGGTGACCTCGCGGATGGAAAGGGCCGCACCGCCGCGGGCGTCGCCGTCGAGCTTGGTGAGCACCACACCGGTAAAGTCCACGCCGTCGCGGAAGGCCTCGGCGGTACTCACGGCGTCCTGACCGATCATGGAGTCGATCACAAAGAGCACTTCATCGGGCTGCACGGCGTCGCGGATATTGCGGGCCTGGGTCATGAGTTCTTCGTCAATACCCAGGCGGCCTGCGGTATCCACGATCACCACGTCGTGATGGGCGCGGCGGGCCTCCTCGATACCGGCCTGGGCCACGGCCACGGGGTCGCCGTGGGAGGTGCCCATCTCGTGCTCGGAGGAGTCGATGGAGGTGCCGGGGTCCGGGGCAAAGGTGGGCACGCCCGCGCGCTCGCCCACGATTTGGAGCTGCTGCACGGCACCGGGGCGTTGCAGGTCGCAGGCCACGAGCATGGGGGTGTGCCCCTGTTTTTCCAGGTGCTTGGCTAACTTACCGGCCAGGGTGGTCTTACCCGCACCTTGCAAGCCGGCGAGCATAATCACCGTGGGCGGGTTCTTAGCCAGGTTGAGCCTGCGGGTTTCCCCGCCGAGGATCGCGGTGAGTTCCTCATTGACGATCTTGATGACCTGCTGGGCGGGGTTGAGCGCCTGGGATACCTCCGCCCCGTTGGCGCGCTCCTTAATCTTCTTGATGAAGCCGCGCACCACGGGCAGGGAGACGTCCGCCTCTAACAGCGCCAGGCGGATTTCCCGCGCGGTGGCATTAATATCGGCCTCTGTTAGTTTGCCCTTTCCGCGGATACCGCTGAGCGCTCCGGAAAGGCGGTCGGACAAAGACTCAAACACGTCGGTGTTGCTCCCTCGTAGAACTACGGGCTGTTCACTGCTTTAAGTAGTCTACGTTACCCCTCATCACCCGAGCGATGTCACGTTCCACCGTGCTGCGGTCCACCCCCTGCGGCAGGCCCGCCTGCACGATCATGGTGCCGCCCAGGTTGCGCATCGTCAACCAGTGCGCAGATTCTAAGGCGCTGGCCACCGCGCCGAGCGCGCCCACGCTATCGACGGTGCGCACCTCCACCACCGAGCCGTGCCAATAGGTAGAGGTATAGGCCGCCGATACTACTGGCAGATCGCGGTACACCCCGGAGCGATAGGCGCTCACGAAATCGGCGGCGTCGAGAGCCCCCCGCACGGTGGAGCGCACCTCGAACTCGGCGTGCACCTCATCATTGCCGCGAGTGACGATCCGCGCGGCGTCGATAGTCCAGGCCTTAGCCGCAATCACGGCAAGCACCCTGGGCAGGTGCCCGGCGGCAGGTCCACGCCAGAACACCGTATTGCCCCGCAATCCCACCTCGGAGGGGGCGCTGACCAACGGTGGCATCGGGGAAAGCTCGGTGAGTTGGCGGCGCGCCCGGCGGCTTAGTTCCGCAATGCCGTATTCCAGGCGGCGATTCCACACGCCGGGGCCGGTGGCCTGAGCGTCGGCCGGGGCAAGGGCCGTGAGCAGTTCCAGGGTGAGCAGATCGTAGTGCACGGCACTGAGTAGTTCATCCACGGTGGATTCCTCGCTCACGTCGCGGGTGGCCACCAGGCGGGCCAGCGTGGTGTGCTCAGCCACGAGCGTTTGCACGCAGCCGCGCTCGCGCAGGTTGAGGCCCAGGCGGGTGCTCATGCGGGCCACCAATTCCGCGCCCACCTGCTCGTGCGGGCGGGGTTGTCCCTTGCCGATGTCGTGGTAGAGCGCAGCGAGCAGCAGCAGGTCAGGGCGCGAGACCGTGGTGGTGGCCGAGGCGCAGCGGGCCAGCACTTCTAAGGTGTGTTCGTCGATGGTGTGCACGTGGCTGGGTTCGGCGGGCATGCGGCCCCGGATATTCGCCCACGCGGGCACCAGGGGTTCCCATAGGCCGTGGGCGTCCATCTGGTTAATTACCCACGCGCTGTGCTCGGCGGAGTTGAGCAGGGAGAAGAAGTCCGAGGCCTCCTGGCGCGTAAGCTGCATGGGCAGGGGCGGTAATTCCTGTAATTGCGCCCAGGTGCGTTCCGCCACGGGTAATCCGGTGCGCGCGGCGGCCGCGGCCACGCGCAGCAAAAGCGCGGGGTCGTCCAGGTGTGGGCGGCGCGCCAGCACGATAGAGCCGTTATCCTCCACCACGTCCACATCCAGTGGTCGGCGGGTGTGCCTGCGGGTGCGGGTGCGCAGCAGGTCTCGGGCCTGCGCCAGGGCGGCGGTGAGTTCCGCCTCCACGCGGCGCGCGTTGCGGGCCAGGGCGCGCGCCAACTCGTAGCGATCCTCCATGCCCAAATCGACGGCAACGTCGGCGGCAAACTCGGGATCGAGCACGTCTCGACGCCGCCGTGCGTGCTGATGCAGCAGCGCGCGGACGTCGAGAAGCAAAGCGCGCTCCGCGCTGAGATCTGGCATATTGCACACATTCGCCAGGGCCAGGGCGCGCAGTAGTTCTATATCGCGCAGGCCCCCGCGGCCGTGTTTGAGGTCCGGGCGGGTCATGGTGACCAGCGAGCCGGAGCGGCGCCACCGCGCGATCGCGGTATCGGCCACCGCGTTGAAGTTGCGGCTGAGTTCCCGGCGCCAGGTACGCAGCACCACCTCGCGGCAGGAGGTGGTAAGTTCCGCCGCGCCGCTGATGTGGCGCAGGTCGAGCAGCGCGAGGGCCGCCGTGGCCTCCTGGGTAATCATCGCGGCGCAATCGGCGGGGCTACGCACCGCGTGATCTAAGCGCTTTCCGGCGTCCCACACCGGATACCACAGCCGCTCCACCTCCTCCTGGGTGGGCGACTGCCCCTCGGGGTGGAGCAAAATCAGGTCAATATCGGAGTACTCGGTGGCCTCTCCCCTGGCCACCGAACCCGTGGCCGCCAGGGCGCAGCCGTGGGGAACCGGAAGGGAGGCGAGCAGGTCGTTCACAGGGCGTCGTTATCGCGCTCCCCGGTGCGCACGCGCACCACCTGCTCCACGGGGCTCACCCACACCTTGCCATCTCCCACCTTGCCGGTGTGTGCGGCCTCGGTAATGGCGGTGACCACATCGTCAAGCACCTCGTCCTGCACCAGCACTTCCACCTTCACCTTGGGCACGAACTCCGTGGCGTATTCCGCGCCCCGGTAGAGTTCCGTGTGCCCGCGCTGCTGCCCAAAGCCCTGGGTCTCAGTGACGGTCATGCCATAAATGCCCAGTTCATCCAGGCTTTCTCGAATATCCGATAGCGTAAAGGGCTTCACCACGGCGGTCACGAGCTTCATCTTTCCCACTCTCCTTATCTCAAGGGCTCTGCGCCCACAGTTTACTTCGCACCGGCGACGTCGTAGGCCGATTCCGCGTGCAGGGCATAATCCACGCCGTTGTATTCCTCTTCGCGGTCCACCCGCCAGCCCATCGTGGCCTTCAAGGCCAGCGCAATCACCGCCGTGAGCGCCCCGGAGAACACCACGGCCACCAGGGCAATGATGATCTGAATGACCGTGAGCTTCCAATCCAGCAGCAAGATACCGATGCCCACCGTGCCCCATAGCCCCGCCACCAGGTGCACGCCCACCACATCGAGGGAGTCATCATAGCCAAAGCGGAACTTCAGGCTCACCGCCAGGCAGGCCAGCACACCACCCACCGCGCCGAGAATAAGCGAGGTCATGGGGTTGAGCGCACCCGCAGCCGGGGTGATGGCCACCAGCCCCGCCACTACTCCCGACGCCCCGCCCAAGGACGTAGCGTGCCCGTAGCGCACCCACTCCGTAGCCAGCCAGGCCAGCATGCCCGCCGCCGCGGCGGCAGCGGTATTCACCCAGGCCAGGGCCGCCATACCATCGGGAGCCAGAGCCGAACCGGCGTTGAAACCACACCAACCGAACCACAGCAGGGCCGCGCCCAGCATCACCATCGGTAGATTGTGCGGGCGGGTCACCCGGCGCGGAAAGCCCTGCCTCTTGCCCACCACGAGCGCGAGCACAAAGGCCGCCGCACCGGCGGAGATGTGCACCACGGTGCCGCCGGCAAAGTCGATGGGGGCCACGGCGGCCTCTCCCTCAGCGGTGGTGCCGAAGATCCAGGCGGATACAGAGTTTTCCCCCTCCGAGAGCAAACCGCCGCCCCACACCATGTGAGCTAAGGGGAAGTACACCAGGGTGGGCCAGACCGCGCAGAACACCAGCCAGGTGGAGAACTTCACGCGCCCGGCAAGTGCACCGGAGATGATCGCCGTGGAGATGATGGCAAAGGTGAGCTGGAAGGCTACGTCCACGAGCATGGGGTAACCATTGGACCCCTCGGTGGCGCTATCAATGCCGCTGAGGCCAAAGAACTCCGAAGGGTTAGCCACCAGCCCGCCCCAGGATTGCGTGCCGTAGGACATCGACCATCCCCAGAGCAGGTAGATCACCGTGACCACGCCGAGCGCGCCGAAGCTCATCATCATCATGTTCAGCACCACCTTGCGCCCGGACATGCCCCCGTAGAACAGGGCCAGGGCCGGGGTCATGAGCAAGACGAGACAGGCGGATACCAGCACCCAGGCGGCGTTAGCGAAGAGCGCTTCTGAAGCCATCGTGCACCTACTTTCCACAGTTTTCTATAGATTTATAGATAACTGTAACCCGAAAGGCAGGTTTTCGATTGGTCTACAGAAAATAGTGTGGCGCAGATCATAAAATCTGCGCCACACTCACTCCCCCGGGACGTGCTCTAGGAAGCCTCCCCCAGCAAGGCATCCACGAAGCCCTCCACCTCAAAGGGGGCGAGGTCATCCGAGCCCTCGCCCAGACCCACGAGCTTCACCGGAACCCCCAGTTCCTCCTGCACCTTAAAGACGATTCCGCCCTTGGCCGTGCCATCGAGCTTGGTGAGCACCACGCCGGTAATATCCACCACCTCGCTGAAGGTACGGGCCTGCATGAGGCCGTTTTGACCCACCGTGGCATCGAGCACCAGCAGCACCTCGTCCACCTTGGCCTTCTTTTCCACCACGCGCTTGACCTTGCCCAACTGGTCCATCAGACCCACCGAGGTGTGCAGACGCCCGGCGGTATCCACCAGCACCACATCGGCCTGGCTCTCCACACCCTTAGCCACGGCGTCGAAAGCCACCGAAGCGGGGTCCGAGCCCTCCGCGCCGCGCACGGTCTGCGCGCCCACGCGGCGGCCCCAGGTCTCCAACTGGTCAGCGGCAGCCGCGCGGAAGGTATCGGCGGCACCGAGCACCACCTTGTGCCCCATCGAGACCAACACGCGGGCCAGCTTACCCGTGGTGGTGGTCTTACCCGTGCCGTTGACCCCCACCACCAACACCACGGCGGGCTTGCCCTCGTAGGGCATGGCCTTAATCGAGCGGTCCAATTCCGGCTGGCAGGCGGCAACAAGCACCTCGCGCAGCATGGCGCGGGCCTCGGCCTCGGAGGAAACGCCGCGCTCGGCAATCATGCGGCGCAGGTCCTCCACCACCTTGGTGGTCACCGTGGTGCCCAGATCGGCCATGACCAGGGTGTCCTCGATCTCCTCCCAGGCGTCCTCGTCCAGGTCACCGGCAGAAAGAATCCCCAGCACGGACTTGCCGATCATGTTCTGCGAACGCGAGAGCCGCCCGCGCAACTTACCCAGGCGACCCGCCGCCGGGGCGATCTCCTCCTGCGGCTCCGGGGCCGCTTCGGGAGCCTCCTCGGCTGCCGGAGCCTCGGGCACCGGCGTCTCCTCCAACGCACGCTCCGCGCCCTCGGCCGTCACCGCCGCCGCAGCGGCGGCCTCGGTGGCCTCTTCCTGTTCCGGCTCCTCCGCAGGAACCTCCTCAACCTGCTCCGGTTCCACCTGCTCCTCCGGGGCTTCCTCTACCACGGGCTGCGGGGGCTGCGCCGGGGTAGCAGGTTCGGGCTTATCGACGCCCCCCTGCTCCGCCTTTACGGTATCGGCGGGCACGGTCTTGGGAGCCTTGGGGGCTTCTTCCACGGGTTCGGCCTTGGGCTCCGGTGCGGGGTGAGCAGATTCCTGCTTCTCCGGCTGTGTCTTGGGGGCCGGTTCCACCTTGGGCTCCGGTGCGGGTTTCGCGGGCTCCGCCTTGGCTGCGGGCTGCTTGGGCTGCTCGGGCTTCTTGGGTTGCTCAGGCACGGCGGGCTTGGCCGGTTGAGCGGCCGGGGTATCCCTCAGCACCGGCTCCTTCTGCTTCTCCGCAGCCGCGCCACCGGTAAAGGCCGCCACGCTGGCGTCCGGCGCAGCACCCCCGGCGGCAAAGTTAAAGCCCCCCTTGGCTTGGTAATTTCCAGATTTTTGCTGCTGGGTGAGCTGCTTTGGCTCTTCCTCTTCCTTCTTTTCAAAGCTCACCGTCTTAGAGGCCGCGTGCTTGCGGCCAATCACCACAAGAATTGCCACCAAAATAGCGATGACGAGGAGCGCTATCCCACCAATAATCCAAAAATCCGTAGACATGACTTCCATCATGGCAGGCCACACCCCCATTGACCACCCTTGCCCACCCACCAGGTGCACCAACGCCCTCTGTGAGTGGGCCACCCAAGCCCCTAGCGGCGGTCTAACTGCAAACTAGCGGCGCGCCGCCGAGGCCGCCAGCGCCATCGCCTCGGCGGAGATCACATCGCCGGTGACCAGATCGGGCACCACGTCCGCCAATTGCGACCACCCCTGAGCGGCGGCGTCAAGAGTCTTGGACTTCCCCATCAGCCCGTGGGCGTGCATGCGGGCAGACAGAGCAAAGACGAGGGAGACCACCGGGGCCAAGGCCCAGGCGTTGTCCTTGTCCTCGGTATTAACCCCATCGAGTTTGTCAAAGCGCACGCGCGCCGCCGAGTACAGGGCGCGGTGGGTGCTGCGCAGGGCGCGCAGCAGGGAGACGGCGGGCTTGACCAACCCCTCGGAGGTGAGCAGGCGGTTGAGTTCTTCGCGCTTGCGGAAGGTCTCAAATACCGCCATGAGGCGCGGGCCGTCCTCCATGATGGGACCGGGCACGATGTCCGCGTTGGCAAAGAACATGCTCATCAGTTGTTCCTGCTGCGCGGAGTCCATGTGCGCGATGCGCACGGTGGAGGCGTCGATGCAAGCGGAGTCCAGGGTGGAATCGCGCCCGGTGAGCAGCGTATTCACCAGGGTTGGCCCGGCGGTCTTTTTCAGCTCCGCCAGCAACGCCTTGAGTTCCTTGGTGCCCTCCGCGCGGCCCAGGGCCCCGCCCACCTCACCGAGTTGGAGCATAATGGTGATCCACGGGCTGCGGTGATCCTCCTCGCGGCCCGGCGCGCCGTCGGCCAGGTTAAAGGAGTGATTGACCAGGCCCGTCACAATCATGCGGCCCGGTTGCAGGTGCGCGGGCACCAGAGAACCGGAAAGGCCACGCAGCGCGGCACGGGGGGATTCCTCAAAGATCGTATGCGCCACATCGCGCTCCCGGCTCGTGGCACCGAAGTGATCCCAGATCACCGGGAGCACCTGCTCGCTGGCGGGCGGGGTTTCCTCCGCCTCGGAGAGGAAGGCCGAGAGCTGGGTTAGTTCCTCCGGCTGATCTTTGAGGTACCCCGGCTGCTCCACGCGCAACGCCGTGGCTCCGGGGTGTTGGGGGGCGCGCAGCGCACTAAAGGGGTCCCCCGCGTAAAGCTGAACGATGAGATCGCCGGCATCGATCAGCGATTCCGGCAGGGGCGTAACCTCGGTGACCTCGCGCAGGTGGCGAGCCACGGACCACGGCGCGGTGGCGGGCCACACCCAAGCGGCAAGGTTGCGCGATTCCATGAGGTCATCGAAGTGCAGGGCACCCTCCTCCACGCGCACCGCCGTGGCGTGCGGGGTGGAACTCATCACCGCCAAGGTCACCGATACGCGGTTATTGCTGCTGGTATCGGTCCACTCGAACTCCAAGCGCCCCTCCGGCATCACGGCCACCGTCTGCGCGATGGCCTCGGCGGGGGCGGAGTAAGTTACGGCGTCCTCCGCCTTGAGCGCCACGGTGCGCACCGGGGAGCCGTGCTGGTTGCGCACGCTCACGCGGGGATTGCCCAGTTCCCCGGTGGCACGCACGCGGATACGTCCGGCGGGGTCGATGTGCCGGGTGCCCAGATACAGGCGGCTGGTGCGCCACATGGGCTGGTACGTGGTGGTTCCCAGCTCAAAGGAGAGCGCCGGGGGGCTAAAGCGCAGTGGCAGGCTATCGCCCTCATCGGTGCTCACCACGAAGTCCGCCCCGGCCTCCTGAGAGGAAACGGCAATGCGGCGCGGGGAAACGGAGAACTCCTTTTCCCCGTGGCCCACGGCCAAGGTGGCCGGGGAAAGCCCACCCTGGGCGGGTATGCGTACGCTGCGGGAGGCGGCGTCGATAGTGGGCTCGCCCACCATGCCCTCCACGATGGCGTAGCGGTGGCGGAAGGACTCATTGCGCGGCCCGCGCAGCCGCACCAGGTACTCGCCCACCCAGGGGGCGTCGTAGGCCTCGGGATCGAAGATTTGGAAGGCACCGCCCTCGGCGGGCACCTCCAGGGGCTCGGGCTCCGCAATCTCCTCGGCGGGCTCCCCCACCCCGGAATAGGCGGAGATGGAGAGGTACCAAATCTCCTCGCGCCCGGAGACGGTAGCCGGGAAGTCCGCCACCAGGGATTCCGCGTGCACCGGCAGGCGGTTGAGCGTGCGCACGTGCGGCACCGGCTCCACCGGGTGCACAAAGCGCACGCGCTGGCGCGGATCCACGCTGCGCAGGTGCGACATCGCGGACGGCGCCTGGCCCACCCGCACCACTTGCAGGGAGGCTATCGACGCCGCATCCACCCGCCGGCACTCCCAGCCCGACCAGCCCAGAATCGGCTGGGTACCCAGCACCGGAACCTGCTGGCCGGATACCGCGTCCATGAGTTGAGCATCATCGGGCACCACCACGAAGAGCTCCGAGTGGTGCAGGGAGACCTTATCGGTGAGGTTCTGCCCATTGGCCGCGAAGATGAGCACCGGGTCCTCGCTGTCCACCACCGGTACCACCCAAGTAATGCCATTGGTGGTATCGAGCACCGTGGCTTCGCGCACCTGGCTTTCCACCGCCACGTCCAGGGCCTCGGCATAGGTGGGCTCGCCCCAGGGGCGGCCGGTGCGGAAGATACGGGTGGTACCCGCCAGGCTCACCCGCCAGGAGACCTCCGCGTGCGCTCCCTCGCCCACGTACTCGGTGGCCACCCGCTGCTCTGGCAGCCGCAGGCATACCCGCCCGCGCTGGGTATCGAGCACCAACCGGGGGCGCACCTCGCGCGGGGCCACGCCCACCGCCGTGGCGCGTTCCGGGGTGCCCACGGGGCGCTCTCGCAGCTCGGCCACCACGGCCTCGTCCACCAGGCGAGGCAGGGCGGGCTCTAAGTGCAAACGGTCCCGATCAAGCCAGGAGGTAGGGTGCTCGGTGGAAAAGGCACGCAGGGCTTGGACTCCGCTCAGCAACCGCTCTAGGCGCTGCGGGGCCTGCTCGGCCATCACCGCCAGGCTGGTGAGTTCGCTGCCCGCGATGGTCTCACGGGCCGCGCTTTCTGCGGCCTCGCTTTCTTTGCCCTCGCCCAGACCATCCAGGAGTTCCAGCAGGCCCGCGACCTCGCTGTGAATCACGCCCGCGTGGTAGCACAGCGCATCCACGCTGCTCAGGCCCTCCGGGGTTTCCAGACCCGCGCGGCTGAGCAAGGTGGGCACCGCCTGTTCGAGGGCCGCCGCCCAGTCCTCGGCGGGGCGCAGCCCCAGACCAGCGAAGTACTCGGTATAAAAATCCCCGCGATCCATCAGGCGGCTGGCCCGGAAGATCAACGTCGCAGAGGTCATCGCCGGGGTGACGTCCCACAGGGCGGGCAGGTCTGCCCCCGCCGCCACCTGGCGGGAGAGGAAGAGACCAAAAAGCCGGTCGCAGCGCTCTAGCTCATCGCTGCTTAAGCCTGCTTCGGGAAAGTATGGGTGCTGCGCCAGGCGTTCTATCAGCCAAAGTTCTCCCTGGGAGGCCCAGCCCAGCAGGGAATCCGTCATATCGGCAAAGGGAGTGCCTGCCCCCGTCTGCGCGCCCGTACCGTGGTCAGTCATAACCGTGTTTTCTACCCCTTGATTAGTTTTTGTTCATCGCCAATTACGCCCACTCAGCCTAGATCAGCCGAGTCCTCCTGTGTGTCCTCGGGCTGCATCCGCTGGCTGAGCACCCTGGTTACCCCGTCTCCGCGCATGGTCACGCCGTAGAGCACGTTGGCCACGTCCATCGTGGGCTTCTGGTGAGTAATCACGATGAGCTGGGAATCCCGGCGCAATTCCTTAAAAAGGTTAATCAACCGGCGCAGGTTCACATCGTCCAGGGCGGCCTCTACCTCATCCATCACGTAGAAGGGGCTGGGACGAGCCCGGAAGATAGCCACCAGCAGGGCCAAGGCGGTCAGGGACTTCTCCCCACCGGAGAGCAGGGAAAGCCTTTTGACCTTCTTGCCCGGCGGGCGGGCTTCCAACTCAATGCCGGTGCTGAGCATATCGCCGGGCTCGGTGAGCACCAGGCGGCCCTGGCCACCGGGGAAAAGGGTGTGGAATACCTTGGGGAACTCCGCCTCTACGTCCTGCCAAGCCTCGGTGAAGAGTTGAAGAATACGGGCATCGACCTCCTCGATCACCCCTTCCAAGTCCTCACGTGCGGCCTCCACATCGGCCAATTGGGTGGAAAGGAACTGGTAGCGCTCCTCTAGGGCCTTGTATTCCTCCAAGGCCAGGGGATTGACCTTGCCCAGGGCGCTCAAATCCTTCTCCGCCTGCTTGAGCCGGGCCTGTTCCTCCTTGCGGTCAAAATCCGGCCCCGGGGCGTAGTGCCCCAAGAGGTCCCGGATGGACATGCTTAGTTGCTCCGCCGCCTTGGATTCCGCCTCATCAATGCGCACCTGGGCCTGGCTTTCGGCGATCTGGGCGGCGTGAGAGGAATCGCTGAGCCTGCTGAGTTGCTGGCGCACCGCGCTCACCGCGTCCTTGACCTGGGAGAGGCGCGCGTTAATCCGGGCGCGCTCGCGCGCAATCTCATCGCGGCGCACGGTGGCCCGCTCGGTAGCGCGCTCCACCCGCTCGGCAACCTCGCCGGCCCCCTGGGCCACCGCCCCCGCCAATTCGGCCTCGGCCCGGCGCTTGGCCATCGCCTGTTCATGCCGGGCCTTGGCCTTGCGCTCGTGGGCGGCTTGGCGGCGCAATTGCTGGGCCTTGCCGCGCGCCTGTTCCACGCGATCCTCGGCGCTGCGCGAACTCAACCGCGCCTCCATCTCCATCGCGCGCACCTGGGCCAGGGCGGCCGCGGCGGCGTCGCGCGCCTGGGTGGAGGGCTCCTCGGCCGTGGCATCATCGCTATCAACCTGGCTGAGCCGCCCGCGCACCGCCTCTAGCTCGGCTAGAGCCTGGGCCAGGCGCTGCTCTATCTCCTGGGCGCGTTTCTCCGCCTTATCGCTGGCCTCTTGGTGCTGGGCCACGGTGCGTTCCAGCCTGGTGACCTCGCGCTCCCACCCCTGGGCCTGGGCGTCGTGCTCCCGCAGCGCAGCGGTGGCCGAGGCCGCCTCCACGCGGGCCTCCTGGGCAGCCATCGTGGCGCCTTCCACGGTGCCGGATAGTTCTTCCAGGCGAGCTTGGGCCAGCTCCAATTCCTCCTCGGCCTGGGCGATCTGCCCGCTGACCTCCACGGAACCAGCCTGCGCGCGGCCCACCTGCACCCAGCCCTGGCCCACCATGTTTCCCTCATGGGTCACGGCGCGCACGCGGGGATCGGCCTCCACGGCGGCCTGGGCGGTGGGCCAATCCTTAGCCAAGGCGACGTCGGCAAGCAATCTGTTGAGCGTATCGGCCACCGCAGGGCTGGCGGTGAGGTGATCGAGCAGCCAAGACGCACCCTCGGGGAGTTCCGCTTCAAGGCGCCAGGGGGATTCGCCCGCTTGCTGCGCCATGAGCACCGTGCGCTCGGCGGCGGCCTCGCGCAGGGCCGCCACCACGGTTTCGTGCTCTTCTGTGGGACCCACCAGGGCTTCCCCGTGTGCTCCCAGGGCGGCTGCTACGGCAATCTCGGTGCCCGGCTCCGGGCGTACCTCAGTGCTCAGCGCCCGCCACTGCTCGCCGCCCACGATCTGCGCCGCCGGGGTGCGCGGAGCGGACTGGCGCAGGGTATCAATGCGGGCGCGCAGGGTGTAAACCTCGCGCTCGTGGCCGCGCTGGGCGGCACGCACCTGTTCCAGGCGTTCCTCGGCGGCCTGTGCCTCCGCCGTGGCGCGCTCATTGGCCTCCACCAGCGGTTCCCGGCGCGCGGCCCCCTGCTCCGCCTTTTCCTGGGCCTCGGCCAGCTCGGCACGGGCCTGGCGCATGCGGTTTCGGTTTTCTTCCACGGAGGCGCGGTGACGGCCCTGTTCCTCCTCGGTGCTGCGCACCCGCGCCGCGTGGTTTTCCTCCGCCGCCAGCAGGCGCACCATTCCCTCGCGGTGATCGGCCAGGGCCTTGACCTGCGCTAAGTGCTCGCGTTCGGCCTCCCTGGAAGCCTCCTCGCGCTCGGCTACCTCCTCCGCGATGACGTCCAGGCGCTCGCGAGCGATCTCGGCGGCCTCTTCGAGCCCCTGGAACTCCTCATCGGCCTGCTCGGCGCGGCGTTCCAACATCTCTGGGTCCATGCCGGAATAGGGCACCTCGTGATTGCTACTCCGGGTGCGCTCGGCGGCGATGCGCGCGGTGGCGCTCACCCGCTCGGTCAGGGTGGAAAGGCGGAACCAAAGCTGCTGGGCGGCCTCCTCCTGCGGCACGATAGCCGCTAGGCGTTCCTCCCATTCCACCTGCTCACCGCTGCGCTCCTCCAATTCTTCGCTGAGGGCTTCCACGCGCTCCCGCAACACCTCGGCCTGGCGGGCGGCATCGCGCAGGGACTCGCGCAGGGTCATAATCCTGTCACCCGTAAGCCTCAGCCGGGCCTCGCGCACCGTCGCCTGCACGGTGGCCGCCCTCTTGGCGGCCTCGGCCTGGCGAGCCAGGGGTTTGAGCTGGCGGGCCAGTTCCTCGGTGAGGTCGCGCAGGCGATCCAGGTTGGCCTGCATTCCGGTGAGTTTGCGCTGCGCCTTTTCCTTGCGCCGCCGGTGTTTGAGCACTCCCGCGGCTTCCTCGATATAGGCGCGGCGCTCCTCGGGGCGGGATTCCAGGATTTCCGCTAATTTCCCCTGCCCCACGATAATGTGCATTTCCCGGCCAATGCCGGAATCGGAAAGCAACTCCTGAATATCCATTAATCGGGCCTTGGCCCCATTAATCTCGTATTCACTGGCCCCATCGCGGAACATACGCCGGGTTACCGATACCTCGGAGTACTCAATGGGCAGTTTCCCATCGGCATTATCAATGGTGAGGGTGACCTCCGCGCGGCCCAGGGGTTTACGGTCCCCGGCCCCGGCAAAAATCACGTCCTGCATCTTGCCGCCGCGCAGCGTCTTAGCTCCCTGCTCCCCCATCACCCAGGCCAGGGCGTCCACCACATTGGACTTCCCCGAGCCATTCGGTCCCACCACGGCGCAAATACCCGGCTCGAACTTGAGGGTGGTCGCAGACGCAAAGGACTTGAATCCCTTGAGCGTCAGCGATTTTAGGTGCATGGTGGGAGCATTTTAGCAGGTGTTCGCCGTGGGGCTTATCGACGCCGCGGTGGTCCAGCCGGGGTACCGGCGGGGCGTCGATAAGCTACCTCCTAACGCTCGACGAAGCCCCGCTCCCCCTTGGGCTGCGCCCATTGTTCCACTACCACATCCACGTGCCCCGGCGTATCCCCGCCGCGCAGCAGGGCCAGCAACTCCTCGCACTGCGCGCGGCTGCCCTCCGCCACCACGCATACGCGCCCATCGCTGAGGTTCGTGGCCGATCCGCTCACGCCGATCTCTAGGGCGCGGCTGCGCGTCCACCACCGAAAACCCACCCCTTGCACGTGACCGTGCACGAAAGCCGTGAGGCGGGTATCTACTTGTGCCACTGGTAATCCAGCCCCTCGTAGTGGTGATCGCGCTGAGTCATGGCATCGCTGCCGTCCCAGGATTGCATGAACTTCCAGCCCAGCGTGGAGCGCGGCAGATCGTCCCGGTGGAACACCGGGTTCAGCCCGGCGCGCCGCTGCACGGAGTAATGGCGCAGCATGAGCACGGCCACACCGCTGAGCGGTGCGAGGGCAAAGAGGTTGATGGAGGCCATGATGCCGCTGAATACGTCCGCCAGCGCCCATACCAGGGGCACCGAGCCGATGGCGCCGCCAAAGACGCACAAGGCCACCAGCACGCGGAAGGCCGTCAGCCAGCGTTTGCTGCGCTGTTTACCCGCCAGGTATTCGATATTCGATTCACCGTAATAGTAATTGCCGATGATCGAGGAATAGGCCAGGAAGATAATGATGACGGTGAGGAAGTGAATACCCCACTGTCCTACGGAAGCCGCCAGGGCGTGCTGGGTGATTTCCATGCCCTCGGAACCGTTGAGGTCCTGGCCGGCCAGCAAAATAATAAAGGCCGTCATGGAACAGACCACCAGGGTGTCAAAGTACACCCCGAGGGTTTGGATAAGCCCCTGCTTCACCGGGTGAGATACCGAGGCCGTGGCCGCCGCGTTCGGCACCGAACCCATGCCCGCCTCATTGGAAAACAGGCCACGCCGTACGCCCTGCATAAACACCGTGACCAATGCGGCCCCGGCGAACTCCCGGATACCAAAGGCGTGCGCCACGATGTCCACCACCATGCCCGGAACCTTGTCAATGTTCAGCGCAATCACGATAAAAGCCAAAACGATATACAGCACCGCCATAACCGGAACCACGGTTTGAGTAAAGGAGGCAATGCGCTGGACTCCGCCGAAAACGATAGCCAGCGTGAGCACCGCCAGCACCACCCCGATGAGCGCGTTAGCGGACGAACCCTCCAGGTTGAGGGAGGTGGATACCGCCGTGCTAATGGAATTGGACTGCACCGCGTTAAAAACAAAACCGTAGGTCACGCAAATCACCACGGCGAAAAGCACGGCCAGGGGCTTCCAGCCCAGGGCGCGCGCCATGTAATAGGCCGGGCCACCACGATAAGAGTCCTTATCGCGCACCTTGTACACCTGGGCCACCGTGGACTCGATAAAGGAAGTAGCGCCACCGATAATCGCCAGGCACCACATCCAGAACACCGCGCCCGGCCCGCCCACGGCAATAGCCAGCGCCACGCCCGCCACGTTGCCGGTGCCCACTCTCGACGCCGCCGACATCGTAAAGGCCTTGAAGGCGGAGATGCCCTGAGTGCCCTCGGAAATATCCGAGGGCTTTTCCACCACGGAACGGAACATATCCGGCAAGAAGCGAATCTGCACCAGGGCCGTGCGGAAGCAGTACGCCAGGCCGGAAATCACCAGAACAGGTACGACCCACCACTTCCAAAACTCGGTATTAAATGCCTCCACGGCACCAACCAGAAAATCCATGCGCAAAAGATTACCGTTTCCCGGCAGTATCTACTAACGCTGGCTAATAACGCCGCTGGCAATGCGGACAGTAATGGCTGACCTGCTCAGTCATAAATCCGCGAGCGGTGCCCCGCCTCTACGACGAAGACGCTGCGGCCAAGAAAAATCTACTCAATCCACGCCAGCGCATCGGGGTTAGGCGTATCGTCTAACCCTAACTGCTCGCGCACCTCCCTATCGCTGAGCGGGGTTACTCTTCCCTCTCGGAGGGCGGCAACACGATCTAGAACCAAACGCTCATACTGTTCACGTTCGCGTGCACTCCCCATAGGCTGCATAGTACAGAACTCACTAATAACGCCGCTGGCAATGCGGGCAGTAATGGCTACCGCGGTTCATAAAGTCCTCCCGCACCATCGCCGTGCCGCAGCGCGAGCAAGGCTGCCCTTGCCTGCCATAGGCATGCAGGCTCACATCAAAATAGCCCGATTCTCCATTGACGTTCACGTAAAGGGAATCAAAAGAGGTACCGCCCTGTTCCAGGGCCTTTTCCATCACCCGACGCCCCGCCAACAGCAGTTCCTCCAGCCGGGCCTGGCTGATCCGCGCGGCGTTTTGCCTGCCGTGCAGGCGGGTGGCCCAGAGCATTTCATCGGCGTAGATATTGCCAATGCCGGAGATGACCTCCTGATTGAGCAGTACTCTTTTGATCTCCGTGGAACGGGACTTCATGCGCCGGGCCAAAGCTGGAATATCCAGGCACGGGTCCAGGAGGTCTGGTGCAATATGGGCTACCGGAAGCGGAATACCACGCTCGTCTGCCGTGGTGGCTCGCCAATAACCAAAGGTGCGTTGGTCAATAAAGTGCAGCCACTTCCCGCTGGAAAGCCGAGCGCTAGCGCGCAGGTGCGGGTGTGGCTCGGGGTGATCCTTGATGAGCATTTGCCCACTCATGCCCAGATGTACGAGGAGGTGCTGTGGGGTATCGGTGCTCAGCCACAGAAACTTTCCACGGCGGTGCGCCCCAGTGAGTCGAACCCCCTCCAGGAGGTTTTCGATCTCTGCTCCCCCGCCCGGCTGGTTCCGCGCCGCGCGCGGGTGCCACACCTGTACGTGGTTGAGGTTATGGCCCACCACGTGGGTTTCGAGGCCCCGGCGCACCACCTCGACCTCGGGGAGTTCAGGCATGAGTGCTTTCCACTTCGGGGGAGGCCGCCTCCCCGACCTCAATGCTCACAGTGGCGCGCACCTGTGGATCGGAGAGAGCCAAGCACGCCCGGTGCGCGGCTTCTTGCTCCGCCACCTTCTTATTTTGCCCGGTGCCAGAACCAATCGCGTGTCCGTTGACCGCCGCGGTGGCGCTGAAAAGCAGATCGTGTTCCGGGCCGGTGGACGTGGCCTCGTACACCGCCATCGGCAGTTTGAGTTCTGCCAGGCGCTCTTGAAGCACCGTTTTCCAATCCTCGTGGCGGCCCTTAGCCGTGGCGGTGTCGATCTTGTGGCCAAAGAGCCGCAGGATAACCTCGCGCGCCACCTCAAAGCCGTGCTCGCGGTAGATCACGCCGAGGATGGCCTCCGTGGCGTCGGCAAGTATCGACTCCTTCTTCCGCCCCCCGGTAGCCAATTCCCCCTTGCCCAGCAAGAGGTGGTCACCCAGGTGAATATCTCGCGCAATATCCGCACAGCCGTAGCGGGAAACAATACCCGCCCGCATCTTGGATATTTCCGATTCCGGGCTGGTGGGATACTGCATATAAAGCTGCGTGGCCACCGAAAGACCCAAAACGGCATCACCCAAGAACTCCAGGCGCTCGTTATTAGGGAGCATGCCATTTTCATTGGCAAAGGAACGGTGAGTCAGAGCCAGGCGCAGGCCCTCGTCGCTGATCTCCACCCCGAGGCGTTCCAGAAGCGGGCGGTGGTCGATAGCTCCGAAGGCGGCGTCGAGAGCTTCCTGCCCGCTCAAACGATTCTTCTTGCTCACAAGAACTTCTCCAACCCAGCCCAACGCGGATCGGGCAGAGAATCCTCGTCCTCCCCCGATACGCCGTCGGGAGCGGGTGCGGCCTGTTCATCTTGGGCGCACCCCTCCGGGCACGTGGGATTAAAAGGCAGGGTGAGCCCCACCTCATCGGTCACCGCTTGAAGGATATTAACCTGATCGTCCTCGATCTGCGGGGTATCGTCCTCTTCATCCTCCTCACCGCTGAGGTCGGTGATGAAGTCCTCGGAACCCGCAAATACCTGGCTGATGTGGAAGTTTCCCTCCTGGTGAATATCGGCCAGGCAGCGCACGCATTGCCCGCGCAGCATTGCGTGAATATCCGCGTCCACGAGGATTCCGCTGCCCAGCGGAGTCACCATCGCCTCCACCGTGACCTGCTCGCCCTCGGGAATAGCGATCATGGCGGCGCCGATACGCTGCGGCGATGGCCCGGTGAGGCTGCGTCGCTCGGCAGTGGCCGCAGAGTGCATGAGGCCCGAAACATCAAAAATAAATGGTGAGTTCATAGCACCGGCAAGCCTACCCCTGTGCTGCTAATCCTCGTAGCCGTAGGGTTCGCGCTGTTCCCGGCTCGCGCCAGCGGCCCCCGCACCCCGGCGCAGGGCGGCGCGATCGCGCGAAACGGTACGCAGCACCCCGGAAAGGGTCTCCTCGAAGTCCGCGAGTTTGCCGTCCACAAACTGATCGCATTCGCTGCGCAGCTTCTTGGAATCGGCATGCGCGGCGTCCACCACGCGGTGAGCCTCCTCGTTGGCGCGGCGCACCACCTCGGACTCGGAGACCAAACGATTCTGTTCCGCCAGGCCCTCGTCCACGCTGCGCTGGTAGGAATCGTTGCCGTCCGCGATCAGTCGATCGGCCTCGGACTGCGCCCTCGCCAACGTGTCCTCGGCCTCCTGGCGCGCCCGCGTCACCGTCTGGTGAGCGTCGTCCTCGGCTCGGGCCACCACGGAGGTGGCGCGGTGCTGGGCATCGGCTACCATCTCCCCGGCCTCGCGCTGTGCACTATCGACGATCTCCGTGGCCTGCGCGTCCGCGTCCGCCACGATGGTGCTGGCGCGTTCCTCCGCCCCACGCAGAATCTCATCCTGCTTATCCAGGACGTCCTGCGCATCATCAATCTCAATGGGGAGGGCATTGCGAAGATCGTCGAGGAGGGCAAGCACGTCGTTGCGAGGAACCATGCAGTTAGAGGTCATCGGCACGCCGTATGCCTGCTCCACTGTTTGGACCAGTTCATCCAGGGCTTCGAATACGCGGTACATGGGGAAAATGTTACCTGTTCCCCCACGCGCACATCATTAGGCCAGGTCAGAAGTCCAGGTCAGCGATAACCCCGGCGCATATCATCCACGATGAAGGGCCTATCGAGGGTGGAGGGCTCCATATCCTGCGGCTGATTATCCGCCCCAAACACGCGGGCGGCCGCCAGAGTCTCCTCACTGACAAAGCGCAGCGGCGGCGTATCCGGCGGTAGGCTCAGCGACTCCCCCTCCGGGGCGCATAGGTGAAAACCCCAATCGCCAAAGGTGGGGACCATCACGTGATAAGGCACCACCTCCCCGCAGCCCGCGGATTCCAAGGTGGCTCGCACCCTCCAAAAAACATCCGGGGTGGAATAAGCCGAGGATGCCTGCACCGTCATGCGCCCTTGCGGGGATAATACGGAACGCGCAAGGGTATAAAACTCCTCGGAATATAACCGCGCCATCGTCTCATTATCGGGGTCGGGAAGATCAATAATCACCGCATCAAAGCGCGTGCCATCGCCGCCCTTGCGCAGCCAGGTAAAAGCATCGTCTACGATGAGCTGCACGTTATCCCCCTCCAAGGCCCCGCCGTTATCCTCCCGCAGCACCGTATTGGCTACCTCAATCACCTCGGGGTCAAGCTCCACCTGCACAATCTGGGCTTCCATCGCGCTTAATTCCTTAGCTGCCAGACCATCGCCACCGCCAATCACCAATACCCTTTCCCCTTTATTCCGCAACGCCGGATACACCAGGGATTCTGTATAGCGGTACTCATCCCGCGTGGAATATTGCAGGCCACCATTCAAATACAAACGGCGATCCTTCCCCCGTTGCGTCACCACAATGTCCTGATATTGCGACTGGTGCGCATATACCACAGGATCGGCATAGAGCTGCTGGCGCGCCGTCACCACCCAGGATGGAGAAAGGAAAAGCAGCGTTACTATCAAGGCAATTCCCGCTACCAATCCCGAGCTTGCCACCCACATTCGACGCCGCGAAAGCCGCGAACGCAGCACCACGCAGGCCAGGAATAACGCCGCCACCAGATTCAATAATCCTGCGGCGGCGGTGCCCCGGATGAGGCCGAATAAAGGCAGCAATAAAAAGGGCCAGGCCAGCCCACCCAACAACGCACCCACATAATCGGCAGCATTGAGCGTGGCGACGACCCTCCCCGCACCCCGCGCATCCACCAACTGCCCCTGCTGAACCAAGGTGAGCAGGAGGGGTAACTCCGCGCCCACCAACATTCCCAGCACCGCCGTGGCCAATACCAGGGCCACCACGGATTGCCCGATCACGGCAAAGACGGCATAGAGCGCCATAGCGGAAAAGCCACCCACGATTCCCAGCACGGCCTCCACGGCAAGGAAAGATTCCGCAGGCCAGCGCAGCAATGGGCGCACCAGCACCGCGCCCACGCCCAGGGCCGCCACGTATCCGGCCACGATGAGGGAGGTCTCCACGATGCCGCCGCCCCCGGTGGAGGTGGCTAGGGAGATAAGAGCGAGCTCATAAACCAGCCCACAGGCCGCACAGATCGCCACCGAGACGAGGAGGAGAAACCTCCACCAGCGTTGTCCGCTACCTCTCATGACATGCAGGCGGCGTTAATGGCGGCCACCACGATAAGCGCAATGGCTATGACCACCGCCCCCGAACGCAGCCGAGCATCCTCCACCACATCCCTGATTCTGGTAGGAATCAGCACCTCCATCATCACCAAGGAGAATGCCTGAAGCAGCAAACCCACCCCGGCATAGGCCGCCGTGGTGAGCAGACCCGGCAGTAACTCCGCCGGTGAATGATAAATGGCAGAGCAGATGATAATTCCCAGGGAAATCTGCTGTGCCGCCGCCAGCACGGCGGCATTAGGAAGATGATGGGCAAAAACCAGGCGCACCAATTTTCCGGGAGTGAGCACATCGAGGATGAGGAAGCCCACCAGAAGAATCAGCGCGGAAAGCGCAAAGTAGGACACAGTACCTATGAGGGAACTGGGCAACATGGCATCGCCTTTCTATTTCACCGAACCAGCACCGGAACCCGAACCCGAGGAGCCACCGGAGGAACTACTAGGAGAGGCGGGGCGGAAACCGGGGCCTAAGTAGATGAAGGAACCACCGTTAACGCGGTTCAAATCTTCCAGATTTATCCGGCACTCCTCCCCCTGCCCGGATATTTCCACCAGGTTATGCTCATAGCGCAGATACACCGAACCCGTGCTTTGATCCGTGGCCCGCGATTGGGCTGGTTTTATCTTCTGCTCTATTTCATCGGCAACCTCCTCCGGGGTGCCCTGACAGTAGAACGTATCCCCCGCAGCGCGCTCATAGTTCTTGGGTATCCCGGAGGCAACGGAGCTATCTTGGTTGCTCATAAATATAAAAGCCACCGCGGCTAAGAGCAGGCAGCACAGCGAGGCAAAGTAATAGGAAGAGGACTTCATAGCCGCACCTTGCTGCGCGTTCCCACGATGGTGCTCTGGCCGGGATAGCAGTGGCGGGTTTCCCATCGCACCCCGTGCTTGGTCCATTCGGCGCGCACAGCCGTGAGGTGATAGGGGCCTATGCCGGGAAATCGCACCACCAACCACGATTCCTGCGCCACCAGGGCAGCGGCGGCCTCGAAATCATCGTGCTGGAATATCCACGTGTGCAGGCTGTATCCCTCCCGCGTGTACGCCTCCGGCAGCGGGCGGATACCGCGCGGGGCCGTCGTGGAAATCTCCTCGCGCACTAGCAACGCCTCCGCCCCAGAAGCACGATTCGAGCCATGCAGGCTCACCACGTGGGAGGCTCCTAATACGGCCAGGTGCAGGCGGTATTCCCCACGGCTCAACCATTGTTCCGCAAGAAGATCCTGCGGCAGGGGGCCGTCGATACGCAAAGCTAAGTCCTCCGCGCGCACATCGGTGGGTTCCACCTGTGCCTCTAGCACCCCGGTCATGATCGGGGTGCGGGATAGACGGTGATTTCTCCCGGTGTGATGGCCTCCCCGAGCGACGTCTCCCAGGAGCCCTCCCCAAAGCGCTCTAACCCCAAAAGCCTCGATCCCGAAGCATCGGCGTAGTCATAGAACTCCACGCTTCCCGATTCCGGTAGCCCCGTGGTGCCCTCGCTGCTGAATTGAGCTATGCCGCTTTCCTGATATACGTAATCCACATCCGCCACGGTGTGCTGCTGATCCGGCTGCAAGGAAAGGTCCTCACGGGTATTCCACCAGGAGATTTTTAGTTGGCCCTCGTCAATCTCCACCGAGAGCCATTCGCTGCTCTTCCCGCCATCGAGCAGGTGCTCATGCCACACGTAGTACCCCTGGCGCACGGTGATCGTTCCGCGCACCACATAATCCACGCCGCCACGAGCCACGATCGCCCCCGGCCCCAGATTTTGGGGGCCAAAGGTGCGGTCATCCTGCGCCACGGTATCCGCGAAGGGATCGCGGCGCTCACCCACAGTGGAGCGCTGATTTTTCTCCGATCGCTTCCACCCCTGGTAAGCAAAGTACACCGCCAAAATAAGCAGGGCGATAATGATTATGAGCCATACATTCATAACTACTCCTGCTGCGTCGTAGACCACATGCTGCTGCCCCAGCCTAACGAAGGCTGGGGCAGCGCGCTCTTCCTATTTCAATCTCTAGCCTCAAGATCAAGGCGCGAGACTCATCGTCGGGGCGATAAAGTCATCGGAAGAAATAAAGTACGTATCCATCGTTCCATTGAGCATCACCATCTGGTCCGAGAGCACGTCCGGCACCCCCACGCCCAGGGTATGCAGGGCCGCCTTCAACTCCTCCGGCGGCATATCCGCGCTGAGCTTCAGGGGGATGGGAGAGGTAATGCCCGATACCTGCGGGGTGACCTCCAACTCGTGCACTACGATGTGGAAGTTACCGTTTAGCGTGGTAATCACGCCGGGGCCGGTGCGCTGCCAGATGGGCGGCACTCCCGAGGCATCGCCGGGGAAGTTCACCGAGAGGTTATCCAAAATGGCATGGTCGGCATCAATGCGGATTCCCTGGCGGGGGCCTTGAACCGTCTCGATGGTCACGTAGGAGAACTTCACGTTACCCACTAGCGAGGTCTTATCCGCCCGCACCGTGTAGCGGTTACCGCTGGGCGGAACCGTCCAATCGAGCGGAGCCGGGGCCGCGAGGTCAATGCCGGGGATCTCCGGCAGCGGGGTGTCCTTGATCTTATCCAGGAACTCTCCGTTGAGGATTTCCTCGCCGCGCTCCCGCAATTCCTCTGCACCGGGAATCTCCGGCAGCGGAGGCAGGCCGGGAATGGAGGGTAGGGCCGGGTTGTTATTCTCCGGGGCCTTATTCTCCCCATTATTTCCGCCGTTATTCTCCGGTGCGGCGGGGTTTTCTTCCTGCGGCAGGAAGGGAATCACGTCTTGGAGACGGGGAAGGCCGAGAAGCCCGGCTTCCGCGGCGGGAGGCTCCGCCACCGTGATTCCCAGGGCCGCGGCGGCGATGGCCGCTGTCACGCTGGTTCCGGCCGCCTGGCGGCGCTTCTTCTTCCGCTCCTTGGGCTCCTTTTCCGCCTCCGTCCAGGAAAGCGCCAACGCGCCACCCACCAGGGCCAGTAAGGTGCCCAGGCCGAAGCCGCCGAAATTGGAGGTGGGCAAGGCCACCACGCCCAGAATGAGCGAAACCACGCCGGTGAGAATGCGCCCCTCTCCTCTGAACCAGGTGAGGAAGCCGCACACGATGAGCAGCACACCAATGATGAGGGTGGATACCCCGGAGATGGTAGAAATTTGCACCTGGATATTGGAGATTTCAAAGGCCAGGTACGCCGGAGTCATAATCACCGCTCCGGCGAACATCATCACCAGACCGGCCCCAAAAGGACGCTGCTTGCGCCAGGAAGTAAAACGCTTGTTGTTCTTTTCGAGCTTTTCGGTGGCGCTTTTTTCCTCGGCGGGATCGGTTGCGGATTCTGCGGCATGAGCAGGCTGAAATCGAGAATCAACCTCCGCGGGTGCCTCGGAAGCCGAAGCCACAGGGCCGAGGTCACGAGTGACCTCGTTATCCCCTTCTGGCCCCTCGTGATTAGCAGACACCCTTATCCGCCTCCTCAATGGTGATCTTCGAGCCTGACGCCGTGAGTTTATCAGCGGACACGGAGGTGGCCCTGATCTTCTGCCCCTGCGCCATCAAGCCCTGAGCCACGATGGCGCTGGCACCCGGCTCGGCCTTATCGGAAAGCTGTTTAGCATCCACACCGATTTGGGGGTTCACCATCGTGAGGGCACCATCGAGCTCCTTAGCACCAATCACCAGGTTCGAGGCCGTGGTGCTGGGGCCACCAGCGATCATCTGGAACTTGCGCTCGCCCAGGCCCGGAACCTTGATGGGCATGGACATGCACAGGTCACTGATAGCGGCTTGTTCCAGCTTCAAGCGGGTCACGCCGGTTTGCCCATCGCGGATTTCCTCATTGTCCACGAAGAGGCTCATACCCTGAGCCTCCATGTCGCTCACCTGCATGGAGAAGATGGTGTTAGAAAGTGCCAGGTTTGCAGAAATACCTCCCTGCGCCATTGCCACACCCACACCCGCTGTTACCAGGGCGCTTCCAGCCATGATGGCGGTGAATCGAATCTTCCTGATGTGCCCCATGGAGGTCTCCTTACCTGGATTACATGCTGCTCACCTCAAAGTTTAGATAGCGTGAGGGGAGTCATAGGATAGTTTTCTTGCGCTATCAAAAAGGGATGGTATCACCTTCACCGCCACTGTGGGCAATTTTGAATAAAAAATCTTCCCTCCCCTCCCCCATATCACCCCCAAATAAAAAAGAACGGCCCGCATAACGCGGGCCGCTTCAATCTATTACCGCAGGTTAGATGATGCCCTGCGCCAGCATGGCGTCGGCCACCTTCTTAAAGCCGGCGATGTTGGCACCCACAACATAGTCACCCTCATGGCCGTACTCCTTAGCGGTGCGATCGGCCGCCTTGAAGATATTGGACATGATCTTGTGCAGACGTTCATCGGTGTACTCAAAGCTCCAGGAATCGCGGGAGGCGTTCTGCTGCATCTCCAGCGCGGAGGTAGCCACACCACCGGCATTAGCGGCCTTGCCGGGGGCAAAGTGCACGCCCTCCTTGCGGAATACCTCGATAGCCTCGGCAGTGGAGGGCATGTTCGCACCCTCTGCCACGTAGCGGCAACCATTGGAAGCCAGGGTGCGAGCATGATCGCCGTCCAGCTCGTTCTGCGTGGCGCACGGCAGGGCGACGTCGCAAGCCAGGTCCCACAGGCTGCCCTCGGTGTGATACACGGCTCCCTCGGCCTGCTCGATGTACTCGGAGACGCGGGCGCGGCGCACCTCCTTGATGTCCTTTAGCAGTTCCACATCCACGCCGTTGGGGGTTTCCACCCAGCCGGAGGAATCGGAGAAGGCGATCACGGTGGCGCCCAGTTCTTGGGCCTTTTCGATGGCGTAGATAGCCACGTTGCCGGAACCGGAAACAACGACCTTGGCGCCGTCGAGGTTTTCCCCGTGGGCCTTCATCATTTCCTCGGTGAGGTACACACAGCCGTAGCCGGTGGCCTCGGTGCGCACCAGGGAACCGCCCCAGGTCAGGCCCTTGCCGGTGAGCACGCCGGACTCGTGCTGGTTAGCCAGGCGGCGGTACTGACCAAAGAGGTAGCCGATCTCGCGACCACCCACGCCGATGTCACCGGCGGGCACGTCGCGGTACTCACCGATGTGGCGGTGCAGTTCCGTCATGAAGGACTGGCAGAAGCGCATGACCTCTCCGTCGCTCTTGCCCTTGGGGTCGAAGTCCGAGCCGCCCTTGCCGCCGCCGATGGGCAGGCCGGTGAGCGAGTTCTTGAAGATCTGCTCGAAGCCCAGGAACTTGATGATGCCCAGGTTCACCGAGGGATGGAAGCGCAGGCCACCCTTGTAGGGGCCGAGCGCGGAGTTGAACTGCACGCGGAAACCGCGATTGACCTGCACCACGCCCTGGTCATCCACCCACGGCACGCGGAAGATGAGCTGCCGCTCCGGCTCGCACAGGCGTTGAATCAGGCCGTAGTCCGCGTAATGGGGGTCCTTTTCCAGCACGATCTTGAGCGAGTCAAGCACCTCGGCCACGGCCTGATGGAACTCGGGCTCGCCGGCGTTGCGCTTGAGCAACATGTCGTAATAGCTGGATACCTGCTCTTCGATGGACACGGAGATTCCTTTCCTCTTGTGGCGCCACCCTGACCGGGCCGCGCCGTAGTTGCCTCAAAGACATTTCAATTAAAGCACAGGTATTGCCCTCGTGGGGCAACTTTCTTTCACCACCCCAGCATTTCCCATGCTCAGGGCACATAAGTAACATTGGTCGCGTGACCGAAAATACGAGCCCCACCATCGTCATCGCCCCCGATTCCTACAAGGGTCGCGCCAGCGCCTCCGACGCCGCACGCTACCTCGGGGAGGGGGTGCGCAAGGTCCTCCCCCACGCCGAGATCGTCCTGGCCCCGATGGCCGACGGTGGGGAGGGCACGGCGGCGTCGTTTAGCGGACGCACCATCACCTTGCCCACTACCGACGCCGCCGGGCGTCTCACCGAGGCCAGCTACCTCTACGACGAGGCCACGGCCACCGCCTATATCGACGTCGCGGCCGCTTCCGGGCTGCCCGCCGTGGCCACGAGCCCGGTGCCGCTGACCGGCGATACCTACGGCACCGGGGTGCTCATCGCGGACGCGCAGACGCGAGGTGCCCGCTGCATCACCCTGGCGCTCGGCGGCACCGCCACCATCGACGGCGGCACGGGAATCCTCGTGGCCCTGGGCGCCACCCCACTCAACCCGCGCGGCTACGCCGTGCCCAAGGGCGGCGGCTACCTCTCCGCCATCGCCGATATAGATACAGCCCAGCTCAATATCCCCGCCGCCGCCAGCGAGTGGGTGCTGCTGTGCGACGTCCACTCCCCCGCCACTGGCCCCAAGGGCGCGGCGGCCACCTTCGGACCGCAAAAGGGAGCCGAGCCCGAGGACATTGCCATTCTCGACGCCGGATTGAGCCACCTTTGCGAACTCCTCGACGTCGATCCCAGCACCCCCGGCATGGGGGCCGCCGGAGGGCTGGGCATCGGGCTGACCTGGCTTTCGCGCATCCTCCACGGGGATGATTCCCATATCCGCCTCCTGCCGGGCGCTCCCGTGGTGGCAGCCTCGCTAGGATTAGACGCGCTGATAGAACGCGCCGACCTCGTGATTACCGGCGAGGGCCGCCTCGACGAGCAGTCCACCCAGGGCAAGGTGGTAGGCACCGTGCTCGACCTCGCCCATCCCCATCGCACCCCCGTGGCGGTGGCCACGGGCTCCGTGCACGGCGAAGCACCCGCCGGGGCACGGGTCACCCTGCTCATCGACACCCCGGACGATCGGGCGCAGCTTATCGACGCCGGGCGTCGCATAGCGCAGGACTACCTGCGCACCTCCACCGTCCAGGGGTAGTGCGCGGGCTGCTCGTGGGCGGCCTCGTTTTCCAACAGCACCGGATCATGCGGCAGATCGGCCTGCGGGGTGAGAATCCGCGAAAGGCTCATGGTGAGTTCATTCACTGAGCCCGCCACTCCCTCCACGCTGAGGGTATAGCGACGCACCCGAGCCTGCTCTAGGGTTTTCCCCTCGTGCTCCCGCTCGAAGATCTCGCTCAACTGCTCCGTCACCCCGGCGGCCATGGCAGGTTCGGGGTCATAGTCCAACGCAATCTCGCGCACCCGGCCTGCCTCCTGCAACCGTTGCCCCGCCTTGTTGAAAGCCCCGCGGAGTTCCTCGGCGCGGGCGTCGGGAATCAACACATCAAACTGAATCTGTGGCATGAGGCAAGCCTAACTAGAAAAGCACGGGAATGGTTCTATGATGGTGGCAACCCACATTTTTTCATAGGAGTGAAACGTCACCGATGGGCACCATTGCTCAGTTGTTGCAATCCAATTCCGCCGATCTTTCCTTCCAGCGCGCCTTCTACGAGGATCTTCACGAGCACCCGGAACTCTCCGGGCTAGAGCGCGCCACCGCGCACCGCATCGAAACCATGCTGGAACGCTTTAACTGCGAGGTCATCACCCAGATCGGCGGGTTCGGCATCATCGCCATCTTCCGCAACGGCGAAGGCCCCACCGCACTCATGCGCGCGGACTTCGACGCCCTGCCCGTCAAGGAAGAAACCGACGTCCCCTACGCCTCCACCCGCGTCCAGGCCCGCCCCGACGGCTCCACCACCCCCGTCATGCACGCCTGCGGGCACGACATGCACACCACCGCACTCATGGGCGTGTGCGCGCTTCTCGACGCCACCCGCGAGCACTGGAACGGCACCTTCGTGGCCCTCTTCCAGCCCGCCGAGGAAACCGGCACCGGCGCCGACGCAATGGTGGCCGATGGACTCGCCCGCCACATACCCAAGCCCGACGTGTGCTTTGCCCAGCACGTCATGCCCGGCCGTGCCGGCGAGGTACAGACCATGCCCGGCGCCCAACTGGCCGCCACCAACTCCATCCGCATTACTGTGACCGGGCGCAGCGCCCACGGCTCCATGCCCCACCGCTCCATCGACGCCTCCTACCTGGCCGCCATGATCGTGGTACGCCTCCAGGGCATCGTGGGCCGCGAGGTGGACCCCAACGAGTTCGCCGTGGTAACCGTGGGCTCCCTGCGGGCCGGAAATACCAATAACATCATTCCCAATACCGCCGAGATCGTGCTGAACTGCCGCTTCTATAGCGAGGACGTCAAACGCCACGTGCTGCGCGCCATTCGGCGCGTGGTGACCGCCGAGTGTGAGGCCTCTGGTTCGCCCCAACCTCCGCAATTCGAGTTCTTCTCCCACGGGGAACTCACCGATAACTCCCCCGCCGTATTTGAGCGGGTGCGCCCGATTTTCGATGACGTATTTGGCCCCGATTCCGTAGACTCCACCCGATCCACCGTTTCCGAGGACTTCTCCCACGTGCCCCGCGCCCTGGGCGTACCCTACCTCTTCTGGCTGGTGGGCTGCACCCCGCGGGAGATGTGGGATAAGGCCGTGGCCAATAACAGCGTGGGCGAGGACGTTCCGGTGAACCACATGTCCACCTTCCTGCCCGATTACGAACCCACCGTGCAGGCCGCCACTCGCGCGGGAGCGGCGGCGGTGCTGAGTTATTTGAAGGGGTGAGGGCTGCTTCTTTTTGGTTCCGCCTTTCACCTCCCCGCCCGGCGGTCCCACTTCCGCCGCCGATTACGGCCATCAATGAGCTGTACTTCGGTGCGAAAATACGGTTCAAACCCTCCGTAGCCTATATTCTTTGCCAGATCGCCAATCCCCGCCTCATGCACGTCCACACAAAGTCTGGCCCATTTCTCGTTAATGAAGCGCGTGGCGGCGGGCCACCTCTTTCTCAAATAACAAAGACGCTCTGCCCTTATTAACCACACACAAAACACCACGCGCATGCACAGAACGTGGTAGCTCAAGTCCATCCAATCATCGAGCCTCTCTTGCGCTTCAAGCATGGTAAGAAAGAAGAGAAAGAACCACACCATAAATAGGGTAACAGTAACAAAAAACCAAGCAAGAAACAGGCCCGGAACGAGAAGAAACAGTAAATAAAACAAGAAGGCTGCGACAGGACACAGAGAGACATAGCCTCGAAACTCCATCGCTCTACGTAATGTGCGACCGGTCTTACCTAACCTGATACAAACCATCAGCACTATGCAGAGCAGAAAAGGAGAGAAGAAGAATAACGCCAGCACGATTTACCTAGAATATCCCACTATCCTTATTCCGATAAACCTGCCCGGAATAGCCTATCTATATAATCTTCCACGTCCACTCCCAGCGCCCAGGTTAAATCAGTTAAGGAATCTACATTATCCCTATACCACTGGCCGGGCTGCTTATCAGAGGTAAATATATAACCTGCCCCTAGCTCAAAATCAGAAGTGGATGCAGAACGATCCGGCAAACCATTCCGGCGGCGCCAAGCATCCTCCCCTTTCGTCTTTTTAAAACCCCAACGCGATCCCTCGTTCGCATCCTCTTGCACATCGAGATTAAATACCGAACAGCCCGGAGCCACCTCACCCCGGAAGAACGAGACGCGACCCTGCTTTCTCCAATCCGAGGACAGCAGGAAATGCCCTATCACGCACCACCACATCACCTGCTTCCATGCCACGTCAAAGCAGCCAGCCTGGTCAATCCCCCCAGAAATCTCCTTATTCCTATCCCCCAAGACACGAGCAACCCAACCTGCGGGATAACGTTTCCGGCGGCGTACACCCACGTAACCGGCGCTAATCTCCAACGGAGAATCTTCGCCATACATCACATAAGTATCCCCAAGCCAAAGTCCTCGATTAATCTCCTCACCAAAGTAGTGCTGCACACATTCCTCATAGCGCTGCACGCCACGCACGGCCACAGACCAATCCTCAGACTGCAAAGGAGCAATCTGAATATAGCCAGGCACCTCGGTGGCATGCTGCTCAGCCCACTTCATTGAACCGTAATCCATTACCTGCACAGCTATCTCCTTACTCCACGATCTCTACAAGGCCCTTGGTGAGCAGTTCTTGAACAGAGACGAACTCATCACCAACTTTCCTGCCACCTTCAAACATTGGCTTTTGGAAAAGATATATCGTAGCGCCACCAGGTTGCTCGAAAGCCGGAGCGGCCAATCCACTCCGAACGTTCATCCCTTCCGGCAGAGGAACATCCGTGCGCGCAAGTTTGACATATGGATAAAGCCTTATCCACGGTGGCAACGACCGCATGGGGAAACTATCAGTGTCATTCCACATATAATTTCCGTTGAGGCTACCCAGCCTATCTATAATTTTCTTTTCCGCGTTAGACATAATCAGAAATACCCTTCAACATCACTTCATACCTTCCTCAAATAGAAGATCTACCCAATCCTCAATTTCAAGGCCAAAACTCCAAGATATGTCCGACTGTCCAGAATTGACTGTATGATACCAAAAATCATCATTATCTTTACTATAAAGTATGCACCCCACCCCCATCATCGATTTTCCTTCATGAATATTTTTATAACTAACATTTGACCGATTTAATATTGACCCCCAATAGTCAAGAGCCTCTCCATGTAGTTCATTAACGGGAAACCCATCCCTCCCAATTTCAATCAATCCTACTGCATCGGGAATCTTCCCCTCAAAAAATTTCACTCTTCCAACTTTTCTCCAAGAATCACAACGCCAAAAGAAATCGGTAGCCAAACTTCTAAGGACAGCTTTCCAGACAAGATCAAATGACCCAAAATTACTCAGACCTCTACCTTCTTCTCCCCTGTCAGAAAGACCACTCTTAATCCATGCACGATAGAAATTTCCCCGACGCCGAACTCCCACATAATCTCCCGCTAGTCTGTGTGGGCTATTTTCTCCATACATGAGGTACTTATCCCCTAGCCACAGTCCACGATTTTCATATTTTCCAAAATAATGCCATGCACACTCCTCATACCGCCGAATACCTCTGACAGCGATCGACCAGTCCTCGTCTGAAAGTGGAGAAATCTGGAGAAAATCATCACCATTGTTCTTAACATCTTCCGCAAGAGGCAGCGCCCCGTATGGCATGATTCTCATAATTCCATACCTTTCATAAATAAAATATCTACCCACTCTTCAATATCCATACCTAAGCTCCACGATAAGTCCATTTGCCTTTCAAACACATCCTTATACCAATAAGATCTATCCGCTTTTAGAAAATGCACATACCCTTCTCCGGTAAATGGATAGTCCTCTCCCATTTTCCAATCTGGATCAATTTCCTTGTTCCACCAAATAGCATCATAATTTAGACTTTCATCCCCTTTTCCGACAAGGATAGAATCTACCTGACCACTACGTTCATCTTTAAAAAATGAGACTCGGCCACTAGAACGCCAGGCGTCAGTCCTAAAAAATAGTTCCCAAACAAATGATCGCATTATATAAGCCCAGGCAATCCCGAAAGAACTAGCCTGAGTTAAAAAAGAACCAGCTTCTTTATCTCTATCAGTTAATGATACATCCCTCCACCCCGAAGGTTTTATATTCCACCTACGAACACCTCTATACATACCCCCTACCTCAAAAGAGTCCTGGGTTCCATACATTATATATTTATCCCCAAGCCAGAGACCAAGATCTATATCTACTCCGAAAAAATATTTAGCACACTCCTCATAGCGCTGAGCACCCCTGACAGCAATCGCCCAATCATTATCATTCAATGGAGCTACTGAGAGTAGTCTTTCATTCGTTTTACTGTTCTTTTCTGCACGTAAAAGAGAACCATAGGGCATAATTTTCATAACGGCTCCGCAAAGATTTTGAAACGAAAACCATCGGACCGAAACAGCTCGTCCGACTAGAAACGTACCCCTCCATTCTCTAGGAAAAATATAAGGTACTCAATACCGAAATATATGACATATATCATACCCAAAACCACTCCCGAACCCCCTCGCCCCGCTACAATCCCCCGCCCCCGAGCCCCTCTACCCTTCCAAGTCCTCCTCCACCAGGCTCATATTGATAACCGCAGCCGCCTGCGAACCCGCCGCAGCCGCCACTGGCACCGTCGCCCCAGGGTTGCTCACATTCCCCGCCGCCCAAACCTTCGGGTGCGAGGTAGCCCCGGCGTGGTCCACGTCCAGCACCACACCCATCGGGGTTTCCTTGGTGGCCAGGTTCAGTTCCTCGGCAAAGCCGATATTCAGCCGCAGCGTAGAGCCCAGGAATACCGCATCCACGGGATATTCCCCTTCCTGAGTGCGCACTCCGGCCAGGCGTTCATTTTCGCTTTTCAGTGAAATAACAGGCGATTCCACAATGCGCACCCCATTCGCCCGCAGCCTCTCCATTCCCGCCAATTCCACGCCTTGAGTAAATACGGTCAGCTTCTTAGTCCACTGGGTGAGCAGCGTGGCCTGGTGTGCGCTCATGGGCGAGGTGGCAATTACCCCGAGGCGTTGGTTGGCTACCTCGTAGCCGTGGCAGTAAGGACAGTGCAGCACACTCTTGCCCCAGAAGCGCTCAACTCCGGGTATGGCGGGGAGGTCATCGCTGGCCCCGGTAGCCAGCAGCACACGGCGAGCACGGAGCACCCGCGCACCAGCCCGCCCATCAGCCGAACCCTCACCAGCGACGTCGATAGTTACTTCCAGCCCCGTGCCTTCCTCCCGCAATCGAGTGACGGTACCAGAAAGGAACTCCACCCCGTAGGCCTGTGCCTCGGCGCGACCTGCGGCCACGAACTCAGCCGGGGGTTTGCCGTCAAAGCCCACGGTATTGTGCATGTGGGCAGCGAAGCGGTTGCGGGGTGTTCCCGCGTCCACCACGAGGGTGCGGCGCAGGCAGCGCCCGGCGGTGAGCGCTGCTGCTACTCCGGCTGCGGAGCCACCGATGATGATAAGGTCCCATTCTTGATTCATGGGCACCATCATAATGAAAAAGGCTCCCACTAAGAGTGGGAGCCGGAAAGCGGGGCGCTTAAACGTCGCCGCGGGCGGACTGCGATTCCGCCTTGCTGAAACTATCGCCCAGCAGGTGCACGTGAATCATGTTGGTGTTGCCCTGGATTCCCGGAGGCGTACCGGCCACGACCACCACCATGTCATCACGGGAGTACTCCTTCATCTCCAAGAGCTCGGAGTTCACCTCTTCCATCATGCGGTCCGTGGAGTCCACGTTATCCACCAGGAAGGTGCGCACGCCCCAGGTGAGCGCCAGCTGGGAACGCACGGACTCATTGGGGGTGAATACCAGCAGCGGGAGGTGGGAGTGCAGGCGCGCCACGCGGCGGGCGGTATCACCGGAGGTGGTGAAGGCCACCAGGGCCTTGGCGTTAAGGCGCTCGGCAATAATGCGGGCGGAGTAAGAAATCACGCCGCGCTTGGTGCGCGGAATGTGTGCCAACGGGGGCACGATGCCATCGGATTCCGCCTGACGCACGATGCGGGCCATCGTGCGCACCACGTTGTGTGGGTCCACACCCACGGAGGTCTCGCCTGAGAGCATGACGGCATCGGCGCCGTCGAGCACAGCATTGGCGACGTCGGAAGCCTCGGCGCGGGTGGGTCGCGAGTTCTGAATCATGGAGTCCAGCATTTGGGTAGCCACGATTACCGGCTTGGCATTCTCGCGGGCGATCTGCACGGCGCGCTTCTGGAAGAGCGGCACCTGCTCCAGGGGAACCTCCACGCCGAGGTCACCGCGGGCGATCATAATGCCGTCAAAGGCCAGGACGATGGATTCGAGGGCGTCCACGGCCTCCGGCTTTTCCAGCTTGGCGATGACGGGCACGCGGCGACCCACCTCGTCCATGACGGCGTGAACCAGGTCCACGTCACCGGGGGAACGCACGAAGGACAAGGCGATGAGGTCCACGCCCAGTTCCAGGGCAAAGCGCAGGTCGCGGATGTCCTTCTCGGAAAGGGCGGGCACGGAAACGTCCATGCCCGGCAGGGATACGCCCTTGTGGTCGGAGACGGGGCCGCCCTCGGTGACCTTACACACCACGTCGTTGCCGTCTACTTCCAGGCACACCAAGCCCACCTTGCCGTCGTCCACCAGGAGGCGGTCGCCCGGCTTGGCGTCGTTAGCCAGGCCCTTGTAGGTGGTGGACACGCGATCGTGCGTCCCCTCCACATCGTCGGTGGTAATGCGGATAATCTCGCCGTTCTCCCACCGGGTAGAACCCTCAGCGAAGGTACCCAGGCGAATCTTGGGGCCCTGAAGATCGGCCAGGATCCCCACGGCCTTGCCGGTCTGCTTGGCAGCCTGGCGCACCCAGGCATAGTTCTGGGCATGATCCTCGTGCGAACCGTGCGAGAAGTTCATGCGGGCAACGTTCATGCCGTCATTGACCAGGTCCAAAATGGCGGTCTCGCTCGCCACGGCCGGGCCGAGAGTACATACAATCTTTGTTCTTCTATCCACGTATTCCACCCTACTGCTAATCGCTTCCGATCTCCACGGATTCATGCCCGAACGTGCCCACTAATGTGGGATTATCCGAGGCATCTTCCTTAAGCCAATGTACCCGCGCGGCCGCCTGCGTGCCGGGCGAGCCGCCCCCGCTATCGACGCCCCTACTCGCGCTCCACCGGCTGCCCGGCGCGGCGTCGCAAAGCAAAGAACACCGCCACCGCCCCGGCGAATACCACCGTGGACACGATGGTGTTGATGCGCAGCCCCATGACCATCGTGGCGGGATCATCGCGCAGCAGCTCCACCCAGAAACGCCCCAGGGTGTAGCCCGCCACGTACAGGGTAAAAAGCTGCCCGTCGCGCAGGCGGAAGCGGCGATCAATCCACAGCAACAGGGCAAAGACCAGCAGGTTCCACAGCATCTCGTAGAGGAAAGTGGGGTGCACCGAGGTCAGCACCTCCCCCGTAGAAGTGCCCGTGACCGGGGCATAACGGCCGTTTTCATCCACGCGGCGGTAAATATCCAGTGCCCAGGGCACCTCCGTGGGCCGCCCGTAAAGCTCCTGATTAAACCAGTTGCCCAGGCGGCCGATGGCCTGGGCCAGAATCACGCCGGGGGCCACGGCATCGGCAAAGGGCCCCAGAGCCACCTTCTTGTGACGCAGATACGCCCACACCGCCAGGCCGCCCAGGGCCACCGCCCCCCAAATGCCCAGGCCACCATTGGTAATTTTAAGAGCATCCCAGGGGTTGGCCCCCTCACCGAAGTACTTGGGCCAATCGGTGAGCACGTGATAGAGCCGCCCGCCGACGATCCCCGCGGGGATAGCGATAATCGCCACGTCCCACACCACATTGGGATCACCCCCGCGCGCCGCATAACGGCGGGAGGTGAGCCACAGCGCCACGACAATGCCCGCGATAATGCACAGCGCATAGGCGCGGATGGGCACCGGGCCGAGGTACCACACCCCCTGCGAGGGGGAAGGGATATTGGCTAAGTAATCAACACGCACGCCTATCAGTGTGCCCTATTCCCCACCACCGCGTTAAACACCGCTGCGTTAAAAATGCGCGGCGCTCAAACGGCGCTAAAAATCACCCGCGCCCTTGCGCCCCGCGCAGGCCGGGTGTTGGCCCGCCGCCGTGAGCGCGCGCAGGCTATCGCGCGAATCCTGGGCCTGGCGCACCGCGCGCCCCACCACCACGGCATCTGCCCCATTGGCGGCATAGGCGAGCAGGTCCCCAGGGGATTCCACCCCGGAAAGCCCCACGCACACCACAGATTCCGGCATACCCGCGGCGATCTCGGCAAAGAGTTCCGCATTAGTCACCCCCGTGGCGCGGTCACGGGTATTGATACCCAACACTCGCAGCCCGGAATCCAGGGCCCGCTCCGCCTCTGCGGGGGTGCGCACCTCCGCCAGGGCGGTCATACCCAGGCCTTCTACTCTGTCCGCCAGGGCCACAAAGCGGTATTCATCGAGGTAACTCAATTGCAGGGGGATGAGATCGGCACCAAAAAGACGCGCCTCATGGATTTGGTAGGGGTCAAAGAACAATCCCCGCGCCATCACCGGAACGCTCACTGCGGCGCGCACCCGGCCCATCGCGGAAAGAGCCCCCAAAAAACACTGGGGCTCGGCATGGCAGGCGATGAGGTGGGCGCCTTCCTCTTCAAAGGCGCGGGCGCACTCCTCCACCTCTGTTTCCCGCACAAGCCCCTTGATCTCTGGGATCACCCCGCAGCCGCTGCGCAGCAGGGCCGCTAAGGCGTCTCGGGCGGGGGTGGCGGCGCGGGAACGAGCCTTAACTTCGGTGAAGGGGAGGCGGGCCTCACGCAAGGCAAGATGGTGGCGGGCGAGAGCGGGAATAGGATCAATCGCCGTTGAGAGCGCCATGCTCGCCTCCTTCAATAGGCCCGAACGTGACTCAAACCACCTACTAGATTCTCTTCCAAAGCCTAATCCCTGTGGGGTTCAGAGAAAAATCATCAAGTACAAAGGCGCTTTCCAACCCCGCCTCTCTCGCAGGCAGAGGGGCTAGCGACGCCCCTCGTCCTCCGCGGCACCTCGGGTATCCGTGGTGTCCGCGGTATCCGTCGGGTCAATATCGGCATCCAGGGCGTCCCACAGCACCCGGCCGGAATCGGGGGCGTCATGAAGATCGGCGCGCAAACGCTGCTCCCGGCTCTCCTTGCGCTCGTAGCGATTCATCGTGGCGGTATCCTCCCCAGGGCGCAGCGCCAGCACCACTCCACCCAACACAGCCAGGGCCGCGCCCACAATACTGAGCACCGGACCCGCGTACTGCACGGTAGCCGTAGAAATCTCCGCCCACTGCGAAAGGCTCACCGCTCCCTCTTGGGTACCCATCGCGGTGCTGCCGCCGGTGGTATCGGCCCCGGCGCTCAGCAGGCTGTGCACGCGCTGGGTATCGGCACCCTGCATAAGAATCTGGGTGGGAATCCAGGCCAGCCCCGCGCCCGCCAGCGCGCAGACGATGCCCACGACGCGGCGCCCGGTGCGTCGCAAAGCCAAACCCGCCACGCATCCCGCCGCCAGCAGCAAGGCCACGGCCACGAGCTCCGTGGACCAGGTGGAACCGGAGACGGAAGCCGTGGTGGAGCCAGATTTATCGTCGAAGGCCTCCACCGCTATCCAGGTCATGCGCGAGGACGCCCATTGCAGGGCCGCCGCCACCGCCAAACCAAGGGCCGCTATACGCCCCACCCTGCGATTCATGCTCGCTCCTGCACAAGCACATCGGCGTCAAAGCAGGTGCGATCCCCCGTGTGGCAGGCCGCGCCCTCCTGTTCTACGACCAGCAGCACAGTATCGCCATCGCAATCCAGGCGTACCTCCCGCACCCGCTGGGTATGCCCGGAGGTGGCTCCCTTCACCCAGTATTCACCCCGCGAGCGCGACCAATAGGTGCCCTGCCGGGTAGCCAGCGTATGAGCCAGCGCAGTAGCATCCATCCAGGCGAGCATGAGCACCGCACCGCTGTGGGCGTCCTGCGCGATGGCGGGCACCAAGCCCTGATCGTTAAAGCGCACCCGCTGAGCAATCTGCGGATCGAGCACGTAATCTTCTACGTTCATCGCCGCACCTCCGCGCCCGCTCCGGCAAGGGCCTCCTTGACCTCCGGAATGGAGGTCACCCCAAAATGGAAGATGGAAGCCGCCAGAAGGGCATCGGCCCCCGCCTCCACGGCCGGGGGAAAATCGGCGGCCTTGCCCGCCCCGCCCGAGGCAATCACCGGAATACTCACCGCCGCGCGCACCAGGCGAATCAGCTCCAGATCAAAGCCATCGCGGGTGCCATCAGCATCCATCGAGTTCAGCAGAATCTCCCCCACGCCCAATTCCTGGGCTTTGCGCGCCCATTCCACCGCGTCCACCCCCGCGGAGCGACGCCCCCCGTGCGTGGTCACCTCGAAGCCGGAGGGCTGCTCCGCGCTGCGGCGCGCATCCACGGAAAGCACGATGCACTGGGCGCCGAACTGTTCGGAGAGTTCGCGCAGCAACTCCGGGCGGGCCAACGCGGCGGTATTCACCGAGACCTTATCCGCCCCGGCGCGCAGGAGGGCGCGCACGTCCTCCGCGCTGCGCACCCCGCCGCCCACGGTGAGCGGAATAAAAAGCGTATCGGCGGTGCGGCGCACCACCTCAATCATGGTGCTGCGCCCGGAGGAGGAGGCGCTGACGTCGAGGAAGGTCACCTCATCGGCCCCCTCGCGCCCGTAACGGGCGGCCAGCTCCACGGGGTCGCCGGCATCCCTGAGATCACTGAAATTGATCCCCTTGACCACCCGGCCTTCGTCTACGTCCAGGCAGGGAATCACCCGTACCGCCAGCGCCATCGGTTACCTTTCCGCCGTTGAGGATTCCAACGTTCTCATCGTACCCACCAAGAGAGCGTGGGTGTCAGCCTCGCCCACCACCACGCCGGGGGAAGAGGGAACCCAGGGGCCGCCCTCGGGATCGGTGACCACGCCCCCGGCCTCGCGCACCAGCAGCGCCCCGGCCGCATTATCCCAGGTATGAGGGGAAAAGGATACGGCCCCGGCGAAGATACCCTGGGCGGCAAAGGCGAGGTCCACCCCCACCGAGCCGGTGACCCTGGGGCGCAGGTGCGTTTGGGAAAGCGCAGCCAGGAGATCGTGGCGGGTGGGGGTGGAATACACGCATTGGCTTTGGGAGGACAACGAGGAGAAACCCACCTGAGCAATGGAGGTATCCCTGGTGAGCAGCGGCGGGTGCTCGCGGCCATTGACCCGCAGGCCACCGCCGGCTACCGCGCTGAGGCGGCGCTCTAACAGCGGCAGGGAGCACAGGGCGAGCACGGGTTGTTCCTCCACCAGCAGGCTGAGCAAGATGGCGCACAGGGGGTTACCCACGGCGTAGTTGGCGGTGCCGTCGATGGGATCAATCACCCACACGGGCTCCTTACCCAGGTGCCCGCCCCGTTCCTCCCCATAAACGGGTATTCTGGTGAACTGCGTGAGCGTGGTGCGCAGATATTCCTCGATGCTCAGGTCCACCTCGGTGACGTACTCGCCGGGGGCCTTCTCGTAGCGCTCCATCGTTCCCACGCCGCGCAGGAACATGGCCTCGGCCTCGTCCATCACCGCCTGGGCTACGGCCAATAATTCCTGGGTATCCATCTGCCTATCCTTCGCTTCGGCTGAGCTATGCGCTTGGGTTACCTGTGTCCTTGGGCTTACCTCTGCCCGTGGCTGACCTGTGCTCGCAATCTATCCGCGCGGTGCGGTGGCGCTGTGGTCACGGCCACCGCCGGCCACCGCGTCCAGAGCCGCCAGGGCCTCGCTCAGGCTAAAGGCCCCCTCGTACAGGGCCTTGCCCACGATCGCGGAATCAATGCCCTCGCCACTCACCGCCGCCAGCGCCTTAATATCCTCAATGCTGGCGACACCGCCCGAGGCCGTCACGGTGGCGTCGGTAGCGGCGGAAACCCCGCGCAGCAAATCCACATTCGGCCCGCTCAGCGTGCCGTCACGGGAAACGTCGGTGACCACGAGGCGCTGGCAACCCGCGGCGTCGAAGCGTTCCAGAATCTCCCAGAGATCCCCGGCGTCGGCAGCCCAGCCTCGGGTCTTGGCGCGCCACTCCCCATCAATTTCCTGGGCGGCGAGGTCAATGGCGATCTTCTCCCCGTGCCGTGCAAGCACCCCGGCAATCCACTCGGGGTTTTCTATGGCGGCGGTGCCGATATTAATGCGGGAGGCCCCCGTGGCCAGGGCGCGTTCTAGGGAGGCGTCGTCGCGGATTCCCCCGGCGAGGTCCACGTGCACGTCCAGGGTGCCCGCGATCTGCGCCAGCACCTCGTGGTTGCTGCCGCGCCCAAAGGCGGCGTCAATATCCACCAGGTGAATCCACTGGGCACCCTGCTCCTGCCAGGCCAGGGCGGCGTCAAAGGGGCTGCCGTAGGATTTCTCCGTACCAGCCTCCCCTTGGTGCAAGCGCACCGCCTTACCTTCGGAAATGTCTACTGCGGGCAGGAGTGTGAGGCTCATAGGCACACATTCTAACCCCGGTGCGGGGCGAAAAGTTATAACTGCTGTACCCAGTTATAGAGCAGCCTCAAACCCGCCTCCCCGGATTTTTCCGGGTGGAACTGCGTGGCCCACAGCGGGCCGTTTTCCACCGCCGCCACAAAGCGATCCCCGCCGTATTCCGCCCAGGTCACCGCGGGAGCCTCGGTGAGATCATCACCCTCAAACTCCCAGGTGCGCACCCCAAAGGAGTGCACAAAGTAAAAGCGCTCCTCCGCCCCAATGCCCTCAAACATCGCAGAACCCGCCGGGGTCTCCACCGTATTCCAGCCCACGTGAGGCAGCACCGGGGAATGGAGCTTTTCCACCGTGCCGGGCCACTGCCCACAGCCCGGCGTATCCACTCCGTGTTCCAGGCCACGTTCAAAAAGCACCTGGTGGCCCACGCAGATTCCTAAGACAGGTCGCCCCCCGGCCAGGCGCTGCCCGATAATCCGCGGGCCATAGATGGAGTTCAGCCCCTCCATGCAATAGGAAAATGCCCCCACCCCCGGTACCACGAGCCCATCAGCCTGCGTGGCCTCCTCGGCGTCGGAGGTCACGCTCACCTGCGCTCCCACGTGTTCCAGGGCGCGCTGCGCCGAACGCAGGTTACCGGCACCATAATCCAAAAGAACCACCTGAGCAGACATGCCGCTCATTCTAGCCTGCCGCCCTGCCGCTCAGGGTGCTTATCGCCGCCGCCGCAACAGCTGCACCGCGCGCCGCGCCGCCGGTATTTGGCGCAGCAGCGCACGAGTATTGTGGTGCTCGGTAATACGGTGACGGCCAGCAAGGCTATCGGCCAAGGTCATCGCTATACCCGCCCCAATGAGCACCGCCGCCGTGGCAAAGGCCCCGGAGTATGCCGCCCGCGCCGCCACCGCCCCCAAAATAAAAGAGCCCAGGCCGGTGCCGGAATCATAGGCGATATTCCAGATCGCGGAGGCCTCCGAGACCTTGGAGCGCGGCAGGCGAACAAACATGGAAAGCAAAGCCTCGTTTTGCACCACGCCGAAGCCACCGCCAAAGGCCACCGCGGCCACAACCAGCCACCAGGCGGAGGCCTCTGTGAACAGCACCGCAGCGGTAATCACCATGCCCACACCCGCCAGGATTTGGCCGGGGATCATCATGGCTCCCGGCGCGCCCCGGCGATCTGCCACCACCCCCGCGCCAAAGCGGAAAATCATGGAGGCACCGCTGACGATCGCCAGCATAATTCCGGCCAGGAGTGCGCCGAGATTCGCGTCCAGGGCCGTCACTGCCGCCGGGAGGAAGGAGGAAACGGCGCCAAAGCCCATAGAGATACTGGTGACGGCCAGGGCCGGAACCGTGACCAACTTCCAGGTGGAGGCGCTGGGCACCGCGTTTTCTCCCTTGTCACCCCGAGCCGCCTTGATGCGGGGAATCTTCAAACACATGGCCCCGGCCAGTACCCCCACCACGGCGGCAAGCGCATAGACCCCCGGATAGCCCAGGGGAGTTTGGGCCAAGGCCAGGCCCAGGGGCAGGCAGAGCATTTGAGCCAAGCCCACAAAAACGCCGAGCATTCCCGAGGCCTGCCCCAAAAAGCGCACGGGCACGAGTTCTGCCACCAGGGCCGATTCCGCCACGGTGAGCGCTCCAAAGCCCACCCCGCGAATGGCGGAGAAGAGGAGGGCCGGGCCGGTGCTCATTCCCAGGAGGTAGCCCAGGGAGGGCAGCCCTAAAATCAGCGCGGCGGCCATCATTACTGGGTTATAGCCAAAGCGGCGCAGCAGCGCCGGAGTGGCTATCTGCGTGAGCACCGTGGCCGCCATGAACACCCCCGTGGTGGCTCCGGCGAGGAAATCACCGCCGCCGCCATCGAGCACCGCGGAAGGCACCACGGGCAGCAGCAGGGACCATGAGCCAAAGGCGCACGCTACAGCGATGAGGGTGGGAATATAGCCGGGGGTTTGCCACACGCTTGTACGATGCCGTTCTGTGGTTCGATTCGCGTGTTCAAACCCCTGGGATGCCACTTAGCTCATTCCTCCAATCAACCACAACACCGCGCCCGCCAAGGCGATAGCGGCCACAACACCGCACACGATGGCGAGCTTCTTTGCCCCATTTTGATAGGCGGACCACGTTCCGCCCACCAGCAGGCCCGCCACGGCAAACAGCAAATAGATAAACCAGCTATTCGCAGAACCGGCCTCCTGGGCTGCCATCACGGACACTGTAACAAGATCCCGTGGCACTTAGAGTGCTCCCTTCGTGGAGGGAATACTATCCACCCGGGGATCGGGCTCCCAGGCCTGGCGCAGGGCGCGGGCCACGGCCTTGTACTCCGCCTCCGTGATGTGGTGGGGATCGCGCCCATAGTGGCACACGATGTGCAGGGTGGTCTGGGAGTGCGTGGCGAGAGTTTCAAAGAAGTGCCGGTTAATCACCGTGGCATAGTGCCCGCCGATGATCTGGTGCACCATGTGTTCCGGTTCCCCGCGCATCTCAAAGTAGGGGCGGCCGGAAATATCCACTACGGCCTCTACCAGGGCCTCATCCATCGGAAGTTGCTGGGAGCCAAAGCGGCGGATTCCCGCCTTGGTTCCCAGGGCTTGTGCGATGGCGCGGCCTAACACAATCGCGGTGTCCTCTACCGTGTGGTGGGCATCGACCTCGATGTCGCCGCGCGCCTGCACCTTTAAGTCCACGCAGCCGTGCGTGGCAAAGGCGGTGAGCATGTGATCGAAGAAGGGCAGGCCGGTGCTGATTTCCGAGGTGCCGGTGCCATCGAGATTAATCTCCACCGTGATCTGTGATTCGCTCGTGGCGCGCTCGGAGCGCCCAATGCGTTGCGGCATGGTGTGGTTCCTTTCGCCTTGTACTTAATCCTTGAAAATCTCTGCCGCTGCGGTGAGGAAGGCGTCGTTTTCCTCCGGCTTGCCGATGGTCACGCGCAGGTGCCCCGGTACCTTGACGTCTCGGATCAGCACTCCCCTATCCAGGAATTGCTGCCAGATGGCGGGGGCATCCTCCATGCCGCCAAAGAAAAGGAAGTTAGATTCGCTGGGCACCACCGCCACACCGAGTTCTTCCAGGCCCGCGGCCACGCGCTCGCGCTCCTCCACGATGCGGCGCACCGTGGCGAGGGTTTCTTCCGCGTGGTTGAGGGCGGCCAACGCCGCCGCCTGGCTCAGGGTGGAAAGGTGATAGGGCAGGCGCACGAGCATGATCGCCTCAATCACCGCCGGGGCGGCCACCAGGTAGCCCAGGCGCCCCCCGGCGAAGTCAAAGGCCTTGGACATGGTGCGCGATACCACCATTTTGGTGGGGTATTCCTCAATGAGCGACACCGCCGAGGGGGAGGCGGAAAACTCCATATAGGCCTCATCCACGATCACCAGGCCGGGGGCGGCCTCGATGATGCGGCGCAGGTCCGGCAGCGGGAGCACCGAACCCGTGGGGTTATTGGGGGTGGTCACAAAGACGATCTCTGGGCGCTGTTCCCGCAACGCCTCTAGGGCCGCCTCCACGTCGATCTGGAAGGCGGCGTCGCGCGGCTGGCTGATCCAGGTGGTTTGGGTGCCCTCGCTGAGAATCGGGTGCATGGAATAGCTGGGGCTAAAGCTCAGTGCTGTGCGCCCCGGCCCGCCGAAGGCCTGAAGCAACTGCTGCAAGACCTCGTTGGAACCATTGGCGGCCCAGAGATTATCCACGCTCACCGCCACCCCGGTTTGCCTACTCACGTACTGCGCAAGCGCAGTGCGCAGCTCGACGGCGTCGCGGTCCGGGTAGCGGTTCAGCCCCGCAGCGAGGTCGCGCACCCGCTCAGTGAGCTCTGCGATCAAACCCGGCGAGGGCTCATAGGGGTTCTCATTGGTATTAAGCCGCACCGGCACGTCTAGCTGCGGGGCACCATAAGGCTGCTGGCCGCGCAATTCCTCGCGCAGGGGTAAATCTTCCAGGCGCACCTGCGGTGCCACCGTGCCGGAGGCGTAATCGGGGGTGGTCATGGTCTTAATTCTCCTCGGTATCAAAGCGGGCGCGGATGGCCTCACCGTGGGCGGGCAGGCGCTCCTCCTCGGCCAGGGCGATAATCGCCGGGGCAATCTGGCGCAAGGCGTCCCGGTCGTAGGAAATGGTATTGACCGGGCGTAGGAAGGTGTGGGTGGAAAGGCCCGGGTTAAAGCGCGCGGTGCCCGAGGTGGGCAAAACGTGATTGGAGCCCGCCGCGTAATCTCCCAGGGGCACCGGGGAGTACGGCCCCACAAAGATCGCCCCGGCGTGCCGGATGCGCTCGGCATCGCTTTCCGCCTGACGGGTGTGAATCTCTAGGTGCTCGGCGGCATAGGCATCGGCGGTAGCCAAGGCCACATCTAGGGAATCCACCAGCACAATGCCGGACTGCTCCCCGCGCAGGGCCTCGGCCACGCGCTCGGCATTGGCTGTGACGGTATAGCGGGCCTCTACCTCTTTTTCCACGGCATCGGCCAGCTCCACGGAATCCGTGATGAGCACGCTGGCGGCCATCGGATCATGCTCCGCCTGGCTGATGAGGTCATAGGCCAGGTACACCGGATCGGCGCTCTCATCGGCCACAATGGCGATCTCGGTGGGGCCGGCCTCGGCATCCGTGCCCACCACGCCGCGCACCAGGCGCTTGGCGGCGGTCACAAAGATATTGCCGGGGCCGGTAATCATATCCACCGGGCGCAAGCCCGCCTCATCATCGCCATAGGCCATGAGCGCCACCGCCTGAGCACCACCCACGGCCCACACCTCCTCCACTCCCAACAGCGCGCAGGCCGCCAAAATCGTGGGGTGCGGCCATCCTCCGTGATCCGCCTGCGGCGGGGAGACCACCACCATCGACTCCACCCCGGCCTCCTGGGCGGGAATCACATTCATCATCACGCTGGAGGGATACACCGCCTTGCCGCCGGGCACATAGAGCCCCACGCGCTCGATAGGCAGGAACTTCTCGGTTACCCGCGCGCCGGGGGCCAGCTCGGTGGTGTGGGTGGTGGGCACCTGATCGGCGTGCACGCGGCGCACGCGTTCGATGGCCTGTTTCAGCGCCTCGTGCACGTCCTTGCTGGTGGCGGCCACGGCGGCGTCGATAATAGCTTGAGGCACCCGGACGGCCTCGGGGCGCACCCCATCAAAGCGCTCCCCGTAGTCCAGGGCGGCCTGTGCCCCGCGCTCCCGTACCGCCGTGAGAATGGGGCTGACGGATTCCGATACCGCGGCCACGTCCGTGCGGCCTCGGGGCAGGCGACGCCGCAATTGCGCGGTTGTGGGCTTGCTACCGGTCAAATCAATACGTTGCATCATGGAAGCACGCTGCCTTCCGTCAGGGGCGAATTTCTGCTCCCTGATTGTAATATCTGGCCGGGTCCGCTGTATCTAAAACCTCATCGGAACGGGAAACCACGGCGCAGCTCCAATACGCCAGGGTGGACATCAAAGCCGGGAAGAGCACGGCAATGGGAGCACCCAGGCTCACGGCGCCCACCATCTCTATGGTGTCGCCCGGATGCAGGGATTCAAGAGAGGGGACGGGGAGCCTCAAACGCGCCAGCCACAGGCCAGCGTCATAGGCCAAGACCGTGCCCACCACCGAGGTCACGGCCAGCCACAGTTGCATGGCCAATCCCCTGCTGCGGGCCGAACGCAAAAAGACCGCCACGGCCATTGCCGCAGAAAGCGCCCCGGAACCGAATACCAGCAGCGCCCAGGATCGAAACTCCTGACCAGATCCCGCATCCACCTCCATCGCGCCGCCGGAAACCACGGTGCCCCGGTAGGTGGGATAGCTCAGCCCCCAGATCAGTCCCAGCGCGAAGAAGGCCACCACGCTCAATGCCACAACCCCGCTGGCGGCCCCCACAAAATTGCGCGCTCGGGATCGCATTTAGTTGCAGAAGGTCCAGGAACCGTTTTCGCGGCTAAAACGCTGAGTGGCCTCAGAGGGGCCATTATTGGTATTAGCCACCACCGTGGCGGAGGCCTGATCCCCGTCCACCACGATGTCACGCACCTCCGCTACCGAGGAATCGTACTGCTCCCCACCCGGCATCTGGTTGAGGTCCACGTCCGGGATCGCGGAGAAATCAAAGGCCTCCGGGCCGCCATTTTCCTGAATCACCCTGGAACAGGTGTGCTCCGGGAGGTATTCCATCTTGCGGCGCATGGTGGTCTCGTTATTAAAACCGGTCACCAGGGTGCGAATGGCCTCGGAGTCCTGAGCATTGGCGGGCTGACCACTGGGAATGGGGTCTACGGTGGCGATCGGCAGACCACTATTATCCCCCTGAGCCGGCAGCGGCTGCCCCTGCTGGCCCTGGTTTTGCTGATCCTGGTTCTGGCCCCCCTGAGCGCCTTGTTGACCTTGGGCCTGCACGGCTGCGGGCGGGGCGGATTGCTGCGCGGAGGCGGCCGCGGCCTGCGGAGGTGCCGCGGGCGAGGCAGAGGCGGTATTGGCGGGAGCCGGTGCCGCCGACGTACTAGGGGCTGCCGAGGCTGAGGCCGCCTGGGACGAAGCCGAGGTGGTGGCAGCCGCCGTGGAGGTATCTTCCGAGTCTCCGGAATCACTGCTGCAACCGCTGAGCACGAGCGGGGTAACCACGGCGGCGGCGATCAAGGCCTTAGCGGAAGCGGAAAAGTTCATCACGGAGCGTTCTCCTTTTGTGATTGCGTCGGTGCGTACTGCCTGACTGGTGTTCACTCTATCAAGCACTATCCTCCACCTCGGCGCGCAACGTTACATAGGGCTGGTAGGCGGCGTCGTAAAGCAATCTGGCGCAACCCCTCTGAGAGCCACGATGACCGCAAGGGATGGCCTCCCCACGAGGGCGATGGTGGATAAGGTGGTGGGGTGCGCCTTCACCGCGATGCCATTATCGCCGCCAGCCTCACCATTGTGAACTCCTACGGGCTGGCGGATCTTTCCATGCGGCGTTTGGCCCGGCACCTGGAGGTCACCCCTGGGGCGCTGTATTGGCATGTGGAAAGCAAGCAGCACCTCATTGAGATACTGGCCCGCCATATTCTTGCTCCCGTTTTAGAGGCCGCCCCCACCGGGGCCGTCGATTATGCCCATCTGCTGCGCTCCTGCCTGCTGCGGCACCGCGATGGGGCGGAGATCGTCACGGCTGGATTATCCATGCCTGCCCTGCACCGCGAGATGCTTGGGGCCTGCCGCTCGGCGGCGGGTTTGGGGGAAATTGCCGCCACGACCTTCCTGGCCTTTGTGCTGGGTTCGGCCACGATGGAGCAGGCTCGCCAGCAGCTCCGCGACATCGCCGGGGAACCCACCGCCTGTGCGGCGGGGCGCGGTGACTCTTTTTCTCAGGGAATAGGCGCTGTGCTCGCGGGGTTAGAGCACATGAATCTGACCGCAACCGCCTCAGCGCAGGAAATAAAGGAGCACACTATGTCCAAGATCGTCATTATGGGAGCCACCGGAATGGTCGGCGCGGCTGTGGCCGCCGAGGCCGTATCCCGCGGGCACGAGGTAGTGGGCCTCTCGCGGCACACCCCCACCGAGCCCATCGAGGGCGTGGAGTACCGCACCGGGGATATTGCCGATACTGCCGCGCTCGTGGAGTCCGCCCGCAGTGCCGACGTCCTGGTGCTCACCGTTCCCATCAACCGCGCCACGGGGCAATCCGAGGCCATCGTTGAGGCTCACCGCAACCTGCTGGCGGCGGCTCCCAAAACCCGCCTGCTCGTGGTGGGCGGTGCCGGTGGCCTGAGCACCCCGGAGGGCACCCTGCTGGTGGAAAGCCCCGGTTTCCCCGAGGAATATAAGACCGAGGCCCAGGCCTTTGTGAAGATCCTAGGGCTGTACCGCCAGGCCCCCGAGCAGGTGAACTGGACCATGTTGGCCCCCTCCCCCGAGATCGCCCCCGGCCCGGCGGCCGCCTCCTATCGGCTTTCCGACGACACCCCTGCCGGTTCCTTCGTGAGCACCGGCACCTTTGCCGTGGCGCTGCTCGATGAGGTGGAAAAGCCCGCCCACGAGCGCGCTCGATTCAGCGTCGCGGATGCCGAGTAGGCTATCGCGCAGGGGCCGCCGCGGCCCTCGTTGATTTTTGCCGAAAGAAAGGGCTTCCACGTGATTCCGGCTCATGGCGCACAGGTAAGTATCTCTGCCGATGAGGTGCTGATTACTTATTCAGAACTCGCCGCCGCCCTCGCCGGAAAGCCCCAGTACACCGTGCCCCTTGCTCAGGTGGCTGGCGTGGAAAGCCACCTGCCCACCGCCTATCAAGGTGGCTGGGTAGACCTCCTTCCCTCCGACTCGGAGGCGGAACACGCCCCGGTGCGGCTGCGCTTTGCTCCCAACCAAGAGGCACAGGCCCGGCAATGCGCTCAGGCTATCGACGCCGCCCTGCGCGGGGAGGACCCCGCGCTTCCGGGTGCGCAGGTATCCGGCCTAGACTTCGTGGCCTTAGACGTGGAGACCGCCAATGCCGATTGGGGCTCGGTGTGCCAGATCGGCGTGGTGCGTTTTATCGACGGCATCGCCCAGGACACCGCCTCGTGGCTGTGCCAACCTCCGGTGCCCGGCTTTGATCCCGCCAACGTGCGTATCCACGGAATTGCAGAAAGCGACGTCGCCCAGTCCCCCACCTTCGCCGAAGTGCTACCCGAGGTCACCGCCTTCATCGGCGATCTGCCCTTCGTGGCGCATAACGCGCAATTCGACGCCACCGCCCTCCACCGTGCCTGCGCCGCCGCCGGTATCAGCGCCCCTGCCCTCTCCTTTGGGTGTTCCCTCGCGCTCTCCCGAGTCCAGCGCCTCGACGTGCGCAATCACCGCCTGCCCACCGTGGCCGCCGCCCTGGACGTGGAACTCGATCATCACCACGACGCCCTGGCCGATGCCCACGCCTGCGGGTCCATCGTGGCGGCCCTGGCGGCGCGGCAGGACTGGGAAGGATCGACCATCGGTTTTATTCACTCTCAGGGCTTTACCCTAGGCACCCTGGGCGCGGACAAGGTATTCCCGGTGCTCAAGGATCGCACCGGAGCGGGTATCGCCGCTCAGCAGCGCGAACTGGGTGGCTCCCAGCAGGCGATTCTCCTTGATACTGTGCCCGAGTCCGCGCCCGAGAAGAAGGCTCCGGCAAAGAAAAAGAACTCGTGGCGCGCGGTATCTACCCCCGAGGTCATTCCAGAACCCAATCCCGAGGCCTCCCCCGATGGGCTCCTCTTTGGCCATCACGTGACCCTCTCCGGTGACTTTGAGCCCTTTGATAAGGGCACGCTGTGGCAGCGCATTGCCGATCAAGGCGCGCAGATCGGCAAGAACGTAACGAAGAAAACCACGGTGCTGGTGACCGGCGCGTGGACCACCAAGACCTCCAAGCACAAGCGGGCCGAGGAACTGCAGGAGCAGGGGCAGCCCATCGAGATTTGGTCGCAGGAAGAGCTGCTGGCGGCCCTAGGCCTCAATGAGGAACCGCCCTTTTAAGCTCGAAGCGGGAACCATAGGCCCGGCGGAGCAGTCTAAGCCTTTAACTGACTCTTCTTAACCAGCTCCGCCGCCAAGGAGGCTTAACGCCATGACCGCTCCCGCTCTTTTCTCCCCCGCTTTATTGCGCCCCACGCTTCTCGCCCGCCTCCCCGAGAGCGATCCCTGCCTTGACGAGCACTATTTCCACTCGCAGGCCACGGTGATGTTATCGCGCAATTTTGCCGCTGGATTATCCCTCGGGGGCGAGGGCATCTCCCACGGTGACATTAACTCCCTCGATCTGAGCCTGCACCAGGCATGGGATCGCGCGGCCACGGAACTTCTTAGCTCCGCGCAATGTACCCACGGCACGCGCTTTCGTACCCGGGCCGCCACCGGATTACACCGCAATTTTCGCGGCCAGCCCGTGTGGCAGGTGGACTGCCCCGGCGCGCTGCCTACCTCCTGGCTGGCTCACCCGTATCCCTTTACCGTTTTGCACCACCACCTCACGGCCCTAGGCAAAGGAGAACCCCCGTGGTATTACGCCCCGCGTGCCGATATTCTCCTCGCCGCACCATACGGGCACCGCATAGACATTTCCTTCATTCCGGTGCGAATCTCCCCGCTCCCCATCGTCTACCAGCACGGTTTCCCCTCCCTGTCTTAAGCGCCCTGCTTTGAGCACGGGTAACATCGGGCGGCACCATGCCAGATAGCACCAACACCATTGCCCGCCTTGGCACCACGTATCACGAATGGGTGCGCTCCCACCCCGAGGCCGAGGAGCGTTTTGTCGATGCCATTGAGGAGCTGCTTTCTGATGCCGGTGTTACCTATGATCGCGTGGTAGCCCGGATTAAGTCCTGGCCTTCCCTCAAGGCCAAGGCCCGCAAACGCTCCGATGATGGCAGCCCGCTGTACCCGGACCCGTGGAAGAATATCCATGACCTCATCGGGGTGCGGGTAACCACCTTTCATTCCACGGAGATTCCGGTGGCCGTGAACGTGCTGGCTAAGTCCTTCCACGTGCTGCGCTCCGTGGATAAGGCCGAGCAAACGCGGGTGGCCGGGGACTTCGGCTATGGCTCTCACCACCTAGTGCTGCGGGTGGAGGAGGACGCCGACGAACTAGAGGATTTCCGCGGCATGGCCTTTGAGGTTCAGGTGCGCACCGTGCTTCAACACGCCTGGGCGGAGTTTGAGCACGATATTCGCTATAAGAGCGGCAAGGAAAAACTCGATCCCCGCGTGGATCGCGCTTTTACCCTGGCGGCGGGGCTGATTGAACTAGCCGATCAGCAATTTGACCAGATCGCCGCCCTCAAGAGCCCCCAGATGGATGCCGGGGATGAGGTGGAACTCACCGCTGAAACCCTCCCCGGTGTTCTGGCCGTGCTGCTGGAATCGCGCTTTCCGCGCTCCCGCTCCGATCATTACCGCTGGTTGCAGGAATTATTGAGCGCTCATGGGATCACCCGCATGGGGCAACTGCGGGATTTGCTGGAAGAATCCGATATTGATGCTGTGCACCGCGCCATGAGATACCGCTATCGCCCCAGCCAGGTGCGCATTATCGACGACCTACTCTTGCGGCGCTACGGGCGCGAGCACATCGCGCTCACCGGGCAGACGGGCAATAGGGCCGCGCAGCGCCCGCAGCGACTCGCCCGACGCCTCCGAGCCATGCGCGAACCCGCATAAGCACTAACATGGTGGGAGACAACCTCTGATGAAAGGTGATAAAAATGTCCACGCTTTTTACCGTTTCTGAGCGCCTCTCCGATTTCGTTCACGTGTGGGGCCTGAGCCTCACGGAGCTGCTGCGCCAGTTCGGCCTCTAAAACCCCGGCGCTACCTACAAGGCGCCTGGGTAGCTTGCCCGGGCGGTTCACCCAAATAGCCCGCCCGAGCACTTCAGGAACGTCCGCGCAGCCGATCGAGCTGGCGGCGTTCCTTCTTGGTGGGCCTGCCGCTGCCGCGCTCTCGCTGTGGTAGGTGAACAAATACCTCCCTGGGTGGGGGCGGTGGTGTGTGGTCCACGTAGCACTGGGCCGCCACCGCTGCCCCCACCCTTTTGCACACGGTGGCCACCACTTCGACGTCCTTTTCCTGGTGATGTGCCCACACGCGCACCCGGTCACCGGGCACCACTTGCTGAGAGGGCTTCACGCTCTCCCCATTAATCTTCACGTGCCCGGCGCGGCAGGCGGTAGCGGCCTCCGAGCGGGTTTTAAGCAGGCGCACGGCCCACACCCAGGCGTCGATACGCACGGGTGTTCCGGCCGGGGTGGTATCTGCCTGCGGCATTAGTACTCGTCCCGGTGGTTGACCACCTGGCGCACCTTGTTCCAGTAGTGCCCGGCCCCGGCCACGCTCACCACCAGGCCCAGCAGCAGCCATATCCACCAGGGGCTCAGCGCCACGGCGAGTACCACGCCACCGGCAACGCCACCCACGCCCCATATCGCCGCGTTGCGGCTATAGGCGCGGGCGGCCTGCTTGCGGGCCTCGATGGGGTTGCTGGGGCGCTGCTGCATACTCATGGTGGGATAGTCTACCCCTCCACCCAGGTGCTTCCGGCGGCCCTCGGTGCCACCGCCCCCGAGGTAATGGCGCTAATGGTCTGGGCTAGTTCCTCGCCCGCGCCGGGATCGGCGGCCAAAGTGAGAGTCACCTGCGCGCCGTATTCCACCTCGGTCACGGTGATTCCCCTGGCGCGCAGTTCCGCCTCGTAGCGCCCGGCCTGGGCGTGTGGCAGATCGAGGCGCCACAGTTCTTTGCGTGCCCGGGTGGTGCGCCGCACCAGGGGGAGGGCCTCGCCCACGGAGTTGGAATAGGCGTGCACCAATCCCCCGGCGCCGAGCTTGATACCTCCGAAGTAGCGCACCACCACCGCGGCGATGTCCACCATCCCGGAACCGCGCAGTTGTTCCAGCATGGGGGTTCCGGCGGTGCCGGAGGGTTCGCCGTCATCGGAGAAGCGTTCCACGGGGTTAGCGCCCTCCACGTGGTAGATATAGGCGCTGCAATGGTGGCGGGCGTCGGGAAAAGCCGCGCGCACGGAGTCCACAAAGGCCCGCGCCGAGGCTTCATCGGTGACCCTGGCAATGTGGGTGATAAAGCGCGAGCGCTTGATTTCCAGGGTGTTCGTGATGGTTTCCGCTGCGGGGCGCGTGTACATCTAGATCACGAACTCGTACTCCGGGCTACCGGGCTCTAGTTGGCGGCAGTCCAGACGCGAGTTCTCCATGCGCTCTAGCAGCGGAGCGAGGTCGGCGGCCTTGGTTAATTGCACGCCCACCAGTGCGGTTCCGGTCTCTCGGTTATTGCGCTTGAGGTATTCAAAGCGGGTAACATCATCGCCCTCTCCCAGCACCTCTTCGAGGAAGTGGCGCAATTGCCCCGGCTCCTGGGGGAAGTTCACCAGGAAGTAGTGCTTGAGGCCCCGGTGCACCAGGGAGCGTTCCATCACCTCGTTATAGCGCAGCACGTCATTATTGCCCCCAGAGATGATGCACACCACCACCTCGCCGGGTTGGAGTTTCAACTCACGCAGGGCCGCCACGGAGAGAGCACCGGCGGGCTCGGCAATGATGCCCTCATTTTGGTAGAGATCAAGCATCTCGGTGCACACGGAGCCCTCGGAGACGTCCATCGCGTGCAGCCGGCCCAGGTTGGCCTCCACGATCTCCCAGTTCAAGGCCCCCAGGCGCTTCACGGCGGCGCCGTCCACAAAGGGATCCACGCTTTCCAGGGTCACCGGGCCGTCGTTGCGGATCGCCGCCTGGAGGGAGGCCGCGCCGCGCGGCTCCACGCCCACCACGGCGGTGCGCGGGGACATATCCGCCACATAACTGAGCACGCCGGAGACCAACCCGGCCCCGCCCACGGGCACCACAATGGTATCCAGTGCCTTGCCCTCGGCGGTCAACTGCGCCAAGACCTCCGCGGCCACGGTGCCCTGCCCGATGACGGTGGGGCGGGCGTCGAAAGGCTCTACCACGGTGGCTCCGCGCTCGGCGGCGTCGGCACGCGCGGCCTGCGCGGCCTCATCGAAGCTATCTCCGGTAACCACCAGCTCCACCGCCTCCCCGCCATGCACGCGGATACGGTCGCGCTTTTGCTTGGGGGTTTGATTGGGCACAAAGATCTTGCCCTGGATACCCAGGGTTCTACAGGCATAGGCCACGCCCTGAGCATGATTGCCTGCCGACGCCGCTACGATCCCCGCCGCGCGCTCCTGCGCGCTGAGCTGGCTCACGGAGTTCATCGCCCCGCGAATCTTGTAGGAACGCACATCTTGCAGGTCCTCGCGCTTGAGGTACACCTGCGCGCCCGTGGCCTCGGAAAGGCGGGGGCAGTATTGCAGAGGCGTCTGGGCGATCGTAGACGAAATCCTCGCCTGGGCTAACTGTATGTCCGAGGCGTGGATGGGTTCGACAGATCGCGTGCTACTCATGCTCACGGATTCTAGCGCGATTCAGGCCACCTCCATACGGGTGGTCACTTTAGTATCTTTCCCTCCCTGTCATTTATATTCATTTTGTCATTTTTTTATCAAGAAAGGCTATGGTTTCTGTGAAACGCACAGCACTGAGCGCTGCCCTCGCCCTCACCCTCGTGGCACCGGGCATCGCTCACGCCGCCCCCTCCTCCAGCGACATCCCCAACCTGGAGCACAACATCACCCTGCCCGTGCCCGAAAACCTCGCTGCGGAGGGCAGCACCGGCGTGATCGCCACCGCCCCCTACAACGAACCCGCCGGGGCTATCCGCACCACCTTCGGCCAGGTTGGCCCGCACCCCGTGGCCGCCACCGACCAGACCCACGAGTGCACCGACCTCGCCTTTTCCACCTATAACCAGATTCTGCGTTTCCAGCACGGCGTGCCCGACGGCGCCCCCTGCTACGACACCTTCCCCGCGGGCGAAGAATCTCCCCTGGGCGTGAAGTTCATCTACCCCGCCGACATCGCCCAGATGGAACGCGCCCCGCTCGTGGTGCTCAGCCCCGGCATCGGTGCCGAGCCCGGCCTGGTCTCCCGCCAGGCGGAGCTGTACGCCTCCCACGGCTACGTGGTGGCCCTGGGCTACTCCTTTGTGAACTGGTTTGGCTACCAGGTAGAACTGGCTACCGCCAAGGCTATCGACGCCAACCGCGACGCCGCTAACCCGCTCTTCGGCAAGATCGACACCGCGCAGACCACCCTCGTGGGTCACTCCGCCGGTGGCGGCTCCGTGGTGCGCGTCTCCGAGACCCTGGACCAGGCGGCCCGCAAGGCTGGGGACGAGAACTTCCGCGTCACCGGCGTGGTGGCCGTCAACCCCGGCCCGGCAGACTTTGGCATGGCCTCCCCCGCCACCACCAAGCCGGTGCTCTTTGCCGTGGCGGAAAACGAATCTCTAGTACCCCATCCGCTTTCCCGTATTCTCTACGACCGCGCCACCGGCCCGAAGTGGTGGGCCGTGGTGAACGGCTCCTACCACGGCACCTTCACCGGAAAGCCGGAGGATTCCGTGCTCGGCGGCATGGTGCTCTCTTTTGCGGAGTACACCAACACCCACAGCCCGCGCAGCGCAGCCATCTATGAGGGCGAAGGCCTGGCTCAGGACTCCGAGCTGCACGGTGTGGAGCGCGCGGGGATTTAAAAGTCTCCCGAGGGGTGAGGCCTGCGCAGGGCTTTGATCCGTGCGGAGTCCGGGCAGAAACTTTCCCGGACTCTTAGGCTTGGGGCGCATGGATACGTCTTTTAAGCCTTATCCCTTTAAGGCAGTCCTCGCCGGGACTATCACCCTCGCTCCGTTGAACGGGGCCGCCGCTTTCTGTGTACTCGCCCCCGCCAGTTACCTGCGCACCACGCCCCGGCTTTCCCTGGGCAGGTGCGCGGGTATTTCTTTTCTCGCCGGGCTGGGTGGTTCCGTGTTCACCGCGGTGTTTGATCGCCCATTGGTGCACCGATACAAAACGCATAATCCCTCGGGGCCGGTGGCGGCACTCAATCACCTTGTTACCCCGGCGCTAGCCGGAGGAGTTATTGCCGCTCTGCTTGGGGGTTCCCGGTATATGCGCCTGGGTGCGCTTAGCGCCCTCGTAGGTTCTCTGCCCGAATTTTTCATCCTGAAACCCTGGAAAGAGCGCGGCAACGACGGTGCTGATAGTTCGATCCGCGAGACAATGGCCGCAGCCCGCGAGAATATCGAGGAATATAAGGAAGAACTGCGCCAGCAACACCGCGTCAAGGTCAGTGCCGAGGAGCGCGAACGGCACAAGCATTACCGGCCGGAGAATAGGTCGTGGGGGCCGTTGGCCGAGGACTAATGCTTCAATGGGATAGACACCACGAAACCACTGCTAGGCCACCTCTTTACCGGAAAAAGCAACGCGATTCAGCAAAACAGAAACCAATACCAGTAAACAAATAACAGCAGGAAGCCCAGGCAAATGCTCCGCGCCCAGTGTTGCGACTACCACTCCGCCAATAGCACCACCCAGGCCTACTCCAATATTGAATATCGTTACAAAGAAAGATTAAGCTAAATCCGCGTACTGGCCTGCCCGTAGAGCAAGTGCCGTCTGAAGAACCGTGGGTGCTCCACCGAATCCCAGCCCCCAAAGAATAAGCCCTATCAAAAATGCAATAGCCGAACCCGAGAAGAAAGCAAGAACAGCCAAACCCAGGAAAAACAATAAACCACAAGTAATCGACGCAGCATATAGATGCCGGTCAACCACCATCGTGGTAACCACAATGCCCGTTCCCGCAGCAACACCAAATACCAGAAGAGAAACGTTTAGGTTCACCGAGGCCTCAACCCCTTCAACGAAGGGGGACATATAGGTATAGAGAATATTATGAGCGCACACCCAACCCAAAAGAGAAAAGAGTACGAATACCACACCATTTCTTGATATGACCTTAGTAAGCAGCCCCAGAGAGGAATCACCATCACGATCACCCGGCCTTGGAGGCACAGTAACACATATCCACATCGCCAGACCTACGGCAATGATAGATAATGCAAAAAATACTGCCCTCCATCCAACAATACTCCCTCCCCAGGACCCCAGCGGCACACCGAAAGCCAGGGCTATCGGTTGACCAAAACCGATAAACCCTAGAGCCTTCCCCTGTTCCCCCTCAGAAACAAGGCTACGTGCATAATTTGCCACCAGACCCCAGACAACGCCTCCCGCCATGCCAGCAACAAAACGAGATATATAACCAATAAGAACTATATTCGTCATTGCCGTTACTGCATTGAATACCGCCAGGAACAAAACTGCAATAATCAGAAGTTTACGCCGAGGTACCGCTCTGGTAGCGGTCATCACCGGTATAGCGGCAACCACAGACCCAACGGCATACGCCGTAAGGAATTGTCCAATGGTACCCGTTGACGTGCCAAAATCTTGACTCATATCAAGCAACAAGCCAGCAGGTACCGTTTCTGTCATTATCGCCAGAAAGGCAGCAAAGGATAGTCCTGCCAGTTTTAAGTACGGGAATGGTTCATTATGAGACAGTACGGCCATACATTAACATCCCCTCAAACTGCAACAATAGGATTAATCTAGAATCGGTGACGATCTCCAAGGCATGTCAAGGCAACGATGCACACCCAGCCACACAGCCCCAGAAGATCAACAAGTCAAAATATCTTAACGTTAAAATATTTAGCAGAGACGGTATCACTCCCAGCGCGATACGTCTAGGGATAAGGTGAAAATGAGCGATAACCTGGAACTTCCGCACCCCTCTACCGAGCATGATCGAGTCGATGGCATCTTGGAGCAGTGGCACCAGGAGCACCCTGACATCGACTTCACAGCGATGGGGCTCGTTGGCCGACTACAGCGCGCAGCGATCCTTGCCCGATCCGCTATCACAGATGTGTTCTCGGCTCATGGTGTGGAGGGATGGGAGTTTGATGTACTCGCCACCCTGCGCCGCGCGGGGGAACTGTCCGCCGGAGAACTCACCCAAGAAAGCATGGTGACTTCCGGTGCCCTAACAAATAGAGTGAACCGATTGGTGAAGAAAGGACTCGTCACCCGCCGTACCGATCCACAAAGCAGGAGAAGCGTGCTCATCGCACTCACCCCCGAGGGGCAATCCTTAGTAGATAAGCTCCTCACGCACCATATCGAAAATCTCGATTCCCTGACCAGTCACCTTTCTGCGCAGGAAAAGAAACAGTTAACGGCCTTGCTCCGTATTTTCTTATTAGGCCTTGGTGACATTCCCGAGAAAGAAAAGTAATTTTCCCTTAACCGGGACAAACTACCCCAGCACCTTCCCCCGCTGCTCCGGCAGCAGCCACGCCGCCGCAGCCGCCAGGGCAAAGGCCGCACCAAAGAGCCCGAAGAGCGCCCCACTCCCCCAGCCCGCAACAATCGGTGGCACGATGAGTGGGGCGATAATCGAGGCAATGCGCCCAAAACCCGCCGCCGCCCCGGTGCCCGCCCCGCGCACCGCCGTGGGGTATAACTCCGGGCCAATGGCATAAAGCGCGCCCCAGGCCCCGAGGTTGAAGAAGCTCAGCAGGCAGCCCGCCACAATGATAGTGGTCTGGGTATCGGCAAAGCCATAGAGCCCCGCCGAGAACGCCGAACCGAGCAGGAACACCGTGAGCGTGGTGCGCCTGCCCCACACCTCGATGAGCCAGGCGGCCACGGCGTAGCCGGGCAATTGCGCCAGGGTGATAATGAGGGTGAATTGAAAGGACTTCACCAGTCCAAAACCATCGGCTACCAGCAGCGAGGGTATCCAGATGAACGCCCCGTAATAACTCAGGTTGATGCAGAACCACACCACCCACAGCGCGGCGGTGCGCCTGCGCAGCCCCGGCGCCCAGATGCTCGTGGCCGTGGCCCCCACCTCGTCGGCGGGGGCTGGGTGCGGGTTCGTGGGGGCGTCGATAAGTGCGGCCTCGCGCTCAAAGGAAGCCACGATCTCCTCGGCCTCGCGGTGGCGGCCCTTGGATTCCAGGAAGCGCACGGATTCCGGCAGCCCCAGGCGCACGTAAAGCGCGTACAGTGCGGGCACGCAGCCCAGGGCGAGTGCCCAGCGCCAGCCGCTTTCCGACGCCGAGACCACGAACGCCCCGATGGCCGCTGCGGCGATCCAGCCCACCGCCCAGAAGGCTTCGAGCGCTACCACCATGCGGCCGCGTATGCGGCGCGGGGCGAACTCCGAGATGAGTGTGGAGGCGACGGGAAGTTCCGCACCGAGGCCCAGGCCCACGATGAAACGCAGCACCATGAGCACCGCCAGCGAGGTAGCCAGCGCCGAGGCGCCGGTGGCGAGACCGTAGACCAGCAGCGTCAGCGCAAAGACCTGGCGGCGGCCAAAACGATCGGCCAGCAGCCCGCCGAAGGTGGCGCCGAGCGCCATGCCGATGAAGCCGATGGAGGCCAGCCAGGAGGTTTGGGTGGCGCTCAATCCCCAGTGCGCGGCGAGCGCGGCCATGATGAAGGAGACGAGCCCCACGTCCATCGCGTCAAGCGCCCAGCCCAGGCCGGAGCCGAGGAGCATTTTCTTGTGCTTTCCCGTGAGTGGGAGGCGATCAAGGCGCTCGTTGCGGCTAAGCGCGGCGTCGGGCGTAGCACCGGCGGGAACCCCGGCGGAAGTGTTTTCCATAGGCATACTGTAATCGGGTGGCCGCCGCCGGGGAATACTTTTAGCCCACTATCTGCCCGCCTAGCCCAGGATTCCCGTGCCCATCGTGGCCTTGAGGTCACCCATGAGAGAGGCCGAGCGCTCCACGCGCAGGTGCTCGCCCAGAATCATGAGGGTGGATTCCTCGCCATTGACCAGTTTGAGGTACACGTCCGATTCCCCACGGTTGGCCACCAGCACGTCCTTCAACTTCTTGATATTCACCGGGGTGCACTGGTCGGTACGCATGGTCAGGCGCAGCGGCAGGCCGCTGCCGTTGCCCGCGCCGAGTTCGGGCACTTTGAGATCGTCACAGAAGAGGCTGGTGCGCTCATCGCGGATGGATACGTGCGCCTTGGCCAGGATGATATTGTCCTCCACGATCTGAGAACTCACCAGGGCGTAGACCTTGTTAAACACCAGCAGATCGGTCTGGGCGCCGTTGTGATCTTCCAGGGTGACGATCGCCCAGGGGGAGCCGTCCTTCTTGGAAAAGCGCCTGTCCACGCCGGAGATAATGCCGCCGATGGTCACCTCCTGGCCGTGGCGCAATTCCCCGCCCAGGATGGTGGTGATCGCGGTATCGGTCTGGGCGGCCAGGGATTCCTCGTAGCCGTCCAGGGGGTGCCCGGAGACGTAGAGGCCCAGCATCTCGCGCTCTAGGGCCAGCTTGTGCTTGCGGTCCCACTCGGCATCGGGGACGTCGATGGCAAAGACGTTATCCATCGCCTCGTCCTGGCCGCCGAAGCCCGCGAAGAGGTCAAACTGCCCCTTATCGGCGGCCTTCTTGGTGGCGGTCACGGCGTCCACGGCGTCCTCGTGGATTAAGGTCAGCCCCTTGCGCGGCAGACCCAGGGAGTCGAAGGCCCCGGCCCTAATCAACGATTCCGTAATGCGCTTATTGCAGGGTAAGAGTTCGATCTTTTCCAGATAATCGCCGAAGTCCTTGTATACACCCTTGCTTTCCCTGGTGCGCACGATGGAATCCACCACGTCCTTGCCCACGTTGCGGATAGCGCCCAGGCCAAAGCGAATATCCTCGCCCACGGCCATGAAGTCATTGTGGGATTCATTTACGTCCGGGGAGAGCACCCGAATACCCAGGTGGCGGCAGTCCGCCAAATAGATAGCCGATTTATCCTTTTTATCCGCCACGGAGGAAAGCAGGGCCGCCATGTATTCCGGAGCGTAGTGGGCCTTGAGGTAGGCCGTCCAGAAGGAAACCAGGCCGTATCCCGCGGCGTGGGACTTATTAAACGCATAGGAGGCAAAAGGCTCGATGGTGCCCCACAGCGCATCCACCGCAGCCTTGGAGTAGCCGTTATCCTTCATGCCCCCGGCAAACTTCTCGTACTGCTTGGCCAGCACCTCGGGCTTCTTCTTACCCATCGCCTTGCGGAAGTTATCGGCCTCACCGGCGGTGTAGTTGGCTACCTTCTGGGAGATACGCATGATCTGCTCTTGGTACACGATCAGGCCGTAGGTCTCGTCCAGAATCTCGCGCAGCGGCTCCTCCAATTCGGGGTGAATCGGGGTGATGGGCTTGCGGCCATTCTTGCGGTCCGCGTAATCCCAGTGGGCGTTCACGCCCATCGGGCCGGGGCGGTAGAGGGCCAGGGAGGCCACGATGTCCTTAAAGCCCGTGGGCTGCATGCGCTTGAGCAGTTCCTGCATACCACCGGAGTCCAGCTGGAACACGCCCAGGGTATCGCCGCGGCTGAGCAGCTTATAGACCTCTTCGTCCTCGGTCTCCAGGGTTTCCAGGTCCACCTCTTCGCCGCGGTTGGCTTTGATGTTCTCGATGGCATCGCCAATCACCGTGAGGTTGCGCAGCCCCAGGAAGTCCATCTTCAGCAGGCCGATGGCCTCGCAGGCCGGGTAGTCCCAGCCGGTAATCAGCGCGCCGTCGGCGGCCCTCTTCCACATCGGAATGTGGTCCAGCAGTGGAACGGAGGCCATAATCACCGCGCAGGCGTGTACACCCGCCTGACGCACCACGCCCTCTAGGCCGCGCGCGGTCTCGTAAATCTGCTTGACGTCGGGGTCGCTCTCGATGAGCGAGCGCACCTCGCCCGCCTCGTTGAAGCGCGCGTGATCGGGGTCGGTAATGCCGGAAAGCGGAATGTCCTTGGCCATGATCGCCGGGGGCAGGGCCTTGGTAATGCGGTCGGCAATCTGGTAGCCGGGCTGACCAAACTGCACGCGGGCGGAATCCTTAATGGCCTGCTTGGTTTTCACCGTGCCGAAGGTAATCACCTGGGCGATCTTGTCCTCACCCCAGCGGTCCGAGGCGTAGCGGATCATCTCGCCGCGGCGGCGATCGTCAAAGTCAATATCAATATCGGGGGCCGAGGGGCGCTCCGGGTTGAGGAATCGCTCAAAGAGGAGATCGTGCTCCATCGGGTCGATATTGGTAATGGTCAGGGCGTAGGCCACCAGGGCACCGGCGGCCGAACCACGGCCCGGCCCCACGCGGATACCCACCTTGCGGGCATGCTTAATCAACTCCGCCACGATGAGGAAGTACGAGGGGTAACCCTTCATATCAATCACGCTGATCTCATACTTGGCGCGGTCGATATAGGCTTGCGGCACCTCCTGGCCGGGGAAGCGCTCTTGCAGGCCCGCCATCACCTCGTGGGTGAGCCAGGAGGTAGGGGTTTCCCCCTCGGGGACGTCGGCGATGGGCATGCGGTCGTGCGGGTGGTCCTCCCAGAGTTCGCCGTAATCGCCCACGCGCTCGGCAATCCACAGGGTGTTATCACAGCCATCGGGCACCATCTCATCCCAGAGTTCGCGCATCTGGGCGGCGGACTTGATGTAGTAACCATCACCGCCGAACTTGAAGCGGTCCGGGTCGTGCAGGGTCTTACCCGTTTGCACGCACAACATGGCCTCGTGCGGCTGGGCTTGGGATTGCAGCACGTAGTGGCAATCATTGGTCACCAGCGGAGGTAGGCCCAGTTTGCGGCCAATTTCTAGCAGCTCGGAGCGCACCCTGGTCTCAATGTCCAGGCCGTGATCCATCAGTTCCAGGAAGTAATTGTCCTTGCCGTAGATGTCCTGCCACATCGCGGCGGCCTCCAAGGCCTTATCGAATTGCCCCAAGCGCAGGCGAGTTTGCACGTCCCCCGAGGGGCAGCCGGTGGTGGCGATGATGCCATCGGCGTGCTCCGCGATGAGGTCGGCATCCATGCGCGGCCACTTGCCCAATTGGCCCTCGTAGGAGGCCATAGAGGAGAGATAAAAAAGGTTGCGCAGGCCCGTGGCATTTTCCGCCAGCATGGTCTGGTGCAGGTACGCGCCGGAGGCGGAGACGTCATCGGACTTCTGGTGCGGCTCGCCCCAGCGCACGCGGTTTTTATTAAAGCGAGATTCCGGAGCCATATAGGCCTCAATGCCAATGATCGGCTTAATTCCAGACTCCACCATCTTGCGATAAAAGGCATTGGAGCCAAACATATTGCCGTGATCGGTAATCCCCACCGCCGGCATTCCTTGCCGGTTCACCTCCTCGGCCAGCAGGTCCACCTTGGCCATTCCATCGAGCATGGAATATTCGGTGTGATTATGCAGGTGCACAAAGGAGGAGTTCTTTGCCATGCCGCTCAGTCTAACCCCTGGGGCAAATCCGGCATCGGCGCTGCACGAGGGCTACAGTGACCTCCATGCTCTACGGTATCCTCGCGTATCTTCTCTGGGGCCTCTTCCCCGCCTTCTTCCCGCTTCTAGAGCCCGCCTCTGCCGTAGAAATCCTGGCCCACCGCATCATCTGGGCCGCCCTGCTCATGTCCGTGCTGCTCAGCGTCACCAAAGGCTGGGCGGAACTGCGTCACGCCAGCCGCATCACCTGGTACCGCATGGGGGCGGCCGGGGTGTTGATCGCCGCCAACTGGCTCATCTACATCATCGCGGTTAATTCCGGGCATGTGGCCGACGCCGCCCTGGGCTACTTCATCAACCCCCTGGTGAGCGTGCTCCTGGGCGTGCTCATCCTGGGCGAGAAACTACGCCGCGCGCAACTGGCCGCAGTATTGCTCGCCGCCGTGGCGGTGCTCTGGCTGACCATCATCGGCGGGCAGCCACCCATCCTCGCCCTGGGCCTGGCGCTCACCTTTGGCGTGTACGGCCTGCTCAAAAAGCAGGTGGAGGTCTCCGGGCCTGCGGGGTTGGCGGCCGAAACCCTCGTGCTTGCTCCCCTGGCCCTGGGGTACCTGGCCTACCTAGAGTTCAGCGGTACGGGCACCGCGCTCAGCGAGGGGCCAGGGCACTTTGCGCTGCTCGCCCTCTCCGGGGTGATTACGGTGATTCCCCTGCTGCTCTTTGCCCGGGCCACCAAGGTTATTCCGCTTTCCACCATCGGCATGTTGCAGTACCTCACCCCCACCATGCAGATGCTCTGGGCGCTCTTCATCGTCGATGAGCACATCTCGCCTCAGCGCTGGGTGGGCTTCATTCTCATCTGGGTGGCCGTGGTGATCTTCGTGGCGGACGCCACCGGCCAGCGCCGCAGCACTCGCCGGGCTTATCGACGCCCCGCCACAGCAGCACCGAAGGCAGCAGAAACTACTGAAACTCCGCCTTCCACACCTCAATCGGAGCGGTAGGCAGCACCCCGAAGAAACTCCACACGGCGTCGGGTGGCAGCACCTCCACGGCGCTCAGATTCTCCTCGTTCTCCCCTGCCCAGGAGCGCAGCGCTTCCCCGGTATCGCGCACCACCACCGCGCTTAAGCGGGGTTGTAATTCCGGCACCTCGGCGCGCTCGCGCTCCATTCCGGTATTGAGCACCTCGGCGCGGGTGGCACCTTCCACGGGTTCGGGCAGCGGCACCAGGCGCAGCCCGTCAATCACCTCGGCATTGACCCGCCCCAGGGGTTCTAGCCACTGCCCAGCCTGCTGCGCGGTAGCCCAATCGCGGAATACCACCAGCGCATAGGCCGCCTGCTCGGCCGGGGCCTCAGCCAGGCTGGCGGCGGCGCGGTCCTGGTATTCCTCGTAGGATTCCTCGCGCTCCATCCCCAGGGAATCGCCGTTTACTCCGGGCTGCACCGCGTATTTTTGCCCCACCCAGGAGCCCACCAGGAGCACCACGCCGAGCACCAGCACGAGGATCAGGGAGGGAACCAGCGTGCGCATAATGCGCGGGCTCATGCGCGAACTTTCTCCAAGGCGGCTTCGAGATCGGCCGGATAGGGGGCCTCAATCTCCATCCACCGCCCATCGGCGGGGTGATGGAACCCCAGGCGCACGGCGTGCAGCCATTGGCGAATCAGCCCTAAGCGTTTGGCGAGGTCGGGATCGGAACCGTACATCGGGTCCCCGCAGCAGGGGTGGTGAATGGCGGACATATGCACGCGAATCTGGTGGGTGCGCCCCGTTTCCAGATGCACCTCTAGCAGGGTGGCCTCGGGGAAGGCCTCGATGGTCTCGTAATGCGTCACGGCGGGCTTGCCGTCGGTGGTCACCGCAAAGCGCCAGCCAGAGGAGGGATGGCGGCCAATGGGGGCGTCGATAGTGCCGGTGAAGGGGTCCGGGTGGCCCTGAACGAGCGCGTGATACGTCTTGGTCACGGTGCGTTCCTTAAAGGCACGCTTGAGCACGGAATAGCCGCGCTCCGAGGCCGCCACCACCATCACTCCCGACGTCCCCACGTCCAAGCGCTGCACGATTCCCTGGCGCTCCGGAGGACCGGAGGTGGAAATGCGAAAACCCGCCCCGGCCAGCCCGCCCACCACCGTGGGGCCTTCCCAGCCCACCGTAGGGTGCGCGGCCACGCCCACGGGCTTGTGCACGGCGATGAGATCGGAGTCATAATAAAGAATATCCATGCCCTCCACGTGCTCGGGGCGCGGCTCGGACACCGCCGGGGCGGGCAGGGTCACCGTGAGCAGGCTCCCGGCTCCCAGGCGCGCGGACTTCCCCACCGGCGCGCCGTCCACCAGCACGTCACCGGCCTCCGCGAGGTCGGCCACGGCGCTGCGGGAGAGACCCAGGAGTTTGGAAAGGGCGGCGTCGATACGCATTCCCACTAACCCCTCGGGAACGGGAAGGCTGCGCACTTCACGAGACATCTAGCCCACCTCCTTGGCACGTCGCTCCTCGAAGAGCATACCAATTATGAAGATCACCACTCCGACGCTAATACAGACGTCCGCGATATTAAACACCGCAAAACCCCCCACGGAGATGTAATCCACCACGTGACCGAGGAAAAACTGCGGGGCGCGGAAGAGACGGTCGATGAGGTTGCCCAGCGCCCCGCCGCCCACGAGCGCTAAGCCCACGGCCACCCAGGGATCGCGCACCTTGGGGGCGGCAATCGCCGTACCCAGCACAAAGGCTATTTGGAAGCAGGTAAAAAGCCAGGTGGAGTTCTGCCCCATAGAAAAGGCCGCGCCGGGATTAAAGAGGAGCAGAAAGCGGAACCAATCCCCCAGCACCGGCTGCGGCACCCCTGGGGTAAGCCAGGCCAGCATGATCGCCTTCACGATCTGATCGACGGCCGCCACACTGAGCACCGTCACCGCCATGAAGGGGGCAAAGGGGCGTTTCTTCTCCATCGCGCTCTGCGTCACGGGCTCTATTGTCCACCATCGCCCGCGCCGCTGTCATACCGGCCGCGCCACTTCTGGCCGGTACAGTGGAAAGCCGTGCCTGTTTTTTCTTCTTCTCGCCGCGCAGCGCTGCTGGGTCTCATCGGCGCCTGCGCCCTCACCCTGAGCGCCTGTAGCTCCGAGGAATCCTCCACCCCCGTCGAGGCTCCCGTGGATCTCCAAGTGGACGCCGCCCGGGTGCTCCTCCACAATCCCGGCGCGAACCCGCAGCGCACCCTGCGCTACTCCGCCGAGCAACCGGAGCAACAGGTCACCGTGCAGGTCACCGCGGGCTTTGAGCAGCAGGTCATGCGTGCCGACGCCGTGGAGGTCCAGGCTCCCCAGGATATCCTGGACACCGCCTTTAACTCAGATGCGAGTTCGATGGATACCGATACCCTCACCCTGCCGCTGCGCGCCACGGGTACCACCGCCGAGGACACCACCGGGGAAGATGGGCAGGAAAATAGCCCGCGCACGGTAAACACCACGGTGGATAAGGCCAGTTCCTCCGTGCCGGGCCAAACGGCGGAGTTGGAAAACGCGCAGGGCTTTGAGCTGGGCTGGCGCGGGGACGATACGGGGCGTATTGCCTCCGTGAACCTCGCCGCCCCTACCGAGGCCAGCGATGAAAGCCGCGCAATCATCGAAAAGGCCGCCATGAAGCTACTTTCCCTGCCCGTGATCTTCCCCGAGGAAGCCGTGGGTCCGGGTGCGGTGTGGAGTGTGGATTCCCGCGTGACCGGGGAGGCCACCCTGCTCCAAACCGCCACCTACACGCTCAATTCCCTCGACGGCGATAAGGTGGAACTGAGCGTGAGCGTGCAGCAACGTCCCGCCCAGGGGGCTCTGACGATGGATTCCCCCGAGGGAACCGGCAGCGAAACCCTCGACGTGATGAATACCAATACCACCAGCACCGGCACGCTGCGGTTGAACCTTTCTTCTCCCCTGCCCCACAGCGGGGAGGTGGCGCTTAATACCCGCGTGGTCTATGGGCAGCAGGGCTCCGAGGTGCGCGTGGTGCAGGATACGGCCACGCGGCTGGGGTTTGAGTAGGTTTTTGCTTTCCGTACTTTTAGAGCTTTTAGAGCCCGCAGATATTTAAGCCCCCGCGCCGGTCTCCGTGGCGCGGGGCTCTGGTTTAGCCTTGGTTGCTCGACCTTGCTCTTTGGCTTTGTCGCTCAGCCTTATTGCTCAGCTTTGTTTTCAGCCTTTATTGTGCGGCCGGGGCTTCAGCCGGAGCCTGGTCCGGCCCGGCGGGCGCCGGCGTTGCCTCTGGGGCGGGGTTCTCCGCGGGTGCATTATCCGGTGCCGGGGCCGCCGGAGCGGGCGCCGGGGCATTGGTGGGGGCCTGATCGGCGCACATGGCCGGGGCCTGGTCCGGCACCACGCGGGTAACGAGGGTGCAGGCCCAATCCTTAGAGAGCTTCCACTTGCCGTTTTCGTACACAAAGGTCACGTTATCGGCCATCTGCTCCGGCTCATCGGGGCGGATAAATTGAACGCTCGTGAGCACCTCATTGGCCGCATATCCAGCCAAGACGGGATTAACTACCTGGAAGTCCGCACCGGATTCCTCCTTCGAGCGGGCCATCACCTCAAAGAGTTCGGGCGCGGTCTCGCCCCCCTGCACCGTGACGATCTTATCCTCGATGGGGCGATTCGGGTCGGTGGCCACCGCCAGCACCTGATTCAGTTCCGCCGCAGAGGGAAGATCGGGCGCTACCTCCGCCGCCGAGGTGGAAGCGGGAGCTTGGGAGGTTGATGCCTCCTGCTCCGATTCCTCATCGCTAGAGCAAGCGGCCAGGCCTAGTCCGAGGCCCAAAATAGCGGTGGCGGCGGTGATCTTGTGCAACTTCACGGTCTCTCCTCAAAGACATCAGCCTCGCGCGGTAAGGGGACGGCACGCAAGCGCCCAACAGTTACGTCTGGGAAAGATGTTACACCTGTTATTCTTGGGATTCCTACGCGCCCAGCGCACACCCTAGAATGGCGAGATCATGGATACCCCGCAGACCCTCTCTATTCTCACCACCGGCGGCACCATCGCGTGCACCACCGACGCCACCGGAGCCCTCATCCCCACCCTCTCCGGGGAAGATTTGGTCTCCCCGCTGCGCGAGCGCTTCGACCCCCAGCGCGTCCGCCTGCGCGTGCGCGAACTCGGCCGCCTCGATTCCTCCTCCCTGCGCCTGCGCGAGGTGGACGAGATCATCCAGGCCGTGCACCAGGAACTCACCGACCCCACCGTGGCCGGGGTGGTACTCACGCACGGCACCGATTCCCTAGAGGAAACCGCCCTGGCTCTCGACGCCTTCCACGCCGACGAACGCCCCGTCATCCTCACCGGAGCCATGAAACCTAGCGACGCCCCGGCTCCCGACGGCCCCGATAACCTCTTCGAGGCCGCCACCATCGCCCTTGACCCCGCCGCGCGCGGCATGGGAGCGCTCATCGTGCTCGGCCACAAGGTACTGCCCGCCCGTGGCACGGTGAAGGAGGATACTTCTGCCCTGGCCGCCTTTTCCTATCGCGGCCCCGCAGAACCGCAGCGCCCCACTCCCCTGCCGGTCGCGGCCCTCGACGGGCACCGGGTGGACATCATCGCCGCCTACCCCGGCGCACCCCGAGACCTCATCGACTCCGCCCTTTCTTCTGGAGCCGAGGGCCTGGTGATTGAGGCGATGGGGGCAGGCAATATCGGCACCGATCTGGCCCGTGGGGTGGAGACCGCCCTTGACCAAGGCGTCCCCGTGGTGGTGAGCACCAGGGCCGCCCTGGGCGAGGTCCGCTTTGATTTATGGCGGCGCAGGTGGCGGAGCCTCCCTGGGGGCGCGCGGGGCATTGGGCTCCGGATATTTGCGCGCGGGCCAAGCCCGCATGGCCTTGCTTGTGACGCTGGCTGCCGGAGTGGAGCCCGCGGAGGTGTTTTAAGCCTCGCCCGGCCCTGCCTCAATCAATCAGCTCAACGCTCATGAGGCCCTGATTAAGGAGGGACGTTTTCCCCACGATCTTGCGCGGGATATTCACCAGACGCACCGGCTGGCTCTGGCATCGCACCCGCGAATCATGAAACACCTTATAGCTAAATCCAACGGTGAGTTCCTGGCCTCTTAGCACCCGAATATGCCCCTTCCCCCATTCTCCATCGTGTGCAACTCCCCCACACGTTATTTTCGGATAAGTCAATAGCTTGTGAAACCACCACGCAATCCATGCCGGCTTTAGCTCAATCCGAACCTCCTGGGCAGAATTATCCATTACTTGCCTTTCCGCACCATTTTCCCGCTAGTCAGAAACAATCTCCTCCGCTAGCCACTCACCCCAATCTAGGCTATTAACGGGATCGGCCGGGGAAAGATCGGGGTCATCCTGCGCAAAGGTCAAAGTCCGCCCTGGGCCGGTGGTGCGGGTTTCAAAGCGCACGGTCACAATCCCATGCCCGCTGCCCTGCACCCAGCCATGCCCGTACTTCGGGTGATAAATGTCCTCGGTAGCCCGCCACCCGGTATCAGAGGGGGCCTCTTCTAACCTCACCTCGGCGCTCGCACCCACCTCCTCGGGGATAGCAGCCACGCCCACCTCATAGTCATTATCTTCCCGCTCCGGGGCCACCGCCATCTGGTCGAGCTCGGGGAAGAGCACGTCCTGGCGCGCTATCTCCAACCCGGAATACCCCACCCCCACCAGGCGTATCGGCCCCACCTCATTGGGGTAGCGCACCAGCCTCCCGGCCGTGGCGCGCAGGGTCTCGGGATTATCGGTGGCATAGGGCAAGGTGATGGAGCGCGATTCGATATGAAAATCCGCCATGCGCAGTTTCACCGTCACCGTGCGCGCCCCACGCCCATCGTGCAATAGCCTGCGATGCGCCCCCTCGGCGGCGCGATCAATGGCGGCATCCACCTCCGCCCGCGTGAGCAAGTCCCGTGGGTAGGTGTGTTCGGCGGATATTTGCTTAGCTTCGGCGCGAGGCTGCACCGGGCGGTCGTCGTAACCGCGCGCGAGGTTCCACAATTGAAGCCCCAGGGTGGAGCCCAGGGTGATTTCCACCTCGCGCTGGGTCAGCGCCGCGAGGTCGCCAATGGTGTTGACGCCTATCGCGCGCAGTTTATTTTGGGTCACCGGGCCTGCTCCCCAGAGTTTCCCCACGTCCAGCGGGTGCAACATATCAATCTGGCGCTCCACGGGGATAACGTACATACCATCGGGTTTGGCCTGCCCGGAGCCGATCTTGGCATACTGTTTGCCCGATCCGGCCCCGATAGAGGAGGGCAACCCGGTTTCCTCCCTAATGGCCGCACGCAGGCGCTCTCCCCAGCGCTCCACTTCTTCGGGGCTGGCACCTATGAGTTCCTGCGGCTCCATGAAGGCCTCATCAATAGAAAGCTGCTCGATGATTCCCGCGTGCCGCTCCACGATCTGAAATACCCGGCGCGAGGCCGTGGAATATACCGCCCGGCGGGGTTTGACCAGTACCGCGCCGTATCCCACGAGGGCAGCGGCGCGGTGGGTGGGCATGGCCGAGTGCGCTCCAAAGCGACGCGCCTCGTAGGAGGCTCCCGCCACCACTCCGCGCCCGTCCACACCTCCCACGAGCACGGGACGCCCCCGGAGGGTGGGGCGAGTGAGTTGTTCACAGGAGGCAAAGAAGGCGTCCATATCCAAATGCAGGACCCAGCGTTGCATGCCCCTCAGCTTACTGGCACGCCCCCCCCATTTGTCGATCACATGTGCGAACGCGCCGCTTAAGCCTCTATCTCCCTCGTGAGCCAAAGCCCCACGAGCGCCAGTACCGCTACCACCACGGCAAAAAGCGCGGCGCTAAGCAGAAAATCGCCGTAGGTAATGGCCACCCCCAAGATCACGATGGGAATACCCGCACCCAGATATACCTGAGCAAAAAACATATTCATCACGCTCATGCGCTGGCTCTCCTCGGCCACGCCAGAGACGATTCCCACCGCCCGGGCCATCGTGAGACCCTGCCCTATCCCGCATATCGCCGCCCCGAGGAAGTAAAGCCACACTGCGGAAAGCGGAATAGCCAGCACGATGCAGACCATGCTGAGCACCAGGGCCACGCTGCCCACCAACAATCCCCCCCCTGGCGCGATACCCCGCGCAGGGCAATCTGTGTGATTCCCGAGGTAATAAAGGCCAGACCCACCACCAGCCCTGTTATCAGCGCGGAACTCACCCCCGCGATCGTGAGCAAAAAGGCCTGGGTGAGCCCCGCCAACAAGCCAAAGGCCGCCAAACCGGCAAGGCCCACCAATACCGCTCCCATAAAAGGCCCGCGCCCTTGCCGTGGCATCTCCGGCAGGGCGAAGCCCCCGGAGGGCTGCCGCCCGTGCGTCTCCGGGGTGAGCAGTAACAACAGCGCGGATACCGCCACCAGGCACATGTGCAGCAGATACACCTCCACGTGTGCCTGCGGACGATATTCCACGATCACCCCCGCCACCACCGGCCCCAACCCCAGGCCTAGCACATTAGCCGCCGTGGCATAGGTGGCCGCATGCGCCTTGATCTCCCCGGAGGCCACCTCCACCGCCGCCACTGTGGCCGTGCCCACGTAGATTCCGGCCGCCACACCGCTTACCACCCGCGCAACGTAAAGTCCCGCCTCCGAGGGCCAGAGGATAAAGAGGACGTCGGCAAAAAGAAAAACCGCCAGCCCCACCCAGAGGGCACCGCGCCGCCCCACCCAATCGGAAAGCCCGTTGAGGAAGATCAGAGCCGCGACGATACCCGCGGCATAAATGGCGTAAATGCCCGTGATCGACCAGTCCGCTAAGTCATAGGTATGTTTGTACTCCCCATACAAGGGAGTGGGCATCGTGGTACCGAATATCACCACGAGCAGAGCCAGCAGAATTGGTGCCATCCCCCACGCGCCTTCTCCTTTAATAGAGCCTGGCCTTCCCACTTTTATCCCCTACTCGTCGCAATCACAGGTATCAGGTTCACCTTAACCTGTGATTGCCGTCACCACATCTCGGTGGCCTCCCGCAACCAGCCATAGCGCTCCACCGCCTCGGCGCAGTAGTCCCCCTCATAGGTGCGGGTACCACCCGCTTCCCAACACGGCGGCGTCGCACCGCCCGCCAATGCCCAGGCGGCCTGGCGCGCGGCCCCCAGGGCCACGTATTCGGCGGGCTCCGGCACCACCACGGGCACCCCGAAGATGGTGGGCGCGATGGCGCGGATCGCCTCCGAACGCGCCGCGCCGCCAATGAGAAGCAACCTGCGCGTGGGCACACCGGTGGCCTCTTCCAGTGCGACCACCGCATCGCGCAGCGAGCAGAGCAACCCCTCCACCACCGCGCGCGCCATATCCTCGCGGCGAGTGGCCGTGGTGATACCTCGGAATACCCCAGTAGCCTGGGGTCGGTTCGGGGTTCGCTCCCCATCTAGGTAGGGCAGGAGGCTCACGCCTCCGGCACCCGGTTCACCGGCCAGCGCCAGGCGGGAGAGCTCGGCGTGATCCACCCCCATCATCGTGGCGGCAAAGTCCATCACCCGCGCCCCGTTGAGGGTGCACACCAGGGGCAGGTAGCGGCCGGTGGCATCGCTAAAGCCCGCCACGAATCCGCTGCCATCGCTCACGGCCTGCTCCACCACCGCGCTGGCCACCCCGGAGGTGCCCAGCGAAACGCACACATCACCGGCGGAAAGGTTCAGGCCCAGGGCGGCGGCCATATTATCCCCGGTACCGGCAGCAGTTGCGGCGCCGCGAGAGGTGCGCGGCGGGTGCCGCAATGCGCGGAAGCGTGACCCGCTTGCCCAGGTATCGCTCCACCAGTTCCGGCACAAAGGCCCTGGCCTGCGGGGAGTAGTAGCCCGTACCCGAGGCATCGCCGTGGTCCGTGGTGTATTCCCCGCTCCCGCCACCTAAGTGCCAGGTGAGGTAGTCATGCGGAAGAACCACCGCGCGGGTGCGCTCCGCGTTCTCCGACTCAACCTCCCGCAGCCAGCGCAACTTCGCCCCGGTAAAGGAGGCCACCATCACGCTTCCGGTTTTCTCCGCGCAGGATTGCGGGCCGCCCAATTCCTCCACCAGGCTGCGGGCCTGGGGCGCGGCGGCGGTGTCATTCCACAGGATCGCGGGGCGCACGGGCTCCCCCGCGGCGTCGAGAGCCACCATGCCGTGTTGCTGCCCGGCCACCGATACCGCCTCAGCGCGCTCTAGCAGCCCCTCGGTGGCGCTGCTCAGGGATCCACCTGGGTGCCGGTGGGGTGCTCGGCGCGGCCCTGATCGACCACGCGGCCCGTCTCCGCTTCCACCAGCAGGGCCTTGCAGGATTGGGTGGAGGAGTCTATACCCAGTACTAACGTCATTATTCTTTACCTTTCTCGCCCAGGGGATTCCGCCTCAACACCACAGGTGGGGCCGCGGCCAGCACCACAAGCAGGCTCCGGGGCATCCACCACATGCAGCCGCGCCCCGCTTTCCTCCATGCGGGCCAGCGTATCCGGGGCCATGTGGCAATCCACCACGATCTCGTCAAAGTCCTCAAAGCGCGCCACAAAATGCACCCCGGCCGCCCCCGCCTTGGAGGAATCACACAGCAATATGGCGCGCTGCCCCAAACCCACGCAGGCCGTTTTGGTGCGCGCGGCCTCCTCGTCCGGGTGGTAGAGCCCGCCCGCGCGCAGGCTGGTGGTGGATACCAGGGAGACGTCCGCGCTCAGCCCCGCCATTTGCTCGCACGTGGCGGGGCCCAAAAAGGAATCAGTGGTGGATACGTAGCGCCCGCCCAGACCAATCAGCGGGGTATCCGCCAAGGTACGCGAGAGTTCCCCCAACAGGGAGAGCGAGTGCGTCATCACCGCGCCGGGTGCCAAGCCGGGCAAAAAAGGCGCGAGGGCGGCCACGGTGGTGGAATCGTCGAGGGCCAGCACTTCTCCCTCTTCCAGCAGGCCGACGCTCACCCGGGCCAGGGCGGTTTTCACCTCCGCGTTGGCAACCCGACGCACCGCGACGTCGCGTTCCGTGAAGGGCTGCCCCACCAGCCGCACCCCGCCGCGCACTCGCTCTACTTTTCCCTCCTCGGCCAGGACGTCGAGATCGCGGTGAATGGTCATGGTGCTGACCTCGAAGTGCTGGGCCAGGGTGTCCAATCTGGCGGTGCCGGTGCCCGTGGCGACCAAGTGCTCCACGATGGCCGCGCGACGCACCTCCGGGCCTCCCACGGGTTGTTCCACGGCGGCTCCTTTCTCCGTCTTTTCATTCGATTAAAGCAGGTCACACGCTTGCAGGAAAGGTGACCGCAAAGAAAAATCACATTTTATAACATCAAAGTGTTGACTTTTGTGGGATTCATGTTAGAACATGACACAAAGGTAATCCACCTCACGAAAGGTGCCACGGAATGACGCATTCCCCCACCCTCGCCCCGCCGGGGCTCATCGAACGCCTCGGCATACCCCGCCCCCTCATCTGGGGTTTCGTGGGCCTGACCATCTTCATGATCGGTGACGGCGTGGAGACGAATATCCTGGAGCGCTTCCTCCACGATGAACACGGCTTCAGCGTAAGCCGAGCGGCCACCCTCGTCACGGTCTATGGCGTGGCGGTGGCCATCGCTGCCTTCTTTGCCGCCGCGCTTTCCGACCTCTGGGGTCCGCGCAAGGTGATGATCTTCGGCGCGATCATCTGGGTGGTCTTTCAACTGGGCTTCCTCACCCTGGCACTGACCACCAATAACACCTTCCTCATCTTCCTCTTCTACGGGCTACGCGGCTTTGGCTATCCCCTCTTCGCTTACGCCTTCCTGGTGTGGATCACCGCGACGGCCCCGGCCACCCAGCTCGCCAGCGGCGTCGGCTGGTTCTACGTGGCTTTCTCCGCGGGCCTGCCCACCCTGGGCGCGCTCACCGCCACCATCTCCATGAGCCAGTTCCACTTAAGCGCCTACCAAACCCTGTGGGTTTCCCTGGTTCTCGTGATCGTCGGCTCCATCGTGGTATTCGTGGGCGTTAAGGAGCAGCGCGGGCGCGCCCCGCTGGTGGAAAATGCTTCCGACGTCGGGGCCACCCTGGCCCGCGGTTTCCGCCTTCTCGGCCGCGACCGTCGCGCGCGCTTCGTGGCCTATATCCGCACCATCAACTCCATGCCCACCTACGCGATGGCGGTGTTCTTCCCCGCCTACTTCCAGGACAATCTCGATTGGCCCCGTTCCTGGTTCCTCATTCTCACCGCCGTGATTTACGCAGTGAACCTCCCCTTCAATCCCTTCTACGGGCGGGTGGGTGATCGCTTCGGCTGGTGGCAAACCATGATCTGGGCGGGGCCGGTTTCCTGCTTCATCACCCTGGGCCTGGTGTACTTCACCCCGCAGCTGGCCCTTGGCGCGGGGCTAAGCGATCACACCGCCTTCGGCCTCACCCTGGGCGCGGGCGCGCTCTTCGGCATCGCCCTGGCCGGTTATGTGCCGCTCTCCCCCATTGCCCATGCCCTCGATCCCGAGCACCCCGGCGCGGCCATGTCCGCCTATAACCTCGGCATCGGCGGGGCGGTGGCGATGGGCCCTCTGCTCGTGGCCGTGCTCCACCCCTTCATCGGGGCCACCGGCCTTATTCTCGTGCTCATGGGGCTCTTCGTCCTCGCGGGCTTCATGTGCCTGGCCTTCAAGGGCCTGCAACCCGGCTTCGATGGCCGCCCCACCACTATCTCAAGGAGAAAATCATGCCCCACCTGAGTACTTCCCTCCTCGAATCCCTTTCTGACCAGGTTGCTGTGCCCACCTATGACCGCTCAGCCATCACCCCCGGCATCGTCCACTTCGGCGTGGGCGGCTTCCACCGCGCCCACCAGGCCCGCTACCTCGACGAGCTGATGAACGCCGGCAAGGCCCTGGACTTCGGCATCGTGGGCATGGGCGTCATGCCCTCCGACGCCCACATGCGCGACGCCCTGGCCAGCCAGGATTACCTCTACACCCTCGTGGAAAAGGCCCCCGATGGTGGGCAGAGCGCCCGCGTTATCGGTTCCATCATCGACTACGTTTTTGCTCCCGACGACCCCCGCGCCGCCGTGGCCCGCCTCGTCGATCCGGCTATTCGGCTCGTCTCCCTCACCGTCACCGAGGGCGGCTACGACCTAGAGGCCAACCCCTACGTGGCCTCCGATATAGAGGCTCTGCGCGAGGAACGCTGGGAGAATCTACGCACCTTCTTTGGACTCATCACCGCCGCCCTCATCGCGCGCCGCCGCTCTGAGCAGAGGCCTTTTACCGTTATGAGCTGCGATAATATCCAGGGCAACGGGGATATGGCCCGCGAGATGTTCCTGCGCTTTGCCGCTGACATCTCACCCGATCTGGCCGCCTGGATTGGCGAGCACGTGCCCTTCCCGAACTCGATGGTGGATCGCATTACCCCGGAGACCACCGAGGCCGACCGCGAGGAGGTGGCCTCCCGCTACAGCTATACCGATGCCTGGCCAGTGGTATGCGAGGACTTCACCCAATGGGTGCTGGAAGATTCCTTCGTAGACGGCCGCCCCGCCTACGAGGAGGCCGGGGTGCAGGTGGTAGAGGACGTGGTGCCCTTCGAGCTGATGAAGCTGCGCCTGCTCAACGCCTCCCACCAGGGCCTGTGCTACTTCGGCTACCTCGCGGGTCACCGCCTGGTGCACGACGTGGTACATGATGAGCGCTTTGCTCGCTTCCTGCTGGCCTATATGGAACAAGAGGCCACCCCCTCGCTGCGCCCGCTGCCCGGCGTGGACCTCGACGCCTACCGCCACCGGCTCATTGACCGCTTCGGCAACGCCGCCGTGAAAGATACGGTGGCTCGCCTGTGCGCGGAGTCCTCCGATCGCATCCCCAAGTGGCTGCTCCCGGTAATTCGGGAGAATATCGCCGCAGGCCGCCCCGTGGCACTCAGCGCCGCCATCGTGGCCAGCTGGGCGCGGTACGCGGAGGGCGTCGATGAGCAGGGCCAGCCGATTACCGTGGTGGACCGCCTGGCCGAGCCCCTGGGCGAGCACGCCTCCCGCAACCGGGAGGATTCCCTGGCCTTCCTGCGCTACCGCGAGGTCTTTGGCGATCTCATCGAGGAATCCGCCTTCACCGAACCCTACGTGGCGGCACTGAACTCCCTGCACGAGCGCGGGGCTCTGGCCACCGTGGAGGGGCTTATCTCCTAGCCCAACAGCGCGTTAAATACCTCGGAACTACTGGGATGGGTGTAGATCCCCTCCCCTAGTTCTGTGGCGCTTATACCGTGGCGCATGGCCAGGGCCACGGCGTTTATCAATTCCTGGGAGTCCACGCAGTAGAGGGTGGCCCCTAAAATCTCATCAGTCTGAGCGTCTATCAGGAACTTCGCCCGCCCCTGGGGCTGGCCCAAAATCTTCGGGCGCGGCACAATCGCCATATCCTTAATATCCTGCGCCTTGACGCTCAGTGCGTGCCCGCGACTCTCGCACTCCTTACGGGCCTCCTCCTCTCCCAGGCCGATCTGGGAAAGCGGCGGTTCCAGGAAGGTAGTGGTGGGATAGATTCTTCCCTCGGTGCTGCGGGTGCCGTCTCCCCAGCGGTGATTCAGAATCACCCGGTGATCGTCATAGGAGATATAGGTGAACTGCGGGCCGCCGTTCGCATCTCCCGCCGCATACACGCCGGGAACGCTGGTGCGCAGGTACTCGTCCACCTCGATGGCTCCGCGCTCAGTGGTCGTAATCCAGGCGACCTCCAAGCCCAAATCCGAGGTGGCCGGGCGACGGCCCAGGGCCACCAGGGCATAATCGGCCTCTACCTCGCCTTCCCCGTAGATCACGCTCACGCTCTGCTCCCCGGCGCGGAACTCCTGGGCCCGTGCCCCGCTCATAATCGTGATGCCCAAGGACTCTAGATCGGCGCGCACGGCCTCGGCAATATCGCGGTCAAAGCGAGGGAGGAAGGTGCCCGCCCCATCGAGCACCGTCACCCGCGTGCCGAACTGTGCAAACATCGTGGCAAACTCCAAGCCAATCGGCCCGCCACCCACAATCACCAGGTGCTCTGGGTACTGCGGCAGGTGCTGCACGGCGGTGGAGTCCACCACCCGCTCGCCCTCGATGCCCGGCAGCGGTGGGAGCACCGGCACCGCTCCGGTGTTGATGATGATGGTCTCCGCCGTGATGCGCAGAGTCTCATCTCCGCCGGTCACCTCCACGGTGTGCGGCCCGGTAAAGCGCGCCCGCCCGTCAATCACCATCACGTGATTGCCCAGGGCCATCTTCTTATTGGCGGCGTTGAGGGTGGCAATGGAGGAATCGCGGTGCTCCTGAGCCTGGGCAAAGGCCGCCGCGTGCTCCTGCTGCACCTGCTTACCCTGCTGCGCCTGCGAACCGCCGAGGTGGTGGCGGTGGGCGTCGGTCAGCAGAGTCTTGGTGGGCAAGCAGCCGATATTGATGCAGGTGCCGCCGTACATCACCGGGGACTGTTCCACGATGGCCGCGCGGTCGCCCGCCTGGCCGCGCTTCATGGCGATGGTCTTTCCGGCCTTGCCAAAGCCGAGGATCAGAACGTCCAATTCGAGGGTATTCATACCCTGTATGATTCCACGGCGGCGATTTTTATTCCCGCCTCGAGCGGGGCAACGATTAGGCCTTCGCCACCGTCGCCCGCACCCCGCTCAGCACCTCGTGCGCACCCTCGGCAGCCTCACCACCAGCCAGCACCTCCAGGGAGGTAGCCAGCACCTCGCCGGCGATGAGCTCGCGGTGGCGCTGCGCCCACTCCTCCTTCTCGGCGGACACGAAGAGCCGCACCTCAATGCGATCGGAAACCTCCAGGTCCTCGGCCTTGCGGGCGTCCTGAAGTCCGCGGATCACGTCGGCAGCCCAGCCCTCGGCCTCTAGTTCCTCCGTCACGGTCATGTCCAGGGAAACCAGACCACCCAGGCCCTCGATCTGCGCGGTGGATTCCGGGTTCGCCGCTACCAGACGCTCGGTGTACTCGCCCGGTTCCAGGGTGATGCCATCGGCCACCACCTGCTCGCCTGCGCGCTCGTAATTCCCGGCCTTCACGGCCTTAATCACCCGCTGGACGTCGCGGCCCAGGCGCGGGCCCGCCACCTTAGCGTTCACCACTACCTCGAAGCGGCCTACCGCGTCCACGTCATCGCTGAGGATCACGTTCTTCACGTTCACCTCATCGCGGATAATCGCGCTGAACGGTTCCAGGGCCGCCGAGTCCGACATCGCCACGGTGAGCGCGGGCAGCGGCAAACGGTTGCGCAGCTTATTGGCCTTGCGTACCGACGACGCCGCCGAGCATACCCCGCGCACCGCGTCCATCGCGGCCACGAGATCGGGGTCCGCCGGGAAGTCCTCGGCCTTGGGGTAATCGGTGAGGTGCACCGAGCGGCCTCCGGTGAGCCCGCGCCAAATCACCTCGCTGATATAGGGCAGCAGGGGCGCGGCCACGCGGGTCAGCGTTTCCAGCACCGTGTAGAGGGTGTTGAAGGCCTCCGGGTGGGCGGCGTCGCCAGCCCAGAAGCGCTCGCGGGAACGGCGCACATACCAGTTGGTGAGCGCGTCGCAGAACCAGCGCACCTGATCGCAGGCGGAGGCGATATTGGTGGCGTCCAGGGCTTCGCCCACCCCGGCCACCAGATCGTGCAGCTTGGCCAGGATGTAGCGGTCCAGCACGTCGGTGGAGTCCACCGACCACTGCGCGGACTTGGCGGAATAAAGTTGCAGGAAGGAATAGGCATTCCACATCGGCAGCAGCGCCTGGCGCACGCCCTCGCGGATACCCTTCTCCGTGACGATGAGGTTGCCGCCGCGCAGAATCGGGGAACTCATGAGGAACCAGCGCATAGCGTCCGAACCATCGCGCTCAAAAACCTCATTAACGTTGGGATAATTGCCCTTGGACTTGGACATTTTCAGCCCATCGTCGCCCAGCACGATGCCGTGGGCCACCACCTTCTTAAAGGCTGGGCGGTCAAAGAGCCCCGTGGAGAGCACGTGGAGGAGGTAGAACCAGCCGCGGGTTTGGCCGATGTACTCCACGATGAAGTCCGCCGGGGCGTGGGACTCGAACCACTCCTTGTTCTCAAAGGGGTAGTGGAACTGGGCAAAGGGCATGGAGCCGGAATCAAACCACACGTCCAACACGTCGGGCACACGCCGCATGGTGGACTGCCCGGTGGGATCGTCCGGGTTGGGGCGGGTGAGTTCGTCGATATAGGGGCGATGCAGGGAGGTGGGGCGCACACCGAAGTCCCGCTCTAACTCATCGAGCGAACCGTAGACGTCTACGCGCGGGTACTCATCGTTATCCGATACCCACACCGGAATGGGCGAACCCCAGTAGCGCGAGCGCGAGATATTCCAATCGCGTGCCCCCTCTAGCCACTTGCCAAACTGGCCATCGCGCACGTGCTCGGGCATCCACTCGATGCCCTCGTGGTTAAGTTCCACCATGCGCTCGCGGATCTTGGTCACGGCCACGAACCAGCTGGGCAGGGCCATGTAGATCAGCGGCTCGCCGGAGCGCCAGGAGTGCGGGTAGGAGTGCACGATGGTCTGGTGGCGCAACACGCGGCCAGTGGCCTTGAGGTCCTTGATGATGTTCTTGTTGGCGTCAAAGACCAGCTGCCCCTCGTACTCGGGCACCAGGGAGGTGAACTTGCCGTCCATGTCCACCGGAATCACCATCGGAATATTCTCCGCCTGGCAGGTATTCATATCGTCCTCACCAAAGGCCGGGGCCTGGTGGACGATGCCGGTGCCATCCTCGGTGGTCACGTAGTCCGCGCCGAGAATCCTAAAGCCGCCCTCGGCAGCCTTCTCGGCAAAGTGCTCAAAGATCGGCTTGTAGGTCAGCCCCACTAGTTGCGCGCCGGTGAAGGTGCCCAGCACCTCGGCGTCCTCGCCCAGTTCCTTGGCGTAGGCCCCGCGCAGGCCGTCGGCAAGCAAAAGCGTGGCTCCGGCGAAGCCCTCGGCTCCCTGCTCCCCCACCTTGACCAACGCATAGTCCACGGTGGGGTTCACGGCGAGCGCCATGTTCGAGGGCAGGGTCCAGGGGGTCGTCGTCCAGGCGATCGCGGCGGCATCGCGCAGCTCGGGATGCGCGGCCAGGGTGCGCTCGGCCTCGGTGCCCGCCGTGGCTCCCGTGATCGGCATGGTCACGGTCAGGGTGGGGTCCTGGCGCTCCTTATAGGAATCGTCCAGGCGCGTCTCCTGGTTGGAGAGCGGGGTGTGCTCCGCCCAGGAATAGGGCAGCACGCGGAAGCCCTGGTAGATCAGGCCCTTATCGTAGAGCTGCTTGAAAGCCCAGATCACGGATTCCATGTAATCCAGGTCCATCGTCTTGTAGCCGTTATCAAAGTCCACCCAGCGGGCCTGGCGGGTCACGTACTCCTTCCATTCCTCGGTGTAGCGCAGCACCGAGGAGGCGCAGTACTCGTTGAACTTGGCCAGACCCATCGCCTCGATCTCGCCCTTATCCTTGATACCCAGCTGCTTTTCCGCCTCTAACTCGGCGGGCAGGCCGTGGGTATCCCAGCCGAAAACGCGGGGCACGTGGTAGCCGCGCATGGTCTTAAAGCGCGGAACAATATCCTTCACGTAGCCGGTGAGCAGGTGGCCGTAATGCGGCAGGCCATTGGCAAAAGGCGGCCCATCATAAAATACGTACTCCGGGTTTCCCTTGCGGGCGTCCAGGGAGGCCTGGAAGGTATCGTCCGCCTGCCAGGCGGCGAGCACCTGCTGCTCCATATCGGGGAATCGCGTGGAGCCCCCCGTGAGATCCACCTTGGGGTACACCGACCCCACGTTGTTCTGCTCGCTATCGCGGTTTTCCAGCGTTGCGGCCATCGTCCTGCTCCTTCACTCACATCAGTTCGTCGGTGCAGGGACGCAGCCGAAACCGCGCGGTACCACCCTGCTTGCCGCGCTTATCGACGCCCACGCGGCCGCTTCATTGCATGTAGTGAAGGCAGTAACGGGCCTTAGCCGTTCGGTTCTACTGAGCCGCCGTGTCTAGAGGTATCTAGGGCACCGCCGCCGTTCTTCCGAATACTCCCCGGTGATGGCCGGATCAACGCATATGCCCCACAGTATAGCGCTAGTGATCTTCTCCCGTTTGCTCCCCCGCCGCGTGCCTGCCCGTGGGGTGTCGCTTGGCGCTGATGTCGATGACCAAAAGGGAGGCCGCCACCGCCACGAGGAGGAACATCACCACCAGGCCCAGGGTATAGCCGGTGATAATCACGACGATAAAACTCACCAAGGCCAAGGCGGTGGAAATTAAAGCGGCAACGAACATGACCCCTAGTGTAACCAACCCCGCATAAAGTAATCCCCACCGCCAACATTATGGCGGTGGGGATTACTCAAATAAAACTTAGTTCTCGGTGGAGTTCGTCACCGTGGAACCACGGGATTCCAGCTCCTCCAACTGGCTTTGGAGCATGGTCTTGAGGCGAGTACGGTACTCGCGTTCGAAGGTACGCAGCTCCGCGATACGGGATTCCAGGGCCGTCTGCTGCTGCTTGACGGTGGACATGATCTCGGAGTGCTTGCGCTCGGCATCCTGCTTGAGGGCCGCGGCCTTCTCCTCGGCCTGGCGCACCTGAGTCTCGGAACGGGTACGAGCGTCCGCGAGGGTAGCCTCGGACTTCTTCTCGGCGTCCGCCACCAGGGTGCGAGCCTTGAGATCGGCCTCACTGATCTGCTTCTCCGCAGCCTGGCGAGCCTCGTCCAGCATGGACTTGGATTCCAGCTGCGCCTCGGTGGTGAGGCGATCGGCCATCTCCTGCGCCATGCCCAGCACCTTGGCGGCCTGCACGTTGGAATCCGTAGAGGTCTCCACGGCGGCGGCCGGAGCCGGCTGAGCCGGGGCAGCCGCAGCGCTGGAGGCCGCGCTCTTGGCCTCGGCGGCCTCCTTCTTGGCACGCTCAGCCTCATCGCGGGCGGCCTTGACGTCGGCCTCAGCCTTCTGCGTGGCCTTCTTCGCCTCGGTGAGCTGGGACTCGTACTCGGAACGCAGCTTGGACTCGATCTCGCGGCGCAGCGCAGCCTCGTCCACGGAGGTGGAAGAAGCCGTGCGGGAGGTCGCTGCCGTACCTGCGGAGGAGGAGCCCTTCAGCTCGTCCACGCGCTGACGCAGGTCCTCATTTTCATCCTGGAGCTGCGCGAGCGTGTCCTCCACCAGATCGAGGAACTGATCCACCTCGTCCTCGTTATAGCCACGCTTGCCGATCGGCGGCTTGCTAAAAGCTACGTTGTGCACATCTGCTGGTGTCAGCGGCATTGGAGATCCCTTCGAGTTCGTCGCCCCGATGGGGCTGTACAAGGCAGTTTACGCCTCGTTATTGCGTTCTGTAGTTACATTGCGGTTCTTCGCAGCCAGTGTAGCTGATTCCACACTGCTACCGAGTATACTACGCAACATAATTCTTTAGTTGATCTTCAGTGTTTCCGCCAGTCGAGGGCAAAAACCATTCCGGCCACGGAAGGCCTTTAGATAAGGAACATCCACACTAGTCTGCTCAAAAGCTCGCAAATCAGGAACAGCACAATCACGGACATATCCAGAGCCACCCCACCCAAATTAAGAGGGGGAATGGCCCGGCGCAGAGCCTTCAAAGGCGGGTCCGTGAGGCGGAAAATAGGCTCCGCAATGACATAAAAGGCACGCGGCGGGCGAAAGGAGCGGGAAAAGGATTGAATCATCTCAATCACAATCCGCACGATGAGCAGCAGCGTAAAAAGCCGCAGCAAGAGCAAAAACACAAGTCCGAGGGCAGTCACGCTGCTCTAGCCTAATCGAGAAAGCTCCTCACATGCAGCAACACCCCACCGGGTATGTCTACCACAGCGGGGTGCTTGCTCAGTGCGCCTTAGCGCAGGCGGGCGGCCTCTTCCAGTTCCATCATGGAGATCGCGGCACCATCGGGGATAATGGCAAACACGCGGGGAACGAGCTTCTTCATCTGGCCGCGCAGGGCAAAGCACAGGCCCGAGGCAAAGTCCAGCACTCGCTTGGCCTCGTCCAAGTCCATGCCGCTGAGGTCAAACACCACGGCATCACCATCGCGGAAGGGCTCTCCCACCTCGGCGGACTGCGTGAAGGAAGTCAGGCGCACCGGCACCACGGCGGGAACATAGGAACTCGGGGCGCTGCTGCGGGTCACGGTTCCGCGGCTTACCGGCTCGTGACGGCTCGGGGCCGGAGCCGCAGCGCGCTCGTGACCGTAGTCCGCGCCGTACTCGTAGCCGGGCTCGCGGCGAGGCTGGTAGGCGGCACTGCCCTGGGCCTCGTAGTGAGCGTCCTCACCGTAGTAGGCATCATCGTGGTAGGCATCCGCCGGCGCCAGGCCAAAGAACTCCTTGGCGTTCTTGATAATCGACATCTCTTCACATCCCCTTCGCTCATGGCTCTCACTGCGCCGTGAAAGCCATGATGGCCAAATTGATTGTTCTCTAGGCTAACGGGCGCGCGCCCATGATTCTCGTTCCGACACGCACAATATCCGTTCCCGCCGCAATGGCCTCGCGCATATCGCCCGACATTCCCGCCGAAAGCAGCAACCTCTGCCCCAGGCGCTCCTCCTCTTCCACACGCAGGTGATGAGCACGCCTAAAAATCTCGGCGGGGTCGCTGCCCAGCGGCGGCACGCACATGATTCCCGCAGGGCGCAGGTGCTCGGCGGCCACCAGGGCGTCGATAAGCTCCGCGGGCTGCGTGCTGCCGCCGCGCTGGGTATCGCCATCGGCGCTCCACTGAATGAAGCAGGGCAGTACCTCGGTGCGCTCCCCGCTTTCCAGGGCGCGCCCGGCGCCGCGATTCAGCGCCTCGATGAGTTTCAGCGAGTCCACGGAGTGCACGCTGGCGGCCCAGCGGGCCACGTGATTAGCCTTCTTCGTCTGCACCTGGCCGATCATGTGGAAGCGCATCTGGGGTATCTCTTGGGCCTTGGCCCGGGCCTCCTGCTCGCGGTTCTCCCCCACCTCCGTCACGCCGAGGTCTGCCAGTAGGGCTATATCGCTGGCGGGGTGAAACTTGGTCACCGGCAGCAAGGTGATTTCCTGCGGATCGCGTCCCGCCTCCCGCGCGCATGCGGCTATGTGCTCGCGCACGGCGGCGAGGTTGCCGCGCAATTCCTCGATGCGGCTCATGCCTGCTCCTGCGGATTCAGCCACACCAGGCCCGCCTGGCGGCCGGTGCGACCTTCGCGGCGGTGGGAAAAGAAGGTTTCATCGGCAATGGTATCGCGGGGGTCCACGTCCACCGCCTGCACACCCAGCCCGCGCAACTGGCGCTCTAATCCCGCGCGCAGGTCCAGGCCCGGCGTTTCCGCTTGCGTGCGCGCATAGGAGCCGGGCAAATGCTTATCGACGTCCCGAGCCATCGCCTCAGGCACCTCGTAGGAATCTCCGGCTGCCGCAGGCCCGAGCAAAGCATGAATATGAGAAGGACTGGCGCCGCAGGCCACCATCTGATCCACGGTGCGGGCCAGGATTCCATTGCGCGCCCCCAGCCTGCCCGCGTGCACGGCGGCGACCACTCCCGCCTGGGCATCGGAGAGCAACACCGGAACGCAATCGGCCACCAGCACGGCCAGCACCAGGTGCGGCGTGGTGGTCACCAGGGCGTCGGTAGCCGGTATCGGCTCGGAGCTGGGTTCCTCCACCACCGTCACGGTATTGGTGTGCAGCTGCTCCATCCACACAAAGTGCTCCGCGGGCATATCGAGCACCTGTGCCAGGCGCTTCCTATTGGCCAGCACCGCCTGGGGATCGTCCTCCACGTGGAGGGCCAGGTTAAAGGAGTCGTAGGGAGCAGCGGAAACCCCGCCCGCGCGGCTGGTAAAAACCTTGCGGACGGGGCGGGGGCTATCGGTTAGGGGCATAGCACCGGAATCTAGCGCAGGAAATCGGGAACGTCGAGTTCATCGCCCTCGTCATCGCGGCGGCGCCAATCGCGCTCCTCCTGGCGGTGCGTAAACAGGCCGCTGCCGCCCTCGCGGCGCGGGGAATCCAGGCGGTGACGTGCCGCCGGAGCCTCCTCGCGGGGACGCTCGCGCTCGGCAAAGAGGGAACCGCGCTCGGAGGGCGCCGGGGTGGGGTCCTCCGCCGGAGCGGACTGCGCAGCCGGGGCCGCCTGGGGCTGCTGCTCGCGCGGGGCCTCCGATACCGCGTTGGTGGCGGCGTCGAAGCCGGTGGCCACGATGGTCACGCGCACCTCGTCGCCCAGGTTGTCGTCAATGATGGTGCCCCAGATGAGGTTCACGTCCTCGTCGGCCTTGTCCTCCACCATCGAGTTCGCCTCGTAGACCTCGTGCAGGCCGAGGTCGGAGCCACCCGCCACGGAGAGCAGCACACCGGTGGCGCCCTCCATCGTGGATTCCAGCAGCGGGGAGTTAATGGCCTGCTCGGCGGCGTTCATCACGCGGTTATCGCCGCGCGCCGAACCCACGCCCATGAGCGCGGAACCCGCATCGGCCATCACAGAGCGCACGTCCGCGAAGTCCACGTTAATCACGCCGGGGGTGGTAATCAGGTTCGTAATACCCTGCACGCCGTTGTGCAGCACCTCATCAGCGGCGCGGAAGGCCTCCATCATGGAGAGGGTGGCATCCCCCAATTCCATGAGGCGATCGTTCGGAATCACGATGACGGTATCGCAGACCTCCTTGAGGGCGTCGATACCCTCCAGCGCCTGACGGGTGCGTCGCTTGCCCTCAAACTTGAAGGGGCGGGTGACCACGCCGATGGTCAGCGCTCCCATCTTCTTAGCGATGCCCGCCACCACCGGGGCCGCGCCCGTGCCGGTGCCACCGCCCTCACCGGCGGTCACGAACACCATGTCCGCGCCCTTGAGGGATTCCTCGATCTCCGACTTATGATCCTCAGCGGAAGCGCGCCCCACCTCGGGGTTAGCCCCGGCGCCCAGGCCGCGGGTGGCCTCGCGGCCGATGTCGAGCTTCACATCGGCGTCGGAGAACATCAACGCCTGCGAGTCGGTATTGACCGCAATGAACTCAACGCCCTTGAGGCCCTCCTCGATCATGCGGTTCACGGCATTAACGCCACCGCCGCCGACGCCGACGACCTTGATGACGGCGAGGTAATTATTCGGAGAGGTCATAGGATGAGGCTCGCCTTTCAAAAGAGTTGGGAGGTCTATTAAAAATCTTCTTAACCATCATGGGCGAAAACCCCGCCAGAGTGGCGGACATTTTTGGCGGCGTGTCGGAACCCTCAAGCCTATGTTGAGGGTTTTGCCTGGGAATGTCTAGCGCACCGCAACCAGGCGTGGGTTGGAAATATCCCAGCGCTGCCCTTCTCGGGTGAGCACCGCGCGCATCGCCAGGGCTTTATCCTTGGTGTCCTCCGTGGAACCCCAGTACACCGTGCGACCATCGGCAAGGTGGAACTCCAATTCCCACTGGCTCGGCACGGAGACGGAGGCCACCTGCGCCCGCACTCCGGGGTCAATGGCATTGACCACCTCCACCAGGGCGCTCATCGTGGCCGGGTCCTTGGTTCCCGCCCCGGTGGCCTCCATCGTGCCCTCGGGGGGATCGCCATAGGCAAAGGCCTCGCCGTGGTTATCAATGAGCAGTGGTTGATCCTGCTCCCTGGTAAAAAGCACCGGCGTGTGCTCGGTGACCTCAATGTGCACCGTGGAGGGCAGGGAGCGCGCCACGGTCACGCTCTCTACCCATTCCAGTTGAGCCACCGCCGTGGCCGCCGCGCTCTCGTCCACGCGCACGAGGTTTTGGCCCTCGGTCAGCCCACTGGCCTCTTGTACCTGGGTGGGTTGCAGGTGGTGCGTTCCGGTGACCTCCACCGCAGAGACTTTGAGCACCGGCTGCGTCCACAGCACCACGCCCGCGCCCACGAGCAGGACAAGGAGCGCAGCCGCCACCATGAGCACCACCTTGCCTCGGGAGCGCGGGATTCGCTCGGGCCAGGAAAAAGAAGGCATAGCGATCTCAGCTCTCCAGCTCGGCCACGATCTGCGGGCCAAGGCGGGTGACGGAACCGGCGCCCATCGTGAGCACCAGGTCACCGGGGCGCGCTACCTCAACCGCGCGGTGGGCGGCGGCCTCAAAGTCGGGTTCGCGTACCACAGCACCGGCCATATTTTCGGGCATATGCGCGGCGATCAGGCCGGAATCCACTCCCTCGATGGGCTTTTCGCGGGCGCCGAATACCTCTAGCAGCACAACCTCATCCGCCAGGCTCAAGGCATGGGCAAACTCCGCCGCAAACTCCTTGGTGCGGGAATACAGATGCGGCTGGAATACTGCCACCACGCGCCCGCCCTGGCCCGCGGCCTCCTGCTTTGACCGGGCGGCCTTGAGCACCGCTTCCACTTCGGTGGGGTGATGGGCGTAATCGTCAAAGACCTCCACCCCGGCGGCGGTGCCCTTGTGTTCAAAGCGGCGTCGTACGCCGTCGAAGGTGGATACCCCCGCCGCCAGCGCTTCCGGCTCACCGCCCGCCAGGTAGCCCGCGCACAGCGCCGCCGTGGCGTTGAGCATCATGTGGCGGCCGGGAATATTCAGGTCTACCTGCACCGTCACGCCGTCTAGGTCGATCTGCGCGCGGGAACCCGCGGCCGTGGCCTCCATCTTTTCCACGGTGCCCAGCATGGTGATCTCCGGGTGCTGGAGCGCGGCCTCGGCGCTGCCATAGCCGCGCACGGTCACCCCGCGATCCTGTGCCCGGCGCGCCACGGATACCGCGTGTTCATCGTCCACGCACACCACCAGGTGCCCACCGGGGACGATCCTGGCGGCAAAATCCTCAAAGACCTGGAAATATGCCTCGGCGCTGCCAAAGTAATCCAGGTGATCGGGCTCCACGTTGGTCACCACCGCGACCTCCGGGCGGTAACGCAGCAGAGAGGCATCGGATTCATCGGCCTCGGCCACAAAGGCACTCCCCGATCCGTGGTGGGCACCCAAACCATCGCGGTTGAGTTGGCCACCGATGGCGTAACTGGGGTCCAGCCCAGCCTCACGCATGGCCACCACGCTCATGGAGGTGGTGGAGGTCTTGCCATGCGTTCCGGCGATGAGCACCTGCTGGAAGCCCTCCATGAGCAGGGCCAGGAGGTCAGAGCGGCGGATCACCTCGATCTGCTGTTCCCTGGCCGCCACGAGCTCGGGATTGTCCTTGGGAATAGCCGCAAAGGAGGTCACCACCACGGTGGGGGCCTGGCCGCTGAGGTTCAGATTCTCCGCCGCGTGCCCCACCGCTATCGACGCCCCCGCCTCCCGCAGCGAGGCCACCACGGCGGAATCTGCCATATCGGAGCCCGTTACCGTCAGGCCACGGTCAAGGAGAATCCGCGCCAGGCCGGACATACCGGCCCCGCCGATGCCCACCAGGTGCACGCGCTCCAGGGAGATGGTCGGTGAGGTCATAAAGGTAGTTCCTTTCTGGGGGAATAACTGGGGGCGGCTTAGAGAAGAAACGGCCTAGGCCAGCGCCGCCGCTACCCTATCCGCGATGATCTCGGCGGCATTATTTTCCGCCCGCGCGGCGGCCGCGCGGCGCATTTTCTGGTGCTGCTGGGGGTCGGAGAGGATAGCCAGCACCTCGCGGGCCAGCACCTCTCCATTGAGCTCGGAATCCGCAATGGTACGCGCGGCACCGGCCTTGATGACCTCCTTGGCGTTTAAGCCCTGCTCCCCGTTGCCATGCGGCAGGGGTACGTACACAGCGGGGAGTTCCGCCGCCGTCACCTCGGCCACCGTCATGGCTCCGGAGCGGCACACGATGAGGTCGGCCACCGCATAGGCCGCCGCCATATCCGTGATGAAGGGCAGAGGAACGTAGTGCTCCTGCGGCTGCGGGGCGTCGTTCTTCTTGCCATAGGCGTGCAACACCTGAATCCCCTCGCCGGTGATGGTTTCCAGGGCCTCGGCCAGGGCCTTATTCAGGCTCACCGCGCCCTGGGAACCACCGGTCACCAGCACCGTGGAGCGATCCACGTCCAGCCCCCATTCCTTGCGCCCGCGCTCGGCCGCCACCCCCTCGCGCTCATTAGACAGAGAAGAACGAATGGGAATCCCCACCACGTCCCCCTTCATCCCGGAATCGGAGACCGCATTAAAGCCCGTGCCACCCAGCCGCACGCCGAGCTTATTCGCCAGGCCCGCCTTGGCATTGGCCTCATGCACATAGAAGGGCAGGCCCAGGCTGGCCGCCGCGAGATAAGCCGGGGCGGCCACGTAGCCGCCGAATCCCACCAGGGCCTCGGCGGAGACGTCGCGCAACACCTGCTTGGTATCCTGCACGGCCCGCCGCACGCGCAGCGGGAGCCGCATCAAATCGCCATTGAGTTTACGCGGCACCGGCACCGGCGGAATCATTCTCAGATCAAAGCCCCGCGCCGGAACCAAATCCTTTTCCAGGCCGCGCTCGGTTCCCAGGGCAGTGACCCTCATTCCGTGACGATCACGCAGGGCCTCCGCCACCGCCAAGGCCGGTTCAATATGCCCTGCCGTGCCGCCTCCGGCGACAACGACGGATGGGGCCTCAGATTGATGCGCCATGTCTTAGTAGTTTCTCCTTGTTCGTGGCTGCCGTGACGCCCCAGGGCGTCCACCAGAAGCCGATCCTCGGGGGCGAGGATCGCGCGTAGAACCCCCATCGTAATCGCGGGGGTGGCGCTGCGAACGCACAGGGGCACCCGCATGAACGCCCGAGGCAGGACCCTCGTGGTGGCGGCGCGGCCGCCCCGTCACCGGCGCGCCAAAACGCTCTTGGCGGCGTTCCTCGGTGCCACCCACACCCCTCATGGTGCGGGGGCGTCGGGGCTGCTCCGAGGTCTCTTCCGCTTCGGGTTCCGCGATCATCAGCAAGCGATCAAACATCGGCCGCCCGTAGGACTTCACGGCGGAAACCGCTTCCGGCTCGTGGCGCGCCACGTTGGCCAAAAGCCCCATAGAGGTCAGGGTGATGATGGCCGAGGTACCACCGGCGGAGATCATGGGGAGCTGAATACCCGTCACCGGCAGCACGCCCACCACATAACCGATATTGATAAACGCCTGGGAGACGATGCCCGCCGTCAGCGTGGCGGCGAGCAGGGATTGGTAATTATCCCGCGCGCGCAGGGCGGTACGGAAGCCGAAGAATCCCAAAATCCCAAAGAGCAGGATCACCACTATCCCGCCCCATAGGCCTAATTCCTCACCGATGATCGCAAAGATGAAGTCATTGCGGGCCTCCGGCAGATAGAACCATTTGGCGCGGGATTGCCCCAGTCCCACGCCGGTTACCGAGCCATCCGCCAAGGAAAGAAAGCCCTGGTAGGACTGGAAGGCCGTGCCACGGGTGTCCTCAAAGCGCCCAAAGAGGGCGTCAAAGTACACGTGGAAGCGGTGCGAGCGGAAACCGCCCACCAAGAGCACCACGGCCATGCCCAGGAACCCGAAAACGAAGGCCGCCACGATCCAGCGGTGGGAAATACCGGCGAAGATGAGAACAAAGAGCACCACGATGGCAAAGGACACCGCCATGCCGAGGTCACCCTCCGCCATGATGAGCAAGATCAAGGCGGTGGGGATGGCCGCAAAAACCGTATAGGGGCTGCGGAGCCCAGAGCTTTCTACCCGGCGATTAGCCAGAAAATGAGAACCGAAGATAGCGATAGCCACCTTGGCAAACTCCGAGGGCTGCAAGCGCAGCGGACCCAGCACGATCCAGGACTGCGAACCCACCTCCTCGCGGCCCGTTCCCACTCCGGGGATCAACACCGCGATCAGCAGCACCACGGCGATGCCCAGAATCCACCACGCCCCACGGCGAACCACCTGCGGGGGAATCTTGAGGCAGAGCCAGAACATTATCAGGCCGGCCACCACCATGCTGCCCTGGCGCAGCGCGGTGCTCCACACCGTCGCGCCCTCGATGATGGACCACGTCATCGAGGAGGACATCACCATCACCAGGCCGATGCCGGTGAGCAGGAACACCGTAATGCGCAGCATGAGGTAGTCCAACCCCGGCTGTTCATCCATCGCCCGGTTGAGCGCGCGGATGCCTCGCGCAATCCGCGAGGGCGGTTCGGTGGGCGTCGCCGGTGCGGTGGTGGTGCTCATTGAGGTTCCTCCCTCTCCTTAGCGCTGCGGCCGCTCTGTGGAGGCTATCGACGCTCCCGCGCGCAATGCAGCAGCAGCAAACATATCCCCACGCTGCCCCATGCCCGTGTACATATCAAGCGAGGCCGCGGCCGGGGCCAGCAGCACGGTATCTCCCGGCTGCGCAATCTCTTGTGCTATCTCCCCCACCCGTGCCATCGCGGCCTGGGGGTCCTGCTCGTCTACCTGGTGCACCGGCACCTGCGGGGCGTGTATGTTCAGCGCCTCCGCGATGAGGGCGCGGTCCTGGCCCAGTAGAACCGCCGCGCGCATGCGGTGACCGTGTTCGCGCACCACATCGCTAATGTCGGCGCCCTTGAGTTGGCCGCCGGCCACCCACACCACGGATTCCTCCGCCGCCAGGGCGGCCTCGGCGGCATGGGGATTGGTGGCCTTGGAATTATCCACCCAGCGCACACCGGCCTGGGTGCACACCACGTGGCCTCGGTGGCCCGCCACTTGGAAGTCTCGCAGGGCCTCCGCGATGGCCGCAGGGGTCACCCCCTGGGTACGCGCCACGGTTGCCGCCGCCAGGGCATCGAGCACCCCCGCGGGACCGGCGGGCTGGATACCCTCTGCGGGTGCCAGCACCACGGGCTCTTCCTCCCGAAAATCAACGAGGTTGCCCTGCTCGACCCCCACGGCACCTGGCATGGGTTCGTCCAGGCTAAAGGGAATCACGTGGCCCGCCAGGTCCAGGCGCTCCACGAGTTCGCGCACATCGGCGCTATCCCACCCCGCCACCGCCACGGGTCCGCGCAGGGCCTTGGCCTTGGCCTCCGCATAGGCCGCATAGGACCCATGCCAGTCCAGGTGATCCTCTGCCAGGTTGAGGAGCACGCCAGCGTCGGGAAGCAAGCGCTGCGACCAATGCAGCTGAAAGCTCGATAGCTCCGCCACCAGCACATCTACTCGATCGCGCGAATGGAGGGCATCGCTCACGGCGATACCGATATTGCCCACGGCCTCCGCTTGGAATCCGCCGCGCTGCATCATCGCCGCGAGCATGGCGGTGGTGGTGGTCTTGCCGTTCGTGCCGGTGACCACCAGCCAGGTGCGGCGCGGGCCAAAGACCTCCGCCTCATCAAGGCGCCAGGCCAATTCCACATCACCGATCACGGGAATACCCCGCTGGCGGGCCTGCTCAAAGAGCTCCGAATCCGGCTTCCACCCTGGGGAAGTAACCACTAAGCGATAGTGGTCCAGGCGCGCGATGGCAGCCGCCACGTCGAGGGCCTTCGGGGAGCGATCGTCCACGAGGCTGTATTCCACTTCCACGGCATCGAGCATTCTGGCCGTGGCCATGCCGGATACCCCGGCCCCGGCAATGAGAATCGGACCGCGCAGATCTTCGGGAATATTGCTCATCGCGTCATCGCCTCCGTCAGAGCCACCACGGTGTATTCATCCGAGGCGCCGAGCCATTCGCCATAAAACAAGGCCATGCCCAGGGCCACGGTCAGGGCCGCGATAATCCAGAAGCGGATGACCACCGTGGTTTCCGCCCAACCACCATTTTCAAAGTGATGATGAATGGGAGCCATGCGGAAGAAGCGCTTTCCGGTGGTCTTAAACACCGCCACCTGAATCACCACGGAGGAAACCTCCATCACAAAGAGAGCGCCGAAGAGGATCATCAGCAACTCCGTGTGAGAGACCACGGAGAGGCCCGCCACCAGGCCGCCAAGGGCCAGCGAGCCGGTATCACCCATGAAGATCTTGGCCGGGGCGGCATTCCACCACAAAAAGCCCAGGCAGGCACCCAGACCCGCGGCGGCGATCACCGCGAGGTCCAGGGGATCGCGCACCGAATAGCAACCCGACACCACCTGCTCCGAGCAGGAATTGCGGTACTGCCAGAAGGTGAGCACCATGTAGCCGCCCATGACCAGGGAGGTGGTACCCGCCGCCAAGCCGTCCAGACCATCGGTGAGGTTGACCGCGTTGGACCACGCGGCAATCAAGATAACCATGAAGGCGATGAAGAAGAGCACGCCTATTCCCCCACCCAGGGAGAGATCCACGGTGGCGATGTCGCGGATAAGAGAAAGATTGGTGGAGCCGGGGGTAATGCCCTTCTCATTGGGGAATTGCAGGATCAGCACGGCAAACGCAATGCCCAGTCCCAATTGGCCCAGCAATTTGCCCGTTTTATTCAGGCCCAGGTTGCGGGATTTGAAGAGCTTAATGGAATCATCGGCAAAGCCCAGCGCACCCAAGCCCAGGGTGAGGCCCAAAACCAAAAGTCCAGATGCCGTAAACCCGCCCGATCCGCTGTCCGTGAGCAAGGCGTAGAGCCCCGTGACCCCGTATCCCACCACAATGCCCAGAATGATGGCGATACCGCCCATCGTGGGGGTTCCGCGCTTGCGCAGGTGTGATTTGGGGCCGTCCTCTCGGATTTCCTGGCCCAGGCCCTCACTGCTAAAGCGCTTAATCAGAATGGGGGTGGTCACGATGGAGACGAGGAAGCTAATGATTCCTGCGATAATGATGTGAGTCACGGGGGTCCTTCGTCTACTTCTTAGTTGCGGGGAAGATCTTGGGGTTTATCGGCTGTGGATAACAAGCGCTCCGCCACTGCCCACAGGCCCTGGGAGTTGGAGGCCTTCACCAGCACGGTATCGCCTCGGCCAAGACGTCCCTCTAGTTCCGTCACGGCCTCGTCGATGCTTGGCACCATGCGGGTGCGCACACCGCCTTCCGACGCCGCCTGAGCAGCAGCGCGGCAGGCCTCGGTGGTACCCACCATCACGAGGGTGTCTATGTGGTAGCGCGCTACCTCCCTGCCCAGCTCGCGGTGAGCGGCCACTGCCTCCGCACCGAGTTCACCCATCTCACCCAACACGGCAAAAGAGGTGGCCTCGGGACGAGCGGAAGCCGTGTAGGCTAACGCCGCAATGCCCGCGCGCATGGAGTCCGGATTGGCATTATAAGCGTCATTAATTACCGTCACGCCATCGGCTCGCGTATGCACATCCATGCGATGTGCCGACGCCGTGACGTGCTGCGATAGCGCCCTCGCCACCTGTTCCAGGCTCATGCCGTTTTCCAGCCCCACCGCGGCTGCGGCCAGGGCATTAGATACCTGGTGAGCGCCAAAGACCTGAAGGTTAACCCGCGCTTTCTCCCCCCGGGCAACCAGGGTGAAGGAGGCCCGGGCGACGTCGTCAAGCTCCACCTCCGTGGCCCTCAACGACGCCTCCGGCTTGCCCTGGGCGGAAAAGGTGAGCACCTTCGCTTGGGTCCGCTCCCGCATCGGCAGCACATAATCATCGTCCGCGTTGAGGATGGCCACGCCCTCGCTCGGCAGGGCTTCTACTAATTCACCCTTAGCGCGGGCGATATTCTCCCGGGAGCCAAACTCGCCCAGGTGTGCGCTACCCACGTTGAGTTCCACGCCCATGCGAGGCGGAGCGATCCGCGCCAGGTGCGCGATGTGCCCCACCCCGCGCGCGCTCATCTCCGCCACGAGGAAGCGCGTGTCCTCCTCGCAGCGCAGCGCCGTATAGGGGTGCCCAATCTCGTTATTAAAGGAGCCCGGCGGGGCCACCGTGGGGCCAAGCGTGGTGAGCACGGAGGCGATGAGATCCTTCGTGGAGGTTTTACCCGCCGAACCCGTCACCCCGATCACCGTCAGGCCGTGCTCCCGGCTGAGCCGATCTATCACCACACGGGCCAACGCGGAAAGCGCCTCAACCACGGCCACGGCAGAGCCGTCCTCGTCGTGAGTAAAAAGCTCCGCGCCGCCTTCCGCCTTCCCCTGTGGCTTCACGACGATCGCGGGAACGCCCACCGGGCGCGCCGCCAACACCGCCACCGCACCGGCCTCTATCGCCGTGCGGGCAAAATCATGGCCATCGACGCGTGCACCCGGCAGGGCCACGAAAAGCCCGCCCTTGGTGACCTTCCTGGAATCAAACTCCACGAAGCCCGTCACCGTGGCCTCGGGGTCCGGGGCGTCGTGAAGCTCTCCGCCCACGATGGCGGCTATCTGCGTGAGTGAAAGCGGGATCATCGGTTTTCTTCCCCATCCTTGTGCTCTAGGGCACGGCGCAGTTCCTCGCGGTCATCGAAGGGGTGATTCACGCCCTTCACCAGCTGACCGTTCTCATGCCCCTTACCGGCCACCACGATGGCGTCGCCCGCCTGTGCCCAGGAGGCCAAGGCCGCAATGGCTTCTCGACGATCCCCCAGCTCCACGATCTCCGGCTGCGGCTCGCGCTGCCGGGCCGCCTGCTGTGCTCCTTCGATCACGGCAGTACGGATCGGGCCGGGTTCCTCATCGCGCGGGTTATCGTCGGTGACCACCACAAAATCGGCGCGGCGTGCGGCCTCCGCTCCCATGATGGGGCGCTTGGAATGATCTCGATTGCCCCCGGCGCCCACGGCGATTCCCACGCGCCCAGACACCTGAGCGCGCAAGGTATCCAGCACCTCCGCGATAGCGGCGGGCTTATGGGCATAATCCACCACGGCGATGAAGTCCTGTCCGGCGTCGATACGCTCCATCCGCCCCGGCACGGCCACGCGGGCAAGGGCCTTGCTAAATGCCTGAATATCCGCACCCGCCGCCTGAGCGAGTGCCACGGCCAAAGCGGTATTTGCCACGTTAAAGCGCCCCGGCAGGGGGATAGACAGATCTAGGCTTTCCCCCGGAAGGTCCAGGGCAAAGCGCTGGCCGCCGATGGGGTCTACCTGAATATCGTGGGCGCGCACCTGCGCTTCCTTGGCGGCCTTGCCACGGGTGCCCACCGTGATAGCGCCGCTACCGGCCACCTGGGCCATGCGCTGCCCCCACTCATCGTCCACGCAAATCACCGAGTGCTCAGCACGCAAGGCGGAATCCTCGCGGAAGAAAAGAGCCTTGGTATCAAAGTAATCCTGCATGGTGGGGTGAAAGTCCAGGTGATCCTGGGAGAGGTTGCTAAAGGCTCCCACCTTAAGCTGCGTACCTTGCACGCGGCGCAGGGCTAGGGCGTGGCTGGATACCTCCATCACCACGTGGGTGACCCCTTCTTGGACCATGCGGGCAAAGAGCGCCTGCAAGGTGGGGGCCTCCGGGGTGGTCAAGGAGGTAGGCACGGGTTGACCATTGATGCGAGTACCAGTGGTGCCGATGAGCCCCACGGAACAACCCGCCGCGATGAGTCCGGCCTCGACCAAATAACTCGTGGTGGTTTTCCCGGATGTGCCCGTGATGCCAATGATGCTGAGCTGAGAACTGGGGTGCCCATATACCTCCGCGGCGGCAAAGCCAAGCACATCGCGCACATCGGAAACCTCGATCACCGGGCGCGTCTCCCCTGCCTCCTTGAGGATCTCTACCCCGTGCTCATCGGTGAGGATGGCACCGGCTTGAGTCTTTCCGGCAAAGGAAGCCCCGTGTGCCCTGGTGCCCGGCAGCGCCGCGAAAAGGCCTCCCGGTTCCAAGGTGGAGGAATCCAGCCCCATGTGTTCAAAGGTGTGGTCCTCCTGGCCCGCCCCTTGTAAGAGACGTCCCCTGGTTACTGCCACGATGGTCTTGAGCGTCGCTGCCATTATCCTCTCGTTCCTCTTCGTTCTCGCATCCCGCTTCTTCTTTTTTAAAGTATGAACGCCTATCCCGCTTGGAGAGTGAGCAACCCCTCCATCGGAGCAGAAGTGGGAACGTTATCTCGATCCATCAACCACGAGGCGACGTCCCGGAACACCGGCGCGGCAGACTGTCCGCCCTGGCCGCCGGGTTCCACACCGCGATCGGGGTCATCGAGCATCACGGCAATGACGTAGCGGGGATCATCGGCTGGTGCCACGCCGGCGAAGGTGATCCAAAAATCGCTCATGGAGTACGCCCCGGTATTGGGGTCCACCTTCTGCGCGGTTCCCGTCTTACCCGAGGTCTGGTATCCCTCAATGGCACCGCCCGGGCCCGTACCCGACTGCACCCCCGTGGGGTCCGATTGCGTCACCGCGCGGAACATGTCCACCACCGTGCGCGCGGTCTCCGGGCGCACCACCCTGGTGCGCTTGGGCTCTGGCAGTTCTTCCTCCGCGCCATCGGGGTCGGTGACCGACTTAATAATGCGCGGTTCCACCCGCTCCCCTCCATTGGCAAGCGCCTGATACACGCTCGCCATTTGCAGGGTGGTCCAGGACATTCCCTGACCGATGGGAAGGTTAGCGAAGGTGCCGCCCGACCACTGTTCCGGAGAGGGCAGTAGGCCAGAGGACTCATTGGGCAGCTCCACTCCCGTGGATTGCCCAATGCCAAACTTCTTCAAATATTCCGCGTACTTTTCTTCCCCCAGGCGCTGCGCCAGCATGAGCGTACCCACGTTAGAGGACTTACCGAAGATACCCGTGGTGGTATACGGAGCGGTGCCGTGTGCCCAAGCATCATTGACCGTCACTCCGGCCATGCTGATGGCGCCTGGTACCTGAAGGACCTCATCGGGGCTGGTCAAGCCCTCCTCGATCACGCCCGCCGCCGTGATGATCTTTGCCACCGAGCCCGGCTCATAGGGCGCGCTAATGGAGGTATTATCAAAGTCCTTGCCGCGCTCTAATTGCTTTTCAATATCCCCATTGGGATCAATGGTTCCGGTATTAGCCATCGCCACTACCTCGCCCGTGTGGGCATCAAGCACCACGGCCTCGGCATTATCCGCGCCGGAGTTTTCCCGCGCCTGCTCTATCTTTTGCTGCACGTAATTCTGCACGTCAATGTCCACCGTAAGGCGCACATTTTTACCGTCAATGGCCGGAACTTGATCGCGCAGCGTTCCGGGAATCACCTGTCCATCGGTGGATACGTCCTCCGTCATCCGCCCATTAATGCCGGAAAGCAGGGCGTCTCCCGAGGCCTCAAAGCCAAACTGGCCCTGCCCATCCATAGAGACCTTGCCCACGATATTTTCCCCCACCGCGCCATTGGGATATTGGCGAATATCCTGGTGATCGGCGGCCACGCCGTGAAAGGTCTCCGCCACGGTGGCGGCTACATCGGGATCCACGTTGCGCACCAATACCTCATAATGCGTATCGGCCCGCAATTTATTCTCAATTTCCTTCGAGTCCACCTCATCCGTGGAGGCTCCCGCATCCTTAATCATCTGCGGAATCTTCTCGGACATCTCTTTTAACGTGGAATCTACCTGCTCATCCAGATAGGCCTCACGATCCTGTGGCTCGGGGACATCCCCGGAGCGCAATTCCAGATCCGCCTGCTCCCTCAGTTCTTTGCGCAATAAATCGGGAGAAACCGTGAGGGAACGCGCCTGCATCGTATAAGACATCTCGCGCCCATCGCGGTCAGAAATATCACCACGCCGCGCGGGTTCCACATAAATGCGGGCTCGCTGCTCTTCCGCCTTAGCCGATAGTTCCGGCCCCCACACCACCTGCACCCAGGCCAAACGAGTAGTCAGCACCAGCACGGCCACCAGCAATATCACCAGCACCATGCCGAGCCGACGCCGCATCACCTGCTGCTGCGTGCGCGGCGGGCGCACGGGCTCCGCCGCCGGGCGATAAGACGCCCCGGAAGAATACCGGGGCGCCGCCGGAGTGCGGCGATCATGCGAAGGATTCACTGACCCATGCCCCTTCCCTCATGTTCATACATGGATTAATTCAGATAGGGCGGCTTTGCCTGATTCCCGGCGGACGGTTGAGCCGCCTGCGGAGTCTGCGGCAGGGCCTCAAGGTTATTGCCCAATTCCTCCGTTTTATCCGGGTTACTCGATGCCGCATTGGCCCGAGCGGGAGCACCATTGACGTCAATAACGGGGCGCGAATCTCCCTCCGCCGGGCGCTGCTCATGTACCTCGCCGTTTTTCTCCACGGCTAGGATACCGGGCTGCTGCGGAACAACCATTTTGTTGTCGTTGGCGTGGCGCACAAACTCCGAGGAGCTACGCGCGGTTTCCACATCCCTATTGAGGGTTTCAATCTGATTATCCAGCTGCTTTTCCTGCGCGGTTAATTGCTGCAATCGGAAGGTCTGCTGAGTGGAAATACCCGAAAGCGCCATCGCCAGCGCCACTCCACCAATCAGCAGCACAATAGCCACGAGGCTAATGCGCGTAAAGCGCGAGGATTGCCGCGCCGTGGCTATGCGACGCCCCCGCACCGAAACAACCTGGCGCGAGCCGAGGCGCCCCACGGCGGGCTTGGGAACCACCCGGCGCACCGGGTTGCGTCGGGTGCGATGCGGCGTTTGTGGAAGGGTTCTTGCCGACCCCGCCGTCCGAACATCACGATCCAACAAAGCGGTGGCCGCTGTGCCTTCCATGCTCATATCCCGGCTGCGGCGAGCGCTCGTTTCACGGTGGGGGCTCATCGGATTCCTCCAAGGATCGTGCTCTCGGTTTCTATGTCAGTTCTTTCAATGGCGCGCACTCGCACCGGCGCAGCACGAGGATTATCGTCAATTTCCTGCTCAGTCGCCTTTTCTGCGCCCCTGGTGAGCACCTTAAAATGCGGCTGCATTCCCGGCAGGTCCACCGGCAACCCCTGCGGGGTCTTTGACGTACTCAGTTCCGTAAAGGCCCGCTTTACCAGGCGATCCTCATGGGACTGATAACTCATAAACACCGCTCGCCCACCGCGGGTGAGGCTGCCCGTGATAGCAGGAATCGCGGCCTCCAGGGAGGCCAATTCACTATTCACTTCCACGCGCAAAGCCTGAAAGGTGCGCTTGGCGGGGTGACCACCGGTGCGTCGGGCAGCAGCCGGAATGGTGTCATAGAGCAATTCCACCAAACGCCCGGAGGTGCTAAAGGGCTCTTTATCGCGCTCTCGCAGGACGGCCGAGGCGATCTTGCCGGCAAAGCGCTCATCGCCATAGTTCTTAAGCACCCTGGCGAGGTCTCCGTGGCTATAGGTATTCAGCACTTCGGCCGCCGTGATTCCTACCGTGGGATCCATCCGCATGTCCAAGGGAGCATCCACGCGATAGGCAAAACCACGCTCTACCTGATCAAGCTGCATGGAAGAGACCCCGAGGTCATACAGCGCCCCGGCCACTCCATGCGCACGAGCGCGCTCCATGATCTCCCCGGTGCCCTGAGCCAATTCCTCGGCCACGCGGTCATAGCGCGCGTGAACCGCGCAAAAGCGATCCGCAAAACCCGCCTCGCGGATTCTTGAGGTGGCGTTTTCCAGAGCCACCGGGTCACGGTCAAAACCGATCAGCACCGCTTGGGGGAAGGTTCGCAGAAAATGCTCGGAATGTCCGCCCGCGCCCAGGGTGCCATCGACGATCACGGCCGAATCACCCGCAGCCTCCACGGCGGGGGCCAGTAGTTCCGTGACTCGATCACGCAACACAGGCACGTGGCCGTGATGCTCTACTAGCTTCTCGTCGTATCCCGTGTGCTGATCGTTCATGGGTTCCGTCATCCCCCTTTCCCTAACCTATTAGCGATTACTGGTACTACCGCAATCATGGGCAACATGTAGCGCAGTATGTGCAGGGCCCTGCCCGGGTTCTCGTGGGTTCTGATGTCGGGGAAGTACACCAGAACACCGAGGGCACCCGGGCAGAGTCCTCCACGTACTCCGCCTGGATACGATCATGGACTCGCTACAGCAGGCCACCGAGGATGTCATCGGCATCGGCTGCCGAGAAGGCTTCCTCCGTTTCCTTCTGATACTGAGCCCAGGATTCCGCATCCCAGATCTCTAGGAAGTCCACCGAACCGATCACCACACATTCCTTCGTCAAGCCCGCGTAGCTGCGGTGCGCCGCAGAGAGCGTGATCCGGCCATGACCGTCTGGACGCTGCTCATCGGCGCTCGCCGCCAAATTACGAATAAACGCGCGAGCCTCCGGGTTTGTGCGGGACACCGCCGCAGCCTTCCTCGCCCGCTCCGCGAACTCCTCGCGGGGGTAGACGGCAAGGCTGTGATCCTGCCCCTTCGTGACCATCAATCCCCCTGCAAGCTCATCGCGGAACTTTGCGGGGAGAGTGAGGCGCCCCTTGTCGTCGAGCTTCGGAGTATAGGTACCGAGAAACATCCCGGAACCACCTTCCTTCACTCGCCTTCATGGGACCGGCTTCCCTTCCCTAGCCAATCTCACAGAGCCGCAGCGCCCGCCACAGCCCCCAAGATCAACCAGCACGCCCCACTCTACCCCACTTTCCCCCACCAGAACTAGCCATAACACCCCACAATCCACAGCAAGCCAGAAAAAGAGCAGTTCAAGGGATATTTTTCAGGTGGGGGAACCGCCCCAGAACACAAAAAGCACAGGTCACTTTAGTCACAATAGTAACAGAAGAAACACTACACACTGCAAGAAAAATCGCCCCACAACCCCCTACAAACCCCTAAGCCCCAAGAGACATCAGCCCTCACCAGCAAAGCCCCCACCGCTTCCCTTCAGGCACCCTCCGCCAGAGAAAAAAGAGAGTGGGCAGCATGGGTGGGGGAAAGTGGGGAATACGCCGGTACATCCCCGACGCCAACAACGCGCCTGTCCCAACGCGCCCGCCCCGACCCACCTCGAAACAACAAAACCCGTGCCACGACTTCCAGCATCGGGAAGCCCAGGCACGGGCATGGCCAACCGCAAAGCGCAGCGGCCACTAAAGCGCGCGATCAAGGCAGGCAATTAAGACAAAGGCCGCGCGCCACGGCTTTACTCAAAGCGGCGTCGGAAATCTTCTTCCATCCGCTGTGCCACAGAGGAGCCGCCGCCCCGCGATTGCCTATCACGGGTTTCATTGGGCCCGCTCGCTCCCCGACGGGACAATCCCGCCTCTCCCGAGGAGGAACCGCGCAGCACCCACACGCCCGCTCCGAACATCAGCAGGAAACCCGCCACGCTCAGCACAATAAACCACAACGAGTTTTGAGCAAGTGCCACTCCGCCGACCAACAGCACCAAGCCCAGCACCCCCAAGGCGACGCCTCGCAAAAGCAGACCGGGAGAAGCCGAACGGAAATCGGAGCCTCCCGATACTGCCGCACCAAAGCGCGGGTCCTCCGCGAGAAGAGACTGCTCAATCTCTCGTAACACCCGCTGTTCCTGCTCTGATAGCGACACGATTCCTCCCAGTCCTTCCTGGCCTTGCGCGCCATTCACGCCGACCTTATGGCCGTTCATAGAATCTCAACGCCTCAACATGCGCCAGTGTTCCCCACCACGCATTAGGCTGCGGCGATAGCAGACTCCACGGCAGCCTCCACCTCATCGAGGAACTCAGAAGCTAAAGCCAGCAAGCTATCCACCACGCGTTCTTCCACTCCCGATTCTAACCCGGAATTAAGCCGCGAGCGCAGACGCGAGAAGGCTTCAAACTCATCGGCCCAATCCCCTCCACGGACATCTACCAACCTCAGCCTGGCCCAAGCCCCCGTGGGCAACCTCCGCCGCTTCCCCACGGGCGAGGAGGCGATCACCGCACCCGCCACGCGCAGAGCACAACGGTACGCAAACTCAAAAGCCTCATCACCCTGCCCCCGTTGGCGTTCAGCCCGAGCCCGATCAAGCAGCGCCCCCGCCTTAACAAGAAAAGCCTCCGGGCTCACCTCAGAGCGGCGCGAGCGCCGCGCACCGCCACGACTTTCTCGATACGCCTGCAAAGCAGTAGCGGAAATAACTTGCACCATGATCCGGCCTCCTCAATTCATCACCTTCAACGACGCTCACCTTAAACAGCCCGCGTGACCACACAGCCTCCATTATAGAACATATTTTCGAACACCCTCGTGGCACCTCACTACTGCTCATAAACATCAACGTGATTGCATAAGAGAATGAGCATCAGCATCCATGCGCTCACCGCCGAAGATTTTTCCGCCGCCGCCCCCACCTTGGTGGACCTCTATATCACGGCGATGAAGTACCCGCCGCGCATCCGCTCCACCCGCATTGAGGCATGGAAGAAAGACAGCACCTTGCCAGGATTCCGGGCTTTTTGTGCCCTTAATCGCGGTGCTTTAGCAGGGCTCGCATATGGCTTCCACGGCTGCCCACACACCTGGTGGCACGAGCAGGTCCAGCGCGGGCTGCGCTCACGACAAAACTCACAGCAAGGCGCGCAGTACAACAGGCAACAAGCCCTGTTGCCGAACGAGGGGAGCAATCCCCTCACCTTGCTAGAAAACTACTTTGAGGTGGCAGAAGTCCACGTAGCGCCACCCCATCAAGGGCAAGGGGTGGGGCGTCGCCTGCTTTCTCATCTCCTCCACGGCCTTCACGAACCCCTTGCCCTCCTCTCCACCCCCGAGGTTCCGGGCGAGGCAAACAAGGCCTTTCGCTTATATCGTTCCTTTGGCTTCCAAGATCTCCTGTGTTCCTTCTATTTCCCGGGGGATTCCCGCCCCTTCGCCGTCCTCGGCGCCCCACTGCCCCTCCCGGCTCAGAACAACCCCCTCCACTAGGTATCGTGTGAGTATTAACTTTGCGCTCTTCCCCGGAAGGATGTTCCCCGCCGTGGCCCATGATGCTTCCTCGCTTCCCCTCCGCGATGTTCCCGCAGCAACCCATGAGATCCTTTCGGATTATCTCGATTCCCGATTCCCAGAGGTCACAACCATCGGCAGTCCCGTCGCGGAGGCCGCCGAGCACCTGCGCTCCTTCGTGCTCGGCGGGGGTAAGCGCATTCGTCCCCTCTATGGGTGGGCGGGTTTTCTTGGAGCTGGTGGTCTAGAAAGTGGCGAGGACCCCGAGGCCGTGCTGCGCGCAGTCAGCGCCCTGGAGTTCATTCAGGCCTGCGCTCTCATTCACGATGACATCATTGATTCCTCCGATACCCGGCGCGGCTCCCCCACGGTGCACCGCCGTATGGAGCACCAGCACCGCCGCGAGGACTGGCTGGGGGCCAGCGATCACTTTGGGCGCTCCGTGGCCATTCTCATCGGGGACCTGGCCCTAACCTGGGCGGAGGATATGCTCAACGATTCCGGGCTTTCCGACGCCGCCCTGCGCCGCACTCGCACTCCCTGGCGCGCCATGCGCACGGAGGTCATCGGCGGCCAAATCCTCGACATCTCCCTAGAGGCTACCGCCAGCGAGGACATCGCCCTGGCGGAATCGGTGAACCGCTTTAAAACCGCCGCCTATACCATCGAGCGCCCGCTCCACCTGGGCGCGGCCATTGCCGACGCCCCCGAGGAGGTCACCCAGGCCTTCCGCCACTACGGCCGCGAGGTGGGCATCGCCTTCCAGCTGCGCGATGATGTGCTGGGAATCTTTGGCGATCCCAGCATCACCGGCAAGCCCTCGGGCGATGACCTGCGCGAGGGAAAGCGCACGGTCCTGCTCGCCCTGGCCTTAGCCGCTGCCGACGAGCGCGACCCTGCGGCGGCGGCGCGGCTGCGGGGGGCCGTCGGCACGCATCTCGATGATGAAGAACTCGCCCGCATGACGGGGATCATCGAGGCCTCCGGTGCCCTCGATGAGGTGGAGCGTCGGATTCACACGTTGGTGGAATCGGGTATCGCACACCTCAACGTTTCTTCCCTCTCCCCGGAAGTGCGCACGGCGCTGGCGGAACTCGCCGTGCGTTCCACGGAGCGCAGGAAGTAAGCCCACCATGTCTTTTCGCCCGCTTCACTTAGGTACGGTAGGCACCGCCCTCATTGCTCTTGGCTCCTTTGGTGCCGGGGCCACGCGCAATCGCGGCGGGGTTCTCCATGCCATTGGGCTCGACTTTTTCGCCTATGGGCACGGCGCGGGCCTCGCCAATACCATGCTGTGGGCGGGAATTATCCTGCTCATAGCCGCCTGGGTGTTGCTGGGTAAGCAGGTACTCAGCGCCTCTGAAACGGCGTGGCGGCAGGTGCGCTCCTGCCTCACCGCCTGGGTGCTGCCGCTCGTGGTGGCCGCCCCCATTCTTTCGCGCGATGTGTATTCCTACCTCATGCAGGGGGCCATGCTCCGCGATGGCTTTGATCCCTATACCCAGGGTGCGGCGATTAACCCCGGCCCCATGCTCCTCGAAGTCTCCCACGACTGGCGCAATACCACCACGCCCTATGGCCCCCTCCACCTCTGGATTGGTGAGGGCATCACGAGGATTGTGGGCGATAACATCACCGCCGGGGTACTGCTCTACAAGGTGCTTTCCATCCTCGGCTTTGCCGCGATTGCGTGGTCGGTACCGCGCATTGCCCGCGCTCTGGGGGCGGAGCCCGGCCTGGCCCTGTGGATTGGTGTGGCCAATCCGGTGATGATTCTGCACCTGGTGGGCGGCATGCACAACGAATCCATGATGGTGGGGCTGGTCAGCCTCGGCCTGGTCTGCGCGGTGAACCACCGCTACGCCGGGGCCATTGCACTCATCGCCGTAGCCGTGGCGCTCAAGGCCACGGCGGCCTTTGCCCTGCCCTTCGTGGTGTGGATGGCGCTGTGGCATTACACCACCAAGGAGGCGAGCCTGGCCCGGCGCGCAGGGGTTTTCACCCTCATCGCCACTCTCGGGGCGGCCCTCACCATCGCCGTGGTGGCGGCGATCACCTGGGTCTCGCGTTCCTCCTGGGGGTGGCTGGCGGAGATTTCCGGTAATTCCAAGGTCATTAATCCCCTGGCTCTGCCCTCGCTGCTCGCCGGGGTGGTCACGGATTTCCTCTTGCTCTTCGATGGCTCCCTAACCTTCAACGTCCCGCTGGGATTCCTGCGCACCGCCTCAATGGTGGTCATGGGCTTGGGGTTGGTGGCGGCCTGGTGGTTCTTCCGTTCCTCGGCGGTGCAGGCCATGCGCGGTATCGCGGTGGCCTACTGCGTGGCCTTCCTCTTTAACTCCGTCACTCTGCCCTGGTACTACGCCAGCCTTATTTCCTTGGTGGCGGTCACCCCGGTACCGCGCTGGGTGCTGCCTTGGGCCACGGGGCTTTCCATCGTGGTCACCCTCTCCTTTGCGGGTTCCGGTAACCACCAGCTCTACAACCTTCCGTGGATGCTCTGTTCCACGCTGGTGGCCTGGGCGCTGACCACGTGGCTATATCGCCCGGAGGAAAAATCCTCTAAAACGCCATCGCCTGCGCTCGCCGCATAACCTCGCGGGCTAGGTGCCCGTGCAGGGCGTCGATGGGGCGGCCCGGCAGGGTGTCGTCGGGGGTGAAGAGGTAGCGGATGATCTCCTCGTCGCTGTAGCCGCCGTCGGAAAGCAAAGCAATAACCCCTGGAACAAAGCGCTGAATGGTGCCTTTCTCCCCAAAGAACGCCTCCGGGATCACCTTGGCTCCCTCGTGGGAAAGGGCGATGATCTTGTGTTCCCCGATCATGTCCAGCACGCGGGTGACCAGAATACCCAACCGCTCCGAGGCCTCTTCCAGAGTGAGGAAGGATTCGGGGGCGGGCAGAACCTCGGAGGAAACAGTTTGAACACTCACGGCACACGATTCTAGACGATCCGGCTACCGCTCCCTTCGCTCCTTCGACCATACTGGGGGCCATGACTCAACTTCAGGTGGGAGACGTCCTTGAGGGCCGGTACCAGATAGATCACCCCATTGCGCGCGGTGGCATGTCCACGGTGTACCGCTGCGTGGATCTCCGCCTGGGCCGCGCGGTGGCGGTGAAGGTCATGGACGAGCGCTACGTCAATGACCCGGTGTTTCGCCAGCGTTTCCGCCGCGAGGCGCGCGCAATGGCGCGCATTAATCACCCCAATATCGTGGGGGTATATGACTTCGGTTCGGATGGCAACGATGTATTCCTGGTGATGGAACTCATCACCGGCGGCACGTTGCGCGAACTCATTGCCGAGCGCGGCCCCATGCCGCCCCACGGTGCTCTGGCCGTGATGCGGGCGGTGCTCACGGGCCTGGCCGCCGCACACCGCGATGGGCTCATTCACCGGGACATCAAGCCCGATAACGTGCTCATCAGCGCCGATCACTCGGTCAAACTCGCGGACTTCGGCCTGGTCCGCGCCACCGATTCCGAGCAGCACACCACCGCGCACATCGTGGGCACCGCCTCCTATCTTTCCCCGGAGCAGGTGCGCGGCACGGAGTTGGGACCCGCCAGCGATGTGTACTCCGCCGGAATCCTGCTCTTTGAACTTCTCACCGGAGAAACCCCTTTCCAGGGCAACACTGATCTCGACTGCGCCTATCAGCGCCTAGACAAGGACGTTCCCGCCCCTTCCTCTCTCATCGAGGGAATCCCCGCAGAGATCGACGCCCTCGTGGCCCAGGCCACCCTGCGCGACCCAGCCCAGCGCTTTGCCGACGCCCCCGCCTTCCTCGACGCCGCCGAGAGTACAGCCCAAGAACTGGGCCTGCCTCCCTTCGTGGTGCCGATCCCTCGCAATGCCGCCGCCCATCGCGCGGCTGCCGTTCCCACCGATACCAGCACCCTGCCCACGGAAATGCTGGCCACCGGGGTGATTGAGGCCCCGGTACCTCCCGAGCCTCCCGCGGGCGAGCAAACCTCTCTGCTGCCGGAGGCTCCTGCGCCGGCCCCTACCCCAGTCCCGGTTTCTGCACCGCAGCCCGCACCTACTCCCGAACCCGCTCCGGCCGCGGATACCCCTCCCCCGGTCAAGCCCTATACCAACCGCTCCCCGGTGCGGCTTACGGTGTGGATTACCCTGGTGGCGCTCATCATCGGGGCCGTGGCCCTGGGCGGCTGGTGGCTGGGTTCCGGGCGCTATGGGGATATTCCCCAGGTGATTGGCTCGGAGAAGATTCAGGGGCTCACCTTAGTAGAAGAAGCCGGATTCGAGGCCACCTCCCGGGATGTTTACGACGATGAGGTGGAAAAAGATCACGTCGTAGATACCGAACCCTCGGGTTCGCGCGCCGTGCGCGGTTCCGAGGTCACCCTGCTCGTCTCCCAGGGCAGGCCCTCCGTACCCGCCATTCCCGAAGGCGCCGATGTGCAGCGCTACGAGCAACTTCTCAGCGAGCGCACCCTGCACGCCACCGTGACAGAGCGCGAATACTCCGATGAGGTGCCCGCTGGCGGGGTCATCTCTACCTCCCCTTCCGAGGGGAAAACCGTGGATACGGAGAGCACCGTCTCCCTCACGGTTAGCAAAGGTCCGGCCCCGGTGGAGGTACCCGACGTATCCGGCATGAGCCAGGAGAAAGCGGAAAAAGCCCTGGAAAAGGCCGGGTTGAAGGTGAGCGCGGTGGAATGGGCTTTCGACGCCGCCCGCGATAACGGCGAGGTATCCTCCACCACCCCGGCCGCCGGTGCGGAGGCCGCGCGCGGCGATGGTGTACACCTGGTGCTTTCCACCGCGCTCACGGTGCCGGATCTCTCCGGTCTCGATACTGAGGAGGCCGCCGAGCGCCTGACCGAAGAGGGCCTGGTACTGGGCGAGGTGCTGCGCGATGAAAACGCTACCGGGGATAGCGGCGAGGTGCTGCGCTCCGAGCCGCGCTCCGGCGAGCGCGTAAACCCCGAGTCCCCGAACGTCAATGTGTACCTTCCCGGCAAGGTGCGCACACCCTTGTTGTTGGGCAAGACGGTGGCCGAGGCCGAGCGCATCGCCGAGGAGGAGGGCCTGAGCCTGGATACCGGACGGCAGGCCTCCCGCAATGCGCTGGTGATAACGCAGTCCCCGCTGCCGGGGAAGTCTCTTTCCCCAGGCTCCCCGGTGACGGTGACCGCCCTGGGTTAACCCCCTATCTGGTGGTTAACCGCACTTAGCGGCGCAGCATCTCTGCCACGAGGAAGGCCAGTTCCAAGGACTGCTGGGGGTTCAGACGCGGGTCCACGGCGGACTCGTAGCGCCCCGGCAGGTCCACATCGGTGATGTCCTGAGCGCCACCCAGGCACTCGGTGACGTCCTCACCAGTGAGTTCGATGTGCAGGCCGCCGGGATGAGTACCCAGAGCGCGGTGCACCTCGAAGAAGCCCTGCACCTCGTCGATGATCTTGTCGAAGTGACGGGTCTTATAGCCATTCGAGGCCGTGAAGGTATTGCCGTGCATGGGATCGCACTGCCACACCACCTTGTGCCCGGCGTTTTCCACGGCATTAATCACGCCGGGGAGTACGTCGCGCACCTTGCCGTAGCCCATGCGGGACACGAAGGTCAGGCGGCCCGGCTCGCGCTCCGGGTCGAGTTTCTCCGCGTAGGCCACGGCCTCCTCCGGAGTAATCGAAGGGCCGATCTTCAAGCCCACGGGGTTAGCGATCATCGCGGCGAAGTTGATGTGGAAGTCCTCGATGCCGCGGGTGCGCTCACCGATCCACAACTGGTGCGCGGAGAGATCGTAGAGGCGGGTGACGTCCTCGGCATCCTTACCCAGGCGCAGCATGCCGCGCTCGTAGTCCGCGAGTAGAGCCTCGTGCGAGCAGTACACGGTGGCGCTGCTCAGGGAGTCATCGCGCACCTGGCAGGCCTCCATGAACTTCAGCCCGCGCTCAATCTCCTTGGCCAGGGCCTCATAACGGGCTCCAGCCGCCGAGGTGGCCACGAACTTGCGGTTCCACTTGGTCACGCGGTGGAGATCCGCCATGCCCGAGGAGGTCAGGGCGCGCACCATATTCATCGCCGCGGAGGAATTGGCATAAGCACGAATCATGCGGGCGGGATCGTGCTGGCGTGCTTCCTCCGTGGGCTCCACGCCATTGACGATGTCACCGCGGTAATTAAGCAGGCCATTGGCGTCACGATCCTCGGAGCGCGGCTTGGCGTATTGTCCGGCAATACGGGCCAACTTCACCACGGGAGTGGAGGCGCCGTAGGTGAGCACCACGGCCATTTGCAGCAAGGTCTTAATATTGGCGCGGATATGCGGTTCGGTATTGGACTCGAAGGTCTCCGCGCAGTCACCGCCCTGGAGCAGGAAGGCCTTGCCCAGGGCGACGTCGGCAAGCTGCTGCTTAAGTTCGCGTACCTCGGGGGCGACGACCACCGGGGGGACGGATTCTAGGATCTTGCGCACGTTGTCCGCGCTCACGCGATCCCAGGTGGGCTGCTGGTGGGCGGGGCGGGCGATAACGTCCTCGAATACCTCTTGAATCCCGTCCGGCAGGGGTGGAAGATCGGGCAGGGCCTCTTTAGGAATGTCTACGGTCCAACTCATTCCCTCAGTGTAATCAACAAGCCCATCTTTATGCCTCTATTCATTCATCTTCCCCAGTTCAGGCCGCGTATTTGGTTATCCTCTCCGAGGAAAAGGCGTTCCTGGCATATCCGAAACTTCACGAGATTATGCCGCGCGTCCACCAAAGCATCGTGAACTCCCGCGGGGGTCTTGGGGAGTTCTGGGCGGCCCGCCATCTCCCAGAGCTGCTTCAATTCCCTGGTATAGCGCGGCACCTCCCTGGGCAGCCCCGCCATGTCCCCCCACAGCTGCGCCAACACCACGTGGTCATAGGCCCCCACCCAGGCCCATAGCTCCGGCCATTCCGGGCCAGCGGTGATGAAGTCATAGACTTCCTGGCGGATCTGCTGCTGCGGTTTCCACTCCTTCGCATGAGGGCTGGGGAGTTTACTCAGCACGTTCTCGCGCACCCAGGGGTTCGCGCGGCGCTCATCGAAATCGGTGGACACCGCGTAATACTCGCGCCCGTCCTCGGCAACGATACCGATGGAAACAAGATCTATCGTGCGGCCATCCTCTATAAACTCGGTGTCATAGAAATACCGCACAGGTAATCCTCATTCCCTTTGGCTACTCGTTGTTCTTTCGGGGCGCGGAAGCGCGCTCTCCGTTGAGAGCCTAGCGTGTGGCCTCATTCAATCGCTCGTCGCCCCTCGCCGCAGCCATTCCTTCCCCCATCGAGAGTATGCCTATAATACGCAGGTGATCGAAGATATTTCCCAGGGATCACCCAGGCCGCTGCGACCCCCGCGATGGGCGTGGCGAGCCGGAATCGGGCTTACCCTGCTCTTGGCCGCGTTTTATCTCTTTGCCGATGCGTTCCATCTTCGCTACTTCCTCGACTTTGAAGTGTACCGCGCCGGCGCCCGGGCCTTCTTGAACGGCGAGGCCATTTATGAGCGCGATTATGACATGGGCATTATCACCCTCCCCTTCACCTATCCGCCCATCGCCGCTCTTCTCTTCGCACCGCTGGCCTGGCTGCCTTCCGCCGTGGGCGCGATTGCGCTCCTAGGCATCAATATCTTCTGCCTCTGGTGGGGCAGCACCCTCACCCTGCGGCACTGCTTGCCGCTTCATCACCGCCAGGCGGCCTCCCTCTGGGCGCTCTGCGTTCTCCCCCTCGCCCTCCTGGCGGAGCCGGTGCGCGAGACCCTCGTATTCGGGCAGATCAACCTCATCCTCATGGCCCTGGTGGCAACGGATATATTAGGCCGCCACCGCCTGCCGCGCGGCGTGCTCGTGGGCCTGGCTGCGGCCATAAAACTCACTCCCGCGGTATTTGGCCTCTACTTCCTCGTCAAAAGGGATTGGAAGGCCGCCGCGTGGTCCGTGGCTTCGGCTCTGGGCCTCAGCGCCCTCTCCGCCGCCCTCAGCCCCGGCAATTCGATTACTTACTGGACCCATACCCTTGCCGATACCAACCGCATCGGCTCCCCCTTTTATGCCTCCAACCAGTCGCTTCAAGGCTTTCTCTACCGCCTCAACCTGGACCCCGGTGTGATCTCTCTGCTGTGGGTGGCAGCCAGCGTGCTCTGTGTCTTGGCCGCAGCCTGGACCATGCACCGCTTGCTCAGTGTTGGCGCCCTGCCCGCCGCGCTGGTGGTGAACTCGCTTGTGGCCCTCATCTGTTCCCCCGTCTCCTGGAGCCACCACTGGGTATGGTTCGTTCCCGCAGCGCTTGTCACCGGTTGCGCAGCAATCCAGGGCAGAAAGGTCATGGCGGGGCTCAGCGCCGCCATCGCCGCCGCGGTGATCTTCGCTCCCCATTGGCGATTGCCTAACGACGGCCCCGAACTCCACTGGCCGCTGTGGGCACTGCCCCTGGGAAACTCCTATTTCCTCCTCGCGCTCATCTTCTTGTGCTGCGCGATGTTCTTCCCCCGGTTATTCACCCCCGCCGCACCTGCTGAGTCCGCCGTATCGAGGGATTAGGTTTTCCTCGCGGCGCTGCACACAGGATTTTCTACGCAGCGACGCTGCTCGCTGGCCCTGCGCGGCTGGCCCTCCGTCCCGGCTATCCGCGCTATCTGTTAGACCTTTGCGGAGGAATACTCGGATTCCTCCTTCGCGCGCCGAGACCCCGGCAGCGGCACAAACATCACGGCGGCGATGAGCACAAAAAATACCGGCCCGGCTTCCAGGTAATAAAAATCTGAGAGAGCCATGACCAAATATGCGACGATCAGAACGACCGCCACGATCATGCGCCCCACCAGAATCTTCTTCGTTTTTTCCACGTATTCTCCCCGCCTGGTCTCTCCGTTGTCTCTCTCAAACCCGATCATCGGGTAGTGTACGCGGCCCCCGAGTTTCCTTGGCAGGGGCCTCAACCTCACCATGAGTATTCGCCGCAATCAGTCCCCGCACCTTCTGCGGAAGCCCCACGAGGGAGGGCGGCTTAAGAGTCCAACCAATCACCGGTATTCGTTGAAGCCCCCACATCACCAGGCCGCCCACAAAACTAAAGGCCAAGCAGGCCACAATCCAAAATTGGGTGCTGTGCAGCAGTTCTGTGGAATCAAGGTTAATTTCCAGGCCTTCGGCGTGCGCCATAGGAACGTGGAAAAAGAGCGTGAGAGCAATGGGGTGCCCCAGATAAATGGGCAGGGTGTGGCGGCCCAGGAATTGCAGCCCCTCAGAAAGATAGCGCACCTGAGAAAGCCCCATCGCGGCGAGCACGGCGATGGGAAGCATCAGCATTTGCCCGACCATCCGCACCAAGGTCCACACATCATTGGCTTCTACCACGGCTCCGGGCCACAGAGGCCAATTCATGAGTTCGGGGCCGTCCGCAGAAACGAGGTACCACATGGCATAAGTACCAAAGCCCAGCACATAGGCCGTGGTGGCACCGACGATCTTATTGGGTGTCATCGCGCTGCTGGCAAAACTGCGCACCAGGCTAGAAAGGTGTGCGCCGGCCATGAAAATCGGCAGGTACATGATGAACTTCCCCACCGTATCGCAGTACGAGTTCAGCGGAAGAGCCAGAATCGTGGTGAAGGAAAGGGCCACCGCCACCCACGGCGCGCATTTGCGCGTAGCCCAGAGAATCAGGTTAAAGGGCACCAGCACGTAGAGGAACCAATACATGTTCTGGCCCATCAGCAGGGCATCAAGGTAGAAATCGAGATCGGCCGGGGTGGCGCCATCATAGGCGGCGCGGTACCAATCCATCAGGCCTACCTCGATAGGGGTCCACAGCACGTAGGGAACCAGGAAGAACCACAGGCGCCGGCTAAAAAGCTGCCACAGCGACATCCGCAGCACTTTGGTGGAAAACATCCCGCTCACGAGGAAGAAGAGCGGCATACGCAGCGGATCGAGGATGTGATTGACCTGCGCCGCCAGCGTATCCATGCCAAAAGGCACCGCGAGGCACACGTGCAGGAGCACCACCCCCACGATGGATACTCCTTTGGCCACATCTGGCCACGCCAAACGCTCTCGATGCTGCGAGGTAGTTCGAGCGGGAGCGGTAATGTGCGGAGCCATAAGCATGGGAAACGGGAGAGAATCCTATCGTGAGGCCAGGGACTGTGAAGAAACTTATGGGTCTTACCCTACAATGGATTCCGCCTGGGAACTAACTCCCTCCCCAGGCCGGGGGTTCTCACTCAGGAGAAGGAAGGTTCCGCACCGCGCGGGTAGCCGTGGCCTGCTTCTAGAGATTTCTTCACCTCAGAGGCGTACATATCCACGTACTCATAGCCCGTCAGTTCCACCAGGGTGTGCATGACGTGATCGGTCAGCACCCGCACCGCCTCCTGGGAATCCGGCTCTAGGCCCTGCTCTTTCACGTAGGCGATCGGATCAATCGGCTTGCCCACTTTCATCCGCACCTTCTTGGGGCGCAGCAGCCAGGAGCCAATGGGGTTGGCATCGCGGGAGCCAATCATGCCCACCGGAATGATCTTCTCACCGGTAGCCAGGGCAATGCGCGCCATGCCGGTGCGGCCGCGGTAGATACGTCCATCGGGGGAACGGGTGCCCTCCGGGTAAACGCCAAAGAGATCGCCGCGATCAAAAACCTTCTGGGCCGCCTTATTCATGGTTTCTGCCGCGCCCGCCTCATTGCGGTTCACGGCCACCTGCCCCACCGAGGTAAAGAACCAGCTCTGCATGCGGCCCACCACGCCGGGGGTGGTGAAGTATTCGGACTTCGCGGGGAAGGTGATCTGGCGCGGGCACATCAGTGGGAAGAAGAAGGAGTCCATCACGGACTGGTGCGAGGAGGCCAAAAGCGCAGATCCCTTGGTGGGAATATTCTCCAGCCCCTCAATTTCCGGGCGATTCCACACGCGCAAGAATGGGCCAAACAGGATGTACTTGAAGGTCCAGTACCACTTATTGTGCATTGCTCGTCCTCCATCAACGGGGTTGGTCTTATCCGATGGCTAACCGGCCACAAGCCCCCGGGCCAAATCGGCTACGCCAATCATACCCGCATCGGCGCCCAATTCTGCGGTGGCTACCCTCGCTAGGGGGCGATAACCCGTTCCCACAATCTGTGAGGAGAATTGTTCTCGCGCCTGATCCAGGTATAAATCAGCGTCGCGGGAAACCCCGCCGCCGAGCAAAATCAGCTCGGGATCGAGCACATCGGCCACGATGGAAAGCCCCCGGCCAAGCCAAGTGGAAAACTCCTCGACCACGGCCATGCCCGCGGCGTCGCCCTCGCGGGCTGCCTTCATGATCTGCAAACCATCCACGGAGGTGGGATCGCGGCGCACCTGCGCGGCCAGGGCAGAGCCGGAAAAACGGCTGCGGTGCACCAATTCCACCGCCGAATCCATAAGCGCCGTGCCCGAGCAATAGCGCTCTAGACAGCCAAGCTTGCCGCAGGGGCAAGGCCGTCCCCCCGGAACCACCGTGAGGTGACCAAACTCCGGGGCCGTTCCATAGGCACCGCGAAAAATCTCCCCCTTGGTCATCAGCGTGGCACCGATTCCCGTACCCACTGCGAAGAGCACCCAGGTATCCACGCCGCGCGCCCCACCAAAGCGATATTCTCCCCAGGCGGCGGAGTTAGCATCGTGCTCCAGGCGCACGGGCAGGCCCAGACGCTCCTCTAAGATCGCGCGCACGGGGGCGTCGCGCCACGGCAGGTGCGGGGCAAAGCGCACCACCTCGCAGGAGGGGTCCAGGAACCCAGCCACCGCCACGCCCACGGCGGCAATATCGTGGTCACGGCGCAGCAGCTCCACCAGGCGAGCGATACTCGCCTCCATACCCGCAGCGTCGCGCGGGGAGGGCAGCGAGCGGGCGTCGATAATGCGCCCACGGTCATCGACCACTCCGGCGCGCATATTGGTGCCACCGATGTCGAAACCCACGGTGAGGCTACTCGACGTCTCGGACATGGCTTCTCGCCTCCGTCACACTGGCTTCTAGATAACCGTCTCAGTATAGAGGGCTACCCAGAAGGCTCCGCAATCGCTCTCCCATGATCTCCCAGGTCCAATTCTCTTCCACGTAGCGACGCCCCGCCTCCCCCATCTGCGCGCGCCGCTGCGGGGAGGCCAATATAGCCACCAGGGCGTCGGCTAGCTCCCGTTCATCATTACCGCGCACCACGATTCCCGATTCCTCGTTCACCGTCTCCGGCGCACCCCCAGAATCCCCTGCCACCACGGGAATACCGCAGGCCTGGGCTTCCAGGTACACGATACCCAGCCCCTCCACGTCGAGGCCGCCACCGCGCGTGCGGGCGGGCACCGCCGCGACGTCGGCAGCCCCAAGGAGTTCCACCATCTCGGCAAAGGGCAGGGAGCCGGTAAAAATCGCAGAGGGATCGTAGCGCCGCGCCAGGGTTTTGAGGGTGGCCTCGTAGCGCCCCTGCCCCACAATCACCAACTGTGCCTGGCCCAGTTCCGCGCGTACTCGCGGCATGGCCCGCAAAAGTTGATCTTGCCCCTTGCGCGGCACCAGACGGGAGACGCACACGATAAGCGGCACCCCCTGCGCTATCCCCCAGCGCTGACGCACCCGATCTTTAGCTGCGACGTCAAGGGGCCGAAAGACCTCCACGTCTACCCCCGAGGGCAAATGCGCGAACTCCGGGCCCTGCCCGAAGGCTCGGCGGAAACGCCCCAAAGTGTAATCGGAGATATAGGTGACCACATCGGCGCTGCGCCCAATGCGGCTCAATACCTGGCGGCTGCCCGGCAACATCGACCACCCCACCTCATGCCCGTGGGTGGTGGCGATAACCCGCTGCGCCCCGGCCTTCTTCGCCGCCGCCCCCATCACCGCCAGCGGGGCCGCGGCCCCGAACCAGACGGTGTTAATCCCCCGTTGCCGAATCAACTCGCACATGCGGCGCTGCGTGGCCGGGGTAGGCAGCATGACCGACCGCGGCCAGCGCACCACCTCGTAGGGGACCTCGGCGTCGTGCTTCTGCGCCGCCTCCGCGTCCTGGGTAGAGGCAAAGACCACGATCTCCTCGGGGTTCAGCAGAGAAACAAAGTCCCGCAAATATGACTGAATCCCGCCTACGCGAGGCGGGAAGTCATTAGTTACCAGCAGCGTTGTGGGCATAGCCCCACTGTAATCGGTATCCCTAGAAGCGTGCGGCACCAGCCCACGGCATAGAATCCACATCAACCACCTGCACCGGAATACCGTAATCGGAAGCATGCACGATCTTGCCGTCACCGATATACATGCCCACGTGCGTCACACCGGGGTAATAGCCCACGACGTCGCCCGGCTGAAGCTGATCGCGGCTCACCGGAGTGCCGCCAGCCAGCTGCGCCTGGGACGTGCGCGGCACCGTCATTCCCTGCTGCTGGTAGGCCCAGTAAATCAGGCCGGAGCAGTCAAAGGCATCGGGACCCGTGGCACCCCAGCTGTACGGGGCGCCGATCTTGGAGAGGGCGGCCTGCACGGCTCCCAACGCCGAGCCCGAACCCGTGGGCACGCTGGAACCCTGCGAGGAGGAACCCGTGGAGTTAGAAGAGGAGGTGCTCGGAGCCACCGGCCCCTGCTTGGGAGCTTCCTCTGCCGGTGCGGAACTAATCTCCTCCGCAGGCTCTTCCACGGATTCCGTGACGATGGAGGAAAGCTCGGCGGGAGCCTCGGGGGTTACCTCCTCAACGGTCTCCTCAACCACCTGCTGCAACTGCTCGGTGATGATCTCAATGTTGATCTGCTGAGGCTTATTCTTCTCTTCCCAGCGCTGACGCTGCTCCTCGTTGAGAGAATCAATGCGCTCCTTCACCTCGCGCACCTTGGCCTCTAACTCATCTTTTTCCTCGCGCAGGCCTTCAAGAGAATCTTCGAGCTTCGCGCGCTCATACTTAGCGGCCGCTGCCTCTTCCTCTGCATCATCCTGAGCGCTCAAGGCCTTCTGCGTCGCCGCGGCAAGATTGCGCACCACGCCATCCGCCTGCCGGGAAAGCGTGCCCAAATACGTGGCGCGATCAATAGCGTGCTGAGGATCATCCGCACCCAGCGTGCTTACTTCACGGTTCAAGTTCGACAAGCGATAGCGCGAGCCGGCCAACTTATCGAACTCTTCCTTGGCACGCTGCTGCTGCTCCTGCGCTTCCTCAGCGAGCTTCTCCGCAGCATCGGCGGCTTCTTGGAGGCTATCGACCCGCTCTGTTTCCTTATCCAGGTCATCTTCGAGCTGTTTCACCTCCTCATTCTTTGCCGCCGCCTCGCGGGATAGTTTCTCCATCGAGGCGATGAGATCATCGGTCTCATCCGCCTGAGCCACGGAGGCACTGCTGACGGTAAGGGCAAGGACGGTACCAGTGCCAATAAGCAAACGCTGGGTATAGCTCACGGCGCGACGCGGCTTAAACACGCTTGAACTCCATGTGAAGAGAGGAAGGATAACGAAAAGAACTATAGCGGGCCAAGGGCCATTCTGCTAGCGGGGCGCGAAAAAATCTTTCAAGGATCTCCGCCACTGAGATGGACCTCAACCTTCCTGCACAAAAAGGCCCCAAACCTCTTGATTGCTAAGGGGTTTGGGGCGATCGCTGCCTAGACCAACCACCACATATCGGCGGCGAGTGGCACTTTCAGCTTAGAAACGCACCGCGGAGTGGAAGGGCATCATATCCAGCGGACGCTCTGCCACCGGGGAACCGGAATTGAGGGCATCAATAATCATGCCGTTGCCCACGTAGATTCCCACGTGGGAAGCTCCACCATAGAAGGCCACGATGTCACCGGGCTGCAAGTCACCGTAGGCCACCGGAGTACCGGAGGAAGCCTGGGCCTGAGAGGTGCGGGGGATGGACTTACCCACCTGGGAGTAAACCCAGGAGGTGAAACCGGAGCAGTCGAAGGCGTTGGGGCCCGCAGCACCATACACGTAGGGGGAGCCAATCTTGGCGCGAGCGACGTCCACGATGCTCTGCCCGTTGGAGGAGGACGGAGCCTGCGGAAGGAAAGAAGCCTCTTCCGCACCCTCAGCCGGTGCAGCCGGGCTGGACAGCTCGGAAACGGCAGCCGGAGTGAACTCCGCCGGAGCCTGGGCGTTCTGGTCCTGCACGTACTCATAGCCCGGCAGGTTCTCCAGACCCGGAACCTCAACGGAGAAGTCCGTGTTGGGGACGGTCAGGGTGGCGGCGTTAGCGGCAACCGGGGCTACCGCGGTGGCTCCTACAGCGAGGGCAGAGGCCGCTGCAAAACGACGGGCAGTGGCGTTGTCCTGCCTACGGTGCTTAGTCACGAATGATCTCCAAATCTTCCTGTCATGCCTACCGGGTTAGCTGTCGAGTGAGGAAACGGAAGCTCCTCCCCTCAGTCCATCCGATCCTTCCCCACCGCTCAGTGCGGCTTAAGAAGTTCCAGACTCTCCCGAGGGGTAAACCCCAGAAGCGAGTGGTTCCCCGGCCCCCTGGAGAGCCTTTGCTCTCCGAGGGATTCGGCTTTAGTTTTCAGTTCATGCACTTGCTCCAGGGCGCTGCCCCGCTGCAATGTCTCAATTAGGTTACGAAACGGCCACAAAACTTGTCCAGTCGCCACGCCACCGGAGCATCGTTACCGAACCGTTATCAAAAAGATACTGAAAGTTTCCCTAGCGCCATCTTCAAGACACAAAGACGTCTCTTCTCCATCCGGAAAACTCAATAAGTGCAGGTCAACGGAAAATTATCCAAGGCCAGCCCGTCACCCCACGCTCCCTTGCCCCGGAAAAATCCAGGAAAGGCTAAGGTAAAAATATCGGCTATGTGACCTTTGACACATAGCAAAATGGTGGCTCTCATACGTCCCTATAACCACACATATAACAGTATGCCGTGCACTGCCTAGGGCTCGCCAAGTAGCTCCACGCATGGACAGTTCTGGTCACGGCTCCACGTACGGCATCACCCGTAACACACAGTGCTCTCCTACAAGGAGGAATCCTGCTGTGCTACCACCACTGACCCAATCTCCCCCTACGCCCCCTACGACAAGAAGGAGGCCCCGCGCCTGTGACGCGGGGCCTCCTTCTCTCTAGTATCTAAGGCCTATTCGCCAGAACGACGATCCTTCTCCTCATTGGCCTTATTGAGGTTGCTCAACATCTGAGTCTCCTCATGATGGTTCTCCTGCGCAATCTTGCGCTTGCGCTCCTGGATCCCCTCGGGATCGGGAGAGAACACACCGTAGGACTCGGAATCGGCAAAGCCCAGTTCATTGAGCTGCTTGGGCACCTTGGCGCCAGAATAAGGCAGCGGAATGGCGTGACCGTGCTCATCCACTCCCCCAAGCGGCTGGTGCACCTCGATGAAAGCACCATTGGGCAGCTGCTTGATAATACCGGTCTCAATACCGTGCTCCAGCACCTCGCGGTCAGAGCGCTGCAAACCGATGCAGATGCGGTAGGTGATGAAGTACGCCAGCGGCGGGAGCACCAGCAGACCGATGCGGCCAACCCAGGTCATCGCGTTCAGCGAAATCTGGAAGTGGTAAGCGATGAGGTCGTTACCACCAGAAAGCGTGAGCAGGATGAAGAAGGTCAGGCCCATCGCGCCGAGTGCCGAGCGAACCGGCACGTCGCGGGGACGCTGAAGCAGGTTGTGGTGAGCGTCGTCGCCAGTGATCTTCTTTTCAATGAAGGGGTAGGCGAAGAGCAGCGCCACCATTGCGCCCGCCAGGAGAGCTACCCAGAACACACCCGGAATGGTGTAGTTACCCAGGTACAGCTCCCAGGCCGGCATAACACGGGCGGCACCGTCCGTCCACAGCATGTAAATATCGGGCTGGGAACCTGCGGAAACCTGCGAGGGGTTGTACGGCCCCAGGAGCCAAATGGCGTTGATGGTGGTCAGACCGGCCATGAGGGCCAGCACACCGGCAGTCAGCAAACCGAAGCCCACCGACTTCACCGCGAACACCGGCATAATGCGGATACCCACCACGTTCTGCTCCGTGCGGCCAGCACCCGGGAATTGGGTGTGCTTCTGGTACCACACCAGGGCGAGGTGCGCGGCGATGAGACCCAGCAGAATACCGGGGATAATCAGCACGTGGGCGATGTAGAAGCGATCCAGCATGATCTCGGAGGGGAAATCGCCACCGAAGATCAGCCAGTGCAGCCAGGTACCCACGATCGGCAGGCCCACGATGATCGCGGACATAATGCGCAGACCCACACCGGAGAGCAGGTCATCCGGCAGGGAGTAACCGAGGAAGCCCTCGGCCATACCCAGCACGAGGAGGGTGCAACCGATGATCCAGTTCGCCTCACGCGGACGGCGGAACGCGCCGGTGAAGAAGATGCGCAGCATGTGAGCCACCATCGAGAACATGAACATCAGCGCAGCCCAGTGGTGCATCTGGCGCACAAACAGGCCACCGCGCACCTCGAAGGAGATGTTCAGCGCGGTTTCATAGGCGCGGGACATCTCCACGCCCTTGAGCGGAAGATAAGCGCCGTCATAGATCACCTTGGTGATCGAGGGGTCAAAGAACAGGGTGAGGTACACGCCCGTGAGCAGCAAAATGATGAAGCTGTACAGGGCAATCTCACCGAGCATGAAGGACCAGTGAGTAGGAAAGACCTTGTTGATCTGCGGGCGCAACAGGCCCGAGATGGTGTATCGCTCATCGACGTTATTGCCAATGTGGGCAAGTTTATTACTCATTATGACTTACGCTCCCAGAATGCCGGGCCAACGGGCTCAACGAAGTTGTCCTTGGCGATGAGGTAGCCTTCCTCGTCCACCGTGATCGGCAGCTGCGGCAAGGCACGGGCGGCCGGACCGAACACCGGCTTGCCATAGTGGAGGGCGTCGAACTGCGACTGGTGGCACGGGCACAGAATACGGTTCGTCTGCGCCTCGTACAGCGAGGTGGGGCAACCGATGTGCGTACAGATCTTGGAGTAGGCGTAGTAATCGCCGTAGTGGAACTCCTCCTGCCCTTCGCGCTCGATGACCTTAGCGGCGTCGGCGGAACGCAGGCGGATCAGCATGACGGCGTTACGCGGGCCGTGAATGGAGTGCATGTGGTTGGTGTACACATCGCGCTTGGGATCGTAGCGGTCCCCATCGTTCACGTCCTCGTCCGCCAAGGGGAATACCGTCTCCATCGCGGCGGCATCCAAATCCTCCGGACGCATGCGCACCAGGCGGGAAACACCCTCGGTGGTCATGTGCGTGCCGGTCTCGCCCTTGTGTTCCTCGGCCACCGCACCAGTGTCGCGGCCAAGGTACAGCTTGACCCCGTTCTCGTGCAGGGTCCAGCCGGAGGTCCACAGAGTTCCGTCACCGTTATAGTTCAGTTCGTGGCGCTTCCAGGGGTTCTTCACCATGCCGCCGAGCGGAGCCACGACGATGAGGCCAGCGAAAACGGCACCGGCACCCAGCAGGCCCTGCATTGCTTTACGACGCCCCAGCGTGGAGGTAGTCCACGCATCGTTGAGGAGGGCCGTCACAGTGCGGCGGTCGATCTCATCCGAGGGACCGTCGTGGCGCTTCTGCACCGAAATCTCTTCAGGAATAAAGGACTTCACATACTGAACGCTGAAGATACCCAGGCTCAGAATGCACAGGCCAGCGGTGAGGCCTAGCAAGGGGGTGTAGAACGTGTACTGCCACAGCCCCTCATCGCCCAGGCCCTTGTACTGCCACGGCCAGAAGAGGTAGGTGGCCAGGAAGCCTGCGCCGGAAAGAATCGCAATAATGAGCCACACGTTCAGCGTGCGGGCGGCACGCTTTTCTGCGGGATCATTGGGAACCGGGAAGCGCTCTTTACGATACGCCACCGTGACGCCATCGAGCTCGGTGCCCAGACGTGCCAGTTCCTCATTGCTCATGGACTTGAGCTGCTGTTCCGTATATTCGTGATGCTGTGCGTTACTCATGAGCGCGTTCCAATCCAGATAGCGGCGGCGATGAGCGCCACGATGCCAACGAACCACACAAAGAAGCCTTCCGACACCGGACCCAGGCCACCCAGCGACCAACCACCGGGGCTCGGGGTTTCCTTGGCCGACTTAATGAAGGCGATGATGTCCTTCTTCTCGTCCGCGGAAAGCTGGCGATCAGAGAACTTCGGCATGTTCTGCGGACCGGTCAACATGGCCTGGTAGATCTCCTGCTCATTGGCGGGATCCAGAACCGGTGCGTACTTACCAGAGGAAAGCGCACCGCCACGACCGGTAAAGTTGTGGCAGGAGGCGCAGTTCAGGCGGAAGAGTTCCGAGCCGCGAGCAACGTCGGCGGGGTCAATCTTGCCGTCGTAGTTAGCGCCGCGCAGTTCCTCCATCGCAATGGAGCCATCCTCGTTATAAACGAGTTCCGGGCCGCCACCATTAGCCGCCACGTAAGCAGCCATAGCGAGCGCTTGCTGCTCCGTGTAGCGCGGGCGCTTACGCTCCGCCTGGGCGTCGTTAGACATCATGGGCATGCGGCCAGAGTGCACCTGGAAGTACACCGAACCTTCACCCACGCCGATGAGGGAAGGACCGCGATCCTTCACGCCCTGGAGGTTCGCTCCGTGGCAGGTGATACAAGCGACATCGTAAATGTCCTTGCCCTCTTGGATCAGAGCCTGATCGTCTCGGCTAGCGGAGGCCGTCTGAGCATCGGGAGTGAGTGCACTGGCCAACACACCAGCGCCCGTGAGGCCGATGGTGAGCGCAAGCGCCCCACCGGCGGTCCGGCGCATCTTGCGACGGTTCCGGACCTTCTTAGCCGAGGCGGAGGAATCCTGCCGCTCGGTGTTATTTGGGTTGGTATCCATCATTTCCCTTTTTCTTTGTGCGGGGTCATGGAGGCATCAGGGGAATCCAGGTGCAGTGTCTGGATCGTCTCCCCTAATGAATCACATAAACGACCACGAACAGACCGATCCAAACGACGTCAACGAAGTGCCAGTAGTAGGACACCACCATGGCTGCCGTTGCCTGCGCGGGCGTGAACTTCGACTTTGCTACGCGCAGCAGGATCACCACGAAGGCAAGCACACCGGCCAGCACGTGGGCAGCGTGGAAGCCCGTGGTGATGAAAAAGACCGAAGCGAACACACTGTTCGAGATGGTCACCCCATTCATAATGAGGTGTGCGTACTCGTATCCCTGGAGGCAAAGGAACACCACCCCCAGCAAGATCGTCAGTGCATACCACTTACGCAGCCCGTATACATCACCCCTTTCCGCCGCAAAGACGCCGAACTGCGAGGTCACAGAGGAGGTAACCAGGACGACGGTAATCATCAACGCGTACCACACGTTGAGATGTTCGGCCTGGTGTGCCCAGTCCCCAGACTGGCCATTAGCTCGCGAGGTGAAATACATCGCGAACAGTCCGGCGAAGAACATCAATTCCTGCGACAGGAACACAATCGTGCCGACGCTGACCATATTGGGGCGGTTCAGCGTCGGTACACGCTGCGGTGCTGCCGTGCCTGAGTTTGAAATTGCGCTCGTCACGCCTATTAGTATGACTGCTCAATCCATAGAAGTCACTTCGGCTCCCCCGCCCTTTTCAGGCTCAACCGGGCCTATCTCCAGACTTTCCATCCACACCCCTCCTCCACCCCTCGCCCGCCGCCTCTCCCCGTACCCCTATCAATGCAGGTCACCGCAACAGCGAGTAGATAGAGCGAAAAGTCCTGGTAGCCACACTTAACGCAAAGACCCAACCAAGCACATACCGCGGCTCCATACACAGTTCCCAGGGGAGACATAACTCACAAAAAGCGAGGCCCATTCCCCCTTCGGCTCAAACTTTCGGATAACCCCCGGCACTCATCCTTTTTATCGAAGCCTCAGATTTCCGCACACAGCACCCCACCATTGCCCAGTATTCTTTTTGCTGAATTTTTCAGATAATAAAACAAACCTCATCGCGATTACCGCGATGAGGCAATTAATGGAGAAACGTAGATCTCTAGTGCTTTTCCCTTGGCTGACCGTACTGGAGGCTCAACTTCGTCGTCGTGTAGATGAGAAGAACCGCACCCAACGCGATCATCCACCACTTCAGATAGATAATTCCCAAGCCCAGCACGAGGATGGCGCCGGACATCGCCGCCGGCCAGATCGAACTGGGGCTAAAGAAGCCCAGGGTTCCCGCCTTATCGGCAACCTCGGCCTCCTCCCAATCCTCGGGAAGAATATCCACGCGGCGCTCAGTGAAGTGCAGGTAACCACCCAACATTGCGGTCAAGGCGGCAGAAAGAACCAATCCCACAACTCCGGCCCATTCCGTACCGTGACGGTAGCCGTCATCCTGGACGTACGTGGTGGCAAGAATGTAGATCACTGCCATGACAACCAAGAAGGCCGTCATCGCGTACATGATCTTAGTACTTGATTTCATGATGCAGCTCCTGCGCCTTAGGCGTTGTTGTCCACGTAGTTGTCACCGTCGCGGGTATCGCGATCGGAGTTGAAGGGATGCGTGCTGGTGGCATACGGCTCTTCACCAATAGCCTTGAGGGCATCCGAGTTCGGTGCCTCCGGGTTCGCCGTACGGAAAGCCATGTACTCACGGAACTGCTCCGGGGTCACCACGCGCAGCTCAAAGTTCATCATGGCGTGGTAGGTACCGCACATCTCAGCGCAGCGGCCCACGAAGGCGCCTTCCTTTTCAATTGCCTCGACCTGGAAGGAGCGCTCCTGCTGGTTGGACTCGGGGTGAGCATAAGCGTCGCGCTTGAACAGGAACTCGGGAATCCAGAAGGAGTGCGAAACATCTCCGGAGGCAAGGCGGAACTCAACCGGCGTCTGGCTCGGGAGCACCAACACGGGAACCTCTTCCGTGGTACCCAAGGTCTCCACGGTGTTGTAGTTCAGGTAGGACATATCGCGCTTGGACTTACCGTGAATCGGGTTATCCCCATCGGGATTCACCTGCGTCTCATCCGCCAAACGCTGACGCTCCGCATCGGTGCCCACATAGTCCTGGCCATTGGGCATCAGATTGCCGTCCACCTCGGCGTAACCGAACTTCCAATTCCACTGGAAAGCGGTCACGTCCACGGTCACCTCGGGGTTCTTATCCAAGGCGGTGACCTTCTGTTGCGTCTGCACCGTGAAGAAGAAAATGACCATCACGATCACAACCGGCAGCGTGGTCAGCACAAGCTCCAGAGGAATGTTGTACTGAGTCTGGCGGGGGAACTCTCCCCCACCCTTCTTCTCGGCACGCTTGGCACCCCATCGGAAGATAGCGGTGAGGAACAGACCCCACATGATGATGCCGATGATCCATGCCGCAACCCATACCCAGACCCAGAAGTTGCCCATAGCGGTAGCCTCCGGGGTAATTCCCTCGGGCCAGCCCATGCGCAGCAAATGATCCACGGCTTCTGGCGGAGCAACATCACAGCCGGACAAGGCGAGACCCGCAGCGGCAACGATGCCACCCAGGGCTACCTTCCGGCCGCGGCCTGCTCGATTTCGCTGTTCCACGTGTGTCTGCCTTTCCTTCCACACAGCTTTTAAGAACACTGCGGTTCATTCCTAACCAGCAGGATAGCCGATGAGAGTCCTGAAACCACGCTGAACCCCTCCACCTTTCTTCACAGCATGGTCACAGAATATCCCTATAAGAAGGGGATCCCACTGGCCCGAGGCCTTTTTTACTGGACAGCACCCTAATTCACTGTGGCATACCCCTCACCAAAGATCCATCGAAAGTTGTCACCCGTTCGGGGACGTCGCTTAGGCTTTATGCAGTAGATGAGCACTCGTGCCATCATGATTTATAGTATTTTTTCATCTTCCCCCACTTGAAGGAGTAGACAAAGGATATGTGCGGGCTTCTTGGTTTCCTGTCCGCTGATGGGAAGGCCACTGATTATGTGGATGCTGTAACTAACGCGCTTCCTTGTCAACGCCACCGCGGCCCCGACGACTCCGAATCATGGTCGGATAGCGACGTCGTTCTTGGCTTTAATCGGCTCTCGATCGTCGATCTTGAGCACTCCCACCAACCCCTGCAATGGGGCCCCGAGGACAACCCCGAGCGCTACACGCTAACTTTCAACGGGGAGATCTATAACTACGTGGAGCTGCGCGAGGAGCTTCAAGCCGCAGGCTACCACTTCCGCACCACGGGAGACTCCGAAACCATCGTGGTGGGCTACCACCACTGGGGTGCAGAGGTCGTGGAACATCTGCGCGGCATGTTTGGTTTTGGTGTGTGGGACTCCCAGAAGCGCACTCTCTTCATCGCGAGAGATCAATTTGGCATCAAGCCCCTCTTCCTCGCCACCACCGCGCAGGGCACTGTTTTCTCTTCCGAGAAGAAGTCCATCCTGGAGATGGCCCCCGCTCTGAATCTAGATCTCAGCCTTGACCGGCGCGCCATTGAGCACTACGTGGATCTCCAATACGTGCCCGAGCCGGAATCTCTCCATGCCCAGATCAGCCGCCTGGAATCCGGTTGCTACGCCACCATCACCCCCGGTCAAGCACCAAAGATTCAGCGGTACTTCCGCCCCGCCTTCCGCACCACGCCGGTGCCACAGGGCCGCGAACAAGATCTCTTTGACCGCATCGCGCGCGTGCTGGAAGATAGCGTGGAAAAGCATATGCGCGCCGACGTCACAGTGGGTTCCTTCCTCTCCGGCGGCATCGACTCCACGGCCATCGCTACGCTGGCCAAGCGCCATAACCCTGATCTGCTCACCTTCACCACTGGTTTTGAGCGTGAGGGCTACTCCGAGGTAGATGTGGCAGCCGAATCCGCCGCCGCCATCGGTGCCGAGCACATCGTTAAGATCGTCTCCCCCGAGGAATATGCCGAGGCTATTCCCAAGATCATGTGGTACTTGGACGATCCGGTAGCCGATCCTTCCCTGGTTCCCCTGTATTTTGTGGCCGCAGAGGCGCGCAAGCACGTCAAGGTGGTGCTCTCCGGTGAGGGTGCTGATGAACTCTTTGGCGGTTACACCATCTACAAGGAGCCGCTCTCCCTCGCTCCCTTTGAAAAGATCCCCTCCCCTCTTCTCAAGGGGCTACGCCGCCTTAGCGCCGTTCTTCCCGAGGGTATGAAGGGGAAGTCCCTTCTAGAGCGCGGCACGATGAGCATGGAAGAGCGCTATTACGGCAATGCGCGCTCCTTCAATTTTGAGCAGATGCAGCGAGTGATTCCGTGGGCCACCCGCGAATGGGATCACCGGGAGGTCACGGCCCCGATCTATGCGCAATCGCGGCACATGGATCCGGTGGCGCGTATGCAGCATCTAGACCTCTTCACCTGGATGCGCGGAGATATTCTGGTCAAGGCCGATAAGATCAACATGGCGAACTCCCTGGAACTGCGCGTGCCCTTCCTGGATAAGGAAGTATTCAGCGTCGCTGAGTCCATCCCCCATGAACTCAAGATCGCCCACGGCACCACCAAGTACGCCCTGCGCAAGGCGATGGAGCAAATCGTGCCCCCGCACGTGCTGCACCGCAAGAAGCTCGGCTTCCCGGTGCCCATGCGCCACTGGCTTGCGGGCGACGAGCTCTTTGGTTGGGCTCAAGATACCATCACGGATTCTCAGACCGACGAGATCTTTGATAAGAAGGCCGTGCTGGAAATGCTCAAGGAGCACCGCGATGGGGTTTCCGATCATTCCCGCCGCCTCTGGACGGTCCTTGCCTTCATGATCTGGCATGGGATCTTTGTCGAGCACCGTATTGATCCCCACATCGAGCACAAGGACTATCCGGTTAATATCTAGAAAGCACGAAAAAGGCGGCCACCCGGCCGCCTTTTCTCAATTCTCCGATGGATTAGTGGAACGAATCGCCACAGGCACACGAGCCACCCGCGTTGGGGTTATCAATGGTGAAGCCCTGCTGCTCGATCGTATCGGCAAAATCAATGGTCGCCCCCATGAGGTACGGGACGGACATCTTATCCACCACCAGGCGCACGCCGCCAAACTCATCGGCCTTATCGCCGTCAAGGGTGCGATCGTCAAAGTAAAGCTGATAGCGCAGTCCAGCACAACCGCCGGGCTGCACGGCAATGCGCAGGGAAAGATCATCGCGCCCCTCTTGGTCGAGAAGCGCCTTGGCCTTGGCCGCGGCGGCGTCGGAAAGCGTTACTCCGGTGCTAGTAGAAGGTGCAGTCATTTTCGGTGAACTCCTTGCTGCATGGACTCTCGTTGCTGCATCTGGTTTCCCACAACCCTACCCGTGGCGGTACGGGGGTGCCGGAGCACGGTCGGGAAGAGGGACGACATACCTTTTAACACACGCGATCAAGCCGGTATTCCCGCTGTGTCCCACCGTGCTTGTACAGTTGTATCCGTGAAATTACCGTGGCAGAACACTGACGACGCCGATACCGCTCCCGCTCAGGCCTCCGAGCCGCAGAGCGTGCCTGAAACCCATGAAGAAGGCACGCCCCTGCCCAAGGGCTATACGCCGCCCAAGGGGCGCCCTACCCCCAAGCGCAAGGAGGTAGAGATGGAGCGCGGCGTAATTCGGGGTGCCTCTATGGCTCCCACCACGCCGCAACAGCAGCGTCAGCGGCGCAAAGAACTCAAGGCTTCCATGTCCAAGGAGGAGTGGAAGGAGTACAAGCGCAAGGAGCGGGAGGAATCCCGCCGTCGTCAGCGCGAAACGCAGGCCGCGATGGATCGCGGAGAGGAACGCTACCTCTTGCCTCGTGATAAGGGGCCGGAGCGTGCCTTCGCCCGCGATTGGGTAGATTCCCGGCGCTTTATCAATAACTGGGTGATGCCCTTTGCCCTGTTGCTTTTGCTCTCCATGTTCGTTACCAATGGAATGCCCCAGATAGCAGCGGTATTTTCCTTGGTTTCTATGGGCATCATCATTATCTTTGCTCTGGAAGGCATTATCCTCGGGCGCCGCGTGAACCGCGCTGTGCGCTCGGAGTTCCCCAATACTTCCCAAGCTGGCCTGGGGCTGGGCTTCTACGCCTATTCCCGCGCTATGCAACCGCGCCGCTGGCGTACCCCGAAGCCCCGGGTGGAGCTCGGCGCGGCGGTCGGCCGCGCGCAATAAGTTCCGCAGTAAGTTCTCAGCACAGTTAGCCCTCGTCAACGACAAAATTAGTAGAGGTCATCGTGGAGTTATTCAGCCCTGTCACCTCCCCCACCGGTAGCGCTGAACACCTGCCCAGGGTACTGCCACAGGACATCGCCGGGCGATTACGCGATGTAGCCTCTTTTTTTGCCGCGGCACAGGGAGTATCGGCAACCGAGCCCCTGCGCCCCATTCGGAACAGCCGGATGATGGTTTTTTATGGCAACCGCTCCGCTACGCGGGCAAGCGTTCTCTCCACGGAACAGGCCATTAGCTTTCACCGGAAGGCCAATGAAGGAACCGGCCCCACCCATGCCTTTACCGAGGCCGTGGGAATACCCGCAACCGTCATAGATGTTCCCCCAGAGTCCTCCTTTGACCAAGCGAAGGAAATGGGTATTCAGGCCGCTGACCACCAGGCCGATCGCGGCACGGATCTCCTCTTAGCGGCGTCGATAGGCGCCGGCGAGGACGAGGAGGCCTTAGCCCTGCTGGGATTGCTTACGGGAAGGGAACCCGTGGCGGTTCTCGGTTTTCACGGCACGGCGGATAAGCAATGGAGCAAGCGCGTCACCCTCATCCGCGATCTCATGTTCCAGGCGCGTGCCCACAAGCGTTCCGCAGTAGATCTCCTGCGCCATCACGCAAGCCCCGCGCTGGTGGCCCTGGTGAGTTTCCTCGCCCAATGCGCCGTACGACGCACCCCCATCCTGCTCGATACCACGGTGAGCTGCGTGGCCGCCTGCTATGCGGAGGCTCTGGCTCCTGGGGCTAAGAACTGGATGCTCGCGGGGCAACTCACCCCCCACGCGGGCCATCTGATGGCTCTGCGCCACCTCGGCCTCACTCCGCTCTTTGCCCTCAATATGCCGCTGGGCATGGGCACCGGGGCCGCCACCACCGTTCCGCTGGTGCGCGCTGCCACCTCGCTTTATGGAGAGGTGACGGGAGAAGCCCCAGCGGACGAACCGACAAGCGCCCCCTCAAACCAACCCACAGGCGAACCCGCGAACAAAACCACAGGCCAGCCCGCAGGTGATAGATAAAGCGGCACCCCGCGCATCTCGGCGCCGCTTTACTTCGGTACCGCTTTATTCCGCTGCCGGCACCAGGGTGTGCATCCACCCGTGGGTATCTTCTGCCACCCCGTGCTGAATGTCGGTGAGGCGCTGGCGCAGCTTCATCGTCACTGCTCCAGGCTCATTATTGCCCACGGTAAACTCGCCGTCATTGGATTTCACCACGCCCACGGGGGTCAGCACGGCGGCGGTACCACAGGCCAGAGTCTCCGTGAGCACGCCGGATTCCGCATCTTTGCGCCATTCTTCCTTGGAGATGAGCCGCTGCTCGGTGGCGTAGCCGAGGTCGCGGGCCACGTGGAGCAGGGAATCACGGGTCACGCCCGGCAGTAGGGAGCCGCTGAGCTTCGGGGTCACCAGGGTGACCCCCTCCGGGGAGTCCTCGGAGCCGTACACGAACATGAGATTCATGCCGCCCATTTCCTCGATGTAGTTCCGCTCGATGGCATCGAGCCACACCACTTGGTCGCAGCCTTTCTCGCTGGCCTGTGCCTGGGCGAGGAGGGAGGCGGCGTAATTTCCGGCAAACTTCGCCGCTCCCGTGCCACCCGGCGCGGCCCGCACATAATCCTCGGAAAGCCACACGCTCACCGGCTTAAGGCCGCCCTTGAAGTAGGCACCCGAGGGCGAGGCCATGAGAAGGAAGGTATAGGAAGAAGAGGGGTGCACGCCGAGGGTCTGCTCCGTGGCAAACATGAGGGGGCGCAGGTACAGCGCGGCCTCTCCCCCGGCCTCGGGAACCCATTGCTGATCCACGTCAACGAGCACCCGCACGGCCTCCAGAAAGTCCTCCACGGGCAACTCGGGCATGGCCAGGCGACGGGCCGAATCCTGCATGCGCTGCGCATTCCGATCGGGGCGGAAGGTGGCAATAGCGCCATCCGGCATCCGATAGGCCTTCATTCCCTCAAAAATCGCCTGACCATAATGCAACACCGAGGTGGCGGGGGAAAGTTCAATCGCCCCAAAGGGCATCACACGCGCATCGTGCCAGCCGGATTCTTGATTCCAGTCGATACGCACCATATGGTCGGTAAATTGCTGGCCAAAGGCGGGGTTAGCCAGAATCTCCGCGCGGCGCTCATCGGTAACGGGGTGGGGGTTGCGTTGAACCTCAAAGGTGAGAGAAGTCATGCTCCTCACCGTACACTCCGGTTGGAAGGCGATAGGCTTATACGGTCTGCATTCTCTATTCTCAGGAGGTCTTATGCTCAGCGGTTTACCTACCCGAGGTACCCTCGCCCCCGCCACCCTGGCTAAAAAGGTCCCGCAGGACACCCAGGTCATTCTCTTCCCTGTATTTTCCGGCGAAGAAGGCCCTGAGTTTCCCCTCACCGGCCCGCTGAGTTCTTCCGCCGCGCGCGCCTTGGTCGACGCCGCCGAGGCCCTCGGCTTTGAGGGTAAGAGCGATACCTGCGTGGTATTCCCCGCCCCTTCCGCTCTCAAGGAAACCCGCGCGGTAGCCCTCGTGGGGCTTGGCGACGCCGCGGAGTTCGATACCGAGGTGCTGCGCCGGGCGATGGGCTCGGCCGCCCGGCACATGCGCACCCGTGGTTCGGTTTTCGTGGCCGCAGGTGACCTCGGGGAAGGTACCTTGAAGGCGGCCGTCGAGGGCTATCTGCTGGGGTCCTATTCCTACGAGGGACAGCGCAGCACCCCTACGCAGGAGCCGGGACCGGTGACCTTCTTGGGTTCTAGGAAGAAGGATAAGGCCGCTTTCCGGGAAGCCCTCATCAATGCCGAGGCCGTGGCCCTGGCCCGCGATCTCACCAATACCTCCGCGCGCGATCTCTACCCGGCTTCCTATGCGGATACCCTTGCTGCCCTCGCCGCCGAGCACGGCGTGGAATCGGAGATTTATGATGCCTACCGCCTTTCGGTGGAGGGATTCGGTGGTATTCTCGCCGTCGGCTCCGGCTCTCAGCGCGCCCCGCGCCTCGTGCGCCTGCACTGGGCTCCGTCAAAGGCTCATGCCTACGTGGCTCTGGTGGGCAAAGGAATCACCTTCGATACCGGCGGAATCTCCCTCAAGCCCGCCGCCAACATGGAGGTCATGATCTCCGATATGGGTGGCTCCGCCGCCGTAGCCGCCAGCATTATTGCAGCGGCACGCCTCAATCTTGAGGTGGAGATCACCGCCTGGCTCCCGCTCGCAGAAAACATGCCCTCGGGTTCGGCCACTCGCCCCGGAGACGTCATCACGCATTACGGCGGGCTCACCTCCGAGGTGCTCAACACCGATGCGGAGGGGCGCCTCGTGCTTGCCGACGCCCTCGCTCGTGCCGGTGAGGATCACCCCGACGCCATCCTGGAAGCCTCCACGCTTACCGGAGGCCAGCTCGTTGCTCTTGGCACCCGCACCACTGGCGTGATGGGTTCGGATGAACTCCGGGATCTCGTGGCTCAGGCTGGGCGGGAAGTGGGTGAATCCGCCTGGGCCATGCCGCTTCTGGAAGAACATTCCGCGGCCCTGGCCTCCCCCGTGGCAGACATGCGCAACACTCATAATTCCCGCAATGGGCAAATGCTCTTTGCCGGTGCATACCTGTCCCGCTTCATTCCCGAGGGAGTGGAGTGGGCGCACCTCGACGTCGCCGGGCCCGCCTGGAATGAGGGTGCCGCCTACGGTTACACGCCCCAACGAGCCACCGGAGCCCCGGTGCGGACTTTCCTGCGGGTCTTAGGGCAACTGGCTAACCCCAAGGCTTAGTTCTCTCGGTTCTCTTGGCGGTTTTCCTCGTCGCGCTCTAACTGAGCGCGGCGTTGCCGCTGCTCCTCGCGCTTGCGCAAGAGGCGATCCCTTTCGATCCGCTCGCGCATGCGCTGCGGGTACCCGGTTTCCTCCACGTCGTACACGGGGCAATCGAGGAGTTTCGCCAGCGCATCAATCCCCTTGGGGCCTCCGATGCGGCGGCGAATAAAGTCCCCCGATTCATCGACCACCACGGCGGACATCTCATTGACAAAGGTCTCTGGTTCCACAAAGGCCTCCACGAAAGCTCGCTCCTGGGCCCACTGCCGCAATTCCTGGGCATCATCAGGGCGAATCGTCGCCCCTGGGGCGCGCGGTGGGCGCGGCCCGGCCTTTTTCTTACGGCGACCAAAAAGTTTGAACACGGCCTACAATTGTAGGGGTACTCACTGTATCCCGCGACACCCTCCACGCCCCTCGCCGTGAGGGCACCTCCGGTGCGCACGACTTCGGGCGGGCAGGTACGGTTATTGTATTAGAACCATCTACACGACTATCGAGGAGTCTGACACACATGGCGTTCTCAGTAGAGATGCCCGAACTGGGCGAATCCGTTACCGAAGGCACGATCACCCAGTGGCTCAAGTCCGTGGGCGACACCGTAGAGGCTGACGAGCCCCTACTGGAAGTCTCCACCGACAAAGTAGACACCGAAGTCCCCTCCCCGACCTCCGGTGTTCTCCTCGAAATTAAGGCCGAGGAAGATGACACCGTGGACGTCGGCTCCGTCATCGCCGTGATTGGCGATGCCGATGAGGCCCCCTCTTCCTCCGCCCCGTCCGATGAAGAGGAAGATCCGGCCCAGGATTCTGATTCCACCGGAGAGGCTACCGAGGTAGCCATGCCCGAACTGGGCGAATCCGTTACCGAAGGCACGATCACCCAGTGGCTCAAGTCCGTGGGCGACACCGTAGAGGCCGACGAGCCCCTACTGGAAGTCTCCACCGACAAAGTAGACACCGAAGTCCCCTCCCCCGTGGCCGGCACCCTGCTAGAGATTCTTGCCGAAGAGGACGACACCGTCGAGGTGGGCGCCGCTATCGCCCGCATCGGTGACAAGAGCGCCTCGGCCCCCAAGCAGCCGGAGAAGAAGGACCCCGAGCCCGAGGCACCCGCCCCCAAGGAGGAGCCGAAGCAGGAAGAGCCCAAGGCCAAGGAGCCCGCTCCGAAGGCTGAGAAGAAGGAAGAGGCTCCCAAGCCCTCCGCCACCACCGGCAACCTTCCCTACGTCACCCCGCTCGTGCGCAAGCTCGCGGAGAAGCATTCCGTGAACCTCAGCGAGGTCAAGGGCACCGGCGTGGGCGGTCGCATCCGCAAGCAGGATGTTCTCGACGCCGCCTCCGGTTCGCAGGAGACCGAGGCCGGGGCCGAGGCCACGGCGGCGTCGGCAAGCAATGCTCCCAAGGCTCCAGGCGCTGCTTCCACCAAGTCCGTGGACCCGGAGAAAGCCAAGCTGCGCGGCACCGTGCAGAAGGCCAACCGTATCCGCCAGATCACCGCCTCCAAGACGGTGGAGGCTCTGCAAACCTCCGCGCAGCTCACGCAGGTGCAAGAGGTGGATATGACCAAGGTAGCCGTGCTGCGCAAGGCCAATAAGCCCGCCTTCGCGGAGAAGCACGGCGCCAACCTCACCTACCTGCCCTTCTTCGCTAAGGCCGTGGTGGAGGCCCTGGTCTCGCACCCGAACGTGAACGCCTCCTACAACGCGGAGACCAAGGAGATCACCTACCACGAGAGCGTGAACCTCTCCATCGCCGTGGATACCCCGGCTGGTCTGCTCACCCCGGTGATCCACAACGCGCAGGATAAGACCCTGCCGGAGTTGGCTCAGGCCATCGCGGAACTCGCGGAGCGCGCCCGCAATAACAAGCTCAAGCCGAACGATCTGGTGGGTGGCACCTTCACCATCACCAATATCGGCTCGGAGGGTGCGCTGACCGATACCCCGATTCTGGTTCCGCCGCAGGCGGGCATCCTGGGCACCGGCGCCATCACCAAGCGCCCGGTGGTGCGCACCGAGGATGGCCTCGATGTGGTCGCCATTCGCCAGATGGTGTTCCTGCCGCTGACCTACGATCACCAGTTGGTCGATGGCGCGGACGCTGGCCGCTTCCTCACCACGGTGAAGGATCGTCTGGAGACCGCCGATTTCGAGGGTGATCTGTTGCTCTAGCATTTCCCTCCGGTGATACGAGGCCCTAGCCCCATTTGGGGTTAGGGCCTCGTTGTTATGCGTCTCGCAACGCCTATAATACGGGCAGATAACTCACTTTCATTGTGGTTAAAGGAGACACCTCACTTGACGCATCTCACCCCCGTGACTGATCCTTCCTCCTATCCCGCCCGCCACCTGGGTCCAAGCAATGCCGAATCACAGGCCATGCTCAGCGCCCTGGGCTTTGATTCCCTCGAAGCGCTTATCGACGCCGCCCTCCCTCCCGCTATCCGCGCCGAGGCCTCCCCGGCCCTGCCCGCTCCCCTCTCCGAACACCAGGCGCAGGCGCGCCTACGGGAATTGGCCGATAAGAACGTGGTGCTCCACTCTCTCTACGGCCAGGGCTACTACGACACCATCACTCCGCCCGTGATCCGCCGCGGTGTGCTGGAAGATCCGGGCTGGTATACCGCCTATACCCCCTATCAGCCGGAGATCTCCCAGGGTCGATTGGAGGCGCTGCTGAACTTCCAGACCCTCGTCTCCGAACTCACGGAATTACCCATCGCCGGGGCCTCCCTGCTCGATGAGGCCAGCGCCGTGGCCGAGGCCGTGGGGCTGATGTCCCGCGCCAAGAAGAAGGGGCGCCGGGTGCTCCTCGATGCCCGCCTGCACCCCCAGGTGATCGCCGTGGCCGCAGAACGCGCCCGCGCCATCGAGTTAGAGGTAGAGGTGGAAAGCCTCAATGGCCCCATCGTGGGCGAGGATTACGTGGGCGTGGTGATCGCCTATCCCGGCACCGAGGGGGACATCATCGACCCCCGCCCCATCATCGAGGACATACACACCCGCGGCGGCCTAGCCACCGTGGCCTGCGATCTCATGGCCCTGCAAGTGCTGGAATCTCCCGGAACCCTGGGGGCGGACATCGCGGTGGGTTCCTCTCAGCGCTTTGGCGTGCCGCTCTTCTTCGGCGGCCCGCACGCGGCCTTCATCTCCGTGACGGATAAGCTCAAGCGCCAACTCCCCGGTCGCGTGGTGGGAGTTTCCAAGGACGCCGCGGGGGCTCCCGCCTACCGCCTCGCCTTGCAGACCCGCGAGCAGCACATTCGCCGGGAAAAGGCCACTTCCAATATCTGCACCGCTCAGGCGCTTTTGGCCGTGACGGCCTCCATGTACGCGGTGTACCACGGCCCGGAGGGGTTGAAGCGGATCGCGCTCGCCATTCATCGCCGCGCGGCCCTGCTTGCCGCCGCCGTGGAGGCCGCCCCCGGCCTGGAATTGGTGCACGATACCTTCTTTGACACCCTGACGATCCGCGCGGAGAACCGCGATAACCTCGCCCAGGCCCTTGCCCAGGCCGGGTACCTGGTGCGCCCCCTCGGCACCGATAAGATTTCCGTGGCCTTTGGTGAGTCCTCCACCGAGGAGGACGTAGCCGCCATCGCTAAAGCGCTGGGTATTTCGGCAACTCCGGGGGCGTCGGCAAGCACCGAGGAACAAGGCGAGGAAAGCGGCCTGCCGGAGAGCCTGCGCCGCCGCACGGAGACCTTGAAGCACCCGATCTTCTCCAAGATTCACTCCGAGACTCAGATGCTGCGCTACCTGCGCGAGCTCTCGGATAAGGATTTGGCGCTGGATCGCACCATGATTCCCCTGGGTTCGTGCACCATGAAGCTGAATCCCACGGCGGGCATGGAGCCGATTAGCTGGCCCGAGTTCGCTCAGATTCACCCCTTTGCCCCCGAGGAACACACGCAGGGCTGGCGCGAACTCATCGAGGAGATCGAGGGCTGGTTGGCGGAGATCACCGGCTATGCCAAGGTGTCCGTGCAGCCCAATGCAGGCTCTCAGGGTGAATTGGCCGGTCTACTGGCTATCCGGCGCTATCACGTGGCCCAGGGCGATCAGGGCCGGGATATTTGCCTGATTCCGCAGTCCGCGCACGGCACCAACGCGGCCTCGGCAACGCTAGCGAACCTGCGCGTGGTGGTGGTTGCCACGGCGGAGGACGGCTCCATCGACCTTAGCGACCTCGATGCCAAGTTGGCCCAGCACGGCGAGCACGTGGCGGCGATTATGATTACCTACCCCTCCACCCACGGCGTCTTTGAGCCGCAGGTGCGCGAGGTATGCCAGAAGGTGCACGCCGTGGGCGGCCAGGTGTATATCGACGGCGCGAATATGAATGCGCTGGCGGGGTTGGCCCGCCCCGGCGAGTTCGGCGGCGACGTCAGCCACCTGAATCTGCATAAGACCTTCACCATTCCGCACGGCGGTGGCGGCCCCGGTGTGGGCCCGGTGGCGGTGCGCGAGCACCTGATTGACTTCCTGCCCACTGACCCCAACGGCGTCGATCCGCTGCACCCCGCTCCCGAGGGCACCGGCGTGCCGATCACCGCCACCCGCTACGGCTCGGCCGGTGTGCTGCCGATCTCCTGGTCCTACCTCGCCATGATGGGCGGCGAAGGCCTGGAGCAGGCCACGGCGCACGCGATTCTCGGGGCCAATTACGTGGCGGCGCAGCTGCGCGATGATTTCCCGATTCTCTACACCGGGGAGACCGGCCTGGTGGCCCACGAGTGCATCGTGGATCTGCGCCCGCTCACCGACGCCTCTGGGGTCACCGCCGCCGATGTGTGTAAGCGCCTGGTGGATTACGGCTTCCACGCCCCCACCCTGGCCTTCCCCGTGGCGGGCACCCTCATGGTGGAACCCACGGAATCGGAAAGCCAGGAGGAGTTGGATCGCTTCATCGAGGCCATGCGCTCCATCCGCCGCGAGATTCAGACCATCATTAACGGCGGCATCGCCTACGAGGATTCCGTGCTTCACCACGCTCCCTTCACCGCCGCCAGCGTCTCCCGCAACGAGTGGCCCTATGCCTTTAGCCGGGAGGAAGCCGCCTGGCCGGTGGCTTCCCTGTACCGCGCCAAGTACTTCCCGCCGGTGCGCCGCATCGACGAGGCCTATGGCGACCGCAACCTGGTGTGCTCTTGCCCCGCGCCGGAGGCTTTCGATTTCACCACCTCTGGTGACGCTGCCGCTGCCACCACCCCGAACGGAGGAACCAATGTCTAACCCCGATTCCCTGCGCCATTCCCCGCTGCACGCCGAACACGAGGCCCTAGGCGCCTCTTTCACCCCCTTTGGCGATTGGTCCATGCCGCTGAAGTACGGCAAGGAGCTGGAAGAGCACCGCGCGGTGCGCGAGCGTGCGGGCCTCTTCGATCTCTCCCACATGGGTGAGGTGCGCGTGAGCGGCCCCCAGGCGGCCGCCTTCCTGGACTACGCGCTCATCTCTCATCTTTCCTCCATCGCCGTGGGACGCGCCAAGTACTCCATGATCGTGCGCCCCGATGGGGGCATTATCGACGATCTCATCACCTATCGCCTGAGCGAAGAGGAGTTCCTGGTGGTGCCCAATGCCTCCAATACCGCGGTGGTGGTAGAGGCCTTGCGCGAGCGTGCGGCGGGCTTTGAGGTCACCCTCGACGATGAATCCACGCAGACCGCGCTCATCGCGGTGCAGGGTCCGCGTGCGGAGGAGATCGTGCTCTCCCTCGTGGGTGAACAGGACCGCGAGGCCGTGCGCACGCTTAAGTACTACGCCGCTTTTTCCGCCACCGTGGCCGGTATCCCGGACGTTCTCATCGCCCGCACCGGCTATACCGGCGAGGACGGCTTTGAGCTCTTCACTCCCAACGAGAACGCCTCGGCGCTGTGGGCCGCCGCACTGGAGGCCGGGCAGCCCCACGAGATTCAACCGGCGGGCCTGGCCGCGCGCGATTCTCTGCGCCTAGAGGCCGCCATGCCGCTCTACGGCAACGAACTCACGGAGCAGACCACGCCTATCGACGCCGGCCTGGGCGTGCTCGTCTCCGCCAAGAAGGAAGCGGACTTCGTGGGCAAGGAGGCCTTGAAAGCTGCTGCGGAGCCCACCCGGGTTCTCGTGGGGCTTGCCTCCGAGGGCAAGCGCGCGGCGCGCTCCGGCGCCACCGTGCTTTCCACCGAGGGCTCTGAAGGCTCCGAGATCGGTGTTGTCACTTCTGGCCAGCCCTCTCCCACGCTGGGCCACCCCATTGCCCTGGCCTACGTGGACCGCGCCAGCGCTACCCCCGGCGCGGAGGTGACCGTGGATATTCGCGGTAAGCACTACCCCTTCCGCATCGTGGAGACCCCGTTCTACCGGCGCTCCCGATAAGATTTTTCCAACACTGCAAGCACTCACTGCTCGAAAGGAACATCATGGCTACCCTTCCCGATTCTTTCTCCTACTCCGAAGAACACGAGTGGATTAACGCCGCCGCCGATGCTGCGGTGGGCTCCACCGTGCGCGTGGGCATCACCTCCGTGGCCACCGAACGCCTGGGCGAAGTAGTTTTTGCCGAGCTGCCCGAGGTGGGCGATACCGTCACCGCCGGTGAAACCTGCGGCGAGGTGGAATCCACCAAGTCCGTCTCCGATCTCTATGCTCCGGTGAGCGGCACCGTGACCGCCATCAACGAGGAAATCGAGGATAACTACGAGATCATCAACGAGGACCCCTTCGGCGCGGGCTGGCTCTACGAGGTGGAGGTCACCGAGGTAGGCGAGTTGATGAGCGCCGCTCAGTACGCCGAGGCCAACGGCGTGGAATAGGCTCTAGGGGCTTATGATGTAGCCACTATGACTGCACCTAGGAAGCCCTTTTTCCCCGCCGATCGCTCCATCCGCGCCGCGAGCGATCCCCTCAATATTCGCCACCTCGGCGTGATGGATTATCGGGAGGCCTGGGAGCTCCAGGCCGATCTCGCGGCGCGACGCCACCGGGGGGAGGTGGGCGATACCGTGCTGGTGGTGGAGCACCCCAACGTCTACACGGCGGGTAAGCGCACGCAGCCGGAGGATCGCCCACATAATGATCTTCCGGTGATTGACGTGGATCGCGGCGGGCGCATCACCTGGCATGGCCGCGGCCAACTGGTGCTCTATCCCCTCATTCAACTGGCCGATCCCGTGGACGTGGTGGATTACGTGCGCAGGCTGGAAGAAGCCATCATCCAGGCCGTGCGCCAGGTGGGTGTGGAGGACGCCGGGCGTATCGACGGCCGCTCGGGGGTCTGGGTTCCCGCCTCTCACGGGAAGGCGGACCGCAAGGTAGCCGCCATTGGTATTCGCATTACTCGCGGGGTGACCATGCACGGCATTTCTCTTAACTGCTCCAATACCCTGGACTACTATCACCACATCATTCCCTGCGGGATTACCGATGCCGGGGTAACCACCCTCTCCGAGGAATTAGGCCGCGAGGTGAGCACCGAGGAGATGACCGCTCCCCTGCTCGCCGCCCTCACGGAGGCATTGGAGGGAAGGCTCGTTGTGGCCGATCATTCCTTTGGCTCCGCCCCCGACCCCACCAAGGGCTTACCCCGCAAGCGCTGAGGGTTTAACGCGGGGTGACCTTTAAAGGTAAGGTGACGAATGTGACTATCGCACCTGAAGGCCGTAAGTTACTGCGCATTGAAAAGCGCAATGCGCAGACTCCCATTGAGCATAAACCGCGCTGGATCCGGAACCAGGTGAAAAACGGTCCGGAATACCAGGACATGAAAAAACGTGTCTCCGGCGCTTCCCTTAACACGGTGTGCCAGGAAGCCGGTTGCCCCAATATTCACGAGTGCTGGGAATCCCGCGAGGCCACCTTCCTCATCGGCGGAGCTAATTGCTCGCGCCGCTGCGATTTTTGCCAGATCAACTCCGCTCGCCCCGAGCCCCTTGACGTGGACGAGCCGCGCCGCGTGGCGGAATCCGTGCGCGAGATGGGCTTGAATTACTCCACCATCACTGGCGTGACCCGCGACGATCTCGACGATGAGGGCGCCTGGCTCTACGCCGAGGTAGTTCGGCAGATCCACCAGCTCAACCCGCACACCGGCGTGGAGAATCTGGTGCCAGACTTCTCCGGCAAGGCCGATTTGCTCCAAGAGGTCTTTGAATCCCGCCCGGAGGTCTTTGCCCACAACGTAGAGACGGTGCCGCGTATCTTCCGCCGCATCCGCCCCGCTTTCCGCTATGAGCGTTCCCTTGACGTGATCCGCCAGGCCCGCGATTTTGGCCTCATCACCAAGTCCAACCTCATCTTGGGCATGGGTGAAACGCAGGAGGAGGTTCTTGAGGCGCTCTCCGACCTCCACGAGGCCGGTTGTGACATCATCACCATCACCCAATACCTGCGCCCCGGCCCCATGTATCACCCCATTGACCGTTGGGTGAAGCCCGAGGAGTTCGTGGAATACGCCACGGCGGCCGAGGAATTGGGCTTTGGTGCCGTTATGTCCGGCCCCTTGGTGCGCTCTTCCTATCGCGCGGGGCGTCTATACGCTCAGGCGATGGAGGCGCGCGGCCTAGAGCTCCCCGAGAACCTGAGCCACCTGGCGGAGACCTCGCAGGGTTCCACGGCTCAGGAGGCCTCCACGCTGCTCTCCAAGTATGGACCTTCCCAGGAGACTCCGGTGGTCTCCGCGCTGGCGAACTAGAGCGCACTTATCCCTTTATGTCAGCCATCCCCTATCATGAGGGGCATGGCTGACCCGAAGAAACAGGCCGCAAAGGCGGCTAAAAAGGAAGAACGCGCGGCCAAGCGCGCCCGGCGCAAGCAGAATTACTCGCAGATCTGGCAGGCCTTTAATCTGCAACGCAAGCAGGATAAGGCCCTGATTCCGCTCATGCTCGCCGCCGTGGTGGGCTTGCCGCTGGTGTTCTTCCTCATTGGCATGCTCTTTAACGGCCAATGGTTCATGCTGCCCATCGGCCTACTGCTCGGCATCGTGCTGGCGATGTGGATTTTCTCCCGGCGCATTGAATCTTCCATGTACGAGCGCGCAGGCGACTCCCCCGGTGCCGCCGGGTGGGCTCTGGAAAATATGCGCAACACCGTGGGCGTGGTGTGGTTTACCAAGACCGCCGTGGGGGCCACCACTCAGATGGACGCCGTACACCGCGTGGTGGGTGTGCCCGGCATCGTGCTCGTGGGCGAGGGGGCTCGCCACCGCGTGCGCCCCATGATGGAGCAGCAGAAGAAGCGCCTGAACCGCCTCGTGGGTGGGGTACCCATCTATGAGATCTATGCCGGTGACGGCGAAGATGAGGTTCCCCTCAAGCGCCTCCAGCGCGAACTGCTCAAGCTGCCGCGCAACTACAAGAAGAACGACGTCTACCCCATCAACGCCAAAATCGAGGCGATGGATAACACCGTGGCAGGCACGCCCGCGGGAATGCCCAAGGGCCCCATGCCCAAGGGGGCCAAGGTGTCCGGTCTCAATCGCCGGGCTCGACGCTCCGCAGAGCGTTCCAACAAGGGCTAGGCCATAATGACGGCCGTGCCGGTGGCGCGGTCGTGCATGCCGCGGCCATCAGCATCGACGAGGGCCGCGGGGAATACCAGACCGGTCAGCAGGGTGCGCACCACGGCCCGCCAGAGGCCGACGCGCTCGGGGGCGTCGATACGCGCAATGCCCATGCCCAGCACCGCCTGGCCGGGGGTGCGGGCAAAGAGCCAGCCGCTGAGGATACCGAGCACGAGATAAAAGAGGTACGTCATGGTGCTCACCCCGCCGAGGGCGGTGGTGAACATATGCACGAAGCCCGCGAGAATCCAGGCGATTCCCCAGTCAATCGCCACTCCCCCGGCGCGGCGCGCCACGGTGCTCAGTGAGCCGGGACCGCTGCGGGGAAGGCCCAGGTTGGCCCCTGGGTAGGCGCCGGGGCCCTCCGGGCCGTCGAACTGCGAGGGGATCTGGGGGCCGTCGAGCCAGCTTCGCTTGGGATTCGCCATACGCTCAATCTATCGCACGGAACACGGTAGACTACAATGTGTTTGATGGCACGAGTTTTTGGTAGCACAATAGTTATTGGGCTACACTTCAAGCCATACCCCTAGCCGCGAGGAACCCAGGAGCAAAACCATGGCTTTTACCTCACATGAAGAACTGGTCAAATATATCAAGGACGAGGGGGTTGAGTTTATTGACGTGCGCTTTACCGACGTCCCCGGCACCGAGCAGCACTTCTCCATCCCCGCCAGCGCCCTTGATGAGGATGCCCTAGAGGAGGGCCTGGCCTTCGACGGCTCCTCCATTCGTGGTTTCACCACCATTGACGAATCGGACATGAACCTCCTGCCCGACATCGCCACGGCAAGCATCGACCCCTTCCGCCGCACCAAGACTCTGAACATGAAGTTCTTTGTGCACGACCCCTTCACCCGCGAGCCCTTCTCCCGCGACCCGCGCAACGTGGCCCGCAAGGCGGAGGAATACCTCGCCTCCACCGGAATTGCCGATACCTGTAGCTTCGGCCTGGAGGCGGAGTTCTACCTCTTCGATTCCGTGCGCTACGCCGCCGAGACCAACCACGCCTTCTACGAGGTGGACTCCAACGAGGGTTGGTGGAACCGCGGCGAGCTCGAAAACCTCGACGGCACCCCCAACACCGGCTACAAGAACCGACCCAAGGGCGGCTACTTCCCCGTGCCCCCCTACGACCAGACCGTAGAGCTGCGCGACCGCATGGTGCACACGCTTGCCGACGCCGGCTTCGAGATCGAGCGCTTCCACCGCGAGGTGGGCAGCGGCGGACAGCAGGAGATCAACTACAAGTTCAACACCCTGCTCCACGCCGCCGACGACCTCCAGACCTTCAAGTACATCATCAAGAACACCGCAGCGGCAGCGGGCAAAACGGCCACCTTCATGCCCAAGCCTCTGGCCGGGGACAACGGCTCCGGCATGCACGCCCACCAGTCGCTATGGAAGGACGGCAAGCCGCTCTTCCACGATGAGTCCGGCTACGCCGGGCTTTCCGACACCGCCCGCTACTACATCGGCGGTATCCTCCACCACGCGGGCGCGGTGCTGGCCTTCACCAACCCCACCTTGAACTCCTATCACCGCCTGGTGCCCGGCTTCGAGGCCCCCATCAACCTCGTGTACTCCCAGCGCAACCGCTCTGCGGCCGTGCGCATCCCGATCACCGGTTCCAACCCCAAGGCCAAGCGCATCGAGTTCCGCGCTCCGGACCCCAGCGGCAACCCCTACCTGGGCCTGGCCGCCATGATGCTCGCCGGCCTCGACGGCATCAAGAACCGTATCGAGCCGCACGCCCCCGTGGACAAGGACCTCTACGAGCTGCCTCCGGAGGAAGCCGCCTCCATCCCGCAGGCTCCGACCTCCCTGGACGCCTCCCTGCGCGCCCTGGAAGCCGATAACGAGTTCCTCACCGAGGGCGATGTGTTCACCGAGGATCTCATCGAGACCTATATTCAGTACAAGTACGATAACGAGATCGCTCCGGCGCGGTTGCGGCCGACTCCGTTGGAGTTTGAGATGTACTTTGATTGCTGAGATTTAAAATCAAAAGCCCTGCCTTGAGCAGGGCTTTTTTGCTGTTTAAATATTTTTCTTTATCCCACCTCACCGGCACAGAGTATGAGACTTGCGCATGGGTACTGCCTCTCCCCGTACCCCCCGGTATACCCCACGAGTAACAATTTCAATAGGGATACCAATATATTTTTCATAGATACCCGGCTAACGCGAAAGGATAATCCAGATGACCACCACAAAACACACGTTCGCCTGCACGATCCTCCTCATAGGTACCACATCACTCGCTGCCTGCTCTAGCACCAGCGATACCGAACCGACCACAGAGATGACTACAACCTCAGAAGCCGCCAGTGAGCAGTATCAGAGTTGTGCAGAAGCCCGCGATGCCGGCGACACACCGTTAAGCTCTGACAACCCACGCTACAACGAGTCCTTGGATCGAGATGGTGACGGTACCGCCTGCGAAAGCAGCACCGATGATAAAAGAGAAGAAGCTACCTCCGAGGCTCAAAACGTTGATTCTTCCAAGTCAGATGAACAAACTACGGAAAGCGACACCTCCAACTGGGGTACAGCCCTCCAAGAAGAAACCCTCGCTGTTTACGGCATTGACGCTTGGAACCAAATCACTGACAAATATCCCGGAGACCCCAAGGGGCACATTCTGGACATGCACAGCGAAGGTGACTCCCTCCTTGTGGTGACAAACCTAGACCAGAAGGCTGGCAAGGAAATTGGAGAGCAAATCGCCACTCAGATGTCCAATCAACTCACCATTGGTAAGGAAAATAATGACCTCCCCGACGGCGCGGAGAAGGCGGACACGGTGAACGTCATGACGCTCACCGGTGATCTTATTGCTCACAAGTCTGTGAGCTAGATGTTCCAGGGAGCGGGCTTTGCAATATCGAATCGCTATGGCACAGAAAGAAACTCCTCCACCCCTTCCACCACTGCCTGCGCCATTCCCGCCCGCCCCTGAGCGCTATGCAGCACGGAAATGTCGTGGGAATCCTGCATATTGCCAAACTCAATGAGGATCTTGGGCTTGGTGGAAAGATTCAGCCCCGTGAGGTCACTGCGGGGATTGATCCCCTCGCTCCCCAGATAGTTCGAGGTAGCATATCCCTGCTCAACGAGGGCGTCGCGCACGTCGAGAGCAAGCTCCAAGGATTCCTCCGCCTTGTTCCCCGGCAGGGCGTCCTTGATCGGGGAGACATGGAACCCTCTATTCCCCTCTGCATTAATGTCCGCATGCAGGCTGAGCACCAGATCGGCCCCAGAGACATTTTCCTTCCGCGCGCGGGTATCAATGCAGTCCGCCATGCCGGTATCATCGGGGCGGCTCAGGCTCACCTGCGCTCCCAACTCCTCTAGTTGCCGCTTGAGTTCTTGACCCATCTCCCAGCTAAAGGTGTGCTCCGGCCAGCCATCCAGGGCATGAGTCCCAGGAGCCTGACAGGGCTTCCACCCTCCCCGCCCATCGGTCACCTTGTGATAGGGCGACTGCGTAATCGCTGCATGACCCGGATCAAGGTAAATATGACGCCCCGCCAAGGGCTTTTGTTCTGCCGAGGCCATCGGGACCGCCAAGGAGATCGGAGCTAGGTTCATCGCCACGGTAAGAGCGGCCATGCCCGCACGTACTTTTCTCATGCACTGATCTTAAAAACCCCGAGCCCCGACAAGAAGGAAAATGTAAGTTATCTCGGCCCGAATAAAGCTGCGCCACATCCACGCGTTCTGATACAAAATATCCGCGCACTCCCAAAGAGCTTCCAAAGCACCCCAAAGCGTTCCCAGAGTGCCCCAAAATGTCTCCGGGCGCACCCACATCACACCAACATCACGGCCAAAGGATCGCTCTAAAATAGCGGTGCGCCAAGGCTTGAGCCTGCCTAGTTTCCTCCACCTGGTGAGGCCTTCCGAAAATCAAAGCCCTTGCGCTCCCCGGACAATCCTTGGGGTCACTCACACGCGCTCCACTTCCCGCCCAGTCACACCAACCTCCGCCGCGCGTAGAATGGCAATGCTCACAGCACTCACCGGTGCCCCGTTGTCTAAAGAGAAATGAGGAACAGCATGCCTTCACACCGCATTGTCCAAGTACAAAGAGATCAGGTGGAAATCCTCAAAGAGATCGGCATGGAGACCTTCAACGATACCTTTGCGCAATACAATACCGAGGAAAATATGCGCGCTTTCTTTGATAGCGCCTATAACACTGAGCAATTACTCAAGGAACTCGATACCCCCAGCTCCCAATTCTTCTTCATCTACACGGAAGGAGACGCTGCGGACTCCCCCGCTGGTTACGTGAAGATCAATGTCGGGACAGCACAATCAGAACCCCGGGGCGATGATCGCCTGGAATTGGAGCGCATCTACATTCGTTCCGCGTATAAGCGCCAGGGACTCGGCAAGGCACTCTTTGAGAAGGTCCTCAGCCGGGCTGTGGAGGAAAAGAAAGATTACGTTTGGCTAGGCGTGTGGGAGCACAATACCGCTGCCCAGAAGTTTTATGCCACCCTAGGCTTCCAGGAGGTTAGCGATCATATTTTCTACCTGGGCGATGATCCGCAGCGGGACATTATCCTCGAAAAGGATATTCGATAAAAATACCCGGCTACCGTGCATTTCCTACATGGTAGCCAGGTACGTGGTTTGGCCCCAGAGTTCTGAGGGCCTTATGCCTTAGTTATTCTGAGCCGCAAACTTCTGCGGGTCAATCCCCTTTTCGGGAGCGGCAGGCTGGGGCTGCTGCCCAAACTGAGCGGGGTCAATGCCCTTCTCCGGCGCCTTCGGAGCCGGCTGCTCCGCAGGAGACTGGGGCTCCTGTGCGGGCTTTTCCGTCTGCTCCGGTGCCGGAGCCTCCGGATTCTCGGTAACAGGGCTTTCCGGGGCAGGACCTTCCGTGGTGGGGGCGTCGGTAGCAGGCTTCTCGGGCGCCGGGGCCTCCGTGGTGGGAGCCGTCGGCTGCTCCGGGGAGACCGGCTGGGTCTCCTTCTTCTCCTCTGCCGGAATATCCCCCTCGGCCGCCTGAATCAGCTCCGGCATCACCGGGGCAATGTTTCCGCCGCCACCGGAGTGCAGCACGGTAATGATCTCACCGGCCAGCTGAGGGTTGCTGCTCGTGGTGGCAAAGGGTCCACCGCTGGCGCCGCCACCCACCCAGCACTCGCGCTCGCTTTCCACGCGGCGGATCTGGCCGTTACCACCGTTGGGGTACTTGGTGTAGTTTCCTACGCACACGGACTGGGACTTACCGTTGAAAGGCGCCGGGCCGGGGTAGCCGATGAGCGATGCCTGAACTACCTCGCCTTCCTGGAGCTCCTTGTGAATACCAAAGGCACCGGTGCGATCTTGGATTTTGCGGCCCTGCTCATCCGGGGCTACTTCCAAAATCGCCACGTCCACACCCGAGGTGGCGGACACGTGCGCGTCCGTGATCTTCCAGCTCCCCAAAGGAGTGCGTTCCTCGGTATTGGTCTTTGTGCCATCGTGCGCCGGGGTGAAGATGGAGTTACCCGCAGCAATGGAATCACGGGTTGCCTGGGAGACTTCCCACTTACCGTCCTTGAAGTCGCCCAGGCAGTGAGCAGCCGTCACCACCAGGGAACGCGAAGCACTGTCGATCACGGAACCGGTGCACAGAGAGCCACCATTGAGGATCTGCCCCACGGCGCGAGAAGCCGCCTGCTCCGTGTAAGGAGTCTCCGCGAAGTACGCTCCCTTGTCATTGATCTCGGAGAGGTGCCCGTCCAGCACCGAGCCGGCCGGATTCGGCTGCGGCAAGCGCGAATCCTCATCGGCTGCGGCCAGGGGGACAAGATGGGCAGATGCAGCAAAAGCAGCAGTCACAGCCAGCAAGGCAGACTTCTTGACTATCGCAGGTCCTTTCTCAGGGAGGGCTTGTGTAGCGAGAAGCAATTATAGCAGGAAAGCACGGATTAATTGTCCATGCTTATCGACGCCCCCCTACCCCTTCCGCATGGCTGTGGCCACGGGCACAGTTCCATCATTAAAGCGCACAAATTCGTGCACCGCGGCCCCTTCCAGAGCCTCGAGAATCGTCCTTGCCACATTTTCACGGGAAGCGGTACTTCCCTTTTCCCGCCAATTATCTTCGGGATCAAGCACCTCAATGTGCCCGTCACCGGGGTCGGTGCTCAGCGTGCTCGGCCCCAAGATCGTCCAATCCAAATCGGTGCTGCGCAAGTAATCATCTGCCTGAAGTTTGGCATCTGCATAGGAGAAGAAGTCCTGATCCGCCGGTACCCCATGCTCAGGAACTGAGCCTACCCAGCTGACCATCACATAGCGCTTGATGCCCGCTTTCTCGGCAGCCTGCATCGTCCGAATAGCGGCATCCCTATCCACCGCGTAGGTGCGCTCGGGATCTCCACCGCCCACTCCCGCAGACCACACAATCGCATCGTGCCCCTCGAAGAGTTGGGCCAAGCCTTCTACATCTACATTTTGTACGTCCGCCACGACGGGATTCGCTTGGGCGTCCCGCACATCTTGTTTCTGCGACTCAGAGCGAATCACCGAATCCACCTCGTAGCCTGCCTCATGCAGTATCGGAGCGGCCAGCAACGCTACCTTGCCGTGGCCCCCGATAATCATGACCTTCTTGGTGTTTGGCATCTTTCATCCCTTTCTCGTGCGATGATCTCGTTGCGTTATCCACAACAGTCACCCCCTCAGCTCTATTCCTCACACCTACCCGCGCCAGGAAAAAGCCTGCTCAGAGCCTCCACGAAAAATAATTACTGATCTTTCCTGGGAAATTTGCTCTTCCTCTTCCCATCCTGAAAAACTGCTGCTATCTTTACTCGTGTAGCGCGTGCGTACCCCGCTTTAGCTACCGACATGTCAATAACTATCGAGAGGAAAGATCAATGAAGCTCTCCCGCAAGCTGGCCGTTTCCGTTGCCGCAGTGTCCATCGCTACCACCACCGCTGTGGCCCCCGCTATGGCTGCTGCTCCCAAGACCTACGAGGAGCAGGTTCAGCAGGCTGAGCTGACCGGCAAGCGCATCGACAACGCCAAGAAGGGCGTGGAGACCGCTAAGGGCATCGTGGACACCCTGGGTGGCCTGAACAGCCTGTTCGGTGGCGGCAGCGAGAAGTAATTTTCTCCCTCCCTGAATAAAAGATTCCCCTCTTTGGCCCAGGCCAGAGAGGGGAATCTTCTTTCTATCGTGGGCGCTTGTGATAGCCCATGCGGGGACGAAAACCCGCCGGATGCCGCAATTGCGCCACCGCATCCGCGCATAAGAGGCGAAAGCGCGGTTGCATGGGCGGCAGCTGGGCCACCTCAAACCACCCCACGTCCACGGACTCATCATCACCGATCACCGGCGTCTGTTCCCCCGAGACAGAAAGCCGCAGGGCCGTATCCACATAGCTCACGACGTCCCCGTTAGGATAGGTCACCGGCCCCACGGCCCCCACCCCCAACAAGACCTCAACCTGAGCCTCCACGCCGGTTTCCTCAAGAACTTCCCGCACGGCAGCATCGTGAGGCTGCTCTCCCGGATCTACGATGCCCGTTACCGGCGTCCATTGTCCGTCATCAGCGCGGCGGACTAATAGCACTGAGGGAGTCGCCCAGGCCGGGGCCTCCGAATCCACGTCCTTCACCACAATGGCGGTAACACCCGGCAGCCACAGTGGATCATGCCCGATCTTTTTCCTTAATTCCACAATAAAATCCGGGGTGGCCATATCGCCTTCCTCCCTTATAGAAAGGCACCCCCTATCCGAAAAGATAGGGGGTGCAAGACAGAGAATTAGTTTCGCTCTTGGCTTTCGCGCCAGGAACGCAACCAATCACTGAACTTAAAGCCCTCCGGATCATCCGAGGGACGATCAAGAGGATCAGGATTAATCACTCGACCACCGCCGGTGTTCTCCTGCGCCTTCTTCCGCTCCGGCTTGGCCACCGGAGTAGATTTCGGCCCCGAAACCTGCCGCTTCGGCTGGTTCGATTCTGCAGGCTTTTGACCCTGCGCTTTAAAACCAGCGTTCTGTTTTACCGCCTGGCTGGGCTTGGCATAAAACTTCTGCTGTGGCGCTTGGCTAGCCGTCGTGGACTTCGCCGCCTGCTTAGCTTGCGGCTCTGCCTGACGTGCAACCGACTTCTGCGGAGAAGCGGACTGCGGCTTTACCGCTGCCGAGTTCTGTGCCCGCCCCGCCTGTGGCTTCACAGGAGAGGACGCGGAGGTACTGGTTTGCGACGAGCGCGAGGGCGCGCTTATCCGCTCATTGCTGAGACGATCGGCGCCCTCGCCCCGCCTCGCCCTTCAACTACGAAGAGCGTTTACGTGGCGGTTCACCACAGAACGCAGCATCGCCAGGTTGGTGCCCTGACGGGAAACAGCCACGTAGATGAACTCGGTGTTGCTCAGCAGACGGATAAGGTGCAGCTGATCCGAAAGGGTAAGCAGCATATCCTCCAGGCCGGAATCCAGGTTCAGAGCGGCGATGGTCTTGAACTTAGCCTTAACCATCTCACTGTTGTAAGCGGAGGCTACGTCAAGATCGAAGTTGTTGAGACGGGAAATGCTGGCCAGCGACATACCGGTGTCCAGATCCACCACGGAAGCACCCAGGAAACCCTCAAGGTCACCTGCGATGTCGTTGAGCATGATATTCAGATCAGATTGGCGGGACATGTAAAGAGAACCTTTCTTACACGTTGGAGTCTGCCATCCTCCTCCACGGGGTGCGGGGGAGGTGTCCAAGTGCCACAACATTGGTCATTAGTGCAATCGTGGCAACGACACTATATTTACCAGAATTATCCGAAAGAATCATGTGATCCACCTGCCGCCACCCCCTTGCCCTACACCCTTAGCGGATTCCTTATAGAATACCCATGCAAAGTGACGACATTGAACCTCCTGGCTCCGCGCTGGTGCCATGACAACAGAAGGGAAAATCATGACCCCTCGCCATCAACTCACGAAGGATGGCTCCCCCGTGACCGGCACCGTGCATTCCTCCGGCAATACCTTCGTTGGCTCCCCTACCTCGGCCGAAGTGGTTTTTATTGGTCCCGTGGGAGTGGGAAAAACCACGGCAGTGGAAACACTTTCTAGCATTCCCACCATCAATACGGAAGCACGGCTTTCCTCCCAAGCAGACCTCTCCCCCGAGCGCACCCCCACCAAGCAATCCACCACCGTGGGGCTCGATATTGGTCTATGGGAGCGCCCAGATGGAACTCTCGTGGGACTCTATGGCACCCCCGGTCAGGATCGCTTTGTCTCATGCCGCACTCCCATGCTGAACCCACAGGCCGGAATAGTCATCTGGCTTTATGGAGATTCCTCGGCGCTGCTTGAGGATCTCTACCACTGGCTTACCGTGGCCGGAGGTCCCGAAAGCGCCGAGAGGCTCACCGTAGCCCTCAACTATGCCACCACGGATAACCTCTCTGATGTGCAGGCCAGCCTGCGCAAGCACGGTTATCGAGGTGTGCCGGTACACCTCGTGGACCCCCGCCGTGAAGAGGAAGTGCGCCAGCTCGTTACCACCGCTATTACTCGTCAAGGAATCCCATCATGATTACTCCCCACTCCAAGATTCGCACTACGGATTTTGACTCCAACCCCTTAGCACAAGCGGCCATGCCTGTCCTCAAAGACATTTTTGAGGCCTTAGAAGGAGTTAATTCGATCGTGCTCGGCACGGGCGATGGCCTCCATATCTGCTCTATGGGGCTCCCCTCCGCCGTGGAGGGCGCGCAACTTGCCGCTCTTAATGCCTCTATGGCCGGTGTATCGGCCGCTCAATCGGCCCTGCTCGGGCACAACGACGAGGAAGGAGCTGGCACCATCGTGGCCATGACCTTGCCCGATGAAAACCTGGTCATCGGTAGCGTTTCCTTCCCCGAAGTTCACGATCTTCTTTTGGGCGTTTCCGCCCGTAATTCCCAGATCGGTGTGGTGATCCAGCAGACCAGGAAGGCCTCTAAGAGGCTTTCCAAGTGGCTGAAAAAATAGCTTTTCTCTAAAGGAGGCTCCCCGGGGATTTTTCCTCGGGGAGCCTCCTGACTCGGGGAACCTTTGATCTTTACTTTGCCTCGACCAGCTGAATCAGGTTGCCGCAGGTATCATCAAGCACCGCAATAACGGCCTCGCCCACGTCCATCGGCTCCTGGCTAAAGCTCACGCCCTGTTCCTTCAATCGGCGGTATTCCCCCTCCACGCTCTCCACCTCAAATTGAGTAAAGGGCATGCCGTCACGGTAAAGCGCTTCCCGGAAGTCCCGCGCCGCAGGATGCGCTGCGGGTTCCAAAAGCAGCTCCGGCCCCTGCGATTGCTCTGGGGAACGCAAGGTTAACCAGCGATGCCCCTCCTCATCCACCACGATGTCCTTGGACACCTTAAAGCCCAAGGTATCCCGATAAAAGCGCAGGGCTTTTTCCTGGTCATCCACAAAAATGCTTATGACGCTAATTCGCATGCCTATTATCCTTCCTCATCCGCACCGTGCTCAGCGATAATCTTTTTAACCGCTTCCGCATCATTGGGCACCTCACGAACATGCCGCGGCGCCTCCATGATGCCCGCAAAACGCTCCGGGATGGCAGGCAATTCCCCTATCGCCTCACGGATGGTATCGGCAAACTTCACAGGAAGCGCGGTTTCGAGGCACACGATGGGGCCGGTAATTTCTTCCCGCCAGCGGCGCGCCACCACCAAGCCATCAGCGGTATGCGGGTCAATCAAGATTCCCAGGCGCCGATAAAGGTCCCCAATCTCCTGCACACGATCCTGGTGGGTGGAAGAGCCCGAGGCGAAACCAAACTGCTCCGCTACGCGCGGGAATGATTCATCCTCAGCCAGGCTAAAACCGCCCTCCTTGACCTGCACGCCAAAGAGTTCTTGCGTGCGAGCGGCATCGCGGCCCAGGAGATCAAAGATAAAGCGCTCAAAGTTAGAGGCTCGGGAAATATCCATCGAGGGGCTCGACGTCTCCTGGGTTTCCGCCGAAGAACGCACTCTGTACTCCCCGGTGCGGAAGAACTCATCGAGCACATTATTTTCATTCGTGGCTACGATAAGGCGGTCAATCGGAAGCCCCATCTGGCGAGCGATATGCCCCGCGCAAATATCCCCGAAGTTACCCGTGGGCACGCAGAAACTTACCTTCTGGCTGTTATCCTCAGTAACCTTCACCCAGCAGGAAATATAGTAAACCACCTGCGCCATCAAGCGGGCCCAGTTAATTGAGTTCACTGCCCCAATGTGGTGGCGGCTCTTGAAGTCTGCATCGGCAGAAATCGCCTTGACCACGTCCTGACAATCATCAAAGACTCCGTTGAGCGCCATGTTCACGATATTGGCGTCATCCAGCCCAAACATCTGTGCTTGTTGGAAAGGCGTCATGCGTCCGGCGGGGGTGAGCATAAAAACGCTAATGCGCTCACGGCCGCGCATGGCATACTCCGCCGAAGAGCCCGTGTCCCCGGAGGTAGCGCCCACGATATTCAAGGGTTGATCCCGGCGCGCCAGCTCATATTCAAAGAGTTCGCCCAATAATTGCATGGCCATGTCTTTAAAGGCCGCCGTGGGTCCCTGGGAAAGATGACCAAGGTAGAGATCATCTTCCACGGAACTGACCGGAACGATCTGTTCATCGTCGAATATCGGAGTGCGGTAGGCCCTTGCGGCAATGGCCTCAATATCCGCAGCAGGAATATCATCAATAAAAAGCTTTAATACCTCGGCGGCCAAGGCCGCGTAACCCTGGCCTGCCAAAACATTGCGGAACCTCTCTAGATCCCCCTCCCCCAGGTGAGGATAGGTCTCGGGGAGGTAAAGGCCGCCGTCGGGAGCCAAACCCCCGAGAAGAATGTCAGTGAAGCGTGCGGGAGCCGCGGTGGCGTCGCGAGTAGAGATGTAGCGCATAGCAGCCAAGTCTAGCCTGCCACCCCTCGCGCTAGGGGCGCATACGGCATCTACTATTCCCAAGAGTAGAGTGCCTTGCCGTGACTGCGCCGCAACCTACATCACCCGAAAGGCTTTCCCGGCAAGCCCTCCTCGTCTGGGCCAGCGCCGTGTGCGTTTATATCGTGGCGATCACCGGACGCACCTCCTTTGGCGTGGCTGGCACGGAGGCCATGAGCAGGTTTGATGTCAGCGCGGGCCGCATAGCCGTATTTACCTCGGTTCAGGTGGGCGTATACGCACTCGTCCAGATTCCCACGGGGATCGCCATTGATCGCTATGGCCCGCGGCGATTGCTCGCCCTGGGTGCTCTCATCATGGCCGTTGGGCAGATAACGCTCGCGCTCACGACGTCGTATCCCGTGGCTCTGCTCGCCCGCGTGCTCATTGGAGCCGGAGACGCTACCGCTTTCCTCTCCGCCATGCGGATTCTTCCCTATTGGTTCCCCCTGCGGCGCGCACCCCTTTTTGCTCAACTCACCGGTTCCCTGGGACAAATAGGGCAATTCCTTTCTGCGGTACCTTTTCTCGCGCTCCTTCACGGAATGGGTTGGACTCCTGCCTTTCTCAGCCTGGGTGCCTTGGGGGTGCTCGTGGCTCTTCTCGCCTGGATCGCTGTGATTGACGCCCCCTCGGCGCCCTCCGCCCCGCCGCAGAGCGGATCTCCTTCTTCCCTCGCTAACACGCTGCGGCGCGTGACTACTTCACCGGTGTGTTGGTTGGGGTTCTTCACTCACTGGACGGGCATCGCCGCGCAAGTTACGTTCACCCTGCTCTGAGGCATGCCTCTGCTCACCCTTGGCATGGGATTGAGTTCTCCCACCGCCGGGCTCGTGCTTACTTTTAATACCGCCGTCATGATTGCGGTCGGCCCTCTCCACGGAATCCTATCCTCGCGGCTAGACGCCCGGCGCGATCGAATTGTTCTCCTAGGCGGGCTCTTAACGTTGTGCTCATGGGTGTTGTTCTTTTTCCCATCGCACCCGCGCGGGGTCATGGCGGCCATCGGAATGAACTTCCTTCTTGGGCTTATCACTCCCACTTCTAATTACGGCTTTGATTACGTACGCGAGCGCATGGAACGATCTACCGTGGCCACGGGAACCGGCCTGGCAAATATGGGAGGGTTCATCGCGGGAATGATCGCGGGGCAGACCACGGGGTTCCTCTTAGACCAGCATTCCGACGGCGCGGCACTACAGTGGGATGATTTTCGCTTTGCCTGGGTGGGAGTCACGGCCACCGTAGCCGTGGGAGTTATAGGTTTACTAGTGAGTAGTTTCTACGTGAGACGCACAGCCTCCATGCGCATAGTGAATACCACGGACGATAGCTAATTCACGGTGGCATAGGGAACATTTGATTCCTGAACAGGGGTTCCTGGAACCATTCCTAGATCCTCGCTCAGCTGCTGCCACGTAGCCATTTGTTTATGGAAAGGAACTGCGTATTCCCGATGCCACTCTTCTATGGTTACGGAGGATTCCTGGGCGTTTTCCGTACGGGGGATAAAAACCACCGCACCCGCGATTATCCCCGCCACGATCATTCCAGCGAGTCCGCTCCACAGAATTGCTTTTGTTCGCATAAAAATAACCACCTTCCGTAGCCACTACCGATGACGTTACGAGGTGTATCTCCCAATAAGGTTCTCAATCCCTGGCACAAGGATAAGAAAAACCCTCAACGACGCGGTGGCTCCTGGCGGCCAGTTAAAATATCAATCACGCTGCGCACGGCGGCCTCGCCCACACCGCTCGTTTCCGTGCGGGGCTCCCCCTGGGCAGCACGGCGTAGCCCGTGTGCCCGCACGTGCAGCACCTACTCGTGCGTATCGACGTCGATAGCACTGCTACTTTCCGCTCCGGCGCTGCGTGCCGCCGCCACCAGGGCTTCAAGATCGCCCAGGGTAGCTCCGTGAAGATCTAGAGAAAGATGCAAAGCCATCACGCACTCCTTCGGGTTAAGGATGACCTACTGCAAACTCTAGACTAAACCTATTTTTCTCCACGCTCCAAGCCCGCAAAAACGTTCATGTTGAGCACAAAGGCCTCCGTGGCTTCTTCCAGTAGCGTCTGCCGTTCTGCGGGGTTTAGGCGCATGGCATCGAGGTTTTTGCGATAGTTGTCCTTGTAGGGCTTGAGCTTGGCGATCCCCTCAAAGCGATAAAATTGCAGCGCCTCCGGGGCAATGCCATAATTCCGGCGCATCATCGTAGCAATCACCTGGCCACCCGATAGGTCACCGAGGCATCGCACGTAGTGGTGAGCGATCAAGCGGATCTCATCGCGTTCATCGCGGATGCGTTGCAACCGCTCCACATATTCAACCGTGGCGGGAATCGGCGTTACATTAGCGCGCCACTGCCGGGTACCCTCCTCGGCAGCTCCCTCACCATAGAATTGCCGATGCAAGTAGGCTATGTCGCTTTCCAATGCGGCAGTTCTATCCAAAGCCTCATCCACGATGAGGCCAGCCCGTTCCCCGTGGCTCACGCAATGGGCTGCCTCCTCCAAAGCGGAGTAGAAGAACCACGCCTGTTCTTGGAGCCGGAGGAAATCGTGGGCACTGAGTTTCCCGTCCAACAAATCCGTCATAAAGGTGGATTCTTCCGCCCGCTCGTGTGCGGTGGCGGTAAAGGCCTTTAGGTCCGCAGCCAGGCTACTGCTAGGGAGGATTGCACTGGTCATATCCGTTCCCCTTCCTCATCCGTGGTGAGCTGTGTAACAACTCAAGAACACCTCTGAGGATAATTTAGGGTAACCATACCTAAAATCCTTCTTTTGGTTGATCTTTCTACCGCATAGACGTTTCCCCCCAGAACACCTGATCCACCACGCGCCGCGCCCTACGGGTTTTCCTCAAATAGTGTTCCAAAAAGTTCTGGTACTGGCTAGGATCCCAACCCGCCGCTCCCGCCACCTGGGCAAGCTGTGGACCAGGCTGCGGAATCTGATCCGTGCGCTTACCGCGCACCAAGACCAAAGCGTTGCGCACATTAGTAGCCTCTAACCACGCCTCCCGCAGGATGCGCACCTGCTCAACGGGGATAATCTGCTCCACTTCCAGCACGTCGAGAACGTCGAGGGTAGAGGTATTGTGCAGAGCCGGATGCTCATGGGCGTGCATCATCGTGAGCAGCTGCACCGTCCACTCAATATCCGTTAGTGCCCCTCGGCCTAGCTTCGTGTGCGTATTGCGATCGGCTCCGCGCGGCAGGCGCTCCTCATCCACGCGCGCTTTCATACGCCGCACCTCCCTGATCGTGGAGGCCGAGATCCCCTCGCTGGGATAACGGAAACTATCAATCATGTGCAAGAAGTCCGTGCCAACGGCCCTATCACCGGCTACCACCGTGGCTCGCAAGAGCGCTTGGGTTTCCCAGACCTCCCCCCACGTGGAGTAATAGCGCCGATACGACTCGATGGATCGCACCACCGCGCCGCTGCGCCCCTCGGGGCGCAGACCCAGATCAACCTCCAATGGAGGATCGCCCGAGGGCTTAGCCAGACGCGTGCGCATAGATTCGCACACCCCTGCCGCCCAGCGCAGCGCCTCATGCTCCTCATATCCCGGCTGCGGCTCCGCCACGAACATCACATCGGCATCCGAGCCAAACCCCAACTCCGCACCACCGAGGCGCCCCATACCAATTACCGCAATACGCGCCGGAGGACCCTGCTCCTCTCCTTCTTGTTCTGCCTGGCTGTGGCGTATCTCCGCTTGGAGGGCAGCCTCTAGTACCGCATTCCATACCATCGACAGCCCACGGCACACCGAACGCACATCCATCATCCCCAGCAAATCTGCCGAGGCCAATCGCGCCAATTCCGCCCGGCGCAGGGAGCGCGCCACCGCAATCGCCTTATCCGGAGTCTTATGCCTATTCGCCGCCGCGACCAAGGAAGATGAGACCGTTCCCGGAGCCTTATCCAGAAGTTTTGGCCCGCTAGCGCCATCGCCCAGTGACTTCACGAACTCCGGCGCGGAAATGATGAGATCCGCAGTATAAGGGGAAGAGCCCAAAATCATCATGAGGCGTTGCCCCACGACACCCTCATCGCGCAGAAGGCGCAAAAACCAACTGCGCTCATAAGCGGCATCCGATAATTTTCGGTAATTGAGTAGGCCGGCATCGGGGTCTGCCGTCTGCGAGAGCCAATCCATCAACGTGGGCAAAAGCATGGCCTGAATCTTGGATTTACGGCTATTCCCCGAGGCCAAGGCCGTGAGATGCTCAAAAGCACGATCGGGAAAACGATAGCCCAAGGCGGCCAGCTGTAACTTAGCAGCATCGGGAGAGAGCTTAAGCGTATCTACCGTCATATTCACCACTGAGTTCAACAGCGGCCGGTAGAACAACTTAGAGTGCAATTCCAAAATGAGAAAACGCACGCGGCGCAGAATCGTCCGCAGGTTATCCACGGAGGATTTTCCGTCTTGAGCGGCATACCCCGATGTCAAAGCCAAGCGGGACATCGCCACTCGATCATCTTCGGCGGGAAGCGTATGAGTACGCCGCAAACGATAAAGCTGCAATCTATGCTCTAGCAATCGCAGAAACTCATAGGCATCAATAAGACCTTGGCCATCCTCACGTCCGATTGCCCCCGCCGTTACCAAGGCCCGCAGCGCTCCCACCGTAGCCGGTACCCGCAGAGATTCATCGGAACGGCCATGCACCAATTGCAGAAGTTGCACGGCAAACTCCACATCCCGCAATCCACCGCGGCCGAGTTTCAGTTCCCGATCCCGCATGTCCTCCGGAACGTTATCCAGCACGCGACGTCGCATAGCCTGCACATCCTCCACAAAGGATTCCCGCTGGCTAGCACCCCACACCAAAGGATCAAGGACTTCACGATAGCGCTGACCCAAGGGCATATAACCCGTTTGCGCACGAGCCTTTAATAAGGCCTGGAACTCCCAGGTTTCCGCCCACCGCTGGTAGTAAGTGAGATGAGATTCCACGGTACGCACCAGCGCCCCAGAGCGCCCTTCAGGGCGTAAATTGGCATCCACCTCAAAGAAAGATCGGGAACCAATGCGCGCACATTCTCCGGCAACACGGGTTATCCGCGGAGTCACGGTGCTGCCGACGAAGATGACGTCCACATCGGAGATATAATTCAACTCTCGCGCGCCGCACTTCCCCAATGCGATAACGGCCAGTCGAGCATCCAAAGGAGAATCTCCGTAGACGTTATTAACGGCAATGGCCAAACTAGCCGTGAGAGCGGCATCTGCGAGATCGGATAGGGACTCCGTAATTTGCTCGAAAGGTACCGTTTCAAGGCCCTCCTGTCGCTTCGTGGAGGGATACGTGCCAGCAAGGTCATGTGCGGCAATGCGCATGAGGAAAAGCCGGTAAGCCTCCTTTAAACGACGTTGGGCATCTCCATCTGCCACGCGGGCTCGATAGGTGCCGGCCACGCTTCTATCTGTACAAGCGGGATCGGGAGCATGTTTTTCCGCGGGGGCTCCTTCCCCGCCGTTTTCTTTTTCAGGTTGTTCTTGCTCCGCATCGCCGCTCTCCAGATCATCTTTCGCCAGATCACCCCCCTCCCGTTCGCCCTCCTCGGCAAAAATCGCGGGCACCGCGTCAACGACTTCTAGCAACCCCTTCATCATTTCCACGCGCGTGGGGAGTTCCTTAGTCAATTCCCTCCACGATTCCGGATGAGCCGCCAGTTCATCTCCCAGGGCCGCCGATCCCCCCACCAATGCCATCACCCGAATGCGGAAAGCATGATCTTCCCGCAGCACCCGCTGAAACTCTGCGGATTGCCCCTTTTCCTCCAAGCCCCCATGCAGACGCACCAATACGTTTAGAGCTTGATCGGGGTCTCCGCACCCAGCAAGGGCCCACAACACATCTACTGACTCGGCGGTATCCCAGCCCAAAAGATGAATGTCCTCCGCCGCACGAGGTCCACCCAACCCTAATACCGCTGGAGTGGGAATGGAGGCGCGTTTACCCGATAACGTCATACCGTTTTCCTGCTTTCTCACGGGCCTAGTAATTGAGGTTATGGCGCAATTCCCAAGGGGTGATCTGCTCTTGATAGTCATGCCACTCACGCCATTTGGACCTCAAGAAAAACTCATATACGCGCTCCCCTAGAATCTCCGCCATCAGCTCCGATTCCTCCAAGCGATGAAGGGCCTGGTCGAGGCTGGAAGGAAGATCAACGTACCCCATTGCGCGCCGCTCCCGGCGGGTGAGCTGAGAAATGTTGTCCTCTGCCGGTTCACCCAGCTCGTACCCTTCGCGTATGCCCTTCAAGCCCGCGCCCAGCAATACCGCATACGAGAGGTAGGGGTTGCACCCACTGTCCACGCTGCGCACCTCCACGCGGCGCGATTCCGCTTTAGTGAGGCGATACGTGGGAACTCGCACCATCGCAGAGCGATTGGATACCCCCCAGGTGGCTGCGGTGGGAGCCTCATCGCCAAAGATAATTCTCTTATAAGAATTAGCCCACTGATTCGTCACCGCAGTTATTTCCGGAGCATGCTTTAGGATACCCGCGATGAACTGCTTGGCCGTCTCAGAAAGCGAATATTCAGCGTCGGGGTCATGGAACGCATTACTATCCCCCTCGAATAGGGAGATATGGCTGTGCATGGCCGAGCCAGCCCACTGCTGGAAGGGCTTAGGCATGAAGGTCGCCTGAGCGCCATTATGCAGGGCTACCTGCTTCATCAAATAGCGGAAGGTCATAATGCTATCCGCCATCGGCAGAGCCTCGGCATGGCGCAAGTCAATCTCCTGCTGGCCGGGCGCCGTTTCATGGTGGGAAAACTCCGTGGCGATCCCCACCGCCTCTAGGGCCTGCATGGCCTGACGGCGGAACTTCGGGGTGTCGTTATGCGTGGATTGATCGAAGTATCCGCCATTATCGGTGGGTTTTGGCTTGGGATCCTCCCCTTCCTTAGCCGAGTTCGTGTGGAGGTAAAACTCAATCTCCGGAGCAATCATGCACGTAAACCCCTCATCGGCGGCCTGTTGCATCTGCCGCCGCAGCACCTGACGAGGGTCGTTCCACGAGGGCTGTCCATCGGGCATAGAAATGTCACAGAACATTCGCGCCGTCTGCACCTCAGCGCCTTCATCGAAAGGCAAGATCTGGAAGGTGGAAGGGTCGGGAAGCGCAATGGTATCGGCTTCCGAGATCCGCGAGAATCCCTCAATCGCAGAGCCATCAAACCCTACTCCCTCCTCAAAAGCGCTCTCTAGCTCAGAGGGGGACATCATGACGGACTTGAGGTATCCCAGAATATCCGTGAACCACAGGCGAATGAACTTAATATCGCGCTCTTCCACGGTGCGCAGCACGAACTCTTGTTGACTGTTCATGCCACCACCTTAGCCACGAACACGGACCCCGGCCCCACATTCGTACCAGCGGGGGTAAGGCGTCTATCGGATCGTCACTGCCTAGCAAGGTTAAGAGATCATATTTTCGAACAGTTGGGGGTAGAGACGCCACGGCCATGCCCTAAATTTTCCAAACAACAAGATCAGAACGATAGAAGGGGTATAGCCATGAACGGCAAAACGCAGGGAAGGGAATATATTTTCGATAAAGATTGCACCCCCACCCGCATCCATCTCCGACCTCCGTGGGTACGCCATCAGTTCTTCCTCTTACAGGTAGTAGCAGCTGCCCAAGGTGGTCAGGCCTTCTTGATCGACCAACGCGGTATCGCCCTACTTGGTTCGCCGCACCATGACCATGCGCGTACCCTTACGCTCTTCCATTGTCTCAACCAGCACCAACAGCACATTCTCTACTCCAATCCCCTCCCTTCCCGTCACCGCGCTTATCGCCCGAGTTTTATGCTCGGCTATGCGCACCACCTGGCCCAGGCCCTCCCACTCACGCAGACGTGTCCCCTCCCGCTACGCCCCCCGCACCCTCCGGGGTACCGCGACGGCATGATCGCCGCCAGCAACATGCTCGCCACGCCTCGGGCTACCCTGGTAGGCAAGCCATTGCCCTCAGAATCAAGCAGCGCAGATACGAAGGAGCATCATGAGCACCGATCAATTTCTTGAGGTAGAAACCAAGTACTCCGTGGATAACGATGCCGCGATACCGAATCTCACCAGGATTCTTAATGTGCACTCTGCGGCGGCAGCTCAGGATTACGAGCTCTCCGCTATTTATTACGACACGCAGGATTTACGCCTTACCCGAGCGAAGATGACCTTGCGGCGGCGCACCGGGGGCAAAGATGACGGCTGGCACCTCAAACTCCCCGATACTGGCAGCGGGCGCATGGAGATTAGTGCACCTCTTGCCCCGGAAGATAAAACGACGGACGGCGCAACCGTACCGGAAGAGTTACTGAGCCAGGTGCGAGCCATCGTGCGCGGACACCGGCTCGTTCCCATCGCCCAGGTAGATAATTTTCGCTCAGAATCCACTCTGAAAGCAGAAGATGGCAGTGCCGTAGCGGACTTCTGTGATGATCGTGTTACCGCGTGGTCTCTCCTCCCCGGCGCTTCTCCCGAGCAACGCCAATGGCGGGAGTGGGAACTAGAGCTCACGGGCTCCCTCGCCAATACCAAGTTAGGAAGGCAGATACTCGAATCTGCCGATGAACAGCTCACCACCGTGGGCGCGGTAGATTCTCACTCCCCCTCTAAACTCCTCACCGCTTTAGGGGAAAGTTTTGAGCTCGCCCCCACTCCGCCCACCCCTATTTCTTTCCGCAAGTACGATGATCGCGATGAAGCCTTTGCCGGGGTCTTGCATGCCATGATCGCCACCCGAGATTCTCTCGTAGAGCAGGATCCCGGTGCCCGGCGCGGGGATCACCGCTCGGTGCTCACTATGCTCAACGCAATCCGGGATCTCCGCAGCGTGCTCACTATGTTTATTGAGCTCTTTGACCACGAACGGTGGGATAATCGCATTGCCACGGCTTCTTCCATCGAGGAAGAGCTCAAGCAATTGACCCTCGTTTTGCATCGGGCTTGCGATGCCGATGCCGTGGCCCAGCAAGTTCATCATCTCCTCGAAACCGATCCCACGGGATTAGTAGATCAACAGGCCCATCAGCGTCTCCAACACGATGTGGATTCACGCAAGCAGCGCGCCTATTACCGGGTGGTTGCCGCCCTGGAATCGGAGCGCTATCTTTCCATGCTCGATGCGCTTGATGAGTTCCTGGCCGATCCGCCGCTGCCAGGGCGCATGGAGCGGCGTAAAGCCACGGCCATCATCGTCAGAGCCGTGAAACGCGCTTACGTTGATTTCAAAACTCTGCGTAGTTCGGCCCTGGAAGTCTTTGACGACCCCGAGGTCACCGAGGCCGAATATGAGGAACACCTTTCTCAAATGCACAAGGTGGCCGAGCGGCTCCGTACTGTCTCTCGCGTGGCCTTGGAGTTCACACCCTATGACTCCGCACGACTCTCGCAGGAGTCCAAGAAACTGGTGGGTGTTCTCCTGGAGGCACAGTATTCAATATCCGTATGCGAGCTGATCCTTCGGCGCGCGCGTCAAGCTGCAAACCGCGGTGAAGATACCTTCTCCTACGGTCTCCTCTATCAAGCGGAAAGGGAGCGTTCCAGGAAAGTTCTGCGCGCCATAGATCAGCGCCATCGTTCCGTGAAGTCCAGCTACAAGCGCTTTAAACGATCCATCGCCTAGGCGATATTTTCACGGACACCGCCACAGAAAAACCGAGGCAGCCGACTAGTCCCAATCCTCATCCTGAACATCATAGGCGCTGTTGCGCTTAGCAGCGGTCTCCAAGGCCTGCTCGGCTTCTTCCTTAGTGGCGTAAGGGCCCATGCGATCTTCCCATGAGCCCTGAACCCCTTGGGTTACCTTCCCCGTGGTGGGATGATAAAACCACTGTGCCTCGGTATTCTCCATAGCCCTTATCCCTGCCTTCTTCTCATCGGTTTCCACCGCTTGGTGTGCATCCGCGCGCGTCCGCATGTATCCGTACACGTATCCACGCGTATCCACCGCGAGATTACCGCAACATAGAATGTCCCTGTTCACCACTTCCGCATCGTCAGGAGTTATTGCGATCGTGCCGCAACCCACCGCTTCTTCCGTCGCAGACCGCGCCCGCGCTATGCACCAGGCTTTTTTTGGGGTTCTCCCTTCCCACATTGCTCAGGCTCCGGGCACATGGTGTGTTCTAGGAGAACAGACCGATGATTTCGGTGGAATCGTGGTGCTTTCCCGTTTAGATATTGCCACTGCGGTTGTCTTAAGCCCCCGCGATCCGGGCGACACCCACCAAGGCACCCCGGGCACCCCAGACACCCCGGCTATTCACCTGCGCGGTTCCTTCCCCGGCATAGAGCTTCCCGAGCTCAGCTCCGATATTCACGGCGCGCGCTCCGCGCAATCCTTCAAGGACCCCCAAGAGAGTGAGTCCTCCACACCCCAGTACCTCATACGCCGCGCCGCTCTCCTTATATCAACGCTCATTCAACGCCAGATGCTCAGCCGAGATACCCCCGGTTTTAATATCACCGTGTGCTCGGACATCCCCCTCGAATCCGGGCTCGGCGCCCTTCATTCCTTCGATGCCGCTCTCGGGCTCGCCCTTTACCCAGAAGCACACTCACTAGACGATCCTCCGGCGCGGGCACGCCTGGCGGCCGTGTGCTCTCACGTCGCCTCTGCCTTCCCCGATTCTTCTCCTCTGCGCGCCCGGCATACTGCTGCGCTGCGTTCTACCTCGGGTTCCATCTGCGTGGTGGACTACGCAGATGGCTCGGTCACCACCACCCCGGCGCTCTTGGAGGCCGATACCGTGGCCTTCGCGGTGGGCAACACTGACCTTCCTCGCACCCATAGCGACGAGCCGACCGTCACCATGAGAGCAAACCTCATCAACCAAGCGTCTCATGCCTTCGGCGCGGAACACCTGCGCTCGCTCCCCCACGCCACTCCCAGGGTTCTTGATTGGTTGAAGGCCGTTCACGATGTCCACGGCCCCCAGGGCTACCCCACGGTGGAGGAGGCTGCCACATGGCTGGCCTTCTGGGAAGAGGAAACACAGCGTTCCCGCACGCTGGTGTCCTTGTTGCGGGGGCGACGTCGCTCGGAGGTGGCGAGCCTGCTGCAAGAATCCGCAACGGCCCTGAGTACCACGTACTCTCCGCACACAGATGAGCTCGTCGCGCTGTGCCGTAGCCACGGTGCCTATAGTGCGCGGCCTGCCTGCGTGACTTCTTCCGGGTGGGTCACCGCCCTGGTTCCCGCTGCCAAGGCCACCGCGTTCCAGGAAGCACTAGAAGAAGCAGAGTATTCCGTGATCGCGCTGCTCCCTGGGGAGGTGGCCCAGGCCCAATAAAAGAGGCGAATGAGTCGATCTATGAGCCGGATTCTGTTCCGCCCACCATCGGTGGGCGGCGGTGAACATCCATCTGGGTCGATCATCGCTGATCGCCTCAAGCAGCTACCTGCGAACTCGGGCGGGCAGCCCTCAAACATTCGCTCCCGGCGCACACAGGGGTGCGCCTCGTTGCCTTGCTCCCGGTGGGGTTTACCTGGCCGGGATAGTCACCTACCCCGCCGGTGCGCTCTTACCGCACCCTTTCACCCTCACTCGCGCTCACGGCGCGGGCGGTCTACTTTCTGTTGCACTTTCCCGCGGGTCGCCCCGGGTTGCCGTTAGCAACCACCGTGCCCTGTGGAGTCCGGACTTTCCTCGGTGTTCCGCCTGGCCACATACGTGGTTGGTTCGGAGTGCCGCGTTCACCCGATCGGCTCATTCGCGGCTTTTAAGATTACCCCCGGCCCCGGCGCGAGTACAACGCCGACGCCGCGCAGAGCACAGCACACAGGCAACCTACTACTGCCCGATGTTGATTCCTCGCACCACGCCGCGCTCCCCCATGAACTCCACCACGGAGACCGAGGCAATATCCAGGAAAATCCCCCGGAAACATTCGGGGCCACCGCCGAGGGCCTGGCGCAGGAGGGACTTAATGGGGTTCACGTGGCTGACCAGCACCAGCGTGGCACCCTCGTGGTCTTTCACCAACCGCTCGCGCAGGGCACTCACCCGACGGTGAAGTTCGTCCAACGATTCCCCTCCCGGAGGGGCCACGGCGGTATCTTCCAACCACGCGGCGTGCTCTGCGGGGTAGGCGTCCCGCACCTGGGAGAACTCTTTGCCGTCCCAATCGCCAAAGTTCAGCTCGATAAGATCGGCCTCTACTTTCACGGCCGCGCCGATGGATTGCGCCACCGCTTGTGCCGTGTGGCGGGCGCGCCGCAGCGGGGAGGACAGCACAACAGCCTCCCTCGAGGAAACCAATCCCTGAACCAACTGCGCCGCGCGCTCCGCTTGAGCGGTTCCGATAGAGGTCAAGTCCGGATCGCTATGCCCGGAGTAGCAGCCGCGCACCGTGTGCTCGGTCTGGCCGTGACGCACCAGAATGAGCCGAGTAACCGGCGCTCCCTCGGGATTGAGCACCCGAGTGGGGCTAAACGAGGCCTCGCCGACGGTCTCCGCAGCAGCGACCTCAGCAGAGCCAGAAGTATCTTTCACCAACCCCGGCTTGGCCCCGGCCGCCGCGGCGTCCATCGCCACGTTGGAGAGTTCATCGGCCTTCTTGTTCTTCTCGCGCGGCACCCACTGGAAGGTCACGGAGTCAAAGGAGGCCATGATGTCCCTGGCGCGCAGGGCGAGTTTCTGCATGTCCGGGTGCTTGATCTTCCAGCGCCCGGTCATCTGTTCCACCACGAGTTTGGAGTCCATGTACACGGCCACCTCGGTGGCCCCGTAATCACGCGCAGCCTCTAGCCCGGTAATGAGCCCGTAGTACTCGGCCACGTTATTGGTAGCAGAGGTGCCCACCACATAAGCCTGCTCGCGCAGGATGGTGGTGCGGGTGGCGTCGTAAAGCACACTGCCGGAGCCCGCGATGCCGGGGTTGCCGCGCGAGCCGCCGTCGGCCTCGATGCAGACCTTCATTAGGACCCCTGCCGCACCAGGTAGGAGCCGCAGTTGGGGCACTGGGGCAGATCATCGGCAGGGGCGAGATTAATGGCGGAACGGTCGGCGGCGGGCAGCACGATGAAACAGCCGCCACAGGAACGCCCGTTGAAGGCGGCCGCGCCCACGCCGTTTTCCTCGCGCTGGCGCTGGTATTCGGCCACGATCTCCGCGCCCAGTTCTTCTTCGAGGGCGCTTATGCGCGCCTGAGTATCGCCTGTCTCCTCCCCGGACGCAGCAACAGCTTGCTCGGCTACCTCGATCTGCTTGTTGAGGTTGGCGAGTTTCTCCGCGTGCACGTCACTATTGGCGCGCAGGGCGTGAATCTCATTATGGGCCTCTTGGAGTTCGCTCATCAGGTCCGCGATGCGGGACTTCGCGGAATAGAGATCGTGTTCGAGGTCGCGGCGTCGCTCGCGGTCCTCGGTGGCCCCGAGTTCGCGCTTGTCCTCGCGCTCGCGCTTGCGCAGTTTGCGCTCGTCCTCCTGGATACGCAGGATTTCCACCTCCATGTCATCCACCGCCATACGGGCGCTGGCGGCGGCGCTGTGCAGGCGCTTGCGCTCGGCAAGCAGGCGCTCCAACTCTTCCGCCTCGGGGCCACGGGCGGGACGCGAGCCGGCCACCTCCGCGGAGCGTTGCAGGGTGGATAGTTCCAGCAGGGCGCGTTGTGCGGAGTTACTGAGCTTCATGTCTTTCCTTTTTACCCGCGCGGGTGGGCGGAGATGGTCCAGGGGTCGGTGCGAATGTCAATGACCTCGGTATCCAGCCCCGTTTGCTTGGCGACGATCTCCGCGGCCTGGGACGTCCACGGAAACTCACTGGCCCAGTGGGCGGTGTCGATCACGGCGGGCCCGCCCGCGCGCAGGTACTCGTCCACGGGGTGATGGCGCAGGTCAGAGGTGACATAGACATCCACACCGAGGTCGCGCACGGCGTCGAGAAAGCTATCACCGGAACCGGAGGAAACCGCCACGGTGCGCACCATCTGCTCCGGGTCGCCGGTGGCGCGCACGCCCCACGCGGTTTCAGGGAGGGCGTCAGCCACCTGCTGCACGAAGTCGCCCAGGCGCATGGGGGCGGGCAACTCTCCCACCCGGCCCAGGCCGGTGGCCTCATTGAGGGGCTGGAAGGTGGGGTCGGTGGGCTTGATGGGGCGGCCTGGGGTAATGCCCACCAGTTGCGCCAGGCGATCGTTCACGCCAGGGCGGGCGGAATCAGCGTTGGTATGCGCGGCTATGAGTGCCACGCCGCCGGTGATGAGCGTATGCAGCACCTTGCCTTTGGGGGTGTCGGCGGCCACGCTGTGCACCCCGCGCAACAGCAGCGGGTGGTGCACCGCGAGCATCTGCGCGCCGATCTCCACCGCGCGCTGCGCCACCGCCAGGGTGCAATCCAGAGCAAAGGCCACCTTGGTCACCGGGGCCTGCGGATCACCGCAAATGAGGCCCACCTGATCCCAACTCTCCGCGAGTTCCGGCGGATAAGCCTCCTCTATAACCTCGCGCACGCGCGCTACGGTATTCACTGCTGTGCCCCTTTCTTTTCTGCTGCAATCCCCCATAGTTTAGGTAATTTCTGCCAAACTAGAGAACAGCCTTTTCCCCTACCGCGATTGGGAGTTTTTTATGGCCCAGCACCTGCACATTGATTGCGTATGCACCGGCAATATCTGCCGCTCGCCGATGGCCGAGGCACTACTGCGCGACGCCGCCCTCGACGCCGGATTGGCCGACCGCCTCACGATTACCTCCTGCGGGCTCGGAGGCTGGCATGAGGGCAACCCCGCCGACCCGCGCACCCTGGCCGAACTTTCCGCCCACGGGCACGACGGCTCGAACTTGCGCGCCAGTATCTTTGGCCCCGCCGACGCCCAGGCCGATCTCCTGCTTGCCCTGGATACCGGACACCGCTCCCGGCTCATCGTGGAACACGGCGTGCCCGCCGAGCGCGTGCGCCTGCTGCGCAGCTTCGACCCCGACTCCCCGCCCAAGTCCTCCGTGGCCGACCCCTACTACGGCGGCCAAGAGGGGTTCCGCACCTGCTACTCGCAGATCAGTGCGGCACTCGACGGCATCCTTGATTGGGCGCGCGCCCGCCTGGACTAGGCTCGATAGGGTGAGCAGCACGACGGTCCAAGAACGCTACGGAAACCAGCGCCACCGCCCCACCTGGCGGACCTTCCTCAAACCGGGGTGGATCATCGCCGCCCTGCTGATCGTGGTGTTCTCCTACTTTGCCTTTACTTTCCTGGCGCCCTGGCAGCTCAACAAGGACTCCGACATCGTAGAGCGCAACGAGCGCATCACCACCGCCTTTGAGCACGAGCCCCTGCCCATCGGGGAGGTATTCACCGACGGCACTATCGACGCCGCCCAGGAATGGCAGCGCGTGAGCCTCACCGGGCGTTACCTCCCCGAGGACGAGGTGGTGCTGCGCATGAGGGCCAGCGAATCCGGGCCGGCGGTGCAGGTGTTGACGCCTTTTGTGTCGTCCTCTGACGGTGTTACTTACTTGGTGAACCGTGGCTTTGAGCCTGCCACGGGGGCCGGGGTGCCAGATTATGTGGCCGCACCCACGGGTGAGGTGAGCATTGTGGCCGTGGCCCGGCTCGACGAGGTGGAGCCCGATAGGCAGCCGATGGAGGAACAGGGGTACCTCCAGGTGTACGGGATTAATACCGAGCAGATTAGCGAGGCCACGGGGGTGGATCTGGCACGAGACTACCTGCAACTGACCGAGGGGCAGGCCGGTGAGGTGGCCGCCATGCCGATACCGAAGCTGGACCGGGGATCGCACCTCTCCTATGGGTTGCAGTGGATCGCCTTTGGCGTCATGGCCCCGCTGGGGCTGGGGTACTTTGTGTACGCCGAGATGCGCGAGCGGCGGCGGGCTAAGGAGGAGGAAGCGGAGATGATGGGGGGTGGGGTTGGTGCTGTTCGAGGTGGTTCTGGTGGTGAGGGGGCTGGTGATGCTGAGGGGGCTCCGGGTGGCACTTCCGCTTCTGGGAATGCTGACGTTGAGGGGGTTGCTGCTGGGACTACCACACCTGTGCGGCGGCTCTCCCGGAGGGAGAAGCGCAAGCGCTTTCAGGAGGAACTGTGGGATGAGGGGGAAGGTGACGGGCCTGGGAGGTTGGAGGGGAGGTATGGGGGTTAGTAAGGACTACCCCTCATTTCCTCCCGTTTCTCCAACAATGAGACCTCACCATAGCTAAAGTCATATACACCATCTCCCGCAGAAGGAAGATCATGCCTGCGTTGAATCTACATCAAATCGAGTCTCGAGTCGAAAATTTGGGAAACCGTGACGCTACCCGCGAGTTTAGGGCTATACGACAGTGCAGCTTCAGTCAAGTTTCTCGCGCAGGTCAACTACTACCGTTTCTTCGGATATTTCCAATACTGGCAGGATGACCCAGCTCGGGGCGACAACCAGTCCTTCAAAAGCACCTCATTCGAGACCATTTGTGCTCTCTATTACGCCGAGCAAGAGCCTGTGACTGTCTGCGATGAACTGTTACACCCCCTTGACGTTCTCCTTCGCGCCCGATTCGCTTATGCTTGTGGTCGCAGTGTAGGGGAAACAGGGATGTTTGCACACGATGTGGGCTTTATGCAATCGCCCATGCCGATGCTGAACGTGTCGAAGAATATGCGCTTTCTAACCTTGATCGCAGTAAAGAAGCATTCGTCGCTCACTACCGCGGTGACATCAAGCAAGGATGCACCTACAAACCTGAAACCTACGACCGCATGTCGGTTTGAGTCGCCGTGGAAACATGCTCTTTGATAATCTGTCGCGTCTTATCGAAGCTTCGAGCGATTCTGGGAGGGTGTCTGGTGGTTGTGTACGGGGTGACCCCGTACACAACCACCAGACACCCTCGCGGAGGTCGAGACCGAGTTTTGGAGCCAGCAGCAGGCCTCAGCGATACTGGAAACTATGGAAAACGCCTAGGAAGGAAACCCGACACGCTCTCATAGTGACCCCTTGGGTGACCGACCCAGCACCAACCAGGCTTTCACTGCATTGTCTGGCGCAAACCCATCTACCCCTTCAACACGAAACAACAAGCGGCGAACAACGTCCGGAACCATCAAGAAAAAGGTGTAACAATGAAGTTCCTACAAGAACTCGAAGGCGTGCTCAAAAGCGATGAACGTTTCGTTACCCAAGACGGCCAACTACTCAAACCACGAATCCAGGATGCGGTCAGACAGCTCGACTCACAGCTGATCCGCTATCTCATGACATCACCAGTACTGAAAGAACACTTCTTCAAAGACGTCGACGGCGTGACTATCTTCGACCAAGAGAAATTCATGTGGGTCGTCAACTCCAAAGAATTCCTGCCCGACAGCTACACCAGTTACCGAAACAAAATCGGCCTCTCCACCAACGACCACGACCTCCTCACCTCCTCAAACGAAGTCTCCCTCGTGTGGCCATACAAAGACTGCGTACTTGAAGGCAGTCAAGACAAAGAAGACGAAAAACGCGACGAAATCTTCTACAACGAAACCCTCGCCCCAGACGAAGTCGGCAGATTACTGGCCCCGAAAGCATTCTGTAACGCAGCCCGCTACACCGAAGACGGATCGACGCCAGTGTCCGAGTTCAATCCTGACGATAACCTCATCATCAAAGGCAACAACCTCCTGGCTCTAAGCTCACTGATTGAACGCTACGAGGGGCAAGTCAAATGTATCTACATCGACCCGCCATATTACTTCAAGAAACGGCGTGGCGAAGACACGTTTTCTTATAATTCAGATTTTCATTTGTCTACGTGGCTGACATTCATGAAAGTTCGTCTCGAGATGGCGAAACGATTACTTATCGCCGGTGGCGTCATTTGGATCAGTATCGGCGAGGACGGGATGCATTATCTTAAAGTTTTAGCTGACGACATTTTTGGTCCTGAACACTTTGTAGCAACTGTTCCGAGGCGAACCAGATCTGGAAAGTCTGACGTGTCGTTTAACATGTCACAGGATTTCGATTGGGTACTCCTTTATGCAAATTCTTCCGCCTCAGAACAGCCCGTAGGGCGGTCTGTGGAGCGGAAATACTATGAGACGGAAGACTATCCTGGACGTCCCTGGAGAATCGCAGATTTAAAGAAGCAAACCACAGCATCGGCACGTCCGAATTCTTATTTCACGATGGTAGATCCAAAGACAGGCAAGGAGTATCCCGCATCTAAAAACAGGACTTGGGCTATTACAAAAGATACTTTTCAGAAACATTACGATGCTGGATACATAGTTTTCCCTGATGACTATGACTTCCTGGACATATCTGGACCTGTTGCAAGAAAATTCAAGGTTCAAGACGATAGTAGTGGAAGGCTTTCAGCTGTTCTATCTGATTTCTTGATCGGAGATTTCCTGAAAGCTGTGCTCGGCGGAAGCAAAAATGCGAAAGGAAACCAGCAAATAGGTGACTTGTTTTCGCGAGATGCATTCAGCTTTGCAAAGCCAGAGGAACTACTCGAGGCGATTATCTCAGTATCAACTTCACCTGGTGATTTTGTTCTTGATTTTTTCGCTGGTTCTGGGACGACTGCGGCTGTCGCCCACAAGATGGAACGCTGCTACATCGGGGGCGAGCAGATGGACTATATCGATGAAGTTACTGTCCCTCGGTTGGAGAAGGTTATCGCCGGCGAGCAGGGCGGCGTCTCGAAGACTCAGAAATGGGAAGGTGGTGGTTCATTCGTCTACGTCGAGCTCGCTGAACAGGGAGAGGAGTTGATGAGTGAGTTGCAGGACGCGATGACCACAGATGCGGTTCAGCGAGTTCTGGATCGAGCGACTGAGAGCGGTTTGCTGAGGCCGTCTGTTCTTCCTGATCAAATAACGTCCGCCTGCACGGAGTTTGAGCAGCTTCCGCTGGAGGATCAGAAGAGGATTGTGGCCGAGTTGTTAGACAAGAACCGGCTGTACGTCAACGCTTCGGAGATCGAGGATGCCGACTTCGGTTTATCGGAAGCTGACATCGCGTTCACGAAGTCCTTCTACCAGAAGGGCGAATAATGAGCGTCCCCACTACCAAAGACATGTTCCTGTTCCAGCAACTCGACTTGTTTTATAAATTCGGGACGCGACACGAGCCGCCTGCACACATAAAGCAGAATCTCGCTCCGCAGATCGAGCTGCGTGAGTACCAGGAGCATGCGTTCTCAAATATGCTCGAGTATTTGAGCAATGACAAGTTGCCGAAGAACCGTCAGACTCATCTCCTCTATCACATGGCGACGGGCTCAGGTAAGACCGTGATGATGGCTGGCCTTATCCTGCATTACTATTCGCTCGGCTACCGCAATTTCCTGTTCTTCGTGAACCAAACGAATATCATCGAGAAGACTAAAGCTAACTTCTTGGACTCGTCCTCAGCGAAATATCTTTTCGCGGAGTCTATCGAGATCGACGGCATACGAGTTCCCATCAACGAGGTCAGCAACTTTGCTGCCACCGACCCGAACGCAATTAACCTCTGCTTCTCGACGACCCAAAAGCTCCATCTGGATTTTCTTGATCCGAAGGAAAACGCGCTCACAAGTGATGACTTTGAGGATGCTCCTGTGGTGATGATTTCTGACGAGTCACATCACGTGAATACGCGAACCAAGAAGGCAACAAAAGCTGAGGATGAGGAGGACCGCTCGTGGGAGTACACGGTCAACTCAGCTTTCCTGGGTAACCGGGATAATGTGCTCCTTGAGTTCACGGCAACTGTTGATCTGCGTGACCGCAACATTCTGCAGAAGTACAGAGATAAGATCGTCTTTGACTACCCCCTGGCATGTTTCCGTGAGTCTGGGTTCACGAAGGACTTCCAGAACTTCCAGTCTGTCCTCAATCCGTGGGAAAGAACTCTTCAAGCTCTTGTCTTGTCGGAGTATCGTCGCGCGCTGTTTGCAGACGGTGGCGTCTACTCAAGACCAGTAGTGTTGTTGAAATCACAACGAATTGATGACTCGAAAGCGTTCTACGGTGAATTCTTTAAACGACTCCAACGACTCACCGAGAGCGAGATCCTCGAGATGGCCACCGATGGCCTGATGAAACAGGCGATCGGGTACTTCTATGAGAAGGATCCGAGCCTGCGCTCCCTGCGTTCAAGTATCCAGCAAGGATTCGCTGAAGAGAACGCCATTATCATGAATGGCTCGACTGACAACTCGACTGAGAAGCAGCTGGCGGTGAACTCGCTCGAAGAGCATTCCAACCCGTATCGGATAATCTTCACAGTGGACATGCTCAATGAAGGCTGGGACGTACTCAATCTCTATGACATCGTCCGCCTCTATGAAACACGTCAGGGAGGAAAAGCAGGAAAGCCCGGAGCGTACACAATCAAAGAAGCACAATTGATCGGCCGTGGGGCACGATATTTTCCGTTCCTACTCGACAACGAGGCAATCGATCGCGATCAGGCAGACAAATCTGTCCGCAAATACGATCACGACCTTGACAGCCCAAATCGGCTCCTTGAAACCCTGCTCTACCACTCCAAACAGGACTCTAAGTACATCACCGAGCTACGCCTCGCGCTACGTGAAACAGGCTTGCTTCCCGACGAAGTCACCGAAGTCACCTACGAACTCAAACCCTCATTCAAACAGACAGAGTTCTATCACAACGCGATGGTGTTCAGCAACAACCGCGAGGAAGTCACCCGCGAGGAAGTCACCCAATTGGATAACCGAGTAAAGTCGGCTATCTACCAACTTGATGTCCGCCACGCGCCCTCACAACTCGTGAGCCTCTTCGGAACAGACACCGAGCAAACAAAACTATCCGAGAACCCGAAAGTGTATACGATCCGCCGCAAGATCAACGACATGCCGCTGAATGTGGTGTTAGGGTCGTTGGCGTGCAACGACGCGCTGCGCTTCGAGGTACTCAAACACTATTTCCCCCACCTCAACTCAATCCGCGAGTTTATTACGTCAGCGGACTATCTCGGAGAAACTGAGATCACCTTCCAAAGCGACACCGAAAACCTCACTGCGGCTAATCTGCGGCAGGTCTGAACAAAGTGTTCCGAGCCGTTGCCAACTATATGGCTGGCATCAAGGTCACCTACCGAGGCACGTACCAGTTCGAAGCCAAACGATTGAACGAGGTACTACGAAACAAGCGTCTACAGATTGCGAACCCGGTTGAGGGTGGGATCGGCACCAGCCAATGCAGCGATCCTGATTCCAGTCGTCGCGTTAACCTTGACACCGCCGAATGGTATGTCTACAACGACAACTACGGCACTAGCGAAGAGAAGTCCTTTGTCAAATACTTCTCGACCGTTATCGACGACCTTAAAGAACAGTATGAGAAGGTTTACCTGGTGCGCAACGAGCAGCTCGCACCGCTAGCCATTTACTCGTTTGAGACCGGCGAGCGATTCGAACCTGACTTCCTCCTCTTCTTGTGCAAGAAGGGTCAGCCCTACCAACAGCAACAGATCTACGTGGAGCCGAAGGGTACGCACCTGCTCGAAACCGACAAGTGGAAGGAAGAATTCTTACTCTCCATCAAGCAGAACGCGATCCCGCACACCGTCTACGTCGACAACACCGACTACCGCATCATCGGCCTACCGTTCTACAACCAGGAAAACCGCATTTCCGAATTCAGGGAAGCGCTCAAAACCTCAACAGGCATCTGACAGATAGAGCCTGGAAACGTGACAGTCTGACCGTTAACGACGCCCTCGACTGTTACCCTCCTGACTGCGCTCCTGCAAGAAAGGAGCAGCCGGAGATTACGCGAGCCAATAATGCTGCGGTTAGCTGCTGACTCGCTATTATTGCGCGCGAAATCCTGACTGGTTCACTGCATCACGGAAGTCGGGCGAGACTTCGGGGAATCAGCTTCAAACATGCATGGCAACCCAACGCTCAAGCCGTTGTTTCCGCGCAAAGCTGCCGGTCTTAGCGGACATCTATGCTCGACGGTGACACATCTCGAACCGAGCTCTTGTATCCATCTCGTGACCACTTGTGCGATCCCGCTTGCGGTAATGGAAACTTCCTTGTTATTGCATATAAAGAGCTACGCCGACTGGAACACAAGATTCTAGAGCGGCTAGCTGGCCTAGACCAGAAACACAGCACTCTATTCACAGACTCCTGCATCAATATCGAGAACTTCTACGGCATAGAGATCGACGATCTTTACCGTAGAGGTAGCAATCCTCTCCATGTGGATCGCAAAGCATCAGATGAACGTTAAGTTCAAAGATAAGTTTGGCGTAACAATCCCCCTCAAAGAATCTGGACAAGTACGCGCAGGGAACGCTAACTGCATCGACTGGAACGAAGTCTAACCCAATAATGGGAAAGATGAAATCTATCTGATCACCAATGACATCATTAACGTGACCTTCGATCGGCAACAGCAATGCCTCGTCGAGGCCGATACCAGGGAACCTGTCTAAAAGCGCTTCCCCTCACCGATCCACATGCCTCGCCCTCCGCTCTGGGTCGCGGCGAGCTCTCCAAGGCGTATGCGGGTTAGGAGCCAGCGTCGAGGTCACCCAGGTCTTACTCAACCCTATGGTCTTTCCAACTTTGCGTATCTCATCGGTCAGCGGGCTCAAGAGCCCATGAATCTGCTTTTCTTTGCGCCCCGCGTCCTTCACCTCTATATGCAGTGCAAGGTGAATCGCCTTAGCGGCCCGACATCTCACGGCAAACTCCTTGGCCTCAGAATCTGCCTTCGCTCGCTCCAGTGAATAGAGCAGCGCCATCGTTCCTGCGGCCTTCTGTCCCAGGATCACCGGTAATTCCTGCGGCTGCTGAGCATCGGGGTAAGTGTAGTCTTTCATCTCAATTAGCCACAGATCTCTCTCATGGAGGGCCACCACGTCCACTCCTTTGAGCCCCACCCCACCGGCTGCCTTACGATATTGGGGCCACTCATCAAACACCGCTACCGCCCAATCGCGTGGAAAAGAAAAGAACGTACCATCAACGTTGACCTCACCACTCCCCCGCTGCTTCACCCCTACCACCCCAAATACCGCTGTGCTTGCTCGGATTCCGCCCTGAGTGCAGCCACGTAGTCCAGCTCATCGAGGTCATCAACGGCCTGGGCCTGCACAGCAGCCATCGCAGCGCTTTCCTCCGTGGTTTGCACTCGACTGAGTCCCACATAGCGCGGATTGATCCCTTCCCCCAACATCTGCAATTCGCGTAGAAGGAACATGCTGTGTGTGGCCACAAAAACCTGGGCTCCCGCACCAGCAAGGTGCACCAGTACTGTGGCTATCGCTCGTTGGGAGGCTGGGTTCAGATTCGCCTCCGGTTCGTCCCAGAAGAGGTACCCGCCTTGGAGCAGCACTCCATTGGCGATGAGCCGAGCGATCATCGCGACCTTGCGCTGCCCCTCCGCCAGAAGAGGTGCCTCCAGTGTTCCGATTCCCGGCTGGTGTAAATAAAAGTGTCCGTTGTTCTCCGTTACCGTTCCTTCCTGCAACAGGCCTGAGAAGGAATCCAGCATCTCATTGGCCTGCTGCGCCCTGGGGCCACGTAAGGCGGGGCGCAGCAGCAACTCCACGGTATCGCGCCAGGTCTCATCAAAGCCCGTCTCGTAACTATCAAAGAGCCCCAGGAAGCTGGCCGAGAGCGAGAGCAATTCTTGCGGGGGTAGATACACCGGTTCATCATCAAGCGAGCGCTCGGGAACACTCCCTACTGCCACTTCGCGCTTGGCGTGCGAGCCAAAAGTGAACTCCAAGGGCACTTCTATTTCCGCAAAGGTCAGCCCGACCTTTGCGCTTACCCGCCCCCGGGTTCTGCGGGTTAGTCGCCCCAGGTTATCGGGGCGTAGCGTCCCCATCAGCTTGGTGGCAAGGCTGGGATTGAGCTCTTTCTTGGTCAAGGCCTCGGTGTCTCGCAGTACCTTCGTGCTGGAGTACATGGCCTTGAGCAGTTGAGACTTCCCCGTTGCGTTATCCCCCACGATCACGTTCAGTCCGGGCGACCACGTCACGTCGATCTCCTCAAAAGGGCCAAAAGCTGCAAGCCTGAGCCGTGAAATGGGGTGCTTCGCCATGCGTACCATCATAAAACACCCCACTCCCACCCCGCCTTCCCCAAGCACCCCCCCAAACAAGCACGCAGAACCCCTCACCCACCCGCCGCCAGATACTCCAAAATCGCCTTCACCCTGCGGTTCTCCTCCGCGGGTGAGAGCCGCAGCTTGCTGAAGATGTTGGATACGTGCTTGGCCACCGCCGCCGAGGAGAGCACCAAACACTGCGCGATCTCCCTGTTGGATTGCCCGCGGCTCATCAGTTCCAGCACTTCCCGCTCCCTCGGGGTGAGTTCCCCCAACCCACTGCGCCCGGAGGCCATGAGCGCGCTGGCCACGGTGGGGTCAATCACCGTGCCGCCCTGGGCCACCACGGCCAGGGAGTTCAGAAAGTCCGCTACCTCGGATACTCGATCCTTGAGCAGGTACCCCGTCCCGCTCGTGGCATGGGCAAAGAGTTCCACCGCGTAGGCCGGGGCCACGTATTGGCTCAACACCATCACTGCCAGGTCCGGGTGCTCTGCGCGCAGCCGCACGGCGGCTTTGAGGCCATCGTCGGCCATGTTTGGGGGCATGCGCACGTCGGTAATCAGCACATCTGGCAAACTCCCCTGCACGGCAAAGGCCCCCATCACCTCCATGAGTTCCCCGCTATCGGCGGCCTGCCCCACGATGCGGTGGCCTCGGCGTTCCAGGAGTGCAGCTACTCCCTCCCGCAGCAGGGCGGAATCATCGGCAATCACCACCGAGAGCCCAACCCCAGCACCACTAGCGGCCAAGCCTCCACCAAAGCCACCAGCAAAACCCACCCCAGAACCCTTCCTCATAGCGCAACCCCGCTCTCCCCTCGCTCCAACAACAACGGAATCGCACACCCCACCCGCGTGGGCCCACCGGCCGGAGAGGTCAAGCGCAGCTCCCCACCAAAGGCCACCAGCCGCTCCCTCATCCCCACCAGCCCATGCCCGGCGCGCAACGTAGCCCCGCCAGGCCCTTCGTCCACCACGGTGATCCGCAGGGCGGCGTCGGCAGCCAAAAGCACGCTCACCTCGGCCCCCGGCGCGTGCTTGGCGGCGTTGGTGAGCGCCTCGGCGGTAAAGAAGTACCCGGCGGCGAGCACGCTGGGCGAAAGCTCCGGCAGTTCGTGCGGGGTGTGTACGCTCACGTGCGGACCGTAGCTAGCGGCGATGTCGCGCACGGCGGCGGCGAGCCCGTGGTCGCTGAGCACCTGGGGGTGTACTCCGCGCACGGTGGCGCGCAGGGCGGCAAGGCCGGCGTCGAGGTCTGCTTTGGCGGCGCGCAGCAGGTCAAAGGTCTGCCCCTGGGCGTCGAGGGTGGCTTCCCCGAGCTTGATGGAGGCCGCCACGAGGTACTGCTGGGTGCCGTCGTGGAGGTCGCGCTCGATGCGCTGGCGCTCAACCTCGTAGGCGTCGGCAATGGCGCGGCGCGAGGCCGTGAGTTCCGCGATGGTTTGCGCCTGGCGTTGCTCGTGGCTTAGGCCCTGGCGCCGGGTACGTTTCATTCTGCGCACACACCCACGATACGAGCCCCAAACCCGCGCAGCAGGGCCGGGGGTAGTGCTGGCACTACCATCAAGATCATCGCTGGCACCATGTACTTGCGCGCCGCGCCCGGCTGAAATGAACACCATGACACATTCATTGCAACTTCACGACATCACCAAGAGCTTCGGCGCCCAGCCGGTGCTCTCGGGCATATCGCTCACCATCAACCCCGGCGAGACCGTGGCCGTGATGGGCCCCTCGGGTTCCGGCAAATCCACGCTGCTGCACTGCATGTCCGGCGTACTCACCCCCACCCACGGCACGGTGCGCTTTGGGGATGCGGAACTTTCCTCGCTTTCCGACGCCGCCCGCTCCCGCCTGCGCCTGCACCACTTCGGCTTTGTGTTCCAGGACGGCCAATTGCTCCCTGAGCTGAGCAACCTAGAAAACATCGCCCTGCCCGCCATCCTCAACGGCACCAGCCGCTCCAAGGCCCGCAAGAAGGCCCAAAGCCTGCTGGATCAACTGGGCCTGGGCGATCTCGCTTTGCGACGCCCCGGTGACGTCTCCGGCGGCCAAGCCCAGCGCGTGGCGATCGCCCGTGCGCTGTGCGCCGAGCCTTCCCTCATCTTTGCCGATGAGCCCACCGGCGCGCTCGACCAGAGCACCGGGCACGAGGTCATGCAGATGCTCAGCACCCTAGCCAAGCGCTCGGGCGCCAGCCTGGTGATGGTCACTCACGACGCCCAGGTGGCTCAGTGGATGGAGCGGCGCATCGAGATCCGCGACGGCATCATTCACGACGACCGCCTGCTGCGAGGTGCCCGATGAACTCCGCCCAACTCGTCTTTGACCTGCACAAGGCCAGCACCCGGGCGCGCACCGGCACCGGGGTGGTCAGCCTCATCGCCATTTTTAGCCTCACGGTGAGCGCCACGGTGGCCTTCCTCGTGGCCGGGGGAACCTGGATGTTCTACCAGCGCTCCCTCCACCCGGAACAGGCCTCCGCCTTCGTACAGGAGCAGCAAGCTACCAACGAGTTCTACCTCATCACATGGTTCTACCTGGCGGTCTTTGCCTGCGCCTTCATCCTCCCCGCGCTCTTCGGGCTCACCGCCCAGGCCGCCGTGCTGGGGGCGTCGGGAAGGGAGCGCCGCCTGGCCACCCTGCGCCTCATCGGGCTTTCCTCCCGGCAGGTCACCCGCATGACCATCGTGGAAACCGGCTTCCAGGCCCTCGTGGGCATCACCCTGGGCCTGGGTCTCAGCTTTTTGCTCGCGCCGTTTTTTACCCGGCTTTCCTTCCAGGAGCGCGCCATTGCTCTCAATGAGATTTTGTTGCCCTGGTGGGGTTACCTCCTCGTAGCGGCGATCCTCTTCCTGCTCGCCCTGGGGGCTGCTTTTGTGGGCATGCAGCGGGTGCGGGTGAGTCCCCTGGGGGTGGCCCGGCGCGAGATGCCCGCCGCATTGAAGCGCTGGCGATTTTATCTCTTCATCGCCATCTTTGTGGCTACCGTTGTGGCGCTGCGTTTGATTAACATCTCTTCTTCCGACGTCGCTTCCATCATCGGCGTCATATCTTTCCTTCTCATCGTGTTCATGGCGATCAACCTCGTTTCCCCCTATATCCTCCAGGTATGCGCCTATCTCTTCGCCTATCTGCCCGGTAACGCGCATCTGGTGGCCTGCCGCCGCATCTCCAGCAACGCTCGCCTGGCTTGGAAGCGCAGTTCCGCCATCGCCTTCTTTGGTTTCCTCATCGGCTACGTCATGGTCAGCCCCCTGGCCAGCGATGGACTCACCGAGCTCTATAAGGAGGAGCAGGAGGTGGGTATTTTCTTTAGTGATGTCAGCGTGGGAATCCTGCTCACCCTGGGATTCGGCTTCACCATCACCACCGTGTCCGTCTTCTTAGGCCAGGCCAGCGAGGTCTTTGCCTCCGCCGACCTCACGCGTTCCTTGCAACTCATGGGCGTACGACGTCGCTTCTTTAGCTCCGTAGCACTCATCGAGATCATGCTGCCCATCGTCATCGTGAGTCTCTTCGGTTTCCTCTGCGGTGCCCCGGTGGGTCTGGTCATGCTCACAGTACAGGCGGAAGTAAATATCCCCGCCCGCCTCGGCTTCGCCCTGAGCCTACTCGGCGCGGGCTGGCTGGTTACCTTCCTCGCCGTACTCGCCGTGGAGCCTCTGCGCTCCCGCGTACTGGCCACATGGCGGCGTAAGAACGACTAAAACGAAAACCCCTTTCTTCCTGGTGTTTACTTCCAGGAAGAAAGGGGTTTCCGTGCTGTATGGATAAGGCTGTATGAATCAGCTTGAGAATTAGCCGACGAAGCGAGCCACGGTGTCAGCGATGGTCTTAACGACCTTGGCGAAGATGTCCACGCCCTTATCGGCGTTCTCCAGGCGCTGCTTCTGAGCCTCGGCCTCATCCTTGGCGGAGTTGGAGGGGGCCACTACTTCCTGCTGGCCGTAAGCAGGACGATCCTGGCCCACAACGGTCTCAGCGGTGGCGGGGGCGATCGCAGCGGTAGCGGCGATGGCGATGGTGGCGGCAGAAACGGCAAACTTGCGCTTCAGGTTCATGATGGTTCCCTTCAGATTCGGTCAAGACTGGTACGGAATATCCACCTTTTAGCGGATATTCCTCTCTTGTGCGGATAACAATAGGGGATATGGCAACATTGCGCGAGGGTACGAAAGTACCTTCTTTTTGGAGCGTGGGGATCGGAAGTATCGAAAAGGCTTCTTAAGGTGAGGAAACCCCCGCACACGCAAAACTCCCAAGCCCTATAACTAAGGCCCGGGAGTTTCCTTGTGCGTCCTGACGGGCTCGAACCGCCGACCTGCTGGGTGTAAACCAGCTGCTCTCCCAACTGAGCTAAAGACGCTTAAGCCTGTGCTACTAACCAGCGCAGGCAGCCCGATTACTATAACACAGGCGATTACTTTCGCGTAGAACCGCGCTGTACCAGGCACGATCCTTGCCATTGCCCCAGCCGCTCGGCCTTAGTTTGCACCAAACCGGATAGCTGAGCCGATTCCGCGATCACGCCGGGTTCAATCGTCCCGGAGCGCCCCGCCCCTGGGGTCAGCAACCACACGCGGCCGTTATCGGCCAGGGGGCGCACAGCATCGACGAGACCATCAACGAGGTCTCCGTCCTCTTCTCTCCACCACAGCAGCACGACATCGCAAATATCGTCCGTATCCTCATCGAGCAACGCCGCGTCGAGGAAGTCCTCGACGGACTCGGAGATAGCGCTATCGCAATCCTCGTCCCAGCCCACTTCTTGAACGACGTCGCCATGCTGAATACCAAGGCGCTGTGCATAGTCCTGGACGTCTTTGTTCATAACGTCCGGAGCGTCCACCACTGTGATGATCCTCCCGTTCCTGCTCCCCGGTGGTACGCCACCAGCCATGTGCGTGGCACGTCCCCGGGCACAATTTTCTCTTTGCAAGCAGGATACAGCCTTCCGCGCATTTTCTCCTTATTTTCAGCCCCGATCCCGGTGTAACGCACACCCCGGCTTATCACTACACTTGGTGAAGGTGCGCGTGGTAGTTCGCATGTGAGGAAAACCCAGGCGCGAACCCCGCCCGTCTATACCTGAACAACCCCAGGAGGTTCACCTATGGCTGAGGGCAATCTCAGCGGCAAGCCCACGGAGGACACCAACTTCGCCCTCATTCGCGATGGCGTAGCGTCCTACCTGAATGACTCTGATCCAGAGGAAACCCGAGAGTGGATGGACTCGCTCGATGGGCTGCTGGATAGCTCTAGCTCCGATCGTGCGCGATACCTCATGCTCCGTCTCTTGGAGCGGGCGTCGGCAAAGCGCGTTCAGCTCCCCCCGCTCCTGTCCACGGACTTCGTGAACACCATCCCCACCTCCTCCGAGCCAGAGTTCCCCGGCGATGAGGAGATTGAGAAGCGCTACCGCCGCTGGATTCGCTGGAACGCCGCCATCATGGTGCACCGCGCCCAGCGCCCCGGCATCGGCGTGGGCGGGCACATTTCCACCTACGCGGGTGCCGCCCCGCTCTACGAGGTGGGCTTCAACCACTTCTTCCGCGGCAAGGATCACCCCGGCGGCGGCGATCAGGTGTTCTTCCAGGGCCACGCCTCCCCCGGCATGTACGCCCGCGCCTTCATGGAGGGTCGCCTCACCGAGGATGACCTCGACGGCTTCCGCCAGGAAGTCTCCCGCGAGCAGGGCGGCCTGCCCAGCTACCCGCACCCGCACGGGATGAAGGACTTTTGGGAGTTCCCCACCGTCTCGATGGGCCTGGGCCCGATGGACGCGATCTACCAGGCACGCTTCAACCGCTACCTGCACAATCGCGGCATCAAGGACACCTCCGACCAGCACGTGTGGGCCTTCCTGGGCGATGGCGAGATGGACGAGCCGGAGTCCCGCGGTCTGCTCCAGCAGGCGGCGCTGAACAACCTGGATAACCTCACCTTCGTGGTGAACTGCAACTTGCAGCGCCTGGATGGCCCGGTACGCGGCAATACGCAGATCATTCAGGAGCTGGAATCCTTCTTCCGCGGTGCCGGCTGGTCCGTCATCAAGGTCGTGTGGGGCCGCGAGTGGGATGCGCTGCTGGAAAAGGACAAGGACGGCGCGCTCGTGGAGATCATGAACAACACGCCGGACGGTGATTACCAGACCTTCAAGGCTAACGACGGCGCGTACGTGCGCGAGCACTTCTTTGGCCGCGATCCGCGCACCGCCAAGCTGGTGGAGGACATGACGGACGACGAGATCTGGGCACTGCGCCGCGGCGGTCACGATTACCGTAAGATCTACGCCGCCTACAAGCGCGCCCTGGAGACCAAGGATCGCCCCACCGTGATCCTGGCGCACACCATTAAGGGCTACGGCCTGGGCCATAACTTCGAGGGCCGCAACGCCACCCACCAGATGAAGAAGCTCACGCTGGAAGATCTCAAGCTCTTCCGCGATAAGCAGGGTATTCCCATCTCTGATGAGGAATTGGAGAAGGACCCCTACCTGCCCCCGTACTTCCACCCCGGCGAGGATTCCCCGGAGATCAAGTACATGAAGGAACGCCGCCGCGAACTCGGCGGTTACCTGCCGGAGCGCCGCGAGAACTACGAGCCGGTTGAGGTTCCGAGCATCGACAAGCTGCGCTCCGTGCGCAAGGGTTCCGGCAAGCAGACCGTGGCCACCACGATGGCCATTGTGCGTACCTTCAAGGAACTCATGCGCGATAAGGGATTGAAGGACCGCCTGGTGCCCATCATCCCCGATGAGGCCCGCACCTTCGGCATGGACTCCTGGTTCCCCACCATGAAGATCTACAACCCGCATGGCCAGAACTACGTACCGGTGGACCACGATCTCATGCTCTCCTACCGCGAGGCTACCGACGGCCACATCCTCCACGAGGGCATTAACGAAGCCGGTTCGATGGCCTCCTTCATCGCCGCCGGTACCAGCTACGCCACCCAGGGCGTAGCCATGATTCCGCTGTACATCTTCTACTCGATGTTCGGCTTCCAGCGCACGGGTGATTCCATCTGGGCGGCCGCCGACCAGATGGCCCGCGGCTTCCTGCTGGGCGCCACCGCCGGGCGCACCACGCTCACCGGCGAGGGCTTGCAGCACATGGACGGCCACTCGCAGATCATCGCCTCCACCAACCCCGGCGTGGTGAGCTACGATCCCGCCTTTGCCTACGAGGTGGCCCACCTGGTACGCGAGGGTATTGATCGCATGTACGGACCCGACCGTGGCGAGGACGTGATCTACTACCTCACCATCTACAACGAGCCCATCTCCCAGCCCGCCGAGCCGGAGGATCTGGACGTCGAAGGCCTACACAAGGGCATCTACCTCTATGATCGCGGCTCTCAGGGCAGCCACGAGGCCTCCATCTTGGCCTCCGGCATCGGCATGCAGGCCGCCCTGCGCGCCCAGGAGATTCTGGCCGAGGATTACGACGTGCGTGCCTCGATCTTCTCCGTGACCTCCTGGGTGGAACTGGCCCGCGAGGGCGCCAAGCTCAACAAGGAGGCCCTGCGCCACCCCGGCAAGGAACTCCCCGAGCCCTTTGCCACCACGCAGCTCAAGAAGGCTGCGGGACCGTACGTGGCGGTCTCCGACTATGCCTCGGACCTTCAGGAGCAGATTCGCGCCTACGTGCCCGGCGAGTACATCGTGCTGGGTGCCGATGGCTTCGGCTTCTCTGATACCCGCCCGGCCGCCCGCCGTCACTTCAACATCGACGCGGAATCCGTGGCCGTGGCGGTGCTGATCGGCCTGGCCCGCGAGGGCAAGATTGATATGCAGGTGGCTGCCGACGCCGCCGAGCGTTTCCACTTGGACGATCCCACCAAGGCCTAAACGCCGCTCTCCGATAACCGGGTGCTGCCTCTCCCAGCGAGGGGCAGCACCCGGTTTTTCTTATGCCGCTACAATCGCCCCCAGGATTCAAGGAGGAAGCATGGGCAATCTGGCCGATCAGCTGGCCGCCAAGTTTGCGGTATCAGAGGAGAAAGAACAAGAGCAACCGGAGGGCACCCTGGCCCGGCTGGCCCTCATCATCGCGGACGTCACCGGGATTGAGGCCCAGGAGATCACCGCTGGGACCCCCCTGCGCGAGGGGCTTGGCACCACCTCCCTTGACCTCGTGACCATTACCGTGCGCACCGAGGAAACCTTCGGAGTGCCCCTGGAGAGCCGCACCGTGGCCGATTTTGACACCGTGGGGGACGTGGTGGAGTTCCTGGATAACACCTCGGCCTAAAAAGAGAGCACAATAGGGGGTATGACTGCCCAGATTTCCTACCTCTCTGACATGGACGGCGTGCTCATCAAAGAGGGCGAGATGATCCCCGGCGCGGATCGCTTCCTCCACGCCCTCTACGAGAACGACATTAACTTCATGGTTCTCACCAACAACTCCATCCATACCCCCCGCGATCTCTCCGCTCGGCTGCGCAGCACCGGGCTGGATATTCCCGCAGAGAGGATCTGGACCTCCGCCTCCGCCACGGCACACTTCCTCAAGAGCCAGGAGGAGGAAGGCACCGCCTACGTGATCGGGGAATCCGGGCTCACCACCGGCCTGCACGAGGCCGGGTGGATTCTCACCGACACCGATCCCGAGTTCGTGGTGCTGGGAGAAACCCGCACCTATTCCTTCGAGGCGATCACCACCGCCATCAACCTCATCCTGGGCGGGGCGCGCTTCATCTGCACCAACCCGGACGTCACCGGGCCTGCTCCTCAGGGTTTGCTGCCCGCTACCGGCTCCGTGGCCGCGCTGATTACCGCCGCCACGGGTCAGGAGCCCTACTACGTGGGCAAGCCCAATCCCGTGATGATGCGCTCGGCGCTGAATACCATCGGCGCGCACTCGGAGCGCACCGTGATGATCGGTGACCGCATGGATACCGATATGAAGTCCGGCCTAGAGGCCGGTATGCGCACCATCTTGGTGCGCTCGGGTATCTCGGATAACGCAGAGATTAACCGCTACCCCTACCGCCCCACCCGCGTGGTGGACTCGGTGGCCGACCTCGTGGATTCCTGGGCCGATCCCTTTGGGGACGGCAGCTTTTATGACTCCGCGGAGACCTCCTCCACCGAGGCATAAAAGCCCTCCTCCTGCGCCAGGCCGCTTAGCGCCCGATGCAGGCGGGAGAACTCCGCAGGCGTGGCCGTGAGAATCTCGCGGCAGCGCACGGTGGCGCGGCCATCGCGCTCCCAGCGGGTACACCAGTGGGCGTAGAGGGGGTCTACGCCCGGCAGCGCGGCGGTGGGTTCGCTGCCCAGGTATCGCACCATCAGTGCTTCTACCTCGGCCCGCAGGCGTTTAGGTAGGCCCTCAACGCGCAGCACGCCGTACCGCACCTCCGTGGAATCTCCGGCCGAGGAATCCACGGGTTTATCGAGCAAAAGAGTGGTCATGTGTGGTGTTCCTTCGGCATAGCAAACGCCGCGACTATAAGCGGCGGCGTAAGACGAGTTTCGTCTTCCCCAACGATCTCGCGTGCGCCTCGTACCACGTACATGCGAGTTTCCCCTTTATAAACAGCACCAGGCAACCCTCAAGTGGTGCTTTATCCCCCGATTATTCAAGTTCTAGTTCAGGCTTAAGACAATGCCGCCCATATCCGCTCATTCGTTTCTGCCCAGAGCGGCTGCGCCCAGGGGCCGAACTTCCTATCCGTGAGCAGCACCATCGCCTTAGCGCTGCCCGGCTCTACCCACAGATAGGTGCCCGCCATGCCAAAGTGGCCCACCGTGCGCGCGGGCATATTCTCACCCATCCAGTGCTGGCTCTTTTCCCCGTGAATCTCAAAGCCCAACCCCCAGGGGCAGGGCTTATACATTCCATAGCCCGGCACGATTCCGCGCAATTCCGAGAATTGCACCGAGAAAGCCTCCCGCAGGGTTTGTTCGCTCAATAAGCGCGGGGCGAGCAATTCTTGGGCAAAGAGCACCAAGTCTCCCAACGTGGATACCGCGCCGTGTCCCGCCGAACCCTCCAAGGCGGTGGAGTGCATGCCTAGCGGCTCACACACCCCCTCGCGCAGGTACTCCCGGAAGGGAATCTCGGTGCGTTCCGTCAGGGCGTCGGCAAGCCATTCATAGCCCGCTGAGGAGTAGATGCGGCGCTCCCCCGGTGCTTTGAGGACCTCCCGGGTATCAAAGGCCACCCCGGAGGCGTGAGCGAGCAGGTGACGCACCGTGGAGCCCGCGGGGCCGCAAGGGTCGTCGAGTTCCAGCGCCCCCTCTTCTACCGCCAGGAGCACCGCGTAGGCGGAAATCAGCTTGGTCACGCTGGCAAGCTCGAAAGGCCGCTCCCGATCCCCCACCGCGGCCTCGCCCGCGGGCGAGAGCACGGCCGCTGCCACGTGCTCGGCGGGCCAGCGCTGGATTGCCTGTAATTCCTCCATGAGGGCGGGGTTATTCATGCCCTCATGCTACCCGGCCTCACACAGGCTCAGCCCAGGGAAACATTGCCATCGGGGCCGACCACGGGCTGCGCATTCCACGCCGCTACCAGGTTCAGGCGCTGCCAGGAGCCCTCCGCCTTATCCAGCGGATAGCCGGAATCCTGGGCCGTGAGTGCGAGCACCTGGGCGCGCTGCTCCCAGCTCAGTTCCGGGAAGCGCGCCTCCAACAGCACCGGGGCCGCCTGGGGCACCACCATCGGCTGCCCCGGCGCGCCCACCTGCTCAAAGCCGTAGTTCATGCGCTCGCTAAAGATCTCCTGAGCGCCCTGCGTGCTCAGGTATTGCTCCCCGCGCTGTGCACATTCGGAAAGGGCGGCTCCGCAGCGCCATTCCAGTTCCGCGCGCAACTCCGCGCCGGCCTCCTGGATTAGCGCCTTGAACTCGGGATCGTTGAGGCGATCGGCGGCGGCCGCCATGCCCGTCATGCGCCCGCCGATCACGTCCAGCGGGTAGTGCACCCCCATCACCAGGCGGTTATAACCCACCTCGGAGCCGCGCGCGAGCATCTGCACACCCAGTTCCGGCAGCAGCGCGGCCATCACCGCGGATTTCCAGGTGGCCATGTTCGTGTGCCCCGAGGGGAAGGAGGGGGTGGTGGAGTATTCATCGTCGGCGCCCTCGCGGTGGTAGCGAGTGATGCGCTCCGGGGCCACCACGAAGGGGCGATCATAGTCGAACCAGTACTTCTCCGCGAAGGTGGAGGAGGCCACCCCGCCACCGCGCGCCAGGCTCCCGGAAAGCAGCTGCGTGGTCTTGGGCAGGCGATGCTCGGCCACGGCCTCGCGGAAGGCCTGGGCCAGTTCCGTTCCCCAGGCATCGGCCATCGTGAGCATCACGTCATCGTGGTCATCGGCCAGGGCGCGCTCCACCTGGGCAGGGCTGGCGGCGTTATTGATCGCCACCACCTGATCCAGGTTCTGCTCCATCACCTCGGGGTGCTCGCGCTCCAACTGGCTAAAGGCATCCACCACCGGGAAGTAAAACACCCCGTGGGAGGAAATATCGGACTGGTACCACCGCGCAATCTGCTCCGGCCCAAAGGCCTGCGGGGTGGGCGCGCCCTCGTGAGCCACCGGCGCGGGCAGCAACACCGGGTTCTCCGGCAGGTGCTCCGCCACGCTTGCCGACGCCCCGGAGGACAGCTCCTGCGGCCCCTGCTGCGCGAGCGCGGGGGTGCTCGCCCCCGCACCGATACCCAGCGCTACCACCAGGCTAGAGGCCACCACGGCCCGGCTGATTCCCTGCTTCATCTTCTACTCTCTCCCTCATCACCGTTTATCTGGGATAAAGATGCCCCATGCGGGTAAACGCACAGTTACGTCCGTGTAAACGCTACGGCAATTTTAGGGAGAGGGAATAGCAAAAACCCGCTCAATTTTCTTGAGCGGGTTTAAAGTGGCTCCTCCAACTGGGCTCGAACCAGTGACCCTTCGATTAACAGTCGAATGCTCTGCCAACTGAGCTATGGAGGAATATGTCGTGCGGGTTACCCCTGCGGCAACGAGAAGTTACTATAGCGCTCATGGAAAAGAAGGGGCAAATCTGCTGGTCAGCGCATTTATCCCCACCCATCTTTGGCCGCCGCTATGCGCTGTATATACTGATACCGCTGCGGCACACAGTGCGGCGGCGGAGGGGCTATAGCTCAGTCGGTTAGAGCTACGGACTCATAATCCGCAGGTCCCGGGTTCGAGCCCCGGTGGCCCCACCACATCTGCCTGTAGGATGTATCAAAATGTGGCTCTCGCAAGCTCAGTTAGGATATTGATACTCCATGATCCAGCTCGTTATCGGCGCCGCCGCCGGATACGTCTTTGGCACCAAGGCCGGCCGCAAGCGCTACGAACAAATCAAGAAGGGCTACCAGGCCGCCGTTAACTCCCCGGTGACGCAAAATGCCGTCAAGGCCGGGCGCAAGGCCCTGGCCGATCGGCTCGATCCGCAGCCCCGCATGAAGGAGGTAAAAAACCTCCGCAAGGATGATTCCGGCCCCACCGTCCTGGAACCGGACGAGGATTAACCCCGCAGCGCTCTATCTTGAAGGTCGCGCCGCGCCTTTTCCAAAGCCACCAAATCCTCAAAAAGCGAGTTATACGTCACCTCATCATCGGAGGGGCGCATCCTTTGCAACTGCCCCTTGAGCTCCGCGATCTGGTTGCCCACCTGCACCTCCTGGATCCGTGAGAGCACCGAATCCGCATACTTGCTCATCTGTTCTTCTTCTACCCGCACTTCCTCCACTGCCAGCTCGGAAACCAGAGAGCGGCCGGTGAGGTCGGCCATGTGGTCCGCCACGCGCGCGATCCACTCCGCACCCGTTGGGGCGGCGGCGCAGCCCCCGGCGTCGGCAATAGCGGTGCGCACCGCCCGATAAGCCTGGTGGGTATAGGCATCCTTGCCCATGCCATCGAAGTAACTGCCCGTGAGCTCCGGGTATTGCAGCGCCAACTTGAGCGATTCCCGCTCCGGCCACAGCGTGGGATTGCGGGGATTGGGCATGGCCAAGGCGGAGGCCTGCGGCACGGGTTCGCTCGCGGCGGCGTCGAAACGCCGGGCGCGGCGCGGCTGCTCCTTCTTAGGCCGCGCGGCCTCCTGGCGCACCTGACGCAGCACCTCGTTGGGGTCAGACCAGCCAATCCAGCCCGCCAACATGCGGGAATACTCGGTTTGCAGCACCCGATCCTTGATTCCCGCCACCACGGGGACGGTGCGGCGCAAGGCCTGCAAGCGGCCCTCCACCGTGTCCAGGGAGTACTGAGCGAGCATGGAACGCACCACGAACTCGAACATCGGCACCCGGTTAGCCACCAGATCGCGCACGGCGGCGTCGCCCTTATCCAGGCGAAGATCGCAAGGGTCCATGCCCTCGGGGGCCACGGAGACGAAGGACTGCCCGGTGAACTTCTGATTGCCCTCAAAGGCGCGCAGAGCGGCCTTCTGCCCGGCCTCATCCCCATCGAAGGTGTAGATCAACTCCCCGCGGAAGTAATGATCGTCCAGCATGAGGCGGCGCAGTGTTTGCAGGTGCTCATCGCCAAAGGCCGTGCCACAGGCGGCCACGGCGGTGGTCACCCCGGCGGCGTGCATAGCCATGACGTCGGTATAGCCCTCCACCACCACCGCCTGATGGCCGGAGGCGATGTGCTTTTTAGCCTGGTCGAGCCCAAAGAGCACCTTGGATTTGTGGTACAGCAGGGTTTCTTGGGTATTCATGTATTTACCCAATTTGTCATCGTCAAAGAGCTTGCGCGCCCCAAAACCAATGACGTCGCCGGACATATTCTTAATGGGCCACAGCAGGCGCCTGTGGAACTGATCTATCGGCCCGCGCCTGCCCATCTTGGAAATACCCGCGGCCTCTAGCTCCTTGAAGCTAAAACCCTTGCTCAACAGGTGCTTGGTGGTGGTATCCCACCCCTCCGGGGCATAACCGCACTCGAAGGTATAGATGTGCTCCTGAGAAAAACCGCGATCCAGCAGGAATTGCCGCGCGGTAGCGGCCTGCTCCGTTTCTAATTGCTCCCGATAAAACTGGTGTGCCGCCTTATTGGCTGCGATCAAGCGCTGCCGGGTGCCCGGCTCCTCGCGGCGGCCAGGCCCGCCACCCTGGTAATTGATCTGGTAGCCGATCTTTTCCGCACATAATTCCACGGCCTCGGGGAAGGTGATGTGCTCCATCTCCATGAGGAAGGAGTAGACGTCACCGCCCTTGCCGGTGGAAAAACAGTGATAATAGCCGCGGTTGGGGCGCACGTGGAAGGAAGGGGTCTTTTCATCCTTAAACGGGGAAAGCCCCTTGAGCGAATCCGATCCACCCGGTTTAAGCTGCACGTACTCCCCCACGATCTCCTCGATGGGCGTGCGCTCGCGGATTGCCTGAACATCGCTATCCGGTATGCGTCCCTTTGCCATGCCTCCAACTTACCGGCGCGGTCAAACGGCGCGGGTCCGTAGTACTGCCCGCTCCCGCATAACCCCGCGTAACACCGCCGTGTCACAATAGAAGCCATGAGCCCTCAACCACGTACCCGGCTGCGCACAGCCCTTGCCTCGCTGGGCGGCATAGCGGTGGCGGCCACCGCCGCCTGGTTCGGCCTGGACCTGGGGGATTCTTCCAGCACCGAGGCTTCCTCCTCTAGCAGCACCAGCAGCCAGAGCGATACCAGCGCCCTCGGCGATACCTGCCCCCTGGCCGACCTCCCCGAAGAGGCCGATGACCTCGTGGAAACCATCAAGGCGGGCGGCCCCTTTGACTACCCCGATAATGACGGCGTGCGCTTTGGCAACTACGAGGGCCTGCTCCCCCAGCAAGATCGCAACTATTACCGCGAATACACCGTGGAGACCCCCGGCCTTTCCCATCGCGGGGCGCGGCGCATCATCACGGGCGGTTCCCAATCCACCGACCCCGAGGTGTGGTACTACACCTCGGATCACTACGAATCCTTCTGCGAAATACCCGATGCCGAATAACCCCCTCCTGCTCACTGGCCCCCTGACCTCCCGCCAGGACCTCTACGCCGCGCTGGCCTGCTGCCTGTGCAGCGATAACCGCCCCGCGCCCAAGAATCTCGACGCGATGGCGGACCTCCTGCGCGAGGCGCAGGTGCGCACCATTATCTGTGCGCAGTGGGAACTTCCGCCTCCCGATGACCGTGCCGTGCGCGCCGTATTCCACGACCTCGGCATTGCGTTCCAGCGCTAGGCGCCAGCCCCTCCGCCCTCCGCCTGGCCCCGGCTAACCCTGCCTAGCCCTGACTCCGCCCCTGCTCAGCCCCAGAAGTCCGCCAGGCTCGCCGCCCGGCGCGCCAGGCGCTCCAAGCGCGATTCCGTCATGGAGGCAATCTGATCCACCACCACCCGCTGCCGGGCGGCGTCGCTTTCCGCCTCCTGCCACCACTGGCGGAACATGGGGTCAAGAGCCCCTGGCGCTCCCGCGCAGAGGTAATCGAATACTCGGTAGATACGATCGCGCTGTTGATCCTGGCGCACCAGGTGGCGGTGTTCGTCCATCACGTAGAGCACCGCGATGGTTTTGAGGAGCTTCACCTCCGCTCGGGCTTGATCGGGAACCGCGAGGTTGCCCTGGGTGCGCCCCAACCAGCCGGAACCTCCCGGATTGGCGGCCAGGGTGGCGTCGATAGTAGCGGAGACGTAGCGCCCCACGAGCTCACTGGTGAGTTTCTTGAGCGTGGCGTGGGCGCGCAGGCTCGCGTTGAACTCCACGCAGGCGGATACCAGGGGAAGTTGGCGCAGACCATCAGCGGCCTCCACCAGTTCCTCCTGGGTTCCACCAAAAGCACGGGCGCCCTTTTCCGCCAGTTTGGCCAGCTCCACGAAGTCCCAGAGCACCCCCAGGGAGATGCGCCCGGAGACGATGCCGTCCTCCACGTCATGCACGGAATAGGCCACGTCATCGGCCCAATCCATCACCTGAGCCTCCATCGCCGGGGTTTCATCCTCGTGGCCCCGGCGCACCCATTCCAGTACCGCGGCGTCCTCGTCGTAGCAGCCGTATTTTTTGTTCTTCTCACCATCCGCGCGGGTGCGCAAGCGCGGGTACTTGCAGGTGGCGTCGAGAGCCGCGCGGGTGAGGTTGAGGCCGTAACTTCTCCCCTGTTCATCGAGCACCTTGGGTTCCAGGCGCGTGAGAATCCGCAGCGTTTGCGCATTGCCCTCGAAACCGCCGCAATCCTGGGCCACGTCGTTGAGCGCCCGCTCTCCGTTGTGCCCGTAGGGCGGGTGCCCAATATCGTGCGTGAGTCCCGCCAACTCCGCCAGGTGCGGATCGAGCCCCAGGCCCGTGCCCATGCCCCGGGCGATCTGCGCCACCTCTAGGGAATGGGTCAGGCGGGTACGCGGGGTATCGCCATCGCGGGGGCGCACCACCTGGGTTTTATCGGCTAATCTGCGCAGCGCCGCGGAATGGAGCACCCGGTCCCGGTCGCGGGAGAAGGCACTGCGTTGCTCCTGGGTGGTTCCGCCCAGGGTGCTGCCCTTGGCGTGCTCTGCTAATCGACGTCGCGTGTCCTCGGCGGTATACGAGTGCGTGTTCCTCGTGCTCATCGCTCCTATTCTAGGCAGTTGAGTATCCTGGCCCCCATGAACGTTATGCCCTCCCTCAAACGATCCCTCGCCGCAGCGGCGGCCTGCACCATCGCGCTCAGCCCCGCCGCTATGGCTTTGGCCCAGGACAACGCGGATACGCAGGTGCTCGCCGCCGCCCCGGTGGCCTTCGGGGAGGCGATCTATGACGAATCGGGGGTGCTGAGCGACGCCCAGGTTACCGAGCTAGAGCAGGCGGTGGCCCAGTTTCAAAAGGCCCATCAGCGCAACCTCAAGATCGCCTTTGTGGGGAGTTGGGATGGGTTAAGCAATGAGCAGTGGGCGAAACAAAGCCTTAATGCCAATGGCGGGGGCAATCTCGCCTTATTGGCTGTCAATACCACCGATGAACAATACATAGTGGCAAGCGGGCAAACCTGGTCTACCTCGGAGACCCGCGCGCTAGAAAACGCAGTACAGTCCTCGCTCAGTAATAAAGATTGGTACGGCGCCGCCACCGCCTTCATCGACACCGCTAATTCCAGCGGCCAGGTATCCAGCAACTCTATGGTTTGGCTGGGTGCCGGGGCCGTCGCTGTGGCCGGAGCCGGAGGTGGCATTTGGTACACCAGCCGCAAACGCCGCAAGAAGGAAGATCGCGCGGTAGTAGAAAGCGCCCGGCGCATTGACCCCTCCGATACCACCTCGCTGGCCCAGCTCCCCATCCCCGCCCTGGGTCAGGTGGCCGACGATTACTTCGTGGCCACCGATGAATCCATCCGCCGGGGCGAGGAAGAACTGGCCGTGGCTACCGCCGAGTTCGGCTCCGCGCGCACCCGCCCCTTCCGCCGCGCATTGGATAAAGCCCAGACTGCCATCAAGCGGGCCTACGATATTCACGATCAGCTCAACGACGCCATTCCCGAGACCAACGAGGAAAAGCGCGCGCTGCTCACCGAGGTTATTACCTCCTGTTCCACGGCCCAGCAGGCCTTGGACGAGCAGGCCAAGGACTTTGCCGAAATGCGCTCCTTGCTCCTCAACGCGGATGCCAAGATCGCTGAGATCACCCAACGCACCGTGGATATTCGCGCCCGCCTGCCCAAGGTGGAAGGCATCCTCGATAACTTGCGCAAGCGCTACCCCGAGGCCACCGTGGCCTCCGTGCAGGACAACCCGGAATTGGCCGCCGCCAGCCTCGACGCCGCCGAGAACTCCCTGAGTGCCGCGCGCGGGTTGGCTCAAAAGCCCGCTGGTCAGCAGGGCGGCCTGGTGATGGTGCTGCGCGAGGCCGAGCATGCCGTGGAGGTGGCCGACCGCATGCTCACCGGCGTGGAGCACGCCGATGAGAATATCGCCACCGCTCGTGCCTCCCTGCGCTCCCTCATCGAGGAGGTGGAAGAGGAGATCACCGAGGCCGAGGAATTGCGCGCCCGCGGCACCGCCAATGGGGCACAGGCCGATTGGACGAGCCTGGAAGCCACCGTGGAGGAGGCCCGCCGCCTGGTAGATGAGGCCAGGAACAAGGGCGAGGAGGACCCCCTGGGGGCCTATACGGAGCTCAATGACCTCGACGCCCGCCTGGATGAGCAGCTCGATAGCCTCCGCGAGACCACCTCCACTCAGGATCGCCTGGTGCGCCTGTATCGGCAGCACAGCGATGCCTCCCGCACCGCGATCCAGAGCGCGGAGGACCTCATCGCCTCGCGCGGGCGGCTGGTGGGTACCCAGGCCCGCACCTATCTCTCCGAAGCCAAGCAATTAGCGCAGCGCGCCCAGGAAACGCAGGAGAGCAATCTGCGCCAGGCCATCGAGCAGGCGCGTCAGGCCACCCAGCGCGCCCAATCCGCCATGAAGGCCGCACAGAGCGATATTGATGAGCACTATCGACGCCAACGCCGCCAGGATTTCAGCTCCGGTGCGGGTAGCCTGCTCACGGGCATGGTGATCGGCAATATCCTCAGCGGCGGCCACGGCCACGGCGGGGGCTTTGGGGGCGGTTTCGACGGCGGTGGAGACTTTGGCGGCGGGGATGACTTCTTTGGCGGTAGCTTCTAACCCCGGCTAAGCCGGGGGCGCCGCACCGGGGAATCCACCAGCACGCACCCCCAGGACATAAACACCACGTCGAGGGGGATCAAGGCGGAGGCGGCTCCGCTGGCCTCCTCAATCTCCACCCTTCCACTAATCAGCGGGCGCACCACGGCTAAGGCGCTCCCCTCGCGGTTAATCACCCGTTGCTTACGCCAGGGGCTGGTGCGCACCAGCTCGTATTCGCGTTCCATGCACCGCGCGTGAAGGTGCTGCACCGTCAATCCCGTCTGCGCGATGGTGAACACTCCCCCGGTCATAGAGGTGGCTCGGGCGCGAAAGCGCGGGCCCTCGGCGGCGTGCTCGATGAGCAGGCGCTCCTCCCCGTAGTGCAGCACATCGGAACGCACGGAGGCGATGGAAACCCCGTTGGCGTCGATAAGCTCATTGCCTTCCCACGCCCATATCCCGTTGCCTTCGCGCTCTGCCATGATGCTCCTATAACAACACCGTGAGGATCGCAATGAGGGTGGCGGCCAGGAGCGTAACGATGAGCACCGTGGTGGAGGCGTTTAAGCGGGCTTCCAGAATCAGGCGGACAAACCAACTCAGCGCCACCACCTCGGCGGTGCTGAACTGAGCGTCTTCTTCTAATTCCAGCACGCAGCGGCGCACGCCGTTATTCCCACCGGAAAACTGCGCCACCTTGGTACCTTGAGCGTCCTCCACCACCCAATCGTTGCGATTCTCGTTGACCAGATTCACAGCACGCCCAGCGAGGCTCACCTCGATATTCTTGGCACGCGCGAGGTTCCCGGTGGCGGTGAACACGCGGCCGTCGTCCGTAGTGGCGGTGGCCGCTTTCTTGGTGGTGCTGAGAATCCAGGAATGACCGCCCACGCTGGCGCGCTCCACGCCAAAGGTGCCCAGTTCCTCCGGGCCGTCCTCCACCAGGAGCGGAGTGGACTTACCGCGCGCTCCCCAGGAGGTGTAGTGGGCCTGGTATGCCATCTCAGCACCCCAGCAAGCGCTGCGCCAAGTAGGCCTCAAGATCGGCAATCTTCACGCGCTCCTGTTCCATCGTGTCGCGCTCGCGCACCGTCACGGCCTCGTCCTCCAGGGTGTCGAAGTCCACGGTCACGCAGAAGGGGGTGCCGATCTCGTCCTGGCGCCGGTAGCGGCGGCCGATGGCACCGGAGGTGTCGTAGTCCACGTTCCAGTAGGCGCGCAGCTTATCGGCCAGTTCCTTGGCCTTGCCCGCCAGCGGCTCCTTCTTGGATAACGGCAGCACGGCCACCTTCACCGGGGAAAGGCGGTAATCCAGCTTGAGCACCACGCGCTTATCCACCCCACCCTTGGCGTTCGGGGCCTCATCCTCGGTATAGGCGTCCACCAGGAAGGCCATCATGGAGCGGCCCAGGCCCGCGGCGGGTTCGATGCAGTAGGGAATCCAGCGCTCGTCGGCCTCCTGGTCATAGAAGCTCAGATCCTCACCGGAGCTCTCCGCATGCACGCGGAGGTCATAATCGGTGCGGTTGGCCACGCCCTCCAACTCGCCCCACTTGGAGCCGGCAAAACCAAAGGCGTACTCCACGTCCACGGTGCGCTTGGAATAGTGCGAGAGCTTTTCCTGCGGGTGCTCGTAGAGGCGCAGGTTCTCCGGCTTGATGCCCAGGTCCACGTACCACTGGTAGCGATCGTCAATCCAGTACTGGTGCCACTGCTCGTCCTCGCCGGGCTTGACGAAGAACTCCATCTCCATCTGCTCGAACTCGCGGGTGCGGAAGATGAAGTTACCGGGGGTGATCTCGTTGCGGAAGGACTTGCCGATGTTCGCAATGCCGAACGGGGGCTTCATGCGCGCGGAGTTCATCACGTTCTTGAAGTTAATGAAGATACCCTGGGCGGTCTCCGGGCGCAGGTAGTGCATGCCCTCCTCATCGTCCACCGGGCCAAGGAAGGTCTTGAGCAAGCCGGAAAAGGCCTTGGGCTCGGTCCAGTTGCCGGGCTGGCCGGTCTCGGGATCGTTGATGTCCGCCAGGCCATTTGCCGGAGGATGACCGTGCTTTTCCTCGTAGGCTTCCAGGAGGTGATCGGCACGGTAGCGCTTGTGGGTGTACAGGGATTCCACCAGCGGATCGGTGAATACCTCCACGTGCCCGGAGGCCACCCACACCTGACGCGGCTGAATCACCGAGGTATCCACGCCCACCACATCGGCGCGCGAGGTGACCATGTGGCGCCACCACTGCTTCTTGATGTTCTCCTTGAGCTCCACGCCCAGGGGGCCGTAATCCCATGCCGAGCGGGTACCGCCATAGATTTCACCCGCCGGGTAGACCAGACCACGCCGCTTACAAAGGTTCACCACGGTATCAATGACGGACTGCTGCGCCATAAGGGAACACGCCTCCTAGATGCTTAATCGCTGATTCACCCTGACGCGCCATCCGCGCCCGGCAAAGGAATGGCGGGCATTTGGCTTAGGTTGCCCGTCACCCCACGCCGCTGGGGAAGATTCCCCGCCATTCTAACCGCTCTCGCCCCGGCTTCTCGCGTCGCCCGCCCCGGAAGTGGTTTTCTCCTTCCGAGCCTCTTCCGAACCACTGCCGAGCCCCTATCAAGATTGAAAATATTTACGGTGTTTTCCTGAGAATGTGACTAGACTCATCCGGGAAAATGCTCCCTGTGCTGCAAACCACGTGCATTTGGTCTATCATTTTTGACTATCACTTGCTGGACGATTTATAGGCGAGAATCTCATGCCAGAACACACCGATGCCTCATCCGCGCTTCACGCCCATAACCGGGCCGCAAGCACGGTACTCGGCGCTCTCGGCTCGGAAATCCGCATCAGTATCCTCGCCCTCCTCATAGAACGCGAATATCTCGTCAGCGAGCTCGTCACGCAGCTACACCGCCCCCAGCCCCTCATCAGCCAACACCTCCGCGTGCTCAAAAACGCCGGCATTGTGGTTTCCCACCCCCAGGGCCGCAGCCGCTGCTACCGCTTGAGAACCCCCGAGCTGAGCGATCTTTTCCGCGAGATCATCTCCCTGGCCGCCACCGCTCACCAATACCTCCCCCCGGCCACTTCTGCGCACACGGCCACCCAATCCGACGTCGATTAGCACAACCGGAAAAGCCCCAGCGCACCGCCGAGCCAAGCGAGGCTGTAGTACGCTGCCCAACAGACCCCAGGGGAAGGAGCAACGGAAAGTGAATAAGAAAACCACTGCACGTACCCCGCAGCTCGGCGCTCGAAATACCAAGCAGCGCGCCGCCGTGGTAGAGGCACTCGTCTCCCTCAATAATTTTGCCTCGGCCAAAACCATCCATCACGAACTCACCGAGCGCGGCACTCCCGTGGGGCTTTCCACGGTGTACCGCACCCTGCAATCCCTCGCTGATATTCACGCGGTGGATGTGCTCAGCGTCGCCGGGGGCGAAAGCCTGTACCGCCACTGCCTCAGCGAGGATCACCACCATCACCTAGTGTGCACCCAGTGCGGCTCCACCAAGGAAATAGACGGCGGCCCGGTGGAGCGGTGGGCTCAGGAGGTGGCCACGCACTACGGCTTTGCCCTGACCGGCCACGACGCCGAGATTTATGGGCTGTGCCCCGCCTGCCAGGCCAAGCAAGAAAGCCCGATCCAAGGTAGCCCCGACGCAGCGGACGCGGCAAATACAACAGGCACAGACGGCACGAACTAAGCTCAGGCTAAGGCGCGTAACCTTCCGTTCATCTACTTTTTACCTCAAAGGATACCGCCATCCACATGCCGTTTACAGAAACCACATACCTTTTCCAGTGAGCAATGCTCGTTTTGTCCTTCGGTTCATCACTACCTGGAAGAGTAGTTATGTCTTATTCCCTTCGTTCCTCCCTGCGTCGCTCTGTTCTCCCCGCAGCAGCCGTCATGACGAGCCTCGTTCTCGTTACCTCTTGCTCTAGCTCCGAGAACACCGATCAGCAGGCCGAGGCCTCGGCTCCGCAGACGAGCACCAGCCAGATCGCCCAGGTTTCCAAGGCGGAATCCACCCCCCGCGAGGCGAACGGCAATCTTTCCGAACACGGCGGAGCCCGCCGCACTGAGGGCGATCAATCCCAGGCCCTCCAAGAGGCCATCAGCCAGACCGGCGCCAAGAACGTCATCCTGCTCATCGGTGACGGCATGGGCGATTCCGAGATTACCGCCGCCCGCGACTACGCCGAGGGGGCCGGCGGCTCCTTCAAGGGCCTCGACGCCCTGCCCGTGACCGGCCAGTACACCCACTACTCGCTGTACAAGGATGGCAAGCCGAACTACGTCACCGACTCCGCCGCCTCCGGCTCCGCCTGGGCCACCGGAACCAAGACCTACAACGGCGCCATCTCCGTAGACATCGAGGGCAAGGACCAGGAAAGCCTGCTAGAGCGCGCCAAGAAGGCGGGCCTGGCCACCGGCAACGTCTCCACCGCCGAGCTCCAGGACGCTACCCCCGCCGTGCAGGCCGCCCACGTGACCCACCGCAAGTGTTACAGCCCGGATTCCACCTCCGAGAAGTGCCCGGATAACGCCCTGGAAAACGGTGGCCGCGGCTCCATCTCCGAGCAGATCCTCGATACCCGCGCGGATGTGACCCTGGGCGGTGGCTCCGAGAGCTTTGAGGAAAAGGCCAAGGCCGGCGAGTACAAGGACAAGACCCTGCTGGAGCAGGCCCGCGAGCGCGGCTACCAGCTGCCCACCAATGCCGAGGAACTGAGCAAGATCACCGAGGCCAACCAGGATAAGCCGGTGCTGGGCCTCTTCTCCGAGGGCAACATGCCGGTGCGTTGGGAGGGCCCCAAGGCCGCCAAGGGTGGCTACAAGGAGGAGGCCGCCACCTGCACCGATAACCCCGAGCGCACCGCTGAGGTGCCGCTGCTGGCCGATATGACGCAGAAGGCCATCGACCTGCTCAAGGATAAGGAAGAGGGCTTCTTCCTCCAGGTGGAGGGCGCCTCCATCGACAAGCAGGATCACAAGGCCAACCCCTGTGGGCAGATCGGTGAGACCGTGGACCTCGACGAGGCCGTGCAGAAGGCCCTGGAGTTTGCCAAGCAGGACGGTGAAACCCTCGTGGTGGTCACCGCCGATCACGCCCACACCAGCCAGATCGTGCCCACCATCGTGGACGAGGAAGATGACGTGGAAGGCCTCTACCCCGGCTTGACCCGCAAGCTCATCACCCGCGAGGGCTCCGAGCTGACCATGAGCTACGCCACCAATGAGGACGCGGAGGAATCCCAGGAGCACACCGGTACCCAGTTGCGCATCGCCGCTTATGGCCCGAACTCGGCTAATGTGGCCGGCCTGACCGATCAGACCGACCTCTTCTTCACCATCAACGACGCGCTCGGCCTCTAACCGGCCTGAGACGCCAGCACCGCGCGGTATCGCTGCGGTTCCTCGCCCCAGGTGCCCATCAGGGTTCCTGGGGCGTCGTCGTTGCGCTGATCGTCCAGCACCACCAACACCTCGGCCCCTTCACCGGGGATAACGCGGAACTCCACCTGCGGGGGCTGCACCTCGCCGGTGCTCAGATCGCGTTTCGACGCCGCCGTGCCTCCTTCGCGCACCACCGCGTTCAGGGCATCGCGGAAGGCCGGATCGCGGCGGGCGTCGTAAATATAGCGGGTGCCCAGCACGGAATGGGCCATCTCGCCCAGCGTGGGAACATCTGCGGGTAGCGGCTCGGGGCGGTAGGTCAGCGGCACCTGGAAGAGGCGTTCGCCCACGCTCACTATGGTTACCTCCATGCCCACCTGGCCCTCGGGATCGATCAAACGCCAGGCGGCCTGCTGGGTGTGGGCCTCGCCCTCCCTCAGCAATCCCTCACTCAGCAGGAAGCGGCGTTGAAACTCTGGCTTGCCGGGTTCCAGCGTGGCATCGCTATAAACTTCCGCAACGTATGTGTTCTGATTCTCAGCCATGCACCCCAGAATGCCACAACGCAGCGAACGCTATCAGCCCACAACCTGCCCGAAGAGCGAGCCCAGCAGGTAGGTCACCGCCGTGGCCCCCATGCCCACCAGCCATTGGCGCAGCGCCCTGGCCAGCGGCGGCTTTCCAGAAAGAATCCCCGTGAGTGCCCCGGTGCAGAGCAGCGCCACGGAAACCATCGCTATGGCCAGGATTCCGCCCAGCATGGTGGAGGCACCAAAGAGGAAGGGCAACACCGGAATGAGCGCCCCGGTGCCAAAGCAGAGGAAACTCGATAGCGCGGCGGACCACGCGCCGTCCTTGGTGCTTTCCTGCTCCTCGATGGCCTCGGAATTATGTGAGTTCATGTGAGCAAAGGCCTCGCGGGCGCGGCGCTCGGCCTCCTCCTCGTCATAGCCGCGGGCGCGGAATACCAGGGCAAGTTCGTTGGCGTTCACGTCCAGGTCCGGCAGCAAGGTGGCGGTATCGTCCTGGGGAGTGGAGGCCTCCAAGAGCTCCGATTGGGACTTCACCGAGATATACTCCCCCGCCGCCATCGAAAGCGCCCCGGAGAGCAGGCCGGAAATACCCGTGAGCAGGATGATCGAGGAGGATACCCCCGAACCCATCACGCCGATCACCAGCGCAAGGTTGGATACCAGGCCGTCGTTAGCCCCGAATACCGCCGCGCGGAAATCGCCGGACATTCGCTCCCTGCTGCGCGCGGCCAGCCCCTTGACCACCTCGGAGTGCACGCGCTCGTCAGCGGCAATCTGATCGGGGGCGTCCTCATCGCTGTTATAGGGGTTGCGCACCTCCGCGCTCTGCATCATCGCCAGCACAAAGACGGAGCCGAAGCGCTGCGCCAGCCACCCCGTGAAGCGGGTGCGCAGGCCGGGACGCTGCGGCATGCCCACCTCATCACCGAGTTTTTTGCGCCAGTATTCCTCATGGCGGGATTCGGCCTCGGCTAGTTTCAGCAGAATATCGCGTTCCTCGCCCGTTTTTTTGCGCGCCAGCTCGCGGTACACCGCCGCCTCGGCGCGTTCATCCGCAAGGTACTGCCGCCAGCGCTGAATCTGCTTGCGGGTGGGGGGAGATGAGGTATTCACGCGTTTTCTTCCGTGTGATGGGCAAAATCCCTCATCATGCTACGCCGCCTGGTGCGCCAGGGGAAGGGCTCGGGTAAGGCTTCAGAGGGCAGAGCTACAGGGGCAGACCCAGGGGCGGTTATGTTTCCTGCGTTTCCTGCGCCCCGCCAAAGCGACGGTCTCGCCGCGCATACTCCTCCACGGCGGTAAAGAGATCCTGGGCACCGAAATCGGGGAAGAGTTTATCCTGGTAAATCATCTCCGCGTAGGCCGATTCCCAGAGCAAAAAGTTCGAGGTGCGCTTCTCCCCCGAGGGGCGCAGGAAGAGGTCTACGTCCGGCATCTGCGGATCGTAGAGCCACTGCTGAAAGTTCTTTTCCGTAATCTGTTCCGGGCGCAGCCTTCCCGCAGCGACCTCGCGGGCGATGTGGCGGGTGGCGTCGATAATCTCGGCGCGGCCACCGTAATTCACGCACATCACCAGGGTCATGCGGGTGTTGTTCCGGGTCAGTTCCTCGGCGGTTTCTAACTCCCTAATCACCGAGCGCCACAGGCGGGGCCGCCTGCCCGCCCACACCACGCGCACGCCCTTTTCGTGCAGAATATCGCGCTCGCGGCGCAGCACATCGCGGGAAAAGCCCATGAGAAAGCGCACCTCCTCCGCGCTGCGCCGCCAATTCTCCGTGGAAAAGGCATAAGCAGAAAGGTACGGCACGCCCATCGCCAGGCAGGCATCCACGGATTCCATGAGCACGGCCTCGCCACGCCGGTGGCCCTCGGTGCGCTTCATGCCGCGCTGCTGGGCCCAACGGCCATTGCCGTCCATCACCAAGGCGATGTGCCGGGGCATGAACTCCGCGGGAATCTGCGGGGGCTTAAGGTGCTGTTGCTCAGAGGTCACCCAGCTATTCTACGCGGAAGAAACCAGGGTGCCGATCCGCTGCTCCACGTGGTGTTGCAGGTGCAGGCTGGTGAGCCGGTGCACCTGATCTGCGAGGTCGTGCTTTTCCACGATCTCCTGGGCGGCCTCGCGGTGGCCGTGTTCCAGCAGCCACATGGCGTGCAGCGTCTCCGGGGGAACGTCCGACGATCCCGGCGGGCGGCAGCGCACGCACACCGCCCCGCCCGCAACCGGGTGAAAGGCGTGATGGGGCCCGGAATCCCCGCACTGCGCGCAGGCAAAGAGGCTGGGAGCCCAGCCCGCGTGTCCCATCGCGCGCAGCAAGAAGGCATCGAGGCACAGCTCCGGGTGTTCTTCCTTTTGCATGGCGGCCAGGGTGTTCACCACGGCGTCGAAAAGAAAGGGGTCCTCCCCCGTTTCCGCCGTGCACAGCCGCTCGGCGCAGTCCACCACCGCGCAGGCGGCGGTGTAACGGGAGTAGTCCTCAATAATCCCGGAGGCATAGTAGGCCACGGTATCGGCGCCGGTGAGCGTGGCGAGATTGCGGCCGGGATAGAGGTGCACGTCTAAGTCCACGAAGAGCTGCACCCGCGAACCAAAGCGGGACTTAGCGCGGCGCACCCCCTTAGCCACCGCGCGCACCAATCCGTGCCCCCGGGTGAGCAGCACGACGATGCGGTCGGCCTCCCCGAAGTCATAGGTCCGCACCACCACGGCGCGATCGCGGTAACTAGGCCTGCGCACGGCTTAAAAGCCCAACCGGCCCAGGGCCTTGGGATCGGATTGCCAGTTCTTCAACACCTTAATGCGCAGATCGAGGTAGATATTCTGGCCCAGCAATTCCATGATCTCGCGGCGGGAATTGTGAATAATGCGCCCCATGCGCCGCCCCTTGTAGCCCATGATGATGTCCTTTTGCCCAGGGCGCTCCACGTACACGATGGCGTGCACGTCGAGGACGCCCTCGCGCTCCTCGTTGGGCAGAATCTCATCGACCTCCACGGCCACGGAGTGCGGGAGTTCATCCTTGAGGCCGGAAAGCGCTGCCTCGCGGATGAGCTCGGCAATGCGGGTATCGCGGTCATCGTCGGTCACGTGATCGTCGGGGTAAAGTTTAGGCCCCTCGGGGAGATAGGTGGTGACCACCTTGGTGAGCACGTCTAGTTGCAGGCCATCGGCGGCGGAAACCGGCACCACGTCGGAATCGGGGCCCAGCAGTTCGTGAAGGGCCAGCAACTGCGCACCCACCTGGTCCTTGGAGGCGGCGTCGATCTTGGTCACCACTCCCACGATCGGGGTGCGCGGGGCCACGGCACGCACATTCTCCAAGATCCAGCGGTCGCCGGGGCCGATCTTCTCGTTGGCGGGAATGGTCAGCGCGATGACATCCACGTCCGCGTAGGTATCCTTCACCGCCGCGTTAAGGCGCTCGCCCAGCAGGGTGCGGGGCCGGTGCAGCCCAGGGGTATCCACCACCACGATTTGGGCGTCCTCGCGGTGCACGATTCCGCGGATGGGATGGCGGGTGGTCTCGGGTTGATCGGCGGTAATGGCGATCTTCTGCCCCACCAGGGCATTGGTCAGCGTGGATTTGCCCGTATTTGGGCGGCCCACAAAACTCAAAAACCCGGAACGAAAGCCCTCGGGCGTCTCTGCAAAGCTCACCTATCTCCTTAGATATGTCTCACGTACTGCCACATAATATAGGCCGCTACAGCGCGCGCACCTCGAACTGACACTGCGGCGGCGCATAGTAATCCTGCGCCGCCACCAGTTCCAGCTCCGGGCTCTCGGCCTCATACGTCACCCGCAGCAGATCGAAAACGCTCGACGCCGTGCGCGCTAGCGCCTCGGCGGCATCTCCCGACGCCCCGTAATGGCCAGTAAAGAGCGCCGCGGCGACGTCGCCGGAGCCATTGCGTTTGAAGGGTAGGTGCGGGGTTTGCACCAGCCAGGCGCCCTGGTCGTTGGCGGCCAGCATCTCGATGGTGCCCTCGGGGCGGTCGGGACGCTCCACGGAGGTCACCAACACCGTGTTCGGTCCCATCGCGCGCGCCGCCTCCACGGCTTTCAAGGTGGATTCGAGGTCGTGGGCGGGCAGGCCGGTGAGGTAACCCAGCTCAAACTGATTGGGGGTAATAATGTCGGCCGCCGGTACCACGAGGTCGCGCAGCAGCGGCGGAATGGCATCGTCCACGTGGCAGCCGGATTTAGCGTTGCCCATCACTGGATCGCAGGCATACAGTGCCTTGGGGTTAGCCTCCTTGACCTTGGCCACCGCGTCCACGATCACCTGGGCAATATCCGGGCCACCCTGATAACCGGAGAGCACGGCGTCCACCGTGCCGAGCGCACCTCGCTCCCCGATACCCTCGATCACCTCGGCTACCTGAGCAGCCGGAATCACCGGGCCGCGCCAGGCACCGTAGCCGGTGTGGTTGGAGAAGTTCACGGTGTACACCGGCCACACCTCGTGGCCCAAGCGTTGAAGGGGAAACACCGCCGCGGAGTTACCCACGTGCCCGTAGGCCACGGCGGATTGAATGGAGAGGATATTCATTCCCCTATGGTGCGCCATGACCTCCCCAATAACCAACTAATCGGCGCTCAAGACCTCCGCTACCACGTGGCTCACGCGCACGCGCCCTCGGCGATCATGCCCGCCCTCGGTATGCAGGCGCAGGCCCGCCACCTCCACCGTGGAACCGGGAAGGGGGACGCGCCCCATCGCATAGGCCACCAGGCCGGCGATGGTATCCACCTGGTCCTGAATCTCCTCGTCAAAGTCCAGCTTCTCCCCCAGGTGTTCGCTGACTTCCTCGGCCAGATCGTCCAGGGATACGCGGGCCACCACGCGGAAGGTGCGTGGGCCAATCTGCTCGATGGGCACTTCTTCCTCGGAATCGTACTCATCGGTAATCTCCCCCACGATCTCTTCGAGCACGTCCTCCATAGAGATCATGCCCGCGATACCGCCGTACTCATCCACCAGCATCGCCAGGTGGTTGTGGCTGCGCTGCATATCGTGCAAGGTGGCGTCCAGGGGTTTGGAGTCGGGGATAAACACGGCCTCGCGCATAACCTCCGCCACCGTCACGGAGCGCCCGCTATCGCTCATGTGGTAGGTCTTAGCCACCAGGTCCTTGAGGTAGACCACCCCCACGATGTCATCAATATTCTCCCCCACCACGGGAATCCGGGAATGGCCGGAACGCACGCACAAGGTAGTGGCCTGGCCTGCCGTTTTGCTCTCCTCAATCCAGATCATCTCCGGGCGCGGCACCATCACCTGACGTGCCGTGGTGCTCGCCAGGTCAAAGATGTTCTGAATCATCCGGCGCTCTTCCACCTCCACCACGCCGTGTTCCTGAGCCATATCCACCATCTCGCGCAGTTCCACCTCGGTAGCATAGGGACCATCGCGGAAACCCCGGCCAGGAGAAAGCAGGTTGCCCAGGGAAATGAGCAGGCGGGCCACCGGACCCAGCACGGTACCCACCGCCCCCAACAGCACGGCGGCACGCATGGAGATGGAATAAGGATTCTTGCGGCCCGCCGAGCGGGCAAAGACCCCACCCACCACGAAGCTCACCAGGGTGACCCCGCCGATGGCGGCGGCAAAGGCCCAGCCCTGGGAGTCGATGAGTCTAAAGGCGAGGGAGGCGGCAAAGACGGCCGCCGTGGCGTCGAGAAGCGTGTGCAGCAGTACCAAGAGGTTGATGTGATCGGCGCGGCGGTCGAGTACCTTGAGCAGGCGCAACGCCCCTGGGCGTTCTTCCTCGGCCAGTTGCTCCACACTGGCCCGGGAGATGGAACTCAGCGCGGATTCCAGGGTGCCCAGCAACCCCGCCAGCATCAGGGCCACGAAGGTGGCGCAGGTGAGTAAGGCGGGGGTCATGAGTTCTTGGGCTCCCCGATCGCGGGTATGCCCCCTCCGGGCACCTCTTTATCCAGCGCGGCCCTATCGGCGGCCGTGGGGAAGGCCTTGGCCCCGCTGGGCTTGGGCTGGTATTCCACTCCACGCGTGGAAGCATCGTCATACCAATCCGCCAGCAGCTCATTTTGCAGGGCGAACATCTCGCGTTCCTCGGCGGCGGTGGCGTGATCGTAGCCCAGCAGGTGCAGGCAGCCGTGCGTGGTGAGCAGGGCCAACTCGTGTCCGAGGTCGTGGCCGGCCACCTCGGCCTGGCGCAGGGCAAACTCCGGGCACAGCACAATATCGCCCAGCATCTGCGGGCCGGGGTCGGCGGCGTCGGGCCGCCTGCCGCGCTGACCGGGGGTGAGTTCGTCCATCGGGAAACTCATCACGTCGGTGGGACCTTCCAGGTCCATCCAGCGCACGTGCAGGTCCGCGATGGTATCGAGGTCCACGATGGTGATGGTCAGCTCGGCGTCGGGGTGAATGTCCATGCGCCCCAGGGCGAAGGAGGCGACGTCAATAAGCATCTCCTCGTTGACCCCCGGATAGCCGGACTCGTTGAAAACCTCAATGCTCATCGGCGCTGCCCTTCCTCGTATTCCTCATAGGCCTCTACTATCTTGCCCACCAGGGCGTGACGCACTACATCGGCGCTGCCCAGTTCCGCGAAGAAAACATCGGGGACCCCGCGCAGAATCTCGCGTACCCCGCGCAGGCCCGAGCGCTGACCACCGGGCAGGTCTACCTGGGTGACGTCTCCGGTGACCACCATCGTGGAGCCAAAGCCTAAGCGAGTAAGAAACATCTTCATCTGCTCGCGGGTGGTGTTCTGGGCCTCGTCCAGAATCACAAAGGAGTTGCTCAGGGTACGTCCACGCATATAGGCCAGGGGCGCTACCTCGATGATTCCGGCGTCCATGAGTTTGGGAATGGTCTCCGGCTCCACCATGTCGCGCAGGGCGTCGTGCAGCGGGCGCAGGTAGGGGTCGATCTTCTCCCCCAGCGTGCCGGGCAGAAAGCCCAGCTTTTCCCCGGCCTCCACGGCGGGTCGGGTGAGGATAATGCGGTTGACCTCCTTGGCCTGGAGGGCCTGGACGGCCTTAGCCATCGCCAGGTAGGTCTTGCCCGAGCCTGCGGGGCCGATGCCAAAGGTCACGGTGTGGCTATCAATGGCATCCACGTAGGCCTTTTGGCCCAGCGTTTTGGGGCGAATCACCTTGCCGCGCCGCGAGATAATCTCCGAGCTGGCCAGTTCCGCCGCACTCTGCGGCGCCTCGGCGGAAACGATATTGACCGTGTGCCGCACGCTATCGGGGGTTATCACCACGCCCCGGCGCGCGGTGGCCTGCATCTCCGCCAGGGCGCGCTTGGCGCGTTGCACCTCGGGGCCGGGCCCGGTGAGGCTCACCTCGTTGCCGCGGGCAAAAATATCGGCATCAATGAGATCGCTGAGCACCCGTATGTGCTGATCGTTCACGCCCAGCACATACGGGGCTAAGGCGTCATCCAGGCTCACTCGTGCCGTCACCACGGGAACCGCGCGCCTCTGTTTTGGGGTACTTCCTGCCACGGCGCACTAGCCTACCAGCGGGCGGTGAGCACCCCGAGGGCGGCGAGCCCCACCATCGCGGCACTCGCCGTGCGCAGCACCTCCGGCCCCAGATGCACGGGCACCGCCCCCGCCTCGCGCAGGCGCGCGGCCTCCTCTGCGCCGATTCCGCCCTCGGGTCCCACGATGAGATAGAGGTGTTCGGCCTTCAGATCGCAGGAGGCCAGGGGCGCGGCGGCTTCCTCGTGCAGCAGCAATGCCCGCGCCTGGGGTTCCGCCCCCAGCGACTCCTCTCGCAGCAACTCCACCAACCCGGCGGTATCCACGGGTTCGTACACCTCGGGCACCCGCGCCCGGCGCGCCTGCTTAGCGGCCTCGCGGGCGGCGGCCTGCCACTTGGCCTGCCCCTTGGCGGCCTTAGGGCCTACCCACTTGGCCACGCAGCGCTCCGCCTGCCAGGGAATAAAAGCATCGGCCCCAGCCTGGGTCGCTAGGTCGATAGCCAACTCGGAGCGCTCCGCCTTGGGCAGGGCTTGGACCACCGTCACTCGGGGGCGCGGCGGTTCTTCCACCACCACGCTTTCCACCTCGGCGCGCAGGCTGGCCTTGCCCTCGACGGCCTGCACCCGCGCCGTGGCACGCACCCCGCGGGTATCCACGAGTTCGAGGCCTTCGCCCACCCGCAGGCGCTTGACGGTCACAGCGTGGCGGCCCTCGGGGCCGTCGAGAAGCAATACCTCGCCTACCGGGGTATCGGCGCGCAGGGCTTCGCAGAGGAAAACGGGCAGTGACATGCGTGCTTACCTGCGGAACTTATTACGCAGGCGACTAAAGAGGCTTTCCTCCTCGTCCTCGCTGCTGCGCACCTTGGCGGTCTCGCCGTGCTGCTCGCGCACCTCGGTGAGCAGGGCGCGGGTGCGCTCGTCGAGGTTGGTGGGCACGGTGACGTCGATGTGTGCCAGCATGTCCCCGTGGCCCTCGCGGCGCAGGTGCGGCATGCCCGCGCCTTCCAGGCGTATGCGCTCGGCGGGCTGGGTACCCGGCGCGATGGTGAGTTCGCGCTCCTCGCCATCCAGGCCCTTGATGCTTACCGACGCCCCGAGGGCCGCGTCCACCATCGGCACCCGCACGGTGAAGTGGAGGTCATCGCCCTCGCGCTCGAATACGGCGTGCTCCTTAGTAGTGACCTCCACGTAGAGATCACCGGCCGGGCCGCCGCCGTGGCCCACCTCGCCCGCACCGGACATGCGGATGCGCATGCCGCTGGAAATGCCCTTGGGCACGGTCACGGTGATGTCCCGGCGCGAACGCACCCGGCCCTCCCCGTCGCACTTGGAGCAGGGGTCTTTAATAATTTCGCCGTAGCCGTGGCAGGAGGGGCACTCCCGGGTGGTCATCACATTGCCCAGGAAGGAGCGCTGCACCTCTTGTACCTCGCCCATGCCATGACAGTGCTCGCAGGTCACGGCGTCGGCCTTGGATTCCGAGCCGGTGCCCTGGCAGCGATCGCACAAGATGGCGGTATCCACGGTGACCTCGCGGCGTACCCCGGCAAAGGCATCTTCCAGGCTAATATCCAGGCGCAGCAGGGCGTCGTTGCCCGGCTGCACGCGCGAGCGCGGCCCCCGCGAGGCCGCTCCCCCACCAAAGAAGGCCTCAAAGATGTCTCCCAGGCCGCCACCGGCGAATCCTCCGGCACCGGGGCCGGGTGCCCCGCCGCCCTGGGCCAGGGGATCGCCGCCCATATCCACGATGCGGCGCTTTTCCGGGTCCGTTAATACCTCATAAGCGGTGGAGACCTCCTTGAACTTCTCCGCCGCCTCTTCCGAGGGGTTGACATCCGGGTGATATTTGCGGGCCAGGGAACGATAGGCCTTTTTAATCTCCTGCTCGGTGGCAGAGGAGTTCACGCCGAGAATCCCGTAGTAATCACGAGCCACAGTTATAGAGTGCTTCCTAGTTGGTGCCAGTACATACCCAGCACAGTGTAATAGCGCACCTTACTTGCCCGCGAGCACCCTGCTAACGTACCTCGCCACCGCCGAGACCTTGGACATCGTTCCCGTGTAATCCATATAGGTAGGCCCCACCACGCCCAAGCCGCCCAGGGAGGCACCGTCGGCACCATAGGCGGTGGTCACCACCGACGCCCCGTGGAACTCCTCGTTCTCGTTTTCCTCACCGATGAGCACGTTGACGTAACCCAGCTCCGGGGCGTCGGCCAGCAGGCGCAGCACCACCACCTGCTCTTCGAGGGCGTCGAGCACCATCGGCAGGTTCTCCGGAAGGTCGTAACTCATGCGGGTCAGGTGCGAGGTACCCGCCAGGATGAGGCGATCGGTGGGCTGCTCCACCAGCGTCTCGATGAGCACGGTGCAGGTGCGCGCGAGCGCCCCGCGCAGGTCGGCGGGGGCCTGGGCCATGAGGTCGCTCAAGCCCACCGAGGCCTCGGCAAACTTCTTGCCCTCCAAGACCGAGTTCAACATCTGGCGCAGGCGGGCCACCTGTTCCTCGTCCACCGGCTCACTCAGAGCCACGTTGCGCTGCTCCACCCGGCCGGTATCGGTGATGAGTACCAAAAGCAGGCGCAGCGGGGAGAGCGCCACCACCTCCCAGTGCTTAATCCGGGAGACGGTGAGCGTGGGCAGCTGCACCATCGCCACCTGGCGGGTGAGCTGGCTGAGCAACTGAACCGAACGGCGCAGCACATCTTCGAGGTCAATGCCCGCTTCTAAGAAGGTGAGAATGGCGCGGCGCTCCGGAGCGGAAAGGGGCGCGAGTTCGTGAATGGAATCCACAAACTGCCGGTAGCCCTTTTCTGTGGGAATACGCCCGGAACTGGCGTGTTGCTGCTGGATATAGCCCTCCGATTCCAGCACGGCCATATCGTTGCGAATGGTGGCAGAAGAAACGTTGAGTTTATGGCGCTCTAGCAGCGCTTTTGAGCCCACGGGCTCCTGCGAAGCGATGTAGTCAGCCACAATGGCGCGCAGCACCTCGCGGCGGCGCTGATCGGTGGCCCCGGCCATGTTCCTGCACCTCCGTGATGGTTTCTCTGGCGTATCTGCCGCCTTATTCTACGCGGCTTCCTCCGCCACCAGCAGATCGGCAACGATCCCATCGGCAAAGAGGCGGCCCGCCTCCGTGACGGCCACGCGCTCTCTCCCATCGGGAGCTTCCGACGCCGCCCCGGCACCACTTGTCACCCGCAGCAGGCCGCGCTCCCGGTATTCCTCCACCACCGGCCAGGCCTTATCTGCAATCCAGGAACTCGGCACCCCGCGCCGCATACGCAGCCCCAGCATGAGGCGTTCGGTGTGCTGCTCCTGCGGGCTCAACCGCTCGCTCTCCTTGATCGGCAAGCGGCCCTCGGCCAGTTCGCGGGCGTAGGTGGCCGGGTGCTTGACGTGATAGAAACGCTCTCCTTCGATGTGGGAGTGCGCCCCCGGTCCTGCTCCCCACCACTGCCCATCGCGCCAATAAATCTCGTTGTGGTGGCACTCCCCTCCGGGCCGCGCCCAGTTGGATACCTCGTACCAGTCCATTCCCGCCTCGCGCAGGTAAGAATCAATCATCTCGTAGCGGGCGGCCAGCACGTCCTCCTCCGGGGCGGGCAACTCCCCACGGCGCACCTTGCGCGCCATGCGGGTGCCGTCCTCCACGATGAGCGAGTACGCCGAGACGTGATCCACCCCGGTGCTCACAATGGCCTCCACGGTGGCGCGCACGTCGGCGTCGGTCTCGGTGGGAGTGCCGTAGATCATGTCCAGGTTCACGTGCTCAAAGCCGGCCCCCAGGGCCTCGCGCGCCGCCGCCACCGCGCGGCCGGGGGTGTGCTTGCGCTCCAAGATCGCCAGCACGTGAGTGGCCGCCGATTGCATGCCCAAAGAAACCCTGGTGAACCCGGCATCGAGAAGCCCCTCGAAGAACTCCGGGGAGGTGGACTCCGGGTTCGATTCCGTGGTCACCTCCGCTCCGGGGGCCAGGCCAAAGGAGGAACGCACCGCGCCCAAGACCCGCCCCAGGCCCTCTGAACCCAGCATGGAGGGGGTACCGCCGCCCACGAATACCGTCTGTGCCGGGCGCACAATCCCGCGCTGCTCCAAATGTGCCGCCGCGAGATCCAATTCCCGCTCCAGGGCCTCCAGATAACTCTCCGGGGAGGCCGAGGTACCCAGCTCACCGGGGGTATACGTGTTGAAATCGCAGTAGCCACAGCGCGTGGCGCAAAAGGGCACGTGCACGTACACCCCAAAGGGGTCATTGTGATACATGGGCACCACCCTATCCAGGTGCCCTAACTCGCCGCGCCTGAGCCCTCCGCACCCGTTGCTTCCCGACGCCGCCGCGCCACCCTGGCCACCACGGCGTCGATACGCGCGCGCTCCGCCAGGAAAGCCGGAGGGTTGCTGCCGCGTTTAGCGCGGGCATAGGCCGGGTGCGCGCTGGCCACGCTGCCCAGCCACCCCTGCGTGACCGCTTGCACCGCGCCCTCTACCCGGCGATAAAAGTGCGGCAGGCTAAAGGCATCGAGATCATTGGCCGCCACATCGGTGCTCTCTAGAATCCACTCCACCAGTTCTTCCAGATTCCGCTGCACCGCCTCGGTGCGGGCGTCGAGGGCACCGGCCAGTTCCGCCACGATCACCGGGGAGGACTCCAAGGGGTAGGCCTCGCACAGTGCGGCGGCGTCCAGCAACTCCGGGGCCGGGCTGATCTTCGCCCGCGAGCGTGCGCTCAACCTGCCGGAACGCAGCCCGGAGGTGAGCGCCTGGCGCAGACCCATGAGTTCACCCAACACCACGCGGGAATCCACCTTGGCGTCCTCTGCGATCTCCTGAAACTCCGCGAGGCAGTCGTGCACCAGCTCGGCATCCCAATCGGCTACGGCCTGGCAAATATGCTCGATGTATTCCGCCACCTCATCCCCGATGTCATAGAGTTCCTGGGTGAGTTCCCGGTGGCGCAGCTCGGCGGCAAGACGGTGCATGGTGGCGGCGCTGCTCCTTCCCGATGACTCATGCGGTGGCACCCCTCAAGGGACACTTGAGGGTTCATGACGGGAACGACTCTATGGCACGAAGCTGCCTTTTCCCGCACGGCGCGCCGGGAGCGCGGACATGGCTTTGCCAGGGTTCACAGCCTCCGGTTTTTATAGCCCCGCTATAGCCTCCTGCGCAGCCAGGCCGAAACCTGATCCACCGCCACCACCAGAATCAGCACCAGGATGATGTAGGTGAGCATCTCATCGAACTGGAAGGTCTTGATCGAACGATTAATCAGCAGGCCGATACCGCCCGCCCCCACCAGGCCCAGCACCAGGGAACTGCGCACATTCACATCAAAGCGATAGAGCAGCAGCCCCACGAACTGCGGCAACGTGACCGGCAGCGTGGAATGAGCCAGTTGCGCCAACCGCGGCGCGCCGGTGGTGCTCAGCGCCACGAGCGGGCCCTGATCGGCCTCCTCCATCGCCTCGGCCCAGAGCTTTCCCATCACCCCGGTGTTATGCAGCATGAGAGCCATCACGCCTGCGAAGGGGCCAAGCCCCACGGCGGTCACAAAGATGAGCGCAAAAACAATATCCGGCACCGCGCGGAGGAAGGAAAGTAGCACGCGGCAGGCGTGATAGACCACGCTATCCGACGTCACCGTGCGCGCCGCGCCCAGGGCCAGCACCGCGGCCAGGGGCACCGACAACGTGGTGCCCAGCAGACCAATCCACAAGGTAGTGAGCAACCCGTTGAGGCCCGGCTTGAGCACCGTCTGCCAGCTCAGATCGGGCGGAATGGAATCCGCGAGGAACTGCACCATGTGCGGCCACCCGGCCACCAGTTTTTCCAGGTAGAACTCGGTGTTCTCAATGGCCACGGCGTGCACGGCCACCAAGGCCGCGATACCCAGCGCCCAGGCGGCGGTGCGGCGCAAGCGGGGGCGAGCGGGAATGGGGGCGGGTGATACGAGGGCAGCAGTGTTTATTGTGCTCATTGTGGCTCCTTGACGAGGGTGGCGCGGGTTGCCGGGGCGGCGTCGGAAGCAATACCCGTGGCGGTCTCCGTGGCGTAGAGGGTGGAGATGAGTTCGAGGCTGGTCTCTCCGGCGGGCAGGTTAAAGGCCACCCGGCCCTGCTTGATCCCCACGATGGTGTCGCAATAGGCCAGGGCCAGTTCCGGCTGGTGAATCACACAAATGCAGGCCACCTGGGAGGCCTTGGCGATGTCGCGCAGCAGGCCCATCACCTGATGAGCGGCCGTGGGGTCCAGGGCCGCGGTGGGCTCATCGGCCAGAATCACCTCGGGGCGCTGACATAAAGCGCGGGCCACGGCCACGCGCTGTTGCTGTCCACCGGAAAAGGAACCCACACGCTCGTGTACCCGAGCGCCCAGCCCCACCCGGTGCAGGCAACCCACGGCCTCCTTTTTGAGCTCGCCGGGAAAGGGAACGGGGCTGAGGCTGCGCCACAGCGGCACGCGGGCCAGGCCCCCGGCGCACACGTTATCCAGGGCGCTGCGGCGGCCCACCAGGTGCATCTTCTGGAAGATCACGGCGGTGCCGGTTCCACCGGGTACAGCAATCTCTCCCCGGTCGTTCTTTTCTAGGCCCGCGATGAGCCGCAATATGGTGGACTTGCCGCTGCCGTTGGCACCGAGCAGTCCGATAACCTCACCACGGTGAGCGTCCAGGGAGACGTCGTGAAGCACGTGGTGATCGCCAAAGCTCTTGGCCACGTGGGTCACGCGCACGATTCTTTCAGGGTTCTGGGGGTTTGCAGAGGTCGTTGCGGGGGTCATGGCACGTCCTTAATGCTCATGCCGAGTTCATCGGCAAGATGGTAGAGGGAGCGGTAATCGTCCTTGGTCACGGGGATGAGGCGGCCGGGTGGGTCCACATCCAGCAGTTCGGCCACCTGGGCGATGGTGGCGGGTTCTACGTCGCTCAGTGCCCGGCGCACATTATCTTTAAGCTCCTCGCTGGCATGGGCGGTGATCGTGATGGGGTCGTTGGGGATGGGCTCGGATACCCAAATCTGGCGATATGCTTGCGGGTCAAAGGTGCCCTGGGCCGTGGCCGCAGCCAGGGTTTGGGAGTTGATCTCGGCGGCCTCCACGGTGCCGTTCTTCAAGGCCAGCAGGGCCTCGGGGTGTCCCCCGGCGTAGTCGGTGGTCACCTCGTTCTCGCTCAACCCCGCCTCGGAGAGCGCCATGCGAGGCAGGGCATCACCCGAGGTAGAACCCACCGAGCCCAGGGCGAGGTCACGGCCGCGCAGGTCCTCGATGCGGTACACCGGACTCTCGGCGCGCACCCAGATTCCGGCGGTATAGGAGGAGAGTTCCCCGTTCGCCTGGGCGAAGGAAACCAGGGGCTCGGCCTGAGCGATACGATCGGCAAAAACGAAGCCCAGCGGCCCGAACTGCCCCAAGTGGAGGGAGCCATTGCGCATGGCTAATACCTCGGCGGAATAGTCCTCCACGATCATCACCTCCACCTCGCAATCGAGCGCGCGGCCTAGGTCCTCGGCAATGCTGCGGTAAGCGGGTTCGAGCTTGTCCGGGGCCTCGTAGGGCTCAATGCCGAAGGCGATCTTGCCGTTAGGGCAGGTGGGATCGTCCGGCCCTTGGCCACCGGGAGCGCAGGCCACCAGGCCGGAGGCCAAGAGCGCGGCGGCTATCGCGGTGCTGCCGGTGGTTTTCACGGCTTTCCTGGTTGTCATGGTTTTCATGGCGCCGGGGCCTCCTCGTGGTTCACGATCAGCTCCGCGATGCCAAAAGAAAGCGTCATGCCAATTCCCGAGGTCACCACGGCCACCGTGGTCGCCTCATCGGGGTGTTCCAGCACGAGGTTCGTGGAGGCGGAATCGGCGTAGCGGCCCTGCCAGCGTTGGAGCACCACCGGACACTCAATACCCAGATAGCGCGCCGCGCGACCAAGCAGGAGTTCCGATTGGGCGGCGTCGATAAAGGGCGTGGGGCTGAGCGCATACTCGTGGGAATCCCCCACCAAGATTCCGCCCGGAATGGCCGTGGCCATCACGTTGGCGATGTTGTCCACCAGTTCCGGTTCCCGCGCGGCCAGTTCCGCGCGCAGCCGCTCCGCCGCGGGCATGGCGGCGATCCCCTCGTACCTGGTCATAGACGTGGCCGTGAGCATGGCGAGATCCACCGGGGTAGTCTCCGGGCGCGCGATGAGCGCCATCGTGAGCGTGCAGGTGCGCACCCCATGCTTATCGACGACCCCCGGAAACATTTCCCCCGCTCGCTCACCGGGGCAGGCCACCACCTCGGAGGCGCGGAAGGTGCCGCGGTTGGTCTCCACCACTCCCCCGGCGGTATGCCAGGCTGCGGTGTTCCAGCTAAAGCGCACCCCCTGGTTGTGCAACCACCAGGCGAGTTCGGGGGCCGCCTGGCGGGGATTCACCCGCATGTCGCGCGGCAGGTGCGCCCCGCCGAGGACGTCGAGAGCCGGTGCCCCGAGACGCTCGCGCGTGGCCTGCGGACTGAGCAGGACGACGTCCTCGCCGCCGCGATGAGCGCGAAACTGCTCGATAACGGCCTTTTCCGTCTCCGTTTGCAGGGGGATCACCGTGCCGGGTTGCATGGCCCAGAGCCCGGCGTCGCGGGCCGCCTCCTTCCAGCCTTGAGCGGAACTGCGGGCAAGGTCTTGGAGGTCATCGGCCTGAGCGGTGAAACAGGCGTGGCCGAAGTTTTGGATGGAGGCCCCCACGGGGGAATCGGAGCGCTCTATCACGTGGACGGTTCGGCCCTGCTTGTGCGCCCGCCAGGCGGTAGCCAGGCCTAGGATTCCGGCGCCAATGACGATGAGGTCTGTGCTGTGCTGCGTGCTCATGCCGCTCATTGTGGCGGCTGCACCCCAACTTGTCCACACTTGTACATACAAGTTAACGCAGAGTTCATATACCGTACCGGTGCAGTTCACCTTTATCTTTGCGTTTTCCTGCTAGAATCTCGGAACATGCACGATGAAAGCGGGATAAACTTACACGTACAAGTGGAGAGGTACCTGCGCGGCCTCATCTCCTCCGGGGAACTCCACCCCGGCGATCCCATCCCCAGCGAGGCCGAACTCTGCCGCCTCTTCCACGCCTCCCGCAGCCCCGTGCGCCAGGCCATCGCCTCCCTGCGCACCGCAGGCCTGCTTTCCGGAGGGCAAGGCCGCCGCTCCATCGTGCAATCACAGGCGAGCACCCAGAGTTTTTCCACCCTGCTTTCCTTTACCGAATGGTGTCATTCAATGGGGGTTACCCCTGGACAAAGGACCCTCGAATTAGCCCGCCGCCCCGGCCACCCGGACATCACCGAGCAACTGGGGCTAGAACCCGGCTCCCCCGTGGTGGAGGTTCTGCGCCTGCGCAGCATGAACGGCACCCCCGCCATGCTGGAACGAGCCGCCTTCCCCCTAGAGGTGGGCCAGCATCTGCTGGCCTTTGATACCGATTCCGGCTCCATCTTTGAACACCTCAGCAAGCAGGGGGTGGAACTCTACCGGGCGGAAAACACCATCGGTGCCATCCCTGCCCCGGAGGAGGACGCCGAGCTTTTAGGCGTTGCCCCTCATTCCCCGCTGCTGCGGGTGCAGCGTCGCACCAGCGATTCCCGGGGGCGCGTGCTCGAAGTAGCCGATGACCGCTACCTGCCGGAACTCACCGAGTTCACCATCGTCAATACCCGCGCCGGCGCCGCCGGACTCACCCAACAACCACGCTGACCCCACAGGAGAACCCCATGCCCCTCATCGTGTGCGACATCGCCGGAACCACCATCGACGAACACAACATCGTGTACCAAGAATTACGCGCCTGCGTGGAAAAACGCGGCGTCGCGGTCAAACCCACCGACCTCAATGCCGTGAAGGGAACCGAAAAGCGCTCCGCCATTTCCACGCTCCTCTTCCCCCAAGGAAACCCCGATATGGCGGAGGTAGATTCCGCCTTTGCGGACTTCCTGGCCGGACTGCGCTGCGCCTACACCGAGCACCCGCCGCTGCCCCTGCCCGGTACTCAGGCGGCATTGGAAAATCTGCGTGAGCGCGGTTACCGCCTCGCGCTCACCACCGGCTTTCAGCGCGATATTGCCCAGACCGTGCTAGAAGCCTGCGGTTGGGGCGTGCGCCGGGCCACTTCCCCTTCCGGTCGCGTGGATACCATCGAGGGCGGCTTTCTCCTCGACGCCCTGGTGACCTCGGATTGCGTGGCCGCCGGGCGGCCCGCCCCCTATCTCATTCATCGGGCTATGGAAATGACCGCCACCGCCTCGGTACACGAGGTGGTGGCGGTCGGTGATACGGTGGCCGATCTCCGCGCCGCGGCCAACGCGGGGGTGCGCGGCGTGGGCGTGCTCACCGGCTCGGTGCCCCGCGAGGTGCTTGAAGCCGAACCTCACGCGGCAGTACTGGAAAGCCTCGCGGAGGTGCCGGCTTTCCTGCCCTAGCGGCGCTTGTAAATCTTCTCGATGTCCTCCGCGTAGCGTTCCGCCACCACGTTGCGCTTGACCTTCATCGTGGGGGTGAGCTCGTTGGCTTCCTCGGTGAGGTCGTGATCGAGGATGTGGAACTTCTTAATTCCCTCTGCGTGGGAGACGGTGGCGTTGGCGCTATTAATCGCGTCCTGAAGTTCCGCGCGCAGCACCGGGTCCGCAGCCACCTCCTTCACCGGGCGGGACTCCGGGATACCGCGGCCGCGCTTCCAGCGCGCCAATTCCTCTTCGTCGAGCGTAATCAGCACGCCGATGAAGGGCTTGCCGTCTCCCACCACCATCGCCTGGCTCACCAGCGGGTGAGAGCGCAGCATATCTTCCAACGGTGCGGGGGAGACATTCTTACCACCGGCGGTGACGATGAGATCCTTCTTGCGGCCAGTGATTCGGATATGCCCGCTGGGGTCCAGCTCGCCTAGATCGCCGGTGTTGTACCAGCCCTCATCGTCAAAGGCCTCCTTCGTGGCCTCCTCGTTATTCCAGTAGCCGGAAAAGAGCGCGGTACCACGGAACAAGATCTCGCCGTCATTGTTGATCTTCACCGACATACCGCCCACCGGCTTGCCCACGGTGCCGATCTTTTGGTCCTCAAAGTCCACGGCGGCCGCGGCACAGGTTTCCGTCAGGCCATAGCCCTCGTACACCGGCACACCCACGCCGCGGAAGAAGTGCAGCAGATCATGGCTCATCGGGGAACCACCCGTGATGCAGTATCCCACCTCGCCGCCGATGGCGGTCTTGATCTTGGAGTACACCAGGCGGTCGTACAAACGGCGCTGCGTATCCAGGAAGCGCGTGGGTCCCTCCGGCGTGTCCAACGCCTTGGAGTACTCGATGGCCACCTTTTCCGCACGGCGGAAGAGCGCCGTGCCCACGGGCCCCTGGGCCGCGGCCTGGCTGGCGGCGGCGTTGCGCACCTTCTCGAACACGCGCGGCACGCCGAGCAGGAGGTTCGGCCGCGCACGAGGCAGCTCCACGGTCAAGGTGGAGGGATCGGACCAATGCGACTGCGTGGCACCGGCGATGGACACCGCCAGGCATACCGCGCGAGCCAGCACGTGAGCCAGGGGCAAATAGGTGAGCACCCGACGCCCCGGCGCGGCGAAGGCGCCGATGGGGTTCGTGAGCAGGGCGCGCACCTCACTGAGCCAGGCGTAGTGACTGAGAATACAGCCCTTGGGGCGGCCCGTGGTGCCCGAGGTATATACGAGGGAGGCAAGATCACTGCTCTTGGTATTGCGGATTCGCTCCCATACCTCTTCGTCCCTGACGTCGCGCCCTTCAAAGCGCAGCGTCTCTACAGCCGAGGCGTTAATTTCCAGCACGCGGGTGAGATTCGAGGAGGAGCCCGAAAGCATCGGGTGGCCCTCCTCATCGAGCACCAGGTGGCTGAGCATTTCCGTGTGCGCCTGGGTCTCCGTGATCGCAAATACCGCACCGGAATCCTCCACGATCCATTCCACCTGGCTGACGGAGGAAGAAGGATAAATGGGTACCGAGGCCGCACCCGCGGCCCAAATCGCGTAGTCAAAGAGCGTCCACTCATAGCGCGTGTTGGAAAGAAGAATCACGCGATCGCCCTGTTGTACACCAGCGGCGATGATCCCCTTTGCCACTTCAAAGACCTGATCCACGAACTCCTTGGCGGTAACGTTGACCCACTCATAGTTCGCCGGACGGGAGAACAGGACGCTGTAGGGGCGCGATTGCGCTTGATCGATCAGGGCCGTCAGGCAGGTCTCCCCCTCTTTCACCTCGTATTTCGCGGGCTCGGTGTATTCCTTGATCGCCTGCGTTGTCATCTCACGCTCCTTGCTTTCTGCCTTCGTGTTCCCTCAAACTTACCTGGCTCACCCCCTTTCTGTAAGCGAAATCCCATATTTTGTATTTTTCTTTTGAAAATATTAGGGATCACAGAGCATGGCAGTGTGGTGATGTGCCGCACATAAGCCCTGGTAGGGACATGAGAGCACGACTCAGAACAAGGAAACCAACCAAGCGATCACCACGAGCGCCACCAGAATCCACAGGGCCTGGGTTACCCACGACGTCGGATAGCGCCTCTTCGACTTGGGCAGCTGACGATCCTGCTTGCGTAGTTCCTCGGGATTAGGCATCTAGGTTCGGCTCCTTGCTCGTGGCCTTGTTCTTCTGTGTACGCGCCAGGTGCCAAGCATCCATCCTGCCGCTCAGGGCGTCGATAGCACGCTGCATGACGAGGGCCGCAGCCGCGCAGGCGGGCAGAGCACACCCCAACACCACCACGATCTGCACAGCCAGGGGCGATGCCACCAGGCCTTGCACAATCCAGTCATAAAGCGCAGTCATGTTCACCATCGTAGAACGCCATAGTTGCTAAGGTTCAACCATGCCTACCACGCCCACCGCCGTGACCGTAAGCACCCCCGAAGGCCGCTTCCGGGGCCTCGCCTACGCTACGCACACCGAGTTCAGCTCCATCGAGTTCTGCTCCATTCCCGGGCCGTTCCATAATTCGCAACCACGGCGCGGCGAAAGCACAGAGCTTATCGACGCCACCGTGCCCCACCCCGAGCGCGTGGCCCTCAGCATCACGGCACCCCCCGGCGCGACTTTGGGCGATGACCTCCCCGTGATCGCGTATATCCACGGTGGTTCCTATGATTCCGGTACCCACGAGGATCAGGATGCCCAGGGCACAGCGATGGCCCAATCCGGCGTGATCGTCGTGCGCCTGGGATACCGCACCGGCCTGCCCGGTTTTGCTCGTTTCCCCGACGATGACCCCACCTACTACCGCGGAGTGGCCGATTGCCAATGGGGGCTTAACTGGGTGCAGCGCTGCATCGAGTACTTCGGCGGCGACCCCACCAACGTCACCCTGGTGGGGCAATCCGCCGGAGCCGGTATCGCCCTGTGGCTGACCCGGCGCGACCACTACCAAGGCACATTCCGCCGCATACTCGCCATGTCACCCGCCTACCCGCGCGTTCCCTTTTCTCAGCGCAAGGGCTCCCTGCGGCGGCTCATCTTTACCCCCGTGACGCGCCGCCACCTCACCGAACTCTTAGAAAAGAAACCAGGGGCGCTCGCCCGCGGTTATCGACGCTGGCGCACCCGATACTTCTACGACCTCGTACTCGGCCCCGCCCCCTTCGACGCCCAGGAGTTAGCCAACATCCCCATCCTCGTAACCTGCACCAGGGAGGAATGTTTTAAGTTCGTTCCCGCCGCGCGGCGCGCCGATACTAAGGGCTACGGCGGAATCGCGGCGCGCCTCATGGCCTCTGCAATGGGGTTGGAAATACCGGTTTCCTCCTACCTTGAATCCGCCCGCAAGGTATATCCCCACCGCGAGATGTCCCAGCTCATCAGCGACTCCTCCATCCGGCGCTGGGTATCCGACACCGCAGAAAACGCCCCCGCGCAGTGCTGGGTTCTCCAATACGAGGGCACCGCGGAAAAACCCATGCTGCACTGCGACGATCTCCCCTTGGTGTTCCGCCCCGACCCCACGCGCCGCACCATTCATCGCATCGTGGTGGACTTTGCTCGCGGCAACACCCCCGCGTGGCCGCGGTATCAGCGCACCGATGGGCGCCAGGTGCAGATATACGACGCCGCCCAGGGCACCCTGCACACCGCCGCCGATCCCCTCAAACCCGTGCGCTTGGCCTTCACCCACCACATTCCCTGGAAGTCCGCAGGGGCGCGCTGGTAGTTCTAGTTCGCTGTCTCCGTATGGCTTATGGAACGCTCAGGAGAGCTTGCCGCAATGCTTGATGCGCAAGCTGCTCCACCATCCAGGGCGAAAACACACAAGGGGTGGAATCTACCGCAGTGATGAGAGCCTGCGGCTCCACCCACTGCCAGGAATCCACCTCAGCGGCAGCGGGGTACAGCTCCGCTCCGGAGTCAAGCCCGATAACGAAAACCGGGCAGACCTCGTTCTCCACGACCCCAGAAGAATCGCGCGCCCAATAGCGGAAATCGGGCAGCACTTCACTGGAATCCGCAAAGAAACGATCACTGACCCCTAGTTCTTGGCCAATGCGGCGGCGCACAGCCGCCTCCGTGGCCTCTCCGGGAGCCGGATGCCCGCAGCAACTATTGGTCCACACCCCCGGCCAGGTCTTTTTCCCCAAAGCCCGGCGCGTAAGCAAAACCCTGCCGCGTTCATCCCGAAGATAGCTGGAAAAGGCCAGGTGCAACGGAGTATCGGCGGTGTGCACGGTGGCCTTGGGGGCGGTGCCAATCGGTTCGCCGCCCTCATCGCAGAGCACAACGAGTTCCCGGTCCGTGGAGGTCATGCGCCCACCCTACGCCACGGTTACCCCGGCCCTAACCTCGCGCCCAGTGACCGATCACCCCCGGCACCACCGGCGGGCGATCGCCTAACAAGGCGCGCAGATTCTCATTTTCCTCCACGGAGGAGGTGATGGTCTTAATCTTCTTATTCCGAGCCCCACCTCCCCCGGTTCCGGTCCCGGCGCCAGCCATCGGCCCCATGAAGGTATGCGACCGCGCTCCCGACGTCGCTCCGCCCGACGCCGCTGTTACAGGGCCTCCGGGACCTGACCGCCAACTAGATCCCGCCGGGACGCTATTTGCCGCGCCGCCGGAGGCAGCACCGAGGGTGGTACCGGGTGCGAGAGCGCCGCCAAAACCACCTATTCCGCCGACAGATTGCCCCGACGCCATTGAAGCGTGATGGGAAGCAGACGCGGAGGCCGGCATCGACTGAGCGGTGAGCCCCATTCCTCCCAATAGCGGCATTGATTGACCAGACCACGAAGAAGAATGAGTGGAGACCTCATCTGCCCCCAAGACAGGGGACGTCCCCGCTTGTGTATGACGAGGCAGCACAGCGCCGGTTAAGCGCTGCTGAGCACTACCTGGGGAACTATTCATTGTCCCCGGCATCCCCGACGCCAAGGGAGCCATTGAGGTATTAGCAGGGGCTCCGGAAGAAACCGGATGTATCCCCGCTGCGGGACTTCCCGCAGGAGCGGCGCTTGTACTCGCTGGTGTAGAACCGCCCGGCACCACCGGCGTAGAAGCCACTGGGGGCGAATCAGCCGTAGCCGCAGCGGCGCTTACCGTGCCAACCGATTCCGCTTGCACCCCGGTGAGTTCTTCCGTTCGAGACAAAACCTCCTGGAATGTGGCCCCCTTTTCTTCCCCCACACGCTGAGCCGCGTGAATGATTCTGCGTAAGGCGGTCTCCCCCTCTGGGCGCAGACCGGAGGCATCATGTTTATGCCCCTTCCCAGCCACGACCCCCATTCCGGTGGGAATCAAACTACCCAGGGACAAAGACAACGATGGATCAGTCAAAGACTTCACCACCGGAACTCCCGGCAAAAGCATAGGAGTATAGGCGGCCGGGAAGGCCTGTAAGAAAGCAGCCTCCGCGGCCTGCCGTTCTTGTGGTTCAGGAATAGCATTGAGCGCATTTTGCATATTAGCCACCAATTGCGCGCCCTGTTGCTGAGCCGGGCCGAGATTCGTGGTAGCCGTAACCATCAAAGCCGCATTGCGGGCAAAAGCCTTACCAGTATCGGCCACGTCCACGATTTGCTTAATAGCGGAATCAACCACATCGCCGTAATTGTGTACGCGCAAATCTGCCGCTATCGCCGCCAATCCCGCGGCCACGGCACCAATGCTGGCGGCCATCTTTCCCCATGACGCCGCCGCCTGAACTGGTTGCGCAACCTGCGTGGCTCCAAAGGCCGCCGATAATTGAGCAAGAGAAGCCGAGGGGGAAACCACCGGGAGCGGGAAAACAAAAGGCTCATAGCGTGGCGCTGGGCGCGGAGGGAAAGTGACTGCCCCGATAGAGGCCACCGCCCCTTCATCAGCACCATCGAGGCTCCTTGCAAATGCCTCATTCTGCTCGGTAATGGCCCGCACGCTGGCATTGAGTGCATCCTTCAACCACGTCACCTGTTCCGCATAAGAACTCAGCACGCTATTGGCGGAGCCCGGCCCGCCCATCAACGCAACCCCGTGGTAATTACCCATCTGATCCAGGCCCGGAACGGCGGAGAAACTGCCGTTGATGGATGGGCGGAGGGATCTACGCAATGCCATTCCAATTTGTGCAAGCATAACATCAATTTTTGAAGCCGCCGCAGAAATATTGCCTACTTGAATACTTAAAGTATTCATTTTTCCATCCCCTTCAGTAATAAATTGTGAATCTTCCGAGCATCTTCGCACTCATTTCCCAATTTCCCATCCCCCACATACGACACCTCAACACCCCACCTTCCCCGACTTGTCACCATAGAGGTAGAACACGAAGCCCCCAATCTATCTGCTTCTTCAACCAATGCAATCCCAGACTCATCGACCCCTTCAAGAATCTTAATACCTGCAACATTATATTTATCTTTAGGAACTAAATCTGAAGTAAGAATAACTAGCGTTCCCCGATGATCTCCATTTTGCAATTCGTTCAAAAAATAGCAAGAAGCAAATCCCCCTTCTTCCCTCACTGGTTCCTCTTCCGGTTCCACCAACCCCGCCCCCGCCAACACCTCCGGCGCTATGTCCGTACACGGATCAAAGAACTGAAAGTTGGGATCATTCTCATCCCACGGCCCCACATCAAAGGGCAACCCCGCCTGACGCGCTCCACCTTCTTCACTCCCCACACCGGACGCCTCCGCACCAGACGCCTTCACGGAGGAGCCCTCCGCGGCGTCGATAGTGGCTGGCGATGAACTCTCCTCGCTGGAACAAGCCCCGAGCAATCCGGCCATGATGAGCCCGAGCAAGGTTATGAGGAGTCGATTCTTCGGCATGGGACCTCCCAAGTCACGGTGGTGATGTCCGTGGGCGGCGCGAACTTCAGCACCGCCCACGTGTTACTTAGACTTCACCACTGCTCCCCCGGTTCCCGGTAGATATTTTTTCACAAAAAATATCTAAGCCCGCAGGAAAACCTGCGGGCCACACGAAGCTCAGCGCCGTACTTAGAGGCTGCCCTCGAACCTCACGTTGCCGATCTCAAAGGCTGCGTTGTAGAGGTTGCCCGGCGAGACGTCGAAGGCATAGCGCAGGTTCGTGGTGGCATGGGCGCCGAGGGGACGGTCGAGCCCATCCTGTCCAAGCACACCGGAGGCTTCCGCATCGAGGCGATCCACGATGGTGCCGCCGTTGATGGTGAGGGTTGGGTCCCCGATGGTGTCCTGCGGGATGGCTACGTCGTTGAGGTTGGTGACCTCCACGGTGATGATGGAGCCGCCCGCGTTCCCGCTCACGGTGCCTTGAAGGTGCCAGCGAACGTTGAGGCCGGTATCCACCACGGGCTCCCCTGTGTTCTCCGCCACGATGGTGTCCACATCTTGGGGTTGGTAAGCCGGGGTTTCCGAGGTGGTTACCTCGATCGAGCCCTCTGGGTCACCCACCGTGCCTTCGCCGCCCTGGGAGCAGGCCGTAAGTACGAGAGCACAGCAGGCCACTGTCCCTGCGAGGGCGGTACGTCGGTTCTTGTTCACTTCGGCCCTTGCGCCTTCCTTGACGTTGCTGCGTTGCCTTATCGACGTCCGATTGTAGCCGCGCACCCAGCGCCACTGGCAATTGATGGCATAATGGTCGCCCTGGTGCCTCCCGTACCAATTTCCCCACTCTTTTTCTCCGGAAGGCTTGTGCGTGCATTCTTTGTCCCGCATCCTGCGCAGCACTTCGGCTTTGTGGCCGTTTTACCTGGGCATTGTTCTCACCGCTATCGTTCACGCGGTTTTATCTCTCGTATTTCCCTTTATCTTGAAGCATGCCACGGATACCATCGTGGCGGCCGTCAATGGGGAGGGCGCTACCCCCACCGTGGTGCAGACGATCCTGTGGCTCTCCCTGGCTCTTTTTGCCGCGGAATTGGGCTATACGCTGATGAATAATATCGGCGGCTATATCGGTGATGTGATGGCCGCGCGGATGCGCCAAATCCTTTCCACACGATACTTTGCCAAGCTCCTGGTGATGCCGCAGAGTTATTTCGATGTGCAGTCCACCGGGGCGATCATCGCTCGGCTTGATCGCTCTATTTCTTCCATCACGCAGTTCTTGCAGTCCTTCTCTAATAACTTCTTTCCCATGCTGGTCACCGTCGTTGCGGTGCTCTCTATCTGCGGGTGGTATTACTGGCCGCTGGCGGTTTTGCTGGCTGCGCTGTTTCCTCTTTACGTGTGGCTCACCGCCCTCACCAGCACCCGCTGGCAGCGCATTGAGGGCGAAAAGAACGAGCAGGTGGATTACGCAGGTGGCCGCTTTGCCGAGGTAGTGGGGCAGGTCAAGGTGGCTAAGTCCTTTGTTTCCGAGGCACGCGAGCTCGATTCCTTTGCTCAGCGCTACGGCCATACTATTTCTCTTACGCGCCGCCAGTCACGCTTTTGGCACTCTATGGATACGCTGCGCGGCGCCACGATGAATCTGATCTTTCTGGCCATTTATGCGCTGATTTTCTACCGTACCCTGCACGGCTTGTTCTCTTTGGGCGACATGGTGATGCTTATTCAGCTCGTCAATATGGCGCGCCAGCCGGTGTACATGATGAGCTGGATTATTGATGCCGCACAACGCGCCATTGCCGGTTCCAAGGATTACTTTGCGGTCATGGAGCATACGGCGGAGGCCACGGCTAATAAAGAACTCATGGCGGCCACCCAGGCTAATGATGTTCCTGAGCTTAATACCGCTCCGGTGCGCGCCCTAGAGCCGGTACCGGGCCGCCCGATGATTGAGTTCAAGGATGTTTCCTTTGCTTATGAGGAAAATAAGCCGGTGCTTGATTCCATGTCCTTTTCCTTAGCCCCTGGCGAGCGGGTGGCCCTGGTGGGTGAATCGGGCGGCGGTAAATCCACCATCGTGAATCTGCTTTTGGGGCTCTATCGCCCCACCTCCGGCACGCTTTCGGTATGCGGGCATGAGGTGAGTGACCTCAATAGTGCGGAACTACGAGCCTCGGTGGGCGTGGTATTCCAGGAGCCCAATCTGTTTTCCGGGACGATTCGGGAAAATATCGCCTATGGGCTTCCCCAGGCCAGCGAGGAGGAAATCGTGGACGTGGCCAAGCGTGCCAATGCGCACGGCTTCATCATGGCCTTTCCCGATGGCTACGACACCGTGATTGGCGAGCGTGGCCTGCGTCTTTCCGGCGGGCAGAAGCAGCGCATCGCGGTGGCCCGCGCCATGCTCAAGGACGCTCCGGTGCTGGTTCTCGATGAGGCCACCTCGGCCCTGGATACCAAGGCCGAGCGCGCGGTGCAGGCCGGGTTGGATGAGTTGATGGAAAACCGCACCACCTTGATGATTGCGCACCGCCTTTCCACTATCGCGGACGTGGATACCATCATCACCATTGATAATGGCCGCATTGATGAGGTTGGTTCACCTGCCCAGTTGGCCGTCTCCGGTGGTATCTATAGCCAGCTGCTGGCGCTGACCTCCTCGACGTCGGAAGCAGATCGCAAGCGCCTGGAGCGCTTTGGTTTCCGCGAGCACGCACCCGGCACAGAGGAACAAGAAGAAGCAAAAGAATAAAATAGACCACTTTGTCTAGCCAGTCACGATACAACGCACTACCCTGGGCAGGCATGAATACACCAGACCTTGCTACCCTTCAGGCTCGCGGCACGCGAAAATGGACCACCTACCCCAGCGATGTGCTGCCCGCCTGGATCGCGGAATCGGACTTTGCCACCTGCCCCGAGGTGAAAGCGGCCGTCGAGGAGCGCGTGCAGGCCGAATCCTTTGGCTACACCCCGGCCTCCTCCGATCTGCCCGAGGCCCTGGCGGACTTCTCGCAGCACCGCTATGGCTGGCGGCCCGACCCCGGCAGCATCGTGGAGGTGCCCGATGTGGTGCGCGGGCTCACCCTCGCCGTGCAATTTTTTACCCGCCCCGATTCCCCCGTGGTGGTGCCGGTGCCTGCCTACCCGCCCTTCCTCAACATTCCTGCGGCCGCCGGGCGCGAAAAAATCACCGTCAGCGCCCAGTACAACCCAGAGCAAGGCGGCATGGACTTGGGCGAGATCGAGCAGGCCTTTGCCCAAGGTGCTGGTTCCATTTTGCTGTGTTCCCCGCACAACCCCCTGGGCTATACGCTCAGCGAGGAGTTCCTGCGCGGCCTCATGGAGCTTGCTCAGCGCTACAGTGCCCGCGTGCTCGTCGATGAGATTCACGCTCCCTTGGTGCTCGATGGTTCCCACATCGCAGCCGCAGGTTTAAGCCCCGAGGCCGCCGAGGTGTGCATTACCGTCACTGCCACCTCTAAGGCCTGGAATATCGCGGGGCTCAAGTGCGCGCAGATGATTTTTAGCAACCCCGCCGATGTGCGCACCTGGCGCGGCCTTAACCCCGTGGTCAAGGATGGGGTGGGCACGCTGGGCATCTTTGCCGCTATCGCCTGCTACCGCCAGGGTGAGGAGTTCCTGGATCGCCAAGTGGATTACCTGCGCGCCAACCGGGATTGGCTGGTCAAGGAATTGCCCGCGCGCGTTCCCGGCCTGCGCGTGAGCAACCCGCAGGCCACCTATCTCATGTGGTTGGACTTCCGCGAGACCGCCCTGGCCGAGGACCCCGCAGGGCTCCTACTCCAGCATGGCAAGGTGGCGCTCAACGACGGCCGTCACTTCGGCCCCGGTGGTCAGGGGCATGCCCGGCTGAACTTTGCCACCTCCCGGGAGAATCTGGAAGAAATTGTGCACCGGATTGTTTCAGGAACCCAACAGCACAGGTAGTGTGTTCTCTATTCTTTGTTCCCTGCTCAAGGCACAGGTGACCCTATGACTAGAGAAAAGTCCTCTCCGATGCTCCTCATCGTGACGGCCTTCATGCTGTTTTCCATGTTCTTCGGAGCCGGAAACCTCATTTTCCCCGCCATGTTGGGTGTGGAGGCCGGCACCAGTTTTACCCCCGCTATCCTCGGCTTCCTCGCCACGAGCGTGGTACTGCCGGTGCTGGCGATCATCGCCATCGCCATTTCTGGGCGCAATGTGCGCGACCTCGCTAACCGCGGCGGGGCCGTGTTTGGCCTGGTCTTTTCCATTCTGGCGTACCTCTCCATCGGTGCCTTCTACGCGCTGCCGCGTACCGGCGCGGTGAGCTATTCCACCGCTATCCAGCCGCTCACGGGGTGGGATTCCCTGGCTTCCTCGGCCATCTTTAATGCCATCTTCTTCGGCATTGCCCTGGCCCTGGCCTATAAGCCGGGCAAGATCGTGGATAACCTGGGCAAGTACCTCACTCCCCTGCTGCTGATTCTGCTGGTGGTGCTGGTAGCTCTCTCCCTGAGCACCTTCCACGGCGAGGAACTCGCCCCGGCAGAAAAGTACGCCTCCTCGCCCGCCACCACGGGTCTACTAGAGGGCTACCTCACGATGGACTCCATCGCGGCCCTGGCCTTTGGCATCGTGGTGATCTCCGCGTTGCGCTACAAGAACGTGGCCGAGGGCGGCCCCCTCGTGCGCGGCACCATCATCGCGGGTCTCGGCGCAGGCGCGTTGCTCGCCGCAATCTACATCGGACTGGGCCTCATCGGCCACCACATTCCCAACCCCACCTCCTATACCGATGGCGCAGGGTTGCTTTCCGACGCCGCCCGCCTCACGATGGGCACCCCCGGCCAGGTTCTCTTCGGAGCCATCGTGCTCCTGGCCTGCATGACCACCGCCGTGGGCCTCATCGCGGCCACCAGCGAGTTCTTCGAGTACCTGATGCCCAGCATTAGTTACCGCATCTGGGCCATCATCTTCGCCGTGATGTCCTTCGGCATGGCCACGATGGGTCTGGAAACGGTGCTCACCGTGGCCGCCCCCATCATCACCTTCATTTATCCTCCGGCCATCACGCTCATCTTGCTCACCCTCATTGAGCCGCTGCTGCGCCGCCGCGTACATCTGGTGCGCACCTACCTCATCGCCATCTGGGTTTCCGTGGTGTGGTCGGCACTGACCACCCTGGCGGACCTCGGCCTCAGCGGTCTTTCCCCGCTGGTGGATTGGGCCCCGCTATCCGATCAGAGCCTGGGCTGGGTGCTGCCCACCGTGGCGGGAGCACTCATCGGTGTGCTTATCGACGTCGCCAAGCCCCGCGAGGCTTTCTGGGTAGAGGACTCCCCCATTTCTACGGCGGAATGAAAAACCCGGCGCGGGTGTTGCAGGAACAGTAACCTCACTTCTTCTTGAAAAGGACGTTCCCGTGGCACCCGCGCTTCCTCTTTCCCTCATTGATTTCTGCACCGTCTTGGAGGGCGAACGCCCCGGTGCCTCCATGAAGCGCTCCGTGGAGTTGGCCCAAAAGGCCGAATCCCTGGGCTTTTATCGCATGTGGTACGCCGAGCACCACAATATGCCCGGCATTTCCTCCTCCGCCCCGGCCGTACTCATCTCGCACGTGGGCGCGCATACTTCTTCTATTCGCCTGGGTGCGGGCGGGGTCATGCTGCCCAATCATTCCCCGTACGTGATTGCCGAGCAGTTCGGCATGCTCGCAGAACTCTACCCCGATCGCATCGACCTCGGCCTGGGGCGCGCACCGGGCACCGATATGAACACCCTGGGGCGCGCGCTGCGCCGCGACGCTCACGCGGCAGAGAACTTCCCCAGCGACGTGATGGAACTAGCCGGATACCTCTCCGATGAATCCCCGCTGCCGGGAGTGCAGGCGGTACCGGGCAAGGGCACGCACGTACCCCTGTATATTCTTGGCTCCTCGATGTTTGGGGCGTCGCTCGCCGCCAAGCTGGGCCTGCCCTACGCCTTTGCCTCGCACTTCGCGCCCACGCACCTGGTGCAGGCCACCACCTATTACAAGGAGAACTTCCAGCCCTCCGAGTTCTTGAGCGAACCCTATGTGATTGCCGCCGTGAATGTGACGGCCTCCGATACCCACGAGGACGCCCAGCGCCAGAGCGACCTCGTGCGCCGAGAGCGGGTGCGCGCCCTGGCCGCGCGCGGAAACCGGGATATTAGCGATGCCAACCTCGATCAGTTGGTGAACTCCCCTGCGGGCCAGCAGATTATCGGCATGCTGCATTACAGCGCCATCGGCACCCGCGATGAGGTACGCGATTACCTCGCGGACTTTGCAGAACTAGCCAAGGCCGATGAACTGATGATCTCCGTGCAGGCCCCCACCGGGGCGGAGAATCACCGCGCGATGGAGATTCTGGCCGAGGGGTGGGGGTTGGAATCCCCGACTAATTAGGCGTGCTTATCCCACTGCTCGGCGGTCTGCGGGCGGGACTGCTCGATGACCTTAAAACCCGGCTCCGCATTGTCCGAGCCCGGTTCGTCCACCATCTCGCCCTGAACGCCCAGGTCTCCGCCGATCACCACGTTGCCCGGAAGCACGATATTGCCATCCTCATCGTGCTCTAATACCGGAGTGGGCAGGGCGTTACCCTACTCGTCGTAGCCGGGGGCCGGGCGGTTTTCATGCTCTTCCAGCTTCTCCGCGCTATCGGTGCGCTCCCAGTGGCGGGTGCGCACCTGCCGGGTAGCAGCGGCATCGTCGCTCATTCCCTTGAGCAGCGAGTACATCATTACAAACTGCATGAGGAAGAAGGGGAAGGCCACGATAATCACCACCTCTTGCAGCGAGGCGATACCCGTATCCGGGGAAATCAGCAGCAGCGCCGTACACACCGCGCCGATCATGGCCGCCCAGAAGAGCCGGTACCACGTGGGAGTTTTATCCTCTTCGCCGGTGGCAAACATGTCATTGACCAAGGCCGCGGAGTCAATCGAGGTGATAAAGAAGATCACGATGATAACCAAGGCAAAGGCGGAGACTATACCCGTGAACGGATATTGCTCTAGGAGTTTAAAGAGCGCGGCGGGCACATCGCCCTCCTCCACCACTGGAATGGTGAAGTAACCCGGATCGCTCAACTCCAATTCAATGCCCGCGCGCCCAAAGATGCTGTACCAAATGACCACGAAGATGGTGGGCAGCGCCAGCACGCCGGCGATATATTCGCGCACCGTGCGCCCCCTGGAAATGCGGGCCACGAACATGCCCACGTAGGGCGACCAGCAGATCGTCCAGGCCCAATAGAACACCGTCCACTTGCCCTGCCAACCGGGATTATCCTGGTACGAATCCGACCAGAACATGATGTCCGGCAACCATGAGGCATAAATGCCAAAGGACTCCACCGTGTTTCGCAACAGCGTGAGGGTAGGGCCGGTGAACAGGATAAAGAACATCAAGGCCACGGCTACCGCGATATTGAGGTTGGAGAGAATCTTGATTCCCTTATCCAGACCCGAGGCCACGGAAAGGCAGGCCACGGCGGTAATCACCACGATTATGAGCAACTGCACCCAACTGATAATCGGGGTATCCCAGAGCTTATTCATGCCTGCGTTAATTTGGAGCACACCCAGGCCCACCGACACCGCGATACCAAAGGTGGTACCCACAATGGCTAGTACGTCGATGAGTTTGCCTGGGGTGGAATAGATGCGCCCGCCGAGTACTGGGGCAAAAACGGAGGAAAGGCGCGGCGGGAGTTTGCGCTTATAGATGAAGTACCCCAAAGCCAGGCCGGGCAGCGCCATAATCACCCACATGTGAATACCAAAGTGATACATGGTGAAGGCAAAGGCCTCCGTGATGGCGCCGGGAGACATGCGCTCTTGATCGGCCATCGGCACGTTATAGGCGTGGTTAATTGGCTCGGCCACGCCCCAGAACATCAGCACCGCACCCACGCCACCGGCGAAGAGCATGCAAAACCACGCAATCAGGCTGTGCTCGGGTTCCTCATCGTCATCGCCCAGGCGCACCCGGCCGTAGCGAGAGGCAAAGATTCCCAGCAGGAAGATGAGCACCAGCGAGACTCCGCCAATGTACATCCATCCGAGATTTTCCAGGAGCCATCCGGCGGCCTGGGAGAAGGCCTCGCGGGCGGTTTCACCCAGGAGAATGGTGAGCACCACGAAAGAAACGATCACCCCCGCCGAGGCGAGGAAGATCACGGGGTCAGATTGCAGTCTGAATCTGCGCTTATGCGTGCTGACGGGGGCGGGTGTGGACATCGGGGTATCACCTAGATTTTCTCGATTGGCTGTGGGGCTGAGCAGGGCAAAGCCTACTAGCACTACCCCGTCCCCGACTAACCCCTCACGCAGACCTCACCACAACACTTGACCCAGATCACAGTTAGATGTTAGTTTTGTAAAAGCAACATAAAAGATGTTGCACCCTCACAAGATAAGGAGCACCCCCTTCGATAAAGCCCGCAAGGGCAATCAGTCAAACCGCACCCACCTTTCCCTAAGACAGAGGAGTTATCATGCGGAAAATCAGTTGGAAACTATGTTCGTCTACCCTCATTGCGGCGCTAGCCTTCCAGGCCGCGACCGTTCCCCATGCAACCGCAGCGCCTTCCAATGGAGCAAGCACGGAGATACAGTCTGCCGAACTGTCTGAACCTGCCAGCCTTGAGGAAACTCAGAAGATTCTCGAAGAAGAGGGTCTCAACGAGGTAGAAACAGAAACTGTCTACGTTGCTGGAGTTGGTAATGTCGAGTTCACCTACGACTACATCAACGGAACCATCACCATGGTAGACCCCGATGGCACAACCGAAGTGGTCTCCTTCCAGGAACTCGCCTCAATCTCCGAGAAAGCCGATGATCCAGTTGAACCTATCACCGGAACGCAATTCCGAAGGATCAATAAGGAAAAGGTCTGTAAAGCGCTAGCGACAGCAGTTGGAGCCGGCCATAAGAAAACATGGCAGGTTGCACTCAAGATCGCCGGAGTCAATCCGTGGGTTCGGGCAGCACTCTGGCTTGGCGAAACCGGGTTGTGGTTGTATGTCAGGAATCAGTGTTAAGAGACGATGAAACAATCCGAGAAGCCAGAAATTACCAGCGAAGAATTCTTTGAAGAGTTTTTCGAGCCCAAGGGCTGGGTTCTCTCGGGCCTGGGGCTCATCCTCTTTGGAATAGTTGTCTCCCTCTTCACCAAAGGCGGCATTGATTTCATAGAGGACGCCGACTGGTACTTAACTGGGGCCGCAATCATGTTACGCGGAATCATCTTCATATTCCTGCGGCCTCAGTTCCCCCGGCTCATCTGCTGGATTCTCACATTCAGCTCATGGACCGCGCTGGCCGTGATCTACTTCGTTCTCATACCCTAAAACAAACCCCGGCAGCGCATACTGCCGGGGTTTCCTAACGCACAAGGGCTCTTACTTGATAAAGAACTCGCCGTTCTCGCCCTTCACGATCACATCGCCGCCGTGGGCCACCTGACCATTGGGCAGCACGAGGGGACGCAGATCCTTGGTCTCACCATCGGGGGCCACGAACTCCTCGCCAGCAAACCACTTCTGGAAGGCCTCGGAGGAGGTGCTGGAACCGGAGTAGCGGTGGGCCTCGCCGCGAGCGTCCTGCTCATCGGCGTCCTGCTGGGCCACGATGGGCCGCGGAGTGATGGGTTCCTGGAATACCGGGGCGTCGAAGGTCAGTGCGGAAAGTGCCAGCGTGCTCAGCAGCATGGTGCCTCCTCATAGGCAATAGGTATGCGCGTATCAGCGGAAAACATTAAGCATGGTAACAACCTCGTCCCTGCCTGTCATTCCCTAATATTTTCTTTCCCGCCCCTGCGTCCCACCCATCTGTTACCCTGCTCTCATGTTTTCGCGGAATCCCGCCCGGCCACTGACTGCCCTCGTCCTCGCGCTCCTCCCCCTGAGCGTGGCGGCGTGCAGCGCGGGCTCTACTGCCTCGACCAGCGTGGCGTCGCAAAGCGAAAATCGCGCGCATACCGTGGTGCTTGCCGCTAATGCCGCCCCGGCCTCCCTGGACTTCACCACCACCTCCGGTGCGGCGATTCCCCAGGCGCTCATGGGCAATGTGTATGAGACGCTGGTGCGCATTGATTCCTCCGGGGATATTCAGCCCGGCCTGGCGCAGAGCTGGGAGGTTTCCGAGGACGGCACCACGTATACCTTCCACCTGCGCCCGGGGGTGCGCTTTAGCAATGGCGACGCCTTTAGCGCCCACACCGCAAAGTTCTCCCTCGATCGCGTGCTCAGCGACGCCTGGACCAATGGCCTCAAGGCACAGATGGCCCCGGTAGCCAGCACCACCGCCCTTGACGATCTCACCTTAGAGGTGCGCCTGCATCAGCGTTCTACCACCTGGCTGTGGAATATGGGAACGCTGGTGGGAGCCATGATGAGCCCGCAGGCCGTAGATGATCTTGCCGCGCACCCCGTGGGCACCGGCCCCTATGAGGTGGATACCTGGGCGGTGGGCAGCGCCCTTCGCCTGCGCACCAACCCTGATTATTGGGGCGAGTCCCCCGCCAACGAGGGCGTGGAGATTCGCTACTTCCCCGATGCCATTTCCGCCACCAATGCCCTGGAATCCGGGGACGTCGATGTGCTGTGGGGCCTACAATCCCCCGAACTTCTCGATCCCCTCCAGGCGCGCGGACAATGGAATATTGACGTCGGCACCACCAATGGTGAGGTGCTGCTCTCCATGAATAATCGCCGCGCCCCCTTTGATGATGTGGCGGTGCGCCGCGCGGTGCTGCACGCCATTGATCGCCAGGCGGTGATTGATACCGTATGGGACGGCTATGGGGTGGATACCGGCGGTATTCCAGTGCCGCCCACCGACCCCTGGTATCAGCCCTCGCAGCGCTATCCCTTCGACCCCGAGCGCGCGCGTACCCTGCTGAACGAGGCAGGTTATGCCACCGACGGCACCGATCCCCGCCTGGAGGTGACCATCACCGTCCCCGCCATGCCCTATACCCAAACCACCTCGGAACTGGTGTATTCGCAATTGCGCGATGTGGGGTTCCGCGTCACCTTGAAATCGGCGGAGTTCCCGGCGGTATGGCTGGCGCAGGTGCTCAAGAAGCACGATTACGATATGTCGCTCATCGCCCACGTGGAGGCCCGGGATATTCCCACACTCTTTGGCAATCCCGATTATTACCTGGGATACGATTCCCCTCGCACGCGGGAGCTCCTGGCCGCCGCCGATGCCGCCGCCCCGGAGGAAACCACGGAACTCATGAAGCAGGCCGTGGATTCCCTCATGGAAGAGGCCGCCGCCGATACGCTGATGAACTTCCCGAGCATCGTGGTTTCCCACCCCGGCATCGGCGGCATTGATCCCACCGCGGTGGTCGATTCCCTCCCGCTTTCCCGGATAGCCAAGTCCTCCACCGCAAAGGAGCAGCACTAATGTGGCGCACCGTGGGCAGGCATCTCCTGCGCTTTCTTCTCTTGCTCTTCCTGGGCAGCCTGGCAATCTTTGGGCTCCTGCGTATTCTTCCCGGCAACCCGGCAGAAATTGCCCTGGGTGTCACGGCCACCGAGGAGAATGTGGCCGAGCTCTCCGCTCAGTTGGGCACCGACCGCCCCCTGCACCAGCAGTATCTGGATTGGGTTTCGGGCATGTTGCGTGGCGATTTTGGCACCTCGCTGAGCAGCGGGCAGGAAATTACCCCGCTGCTGCTTGACCGCGGGGCCGTCTCTCTTATTCTCTGCCTCAGTTCCCTTTTCCTCGCCCTGCTCATCGCCGTTCCCCTGGGCATGGCTGCTACTCGACGCCGCTGGGGTACTGCCATCTCGGTGCTCAGTCAGGTAGGCATCGCGGTGCCCAGTTTCTTGGCCGCCGTGCTGCTGGTGATGGTGTTTTCCCTTCACCTGGGCTGGCTGCCCGCTAATGGGTGGATACCCCCGGGGGAGGACTTCGGGGGATTCCTTTCCCGCCTTATCCTCCCGGTGCTGGCACTGACCGTGGTGCAAGCCTCGATCCTCACCCGCTACGTGCGCTCGGCCCTGCTTGAGGTTTTAGAGCAGGACTTCATGCGCACCGCCTACGCCACCGGGCAGGGGCGCGGTGAGGCGTTGCTGAGCCATGCGCTGCGCAATGCCGCCATTCCGGTGCTCACCGTTACCGGCCTGCAATTGACCTCGCTCATCGTGGGTGCGGTGGTGATCGAGCAAGTCTTTGTTATTCCTGGCCTGGGTTCTCTGCTGCTCAGCGCCGTGAGCAGCCGCGATCTCCTCATGGTGCAGGCCATCGTGATGGTGCTGGTGTTCTTCACGCTGCTGGTCAATCTCATAGTGGACGTCACCACCACGCTCATCGACCCCCGCCTGCGCGCCGGAGACCTCCCACGCCGAAACTCGCAGACAACCCAGGCAGACCAGGCTGCACAGGCAACCACACCGGAAAGCCCGCAGAATGACGAGGGTGGCGTCGCCAAGCCCTCCGCGGAAGGAGCCCCCGCATGACCTCTGTATTGCGTCGCCTTTCCCCTACCGGATGGGTGGGGTTAGCCCTGGTGGCTGCGGTATTTTTCATCGCTGCGCTCTCTGCACTGTGGACCCCCTACGATCCGCTCGCCGTGGCTCCCGGACATCGCTTGGAGGGCTCCTCTATGCAGCACCTCTTGGGTACGGACCGCTTTGGGCGCGATGTTCTCTCCCGGATCATGGTGGGTTCCCAGATCACGCTGCTGGTGGGGGTGGTCTCGGTGGGAATCTCCGCCCTCATCGGCGTGCCCCTAGGTCTGTGGGCCGCGCTGCGCAAGGGGGGGGTGAACACCGCCATCATGCGCGGGGCTGATTTATTGCTCGCCTTCCCCGCCCTCTTGCTGGCCATTCTTTCCGGAGCGATCTTTGGGGCCTCCACGTGGTCCGCCATGTTGGCCATCGGTATCGCGGGAATCCCCGGTTTCATCCGCGTCACGCGAGCCAATGCCCTCCAGGTACTCACTCAGGATTACATCGCCGCCGCCCGTATCGGCGGACGCAGCCACACGTCCATCGCCACGGTGCACGTGCTGCCTAATATCGTCTCCACGCTGATCGTGCAGGCCTCGGTAGCCTTCGCCTTGGCGGTACTCGCGGAGGCGGCACTGAGTTTCCTGGGGTTGGGCACGCCCCCACCGGACGCCTCGTGGGGGCGCATGCTGGGCGACGCCCAGGCTTCCCTGGCCTCCGCCCCGCACGTGGCGATTTGGCCCGGCGTGGCCATTGCGCTCACGGTCTTGGGCTTTAACCTGCTCGGTGATGGCCTACGCGATGCCTTTGATCCCCGGAGGAGAACACACTGATGTCCACACACTCTGCCGTATTGAGCGTAGAAAATCTCGGTATTTCCGACCTCGTAGAGGGAGTTTCCTTCGAGCTACGCCCTGGTCAACGGGTGGGGCTCATTGGAGAATCCGGCTCCGGTAAGTCGCTCACCGCGCTGGCTCTGATGGGGCTGTGTCCCCTGCCGGTGCGCGGAAACATCCGTCTTGGAGACACCGAACTCGTGGGAGCGCGCGAAAAGAGCCTGCGCAGCATACGCGGTCAGCGCATCGCTATGGTGTTCCAGGAACCCATGACGGCGCTCAACCCCCTCATGACGGTGGGCACGCAGCTCATCAAGGCCATGAAAGCCCACGGCCGCGATCTCAGTGCGGCGCACCTCCGCGACGAAGCCGCGGCTCTCTTCCGGGACGTCGGCCTGCACGAGGAACACCTCGGGGCTTATCCCCATCAGCTTTCCGGCGGCCAACGCCAGCGCGTGCTTATCGCTATGGCACTTTCCCAATCCCCGGAGGTGCTCATCTGCGATGAGCCCACCACCGCCCTGGATGCCACCGTGCAGCGCCAGATCATCGAGGTCATCCTGCGGGTCACCGAGCAGCGCAATATCGCCCTGCTTTTTATCAGCCACGATCTTTCCCTCGTGTCCACCCTGTGCGATCACCTCTTGGTTATGGAATCCGGGCGCATCATCGAGCGCGGCTCCACCGAGGAGATTCTGCGCCAGCCCCAACAGGAGCGCACCCGCGCCCTCATCGCGGCCACGCAGCTCTCCGAGCGCTCCCCCTCCCCTGCTATCGACGCCCCCCTAGAAACCGCCATCGAGGTCACCCAGGTATCGCGCACCTTTTCCACCCGTGGCCGCACCGTGGAGGCCCTGCGCGAGGTGAGCCTTCGCGTGCCCCAGGGAACCCGGTTGGGCATCGTGGGCGGCTCCGGCTCGGGGAAAACCACGCTGCTGCGCATGATCGCAGGATTGGAGCAACCGGATTCCGGCTCCGTGCGCGTTCACGGGCGCACCCACATGGTTTTTCAGGACCCCTATTCCTCCTTCAACCCTCGTATGAAGGTGGGAACCGCCATCACGGAGGCGCTGCGGCTGCCGCGCGCCCAGCGCACCGAGCGAGCAGCCCGCCTCATGGAGCAGGTGGGGCTGAACCCTGGGGACGTCGATAAGCTCCCGCATGAGTTCTCCGGTGGGCAGCGCCAGCGGCTCTCCCTGGCCCGCGCGCTCTCCGTCGATCCCGATGTGTTGCTGGCCGATGAGGCGGTTTCCGCCCTGGACGTCACCGTGCGCGCGCGGGTGCTTGACCTCCTCGATCAGGCGGTGACCCCGGAGCGCACCCTGGTATTCGTCTCCCACGAACTTGGGGTAATCCGGCACCTCTGCACGGAGGTGGTGGTGATGCGCGCAGGGGAAATCGTAGAACGAGGGCCGGTGGAGCGGGTGTGGAAAGAGCCCGAGCACCCCTATACGCGCGAGCTGCTGGCGGCCATTACTCCGGCGCTCTCGCCGCATGTGTGATAGTTCATAGCACAGCGATATGCCTTAAACGCCCCACACTGGGATAAAATGCAAAAGGAAGATTATTCTCAACAAGGAGTGCCGGTAGCAACATGGCTCATATCCCACGGCAAGTGCCCAACCCCAGCGAGATCTTTGATCTGCTGAAGTTCAAGACCCCCGATCTGAACCTCAAGCGCGCACGACTCAGCAAAGCGCAGACCATTGACGATCTGCGCGTGATCGCTAAGCGACGCACCCCCGCCGCCGCCTTCGACTACACCGACGGCGCCGCCGATGACGAGATCTCCATGAACCGCGCCCGCCAGGCCTTCAAGGACGTGGAGTTCCACCCCTCCATTCTCAAGGACGTTTCCCAGCTGGATACCTCCACCGAGATTTTCGGCGGCCCCTCCTCCCTGCCCTTCGGCATCGCCCCCACCGGCTTTACCCGCCTCATGCAGACCGAGGGCGAGGTAGCCGGTGCTTCCGCAGCCGGGCGCGCGGGTATCCCCTTCGCCCTGTCCACCCTGGGCACCACCTCCATCGAGGACGTGAAGAAGGCCAACCCGCACGGGCGCAACATGTTCCAGCTCTATGTGATGCGCGATCGCTCCATCTCCTACGGCCTGGTGGAGCGCGCCGCCAAGGCGGGCTTTGACACCCTCTTCTTCACCGTGGATACCCCGGTGGCCGGTGCCCGCCTGCGCGATGCTCGCAATGGTTTCTCCATTCCCCCGCAGATCTCCCTGGGCACGGTGCTCAACGCCATTCCGCGCCCCTGGTGGTGGTGGGACTTCCTGACCACCCCGCCGCTGGAGTTCGCCTCCCTAACCACCACGGGTGGCACCGTGGGCGAGCTGCTCAATAACGCGATGGATCCCACCATCAAGTTCGATGACCTCGACGAGATTCGCTCCCTGTGGCCCGGCAAGCTCGTGGTCAAGGGCGTGCAGAACCTTGAGGATTCCAAGAAGCTCGCGGACCTGGGCGTGGACGGCATCATCCTGTCCAACCACGGTGGCCGCCAGCTCGACCGCGCCCCCGTGCCCTTCCACCTCCTGCCCGAGGTGGTGCGCGAAGTCGGCTCCGACCTGGACGTGGCGATGGACACCGGCATCATGCACGGTGCGGACATCGTGGCCGCCCTGGCGATGGGTGCGAAGTTCACCTTCATTGGCCGCGCCTACCTCTACGGCCTCATGGCCGGTGGCGAGGCCGGTGTGGACCGCACCATCGAGATTCTGGCCAGCCAGGTGCGCCGCACCATGCAGCTGCTCCAGGTTTCCTCCGTGGAGGAACTCGGCCCGCAGCACGTGACCCAGCTCAACCGCCTGAACCCGCGCCAGATTGACTTTGATGTGCGCGAGGATCGCGGAGGGTTTGTGTAAGTCCTCTTTGAGGTGAGCAAAAGGCTCGGTGAAGCGTTGATAAACGCCGTTCACCGAGCCTTTTCCTTCATTTCCTGGCTCCCCGCCTCATTCCCCGAGATCACCCGCCACGCTCCCCCGCTAGGCTGTGCAGGTAGTGCTGTGCTGGGTATGCCGCACGCAAACGGTGCATTGCTTGGGGCGCCGCACCCCGGGCCGTACGACGCCGCAGACCGCACACCTCCGCCAGGAAGGGAGAAGAAGTTGTCTAAGAAGGTTGTGGTGGTTGGCTCCATCAATGCCGACCTCACCGTTCACGTTCACCGCCACCCCCACCCGGGCGAAACCCTGGCGGGCAGCGGCGGCGAGATTTCCGCCGGGGGCAAGGGAGCCAATCAGGCCGTGGCCGCCGCCCTCCAAGACGCAGAGGTGGCCCTCATCGGCGCGGTGGGCGGCGATGCCTATGCTCGGCCCGCCACCGAGTACCTGCGTTCCTCCGGAGTGGACCTCGCCGCCGTAGCAGAGGTGGAGGGTCCCACGGGCCTGGCGGTGATTACCGTTTCCGCCGATGGGGAGAACTCCATCATCGTGGTGCCCGGTGCGAATGCCGCCGTGAACAGCGAGTACGTGGGCGGGCACGCCGCCACCATTAAAGAGGCCGCCGTGCTGCTGCTCCAGGGCGAGATTCCCGCCGAGGGTTTTGCCCGCGCCATCGACTCCGCAGGAGAAAACACCCGCGTGGTGGTCAATCTCGCCCCGGTGGTGCCGGTGCCGCGTGAGGCCCTGGTACAGGCCGATCCCCTGGTGGCCAATGAGCACGAGGCCGGGTTGATTCTGGAACAACTAGGCTCCCCCAGCACCTCGGAGGACCCCGCAGACCTCGCCCGCGACCTGCTGCGTGCGGGCTTTGCCAGCGTGGTGCTCACCCTGGGCGCCAAGGGCGCGCTCGTGGCCCAAGGCCAGGAGGTCACGCCCATTCCCACACCCACCATCACCCCGGTGGATACCACGGGGGCGGGCGATGCCTTTGCCGGTGCCCTTGCCGCCCGCTTGGCTCGCGGTTCCTCGCTTATCGACGCCGCCCATCACGCCGCCCGCGTGGGCGCCTACGCGGCCACGGGGCACGGGGCACAGGCCTCTTATCCGGGGATGGAGGACGAGTTGCCGGGATAGTCTCAGGGGCGCAAGCAAGCCAGGGGCACGACAAGCACACCATCATCGCGGCGGTAGGCGGCCTTTCCTCCGGTCACGACCATGAGGAAGGACGGAGCACCCATGCGAGAGGTATCCACGCGCTCAGCTAGTTTCTGTAGATTCGCAGCCGCCTCGTCCACCTGCCGCTCGCCCAGTTTGACCTCCACCGGAGCCCAGCGGCCGTCGGCAAGCACCACCACGGCATCGGCCTCCAGGCCTGTTTTATCCCGGTAATGGAAGAGACTGCCGTCCATCGCCTCGGCGTAAACGCGCAGGTCACGCACACAAAGCGATTCAAAGAGCAAACCGTATGCCTCCATATCGTGCAGTAGATTCGCCGCGGTGGCCCGCATGAGGGCGGTCCCCACGGAGGGATCCACAAAGTGCCTCGTGGGGCTGGTGCGCACGGCGGTCTTGGAGCGCAGCGCCGGATTCCACGCCTCTAGTTCATCGGTGATGTAGGCCCGAGCAAGGGCGTCGAGGTAGTCACTCACGGTGTTGGGAGACATCGCCTCATCATTGACAGCTAGGTCCGCCGCCATCGTCGCCTGCGATGCCTGCGTGGATATGTGGCGAGCGTAGGAGCGCATGAGTGCGCGGACCCGCGTGGCGTTGCGATTCACCCCATCAATGCGGGAAATATCCGATTCCACCAGGCCATCGATGTAGGCGCGGGCAAGATCAGGCGAACGATTGCTCTGCCCTGTGGTAATGGCGGCGGGCCAGCCACCCCGGCAGAGAATCTGCGCCATATCCTCCACGTCCAGGGGAGAGATACCGCCGATAGCCTCACCCGGTGCGTCGAAGAGCTCCGCTAAGGACACATCACCCGAGGATTCCTGCGATTCGTGGAGCGTCATGGGCCGCATGACAAAACTCGTGATGCGCCCCACTCCCGAGTGAGCCGGGCTGACCGTGGGGGTGCTCGATCCCGTCAGAATGAATTGGCCAGAGGTGCGCCTGCGGTCCACGGCAAAGCGCACGGCGTCCCAGAGTTGCGGGGCCATTTGCCACTCGTCAATGAGCCGTGGGGTAGCACCCTCTAAGAGTTTGGAGGGTTTCGCATCCGCCAGGGCCAAGTAGGAGGCGGAGTAATCGGGGTCTTGGAGGTAGATAACGCTGCTTGCCTGTTGCAGGGCCGTTTCCGTCTTGCCGCACCACTTAGGCCCTTTGACCTGTACCGCCCCGCTCGTGGCCAAGGCCTGGGCTAACCTGGCGTCCGCAATACGGGGTAAATAATCGTGGGTCACGCACCCTCCCTCGATAGGCTATCTCCGCTGCTCAGGATAGCATACTGAGTGGTTTGGACCGTTTCTACTGAGTCATTTGGACGGGTTTTATTGAGTGATTTGGACCGTTCTCACTGAGTGATTTGGCCGCAATCTTCACCCACTGTTCCCCTGCCATTCACCTGGGATTCTCCTATGGCTGCGATAATCTGTACCGTCCCACACCGCCCATCCCCCGGAGGTTCCCCGGTGAAACGCCGTACCGTCCTCAAAGCCGCCGCTGCGGCTGGTTGATTCCCCTTGCTCGGCAAGGCCCCGCTCTCCTCTGCCTCCGCCACTACCGACGCCACCGCAACCACACCGCAGCAGCACGTCCTCTTTAGCGAGGGCTTCGACGAAGTAACCAACCCCGCCTCCTTCACGCATCGCCTGCCCGAGGGCTGGACGAACACGGTGGAGGGAGTGACCTCCGGGGAGAAGCACTGGGAGGGTTGGACGCTGGCCACCATCAGGGATTGGACCTGGGCTGCGGGCACGGATAAAAGGCAGTGGTTCACCCGGGGTTATGAGCAGGTGGCGATCATTGATTCCAAGCAGCAGCGCCTTAATTCCACCGATTCCATGAACGCCCACCTCTTCTCCCCCGCTATTGAGGTCACAGGCCACGCGGAGGTGGTGGTGGAGTTCGATTCCCACTATCGCCAGGGTAAAAAGGGCCAGCGCGCCGTGGTGACCGCCACACTCGATGACAATGAGGAGCGCGAGATTCTGCGCTTGGAAGAAGATCGCATTTCCTCCCACGAGGCGCTGCGCCTTCCCCTTCCCACCGGGGCCACCACGCTGCGCCTGGGTTTTCATTACCTCGGCGGCAATGATGATTGGTTCTGGGCCATTGATAACGTGGCCGTCACCCTGCCGCTGGCAGAACCCGCGCACGAGCCGGTGGCCATCATTGATGTTCTCTCCGATATCCAGGGCGATATTGCCGATTATGAGGACGCCGTGCGCCAGCTCAACGCCATGCCCGAACCCGCCCAGGCGCTAGTGATTAATGGCGATGCCGTGGATAAGGGCAGCCGGGAACTCTGGGAGGAGTTCACCGCCGCCGCCCGGCGCACCCCTCATACCTCGGGAAATACCATCATGACCGCCGGAAACCACGAGATGTATGGCGATGAGGGCTCGCAAACCTATATCCAGCGCTTTTTGGATTATTCACGCAGCCAGGGGCTCTGGCAGGAGATACTGGTAAACGGTATTCCCTTGCTCACCATCAATTCCGAGTACTACTCCGATGTGGACCGCGACGGTAAAGAACCCTTCGTGCGGCTCTCCCCTGAACAACTCTCCTGGCTCGATGAACGCCTCGCCCACTGGCGCGATCAGGGCCAGCCGGTGTTGCTCTTTGCCCACTACCTGCTACCCAATACCGTCTCTATGTCTCACAGCGCGTGGTATCAGAATGACTACGAGGACCTAGAGGCCCTTTCCAATGTGCTGAGCAAGTACACCCACCAGGTGATGTTCACCTCCCACAGCCACGCCTCCCTGCTCCACCAGCACGATTGGTGGGGTATGCGCCGCTACGCGGGCACGGGTGAGGCGGGCAAGCGGGGTTTTCCGGTGGTCAATACCGGGGCAATCCTCAACGCCTATATGCCCGAGGACGATCACGACGAGACGATCCTTGACGGCCCGGCCTCCTCCGGGCTGCGGGTGCGTATTTATCACGATCGCGTGCGCGTGGAGGCCTGGGACTTCATCGAGAAGAAGCGGGTGAAAGTGCAGGACTTCCGCCGCTAAAGAACGCGCACGGCCTCCACCACCAGGTTCCAGAACCTCTCGTGGTCCAGGCGCACCGCCACGGAGGTGTGGCAGTCCTCGGGCGCGGGGGCTCGGAAATCCGCCACCGTCATGCCGGTGGTGAGCGCCCCACGCAGTTCCACATCCAGGGGCACCTTCACGGTGCTCACCACGGCGGGGTCGATGAGGTAGGCGATGGTACAGGGGTCGTGCACCGGAGGGTCGTCGAAACCCTGGGCCTGGCGGTAAGCCTCACGGAAGAAACCGCACAGGCCCACCACAAAGTCCCCGGCCTGAGTACCCAGCTGGGCAAAGCGCTCCTCCACCTCGCGGGTGGCAAGGGCCTGGTGGGTGAGGTCGAGGCCCACCATCACCACGGGCCAGGATTCGTTGAATACGATGTGCGCGGCCTCGGGGTCCACGGAGATATTGAACTCCGCCGTGGCCGTTTTATTGCCCTCGTGATAACCGCCGCCCATGAGTACCACCTCGCGCACCCGCTCCACGATGCGCGGTTCCTTGCGCGCGGCCATCGCAATGTTGGTCAGCGGACCAGTAGGCACCAGGGTGATGGTGCCCGGTTCGTGGCTCATCACCGTATCAATAATGAAGTCCACGGCATGCGCCTGCTCCACGGAAACGCGCGGGTCTGGCAATTCAAAGCCGTGAATCTCCATACCGGAATCGCCGTGGACATCGGCGGCCACCTCCACCGGGCGCACCAGGGGGCGCGTGCAACCGGCGTGCAGGGGGACGTCGATAAGCCCGGCAATGGTCATCACCTGCCGGGCGTTGAAGGTGACCTTCTCTAGGGTCTGATTGCCGCCAATGGTGGTAATACCCACCAGGTCGATAGCGGGGTTGCCTGCGGCGAGGAGGATGGCGACGGCATCGTCGTGGCCGGGGTCGCAATCGAGAATGATTTTTCGCGCCATGCTTGTGCCCCTAGCTGGAATAAATACGCGGCAGCAGGGAAAGGTCCAGCAGGTGTTCCTCCGGCACCTCGAAAATCCCCATCATCTGATCGAACTCGTGGGCTTCCGCTCCAGAGAGCAATACCTGCTCCCGATCCATCCAGGGCTCCATACCACCAGAGTGTAACCCACCCGGTGCGGGCGCACTACGTTCCCAACACCGCCCCCTTGCGCAGTGTGATGCTCCACCCAGCCTCGCCGCGCTCCTCGAAGTTCACCACCTCGTGACCGTCCTCGGCGGCCCAGCGGGGAATGGAATCGGTGGCCTGGGTGCAATCAAAGTCAATCACCAATTCCTCCCCCGATGCCAGGGCCTTCATGGCCTCCTTGGCCTCAATGAGTGGGAAGGGGCACACCGCACCAAAAGTATCCAGGCGGTAGCGTCCGGGAGCCAGCGTGGCGACGCCCCCGTAGCCCTGCTCCTGCGCCGCCCCGCCGCCCAGGGTGATGAGGCCGGACACTGCGGGGGTGGCGGCTACTGCGGTAGCCGGGGCGTCGATAGTAGAAGCGGGGCGCGGGGCAGCCGGGCGCAACCACAGCTTTGCCCCCAGCCCCACGCCGAGCGCGATGAAAAGCAGTGCCAACCAGCCCTGATAGGTAAAAAGGGAGGTTTGCACCATTCCGTTGCCCACGGTGCAGCCGCCGGCCAACGAGGCACCCACGCCCATCGCCAAGCCGCCGACGACCGCGCGGGTGGCCGCGGTGGCATCGGGCACGCGCACGCGGAACTCCCCGGTGAGCTTGGCCGCCACGAAGGCCCCGGCGAAGATACCGAGCACGAGCATCACACCCCAGTCCACGCGCTGCGTATCACCCGTGACGGCGTAACGCAGGATATTGGAGGTGGGAGTGGTGATGCCCAGGCCGTCGTTGCGACCGGTGGCCGCCGAGAGCGGCCAAGCGATCACGCCGAGCAGACCGATGAGCACGGCGGCGGTATAGAGGTGCAGGGGACGCTTCCAGCGCTCGCGGTGGAGTGCGGGCAGGGGCTTTTCCGTGGCGAGGAAGCGGCGCACCAGCACCACCGTGCCCGCGCTGAGTGCCAGGGCGAACCACCAGGGAGAAAGACCCAGGGTTTCCGGCAGGCTGCGCAGGGGCAGCGTGCGGGAATGTAAGGCCTCGTTGAAGCCGCGCAGCGCCCCGGCCTTCATTGCCGCCGCCGAGAGCGCGTAAGTGCCCAGCGCAATCCAGGACCCCACCAGGCCCTCTGCCGAGCGGTACCAGGTGCCCGAGGCGCAACCGCCCGCCAGCACAATGCCCAGGCCGAAGATGAGCCCACCGAGGATCACGGCCAGCGGGGCGAGATCGTCATACTCCGGGGCGATCACGCCCAGGCTACTCAACGCCGCCAGGCCCACCGCGTGCACGGAGATAACGATGAGCAGGCCGGTAAAGCCCCGCCAGGTGCGTTGCAGGAAAATATCGCGCAACATGCCGGTCACGCAGAAGCGTCCGCGCTGCATCACCGCGCCGAGGACGGCGCCCAGGGCTAGGCCCGTGAGAATCATGGCTGGCCTTTCTGTCCGGGTAGGAATGATCGGATTCATCATAGACGAATCTGTCTAGATAGAACATACCGTTCAGTTTTTCGATCTTTCTACGATAGCCTGGCCCCATGCCACGCGATAACAGGCTCGGAAAAGGAATCATCGCGGCACTCAGCGCCGCCGCACTCACGGGTGTAGGTGCTGGCATGGCTACCTGGGCGGTTCAGCCCCCCCGGAATACGGCCAGCAGATTAGCGTTCCCCGTGAGCAACTAGAACCTCACCAGGTATCCCTTACTATCGACGACCCGCAGGATGTGCTTAGCGCCGAGGACGAAGCTCGCATGGAAAGCGACGCCCAGCGCCTCCAGGTACCCGCCGTAGTCACCGGCTTGTACTACGTGGTCTTTGAGAACAACAAAGAAAACGTGCTGGACTCGTTAGAAAATCACGTTCGCGACCACCGCCCCGAACTTATCGCCCCCGATGATGACCACTACGCTGATGGCATCCTCATCGTGGGTGTAGGCCTTTCTCCCCGCAATGCCTTCATCGGCTGCGGCAATGATGTGTGCGATGCCCTCGACCTCTGGGGCGGGACATCCTTAGATACAGCCCTCGACGCCATGAAACCCGGCGTAGCAGACGGCAATATCCCCGCCGGGCTTTTCAACTCTGCTCAAACCGCCACCGACGTAGCCGCCCTAGAACAGCGCCTTTATGACGATGCCGTGGGAGATCGCACAGCCGCCAGTGTCGGGGCCGGGTTGGGAACCTCTGCCTTGGTAGGTGGGGTGGGCTCCGTCCTAACGGTAAGCCGCAACACCCGCAGAAAGAAATCGGAGGAGGCCCGCTCAGACCTCGACCATGTACTGAACAATTACGGGGAGATCGCCCAACGCCTCGACAGCATAGACATCCGAGCAAACTCACTAAGCAGCTCCTTTGCCGATAAGCAATTGCGCCAGCAATGGGCCGAGGTACGCGATCGCTTTCTAGCTCTTGACGAGCAAATATCCGGCGCTGGCGGGCTGAGTTCTCTTAATACCGGCGACGATAAAGTGATGGCAAAACAGCACTCCACCATCGCCACAGCCGCCACCACCGTGACACAGATAGAAACGGCCGAGGAGAATATCGACCGCCTCTTCAATCTCGAACAAGGTGATGTGACCACCCGCCAATCCGATCTAGAGGACCTGCGCGGGGACGTGCGCAAGGCCAAACTGGCGGCCAAGAGCACCGAACTTAAAAAGGAATTGGAGGCCATCGGTCAGCGTATTCAGCAGTTAGCACAACAAGTAGAAAACCCCACCTTCATGGCTGATCTGGTGCGCATTACCAACGATTATCAGGCTGCACTCGCAGAGATGAAGCGCCGCGAACTTTCCGATGTGAAGGACTATGAACCGCTGCGTCAACCCCGACTCTACGACCCTGACTATCGCTACAGCGATTTTGTGACCTACTACGCTATTTCCTCCTGGCACAGCAATAACGTGGCCACTCACCAAGCCCAGCAATCTTCGTCCAGCTCCACCAATACCTCTTATTCCTCTGGTTTTAGCGGCGGGGGCGGTTCTTCTAGCTTCTAAATACCTCTACTAAAGGGGCTAGCGCTGCCGCGCCATTCATGCCACCCTTAAGTACCATGTCCTTTCCTTCCACACGCACCCGCATTGACGGTTTTGACCTCGCCCGGGCGCTGGCCATCATCGGCATGATGACGGCGCACCTGGGTCCCGATCTCCCGTGGGTTAATGCTCTGAGCAATGGTTTCCCCTCCGCGCTCTTTGCCGTGCTCGCCGGGGTATCGCTGAGTTTGATGAATAGCAAGGCCGACGCCACCGGGGGCGCCGCTTTAGCCCAGGCCCGGCACCGCGCCATGATTCGCGGCGTGGTACTCGTGGGAATCGGCATGATTCTTTCCACCGTGCAGGTGGCCATCGCCGTGGTGCTCGGCTCTATTGGAGCGATCTACCTGGTGCTTGGCCCCTGTACCCGATGGCGCACCTGCTGGCTGATGACCGCTGCCGTGGCACTGCCTGTGCTCGGCATCGCTTTGAGCTTCTACCTCACTATAGGTGAGACGGTTATCGAAAGTCCGCTATTAGCCGGTGCTTACCCCATTCTCAATTGGCTGGCCTACGGTCTTTTTGGCATGGTGCTTTACCGCGCTTTCTCCGCTGGCGCCCGTGCCGCGGTACCCGTCACCGTGATCGGCCTGCTCGTAGGCGGCGTCGGAGTATGGCAACGCCACCTCACCGGGGAGTTGGGGCATGGGGAAAATCCCCTGGACGTGGTGTATTCCTGGGGCATGTCGGCCGGAGTCATCGGGTTGTGCCTGCTGGTTACTCGCCCGCAGATTCTCACTAAGGCCCTGTACCCGCTGCGCAGCTTGGGCATCATGGCGCTTACCGTATATGTGGCCCACGTGCTCACCGCGGCTATCCCTTTGGGTGGTTATCTCGATTTCCAGCAATCCATGAAGGACGATTCTGCCGTCTATACCGATTCGCCCGCTGACCTCTATGCCGGCGTGGACTTCGAGGAGTATCGCAACCGTGTGGCGCGTACTCATGATTGGGAGGAGTACATGAAGGTGGAATCCACCATGCTCTTCGAGCCGGGCATATCCGATCCCGGCGTTCAAAAACTCCCGAGCGGGAATGAACTCACCGCCTGGTGGCTCGGCTCCATCGGTTTCTCCCTGCTGGCCTGTTCCCTGTGGCGGGGCTGGCGCCCGCGCGGCCCGTTGGAGGAGGGGCTGCGTCGGATAGCGTATCGGGGCAGCACCTATAAAGAGGTTTCTCCTCCGAGTGCATAATCTGGGACGCATAATCTGTGCACATAATCTGAGGCGCATATTTTGAGCGCGTCACTCAGGGGCGAACTCGGCACAGAGATAATCCACCGCCTATGAGCACGCCTACGGGAACATGTATGTTCGTATGCGACTGTTAGACGTATTTCAAGGATTTTTTATGGCTGATTCCCCCTCCGCCGCCCCCGCCACGCCTGCGGTTTATGCCACCTCCGTAGGAGACTTCACGCTCAAAGTGCTCAACGGCATTTCCATCGCCGTGGTGGTATCCCTCGTGCCCCAGGCGCTACTGGGAGAGCTTTTTAAAGCGCTGCTGCCGGTATTCCCCCAGGGCATCAACATCATCAATATGGTGAGCTTTACCGCCTCCATGATGCCGCTCATCATCGGCGTGATGGTGGCCATGCAGTTCAAGCTCACCCCCATCCAAACCGCCGCCGTGGGTATTGCCGCCATTCTTGGCTCCGGGGTGGCCACCGCCGACCCCGAGGGCGGATTCCACGTCCAGGGCACCGGCCTGGTGATTAACTCCGGGCTCACCGCCGCAATGGCCGTGGGCGTGGTGGCCGTGATCGGGCACCGGCTGAAGAATTACACGATCCTGCTGCTCTCCATGATCGTGGTGCTGGTGGCCGGCGGTATCGGCTCGATGGTCACCTACCCGGCGGTGAAGGTGCTCACACAATGGCTCGGCAGCATCGTCAATGGGGCCACCGGCTTCCAGCCCGTGCTCATGGGCCTGGTGCTCGCGGTGCTCTTCTCCGTCATGATCGTCTCCCCCATCTCCACCGTGGGTATCGCCACTGCCATCTTCATGGAGGGCGTTTCCTCCGGTACGGCCAACCTCGGCGTGACGGCCGCGGGCTTTGGCCTCATGGTGGCCGGGTGGAAGGTCAACGGCTTTGGCACCTCCATCCTGCACGTTCTGGGTTCCCCCAAGGTGCAGATGGCTAACCTGTGGTCACGGCCCGTCACCATGCTGCCAATGATGTGCACGGCGGCCGTCGTGGGTGCACTCGGCGGCCTGCTGGGTATCTCCGGCACGCCCATCTCGGCGGGCTTCGGCGTCTCCGGTCTCATGGGGCCGCTGGCCGCCCTCAACTACGAGGGCTGGGGATGGAGCGCCGCCAACATCGCCATCGTTGCGGTGCTCTTCTTTGTGCTTCCCCTGGTGCTCTCCATCGTGTTCAGCAAAATCTTTGAAAAGATCGGCTGGGTGCGCCCGGAGAATTACAAGCTGGACTTCGAATAAAAGGCTTATCGACGCCCCCGGTGGTACAACCCCGCTGGGGCTACTACTCCAAGCGCATCGGGCCTTCGATACGCAACTGCTCAATATCCAAGCGGTCGGTGAGAATATTGAGCACTTCCTCATCAATCTTGCCCTCGCCGTGCATGCGCAGCAGGTTTTCCCTGGCCTGGGCATTAATCGCTAGGCGCAATTCCATTCCCGCCCGGTGATATTCCACCACGCGGCGCTCCTCTTCCGCGAGGTTTTCTCCCTCTTCTATTTGCTCCACCAACATGCGCTTGCGGTGCAGGTGAAGCTCCCGGTACACATCTTCTTCCACTTCCTTCGAGGCCCCCACCTTTTGAGCCAGGTGCGGCAATTGTTCGATGAGCGCCGTATTCGATTCCAGCCCCGCCTCCTGAGCCATGCGTACATCGCGGGCGGCCTCGGCATCGGAAAGCGCATTGGGGCGCGCCTGCACCCACTTAATGCACCAGGGCAAAAGCAAACCCTGAATGAGCAGGGAGGCAAAGACGATGAGTGCCACCACGTACACCACCACATCGCGCCCCGGTACCGATTCCGGCACCGAGAGTGCGACGGCCAGCGATACCGCTCCGCGGAAACCCGCCACGGTAATCACCATGCGCTCCGGGAGATTAGTGCGGCGCAATTTCTGTGCCGGGCGGCGATCAAGCACCCGAATAATGCGGATTATGACCTCACCAAAGAGGAAACGGGTAAGCATCATCACCGCGTACAAGGCCAGAGCCACGGCGGTGGCGTGCCAAAGCGTATCCGATTCCAGGGAACGCACAATTCCCGGCACCGCCAGGCCCGCCAAAACAAAGAGCAAGGAATTAAGAATATGCGTGAGCACTGCCCAGAAAGGACGGCCCAAAACCCTCGAACCCACGGTGATAAAGCGATGCCCCGCCTGGCCGATATACAACCCGGCCACCACCACAGCCACGATTCCCGAACCGTGAATCTCCTCCGCCAGCACATAAGTAACCAGCGGAACAATAATGCGGAAGATATTGCCCTGCATCGGATCATCCACAAACCGCGCCACTTTGGATACCAGCCAGCCCACCACCAGGCCCGCCGCAATACCGCCGCCGAAAGAAAGGGCGAAGTCCCACAGCGCCGTGCCCGCCGTGACCTCATCGGGGTTGGTGGCATACATCAGCGCTAGGGCAAAAAGCACCAGGGCCGTGCCGTCATTAATCAGCGATTCCGCCTTCAACACAATGAGCCCGCGCGGCGAAATACCCTTGGCAAAGGCGGCCACCACGGTGGCGTCGGTAGGCCCAATCGCCGCGCCGATGAGCAGCCCCACCGCCAGCGTCATGCCCAGCCAGGTGGCCGCCCCGCCCACGGTGGCGGTCACCGCGATCACCGCCACCGTGCCGTTGAGCAACACCCCGCGCAACTGACGGCGTATCCCGCACAGCGAAATATTAAGCGCTTCCCAGTAGAGCAGCAGCGGCAGGAACACCCCCAAGATCACTTCCGGCTCCACGCGCGCCTCCCCCATCACGGGGATGAAGGAGATCGCCGCGCCGCTGAGCATGAGCACCAGCGGGCCGTTGAGCGAGAATCGCTCGCTCACGTATTCCGCGACCAGAATGGTCACGGCCAAAATCAACAGAATCTCTACCACAAGGGGTAGACATTACACACGGCGTGGGAATACTTCTTGGCTTATCCGCTTAGCGACGCCGCCCGTACCCCAAGTTCGTACAGATCGTACAAGGTTGAGAGGTTCGTACAGATCGTACAGGGTGCTATAGTTCGTACAGATCGTACAAAGATTTTGGAGGCTGCCGTGCGCAATCCCTTCCGCCCCACCTTCGGTATCGTGCCCACCATCGTGGCCGGGCGCTCCAGCGTCGTCGCCCAAGTATCTCTCGCCCTCGATGAAGGCCCCGGCTCCCCCTTCCGCTTCACCCTCATCAGCGGGCCGCGCGGGACGGGTAAGACGGTGCTGCTCAACCTCCTGGAAAAGGAGGCGCAGGCGCGCGGATGGACTCCCCTGCGCGTGACGGCCTCGGCCACCATGCTCGATAAACTCACCGGGACTGACCTGCCTAAGCTGCTCACTGCGCTGCACCACGGGGATAAGCGCCCGCGCATCACCGGAGGCTCCATCGCTGGGATTGGCTCGCTCAACGTCGAACACACCACCGCGTACCCCTACCAGGAATCGCTGCACAGCCTGCTGCGGGAAACCGTGCTGGCTCTCGAAGCCCAGGGCGGCGGGCTCTTTTTATCCCTCGACGAATTACAATCCGCCTCCCCCGATAACCTGCACATTCTCACCGACGCCATTCAGGACGTGGTGCGCGATGAACTCCCCATCGCGCTCACCGTGGCCGGGCTCCCCTTCGAGATAGCCGAACTCCTCGCCCACCCCGGCACCACCTTCCTGCGCCGCGCAGTACCCATCGAACTCGGTGCTCTCGACGCCGCCGAGGTCAGCCGCACCCTGGCCGATACCGCCGAACGTGGCGGCAAGTACTTTGAGACTGCGGCCCTGCGTGAGGCCACCGACGCCGCCGCCGGATACCCCTACCTGGTGCAACTCATCGGCTCCGTGGGATGGTCGCTCAGCGAGGGCACCGAGATTAGCGCGCAGGATATTGAACGGGGTCTGCCCCTGGTCAAAGAGCGCATGGGCATGCAGGTTCACACCCCGGCGCTGCGTGAACTTCCCCCACGCGAACTCGAATACCTGCACATCATGGCGCAAAACCCTGGCCCCACCCCCACCGGCTCCGTGGCCGAACGCATGGGTATCCCCACCAACCAGCAGTCCACCTATCGACGCCGCCTCATCGAACGCGGCATTATCACCCCGGCTGGATATGGATACGTGGACTTTGCCATTCCCTATTTGGGGGAATATCTGCGTGAACGGGGTGAATGATTAGATAGCCCGCCCCGGAGAGAGGATATTACGCGGGTCCAGCGCGGCCTTGATCGCGTGCTGCGTGCGCAGCGTGGCGGCGTCGTATTGCCGGTGGAGTTCGTGCTGCTTGAGTAATCCAATTCCGTGCTCCCCGGAGATCACTCCGCCGAGGTTTACTGCTGCCTCCACGATCCGATCCACCACGCCTTGTGCTTGCTCGCGCTGGCCGGAATCTACCGCCACCATCGGGTGCAAATTACCATCACCGGCGTGAGCAACAATCCGCACCGCTCTTTGTTCTTCCTTTTCAATGCACCCAATGGCTTCAATCATGGCGGGCAATTGCGGCACCGGCACACCGACGTCCCCCATCACCCATTCTCCGTGCGCCTGCATGGCGGGTAAAGCTAAGCGGCGTGCTTCGAGCAAAGCATCGCCCTCCCCGGTATTCACCTCGGCGGCGCCTTTTTCACTGCTTATTTTCGCAGCTATTTCCACCGATTGTTGTGCCTGCGGCCCCAAGGCCTGACCGATGAGCAGGGCGGCACCGGGTTGCGGCAAACCACTAGGTCGGTATTCCTCCACCATCGCGGCAATGGTGGAATCAATGAGTTCGAGGGTTTCCAATTGCGTAGAACGCACAATCTCCACCACTGCCTGCCCAGCAGCGGAAAGGGAATCAAAGGCCGCCAAGAAAGTATGGGCCGGTCCAGGTTGAACGGGGGTGAGCCACACTGTTGCCTGCGTAATAATCCCCAGGGTTCCCTCCGAACCAACAAAAAGTTGGGTGAGATTAAGACCCGTGGAGTTCTTTACCGTGCGCGCCCCGGTGGTAATAACCTCCCCATTAGCCAAAACCACCTTTAATTCCGCCACGGCCTTAGCGGTATCTCCGTGGGCAAGGCAACGCAATCCTCCGGCATTGGTGGCAATATTGCCTCCCACGGTAGAGATTGCAGCGCTAGCGGGGTCTGGGGCAAAGAACAGTCCGTGCTCCCTGGCAGCGGTGTCAAGGTCTGCGGTGAGCACACCGGCCTCCACCGTGGCGAGCCTGGCGGCGGGGTCAATCCCAATAATCTGATTCATCTCGTGCAGGGCAATCACCAATCCGCCCGAGTAGGCCAAGGCCCCACCGGAAACCCCGCTTCCCCCAGCCCTCACCGATACTTTCACTCCGTATTCATTGGCCCAGGCCAGGGCAGCAGAAACGTCCTCGGTGGAGTGGGCAACCACCACCGCCTGCGGCATGCCCTCGGGAGCGACCTGGGAGGCATCGGCAGTATAGGGGGCCATCTCCAGCTCCGTGGTGAGGATTTTTCCGTGTGGGATACGTAGTGAACTCAGTGACATGCTCTTGCAGTGTACAGAATCATACTGGATTCCTGTCACAATTAGGCCAAGGTAGCGGTAGGGTCACAACTCCGCTCACCCTGCACTACATTCATAAATGCACCGCAGTCGAGTAATATGACCAACCATAAAACAAAAGCGGAAGCCTCACACATCCCAACCAACGCGAAACCAAGCCCCCAGTTAACTAAACATAGCCTTCGCCTAGATACTCACGCTCAACCGCAATAACATTATCTCTAATCTCAAAAACATTAACAGACCGCTTCCCCTCCATGCTTATCTCAGCATGAACCGTGGCGGCGCGCACGTCCGAACTAATTGATAGCACCTCAAATGTCTCACTTCGGCCGCGATACATGTCAATGATTGAATTAATATATTCGCCTCTTCCTGTAACATATTCATCCGTAGGAGAGGTATACGAAGTGATATTTGGATCAACCAAACGGGCCATCCCCCCCCAATCACGAGAGTTCTCGCACCGATAGAACTCACTCACGAGAGAAACTAGAGGATCATTCATATCATCCACCCTTATCCATTAGGATATGACGATTTTGGTTCCTTCAGTGACCACCATCTACATATACAGTAGAAATAAAATATCTCCTATACACAGATAAGAAATTCCGATGCAGGAACTCGGTGGTGTGCCCCTCTTAGTTTAGAAGCACGCCACGTCCCGCGTCTCGGTTTTAGCCCCCGTAGCCACCCCGGCTGCGCTTAAGCCTCATCCGTAGAAAGCGCCGCCACAAAGGCCTCCTGCGGCACGTTCACCGAGCCGATGGACTTCATGCGCTTCTTGCCTTCCTTCTGCTTTTCCAGCAACTTGCGCTTACGAGAGATGTCACCGCCATAGCACTTAGAAAGAACGTCCTTGCGCAGGGCCTTGATGTTCTCTCGGGAGATGATCTTGGCCCCAATGGCCGCCTGCACAGGCACCTCGAACTGTTGGCGAGGAATAATCTCCTTGAGCTTCTTCGTCATCTTGTTGCCGTACCACTGGGCGTTATCGCGGTGTACGATGGCACTAAAGGCGTCCACCGGGTCGCCCTGCAAGAGGATGTCCACCTTCACCAGGTCGGCCTCCTGCTCGCCGGCGTCCTCGTAGTTCAGGGAGGCGTAGCCCTTGGTACGCGATTTCAGCATGTCAAAGAAGTCAAAGATGATCTCGCCCAGGGGCATCACGTAGCGCAGTTCCACGCGATCCTCAGAGAGGTAGTCCATGTTCTTCATCTGTCCGCGGCGCGATTGGCACAGTTCCATCGTGGGTCCCACGTAATCGGAGGGCACAATGATGGTCATATCCACGATGGGCTCGTAAATCTCACGCAGTTTACCTCCCGGCCAGTCGGCGGGGTTGTGCACCACGTGTTCCTCGCCGTCCTCGGCCACCACGCGGTAGGTCACCGAAGGCGCGGTAGAGATGAGGTTAAGGTCAAACTCGCGCTCTAGGCGGGCGCGGGTGATCTCCATGTGCAGCAGGCCTAAGAAGCCGCAGCGGAAGCCGAAGCCCAGGGCCACGGAGGTTTCCGGCTCGAAGGTGAGCGAGGCGTCGTTAAGCTGCAACTTATCCAGGGCGTCGCGCAGCGCCGGGAAATCCTCCTGGGAGATGGGGAAGAGCCCGGAGTACACCATCGGGGAGGGGTCCTCGTAGCCCTGGAGGGGTTCTTCCGCGCCCTTGGTGGCCCAGGTGACGGTATCGCCCACCTTGGTTTCGCGCACGTCCTTCACGCCGGTGATGAGGTAACCCACCTCACCGGGGCCTAGGCCCTCGCACTTCTTGGGTGTGGGGGAAACGATGCCGATTTCTAGGAGTTCGTGCAGCGCCCCGGTGGACATCATGCGTACTTTTTGGCGCGGGGTGAGCGTGCCGTCCACCATGCGGATATAGGTGACCACGCCGCGGTAGGTGTCGTAGACGGAATCGAAGATCATGGCGCGCGCGGGGGCGTCGGCAGGCTTATCCGTGGTGGGCGCGGGGATCATCTCGCATACGCGGTCAAGCAGGGCTTCTACGCCCTCGCCGGTCTTGCCGGATACGCGCAGCACGTCCTCGGGCTCGCAGCCGATGATGTTGGCGATTTCCAGGGAGTACTTCTCCGGGTCCGCGGCGGGGAGGTCGATCTTGTTGAGAACCGGAATGATCTCCAGGTCCTTTTCCATCGCCAGGTAGAGGTTCGCCAGCGTCTGTGCCTCAATGCCCTGGGCGGCGTCGACAAGCAGGATCGCCCCCTCGCAGGCGGCCAGGGCGCGGGAGACCTCGTAGGTGAAGTCCACGTGGCCGGGGGTGTCGATCATTTGCAGCACGATTTCTTGGCCCTTGGCCGCGCCCGAGCGCGGTACCCACGGCAGGCGCACGTTTTGGGCCTTGATGGTGATGCCGCGCTCGCGCTCAATATCCATGTTGTCCAGGTATTGATCGCGCATGTCGCGCTCCTCAACCACCTTGGAAAGCTGCAAGATGCGGTCCGCCAGTGTGGACTTGCCGTGGTCAATGTGAGCAATGATGCAGAAGTTCCTGATCCGCTCCAGATCGGTGAACGTAGATTCCGCAAAATTACCGGGCGTACTGGGCATAAAAGTGGCGACCCCTTCCGTCGTGCTAACCCCTGACACTCTACCGAACAAGAAGGTATATTCTAAGCCATGTAACAGCGGTGACGGGTGAAGCGATCATCACTGTAAGCCAGGGTGACACGGTTCCCCCTTCACCGACGCCGCAGTTCTGGGATTGATGTGCATGAGTAAGTCCACCACAGCGCATGACCTCGCCGCCATGTTCAAAAAACTCCTGCCCGGAAGCAACGCCCCACCGCTGCAAGCCGGGCTCGAACGCATCAATTGCCGCCTGGGCTTTAGCGACGCCCCCGAGGCCGACGCGCAGCGCCTCCCCAGCACCATCAGCGTTTCCACCACCTCATCTAAGGCGCGCAGCATTTACTACGCCCCGGACATGGACGGCCAGCCCGAACCCGGCGAGGTGGTGTGGGTGTGGGCGCCTTCCGACGGCCCCGATAGGCCACGGCGCGATCGCGCCGTGCTGGTGATCGGCCACGGCCGGGATTCCGTGCTGGGCCTGCTCATCTCCCCCAACCCCAAGCACGCCAATGAGCCCGAGTGGCTCGACATCGGCTCCGGGGAATGGGACGAAAAGGGCCGCCAATGTTGGGTGCGCCTGGATCGCGTTCTGGAGATTCCCCACCTGGGGATACGCCGCCAGGGCGTGCTCTTTCCCCGACGGCGCTTTGAGCGCATCGCCTGCAAGCTGCGTAATCGCTACGGCTGGACCTAATTTGGGGAGTAATACCGCCTGCTGCTAATATTCTGCGGGTTATCCTTCGCTGGTTGCATCGAACACGGCGGGCAGGACCTTGGGTTCGCCAGAGTCGGTGCCAACGGCGGCGCCTTTTACACCGTGCCAGTTTTATCGTGTCAGCGCCGCCCCGGCCAATACCAGGCGGAGGATGAACATATCGAACTCTATTTCTTCGACATCAAGAGGTAACCATCATGGCAAACATCAAGTCCAAGAAGAAGCGCATTCTCACCAACGAGAAGAGCCGCCAGCGCAACCAGGCCGTGCGTTCCCGCGTGCGCACCGAGATCCGCAAGTTCCGCGAGCTCGTGGCCGAGGGCGACAAGGCCGCTGCCGAGCAGCAGCTGCGCGCCGCTTCCCGGATTCTGGATAAGTCCGTGTCCAAGGGTGTTCTGCACCGCAACAACGCGGCCAACAAGAAGTCCGGCATGGCCGCCATGTTCAACAAGATGGACTAAGGCTTCACGCCTTTAAAACCCTCGGTGCTCTAAAGAGCACCGAGGGTTTTTCTAGCTAAACAGTTCTATTATCCCCCGCGCCACGAGCACCACGCCGAAAAGGCAGAAAATAGCCCCGGCCGCCATATCAATAAACGGCCCGGTCTTAAGCGCCCGGCGCTGCACGGCCCGCGTGGAAAGCAGCGTGGCCATAGCAAGAAAATACGCCAAAGAACTCAGCCACAGGCAGGCGATAATGCTCAGCGCCGTGCCCCAGGAGGGATGCGCGGGCATCACCGGGGCGATGATCGAGGTTAAGAACAGCACGATCTTGGGATTCGAGAGATTCGTGAAGAGCCCCCGGCGCGCGCATTGCAGGCTGCTCGCCCGAGTGGTCACGGGGACGTCGGCAGCCCCATAGCCGCGCAGCCGCCATCCGGCGCGCGCCATCTGACTGCCCATGTACCCCAGATACACCCCACCGATGAGCTGAATCACCCCGATGAGCACGGGGTATCGCCCCAGCACAGCCGCCGCACCCAGCACCGTGAGCACCATCCACAGCAGCGCACCCGCGTGGATACCCAGCACGGTGGCATAGGCGTGGCGGCGATCCTTGGTAGCCGCGCGCATGACCAGCAGGGTATCCGGCCCCGGCGCGGCCACCCCCACGAGGTTTAAGGCGGTGATGGAAAGGAGTGCGCCCGCCGTCATCGCAGGCGTTCCAGCAGGTCCTCCCTGCCAAACATCTGAGCGGTTTCTATCGCCGTGGGCTGGCCATGCTGGGGATCGGCCTTGGCCTTAATCAACACGTCCACCACGGCCTCTTCCTTTTTAAAGATCGCCCCGGCCAGCGGGGATTGGCCGCGATCATTGAGCTTATCGACGTCCGCCCCGCGCTCCACCAGGGCTTCTACCAAGGCGGCATGACCTGCGTAGGCGGCCAGCATGAGAAAGCTATTGCCCTCCTGATTCACCATGTCCACCGCCACGCCGTGATCTACGTATTCGATCAATTGCTCATCGCCCCGGCGCGCCATATCAAAGAGCCGGGTGGCTAATTCCTGGACGTCCTGGGGTAATTCAGAAGAAGTCATGCGTGTAGTTTAACCAGCCAATCGGGCCACGCGCTGCACGGCGGATTCCACGGCATAGTCCGGGTCACCGCCCTGGCCCTTCACGGCGGCATCCAGGTCCGCCATGAGGATGACCGCTCGGCTCACCGAATCGCTCGACCAGCGCCGGGCCACCTTGGAGGTCTTTTCAATCACGAAGGGGTGCGCACCCAATTGCCCGGCCAGGCGTCTAGAATCCACCCGCCCCGTGGTGGAATACAGCCGCGCAATCATGCCTACCTTGGAACTCAACGAGGCCGCGATCACCACCGGGCTCATGCCCAATTGCAGGGCTCGGCGCGTGGCGGCCACGGCGCGGGCACCCTGGCCTGTGACCGCCCAGTCCGCGATGTCAAAGGCCGATACCTCCGCCACCCCGGAGTAGTAGGCCCGCACGGTGGCTACCGTGATGTCTCCTTCGGCATCGGCCACCAATTGACTCACCGCCGAGGCGAGTTCGCGCAAGTCAGAGCCCACACCCTCTAAGAGCGCGTGTACCACGTCCGGGGTAATACGCACCCCGTGGGAACGAAACTCCTGGGTGACCCAACTGGGCAATTCGCGCTGCTTGACCTCCTCGGCGCGGTGGGTGGTGGCGATCTTTTCCAACTTGGGCACCAGGGCCTTGGTGCGCCCGCCCCCGGAGTGCTCCACGATGAGGTAGATCCCTGGGCCTGGGTCCACGGCGGCCTGCAAGAGCAGATCGGCGGGTTCCTTGCCCGCGGTCTCCGTATTCTTTATCACCGCCACGCGATCATCCCCGAAGAGCGAGGGAGAAAGCACCTCTAAGACCTCGGAGGGGGTGAGTTCCCCGGCGTTCATGGTGGTGACGGTTACCTCCGGGCGGCCATCCTTAATCTGCTCGATGATGGCCCGGCGCTGCCGCTCCACGAGGAAGGCCTCTGTGCCGACGATGAGGTGAACCTGGGACTCCATGCGCTCTATCGTGCCACAGGCTAAAACCTCCCATCGGCGGCGTGCTGGGTGCCGTCCCGGTGCAAGGTCACCGGCCCATCGCGGTGTGGGAAGAATACGGGTACTCCCGCAGGTGTTTGGCTGGGATAATCCGCTGGGCGCCCAGAACCATCGCGCACCACAATTGCCTGGGCGTCGGGGCCGACCTTCATGGCCTCCTCCTCTGTATCCACCACCGCCACCCGGAGCTCGGAGAGTTCCACCGGGGGCGCACGGCGCTCCGGCCAGGCCGCCACGAGGGCCAGTACGGCCAAACCCACGATGGTGGTACGCCGATAACCCAGGAAGAAGAGGTAAGCCACCCAGGCATAGGAGAGCAACACCCATTGCGGGCGGGCCTCCACCGTGGCGAGGGGCAGGCTCGCGCACCACTGTGCTACTCGGTGAATCCACCAGGCGCAGGGCTCGATAACCCACAGGGCCACCACCTCACCACCGCCGGGAAGGAGCACGGCTACCACCGCCAACAAACCGATCACGGTAATAGGAGCCACCGCGGGAGCCACCAGCACATTAGCCAGCACCGATACCAGCGACATTCTCCCGCTCATCGCGGCCACCAGCGGTGTGGTGGAGAGATCAGCCGCGAGCGCCACCGCGAGGGCGCGCACGAGGACGTCAGGAAGCCTTGTTGCCGCTAATGTGCGATAAAGCAGCGGGTAGAGCAGCACGATTCCGGCTGTGGCCGCCACCGAGAGCGCGAACCCCCATTGGGTAGCCAGGGAGGAATCGTAGAGGAGCAGCACTATCACCGCCACGCTGAGACCGTGGAGAGGCGGAAAGGTGGCCGCGTGCGCCACCGCCAGGAGCCCCACCAACCCGGTGAGCGTGGCGCGCAGCACCGAGGGCTCCGGGCCTACGAGGAAGAAGAAAGCCAGCACGAAGAAACCCGCGCAGCCCACCTGCACCCTGGGTCCGAGCCCACACAGGCGGCACAGGAGAAAGGCGCAGGTGGCCACGATGGTAACGTTCGCACCGCTCACAGCGGAAAGATGCGAGAGCCCCGTGGCGATATAGAGTTCCCGTTCCCCGTCTCCCTGTGCAGTGGTATTGCCCAGCACCATGCCTGGAATGAGCCCTTGGGTAGCCTCCCCCACCTGAGCCTGCACGGCCTCGATGAAGCGTTGGTGTACCCCGGCCACCCAGGCGTGGAGCCCCTGCGGATTGCCGGCCTGCCAGTCCTCCACCGTGCCCACCCAGCGCCCCAACCCGGCGCGCTCGCTGATTTCCCATTGCACGTGAGCGCTGAGTGGAGTTCCGCGCGCCAGGTTCAGGGGTTCCTGGGATTCCACAAAGAGCGGAACCTGTGCCGGATAGCCCTCGACGTGCACCGGCAATAGCCAGGTATCCCCGGAGATGCTGCGGGGTTCACCCGCCACCTGGGCGCTCACCTGCTCCGGCAGCGGATTCTGGGCGTCTCGCCACCGCGCGTGGCTCAATATCCCGGCCACGATTCCCACGGCGGCGAGCACCATCGCCTGCCCCGCCGAGCGCGCGGCCCACGCACCCAGAACGCAGAGCGCTACCAGCCCCAGGGCAAGCAGCGGGCCGGTAGTCGGACCCGCCGAGCCTGCCAGCACCATCACCAGCGTGACCGCCCATACCAGCGCTGCGGCGGGAACAAGCCGCGCCTCTCTCACGGGACCACCTGGCTTTCCAAGGCCGCATACTTTGCCGGGCCAATACCGCGCACTTCTTGTAACTGCGCCACCTCGCTAAAGCCCCCGTGGGAATCCCGGTATTCCACGATGGCCCGCGCGGTCACCTCCCCCACTCCGTTGAGCGTGGTGAGTTCTTCCACCGTGGCCTTGTTCAGCGAGATTTTCCCCGGTTCAGCCGAGGCTGCCGGACCCGGAGAAGGCAGCGGCTCCGATACCGCACCCGGCCCTTCCCCGTGGGCGGGCACGTAAATCTGCTCGCCGTCCTCCACGCGGCGGGCCAGGTTCAGCGGCAGCGTATCGGCCTCTGGTCTGGGTCCGGCCTGGGCCAGCGCATCGGATACCCGCGCCTGCGGCGGCAAACGTACCAGGCCGGGACGATCTACCTGCCCCACCACCGCCACCACAATCTCCTGCGGTTCCTCGGTGGTGGTCGAAGGGCTCAGCGTGGGAAGGGCGGCCACACCCGAGGGCGCAAGGAAGGCGGTATCCTCTTCATCTCCGCGCGGCCATATCCACCACAGCCCCAGGAGTATCAGTGCCGCGCACGCCACGGCGATCCCCTGCCGGGGCGTAATCGCCCAGCGCGGGCGGGGATATTCCACCCGCATGAGTTCTTCCTCCCCCGTGGGGCGGGTGAGGTCTTTGAGCCTTTCTCGCACCTGCATGGGCCATAGGCTAAAAGCGTGGGGGACGCGGGACGTCGATAAGCAGAAAGAGATTGTGGATAACTTTAGTTATCCACAATGGACACCGCGATAGCCCCCGGCCCCGCGTGCGCGGCTAGCACGTCTGCTAGGGGGAGAATACGCACCTCAGAGCCCTCCGGCAGGGCCTCTTCCAGCAGGGCGGCGAGCTTGCGCGAGGCCTCCCGAGCCTCATGCTCCTGGAGGAATACGCGCACCGGCTTATCCCCGGCGGCCTGCACCGCCAATTCCGTCAGGCGCTCGAAGGCGCGGGTCTGGGTGCGGGTTTTTACCGCTAGTTCCACGCGTCCCTCGCGCACCCGCATGATCGGCTTGGAGGCCAACGCCGTGGAGATCATCATGGTACCCGCCGATACCCGGCCCGAACGCCGCAACTCATCGAGGCGGTGAGCGTAGAGGAAGGTAGCGGCGGAATCTAATACCCGAATGGCGGCCTCATAACATTCTTCGAGGTCACCGCCCTTATTCGCGGCCTGTGCGGCGGCCACGGCGGCCGCCCCCACCCCCATACCCAGGGTGGGGGTATCCACCACGCGCACGGACTCATGGAAAAGGGCGGAGGCCTCCACCGCCGCCGACCAGGTAGAAGAAAGTTCCTTGGGCACGTGCAGGGCCACCACCCCGGCGTCACCTCCGCGCTCTAGCATGCGGGCGTAGCAGGCGCACAGTTCCAGCGCGCTCAGGCCCGCGGTGCCGCCCTTGGTGAGGTGCATATTCAGCACCGCGATGCCGTATTCCTCTGCTACCTCCGGGGGCAGTCCCGCCGAGGAATCCACCACCACGCGCACCGTCACGGCTCTTAGGCCCCCATGTTCCAGGCGTCAAGGTACCACTGCGCCTGAGCCACCGAGGCGGCATCAAAGCGGGGGGTGGAACCAGGCTCGGTATCCAGGGCGTCGGTGCTGCCAGGGCTAAAGTGCGGGCGGGCCGTCAGTTGCGCCCAGTGGGCATTGTTGAGCCCGGAGATCAGCGGGTACTGATCCTGGTGCAGGCCCAAAAGGTTGCTGGTGAGCGCGGAGATCGTGCCGCCGTGAGCCACCAAAAGAACGGCGGCATCGTCCCATTCGGGGAAGCTACTCATCAGTTCCTCCACCACCGGGCGGGCGCGGCGGGCCACCTCCAAGCGGGACTCCCCCTCGGGCGGGGCCCAGGAGGCGTCGTGCCGCCAGATCGCGCGCGCACCGGGGAGTTCCCCATCGACCTCCTGGTGCGTCTTGCCCTGCCACTGGCCCAGGTGGGTTTCCCGCAGGCGAACATCGGTGCTCACCTCTAGGCCCAGGTGCTCCGCGATGATCTGGGCGGTCACCGTGGCGCGCTCTAAATCGGAGGCCACCACGCGCGTAATGCCACGGCCTTCCAGCAGGCGGGCGGCCTCGCGGGCCTGGCGTATCCCCTCCTCAGAAAGGGCGGTATCCAGCTGCCCCTGCATACGCCGGGTGGCGTTATAGACGGTCTGCCCGTGGCGGGCCATGATGAGGCGTCGCGTCATGGTGGGATCAGTACTCGTCCTCGCCCGGGGCCTCTGCCGCCAGCGGAATATCCTCGATGGATTGCACCTGGCGCAGATCCACCTCCTCGGACCACTCGCCGGGGCGCTGCGGGGTCTCCAATCCCTCTACCTCGATGAGCGGGCAGTCGCGGTACAGGCGATCCAGGCCGTAGAACTCGCGCTCCGGCTCGCGCTGCACATGCACCACCAGGGAGCCGTAATCCAGCAGCACCCAGCGGTTTTCCCGGTTCCCCTCGCGGCGCAGGGGCTCCATCTTATTGCTGGTCAGCGCATCCTCCACCTCCTCGACGATGGAGCGCACCTGGCGCTCGTTATCCGCCGAGGCGATCACAAAAACATCGCTAATAGCCATCACATTAGATACATCAATGACCGCGATATTGCTGGCCTGCTTCTCATCAGCCGCCAGGGCCGCGATGCCCGCCAGGCGGCGGGATTGCTCAGAGACAGTCACACAAATCCTTCGTTGCTCATGCAGGAGTAATACCGCTCCCATCATTCCATAACATGCAGGTCACCGGCGAACTGTGCGGCGGCACGCGCACGTGAGGCTTATCGAAGCCCCCGCGGGTCCTACTTTCCGTACAGCCCCCGTTTGGCGATGTACTGCACCACCCCCTCCGGCACCAAGTACCACAGGGGCTGCCCCTGGGCGCAGCGCTGCCGACAATCCGTGGAAGAAATAGCCATCGCCGGTACCTGAACGAGGGAGATGTGCTCCCGGTGTACCTCGGGAATGACATCCTCGTGCAATTCATATCCGGGCCGCGTGACCCCAATGAAATGCGCCAGCGAGAACATACCCTCCCAGTCTCGCCAGGTCACAATGCTGCGCATGGCGTCCGCACCGGTGATAAAGAATAATTCCGCTTGCGGGAATTGATCGCGAATATCGCGCAACGTATCCACGGTATAGGTGGGCCCACCGCGCTCTATGTCCACGCGGCTCACGGAAAACTTCTCATTCGAGGCCGTGGCGATCACCGTCATTAAATAGCGATCCTCTGCTGCCGATACCTCTTTATCCGCCTTTTGCCAGGGCTGGCCGGTGGGCACAAAGATCACGGTATCCAGGTCAAAGCGGTGGGCCACCTCGCTGGCGGCCACCAGGTGCCCATTATGAATCGGGTCAAAGGTGCCGCCCATGATGCCGATGCGGGCCGGGGCGTCGTTACGCTTCATCATGGCTGGGCACCTCCGTGTAGGGCAGGTGCGCTACCTCGCTAAGCAGCGGTACCGCCACGTTATCCACCGGGGAGTTCCACACCTCCATCTGGGAGGGCGTGACCTTCAAATACACCTGGTGGAACTGCTCGTTCTCCATATATCCCGCCAAGAAATTAGCCAGGGCGGGGTTAGCTTGGACCTGCTGCTGAGTTTCCTCGGGCACCTCAATGGCCGCCATATAATTGCGCGGTATTCCCTCCGCCAGGCCCGCCGGGCGGGAGCCAAACTCGCTTTCCACCGGGAGCATGCGCATGGATAGCGGCGTGCCCAAGCGTCCATCCACGCTGTGAAAAATAAAGCGATAGTCCTGCCCACCGATACTAAGGGTGACGTCGCGGCGCGGGGAGGCATAGGCGAACTCGCGCACATTCATGGTGACCCCGGGGGTTAATTCCCCGCGGTAATGGAAAGGCGAGGCCTCCGCCAGAGTATCCGCGCTGCGGTCCTCCTGCGGATTCGATAATTCCTTACCCTGCAAGGGCTGGCCGGTGGGCACAAACTCCCATTGCTGCCCGGTGAGTTCCTTCTTCCAGAAGCCCGTATTACCCACCTCATCGAGGCCCTCCACGCGCAACTCTCGGTTATTCGAGCCCGGCGCGGTGGAATGGATAGAAATGCGGCTGGTAATCCGGCCCGGAATCTTGGGCTGATGGTGCCAATCATCCCCCGGCAGGCCAATGGGAGCGGTGGAATCATTCAGGCGGTGTTGCGCGGCGTCCACAGCCGCCGGGCGCTCATCCTCGCCCCAGCCATAGCGGAATTGAGCGGGGTCCGAGCCATTAACGTCAAAGTCGGATAGCCGCGTGTACATATCGCCGTAACGATTAGTAATAAAAATGACAGACCCCGAGGCCGAAATAGCCTCCGCCTGGAATCGGGAGTTCCACGGAGTACCCACCTCATAGGAATAATCGCGGGCCAACCAGGGATCGAGGGAATAGATACGCGAGCCGTCCTCGCTCAGCGCCACCGCCTGAGTGACCTTAGCCAGGGAAACCGGCTGTTGCTTGCCATCGGGGGTGTCATAGACGCGATCAGTATGGGTACCAATGAGGCTCAGCGCCCAGCGCCCCGGCTGCGTGGTGGGCATCTGCATTCCCTTGCCCAACCACACCGGCCCACCCCAAGCCCTAATCCATCCCCAGCGCTGAGGGCTGGATTGCAGGTTAGAAAGCGTGTACATCCAGCCCGCCTCGTCCAGGGCCAGCAGGGCATCATCGTTGAGCGAGATACCCGTGATCTTCCCCTTCAAACATTCCGGAGTGGGTGCCTCACGCCACTGAGAATCCCCCACGCGCCGCACAAAGAGGTCACCCCCGCTCAATGCGGCCTCTATCTGTTCATTAAAGCCCTGGGTGTTATCGCGTACATCTACCCGCTCGGGTAGGTGCGCCTGGTTCCCTTGGTGCGCTTGGTCCCCTTGACGTGATTGGGCGGAGGCCAAGGGCAAATCTTCATAGCCCTCCATCCCATAATCCGGGGGTACAAGGCCTAGAGGGAACTGACCATTCCCCTTCAGTACATCGCCAAGGTAAGGCACGCACTGCTGCGGCCCCGCAGATTCGGGGATAACCGGCTGGGGCGAATCGGCGGGCACCGCCTGGGCAATTCCCTCCGGGCCATAAGCCACTAATGCAGCAGAAAGAACAGCGCCGTATATCGTGCGATACTTCATCGCCGCCCTACCTTTCTCCATTGTTGTGCGTCTGCGTGTTGTCCGCCTGCGTGCCGTGTGCCTGCGTGTCCGCCCGCACCTCATCTACCCAGCGAGCAAAAGAATCGGCCACCTGTCCCTCCGCCTCAGTGGCCCCGGCGGGATTCTCGGCGGCGTTCAGGAAGTACAGGGCGTGCGCTCCCCCGCCACCAGAAAGCGCCTTGGAGGCCGATTCCCAACCGGTATCGCACACAAAGTCATCGCGCAGGCAGTAATTCACGCGGTGTTGCTCATCCGTGGCGGCAAGGGTGCGGGAGTCCAGCGGAGCCAGGCCCAGCAGCCCCACCCCGGTCTTGGGGTCGCCCACCAGGGAGGGGTCTTGCCAAGACAACAGGGGGTTGCCGATGTACACGGTGCCACGCAGCCGGTCACCGAGGGCGGCGTTAATATCGCGTTCCCTCGCGGAAAGGAGCATAGCCCCCTGGGAATAACCGAAGAAGACATAATCCGGGTGGCAGCCAGATTCCGCCTCATAATCGCGGATCACATCGTCCACACTCAGCGTGCCCTGCACCACGGACTCGAAGAAACCCCTGGCGGCGTCGGCAGCAATCTGGTGTGCCGGGGTTTCGCGCAACAGATTACCAATGCGCCGCAGAGTTTCCAGGGCGCTCATCTCCTCGCCCACCTCGGCAATGCGCGGAACGTGGAGGGAGGCGGGATACACGGAGGCGTCGAGAGGCAACACCTGCACGTCCTTCATCAGCGATTCTCCCGTGCGCTCCTGATAGCGCTGCTCGGAGAATTGGAAGAAGGCGCGGATATTTTCTTCCTCGTAGCCATTGGATACCCAGGGGGCCTCCGGGCTATAGCGGGTGGGTTCCAGGTTCTCGTTTTGCTCGGAACCACGGGCAGCAATCACCGTCACCGCCGGGCACTGTCGAACTTCCGGCTCCGCCTGGGCAGGTTCCTGGGTTGGTTCTGCCTGGGCCGGGGCGGCAAGGCTCAGCGAGGCTATACCTGCGACAAATAAAGAAGCAATCTTCCGCATAATTATCACCAATCTTAAAATAACGCCACACAAGAAAGTGAACAGAGCGCTTAGGAACTTCTAAGATTCCAAGACGCCCACGAAATAAGCGCGCTAGCAGTAATAATAACCATAATGATGGAAGCCACACCAGACCATCCCGCCACCACATACACCGGCCCCAATGCGACAGCGGCAATAGCGCCGCCCAAATAATATCCAGAAAGATAAAGACCAACTATTGCGGACTTACGATCGGGAATCAAGCGGCCTGCCATAGCAGTGCCCACCGACTGCCCCGCAAAAACGCCAATGCAGGACATAGCCAAACCAACACATACAGATACAACCGAAGGTATCAATGTCAAAGCCACGCCTATCATACTCACAACCTGAGAAAGTACGAAGGAGTAGCGCGGCCCAATAACCGAATTAACCCTACCAAACCAAGGGGTTGTGATAGTTGGCAATAAGAAAATGACGAATATCAACCCGACGGCGCTCGTGGATAGAGAAAAAGGCTCAGCGGTCAGCGCCAGAGAAGCGAAGGTGAACATTCCCACTTGCTGGAATAGTAGCGTAGCTCCGATGAGGATAGTGAAAATTACGCGAGGATTAAACCCAATCCGGGAACTCGATGCACCCCGCGAATCCTCACGGGAATATGGCCGGAGATTCCTCTCAGAGGGAAGCCTCCACCACACATAGAAAAGGATCAACACCAAAATAGTAGAGTTACCCACAAAGGAAAGACGCCACGAACCAGTGACATCGACAATGGCCGCCGAGAGCATGCGACCCAAGAATCCACCAAAAGCCGTGCCCGCGACATAGAGGGCATTAAGTTTTAATGATAGAGGATGGGCATACTCCTCACTGATATAAGCCACCGCCGTAGTAAAGATGAAGGGGCAACATATCCCCTGCACAAGGCGGATAAATAGAAGAGAGTAAAAGTCCCAAGAAAAACTAGCCAGTATTGTCAATACAGCCATAACCGCAATAGCGATAACCATGATACGGCGCCGCCCGAGACGGTCAGATACCACCCCAGCTATGGGGGCCGTCAGAGCCACACCAACCGTCGCCGCACTCACCGTCCATGCTGCTTCAGTAACATCTACCCGAGCCCACACGCTTAAATCATTGAGTATTGGCTGAGTGGAATAAAGATTAACAAGCGCGGTTACGCCCAATAAAAATAGGGCAATCTTCTCACTAAGTGGAGCAGAGTTTTTTGCAGTATCAGGCTTACTTGGATTCAAGGTACCTCCTCTAGCAATGGAGTAACTATCGCGCGCATCGCACCACATTAGCCACGCAGATTAATCACGCAGATGAGAACCAATACTCCATGTGTGACCTTACCAACACCGCAAGGCCTATGCGAGAGATCAACATAACTGCACTGTAGCCTCTTTTTAGCTTTTCCTCGCCCTATACTCAGACCATGAGACCCCCGAGCATGAAACTCCCGATCCGTACCATTACCGTCCTCGCCGCCCTTGGTCTGCTCAGCGCCTGCACCATCTCCGCTCAGTCCGAGAACACCGAGAACCCCACTGGCCCCACCACTACCGAAGAAAGCCAGAACTTCAGCGGCCGCGTAGTGGTGTTGAGCACCGGGGGAACGATTGCCAGCACCACCGATGCCACGGGGGCGCTGGTGCCTACCGTTTCCGGGGAGGCTCTGATTAGCCCCGTCCGCGACCGCCTCGGATCAGACTTAGACCTTGAGGTGCGCGAGATCGCCCAATTGGATTCCTCCGCCATGACTTTCCGCGATACCGATACGATTCTCGCGGCTATCTCCCAAGCGCTCACAGACCCCGAGGTCACCGGCGTGGTGGTCACCCACGGCACCGATTCGATGGAGGAAACCGCCATCGCCGCCGAGACCTTCCACCCCGATGATCACCCCATCGTGCTCACCGGCGCCATGCGGCCTGCCGACGATCCCGACCCGGACGGACCCGATAACCTCGCCCAGGCGATCACGCTCGCGGCGAATAAGAACACACGCCCCGGTGCCTACATCGCCTTCCACGGTTCCGTCTATCCCGCCCGCGGGGTCTACAAAGCCCACACCACCAAGGACGATGGCTTTGCCACCAACGCCCCGGAGAACGCCCCGAAAAACCCAGCAAACCTCCCCCTAGCCCCCTTGGACGGCACCGAGGTGGAAATTATCGCCGCCTACCCCGGCGCGCCCCGCGCGCTCATAGACTCCGCCATCGCACGCGGCGCACAAGGGCTCGTCATTCAGGGCATGGGCGCGGGCAACGTGGGCGGCGAACTAGCCGCCGCCATATCCGACGCCCTGGACCAGGGTGTTGCCGTGGTAATGAGTACCCGCGTGCCGGAGGGCAGCGTGGAAGCTGCTTATGGCGGCGCGGGCGGTGGAGCCACCCTGCAAGCCCAGGGGGTTATAAGTTCCGGATATCTGCGCCCGGCCCAGGCGCGCGTACTCCTTGCCGCAGCACTGGCCACCGGCACGGACCCCGCCGTGCTCTTCGGCCAAAACTAGCCAGGGCTAGACAGAACTAACCAGAGCCAGCAATCACAGCACCCACAAACCCCCGTGAGCAAGCAGCAGAGCGGCCAAGGAAACCGAGGGAGAAAACCTAGGGCCGCACCTGGCCGTTGCCCTCCAGAATCCACTTGGTGCTGGTGAGTTCCGGCAGGGCCATCGGTCCGCGGGCGTGGAGCTTCTGGGTGGAAATACCGATCTCCGCGCCCATGCCGTACACCTCGCCGTCGGTAAAGGCGGTGGAGGCGTTCACCATCACGGCGGCGGCATCGACCTCCTGGGTAAAACGCTGCGCGGTGGAGTGGTTCTGGGTGGCAATGGCCTCGGTGTGCCCGGAGGACCAGCGCGTGATGTGGGCAATCGCCCCATCGACGCCGTCCACCACGGCAGCGGCGATGTCCATGCTCAGGTATTCCTCGCCCCAATCCTCATCGGTAGCGGGCACCACGTCGCCCAGCTGCTCGGGGTCGCCGTGCACGGTCACTCCGGCCTCCTTGAAGGCCGCCACGATGCGCTGCTGTGTGTCGGTGGGCAGGGCGGCGTCGATAAGCACCGTCTCGGTGGCATTGCACACCGAGGGCCGCCGGGTCTTGCCGTTGAGCGCCATCTCCAGGGCGGAATCGAGGTCGGCGTCCTTGTCGATGTAGAAGTGGCAGTTGCCCGTGCCCGTCTCGATGGCGGGGACGGTGGCGCCGGTGACCACGGCGTCGATAAGCCGGGCGGAACCGCGCGGAATCACCACGTCCACCAGCCCGCGCGCGGTGATGAGGTCTTGCACGGAATCGTGGCTTTCGCAGGGCAGAAGTTGCACTGTCTCCCGCGGCAGGCCGTGCTTCTGTACTACCTCTTGGAGCAGTTCCACCAGGGCAGCGTTGGAGTTGCGGGCGGACTTGGAACCGCGCAGCAGCGCCACGTTGCCGGACTTGAGCGCCAGGCCAAAGGCATCCACCGTGACGTTGGGGCGGGCCTCATAGACCATGCCCATCACGCCCAGAGGCACGCGCACCTGGCGCATGGCGATGCCATTGGGCATAACGTGGCCGCGCATCACCTCCCCCACCGGATCGGGCAGGCTGGCTACCTGGCGCAGTCCCCCGGCCATGCCCTCAATGCGCCCCGTATCCAGGGAGAGGCGGTCCACCAGGGAGTCCGACATTCCGGCCTCCCGCCCGGCCTCGACATCGAGGGCATTGGCCGCCAGCACGCGCTCGGCCTGGCTCACCAGGGCCTCGGCGGCGGCAAGGAGCACCTCGTTCTTCTGCGCGGAGGTCAACCTGGCGATCTGCGGGGCGGCGTCCTTGGCCGCCCGGGCCTTGGTAAGAACCTCTGTGCGCTCTGACTCACGAGTTTTAGCGTCCATGCCACGCGAGTGTACGCGAGGGGCGGGTCATTCTTCTTCCGTGCGGTCTGCTTCCGGCTCCTCCGCAGGGGCTTGTCGACGCCGCCCCGCGCCCTCCTGCCCGGTATTCTCCTGCTCTGTTCACGCTTCCCAGCGCTGCCGCGTTTCCCGCGCTTTTTTCGCGCGCCGCAACGAGATCACCCCAACGACCAAGCCGAGCACCAAGGGAATCCATATCTTGTTGTGCTCCAGCAGCCACAGCACCCAATCCGGCAGCGTTATATCTGGCATTTCCGGCCACGGAATATCCGGCCACGGAATCGAGGGAAGCGAAATATTCGGCCAGGGAATTGAGGGTAAAGAGACATCCGGCAGCGGAATACTGGGAAGGGAAACATCGGGGAAGAAACTCAGCAGCCACTTAATAAACCGGGAAATAAGCGGACCCAATACCAGCACGCCGATGGCCCAACCCGCCTTGCCCATGCCTCCAACCAGGGGATAGACCAGGCGCTTCCACGGCGATTCCTGCATAGCCCGGTAGTATTTCTCCGCCTTGGAGCCCGGTGGCGGGACCATATCTACTACTTCGCCGGGGGCGGATTCCACGTAGGCGGCCTTAATCCACCGCCCCATAAAGCCGGTTTCCATGCGCAGGCGCGGGCGCGACGGCGTGGTGATTTTGACCGTGTACTCGCCCTCTTTGAGCACTCCCTCCGGGGCGGTGGCCAGCGGAATCACGCGCTTTTCTAGTTGCTTATAGCGCGCCACCGGAACCCCCTCCCGCAGCACGAGCAAGGTGGGGAAGATCGGTGCCTCCTCCCCCTCGGGAAAGCCAGGGTCAAAGGCGCGCAGTTGCTGCGCCGAACCCGCATACACCCGAATCTCCCCTAATTCCGGGTGGTCGAGAGTCCACTCCTCGGGTGCAGCACCGCCCACGGAATCTTCACTCATGCGGGCAGGCTAACACACGAGTGTCCACGGCCCTGGGCGGCAACCACATCGGAGAGTTTCTGGACCCCTGCTGACCATCGCGCTGCCACGTATCCGCGACTTCCGCGGCCTGTCCGATCAGTAGTTCGACGGCCACGGCAACTACACCTTCGGCCTCAACGAGCAATCCATGTTCTACGAAATCGACGTAAACAAGATTGATCGTCCACGCGGTATGAACATCACCGTTGTCACCACCGCGACCAACGATGAGGAAAGCCGCGCACTGCTGCGCAAGCTGGGCTTCCCATTCAAGTAGACCGGCTCCGCTGAGTAATTCGGCGAAAGCCTAGCTCCTTCTGGAAAACCCTCACGGAGTTTCCACATGAGGGCCGACCGCAGAAAACCCCGTACATCCTAAACCCATAATCATCATCCTGTTCCCCTCACTTTGCTTGGGGAGAGAATAATCGAGGAAGGGAAGTACGGGATTTTTTGCTGCCTACTAGGACTGCTTGCCTTCCTTATGGAGGGAGTAAGACTGCACGGCCATGAGGGCGAAGATGGCCCACAGGAGACCAGTGCTGTTACCGCGTACGGGAGCCCAGTACATTGCGCCGAAAAGGGCTACAGCGGCGAGGATGACTGAGAGGATCAACCAGAGGGTGCGGAGCTTATTGTTCTGAGACTGGAACATAATATTCGAGGACAATCCTTTTCGAGGGGCATAGGTAACGGGGATTACGCACCAGAGTTAAGTGCGTGCGGGTTACAGCGCTGCTGGTGATTTAAGAAATGTTTAGTAGTCCTTCCGCCGATAAATATTATCAGAGGCATTTCTGTGGTGCTGGGTAATGAAGGGTGGGACTGATGCATCCAGGAGCCAAGCACAGGCACCAAGAACCAGGGCATCAATGCACCCAAGGCACCAGAAACCGAACACCGGCCCTAGTACCCCGCCACCGGATCGCACTCGGTTTCCATGCGCTCGCCTGCCTCATAGAGCGCGGCATTGCGCACCGCCAGGGCGGGCAGGCTGCGGCGCATGATCGGCACCGTATTGGTGGTGTGCGGGGTTATCAGGCAGTTATCCAGCTCCCACAGCGGGTGATTATCCGGCAGCGGTTCCGGGTCGGTCACATCGAGGCCCGCCCCCGCAATCTGCTTGGCGCGCAGCGCCGATACCAGGGCATCGGTATCCACCAGCGGCCCGCGCCCGGCGTTAATGAGGAAGGCGGAGGGCTTCATCTGCTCTAGAACCTCGGCGTTCACGAGGTCGTGTGTTTCCTCGGTGAGCGGAGCGAGCAGCACCACGAAGTCCGCGCGGCCCCACAGGGCGGGTTCCTCCTGCAAGCGCGCTATCGGATAGGTTTCCTGCGCTCCGGGCACCTCGCGGCCGCTTCTATTCACGGCTATGACGTGGCAGCCAAAGGGATCAAGCAGTTCGATGAGCCTGCGCCCAATGCCGCCCGCGCCCACAATCATCACGGTCTTATCCTCATAGAGGAATGACGACTCATGCTGCATCGTCTCCGCCACGTCCCAGGAGGCCCGCGCGGTCACGAGCTTGTACATGTGCGCGGCACCCAGCATGAGGCCCAGCGTTCCCTCGGCCACGGAATCGGCATAGAGGCCTGCGGCATTGGCCCAGCGCACGTCACCGCTCAGCAGGCCTGCCTCGCGCAGCCCGTCGAGCCCTGCAAAGGCCATCTGCACGTACTTCACGCTGGCTGGCAGCTCCGGGAAGTCCTCGGCCCCGCCGTGGAATACCAGGAACTCCGCGCCGTCGAGCGGGCCGTGCTCGTGCCCCGCCGCTTCTAGTCCTTGCACTACCTCCGGCCACGGGGTAGGCAGCATGGCAAATCTCATCGCTCCCCCTTAACGGCGCGCGGCAAAGTAGGAAAGATAATCGGTGTGTACCACCGGGCGGCGCTGTTCCTCGTCCAGTTCAGAGGTCTTTTTACCGATCATCCCCTGCAACTCTTCCGCCGAGTACGCCACCTCGCCGCGGCCCACGATCTCATCGGCTTCATCCACGATGTCCACGATCTGCCCGGACTCAAAATCACCCAGCACCCCGGTAATTCCCACCGCCAGCAGCGAGGTGCCACCGGTGCGGATCGCCTGGGCTGCCCCGGCGTCGATACGCAGTTTGCCCACCGTATCCGCCGCATACAGCGCCCAGAACTTCCAGGCGGAAAGGCGGTTGTCCTTGGGGTAGAACACCGTGCCCACCTCGGCGGTGTCCAGCGCCTCGCTTATCGACGCCGCCGAGGCCAGCAGCACCGGCACCCCGCCGCGGGAGGCCAGGCGCGCCGCCTCGATCTTGGAGGCCATGCCCCCGGTGCCCACGGCCCCGCCGTCGCCGGCCTCGATGCCGTGAAGATCGGAGTCATCGCGCACCTCGGAGATGAATCGCGCCTCCGGGTCGGCGGGGTTGCGGTCGTAGAGGCCATCGACGTCGGAAAGCAAGACCAGGGCGTCCGCCCACACCAGGTGCGCTACCAGGGCGGAGAGGCGATCGTTGTCGCCAAAGTGGAACTCCGAGGTAGCCACGGTGTCATTCTCATTGATGATGGGCACGGTGCCCATCTGGCGCAGACGGTCGATGGTGCGCTGGGCGTTGCGGGCGCGGTCGCGCACCCCCGTATCGCCCGCCGTGAGGAGCACCTGAGCCACCGTGCGGTTGTAGCGGGCAAAGGACTTGCCCCATTCGTGCGCCAGTTCCACCTGCCCCACGGCCGCTGCAGCCTGCTTAGTGGCCAGATCGGTGGGGCGCTGCTTGAGGCCCAACGGCCCCATTCCGGCGGCCACCGCGCCGGAGGAAACCACAATCACATCCGTATCCCGCTTCATGCGAGCGGTGAGGGCATCCACGATCTCATCCAAGCGGGAGGTATCCACCGTGTGGGCCTCGTTGGTGAGGGAAGAAGAGCCGATCTTGACTACGATTCTCTTTGCGTTGGCAAGATATTCTCTCATGTTCACTACATGGTACACACCTAGCCTTGCCAGCGATCCCTGTCCGAGGGCCCCTCATCGTCATATTGGTACTCATCAATGAGCCCACGGCGGGCCTGGGAGGCGCGCTTGCGCTCGGCTGCCGACGCCCTCGTGTTCCGTGCCAGGCGCGGATCGGTACCGCGCGCGGTCATGGTGAGATCATCGCCCGCGGTGGTCAGCGGCTCCCATTCAAAGGTGACCTCACCGATGGTCACGGTGGCCCCCTCCTGGGCACCGGCCTTAAACAGCGCCTCTTCCACCCCGGCGCGAGCCAGACGGTCAGCCAGGTAACCCACGGCCTCATCGTTTTCAAAGTCCGTCTGCACAATCCAGCGCTCGGGCTTGTTGCCGCGCACGATGTAGGCTCCCGGCTCCTCGGGATCGGGCAGCACCTCAAAGTCCTGCTTACCACCGCGGCCACGGGAGTTCGCGCGCGCATCCACCGCGCGCGGGCGGATCACCGTGTTCTCCTTCTTTACCTTCGGACGGCGCTTGCGATCAGCCTCCACGATCTCCAACAGGGCGTACTTCAACGGGTCCAGGCCACGGCGCGCCACGGCGGAGATGATGAAGATGGGCCAGCCAAAGCGCTCTTCCAGCTCCGGCTTCACGAACTCCGCTAGCTCCTCGGCCTCCGGCACATCGGCCTTGTTGAGCACGATGATCCTGGGGCGCTCGCGCAGGTCACCCAGGCCGGTATCTTGGTCCAGGGCCGATTGGTAGGCCGCCAGCTCATCTTCTAGGGCCTCAATATCGGAGATGGGATCGCGCCCCGATTCCAAGGTGGCGGTATCCACCACGTGTACCAGCACCGCCGTGCGCTCGATGTGGCGCAGAAAGTCCAGGCCCAGCCCCTTACCCTCGCTGGCTCCGGGAATCAAACCCGGTACATCCGCCACCGTAAAGGTCTGGTTGCTCACGTTCACCACCCCCAGATTGGGCTGCAAGGTGGTAAAGGGATAATCACCGATCTTGGGGCGCGCCGCCGAAAGCACCGAGATGAGCGAGGACTTCCCCGCCGAGGGGAAGCCCACCAGGCCCACATCGGCCACGGACTTCAATTCCAAAATGAGGTCGCGCTCCTCCCCCGGTTCTCCCTTCAGGGCAAAGCCGGGGGCCTTACGGTTGTGGCTGGCCAGGGCCGCATTGCCCAGGCCGCCATAGCCGCCAGTAGCGGCGATAAAGCGCTCCCCCGGAACCGTGAGATCGGCCAGGGCCTCCCCGGCGTCGTCAAGCACCACCGTGCCCACCGGGACCTCTAGCACCAGGTCCTCCCCGCGGGCGCCATTGCGGTGGTCACCGGCGCCATTGGCGCCGCGCTTGGCCTTCAAGTGCGGGTGGAAGTGAAAATCAAGGAGGGTATGCACCTGGGGGGATACCTCTAATACGATGTCCCCGCCGTGGCCGCCATTGCCACCATCGGGGCCACCCAAGGGCTTGAACTTTTCCCGGTGCACCGAAGCGGCGCCGTGGCCGCCATCGCCGGCGGAACAATGCAGGACCACGCGGTCAATGAAGCGAGCCATGACAGCACTCCTTATATATGTAGAAATCTGAGCATACCGATGCTACCACCCCGTATTCCCCCATTTATGTGCCCACAAATACCAACGTGGCCCCGCCACTCGATGAGGAGCAGCGGGGCCACGCGGATAAAAACTTAGGCAGACGCGGCGGCCGGCTCGGCCTCCACGATGTTCACCATGCGGCGGTTGCGCTTGATGGAGAACTGCACTGCGCCTTCCTTGAGGGCGAAGAGCGTGTCATCGCCGCCACGGCCGACGTTCTCACCGGGGTGGAACTTGGTGCCGCGCTGACGCACCAGGATCTCACCGGCGTTGACCTTCTGGCCGCCAAAACGCTTCACGCCGAGGCGCTTGGCATTTGAATCGCGACCGTTACTAGAGCTAGATGCACCCTTCTTGTGTGCCATGTGGGTTTGCCTCCCTCGCTAAAAGCTGGTTACTTAACGCCGGTGACCTTGAGAACGGTCAGCTGCTGGCGGTGGCCCTGACGAACCTTGTAGCCGGTCTTGTTCTTGTACTTCAGAATCTTGATCTTCGGGCCCTTGGTGTGCTCCACGATCTCAGCGGAGACCTGCACACCCTCAAGCTCGGAAGCGTTGGACTTAATATCGGCGCCATCGACGAGCAGAATCGGGGTGAGAGCCACGGACGAACCCGGCTCACCCTCGATCTTCTCGACCTTGACGAGGTCACCTTCGGCAACCTTGTACTGCTTTCCGCCGGTCTTGACGATCGCGTACATCGGAGGGCTACCCCTTATCTGGAATCTCGGCTCAGACCCTCGCGGGCCTGACATGGACAGGTACTCAAATGCTTCGGAGCGCTGACAACACACAGATAGGTGGAATAAGCCCCAAAACAGCGACTGCCAAAGGTTACCCTGTGGCAGCCACCAAACACAAACCGCCTAACTACGGCGCCGCGTAACCCGACGTCGGCCGCGTCGCCGCGAGGAGCCCGCCTCTTCCTTTTGCTCCCGCGCGGTGGTTTCCCGCACCGGGGCCGTCCGCTGCGCCTTCGACTTCCGCGCGGCAGAGGCACTACCCGCGTTACGGCGCACCACGCGGCGGCGGTGGCGGCGTCGAGAAGCCGGGGAGCTTTCGGTGCTATCGGAGGTTTCCGTGGACTCCGGGGTTTCTGCGGCGGGCTCCTCCACGAAGTCCTCCGGCTGCGGGCGACGATCCGAGCGGGAATTACCCCGCGTGCGGCGCTTGCGGCGCGGAGAGGCCTCGAACTCCTCCACGGCGCGCTCGTAGTGCGCACCATTGGGCTCGTGCGGATCAAGCTCATCGGCGGTATCCACGGCGGCCACCGCGATCTTCTCCACCTCGGAGAGGCCCTGCTCGGCCGGGGCAGCCGTATCGTCCACCACCACGGCGGCGGCCAGCTGCTCAATGGAGCGCTGCGGGCTCTTGGCGGGCTTCTTCTCCCGCTCGCCCTTGTGCTCCTTGGCGCCTTCCTTACTCTCCTTACGCTTGCGGTCCGCCTGCGCGTACTTCTCCGCCTTCTCGCCCGCGCCATGCTCCACCGGGTCCTCGTGCAGCACGATGCCGCGCCCCTCACAGGTGGGACACTCGGTGGAGAAGGTCTCCAGCAGGCCGGTACCCAGGCGCTTGCGGGTCAGTTGCACCAGCCCCAGGGAGGTGACCTCGGAAACCTGGTGGCGGGTGCGATCGCGCCCCAGGGCCTCCTTGAGGCGGCGCAATACCAGGTCACGGTTCTCCGGCAGCACCATGTCGATGAAGTCAATCACGATCATGCCACCCAGATCGCGCAGGCGCAGTTGGCGCACAATCTCCTCGGCGGCCTCCAGGTTATTGCGGGTCACCGTCTCCTCCAGGTTGCCCCCGGAGCCGGTGAAACGCCCTGTATTGACGTCAATAACCGTCATGGCCTCGGTGCGGTCAATCACCAACGAACCACCCGAGGGCAGCCACACCATGCGCGCCAGGGCCTTCTGCAACTGCTCATCCACACGATAGGCCTCAAAGACATCGGTGCCGCCGTGCTCCTGGCGGTCATAGAACACCAGGCGCTCTTCCAGGTCCGGGGCCACGGACTGCACATAGGCGTGCACCGTATTCCAGGCGCGCTTGCCCTCCACCACCAGGGAACCGAAGTCCTCGTTGAAGAGGTCGCGCACCACCTTGACCAGCATGTCCGGCTCCTCATAGAGGGTTACCGGGGTGGCCCCGCGCGAATCCTTCTCCTCCTGGGCGCGAGCCTGAATGTCCTCCCACAAATCATGCAGGCGGCGGACGTCGGCAGCAATGGCCTCCTCGGAAACGCCCTCGGCGGCAGTGCGGATAATCGCTCCGCCCTCACCCGGCACCACCGCTTTGAGAATGTCCTTGAGGCGCTTGCGCTCCGGGCCGGGCAACTTGCGCGAGATACCCGCGCTGCGCCCGCCGGGCACGTACACCAGGAAGCGCCCGGCCAAGGAAATCTGCGTGGTCAATCGCGCGCCCTTGTGGCCCACTGGGTCCTTGGTCACCTGCACCAGCACCTGATCGCCCGCGCGCAGAGCCTGCTCGATCTTGCGGGAGCGCCCGCCCAGGCCGGCGGCCTTCCAATCCACCTCACCGGCATAGAGCACGCCGTTGCGGCCCTTGCCGATGTCGATGAACGCGGCCTCCATCGAGGGCAGCACGTTTTGCACGCGCCCCAGGTAGATATTGCCGATCATAGAGGACTGCTGATCGGAGGTCACAAAGTGCTCCACCAACAGCTCATCTTCCAACACCCCCACCTGGGTGACCACGCCGTGATGATCGTGACGGTTGCGCTCGCGCACCACCATCGTGCGATCCACCGATTCCCGGCGCGCCAAGAACTCCGCCTGGGAGATCACGTGGCGCTTCCGGCGTGCTTCATCGCTGCGCTCGCTGCGGCGACGCCGCTGCGCCTCCAAGCGGGTGGAGCCCTTTAGCGCCACCGGCTCCTGAATCTCCTGCTCCTGCGGCTCCTCTGCGGTCTCCGGTTCTTCTTGTTCTTCGGAGTCCGCGCTCTCAACCTGTGGCGCTGCGGTGGGTTCCTCCGCCGCTCCCCGGCCCCGGCGGGTGCCACGACGCCCACGACGGCGCGGCTTCTTGGCCTCCGGCACCTCTTCCTCGGTCTCAGGCTCTTCTGTCTCGGGCTCTTCGATCTGCTCGGTGCGCTCGGCTCGCTCATTTTGCTCAGCGCGCGGTTGCGTGCGGCGGGTGGCCCTGCGGGTGCGGCGGCGCGGGTGCTTGGCTTCCGACGCCCCCTCGGTCTCCTCGCGGTTGTCCTCGGCTACTTCTTGCGCGGTGGGCTCTTCCTCGGGAGCCTCCTTCTCCACGGATTCCGCAGGCGCTACAGCCTCTACGAGCTTCTTTGCCTCGCTCGCCCGCTTGGCGCTCCGGGTGCTCCTAGCGCTCCTGGTGATCTTCCGCGTGCGGCGGCCTCGGCTTTTCTTTTCTTCCGCCTTTTCTTCTTCCTCGGCGGTTTCCTGCTCAGTGACCTCGGCGGCCTCGATAGCCTCGGTTGCCTCAGCTACCTCGGGGGCGGCGTTTTCGGCGCCCTCCTCCGCCTTTTCTTGGGCCTGCGCCACCTGCTCGGAAAGGTCCTTTTCTACCTTCTCCTCAATCTGGTGAATCTCATTGGCCACGTTCTTCTCCACGCGGTGCCGGATACGTTCCACGGATTCGCCAGAATCCTGCTTTTCCTCGGCCTTTTCGGGAGCCTGCGCATTTTGCTCGCTTTCCCCGCTCTGTGGCTCCCCGGTATCCCCCTCGTTGTTCTTCTTTGCGGCTTTCTTCACCGCTTTCTTCGTGCTCTTACGCGCCTTGGTTGCCTTCTTCGGCTTCTCCCCCGCGTCCTTGTCCTTCCCCGCACCGGCCAGGTAATCCAGCAGGGCGGTGGCCTCCTCCTGACTCAGCGTAGACTGAGCCACCTTCACCGAGCCCAGAGAATCGAGGGCCACGATGAGTTCCTTGGAGGTGCCTCCCAGCATCTTTGCCAGGGCATGCACCCTGGTCTTGGCCCCCAACTGGCTGCGGTCAAAATCCCGCGCCTGCCCAGCCAGCGCCTCGGCCACGGGGGTATTCGCTTCTTTTTCGCTCTTCTTCTGGCTACGTGCCACTGCTATTGCGCTCCTTGAAGTTATATCTGTGCCCCGGGCGCTGATGTTTTCTTTTCATCGCCGCCACACGGAGTTTGCACACGATCGGATGTATCCTCCCCCATCTTTGCATACCCTGGGTTTTATGCCACCTATCCAGGCACTTGACCGCCTCGCCCATCCGTGGTTCTTCTCACTCCTCTTCGGGGTGACAATGGGGGCCGCTATGTTCTTCCTCCAGTGGGAAAAGCTCTTGTGGGCATTCATTTTCTTTGCTGTCGTCATCGCCCTCACCGTATTTTCGCTGCGCCGCGCCCCCTTTAGCCGGAGCGATAACTGGGACCAGCGCGATATTTACGCTCACGGTGGCTGGTCATTTACCGGATTTATGTTCCTCGTCTTGGTTTCGCGGCACTTCATACCGCAAAACCTCACTTCCGCCGCGATTATCGGCATCATCGTGGCCGTTGCCAGCACCTTCCTCATGCGCGACGGCTACCGCGTCCAGGCCTCCGTAGGCCGCAGGCGCGCCAAAGAACTCCTCCAAGAGGAGGTGGAACTCAGCCAAGAACAGATCGACGCCGCCCGCATGCACAGCGAAGTCTTGGGCGTGCTCTACACCCTGGGTGCGGTAGAGGGCGTCCGAGTGCGCACCCGGCTGGTGACGTACGCGATGGGCACGAGCTTGCGCAAACTACGCCCCGAGATTCAGAAGTTGCGGGAAGAAGGGCTCATCACCACCAGCGCCGTGGACGCCGGAGATGATGAAGAAAGGGTTTTCTTGGCCCTCACCCCCAAGGGCCTGCACGCCTATGACCAGGCCAGCCGCATGATGGCGGTTGGCGCCTAGCCTTGGCGTCGCATCAAAAACCGCTTTAGAGCTCGGGGAACCAAATGCCGATCTCGCGCTCGGCGGACTCGGGGGAATCGGAGCCGTGCACCACGTTCTCGGCTACGGAAAGGCCGAAGTCGCCGCGAATGGTGCCGGGGGTGGCCTTAGAAACGGGGTCGGTGCCACCGGCCAGCTGACGCCATGCCTCGATGGCGCGCTCGCCCTCCACCACGCCGGCGATCAGCGGCGCGGAGGTGATGAAGTCCACCAGCTCCCCGAAGAAGGGCTTGTCCTGGTGCTCGGCGTAGTGCTTCTCTGCGGTTTCGCGGTCGGCCACGCGCAGGTCCAGGGCGGTGAACTTGAGGCCCTTGGCCTCGATGCGGGAAAGAATGTTGCCCACAACCCCGCGAGCAACACCGTCGGGCTTAATCAGAATCAAAGTACGTTCGGTCATGCCCGTCACTGTACCGGACTTTTCTGCCCCAGGTATCCCCCGGTATTCCCCTTTTCGGGGTCCCCCTCGCCCCCGTTTAGGGGCAAGGGGTTACATATGCTGCGTGGTGAGCAGGCCGCGCTTCATTCTGGCGATGAGATTGGAGCGCAGGTGTAAGACGTACCACCACACCACGATGAATACGGCCGCCACGATCCCCAGCGAGTAGTGGATAATAAACCCTCCCGCCAGCGCCACCGCCTGCAAGGCAATGTTGACGGGGATAGCCCAGCGGCGGCGTTGCATGAAGGAAACCACGAGCATCACGGTAGCCATGACCGTGACGTACACGGCGTTAAAGGTGGTCCAGTGCTCGCCGCCGTCCACCCTGGCGATCACCGTGAGCGCCAGGTAAAAGGTGATGGCCTCCATGCTCATCGTGGCCGCCATCACTCCGGCGATGCCCTTCATGGGGTCTTTTTCCGGGGCGTGGCCGGGGCCCAGCGGGCCGTATTCGGGTTCGGCCCCGCGGCCAGACCCCCGCCCCGTACCGCGGGAAGAAGGGGAAGATGATGTGTTCATGCCGGTTCCTTTCCAAAAAGCGTGCGGGCCTCCCCGGCGGTCACCACCGAGCCGCCGATGATGATGCCCGCCCCCGATTGCACCTCGGCCTCCTCCGCCAGTTCCACAGCCAATTCCACGGCACCGGGCAGGTTGCCTACCTCGTGCACGCGCTCCTCGCCAAAGATCTCCCTGGCGTACTCCGCTAGTTCCTCGGCTTCCAGGCTACGCGGGGAGGAGTTTCGGGTACACACCACCTCGGATACATAGGGCTCCAATTCCCGCAGCACACCGGGAACGTCCTTATCGCCCAGGATCGCCACCACGGCAACAAGCCGCTCAAAGGTGAAGTCCCGGTCCAGGGCGCGCCCCAGAGCACGCATACCGTGGGGGTTGTGCGCGGAGTCGATGAAGGTGGTGGGCGCGGTGCGTACCCGCTCCAGGCGCCCTGGTGAGGTCACCTGGGCAAAGCCCTCGCGCACGGTGTTTTCGTCTAGTTGGCGCCCGGCACCTGCCCCAAAGAAAGCCTCCACGGCGGCCAGGGCCACCGCGGCGTTATGGGCCTGGTGTTCCCCGGAAAGGGGAAGGAAAATATCGGTGTATTCCCCTCCCAGGCCGCGGATACTCAGGCGCTGCCCGCCCACGGCCACCGTGGTTTCCATCACGCCGAACTCCACCCCGGCGCGCGCCACGGCGGCGTCCACCTCCACGGCGCGGCGCAGAATGACCTCGGCGGCCTCGGGTTCCTGTTCGGCCACGATCGCCACGTTATCCGGCGGGGTGAGCAGATCGTCGGCGTCCCAGCGGGAGGTGATAATCCCAGCCTTCTCCCCAGCGATCTCCGCCAAAGTCTCACCCAGGTAATCGGTGTGGTCCATGCCCACGGGAGTCACCACGGCCACCTGGGCGCCGAGCACATTAGTGGCGTCCCAACGCCCGCCCAGGCCCACTTCCACCACGGCGACGTCCACGGGGGCGTCGGCAAAGGCCACAAAGGCCATCGCGGTAAGCACCTCGAACTTGCTCATGGGCACGCCGAAGCGCTCGTCCACCATGCGCACATAGGGCTCAATCTCGCGCCAGGTGCGCACGTAATCGCTGGGGTGGATGGGCGCGCCGTCGATAGCAATGCGCTCGGTGACCAGTTGCAGGTGCGGGGAGGTGGTGCGCCCGGTGCGGCGGTGGAAGGCGCGCAGCAGGGATTCGATCATGCGCACCGTGGAGGTCTTGCCGTTGGTGCCCGCCACGTGAATGGCGGGATAGGCCCGCTGGGGGGAACCCAGCAGGTCCATCAGGGCCTCCATGCGTTCGGTGCTGGGGTCGATCTTGGTTTCCGGCCAGCGCTGGTCCAGCTCCGCTTCCACCTCGGCCAGGGCTTTGAGATCCTCCGGGGTCACCGGACGAGCCTCGGGGGTCTCCTCCTTGTCCCCCGCCATGTCAATGGGCAGGGTCAGGCCGGTTTCGTCGAGGTGAACTCCGTGCTCCTCGCTCACCGCAGCCCCTCCAGGCGGGCGGTCACGCGCTCCACCTCCTCGCGGGCGATCTGCTGGCGCTCGCGGATCTTGGCCACCACCTCGGCGGGGGCCTTATCCACAAAGTTCGGGTTATCCAACTTCTTGGCCGTGGTTTCGAGTTCCTTGTTGGCCGCCGCGAGTTCCTTTTCCAGGCGCTTGCGCTCGGCCTCCTTATCCACCGTGCCCGAGGTATCCAGCGCCACCTCCACGGTGGCCTGGGAAAGACGTACTTCAATGCTTGCCGACGCCGCGAAGCCCTCCTCCGGGCGGGTCACGCGCGCCATCGAGCGCACCAGTTCCTCCTGGCCTTCCAGGTCAATCGCGCCGCAATCAATGCGGGCCGGCACCTGTTGGGAGGGCTTGACGCCCTGGTCGGAGCGGAAGCGGCGCAGCTCGGTGATGAGCTTGGCGGCGTCCTCAATGCGGCGGGCAGCAACCTCATCGGTGGGCTCGCCGTTATTGGTGTCCTCCGCCGTGGGCCAGGGAGCGATCACGATGGACTCTTCATCGGTGAGCGCCGTCCACAGCACCTCGGTGACGAAGGGCATGGCGGGGTGCAGCAGGCGCAGCACCACGTCGAGCACCCGGCCGAGCACGAAGCGGGTGGGCTCGGGGTCTTGGGTCTTGGCGATTTCCAGGTACCAATCGCAGAACTCGTCCCAGGTGAAGTGGTACAGCTCCTCGTTGGCCTTGGCGAACTGGTAGTCCTCCAAGTACTCATCAACGCGGGAGCGCACCTCTTCCAGGCGGTCGAGAATCCACTTATCGGCGTCGGTGAGTTCTTCGCGCTTCACCGGCCCCACCTCGGCGCCCTTCATCAGGGCAAAGCGGGTGGCGTTGAAGAGCTTGGTGGCAAAGTTGCGGGAACTCTGGGCGTGATCCTCGCCCACCGGCAGGTCCACGCCGGGGTTGGCGCCGCGAGCCAGGGTAAAGCGCAGCGCGTCCGCACCAAAGCGCTCCACCCATTCCATCGGGTCGATGCCATTGCCCAGGGACTTAGACATCTTGCGGCCCTTTTCATCGCGCACCAGGCCGTGCAGGAAGAGGTCCTTGAAGGGAACGGTATTTTCCAGCTCCGGGGTGATGGTGGCGGCAAAGGTACCGAACATCATCATGCGGGCCACCCAGAAGAACAAAATGTCATAGGCGGTGACCAACACGGAAGTGGGATAAAACTTCTTCAAGTCCGGGGTGGATTCCGGCCACCCCAGGGTGGATTCCGGCCACCCCAGGGTGGAGAAGGGCCACAGACCGGAGCTAAACCAGGTATCCAGAACGTCCGGGTCCTGGGTATAGCCCTCCGGGGCCTCCTCGTCCGGTCCCACGCACACGACCTCGCCCTCAGGGCCGTACCAGATGGGGATGCGGTGGCCCCACCACAGCTGGCGGGAAATGCACCAATCGTGCATATCGTCCACCCAGTCAAAGTAGCGCGGTTCCAAGACCTTGGGGTGCAAGGTGGTATCGCCCTCACGAATGGCATCACCGGCCATGCGGGCCAGTTCCTCCACCTTCACCCACCATTGCAGGGAAAGGCGCGGCTCGATGGCCTCCCCGGAGCGCTCCGAGTGACCCACCGAGTGCACATAGGGGCGCACCTCCTTGACGATGCGCCCCTGCTCGCGCAGGGCCTCGCGGATCGCCTCGCGGGCTTCTTCCCTGGTCAGTCCGTCAAAGCGCGTGCCGGTATCGGCAATGCGGCCGCCCTCGTCCATGATGGTGGGCATATCGAGGTTATGGCGCTTGCCCATCGCGTAATCGTTGGGGTCATGCGCCGGGGTAATCTTCACCGCTCCGGTGCCGAACTCCGGGTCCACGTAATCATCGGCAATCACGGTGAGGCTGAGATCATCGCGGAAGGGGTGCGGGAGCACCTTGCCTACCAGGTGGGTATAGCGCTCGTCCTCGGGGTGCACCGCAATGGCCACGTCGCCCAGCATGGTTTCCACGCGGGTGGTGGCCACCACCAGGGAGTCCTCGCCATCGCCGTAGCGGAAACTCACCAACTCGCCCTCGACGTCCTTGTACACCACCTCAATATCGGAGACGGCGGTGCACAGCGCGGGCGACCAGTTCACCAGGCGGTTAGCCCGGTAAATCAGCCCGCGATCATAGAGTTCCTTGAAGATGGTCTGGACGGCGCGCGAAAGGCCCTCGTCCAAGGTAAAGCGCTCGCGCGACCAATCCACCGAATCGCCAATGGCGCGCATCTGGTTGAGGATCGTGCCGCCGTACTGGCGCTTCCACTCCCAGACCTTCTCCACGAACTCCTCGCGGCCGAGGTCATAGCGGGAGATCCCCTGCTCTTGGAGTTGCGCCTCCACCTTGGTCTGGGTGGCGATACCGGCGTGGTCCATGCCCGGCAGCCACAGCACCTCGTAACCCTGCATGCGCTTGCGGCGCACGATGGCGTCGATAAGCGTGTGGTCAAGGGCGTGCCCCATGTGCAGCTGGCCGGTTACGTTGGGCGGCGGCAGCACTACGGAAAAAGCGGGCTTGGCGCTGGCGGGGTCGGCTTCAAAATAACCCCGATCAATCCAGCGCTGATACAGCTCCGCCTCAACGGCGTGGGGGTCCCAGCTCTTGGGCAGTTTTTCGGCGCGGTTCTCCATCACCCGCCCTATCTTAGCGCCCTGGTTTTGCCCGCCGGCCTAGCCCGCCAGCAGGTGCGCCACCGCCTCGCGCTCAGCCTGCAATTCCGCCACGTTGGCGGCAATGCGCTCACGCTGAAAATCGCTGAGTTCCAGGCCCTCAACGATCTCCCAGCGCCCCTCGCGCGCCACCGTGGGGAAGCCAAAGACCAGCCCCTCGGGCACATCGTAGGAGCCGTCGGACACCACCGCGGCCGTGGCCCACGACTCAGTACCGTGAATCCAATCGCGCATGTGGTCCACGGCCGCCGAGGCCGCAGAAGCCGCCGAGGATTTCCCTCGCACCTCGATAATCTCCGCACCCCGCTTGGCCACCCTGGGCGTGAACTCCTCTAGGTACCACTCCCGTTCCACCTGCGGGGCCACCGGCTGGCCCACAGCGGTGGCATAGGTGAGGTCGGGGAACTGAGTGGCCGAGTGATTGCCCCACACCACCATCTTCTCTATCTCCGCACTGGGCACCTCAAGGCGCCGGGAGAGCTGCGCCAGGGCGCGGTTATGATCCAGGCGCATGAGCGCGGTGAATCGCTCGGCGGGCACATCCGGGGCGGCCTGCTGCGCGATGAGAGCATTGGTATTGGCGGGGTTGCCCACCACTACCACGCGCACGTCCTCGGCGGCGTGCTCGTTGATCGCCGCGCCCTGGGGGCCAAAGATCTTTCCATTGGCTGCCAACAGATCGCCGCGCTCCTGCCCCTGGGTACGCGGCTTGGCACCCACCAGGAAGGCCGCCGAGGTGCCGTCGAAAGCCACGGCGGGGTCCCCGGTGACCTCGATGCCACGCAGAAGCAGGAAGGCGGAATCCATCAATTCCATCGCCACTCCCTCGGTGGCGGGAAGGGCCTGCGGGATCTCCAAGAGGTTCAGAATCACGGGCGTATCGGGACCATATACCTCTCCGCTGGCGATACGCCACAGCAGGGAATAGGCGATGTTTCCGGCGGCTCCGGTCACCGTGATTTTCTTAGCGGCACGTGCCATGATGAACAATCCTTTCGGCACAAAGAAGCAAAGGGGCTACAGGCACCACCATACTCCTCTTCAGAGTTCAGATAACACCCCCAAAAGTGTCAAAAACACCCCATTTTACCTGGTGTTTTCTTTGCGTTCTCCCCCAATACTACCCCCTTTGAGGAAGGTAACCGTAATCTAGTATTGGCTTTTCACAGCGCAAACATAAGGCGCAGACGCACAAGGAGGGAATTGGATGGTGCGCGAGGATCTCGACGTGGCGCTTGAGCACCCATCGCCGGATGACCAATCCATGCAGCAGGTCATCGACATCGCAATGGGGCGCTTCTCCCGCAAGCCCTTCTCCGATGCCAAGCTCGAAGGGATCGCCAAGGAAGCAGGCGTGTCCAAGCGCATGATCCACTATCACTTTGGCAATAAAAAGGGCCTGTACCATGCCGTCCTTTGCCGCGCCATCGAGTTACTTCAACCCCCTTCATCGCGCCTCGTGGTTGATTCCGCCATTCCCGTGGATGGTATTCGCACGGTTGTCGATGCCCTCTACGTCCAGATCCTGCGCAATCCGATTGCCGCTCAACTCCTACACATGGAGTCGCTTCAACACGTCCTCGATCTCACGGACATAGCCCCCCTTTTCAGCAATGCCGAGGTCATTTTGCACCTCGATAAGCTGCTCATGCTCGGCCAGGATGCCGGCGTATTCCGCCCCGGCATTTCCGCCTATGACGTTTTTTACCTCGTCTCCGCGCTCTCCTTCTATCGCACCCAGCAGCGAGATTTGGCCATCAATATCTTCGGTATCGACCTCACCAATGAGGCCAATACCGAGGGCGTGCGCCGCATGACTATCGACGCCGTCCTCGCCTTCCTCACCTCGAATATCCCGCACTCGGGCCATAACTCGTATCTGAGCACCACCCAATCGGTAGACGAAGAGCCGGAATCCGCCCAGGCGATCTACGAGTAGGCCCGCCGCCTTTAAGAGCCTCGAACCCAGATCTTTAGGCGGAGCGCTCCTCGGCGCAGTCCTCCACCAGCAGCTCCTCTTCCCCGCGCACCATCGCGCCGGTAACGATGAGCTCGCCCGGCCCCTCCCGGTCGGGAATCTCATACATCACGGGAACCAGAAGTTCCTCCATGATCGCCCGCAAGCCTCGCGCGCCGGTATCCCTCTCGATGGCCTTATCCGCGATGGCCTCTAATGCCTCCGTCTCGAAGCGCAGGTCCACCCCGTCAATATCAAAGAGCCGCTGGTACTGGCGCACGAGCGCATTCTTGGGCTCGGTGAGCACCTGCACTAAGGAAGCGCGATCCAGGTTGCCCACGGTGGCCACCACGGGCAGGCGGCCGATGAACTCGGGAATGAGCCCAAAGCGCACCAGATCCTCCGGCTGCACCTGGGCGAAAATATCTTGCGACTTGTGCGCGTCCAGGCTCTCCACCACGGAGCCAAAGCCCAGGCTGCGCTTGCCCACGCGCTCCTGAATCACCCGATCCAGCCCGGCAAAGGCCCCCGCCACGATGAAGAGGATATTGGAGGTATCCAGCTGAATGAGGTCTTGGTTGGGGTGCTTGCGCCCACCCTGCGGGGGAATGGAGGCGGTGGTGCCCTCCAAGATCTTGAGTAGGGCCTGCTGCACGCCCTCGCCGGAAACGTCGCGGGTAATAGAGGGGTTCTCCGATTTCCGCGAGATTTTATCCACCTCGTCCACGTAGATGATGCCGTGCTGGGCGCGCTGCACGTCAAAGTCCGCGGCGTGGAGGAGTTTGAGCAGGATGTTTTCTACATCCTCGCCCACGTAACCGGCCTCGGTGAGGCTGGTGGCGTCGGCGATAGCAAAGGGGACGTCGAGAAGCCGGGCGAGCGTTTGGGCCAGGTAGGTCTTGCCGGAGCCGGTGGGTCCCAGCATGAGGATATTGGACTTGGCAATCTCCACCTCATCCTCGCGCTTGCGGAAGGAAGAGGCGGATTCCGCCTCGCGGATGCGCTTGTAGTGGTTGTACACCGCCACCGCGAGCACGCGCTTGGCCTCGTCCTGGCCTATGACGTATTCGTCCAAGAAGGCGCGGATCTCCGAGGGCTTGGGCAGCCTGCCCTGCTGGTCCTGCTGGGAGGCCTGCGCCGCCCCCATTTCCTCTTCAATGATCTCATTGCACAGCTCAATGCACTCATCGCAGATGTACACTCCGCCACCGGCAATGAGCTTTTTCACCTGCTTTTGCGTCTTGCCACAGAAGGAGCACTTGAGCAGATCCGCACTTTCTTGCATACGCGCCATGAGCTAGTTTGATCTCATTCCTGATCGGGGCCGGGGTTCACCTTCCCTCCACTTTAGCGCGTGCGTCAATCGGCTCCACTTCGCGGATCACCGCGCGTACTTCCTCCAATAATTCCCTGGTACGGGCGTATCCGTAGGCCCCGATTCCCACCACGATTCCGCGCCGCTGAGGCGTGCTCCAATACTCAGAGAGCGCCTGCACCGCGATGCCCCGTCGCGCGCACTGCTTCACGACGTCGCGCTCGGCATCGAGGTAGATCACGGCGTGCAGCCCGCCATCCATCGGCACGGCTTGTTCCTCGGCAAAGATCTCGGTGAAAAGGGCGCGCCGGCGTTTGTATTCCCGTCGCATGCGAGCCAGGTGGTGCCGGAACCCATCGTTTTCCATGAAGTACCTCATCGCATCCTGCACCACCCCAGAGGCCGGGGTGGCCTGGGCACACATGGTGGCCTTCAGCCTCGGGGGCATGAGCACGAATCCCAGCCCCAGGCCGGGGGTAACCGTCTTGGAAAAGGAGCCGAGCGTGGCCACGCACCCCGCATCATCCACGGCAGCCAGCGCCGGGTGCGGCTGCCCCACGTAGCGCAGTTCGGAATCGTAATCGTCCTCCACCACGATCACCGCGTGCGCGGCGGCAAAGTCCAGCAATTGGCGACGCCGCGGCGCGCTCATCGTCGCGCCCAGAGGGTACTGGTGGGAGGGGGTTACCAGCGCCACCTGCGGCCGCGCCCGCTCCAAAGCCGCGATGTCCATTCCCTCTTCATCCACGGGAACAGGAACCACCTCATGCCCGTGTTCGCGCAGCACCGCCCGCAGGGAGGGATAACCGGGGTCCTCCACGGCCACTATGCTGCGCGGCCCCATCGCGGAGAGAAGTGTGCGCAGCCCATCGCGGGCGCCGGAGGTGATGAGTATATCCGCGGGATCGGAGGCAACCGATCGCGTGATGCGCAGGTGCTCCGCCACGAGTTCGCGCAGCCGGCGATCCCCCTGCGCCGGGTATCCACGGCTGGGCCTCGCGGCCGCCCGACGCCAAGCCTCCCGCCACGCGGTGCCCGTCAGTTCCTCCACGTTGGGGATACCGGGGCGCAGGTCCGCACGCTGACGCACGGGAGCGGCGGTGTGAGCCCTGGCCGGGCGGGGCCGCACCCTCGTCTGGGGAAGCTCGGGATTAACCCTGGTTCCGCCGTGGGTACTGGCGAGGTAACCCTCCCCCACGAGTTGTTCATAGGCGGCCACCACGGTTCCCCGCGATACTCCCAGGCTGGCGGCCAAAGCCCTGCTTGAGGGCACGGGATCGCCGGGGGCGAGGCGGGCGGCGTCGATAAGCTCCCGTAATTGCCGGGTAATCTGACGCGGCAGGCTTCCCGCGCTGCGATCCACCTCAATCACGAGGCCACGCTGCGCAGGGCCATATCCGCGTAAATCTCTCCCAATTCCTCCGCGCTGTAGGTGGCGCGGGGATCGAACCAGAGGCACACGCCCAGGCCCATGTCGATGAGGGAATAGGCACTGACCTTGACGTCTGCCACGCGGAAGTCCCCGGATTCCACCCCGACGCGCAGAATCTCTTGCCAATAGCGCACGTATTCCCGGCGTAGTTGCGTGGCCTGGGCGCGGGAGGGGGCGTCGAGATGCGCAATCTCATTGCTCACCACCCTGGTGGCCTGGGCATGCAGCGCGTGATAGCGCACGTGCAGGCTCATTGCGGTGTGCAATTTCTCACTAGGATCTTGTATTCCGCGCAGCCCCTCGCGGTGATATTCCAGCAAACCGCGCAGGGTGGAAAGAATCAGATCCGTGAGTAATTCCCGCTTAGAGCCCACGTGGTTATACAGGCTTGAGGTGGCCATACCCACCTGACCAGCGATGTCCTCCATGCCCGTGGCGTTATATCCGCGGTGCCCAAAGAGATGAAGGGCTGCGGCGGCAATCTGCGCCTTGCGTTGCTCATTTGCCATGCGGATCACTCTACCCACATGTTCTCCCCCCACCACTTGACGTTGAGTGCGCTACACATCACACTGTTAATACGAACAGCAATTCGTTCCCGGATAGCCCTAGCTGAAAGGTAGGTCACCCTCATGTCCACTCCGCTAAGCAACAGCACCGCTGACTTCTACGGCATCTTTGCCGATGTCGATGGCAAGGATCTTGAGTACTGGAACACCACCCGCGCCTTTGCCGATGAGGTACGCGATCAGATCAACGACGCCTGGGAGAAAGCCGAGTACCGCATTCCCGTGGTCAAGCGCGCCGCAGACCTCGGCATCGTGCGCGATGGCATCGACATCCCCGGCTTCGAGCCCATGAGCATCCGCGCCAACCGCCTCATCACGATGGAGCTGGCGCGCCTGGACGGTTCCATCGGCACCGCCATCGTGGTGCAGTCCGGCCTGGCCATGAAGTCCATCGCCCTGTGCGGCTCCGAGGAGCAAAAGGAAAAATACCTCGCGCCTATGGCCCGCTGTGAGGTACTCGGCGCCTTCGCGCTGACCGAGCCGACGCACGGTTCCGATTCCATCGCCCTGGAAACCACCGCCGTACTCGATGGTGATGAATACGTCATCAACGGCGCCAAGAAGTGGATCGGCCAGGGCTCCGTGGGTCACATCACTATCGTGTGGGCTCGCATGGAGGACGGCCAGGTGGGTGGCTTCATCGTCCCGCAGGACACCCCCGGCTACAATGCCGAGACGATCAAGGGCAAGGCTTCCCTGCGCGCCATCCACCAGGCCGAGATTCACCTGGAAAATGTGCGTATTCCCAAGGAGAACCGCCTGCCGGGCGCCAAGTCCTTCCGCGATACCGCCGAGATCCTGGCCGGCACCCGCATCGGCGTGGCCTGGGCCGCCCTGGGCCTGGCCATCGACTGCTACGAGAAGGCCCTGAGCTACGCCCAGGAGCGCGTGCAGTTTGGCAAGCCGCTGGTGAGCTTCCAGATCGTGCAGCAGCGCCTCAGCGACATGCTCCAGGACATCGTTTCTATGGCCCTCTACTGCAAGCGCCTGTTGGAGATGGAAGAGGCTGGCACGCTCAACGAGAAGCAGGCCGCCCTGGCTAAGGTGCACAACACCCGCAAGGCCCGCTCCGTGGCCGCCACCGCTCGCGACATGCTCGGCGGCGTGGGAATCCTGCTGGAAAATGACATCATCCGCCACATGTGCGACATCGAGGCCCTACACACCTACGAGGGCACGGACACCATTCAGTCCCTCATCGTGGGCAAGACCATCACGGGCGTGAGCGCTTACCGCTAAGCCCCCTCCCACAAAGAGGGCCTATCGCAGGAACAGCGATAGGCCCTCTTTTGCCGGCTATACAGAGCGCTTCTCGACGCCGTGAGCTACTACACGGTTGCCCAGCGCGCCCCGTTGTGCGCCGTCGCGTCTCGGAGTGCCCCTCAGTGCGGCCTATTTGTGCTGCATCGGAACCGCGCCGTGCTCAGACCCCTCAGCACCTCTCAGCGTTTCTTGGCGTCTCTCGGCACCTCTCCGCAGCAAAGCAAGCTCTCGCCCCACGCGATCGCCCACGCAGACCTACCCTGGTAGCGGCAGCTTCCCGACAACGCAGAAAGGCCATCATGTCTGACCGGACTCCCACCCCCGATCCCGCCGAGGATCGCGCCTTCTTCCCCTCCCCCTATTCCCTGAGCCAATACACCGCCGATACCACCAACTTCGACGGCCTGGCCACGGAGGAAAAGTACACCGGCGGCCGCTGGAAGGTACTCGTGATCGCCGCCGACGAGCGCTACATGCTCATGCAAAACGGCACCTTCTTCTCCACGGGCAATCACCCCGTGGAGACCCTTCTCCCGCTCCACCACATGATGCAGGCCGGCTACGGTGTGGATATTGCCACCCTCAGCGGCGGACCCGGCAAGTTTGAGTGGTGGGCCTATCCTCACAAGGACGAGGCCGTCACCGCTACCTGGGAGGCCACCCAACAAGGCTTCAAGACGCCCCATCAACTCTCCGCCCTCCTCGCCTCCGGACTGGACGATTACGCGGCGATCTTCATTCCCGGCGGCCACGGGGCGATGAACGGCCTTCCCTTCAGCCCCGATCTGCGCGACGCCCTAGAGTTCTTCGTGCGCAATGACAGGCTCATCATCACTCTCTGCCACGGCCCCGCGGGCCTACTTGCCGCCGGTGTAGGCCGGGAAAGCAATCCCTTCTCCAGCTACAAGCTGGTGGCTTTCCCCGATTCTCTCGACTTCGGCACAAACATGGAGATCGGCTACCTCCCCGGCGCTATGCCGTGGAAACTCGGTGAGCGCCTGACTGAGGCCGGCATGGAAATCCTCAACTCGGATATGAGCGGAGCCACCACGCGGGACCGCAACCTACTGACCGGCGATAGCCCCCTCGCCGCTCACCAACTGGGCAAGGAATCCGCCCTGGCCCTGTTAGAACAGTTCAACCAGTAAGCTCCGGCACCTCAGCACCAATCCCTCAGTGTTCTAGATAACTCCTTGACTTTATTAGAGATATAGGACACTGTGGGATTGTTGTATTTTCTTCCCTAAATCTAAGGAGCACCCATGCTGAGCATCCCATCGTGTTCGCTCTACGAGCGCGTCTTTGCCGACCTCTCCCCCGCCGATGCCACACGTCCCGCCATCACGGAAGTAGATTCCGGGAAAAGCGCCACGTACGGCGAACTCAGTGCCATGATCGACGCCTTCACGGGCTACCTCGCCGCGCGCGGGATCGGCCCCGGCGACGTCGTGGCCCTGCAACTGCCCAGCTCCATCAACTTCGCCGCCGCCTTTTACGGCGCGCTCAAGGCCGGAGCCACCGTCACCCCTATGGGCATGCTGCTCAATCAGGAGGACACCGGAAAAATCGTCCGCGACTCCGGAGCCGTTCTCTTCCTCAGCGCATTGGAACACGAGGACGCATCCTCACAGGCTCTCTTCGTCTCCGCCGCCGAGCTCCCCAACATCTACCACACCGGCCTCCCCGCGCCGACTGTGACGCTCGACCCGGAAACCTCCCTCGCCTGCATTCCCTTTTCCTCCGGCACCACCGGAAAAGCCAAGGGCGTCAAACTCAGCCACCGCAATCTGGTGGCCAACATCGCCCAAGCCCTCGGCGCCATTGAAAAATTGGGGCTCAACAGAGACTCGCACGTCATGGCACCGCTGCCCTTCAGCCATATCTATGGGCTCAGCATTCTGCTCACTCTGCCCCTGATTCAGCGCGCCCACATCTTCACCATGGCCCGCTTCGACCTCCCCCTCTTCCTGGAAAGCCACGAAAAGCACGGCATCACCATGACCTTCGTCGCGCCCCCGATTGCCGTGGCCCTCGCCAAGCATCCCGCCGTAGACAGCGTTCAAATACGCTCGCTGCGCACCATCATCTCCTCAGCCGCGGCTCTCGACGCCCAGCTGGCCCTGGCCGTAGAAAAGCGCCTGGGTGCTCGCGTGATCCAAGGCTACGGAATGACGGAAGCAAGCCCCATCGTCTCTCTTGGAGATCCAGACATTCAAGACCGCGGTTCCATTGGGCGGCCCCTTCCCCTCACGGAATGGAAACTTGTGGACCCGGAAAGCCTGGAACAACAGAACACCGAGGGAGAACTACTTATCCGCGGCCCCCAAGTGATGCAGGGGTACCTCAACAACCCAGAGGACACGGCCGCCACCCTTATCCCTGGCGGGTGGATGCGTACCGGAGACATCCTCCGCGTAGGTGAGCACGGGGAACTGTACGTGGTGGATCGCGCCAAAGAAGTAATCAAATACAAGGGTTACCAGGTGGCCCCTTCCGAACTCGAAGCGCTGCTGCTCACCCGCCCCGACATTGCCGACGCCGCCGTGGTGGGGGCATATCAGGATGGGCTAGAGATTCCCCGAGCCTTCGTTGTACCCGCGCAAGGCGCAAAGATTGAGCCCGAAGAAGTGATGGACTGGGTGGCTCAACGCGTGACGCCTTATAAGAAGATCCGCCGAGTAGACGTGATGGAAAGCATCCCGAAATCCCCCACGGGTAAGATTCTGCGCCGAGAACTGCGCAACTATCCGCTCTAAATAGCGGAGCAAGAAAGAGAGGGGCGGTATATACCGCCCCTCTCTTTCTTATCAACTACCTAGCGCGTTGGGCTAGATGTGAGAGGGCATACCCTCCTCCAACACCAACGAACCAGACGGAATCGCCTTAATGGAACGACGCGGCGTCTTCGGCGCCACCGCCTTACCCACCTCAGGCGCATCCTCAGTAACCACCGTGACGTTCTTATCCTGCTTCTTCTCCACAGTCTTCTGCGAAGGAGCAGGCTTCTCCACAACATCACGAGCCGTCACCGTCTGAGCAGCATCATTAATGTCATGATGCACAGCCACCACAGCCCCGGAAGAATCCCGCAGCGTCTCAAAGGCCACCTGCTCAGAACAGTCACCATCAGTCACCGCAATGGGCACATTAATCTGCCCATCAGCAACCTGCGGCACAAAGACCACCTTCGCAGTAGCACCCGTAGCGGCACCAGACGCCTTGCACATCAGCTCAGCATCCAAGGTGTACTTCTTACCAGCCTCCAGGCCGGTAAAGCTCACCGTATCCACCACCGTGGCACCAGCCACCAGAGCACCATTATCCTCAATGGCCGCATCCGTGGTGATCTTCGGAGCAGGCTTACCCGGCTCCGGCTTCACCGGCACCACAGGCGTGGACTCAGAAGGCTTCGGCTACGC